>JAYQSP010000008.1:345000-346982 GCA_038146925.1 Alphaproteobacteria bacterium
GTAGCGGAGCGTTCCGTAAGCCTGCGAAGGTGCACCGCGAGGTGTGCTGGAGGTATCGGAAGTGAGAATGCTGGCATGAGTAGCGACAAAGAGTGTGAGAAACACTCTCGCCGAAAGTCCAAGGGTTCCTGCGCAAGGCTAATCCGCGCAGGGTGAGCCGGCCCCTAAGCCGAGGCCGAAAGGCGTAGGCGATGGGAACCAGGTTAATATTCCTGGGCCTGCTGGATGTGACGAAGGCCGAAAGTTGTCTTTCCTTATTGGATTGGAGAGGCAGCCTGGGACTTCCAGGAAATAGCACCAGCTTTAGACCGTACCCTAAACCGACACAGGTGGACAGGTAGAGTATACCAAGGCGCTTGAGAGAACGGTGTTGAAGGAACTAGGCAAAATACCCCCGTAACTTCGGGAGAAGGGGGACCTCTCTTTGGGCAACCAGAGGGGGGTGGCACAGACCAGGGGGTGGCGACTGTTTACTAAAAACATAGGTCTCTGCGAAGTCGCAAGACGACGTATAGGGACTGACGCCTGCCCGGTGCCGGAAGGTTAAGGAGAGGGGTGCAAGCTCTGAACCGAAGCCCCGGTAAACGGCGGCCGTAACTATAACGGTCCTAAGGTAGCGAAATTCCTTGTCGGGTAAGTTCCGACCTGCACGAATGGCGTAACGACTGCCCCGCTGTCTCCAACACCGACTCAGCGAAATTGAACTCTGAGTTAAGATGCTCAGTACCCGCGGTCAGACGGAAAGACCCCGTGCACCTTTACTACAGCTTTGCAGTGGTATTAGTGAATGAATGTGTAGGATAGGCGGGAGGCTTTGAAGCAGTGGCGCCAGTCACTGTGGAGCCATCCTTGAAATACCGCCCTTTTGTTTTCTGATATCTAACCGTGGCCCGTTATCCGGGTCCGGGACCCTGCATGGTGGGTAGTTTGACTGGGGCGGTCGCCTCCCAAAGAGTAACGGAGGCGCGCGAAGGTAGGCTCAAGCTGGTCGGAAATCAGCTGTTGAGTGCAATGGCATAAGCCTGCCTGACTGCGAGAGCGACAGTTCGAGCAGAGACGAAAGTCGGTCATAGTGATCCGGTGGTCCCGCGTGGAAGGGCCATCGCTCAACGGATAAAAGGTACGCCGGGGATAACAGGCTGATACCGCCCAAGAGTCCATATCGACGGCGGTGTTTGGCACCTCGATGTCGGCTCATCTCATCCTGGGGCTGGAGCAGGTCCCAAGGGTATGGCTGTTCGCCATTTAAAGAGGTACGTGAGCTGGGTTTAGAACGTCGTGAGACAGTTCGGTCCCTATCTGCCGTGGGTGTAGGACAATTGAGAGGAGCTGCCCCTAGTACGAGAGGACCGGGGTGGACGCACCTCTGGTGTACCGGTTGTTGCGCCAGCAGCACCGCCGGGTAGCTAAGTGCGGACGGGATAACCGCTGAAGGCATCTAAGCGGGAAGCCTCCCTCAAAACAAGTTGTCCCCATTAGAGTCGTGGAAGACCACCACGTTGATAGGCCAGGTGTGGAAGCGCAGCAATGTGTGAAGCTAACTGGTACTAATCACTCGATTGGCTTGATTACCGACTGTCGTGTACAGCGGTAAGCTCGTCACCCGATGGAAACAACTTCGGTAATTACGGATATATATTCGGACGATATTCACGATCGGAACATGTGCGTTTCGATGACCTGGTGGCAATGGCGAGGGAGAAACACCCGATCCCATTCCGAACTCGGAAGTGAAGGCCCTCAGCGCCGATGGTACTGCATCTTAAGGTGTGGGAGAGTAGGTCGTTGCCAGGTCTTCGAAGCGCACATCGAAGATCGAAGCGAGTAACGTCAGAGTGTTCAACATCATAGATCGCAATCGATACCCGGGCCGTGTTAATCGGTGCCGGGGTGGAACAGGACAAGGGGCTGGCCATTCAAAGCCGGCCCTAAGTTTTGAGGCCACAAGCAGAATTGACGCGGGGTGGAGCAGCCCGGTAGCT
>JAYQSP010000009.1:0-146694 GCA_038146925.1 Alphaproteobacteria bacterium
GTTACGGGCTTCGTCGCCCCGAGCATGACGCACATCAGCGCTTCTTCGTGTCCTTCGTTTACCAGGCCGCGATAAACGCCCGGCGGGACGGAAATCAGGTCTCGTTCCTTCAGAACGGATTCCCACTCGTTGTCGCCGTCAATGACGGTCAGGCGAATGCTGCCGCGCAACATGAAGAAGACCTCTTCCACATCCGTATGAATATGCTGCGGTCCCTCGCAACCCGGCGGCAGCACCATCGTCGAAAACGTGAAGTGTTCCGACGGCACGGTATTGTTGTCGGAACTCTTGCCGGTGCCGCCGGTTCCCATATAGCGCATCTGCGCGCGCCGGTACTTGGGATCGAAATCCGCCTGAAACTTCAGGACGTCCCAGTCGTACTGGCGCGTTTCGTAGCGCGCGACCCGGGTATCCATCCATTCGGCGAATGTCTGGTCTTCGCCCTGGTGCCAGCCCGGCTTGTCTTCTTCGCGGCCGTCAGCGCCCATTCTGATCGATGCATCTCCGTCCATTTTTCGTTCCTCCCTCTAGTTGAAAACAAATCCGCCATTCACCGGCAAAAGCTGACCGGTCACGAAATCCGCCGCATCCGACAGCAGGTACATCACCGCGCCCGTCACGTCTTCGGGCTGTTGTTCGCGATTCATCGCGCGTCCGTCGATATACTGCCGGTGCCGGTCTTCGGGCACGTATTCGGTCGCCTCGACAAGCGTCAGTCCAGGCGCGATGGCATTGACCGCAATCCCGTCATTGCCCAGTTCGCGCGCCAGCGAACGCGTCATAGAAATCACCGCACCCTTGGACGCCACGTAATGCAGCAGTCTGGGCGCGCCCCACATCGCGGTATCGGAGGCGATGTTGACGATCTTGCCGTTCCTGGCATTGCGAAGGGCGGGCGAGAACGCCCGGACCGCCAGCCAGGTACCACGCACGTTGACCGTCATGACACGGTCCCATGTTTCGATATCGATATCGTCGGCCATCTTCCCGCCGATGCCCGTTGCGATGGCGGCGCAGTTCACCAGCCCGTCGACGCCGCCCAGTAGCTCAACGGATTTTCCGGCAAGTGCGGTGATGCTGTCGGGATCGCCGAGATCGACAGGCACAAAATGCGCTTCGCCCGCCTTCGACAGATGCGCGACCGTGTCGCGGCCGACATCCTCGAGGATATCGGCGACGACGACGCGGGCGCCCGCCTCGATCGCGGATTCGGCGAACGCGCGGCCTAGCCCGCGGGCGCCGCCTGTTACGACGATCCGTTTATCGGTGAGCGATATCGATCCCATCAGACTTATCCGGCGCCGAGCCGATTACTCGGCGGCCTCCATCGCCTGACCGGCATGCTCCGCGACCGCCGCAAGTTGCGCTTCCGCTTCGTTCGACAGGGTGCGCCGGACACGGGCGAGGCCGGTGTCATGCTGATACAGGAATTCCTTGCCGCGGGCGTCTGGCTGCATGCCTTCCAGCACCACGCGATCCTGTTCCAGCACGTCCCAGTGCAGCGTCTCCAGCCGGTTGCGGTACATGAACTTCCAGACATCCCGCTGCCAGCCCGACACCTTGCGGGTGCGCCAGAAAAATACTCTGCAGTTCTCTTCGTCAATGGGCGTCACGAATCCCATGATCCCGAAATTGCCGCCGGGTCCTGCTTCCTGCCGATACGGCAGCGGCGACACGCGTAGCCAGAATGCTCCCGTATCGCCAAACTCGATCCAGTCGAAATTGACGTCGCGCTGATCGGACTTGCCGAACACGAAACCGGACTCTGTTTTTTCCAGCTGCATTTTCGCTTCCGTGCTGCCTTCGGCCATCGAGTGCGAAACGGCGTGCAGATAGGCGCCATGCATGGGATCCATCACATTGTCGACGGCATAGGTCCAGTTACACTTCCAGTGCGCCGTACACAGCATCGCGGCCCATTCGTCGGACTCGAATTCTTCCGGAAACTCGAATTCATCGGGTTCTTCGTGCAGTTCGTCGCCGAACCAGACGAAGATGCCGTCCATGTGCTCGAAACAGGGATAGGACTTGACCATCTTGTCCCCGGTCATGGGACAATCGGACACGGCGGGCACGGCCTTGACCACACCGTCACCGCCGACCTCGACCCCGTGATACCAGCAGGCCAGACGGTCGCCGAGGTTCCACCCCATCGACAGGCGCGCGCCACGATGCGGGCAGCGGTCTTCTATGCAGTGAACGGCACCGTCCTTATCGCGCCAGACCACGATCTGTTCGCCCAGCCGGGTCAGGCCCTGGGGCTTGTCGGTCACCATCCAGCTTGCCGCAACCGGCCACCAGCGGTTGAGCGGACCAAGCGCCACGCGCTTCTCGACCGCTTCGGGGGCTACTTTCGTATCGGTCATTTCACTCTCCTCTGTTCGAGAACTTGTCGTTCATTCAGAAGCCGCTGTTCTCACGGCTTGGCATGTAATGCAGGACACGGCCTTCGATGAGGATCACCAGCCAGTAGGCCAGGATGCCGATCACCGTCAGCACGAAAATCGCCGCAAACACTTTTGCTGTTTCGGCCGCACCGGCCGTCAGAACGATCAGGTAGCCGACGCCGGAATTGCCGCCCGCGAACTCGCCCACGGCGACGCCGATTACGGCCAGCGTCGCGCCGATACGCAGTCCGGCGAACAGCGGCGGCATTGAAGCCGGCACCTGAATTTTCCAGAAAACCTGCATCCGGCTCGCCTTGAAGGAGCGCGCCAGATTGACGAGGTCGGGGTCGATATTGCGCACCGCCGTCATGACGTTGACGAGAACGGGGAAGAAGACGATCAGCACCGCGATCAGGATCCGCGGCTCCATGCCGAAACCGAACCACAACACGAACAGCGGCGCGAACGCCACCTTCGGCGCGATCTGCAGAGCAAGAATGTAAGGAGACAGGACGACTTCAGCCGTCACCGACAGGCCGAGCGCATAACCGCCAATCATGCCGAGCAGCGATCCCAGAACAAAGCCGAGAACGACCTCGATCGTCGTGATCCAGATGTGAAACCACAGCTTGTCCGCGCGAAACAGGTCCATCAGACCTTCAACCACGGCGGACAACGGCGGAATTATGTACGTCTGGACGCCCAGGATGCCGGGCCCCCACTCCCAGCCAACCAGAAACACGACAAGAATGCCGAAGCTGGCGGCCATACGGGACGGGGTAAATGCGGAATTCATATTCGCTTTCTTCCGGCTTTTGTCATTTCAATATCGTATCCGCCGGGGATGCATGAAGCCTCCCCGGCGGATCGTCGCATCAGCCGATCAGTTCACGAACTGGTTCGTGTACAGATCCTTGACCGGGCTCTTCTTCTTGATGAATCCGGCCTCGTGATAAAAGTCCTGCAGTTTGGCGAGACGGGCTTCATCCATCGCGCCGAGGGTCTTCTGCCCGGGATAGGTGTATTGATTGAACAGCTTGAACGTCGCCGCCATCGCGGGGGCTTTCCAGCGCGGCACTGCCTTGACGTAGTCGGCGGCCGCCGCATCCGGATTGTCCATGATGTCTTTCAGGCCCTTTAGCGTGGCGCGCACCAGCCCCTGGATCAGCTTGGGGTTCTTCGCGATCATTTCGTCTGAGGCCAGAATTGCCTGCGCCATCGACGGGAAGTAATCCATCGCGTTGAAAATTTTCATCGGCACCTTTCGCGCCTGGGCGATGGCGATCCAGTCCGGCACACCCATCATGGCATCGGCCTTGCCCTCGATGAACAGCTTCCAGATGCCCTGCGGGCCGGCTGCCTGGATGTTCGCATCATTCCGGGTCAACCCGCGGGACGCGAGAATGCCCTGAGAGGCGAAGAAGGTCGTGTCCTGATAGGACATCACCGTGATGGTTTTACCCTTCAGATCCTCGACCTTCGTGATACCGCGGTCGGCGCGCGCAACCAGCTGCACCAGCGACCCACCGCCCAAAACCGCAACGGACCGGACCGGGATACCGTTGGGGCGGACGAGAATAGAGGTATCGCCGATACCGCCGCCGATGGGCGCGTTGCCGACACCGACCTGTTTGGCGACGTCCACGCCGCCTTTGGAACGCTGAAAGACCACTTCGAGACCTTCGGCCGCGTAATAGCCCTTGTGCTTGGCAAGCTGCCACGGCGCGAATGCGGGAAGGAAGCCCGGTGCGGGCAGCAGATAGTTCACTTTCTCGGCGGCATGCGCCGGAGCCGAGGCAAAGCCCGCCGCGGCAACGGCCACCGCGGAGGCGGCGAGGATTTTCTTGGTGAAGTGCATGGTAAGTCTCCCTGTTGAAATCATGCAGTGACGTTACGGCCGACCGGTCAGGCCGGTTCGAGTTCGGACTCGCCGACGTGCAGCAGCGACATCAGCTGCGACACGTACTGGCCGATCTTCGGGTCCTTGCGCCGCTCCATAGGATTGGCGCGGTTCGGAATATCGACGTCGATCTCTTCGATAATCGTGCCGGGACGCTGACTCATGACCAGCACACGGTCGGACAGCGCTACCGCTTCGACCAGGTCGTGGGTGATGAAAAGCGCCGTCTTGCTGGCGTCTGACAAAGTCTGCGCCAGATCCTGCTGCAGGATCATCTTGGTCTGCGCGTCGAGCGCGGAGAACGGCTCGTCCAGCAGCAGCACATGCGGGTCGGTCGCCAATGTTCTGGCCAGCGCCGCGCGCTGGCGCATGCCCCCGGAAAGCTGGTGCGGGTAATGATCGGCGAAATCGGCGATCTTGCAGCGTGCCAGCCAGTCGTCGGACCGCTTGCGGCGTTCGGCCTTCGGGATGCCGTGAATTTCAAGACCGAACTCCACGTTCTCGCGGATCGATCGCCAGGCAAGGAGCAGATCCTTCTGCAGCATGAAAGAGACATGTTCGTTCACTTCGACCACTTCCTCGCCATCGACGAAAACCTTGCCGCCGCTGGTGCCGTTCAGCCCGGACGCCATATTCAGCAAGGTCGACTTGCCGCAGCCCGACGGGCCAATCAGCGAGACGACTTCGGCGTCATTGACCGACAGCGTCACGCCTTCGACGGCGGTGATCGTCTGACCGGATCCCTGGCGGTCCTGGAACTTTTTCGTGACGTCACGAAATTCGAGGCGCGTTTCCGACACGAATCAGGCGCCCAGCTCGGCCATGACGGCGCGAAAACTGTCGACCGTCCACGCCTTGTTCCGCTCGTCGCGAACGCCGTCCTTGTTCAGCCGTTCGACCAGCGCATCGATTTCGGTAACGCCGTCGCCGAACGCGGTTTCCATTGCCATGGACAAGCGACGCTCGAACGCGGTCTGTTCATGTGTCCGCGTCTGCCAGACGATATTCTTCGGTTCCTGAATTCTGGCTTCCTGTTCCATCCGACCTCCTGACGCCCGGTTTTTCGGACATACCCAACAATTGTCTCAAATATGAGACGTTTGTTTCATATATGAGACGTACTCAATACCTGTATATGCCGAACTGAGTCAACAATGGGACATCACAAAACATGGAATTTCGATTCGAGGCCCGTCCCGATACAATCGCCGAATGGCCAACCCGCTCCCCGCCGGCGATCCGGACGTCGCCGCACGCGAACATGTGCGCGCCATTACCCGCGCCGCCGGTTCTTCTTTCTATTGGGGCATGCGAATACTGCCGGAACAGCGCCGGGATGCGATGTTTGCCGTTTACGCGTTCTGCCGCGAGGTCGACGATATAGCCGATGGCGACGCCCCCCTCGACGAGAAACGCGCCGGCCTTCAACGCTGGCGACGTGACATCGATGCCCTGTATTCCACAACCGCACCCGCCCCCACTAAACCCACCCTGCGGGCTCTGTGGCTGGCGATCAACCGTTACAGACTGGATAAACAGGACTTTTTCGAGATCATTGCCGGCATGGAAATGGACACCGACGGTTCCATGCTGGTGCCGGATTGCGAACGCCTGCAACTATATTGCGACCGGGTAGCAGGCGCGGTAGGGCTTCTGTCGATAAAGATATTCGGCGATTCGGGTGAATCCGCCCGCGCGTTCGCGCTTAGTCTCGGAACGGCGCTGCAGCTCACCAATATCCTCCGCGATCTGAAGGACGACGCCGCGATGGGAAGACTTTATCTCCCCCGCGAGCAGTTCGAACAGCGTGGCGTTGCCATCGGAACGCCGGACGACATGCTTAGTCATCCGAAACTCCCGGAAATCTGCGGACCGGTCGCCGAACGCGCCCGCGAAAAATTTTCGGAAGCGGAAGCGATGCTGGCACGCGCCGACACCCGCGCGCTCAAGCCGGCGATCGTCATGATGATGAACTACCGTCGTATCCTCGACCGGCTGATCGCCAGACGTTGGCAAAACCTTGATGACGATGCCGGTCTTTCCAAGCCGGAAAAGTTATGGATTACCTTGCGCTATGGGGTCATGTGACCGATATATGTCAGTGTGCGGTGCAGCAGAACGGCGCGGCTGATGCCGCGACGCGTCGCTGCACCCTTATTTCAGCGGCAAACAAAGAGACAGGGTGGCGTTAGTGGAAGGCTCGACAGCCAGACAGGCCGTCGAAGGCGCGGCAGGCGGCGTAATTGATTCCGCCATCCTCGACGCTCGACTTGATGCCGAGATCGTCGAGGCTGCGGATTCGCTGCGCGCGCGCCAGCACGAAGACGGCTACTGGGTATTCGATCTCGAAGCCGACGCGACGATCCCCGCCGAATACATTCTGCTGAATCATTTTCTTGGCGAACCGGAACCGGTGCTTGAAGCCAAGCTTGCCACGTATCTTCGACGAATTCAGTCCGACCGCCATGGCGGCTGGCCGCTTTTTCACGATGGCGATTTCGACATGAGTGCCAGCGTGAAGGCGTATTTCGCCCTGAAACTCGCCGGTGACGACCCAGACGCGTCGCATATGACTCGCGCGCGCGAGTCCATTCTTTCGGCCGGCGGCGCAGCGCTCTCAAACGTCTTTACGCGGATTACACTTGCCCTGTTCGGCCAGGTACCATGGCGGGCAGTCCCGGTGATGCCGGTCGGCATCATGTTGCTGCCCAAGTGGTCGCCGTTCCATATATTCAAAGTTTCCTACTGGTCGCGCACAGTGATCGCGCCGCTGCTGATCCTGATGTCGGAAAAGCCGCAGGCCGTGAACCCGAAAGGCGTGGACATACGCGAATTATTCGTCACCCCGCCGGAGGAAGAGCGGCGGTACCTGGTAAACCCGACCGGCGCCAAGCTCGGCTACGCCTTTCTCGCGCTCGATAAAGTGCTGCGCGTTGTCGAGCCCAAGCTGCCCGGACGCGCCCGCCGCCGCGCCATCGACGCCGCCGTCGACTTCATCACCGAACGACTGAACGGCGAAGACGGCCTGGGCGGTATTTTTCCGGCGATGGCCAACACGGTCATGGCCTTCAAGACGATGGGCTGCGCCGACGACCACCCGGATTACGTCGTCGCGCGGCAATCCATCCGCAAACTGCTTGTCGAAGCCGATGAAGAAGCCTGGTGCCAGCCTTGTCTGTCGCCGGTATGGGACACCAGTCTCGCCATGCTCGCCCTGATGGAAGCCGGCGACCGCGACGACAGCCCACAGATCAGACGTGCTTCGGCCTGGCTGCGCGATGTCCAGATTACCGACGTCGCCGGCGACTGGGCCGATTCCCGCCCCGATGTCGCGCCCGGCGGCTGGGCGTTCCAGTTCCGCAACGATTTCTATCCCGACGTCGACGATACCGCCGTAGTCGCGATGGCGTTGCATCGGGCACATTCGCCGGAAAACGATGTCGCGCTTCAGAAGGCGGCAGACTGGATCATCGGCATGCAGTCGGAAAACGGCGGCTGGGGCTCATTCGATGCCGACAACACGCATTATTACCTGAATCATATTCCGTTCGCCGATCACGGCGCCCTGCTCGATCCGCCGACAGCCGATGTCTCGGCCCGGTGTCTTGCGTTCCTCGCCCAGACCGGTCACGGCAATCATCGCGCCTCGATCGAACGCGCGATAGCCTATCTGCGAAAGGAACAGGAACCCGACGGGTCCTGGTTCGGGCGATGGGGAACCAACTACATCTACGGTACCTGGTCAGTGTTGTCCGCCTTCAACGCAGCCGGCGTACCAGCGGACGACCCCGCCGTACAGAAAGCCGTGGCGTGGCTGAAATCACGCCAGCGTGCCGACGGCGGCTGGGGAGAAGACGGCGCCACCTACTGGGAAGACCGCAAGGACGAGGTCAAGACCTCTACCGCGACGCAGACGTCCTGGGCCCTGCTCGGCCTGATGGCCGCCGGCGAAGTCGGATCCGGGGAAGTGGAAAAAGGCGTTCGCTTTCTACTCGACGCGCCGCACGCAGACGGGAAATGGGAAGAGAAGCACTACAACGCCGTCGGTTTCCCGAAGGTCTTCTATCTGCTGTATCACGGTTACCCGGCTTATTTCCCGGTGTGGGCTCTGGCACGATATCGCAAGCTGCGCGATGGCAATGCCGCCAGCACGGAATGGGGTATGTAGTCGCCGGTCAGACGGCCTTCGTCCGACGGCGCAGCGCAGCCACCAGCAACATTGCGAAACCGACCGCGGCCGGCATCTCGGGCTCCGGCACAGCAACCTGTTCGCCGATTTCCAGAGAACTGGTTATTCTGAGGCCGCCGTAGATCTCGGGCGAGCTACCGGCCAAATCGATGGGACCGAACGATGTCCCGGTCCATGTTCCCGGAAAGATCGACAGCGATCCGACGGATTTGGTGCCGCTGAACACGTTGGTGATGAAACCGGTCGAGTAGTCGATATCGATCGTGAAAATACCGCCGGTATAGGACGCGACCTCGGCAAACACATTCGGCGCCGTTTCCTCGAAAACCTTCACTTCGCCGTTTCGGTAAATCCGTCGCTCTGTCGTCGCCCCGGTCGTGAACAGATCGGCCGCATTTCCGAAATCGAGAGTTAAACCGCGAATGCCGAGGTGGAGCGCGCCGTTGATCCCGACGGATGCCAGCGCCGCGGAAGCGGGCGCGGTTGCGCCGAGAGACCGCGTGGGCGCGTTGGCCCCGATGGCGAGTTCGCCGCCGGTGACAAAATCATAGGCATCCGGTGTCGCCAGCGACGTGTATGGGCCTGCCACGCCGAACGTGGAATAGAAAGCTCCCATCGGGGCATTGGCGGCGCCAACGGTTCCCGCCGATACGAAATCATGCCCGATCACGCCCTGATCCGTGCCACCCACGGCCGCGTTGCCGGTAAACAGCACTGTCACGGCGGACGCCTGACCACTGAAAAACACTGAAAAAGCGACTGCGACGAGCAGCGCAAACGAGTAATGCCTGTACTTTGCCAACCGACTACCCCCCGGACAATCCCCCCACCGGACCTGCTTGTTACACCAACGATGCGTTTTTGGGAACAACCGATCCTCGGATAGATCAGGCGGTCGCCATACGGGGCCCCTTGGACCGGAACAGAATCATCACCATGATGCCGACGTTCAGAACGTTCCAGGCAATGCCGTGGAGGAACGCGGCCTGATACGAACCGGTCATGTCGAAGATCCAGCCCGACGTCCAGCCGCCGAACGCCATGCCGACGATCGTCATCATGATGAGAAAGCCGACGCGCTCCGCCGCCACCTTCGCCGGCATGTATTCGCGGACGATGATGGCGTAGCTGGGTACGATGCCGCCCTGCGCAAGGCCGAACATCAGCGAAATCACATAGAGCGACATCAGCCCGTCGAAGGGCAGATAGAACAGAAGGGCCAGCCCCTGTAGCACCGAGCCGATCAGCAGCGTCCGCACGCCGCCGATATAATCGGCAATGAAGCCCGACACCACGCGGGTCACCGCGCCGCCCGCCAGCATAAGCGACAGCATTTCCGCCCCCCGTGCCGCGCCGTACCCCAGATCGGCGCAGTACGCGACGATATGTACCTGGGGCATCGACATGGCGACGCAGCAGGCGATGCCCGCGATCGACAGCAGGATCATCAGCGAGCGCTGAGACAGGTCGATGGTCTTCCGGTCCGTCGCAACCGGCGTCGATGCGTCTGCGACAGGTATTTCGTCCATCATCGGCGGCGGCCGACGCAGCATCAGTGCCAGCGGGACCATCGTCACCACCACGACAACCGCGATCACCAAATAGGTGAAACGCCACCCGTTCGCGTCCATCAGCGCCTGAACCACCAGCGGCCATATCGTGCCGCCGATATAGTTGCCGCAGGCGCACAGCGCCACGGCGACGCCGCGACGTTTCAGAAACCAGTGGGACACGTCGGCGATCAGCGGCCCGAAACTGGCGGCGGTGCCGATGCCGATAAAAACGCCCTGCAACAGAGCGAACAGCCAGATGTTCTGGACGGCGGACGCGCCGGCGAAGCCGATTCCCATCGCAACGGCCGCCGCAATAATCGGAACCACGATCCCCAGCCGGTCGACGTATCTTCCGATCAGGACGTTGCCCGCCGCGAAACCGACCATGGTGAGCGTATATGGCATAGACGCATCGCTGCGGTCGACGCCGAACTCCGCCTGCACTTCCGGCAGGATTACGACCACGCCCCAGAACCCGATGCTGCCGATGGTCCCCAGCAGCATAGACACGGCGAGACGTAGCCACGCGTAGGACCCATCGATCAGATCTTTGCCTGACGGGGCGGCGGGGTTTTCAGTTGTCACGTTGGATGTCTTGGAAACACGGGTCGGAAATTAGCATCCAAGCGGGTCGCGTGGCGATGGGAAAAGCCCGCGCCGGAGATCAGAAACCGGTGAGTGAAAAATCAGGCAGGAAAAACGGGTGCCCGCGCCTGCTGAATTTCTCTAACCCCGTTCGGGCCCCTGTGCGACAGGCCGGTCGGGATCGCCGGTCCAGGCCGACCAGGACCCGACATAGAGCGGGGCTTCCAGTCCGGCGGCATATATACCGGCGAGCTCGAACGAGGCCGCATTGCCGCTGCCGCAATAAACGCCTGCCGGCTGCGAACCATCGACGCCAAGGGCCTTGAACATGGCCTGCAGGTCTTCGGTTGATTTGAAGCCGCCGTCGGGGCCGAGCGCGTCTTTCGCGCCGGCACAGATTGCGCCCGGAATATGCCCGGTTGCCGGTTTTTCGGTATCGCCTTCATAGGCCGTCTTACCGCGGGCATCGAGCAATGCGCCTTCGCGCGCGATGCGGGCTGCGTCGTCCGCCTCGATCACGGGCATGCCGCCGGGAGAAACGGTGATGGTACCGCCGCCGGGCGCATGTGCAGTCTCGTGAACGGTGTCGCGTCCCGCAGCGGTCCACGCGGCGAGTCCGCCATCGAGCAGACGAACATTCGCGTGACCGGCCCAGCGGAGCGTCCACCAGGCACGTCCCGCCTGCGCACCGGACGCATTGTCGTATACGACGACCATAGACTCGGGATGTATTCCGAAACCGCGCAGCGTTTCCTGGAGAACCGCCGGATCAGGGAGCGGACGACGCCCGCCTTCTTTCGTCGCGGGGCCGGATATGTCCGAAGCAAGCGACACGGCGACCGCCCCCGGAATGACCGGGCGTTCTAGCGGCGCCGTTTCCAGATCGTCACTGATATCGAGCAAAACCAGGCCATCGGGACCAGCCATCCGATCGGCCAGGGCATCGACCGTGATCAGAACATCGGAACGTGTATCCGCCATCTTCCGGTTACGCCGTCATCGTGCAGCGATAGAGCAGCCGCGTGGCGTCGCCGTCGTAATCCTTCACGGCACGGTGCTGGACGACTCGGTTGTCCCAGACCGCCAGCGTGCCCTGCTCCCATTCGAAACGGCAGGTGGCTTCCGGCGACTTGATCATGTCGAACAGGATTCCGAGAATATTCTGACTGTGCACGCGGCTGACGCCCTTGATGTAACAGACATAGGATTCGTTTACCGCGACCCACTTGCGACCCGATTCCGGATGCGTCCGGATCAGGGGCATTTCGAAAGGCGGCATGCGGAGGCGCGCCTGGGCTGCTTCTTCCGGGTCGAGATACCGATCGGTGATGTGCCCGGTCGCATCCGGCGACTGAATGACGTTCAGGGTTTCGAGATACTGTGCGAATAGCGGGTCCAGCATGTCGTACACATGCGCCGCGTTCGAAAACATCGTGTCGCCGCCGTTCTTGGGAGTCGCTTTTCCGAACAACGCCGTAAAAGCGGGAGCATCGGCGCGAAAGCCGCCATCGGCATGCCAGACATGATTGCGAAGATGCGCGTCCTTGCCGGCGCTGATGACGGTTGCATCCGGATTTTCCGGCGCACGCGGCGTGTGCGGGCCTGCGTAGTGAAAAAATTCGCCCAGAAAACCGGCAAACTTCGTGAAATTTTCGGCCGTCACCGTGCCCGGATCGAAAACGACAAGCCCGCGGTTGTGCAGCAAATGACGCATCGCGGTACGGAATTCGTCTGCTACCGAGTCTCCGTTGAAGATGTACCCTGAAACCCTGGAACCGATCGAGGCCTTGATCGGCGTGACAGAGGCACCGTCCAGCGCCGACACGTTATCGGCGGCGAGTTCAATAGCGGGATTCGAAGCATTCATTTCTAAAACTTTCAAATATACACCATACGGTACCGTATGTAGCGCTCGGACGCCGAATTTTCAATACCTTACGCCATGCACTTGTTGCACACCCTGTTGCAATTTGGACCGGTCCTTTGGGCACAGGCGCCGGCAGTCGTTATACTCGCGAACGATGAATGTCTCCTCCGAAACAAAATTCCGCCTCGGCATCGTCACCGGACTACAGTTCGAAGCCGACATCGTCCGTCGACTGAGTGGTCAAACCGGCGACCGTATTCCCGGCGACGATTCCCTCGCGGTGTGCTGCCTGGGACCGGGGCCCGCACGCGCCGGAGATGCCGCGCGGTCGCTGATAGAGGACGGCGCCACCGCCCTTCTGTCATTCGGAGTCGCCGGCGGATGCGACCCTGCGTTGCCGCCGGGCACCGCGATTGTCGCAACGGGTATCCGCGATCTCGGCGCCGGCAATGAGATCCTATATACAAACCGCGACTGGCAGCGCCGCCTGAAATCGCTCCTGCTGGGCAATGTGCTGATCGAAACCGCGCAGATCGCGTCGGCGGAAACCCCGATGTTCACATCGTCAGACAAACGTACTTTGTTCGGCGATCTCGGCGTCGCGGCGGTCGATATGGAAAGCGCGGCGATCGCCCGTACCGCGATCGGTGCCGGGGTCCCGTTCATGGCGCTGCGCGTGATAATCGACCCGCAGGATCTCGGCCTGCCCCAGGCGGCCGTCAGCGGCATGCGTCCGGACGGCAGCACGGCGCTGGCCGCGGTCACCGGGTCCGTTCTGCGCCGCCCCGGCGACCTTTGGGCCATGATCCGGCTGGCGCGGTACGACCGCATCGCGCGAAAAGCGCTGACGACTGCGGCACAAAGCAGCGCACCGCTGTTCGCCGCTGTTTAGAAACCTGTCGCCCTGTTTCGGGACGTCTCGGACTGTTTAATTTGGTTTGAATTGCCCGGAACGCTCTGACACGGGAGCGTCCGGGGAGAAGACTCAGTCCTGGAGGTTCGTTGTCTCCTTCGGGATGCGTCCGCCTTCGAGACAGTCGGCAAGGGTATGCAACAACATGGCCCCGCCAAACAATTGCCGGTTGTCCGTATCGCCAGTATCAAGAACTTGACCGGTCCATCAATTGAACTGGCCGTAGTCAGGATACGTTTGTGCGTGGCCGGCGAGATCGGGGAAGTGGAAGTAAATCTTTCCAGTCGTTCGGAATTCAACAATCGTTTGCTGGTTGGCCGTACCTTTTTATCTGACCGCATCCTGGTCGATTCCAGCCGGACGAGAATGCACCCCGGTAAATGCAGGACCACCCCCAAGTGAGCAGCGGCGAGGTCGATGAAAGCCAGGTCGATCTCGATATCGACACGATCGGCCATCTGCGGGAAATTGCGTGGAAGCGGTCCCCCGCCAATGTCCAAGCGCTGATCGACCGGCTTCAGGCTCAGATTTACACGATCAAGATGCCAAAGCGGCGACGACGACTCGATCGGGCGCTGATCGACTACTATGAAGAAGTGCTTGAAGCCCGGGAGGATTCCGCAGGCCCCGCGCGCGAGCGTTTGTCGCCGCTGGAGTACGCCCGTCAGATCATCAAGGGAATCGAGGACTGAGTTTGGCGGAGTGGTCTGGCTGGCGATCCCGGATTTCGTTCAAGGCCTGACCATCGCGTAGTTGAAAACTTTCTTCACGCCGTCGCCCTCTTCGAGCTTGGCGATCGCTTTCTTCAGTTCTTCGCGCGACCGGGCCCGGCCCATCAGGTACAGATTGCCGTAGGGGTCGCCGGTCACCCGGAAGTTGACGTCGGCGACGCCGGCGGTACCGATCAGACGCGCGCCCGCCTTGGTTTCGAAGGCCAGCACGTCTTTCCAGTCCATCATGCGACCGTCCTTGATCGCTTCTTCCTTGGCTTCGTCGGTCATGTAGGCAACGTGCCAGTACAGGTTCTTGACGCCCTCGACCTCGCGGACGCCGGTTTCGAATTTCTTGTAAGTCTCGGCGTCGGAAAACAGGCCGGTCACAAGCAGCCGCTGTTCGTATATCTCCGTCGATGCCTTGATCGTGCCGAGATCCGCCATGACCTTGTTCACGTCGATCACGATCGCGTTGTCGCGGGCGATGTCCGACGACGACCGCGCTTCGATCGCCCGGTCGATCAGTTTTTTGGGACCGAGCAGAATATCGGATAGCTGGGCAGATGCCGGCGTAGCGGCAAATACCCCGGCGAGAAGAACGAATACAACACGACGCATGACGGAAACTCCGAACTTATTGATTACCGAGACCAATATCGGGTCGAAATGGGGCGATTTAAAGGCAATTCATCGAATGCCGGTATCGATCCGCGGCAGGATGTCGGTATTTGCGCGCGCGACGTCTTGGGGAAAATCGATCTCTACCCACGGAATCCCTGTTACGTCCTCGAACCCGATCCGGGCCGGATCCCGCAGGATGGCATCCCGGATGACCTCTTCGTAGGGTGCGTCGCGGTCGCCACGATCGATATATGCCTGCGCGCCCTCGATCAGTTCTCTGCACAGCCCAGGCGACCATTTGAAGAACCCGACGGATTCGCCGCACCAGTCGAACGGCGTCTCCACGATCTTGCGGAAATCCACCACCGTATTTTCGTCCGACACGCAGATTTTAACGGGTTCGTCCCCTTCCTCGAAATCGCGGTCGACCAGCAGGCAGTTCGGATGGCCCGAATTTGCAAGCCGCGCCAGCATCCGGGGGTCGTACAACACGTCCGCGTCCATCAGAATCACCGGACCGGACGCCGCCGCCATCCAGTCGCCCATGACGGCAAGCGTGAGCACGCTGCCCTCGGTGAAATCGGGATTGAAAACGTAGCTTATATCGCCGGGAAAAAGGACTTTTTCAGCCGCTGCCTCGATCTCCGGGGCACGATAACCGACCCCGATACTGACATCCCGGACCCCGATCCGCGCGAGATTTTCGAGATGCCGCGCAAGCAGCGTTTTTCCGCCGAAGTCAAGCAGCGCCTTGGGCGGTTTATCGTCCATGTCGCCGAGCCGGTTGCCGACGCCGGCCGCCAGGATACAGGCCGAGTTCGCCGTCATGACCCGGCATCCCCACCGGAGACGGCGGGGAAATCCGCATTCCGTAAATTCACTGTGAAGTACTCCGCATCGGTCATTGCACGTCACTCTGACGCGCCTTACATAAACCTGTAACACAAAGTGCGCTGTATTTGCGGTTGGCGTCTTTGCGTCTCATGACGGGAGAAACGGGTTGGTATCGAATTCGATCTGGAGACTGCGCCGCGGCGCGGCAGTACTCGGGTTTGCGCTGTGCTTTTTCGCGACCGGGGTAACGGCGCAGACAGCGCCGCCTGCCGATCCCGGACGCCCCCAGGCCATCATCGCCGGTTTCAACGAATCTCTGCTGGGCGCCATGAAGAATGCCGATACGCTTGGCTTCCCGGGCCGGTGGAAAGCCCTGGCGCCGCCATTGACGCAGGTTTTTCATCTGCCCGTCATGACGCGGATCGCGGTCGGGACGCACTGGCGCAAATTGACTCCCGAACAGCAGGACCGTCTGGTCGACAGCTTCAGCCGCCTGACGATCGCCACCTATGCCAACCGGTTCGACGGCTGGTCGGGCGAAAGCTTCGAAATGCGCGGCATGGAAAATGTCCGCGACAAAACGGTGCTGGTCAAAACCGCGATTATCCGGCCTAACGACGAGCCCGTGGAAATCAATTATCTGATGCGCCGGTTCGAGACCGGGTGGCGGGTAATCGATGTGTTCCTCAAACGGTCCTACTCGGAGCTGGCCACCAAACGATCGGAATATTCCAGCGTCCTGCGGCGCCATGGCTTCGACACGCTGATCCGCCAGATCGAGGAGAAGATAACCCAGTACGCCGCCGGCACGGGCTGATATGGGCAATCCCCTGACAAAAGCGTTCGCCGTCTGCGCGGCATTGTTCGCGCTCGCGGTCGCCGACACACGGTCCGCGGCGGCCGCCGGCAACGTCGTGCGCCTCGACCCGGAGAAGGCTTCACACCTGTTGAGCCTTGCGCGCATCGACGGGCGTCCGTTAACGCCGGATCTGCTTCATGGCCGCGCGGTGATCGTGTCGTTCTTCGCCAGCTGGTGTCCGCCCTGCAACACGGAATTCGAGCATCTAAACCTGCTGAACGTCACGCACGCGGCGAAAGGGCTGACCATCGTCGCGGTCAACCAGTTCGAGGATTTCACGGGGTTCGGCGACGACGGTAAGCGGCTGAACCGGTTTCTCGACCGACACCAGCCGGTCTTCTCCATGGTCAAAGGCACCGATGAGACGGCGAAACTGTTCGGCGACGTTAAACGCATCCCGACGGTGTTCGTATTCGACCGGTCGGGTGGCGCCCGGCTCCATTTCATCCATGCAGAAGGCGCCGTGAAAACCAATCCCGGCATGGACGAGCTGCAAAAGGCGGTACGCGATGCGCTGGGCGTCAGCGCGGCCGGCACCTTCCCGTTGTTGCCCGAGTCGCCGGATTCTGTAACAAAGCCGTCACATTTCACCAAACTGGCAAAAGGCCGCTCCTGATGGCGACGAATGTCGAAACCGGCGCGATGCCGGGCAAACCCGGTTCCGCGCTCAGCAAATCCGCCCGGCTGCGTGCATTGCTGGAGGGCCCCGAACTTGGCTTTCTGATGGAGGCGCATGACGGCCTGTCGGCAAAGATTGCGGAAGAAGCCGGCTTCGAAGCCATCTGGGCGTCCGGGCTTTCGATGTCCGCCGCGCTGGGCGTGCGCGATTCCAACGAGGCCTCGTGGACCCAGGTGCTGGAAGTTCTGGAATTCATGGCCGATGCGACCGGCATCCCGATCCTGATGGACGGCGACACCGGTTACGGCAATTTCAACAATGTCCGCCGGCTGGTGATGAAGCTCTGCCAGCGCGGCATCGCCGGCGCCTGCATCGAGGACAAGCTGTTCCCGAAGACCAATTCCTTTATCGGCGACGGCCAGCCGCTGGCCGACATGGAGGAATTCTGCGGCAAGATCAAGGCCGGCAAGGACAGCCAGACCGATCCCGGCTTCGTGCTCGTCGCCCGGGTCGAGGCGCTGATTTCCGGCTGGGGACTGGACGAAGCGCTGAAGCGCGCCCACGCCTACCGGGACGCCGGCGCCGACGCCGTGCTGATCCATTCGAAGCAGTCCAGCGCCAACGAGATCATGTCCTTCATGCGCGAATGGGACGATTCCTGCCCCGTCGTGATCGTGCCGACCACCTATTACGGGACGCCGACCGACCAGTTCCGCGCCGCCGGGGTCAACGCCGTGATCTGGGCCAATCATTCGGTCCGAGCCTCCATCAGCGCCATGCGCGAAGCCGCCCGTAAGATTCACGACGAAGAAAGCGTCGTCGACCTGGAAGACCGGATCGCCACCGTGAAGGATATCTTCCAGCTTGCCGGAAACGACGAGCTGAAAGACGCCGAAGACCGTTACCTGCCCACCGACGACGACGCGCCGCGCGGCATCGTGCTGGCCGCCACCCGCGGCAGCGCGCTGGGACCGCTGACCGAGGACAAGCCGAAATGCATGGTGGAAATTCAGGGCCAGCCCCTGCTCCGTCGCCTGACCCGGTCGCTGCGACAGTCGGGCGTGCGCGACGTCGCCGTCGTGCGCGGCTATGCCAAGGACGCCGTCGACCTGCCGAACCTGACCTATATCGACAACGACGCGTTTGAGACCACGGGCGAAGCCGCGTCGCTCGCCACGGCGATCGACCGGCTCACCGGCGACACCGTCATCGCCTATGGCGACATTCTGTTCCGCCGCTACATTCTGGACGCGCTGGTCGAGACCGAAGGCGATATCGTGCTCGCCGTCGACGGCATGTGGCGCGAACGCACCGACCGGTCGGAAAATTCGGGCCGCGACCTGGTGCGCTGTTCCCGCCCCTTCAGCCCCAGCTTCATCGAGGACGATCCGGTCCTGTTCGAAGGCATCGTCGCGGATGCGAACGATGCCGACGACTGCACCGGCGAATGGATCGGTATTGCGCGGCTCAGCAAGAAGGGCGCCGAACTGGTCCGCAAAGAACTCGAAGCCATGAAAAGCGACGGTACGCTGGAAACCGCCGACCTCGCCACCCTGTTCGCAAGGCTGGCCGATGCCGGTAACGCACCGCACGTGCATTACGTCGCCGGCCACTGGCTTGACGTAAACGACGCCTTCGATCTCGCCCGCGCGCGGGATTTTTTGTAGACTCCTTCCCGTTCGTCATCCCCGCGCAGGCGGGGATCTCTCTGAATACAGAATCCTCCACAAGATTCCCGCCTGCGCGGGAATGATGGACAAAACAGCGCGACAATCACCAGAGCCCTCACCATGATCAACGCCGACGATTTCCTCTCTCCCGCCCGCGACGCCGGATACGATTTCTACACCGGTGTGCCGTGTTCGTTCCTGACAGAGATCATCAACCGGGTCATTTCGGATACGTCGCTGGACTATGTCGGCGCGGCGAGCGAGGGCGAAGCGGTAGCCATCGCATCGGGCGCCTGGCTGGCGGGACGCAAAACCGTGGTCATGTGTCAGAATTCCGGTCTCGGCAACACGGTCAATCCGCTGACGTCGCTGAACCACCCGTTCAGGATCCCCACCATGATGATCGTCACCTGGCGTGGCCAGCCCGGCATCACGGACGAACCGCAACACGAACTGATGGGCCCGATCACCCCGGATTTGCTGGACACCATGCATATTCCGCACAGCGTATTCCCCCAGTCGGAAGACGAGATAGCGGACGCGCTGGCAGCGGCGCAGGCGAAAATGGACGAAACCGACCTGCCCTTTGCCTTTGTCATGCCGAAAGGCTCCGTCGCACCGGAGAAACTGGACGAAGCCGCCCGCGCATTGCCGCCGCGCGGCACGCTGACGGATTACACGGAAGGCGGCGAGCGTCCGACGCGCTACCGGACGCTGGAACGCCACCTGGCGCTGGTGCCGGACACCGCGGCGGTAATCGCGTCCACGGGCAAGTCCGGACGCGAGCTGTTCACCCTCGACGACCGCGACCAGCATCTCTACCAGGTCGGCTCCATGGGCTGCGCCAGCGGCATGGCGCTCGGCGTGGCGCTGAATTCGGACCGCAAGGTCGTCGCGCTGGACGGCGACGGCGCCGTGCTGATGAAAATGGGCGCGCTGGCGACCGTCGGCGCCTATCAGCCGGATAACCTGATCCACATCGTCCTCGACAACGGCGTCCACGATTCCACGGGCGGCCAGTCCACCGTCTCCGCCTCGGTCGAATTCGCCGAGATCGCCATTTCGTCCGGCTACGCGACAGCGGCGAAATGCGACAGCCTCGACGGGTTCGAAAAGGCCTATTCGGCGGCGCTGTCGGCAGACGGCCCGCACCTGATCCATATGCGCATCCAGCCGGGCTCGCTGAAGGAACTCGGCCGGCCGACGGTGAAGCCGCCGGAAGTAGCCCGGCGGTTCAAGGCGTTTCTGGCGGGGTAACAGACAAGAATGAGCCCCTCCCCCTTTTAGGGGGAGGGCTAGGGAGAGGATTAAATAAGCTTGTCTCCCCCTCTCCCTAGCCCTCTCCCCGGAGGGGCGAGGGGATATTCAGTGCCGTCGTCCCGCATTGACTCCCCTGCCCGTTGGCGCAAGAAACACGGCACAAAAGGGAGACATCCGATGGCCGACATCACGCTTTACTGCTTTCCGCAATCGACCTGCAGCCAGAAGGTGCGCCTTGCGCTGTGGGAAAAGGGCATTCCGTTCGAGGAAAAGCATGTCGATCACAAGAACCGCGAACACCTCAGCGACTGGTACCTAAAGCTCAACCCCAACGGCGTGGTGCCGACCCTGACCGACGGCGACGACGTGATCATCGATTCCTCGGTCATTCTGGAATATCTGGAAGACGTCTATCCCGAACATGAAATGTCGCCGAAGGACTTCGTGAAGCGCGCCCACATGCGGAAATGGCTGCGCTATCTGGAAGAGGTCCCGACCCCGGCGATCCGCGTGCCGTCCTTCAACAAGCATCTCGCGAAGCGCTACGAGAACATGGAGGACGACGCCTATCAGGCGATGGCCGAGGCGCATCCCGTCCGCAAGCATTTCTACCAGCGCATGAACAAGACCGGCTTCAGCGCGGAAGAAACGGCGGAATCCCTCGACCGCTTGGACAGCGCCGCACAACGGGTGGCCGAAGCGCTCGACGGCCACGGCAAGGACTGGATCATGGGCGACATGCTGACCATCGTCGATGCCGCCTACATGCCGACCGTCGACCGCATGATCGATCTCGGCCTGAACGACATGATCGACAGCCGCCCGGCGCTCAAGGCCTGGTACGACCGCTACGCGGCCCGAGACGCTTTTTCTAAGACGTTCTACGAAGGCGCGCGGTTGACCGATATCTTCGGCAAGGATGCGGCGGCGTGACACCGGCCAAAAGATCCCCGCCTGCGCGGGGATGACAGTTTAAGTTAAGTTCCGTCATTCCCGCGCAGGCGGGAATCTTCTTGCCACCGAAACAGACACGTAGACCCTCGGATCAAGTCCGAGGGCGACAGTCTTCTTGTTTGATCCGACGAAACAACAATCTCAGTCCAGCCGCCCGTGCGTGGGCGCGAACAGATCGTCGACCGGGATGATCTCCGGGATGAAATTCTGCTGGTGCATGTATTTGACGAACGCCTCCAGCGTCGGCCGGTTCTCGTCAACGCCGTAGGGCCACGGGTCGCCGCCGAACACCTCGTCGATTTCGCGCAGGTCGTCGAACAGCCAGGGCAGCATGTACTTCTGCGCGCCGGAGAAATACATCGCCTCCTGCGCCCAGTCCTTGGCCGCCAGGAACGCCTTGTACAGGCTCTGCGCCACCCATTTGTGCCGGGCGTATATGTCTTTGCGGATCACCACCGTGTGCATGATCGGGTGAATGCGGTGCTCCTTGTAGTATCTCTTTTCTTCCTCGCGGAAATCGGGAAAAAGGTAGCCGACCTTGTCCGGATCGGTGCGCACGGAATCCGGCATGCGCGAACCCAGCACGGCGTCGATGTCCCCGTCCCGCAGCATTTCCGACAGGGACTTGTCGGACGTGTTCGGCGTGATTTCCACCGGTTTCAGAAGCTGCGGCGGCGCGGGCGGATCGCCGTGGCTGCCGGCCTTTTCCATCGCGCCCTGGATCCACTGCACGTCCGACAGGTCGACGCCGTAGATGTTTTCCAGATCCCCGCGGATCCAGATCGCCGCCGTCTGGGTATAGAGCGGCGTGCCGATCCGCTTGCCCGCCAGGTCCTTGGGTTCTTTGATACCGGCCTTCTTGTTGACGCAGATGAAGGCGTGGCGGAATGCCTTTGACGGGAACACCGGAATGGCGATGAAAGGGCTGATGTCCTTTGCCGTCATGGTGACGTATTCGGCCAGCGACATTTCCGACAGGTCGAATTCCTGGGCGCCGACCATGCGGTCGAAGATTTCGCGCGGCGCCTGAATTTCGAGAAAGTTCAGATCGATGCCCTCGACGTCGATCAGCCCGTAATTCAGCGCCTCCATGCGGTCATACGGCCCGCAGGCGAAAGTAAGCGGCAGTTTGGACATCGGTTTCCCCTTCTATGTTCCAGCGGCGTGGTGCGTGGACCCGTTTTACGTGCCGCTATAGCTATCACAGGCGCCTGCAGGGGGAAATCATGACACGAACCTGCGCGGCCCGGATACGGCGCCGGACCTTCAGTTTCCCGTGACGATGTCCTTCAATTCGCGGCGCAGAACCTTGTTGGCGGCGTTGCGCGGCAAGGCGTCGAGAAACCGGTATTCCCGGGGCCGCTTGTAGTTCGCGAGCGCGGAGTCCCGGCACCACGCATCGAGCGTATCGGCATCGATGCCATTCGCGACGACACAGGCGACGACCCTTTCCGACCACCGATCGTCCGGCATGCCGATCACGGCCGCCTCGCGCACGGCTTCGTGCTGCATCAGGATCGTTTCGACCTCTTCGGGGTGAATGTTCTCCCCGCCCGACACGATCATGTCATCCACCCGGCCGCACAATTCCAGATCGCCGTCGGGACGCCGGAAGATGATGTCGCCGGTCCGGTACCAGCCGCCGGTCAGTTTTTCCGCCGTCGCATCGGGCCGGTTGAGGTAGCCGAGGAACGTGGCGTCGGCCGTCGCGTCGACCAGCAGTTCGCCTTCTTCACCGGCGTCGCAGACATCGTCGACGTCGCCGCCGATCCGCCCGACCCGCACCCGCGAATAGAAACCGGGCCGGTATTGCAGCGGTCTGCCCGCGGGGTCCGGCATATACAGCGCGTTCATGACTTCCGTCGTGCCGTAAATGTTCGTTATCCTGGCGTTGGGGAAGGCCGGTTTCACGCGGTCGAGCAACGGCCCCGGCATCACCGCACCGGCGTAAACCAGCGTGTCCACAGAACCCATGTCGGCGGGATCGAAACCGGGCGCCGCCAGCATGGCATGAAAATGCGCCGGCGCACCGAACACATAGGTGAGGCCGTGGGTTTTGATCGCTTCGACGGCGGCGGCAGGATCGAACGCGGAATGCACGTAATAAGTGCCGTTCAGCGACAGCGTCGTGACCAGCGCCGCATAGAACCCGACGGCGTGAAACAGCGGCATCAGGCCAAGCGCCCTGTTCTGCGGCCCATGGCGCAGGCCGCACTGTACCGGCACAAACAGAACGCGTCCGTCGGTGGCGCGATGCGGGATCATGACGCCCTTGGGCAACCCGGTGGTTCCGGACGTATAGAGAACGAAGGCGACGTCTTCGGGATCGGGTGGCGTCCAGGCCGTCAGGTCCGCCGCGTCGGCGCGGCAGGTTTCAAAGGTAGCCGCGCCGTCGAATTCGCCCCCGACGGTCAGGATGGGCGCGTTTTCCGGCAGCGCGGCCCCGGCCGCGGCGACGATATCTTCATCGGCGATGCAAACGGCGCCCGCCATGTCCGCATCCGCGATCAGGGACCCTGCCTCGTCCGGTTTCAGGCGCGGGTTGATCATGCAGACGACCGCCCCCAGCCGGTGCAGCGCCAGGAGCGCGATCACATGCTGCAGCACATTGGGCAGAACGGTCGCGACATACTGACCGGGCCGCAGGCCGGCCTCGGCAAGACCCGCTGCCGCGGTTTCGACCTCGTCCACCAACTCGGCGAACGTCAGCCGGCGGTCGCTGCGGTCGTCGACCACGGCGATGTTGTCCGGCGTCCGGTCCGCGGCCAGCCATATGTGATCCCACACCGTCTGCATACCCATTTCGGCACTCTTCCCGTTACGTCGGAGCATCATACTGAGGCGATGCACCGCCCTTCAACCGCGGCGAGACAACGCATTGGTTAACCGAAGTTAAACCTGTCGCCGGTAGAGTTCCGGCATTCGCGCGCGTTCCCTGCGCGCTTCAACAGAGATCGCGACCATGAGCAATGCAAACGCGGCGCCAGCCGACAGCCACGACAGTTTCGACAACGCCTTCGAAGCGATAGACGATCTCGAAGCCGGGACGCTCGATTTCGAAGAGGACATCAAGGCGGTCGCAGGCGTGGCCGACCAGGTCCAGGCAATCGCGAAACAGACCAATCTGCTGGCGCTGAATGCCACGATCGAAGCGGCGCGCGCGGGCGATGCCGGCAAAGGATTCGCCGTCGTCGCCGCCGAAGTGAAACAGCTGTCGGACGAAACCCGCAAGGCCACCGACCAGATCGGCGCGACGCTGAAATCGCTGACCGCCAAGCTGGAACAGTTCGTGGCGAGAACCGAAACTGCGCGCAAATCCATCGAACACGCCCAGGACCGGTCGGGCAGCCCGGTCGGGATCGTTTCCGATACGCCGGCGCAAGAGCCCGCCGCCGCGGCGCGGATTTCCGAAGCGCCGCCCCGGGTCGAAACCGCCGCAGCGCCGGAACCGCCGCCCCCCCGCCGCGCCCGAAACCGTGCCCGAACCTGCCGCCCCCGCGAAGCCGGCACAGGCGGCCGGTCCGTGTCCGGATCTTCCCATCTCCACCGGCGACATCAAACATGTGCAGCAGAGCTTTATCGCCATCGGCCTCGATTCCGCCGAAACGGCAGACATGTTCTACGGGCGTCTATTCGAAACCCATCCGGATCTGGAAAGCCGCTTTACCGGCGAAATGAAAGAATACGGCCACCAGCCGATCGAAATCATGCAGGTGATGGTCGCCGGTATCCTGAGCAACGAATCCGTCCTGCCGGTGGTTCGGGAACTGGGCAACCGGTACCGGGAATACGGCGTGGAAGTAGGCGATTATGCGGCCGTGGCAGAAGCGCTGATGTGGACGCTGGAGCAGAAGCTTGGCGACAGGTTCACGCCGGATATCCGCAATGCCCGGGTGAACTTCTATGCCCTTATCGCGGAATCGATGATCAAGGGTCCGGTGACGTAGACCGATTCATTCTTCGTCCTGTTCCGGCCCGCGAGGATCCATCAGTGCCGCCGCAGGACCTGCGCGGGCAAGCGCGACGAAGGCTGTTTTGTCGTCCGGAGAAACGGGCGGCTGCCCGATGAGCCGATAAAGCGAGAATGCGCCGATCGCCAGAAAGACCGCTCCGATAAAGGCATAGAGCGCCCGCACATCGGTCAGTTCCATCAGCAGCCCCGATACCAGCGGGCCGATCACCGCGCCGACCGCATATACCAGCAGCAGACTGGCGCTCAACGACACGATATCGGTTTTGTCCGTACAGTCGTTCGCATGCGAAACCGCGAGGGAATAGACGGCAAACGACCAGCCGCCGTACCCGATGGCAAACAGATAGAACGTCATCGCGTCGGCCCGGTACGTCAAAAAGACGATTACAGCGGCCAGTACCGTGCTTAACAACGCGACCACGAAGATAACCAGACGACGGTCGTAGCGGTCTGACACCCAGCCGATCGGCCATTGCAGAATCAATCCGCCGAATATCGTGCAGGTCATGAATATCGCCGTGCCGTTTTCTCCCAGCCCTGCCTCGGTGGTGAAGACCGGCGTCAGCGACCAGAAGGCCCCCTGTCCCATGCCGACGCCGAAACAGGCGACAAGCCCGAGCGGAGAGATCAACCAAAGCCGCCGAATGCCCAGCCGGGTATAGGATTCCAGAACGGGTTGCGGACTGCTGGAAATCGACAACGGTACCGCCGCGAGAGAAATCAGGATCGAGACGCCGCAGAACAGAACAAACCCGGATGAATCCGCGGTCAGCAGCAACAGCTGGCCGAAACCAAGCGCGCCGAGATTGACCATCATGTAGATGGCGAAGATTCGTCCCCGCGATTCCGCGGTTGCCCGGTCGTTCAGCCAGCTTTCGATCACCATGTACAACCCGGCGAAACAGAAGCCCGCGATCCCGCGCAACAATGCCCAGAAGATCTCGTCGACCATCATGATGTGGGCCAGGGATGCCGCGGACGCGATGGCCGTCAGCGCCGCATAGGTCCGGATATGGCCGACATTCTGAACCAGCCGCGGGCAGCCCAGACAACCGAGCAGAAAACCCAGATAGTAGGCGCCCATGATGAGCCCGATCGCGCTGGAGGAAAATCCCTCGCCGATGCCGCGTATCGCCAGCAACGTCGCATACAGGCCGCTGCCAAGCAGCAGCAGAGCTGTGCCCAGCAGCAGGGCGGAGACGGGAAGGACGAAGGACCGCATAGGGTCTACCGGTCGGCCGGGATCGATACGCCGGACGCTTTCACGGCGTCGCGCCCATTTCCTGCATCACATCGGACACCGCCGCGACGGCCGCGCGCATGTCGTCGGGAAACACCTGTCCGATGCAGCCGATCCGGAACGAATCCGCTTTCGTCAGTTTGCCCGGATAAATCGTAAAACCTCGCGTTTGCAGCCCGGTGTAGAACCGGTTGAAATCGAATGCAGGGTCGTCCGGCATATCGAACGTGACGATGATCGGCGCCTGCAGGTTATGAGACAGATAGGTGCGAAAGCCGAGCGCCGTCATACCATCGACCAGAACGTCGCAGTTTTCCCGGTAACGTGCGTGCCGGCCGGCAACGCCGCCCTCCTCGTCCAGTTGTTCGAGCGCGGCATCCAGCGCGGCGACGACATGCGTCGGCGGGGTGAATCGCCATTCGCCGGATTTTTCGAATCCCGCGGCCTGGGCATGGAGATCGAGCACCACGGACGGCGCGTTTCCCGCCGACGCCGCGAGGATTTCATGTCGCGCGACGACAAAGGCGATTCCGGGCACGCCCTCCAGACATTTGTTCGATGACGCGATCAGCACGTCGACCGGCGTCGCATTGACGTCGACCGGTATGCCGCCGAACGAGCTCATTGCGTCCACGATCAGGGAACGTCCGGCCTTCTGAACGGTCTCCGCTATTTCCGCAAGCGGGTTGAGGATGCCCGACGTGGTTTCGCAATGAACCATGGCGACGTGGGTGATGGTGACGTCGGCATCCAGCAGTCTGCCCAGTTCGGCGGGATCGGGCGGCACATTCTCCGGCGTCTCGTAAACCGTCACCCGGCGGCCCAGCGTTTCGGCGATTGTTCCCATGCGATGGCAATACGCGCCATTCGCCGGGATCAGGACATGACCGTCCGGCGGAATGAACGTCGCCGCCGCCGCTTCCAGCCCGAATGTTCCGCTGCCCTGCAACAGCACGCAGGCGTGGGTCTCGGCGCCGCCCGCGATAGCGGCGATCCGTTCTCGGACACGGCGCGTCAGATTGATAAAGGCGGGATCGCGGGACCCCCAGTCGCGCAGCATTGCGGCGCGCGTACGCTCCGACGTTGTCAGCGGTCCGGGGGTCAGGAGAATCTGGGGCTTGTCAGACATGGAGAATATTTAGATCAATTCCTTCGGCGTCGCAGAATCTTTTCGTAGTCCCGGCGCCGACATAAAGTGGGACAAATCCCAATATTGACTATTGCAAAAATATTGGGACAATTGAACATTCGAAGCAAGTCAAAGGTGGGGCGAATGACCGAACATGCCGAACTGATTGCGCGAATTGAATCTTACTGCCGCGGCGCCGAGATCGCGGAATCCACATTCGGACGACGCGCGGTCAACGATGGGAAATTCGTCGGCAGGTTGCGGGAAGGCAAAAGGGTGACCACGGCGACAATCGGCCGGGTGGAAAAATTCCTGGACGATCATGCGGCCGATGGGGATGAAACAGAGACATACGACCCCCGCATGAGTGCGGGAGCAAAACCAGCCACCGAGACGAAAGCGCCCGCGGATGCGAACGGCGGGGGCGAAGACAAGACCCATTTCCGGTTTTACGACAACCGCCAGAAATATCTGCTGTTCGTGAACACCTGCTCGGAGAAATGGGCCGTCGCCGACCGGGTTGGGCAGGAACTTAACCGGCTGCAGGTCCGGCCGCCCTCCCTTCGCGTTTTCGATGCGGGGATGGGGGATGGCACGGTCCTGACCCGCGTCATGCGGCACATGCACAAGCTGTATCCCACCGTGCCGTTTTACGTGGTCGGCAAGGAAATCAGCCTCGAAGACGTACGCCTGACGCTGGAAAAACTGCCCGACCGGTTCAACGAACATCCTGCCATGGTCGTCGTGATCACCAACATGTTCTACGCGGAAGCACCGTCGCTGATGCCGCGCGCGCCGGAAAACGCCGCCCGCCTGAACTGGCGCGAAGTCGCGCTGGACGGCAATTCGGCGCACGAGTTCGAGGAACAGATCGCGGCGCTGGAGCCGGAGATCGCCGACGGATGGCAAGTCCGCACCAGCGAGAAGACCGGCAATCCGCTTTATGTCCGCCCTTCGGTGATGATCCTCTATCGCGGCGATCACAAGCTGCTGCTCGACAACATCATCCCGCGTCCCGGCCTGTCGGTGAAAGACTACAACCTGATCATCGCGTCGCAGCCGTTCCGCCTGCGGGCATCGCTGGATCTGAAGGTGAAACGCGTACTCGCACCGCTCGCCCGCGCACTGGCGCCCGGCGGCCGCATGCTGACGATCCATTCCCACGGCAACGATCCCGGTATCGAGATCATCAGACGGGTGTGGCCGGACGAGGACCCGTTCCAGCACAACCGCCAGGCCTTGCTGCAGGCGCTCAAGAAGGAACTCGGCCGCGACGGGCGCGACCTTAATTTCACCGCCGCCGCCGACAAGCGCGCCCTGTTCCGCTATGTGATGCATACGCTGCCCACGGAGATCGGCTCGTCCATCGGAACGTCTACCCTGATGGCTGCATGGAATGCCGCCGTTTACGTCGCTCAGATCGAGGACGACCGCCTCGAAGCGGCCATGGCTGACAACAGCTATCTGCAGGCCACGAGCGACGTTCTGAAGGAATACAACGGCCTCTGGTTCAACGACGAATCGTTCGTCGTCTCGCGGCGGCGCGACTGATGAGCGCGCTGTCCGACGCCATCGCCGCCGGCCGTTTCGCCATCACGGCGGAAATTACGCCGCCGCTATCGGCCGATCCCGCCGACCTGCTGACGAAAGCCTCGGTTCTGAAAGGCCATGTCGACGCCGCCAACGTCACCGACGGCGCCAGCGCGCGGGCGCACATGTCGAGCGTCGCCGCGGCCGGGCTGCTGGTGCAGAACGGTATCGAGCCGGTGCTGCAATTTACCTGCCGCGACCGCAATCGTATCGCATTGCAGTCGGACCTGTTGGGCGGCGCCGCGCTGGGGGTGGAGAACCTGCTGATCCTGCGCGGCGACGATCCGTCCGCCGGCGATCAGCCGGACGCCAAACCGGTATTCGACTACGAAAGCCGCGACCTGATGGAGTGCGCGAAGCAAATGCGCGACGACGGCACACTACCCTCGGGTCGGGAAATCAGGTCCCCGCCGAAGCTGTTTATCGGCGGCGCGGATACGCCGATGGATCCTGCCGACGAACGCTGGAAACCGGACGGACTGATCGCCAAGATCGACGCCGGCGCCGGTTTTTTTCAGACCCAGTTCTGTTTCGACGTTGATATCGTCCGTAAATACGCGGCCGCGCTGGTCGATCACGGTATCGCCGAAAAAGCCGGCGTGCTGATCGGGATCGGTCCGCTGGCGTCGGCGAAATCGGCGCGATGGATGCGGGAAAACCTCTGGGGAACGACTATCCCCGACGCGCTGATCGACCGGCTGGAAAGTGCGGAGGATCAGAAAGCGGAAGGCACGGCGATCTGCGCCGAACTGATCGCGGCTTATTCGGGGATCGAAGGCGTCGCAGGCGTTCACCTGATGGCGCCGCTCGGGGTTGACGCGGTACCGCTCGCCATCGAACAATCGGGGGTAAGATAGGCCGTTCGCCGTCTCGAGGGTTTCATACCTGGCTTGCTCCGGGAAACCACGGGAAACCGTCGTCACAGCCCCTCGGTTGAAGCCGCGATACGGACAAAGGCCCGAGGAAGACAAACAGAAATTCGTCTGGAACCCAAGGGGGAGCCCACCATGTCCGTCAAGCCGTTTTTCCGCGCCGATCAGGTGGGTAGCCTGCTGCGCCCGCAGAAACTTCTGGATGCGCGCCTTGACTGGAAAGCCGGAAAGATATCCGCTGAAGACCTCCGCGCCGTCGAAGACGAGGCCATCGCCGAAGTGGTGAAAATGCAGGAGGATCTCGGCCTCGAAGCCGTCACCGACGGTGAGTTTCGGCGCGAAAACTGGTGGATTGATTTTATCTCGGCCATCGACGGAATCGAGATCAGCGAACCGGACGTCGATTCCGCCTTCCACGAAAACCCCGAACACGGCGGCAATTACGTGCCGAAGAACGTACTCACCACGGGCAAGATCGGCGGCGGCGGCAGTATCTCCATTGACGATTTCGACTATCTGAACCGGTGCACGTCGAAAACGGCCAAGGTGATGATCCCGTCGCCCAGCCGCATCCATTTCCACGGCGGACGCGCCGCGGTCAGCCGGGATGTCTATCCATCCATGGACGATTTCTGGGCCGATATCGTCACGCTGTACCAGGAAGAAATCGCGGCACTGGAAAGACACGGCTGCACATATATCCAGATAGACGACCCGGTACTGACCTATTTCCTCGACGACCGTCTGCGCGCCAACACGGCGGATATCGGGGAAGACCCGGACAAGCTGCTGGGCCTATACGGCGACGTGCTGAACGCCTGCATGGAGAAACGATCCCCCGATACCTACCTGTCGATTCATCTGTGCCGGGGCAACGCACAAAGCCAGTGGATCGCCGCCGGCAGCTACGACGCCATGGCCGAAGAACTCTTTCCCCGCGTCGATGTCGACGCCTGGTTCCTAGAATACGACGACGACCGCTCCGGCGGGTTCGAGCCGCTGCGTTTCATGCCCGACGGCACCAGGGTCGTTCTCGGCCTGATCACCACCAAGACCGGCCGGATGGAAGACCCGGACGAAATCCGCGCCCGCATCGCCGAGGCGGCGAAGGTAATGCCGCTCGACAGCCTCGCCCTGTCGCCGCAATGCGGCTTCGCGTCTATCGATATCGGCAACAAGATCGCCTTCGACGAACAGACCGCGAAACTGAAAATGATGCTGGAGATCGCGGAAGACGTGTGGGGATAGCGCCGCAGGCGTTACCAAATCGTCGGTCCGCTTTACATTTCCCACTGAGGCATCGCCTCATAACTTCTAATGCATTGATTTAAGATGATAAATTTTGTGGCATGGAAATTGCTTTAATCTAGTCACAAGGCGCGCGATCGAATTGCGGGCCGAACCATTGTAGTGAAAGCGTAGTTTACAATGACAATCCCTCAAATGCGTTTCGCGGCGGCGGCCTTCGCCGCGGAGCTGTTTTCCACCTCGATCTCCGTTCAGGCGGCTGTGATCGTCGATCAGGAAGTCGATCTGCCCAGCTCCGGGTTTAACGACCTGACAACAACGCACTGGCAATCCTTTCAGCAGGCAGGGGACAACATCGCCGGCGCCGCCATCCGCATCGATTCCACCGGATCCAATGGTAATGCGCTGTCGGGATCGATCACACTTACCATTCTCGACGGGGCGCCGGATGGCGGCGGCAACGTCATCACGGCCGCCACCGCACTGGCGGCGACGGCGACACCGGCACCGGACGACGAACGCTGGTTCACGGTCTTCTTCGCGCCTGTCGCCGTCATACCGGATACGGTCCTCTTCCTTCAGATCACCAGCGACAACGATTTAATTTCGATCTCCAGCATCAACAGTTCACCGTATCTGCGCGGCGAACAGTTTCTCGACGGCATCGGATCGAGTAGCGGCGGCAAGAAGAGCAAGAACGCCGACACCGGATTCCGGACGTTCACGGACACGTCTTTCGCCACGACAATCCCTGCGCCCGGCATGGTGGCGATTGTCGGGTTCGCTCTGGTTGCTCTCGGCATCTCGAGACGCCGGAACCGCTAGCCCATCCTTTCCAGGTCGAACCCGTGCGTCAGGGTGCCTAAGCCGCCTTCCAGCGCGACTTCGAACCGGTCCGCGTCGACGCTTTCTCCCAGTCCTGCGGGATGGCCTATGAAGACGGCGGTGCCCGGTTTCAGCCCGGCGGCATTACCCAGCGATTTCATGACGTCCGACGGAGTCATCAGGGCCGACAGTTCCTCGGTCACGAAGCCCGTCCTTTGTCCGGCCCGCACCGTCCAGGAGCGCAGCACGATATCGCCGTAGCCGTTGCGGATATCGTCATAACGCCAGGCGGCTCTGGCCAGCGGCAGAACATCCCGCGCGATCACGCCGACCGACACCAGCATCCCGAAACTCGCCGCCACCAGCACCACGGCCGGCGCGCCGAGCGGCGCTTCGACAGGTTCCTGGATGACGGTGGACGACGTCAGGCGCGCGACCGGCTCCGCCTCCAGCCCGGACGATGTCATGGTCGCATAGACCCGGTCGATGGCGATATCGGGAGTGATCACCGTGCCGTCGGATTGTACGACGTGGGGCTGGAAGACAAAGCTGCTGGACATGCGCAAAGCGTAGCGCATTATCGGCCCCGGTTGAACGCAGGAAAAGGAAAGACGGATGCGTCTGGTCACCTACAACCGCGCGGGACGGGACCGTGTCGGCGCCTTCATCGACGACGACCGTAACGTTCTGGATCTCGCGAGCGCCCATGAAACCGTTCATGGCCAAAAGACCCGGATGTTCGAAACGATGCTGACGCTGATCGATGCGGAAAGCGCGGCACTGGCGGCGGCGCAGACGCTTGTCGATACGGCGCCGGCCGAAGCCGTGCACGAAACCGGGGCCGTGACCCTGCGGTCGCCCCTGCCACGCCCCCGTCAGATGCGCGATTTCATGGCTTATGAAGGCCACGCCCGCGGTGCGCGGGAAGTCCATTTCCGGAAATCGGCGGCAAAGAAGGACGACCCCGAAGCGGCGATGGAAACCTATCGCGCGCGCGGCCAGCTCGACCCGCCGCCGGTGTGGTTCGAACAGCCGGTCTATTTCAAATGCAACCGGCTTAACGTCATCGGACCCGGCGAAGACATCGTCTATCCATCGGCGACGTCGGAGCTGGACTACGAGCTGGAACTCGCCTTCGTCATCGGGCGCAAGGGCAGGAACATCTCCCTGGACGCCGCCCGCGCCCATATTTTCGGATACACGATTTACAACGACGTCAGCGCGCGCGACATCCAGATCAACGAAATGCGCGGCCAGCTCGGCCCCGCCAAGGGCAAGGATTTCGATACCGGCAATATCCTCGGCCCCTGCATCGTGACGGCGGACGAAATCCCCGATCCATACGATCTCGACATGTGTGCGCGGCTCAACGGCGAGGAACTGTCGCGTGGGCGGTCAGGCGATCTGTATCATTCGTTCGAACGCATGATCGAACATGTCAGCCGCGACGAAACCATCTGGCCGGGCGAAGTGTTCGGCGCCGGCACCATCGGCGGCGGTTCCGGTCATGAACACGACCGATTGCTTCAGGTCGGCGACACGGTAGAACTCGAGATCGAAAAGATCGGCGTGCTGCGGAATACCGTCGTGGCGGGGGAATGACGCAAAATTGTCCCCCTCCCCCGAGGGGAGAGGAGACTTTGAATATTTTCGGTCCCGCGCCCCCTACCCCAGCTCTTCGCGAATGCGGATCAGCTCTTCCATCTGGGCGGCGTCGTCGCTGCCGGTGAAGCGGATGCACATATGGGAGGCCCCGCCAGCGGCGAATTCGGCGAGCCAGTCGACCGCCCCGGCGCGGCTGCCGGCGAAGCAATACTGCTGGGTACGGATTTCCTCTGCCGGGCGCAGGTAATAGCCTTCGAGATAACCGTCCAGCTCGGCATCGGCCGCTGCCTGGTCGTCACTGACGGAGATCGTCACATAAGCGGCGCCGGTAATATCGGCGGGATCCCGTCCCGCCTCCCGGGCGAACTGCTGCACCCCTTTCCAGCCCTCGGTCCAGTCCTTGCCGGTGCCGGCGCCGGACGGGAACCAGCCGTCGAAGTAACGGCCAGCCCTCTTCAGCGCGGCCTCCACTCCGCCGCCGGACCAGATGGCCGGACCGCCAGGCGTATACGGCACGGGCGCCAGCTCGCCCTGCCTGACCGTCCACAGGCCGTCCCAGTCGACCGGTTCGCCTTTCCACAGCGCACGGCACAACCGCATCTGTTCGAGCATGCGCCCGATGCGTTTTTCGAACGGCACGCCGGCGGCTTCGAACTCGTTGCGGATTGCCGGCACGTCGCGCGCGGTCCCGATGCCGAGAATCATGCGCCCTTCCGCGATCTGATCCAGCGTCGCCACCTGATGGGCCAACAGCACCGGATTGCGCAGCATGGGCAGCAGGACGGCCGTACCCATCTTCACGCGCTTGGTACGTCCGGCAATCGCGCCGATCAGGGCGAGCGGATCGTGCCGCGGTTTCGCCAGCAGGGAATCGCCTATCCAGACGCTGTCGACGCCCAGCTCGTCCGCCAGGTCGCCAAGCGCGAGAATTTCCTGAACTTCATGCTTGCCGACCATGATGCGTTCGCGCGTCGGCAGCAGATACCCAAGTTGTAGTGACATGTTCAGAGCTCTCTTTGCTTATCTCGTTAATACCGTGAACCTGGCGTCTCCGTCCGCCTCGATCTGAGCCGGCAGGTTTTCTTCCCACTCCAGATAGGCGAGCGCGGCTTCGTCGCTCCCCATGTGCCGCTTCGACACCCAGAACAGGTAATCGATACAGTCCGCATCGGGTGGCGTATCCGGCGAGGCTTCGACCGGCAGCCCCGCTGCGACCCAGGCTTCGCGCCCGCCCTGCAGAACCGCGATGGAAGTGTCGACAACCTCCGACAGATCGATAGCGGCTAGCCGGGCGCGGGTCTCGTGTTCTGAATAAAGCACTACCTGCACACCGGCCGGCACCTCCAGCCGGTCGATCCGCGGACGAATGCTCCACACCGCGCCGGGCAGGTGCGCATCGCGGTAATCCATCGAATGATCGACGTCGACCACCAGTACCGACCCGCCGCCGATGGCGTTGGACAGTTCCGCCGGCGTCACCATTTCGAGATCGATAGCGCCAGCCGCCGGAAGCGGCGGAAGCCCTTTCTCCGACGCTTCGGAGGGATCCAGCCCGCCATCCAGGATGTGCACGTCCCAGCCCATCTGTTTCAGCCAGTGCGCGGTGATCGCGGCACGGGCGCAGGGCGCGGTGTCGATCAGCACGACGCGCGCGCCCCAGACGCCGCACCATTGGTCGGTTGCCTGAACCAGCTGGCCTCCCGGCGCATGGACCGAGCCCGGCAAATGTCCGTCGATATATTCGCCCTCGGCCCGCACGTCGAGCAGGAACAGGGTCCGCGCATCGTCGCCCTGCCAGGCTGCCAGGGTTTCTCGGCCGACGCTCGGCAGGCCGAATTTTTCCATCACGTCGGCGGCATATTCGGCGGCCTTCGCCGCGCCGTGCTCGGTCGGCGTATCGGGATATTTCAGCGTCGAGCCATGCTCAAGCTCGAACCCGGCAAGCGTCCAGCCCATGGTGCCGGCTTTCAGGGCCACCACCTTGTTCGGCAGGCCCGCATTGATCAGCGCCTGGGCCCCGATGATCGACCGGGTGCGCCCGGCGCAGTTCACCACCACCGTGGTTTCGGGATCGGGCGCCAGATCGTGAATGCGGTAGATCATCTCGGCATTGGGGACGCTGATGCCGCCTGGGATGGACATGCGGTTATGTTCCGCCGGCGTGCGCCCGTCGACGATCACCATGTTCTCGCCGGCTTCCATCATCGCGTTCAGTTCTTCGGCCGGGATGCGCGGCGTGTCGGCGGCGTGTTCGACCACCTCGCCAAACGCTTTCGACGGCACGTTGACGCCCTGGAACACCTCGTACCCCGCCTCGGCCCAGGCTGCGTTTCCGCCGCGCAGAATGGATATATCGGTATACCCCATGGCTTCGAGCCGACGCGCCGATTTCTGCGCCGTGCCGTCGCCCGCATCGACCAGTGCCACGCGGACGGTCGTGCGCGGCGCCAGCAACAGGGCACGCGTTTCTATGATACTGTACGGGCAGGGGATCGCATGGAGCATGTGATCCTCGCCGAACTGCCCGGCTTCGCGCACGTCAAGCAGCGCAAGTTCCTTGTCGTCCTTGATCCATGATTTCAGGGTCGGTGCGTCGATAAATTCAGCCATCTTTCCAATCTCTGTCGGTTGCAGCTATTGGTGACATCTCGGCGAAACGAACGCAAGTAAGGTGCCCATGAGTTCCGCAATTCCCATCACCCGCATCGGCACATCCCGGCTGTCCAACACGCGCTGCCGGTCCATCGTGCATCAGGGTGTGCTGACCACCGTCGCCGTCGCCCCGGAAACGCCGCCCGATCTGTACGCCCAATCTCGCGATGCGCTGGCCGTTCTCGACGCAAACCTGGCGGAAGCCGGCAGCGACAAATCGCGGATTCTGATGGTGATGATCTACCTGCAGAACGTCGACGCAAAGCCGGACTTCAACCGCGCCTGGGACGACTGGGTAGACCGCGGGAACCTGCCGCTCCGCGCCTGCGTCGGCGCGCCGCTGAAAGGCGACTTCCTGGTCGAAATCGTCGCGACGGCGCTCTTGATCCCGTATCCGGACATGCCATCGGCGTTGACCGTTTTGACGGTGGACAGGGTATGAAGCGCCAAAACAACAAGAAGGGCGCCAGCCCCGAAACACAGAGCAGTCACGATATTTTCGACTGTCGCCAGTTTCGCTTCCTGTTTCATTCTAAATACGAAATCGGTGAAAGTGATCGTTTTCAACCAGGACCTGGAAGCGGAATGGGGATTGTCCTTCCTCGACTTTCTCAAAACCCATGAGAACACGGCCGATATTCCGGTCATCCTGTTGAGCCAGACATCCGCCCGCTTCGCGCCACGCATCGAAGACGTCGCCGACGACACAAAGTGTTTCCAGAAACCCATCGCAATCGAGCCCTTCGTGGAACATTTCCAGAAGGTGATCGGCGAAAACCAGACAGCGGTTTCCTGACACCGATCTTTCCTCTCCATTTGACGCCCCCTCCCTTTGAACTATTCTCCCCGTTTCGACGGGGAGATTTTTTTATGGCCGAACGCATTTCAGTAAGCGCTTCCGACGGACATGTTCTGGACGCCTGGCGGGCGGATCCGGCGGAAACACCCAAAGGCGGTATAGTCTTTCTGCAGGCGATTTACGGCCTCACCGACCATCTCGGCGACGTGTGCGACTGGTTCGCGGAGGACGGTTTCAGCGCCATCGCACCGGCGACCTACGACCGCACGGAGCGCAACAAGGTCTTCGCCTATGACGACCATGGCGGCATGCAGTTTCGCGAAAACCTGAAGGAAGAAACCGTCCTCCTCGATATCGCCGCCTGCGCGGACCTGCTCCGCCAAAAAACGGACAAGATCGCCATTTCCGGGTTCTGCACCGGCGGCACGTGGGCGTGGATCGCCGCGGACCGACTGGATATGGACGCCGCGGTCGTTTTCTATGGCAGCGACATCCACGACAATCTCGACCGGCGGCCGAATTGTCCCGCCATTCTGCACTACGGCGATGCCGATCACGTCGTGCCGTTCGACCTCGTCCAGAAGATACAGGCCACCTATCCCGATACCGAGTTCCACGTCTATCCGGGCGCCGGTCACGCTTTCTACAACCCGGAACAGGCGCACCACGACGCGGACGCCGCCAGGCTGGCGCATCAACGCTCGGTCGCATTCCTCGAAAAGCATTTTGCCTGACACCGGATGATCGACCGAAGCAACCGGCTGGTGCTGGCGTCGCTGGAGGACGGGACCGGGCTGCGCTGCGTCGATGTTTACCGCACCCGCGACGGTGCGGTGCTGTGGGACGAATGGCGCCGCGATCCGGAAGACCCGTCCGGCTGGCACGCGACCGGACGGCGCGCCGCTTCAACATTTGACGACGAAAGCACCGCCCGGCACGCTGCAGCGGCCACGATCGAGTGGCTGGCGGATTAGCTGCCGGCTTTTTTACGGGCTTCCAGACGGGCGATGAAACTTGTCGAGCCGACGATGACCAGCGCGCCGACAATCGTCCAGATGTCCGGGATCTCGCCGAAGATGGCGAAACCGAACGCCGCTGCGAAAACCAGGCGGATATACTCGGTCGGTCCGATCACGCTCGCCTCCCCGACCGCAAACCCCCGGATAAACCCGATCATGCCGACGGCGGTCAGAAACCCGATGGCCAGCGCCATCAGCCACGAGACGAGATCCGGCGGCGTCTGCCACAGGATGATCGTCGGCGGCAGGAACACCAGAATGCCACCCGCCTGATAGTAGAACAGTATCCGGTTGGGCGGCTCGGTCGTGGACATGATCTTGATCAGCACGTTGGCGATCGCGAACGTACATGCCGCGCCAATGGCGACGAACACGACGGGATCAATCTCGCCGCCGGGCCGCACCATGACAATGACCCCGACGAAGCCGGCAATAGTCGCCGACCAGCGGCTGCCGCTGACAATTTCGCGCAGAAATATAACGGCGATGACGGTGGTGAACAGGATGCGGGAAAACGCCAGCGCCGTCGCGTCTGCCAGCGGCAGATAGACGACGGAGGTATAGACGCCGACCTGCGCGATACAGGCCAGGATCAGGCGGACGAAATGGATGCCCGGGCGACTTGTTCTGAGCTCTCCAACGCCCATCCGCATGAAAAACGGCACCATCAGCATAAATCCGATACCGTAGCGGAAGAACGCCATCTGGAACGGAGACATCGTCTGCCCCAGCGACTTGACGAAGAGATCGTTCACCGCGAAGGCGAGCGTACCCATCACAAGCCAGAGGATGCCGCGCAGGTTCGGCGGCAAACGCGTCCATCGGGATGTCAGGGCCTGAAACAATCGAGCGGTCTTTCGAATATGACGGATATATAGCATACCCGTTGCCGGATATTGCCGCAGCGGCGTCACGCAACACAACCACGGCAAAGAATCGGGGTCGGCAGTTTTGCCCATCAGGCAGTTGCCGTGCGAAGACCGTTCCGGGTTATCGAGGCAGCGGCTCCGATGAACAAGGAGTTAAAACCAGGCGAGGTCCACGGTCGCGGCAGTTTCTACAACGGATACCCGACGACCAAGCCTCGCCGGACCGAAGGCAGGAAACAGACAATACCAGCGAAAAGGGCGAAAACGGCCCGGCCTGCCGCACTTAAAGTCGCGTTCTATGCATAGAATTTATAGCAATTGAGGTATAGGCCGATTTCTGTTGAAATCGCGCTGCGTTCAAACGCGGCCAAAAGGCCAATTAACAACCGGGAGGTACTATGAAAAACATACTGATTAAATCGCTTGCTGCAGCGGCACTCGTTGCCGGCAGCGTGACTGGCGCGCAAGCCCAATCGGCCGCCGATTTCTACAAGGGCAAACAGGTCAAGATCCTTATCGGATTCGGTGTCGGGGGAACCTACGGCAAGTATTCGACGATTCTGGCCGAACGGATCAAACCGCTGATCGGCGCCGGGTCGGTCGTCGTACAGTCGATGCCCGGCGGCGGCGGTCTGCGGATGACCAACTACGCCTACAATGTCGCTCCGAAAGACGGCTCGGTTCTGATGATGCCGCCGGACACGATTGTCGTCACGCAACTGATGAAACCGAAAGCGGCGAAATTCGATGCCAGCAAGCTGACCTGGCTCGGCTCGGCGATCCAGGCGAACGCGACGATCGGCATCCGGGCGGATTCCGGTGTCACGAAAATAGAGCACGCAATGGAAAAGCAGGTCGCCATGGGCTCGTCCGGCATCGGCTCACAGACCTATCTGGTGCCGCAACTGACCAACGGACTGATCGGCACCAAGTTCAAGATCGTCAAGGGCTACAAGGGCTCGCGCAAGATGCAGCTGGCGATGGAACAGAACGAAGTCCAGGGCGTCAGCCTGACCTGGCTTGCCTGGAAAACCAACAAGCTTGACTGGTACCAGAAGGGCTTTGCCAAGATCATCCTGCAGATGGGACCGACGGACGAACCGGATCTGCCCGGCGTGCCGCAGCTTTCTTCGATGGTTTCCGACGCCGACAAACCGATTGTCAGCTTCATGTCCACGATGTCGCCGATCGGGCGCGGGCTCGCCGTTCCGCCGGGCGTGCCGCAGGACCGCATCGCGTTCCTTCGCGACGCGTTCAAGAAGGCCGTCACCGACCCGGCCTTCGCCGCGGCCGCCAAGGAGCGCAAGCTGCAGGTGAATTACAAGTCCGGCGAAGAAATCCAGGGCATCGTGAACGACGCCGTGAAAACCGACGCCGCGCTGGTTAAACGCGCACAGACGATTCTGTTCGGCGGCGCTTCCTGATCCGCTGACCGTCTGGTAAAAATCAACGCCCCGGCCATTGGTCGGGGCGTTTTTTTATAAAGGTACAGAATTTGTCCAAAGCCGGCCGCGATATCGGCAACGTCGCCGTCCTCAGCACCTGTCAGATGCTGTTCGGAACCGGCCGCGGCCTGTTCATGGTAACAGCGCCCGCCGTCGCCCTGCTGCCGGGGTTCGCGCCGCATCTTGCCCTTGCCACCCTGCCGGCGGCAACCGTGGTCATCGGGACCGCGCTGTCAGCCTGGATCGCCTCGATGATCACGCGGAGAACAGGCCGCCGGGTCGGGTTTCTGATCGGCACGGCGCTGGCGACGATGAGCGGCGTCCTGTGTTTCGCTGCCGTGATTCACATGAATTTCTGGCTGCTGGCGCTGGGTGGGCTGGTCTTCGGGTTTTTCGCCGGTTTCGCGCAGCTTTACCGGTTCGCCGCCGCCGACGGTATCTCTGAAAAATATCGCAGCGTCGCCATTTCACTGGTGCTCGCGGGCGGGGTATTTGCAGGCTTTGCCGGGGCGGGGCTCGCCGTGTGGGGCGAAGACATGGTTCCCGCCGACTGGTACAGCGGCGATGTCCGGAAATTCGGTGGCACGTTCCTGTTTCTGGTGGGAACCGCTCTGGTCGCGGCCCTGGCGCTGATATTCCTCCGCATTCCCAACCTGACCAAGGCACAGATGGAAGGGCCGCAGCGGCCCATGTGGGAAATCATGAAACAGCCGGTGTTCATCGCAGCCGCCGTCTCCGCCACGGTGGCCCAAAGCGTGATGAATTTTCTGATGACGGCAACGCCGGTTGCCATGATATCGATCTGTGGCCACAGTTTCGGCGCTACCGCCAATGTCATCGCCTGGCACACTTTTGCAATGTTCGCGCCGGGCGTTTTCACAGGCCTTCTGATCCGCAAGTTCGGCGAAGTCACGATCATCATGGTCGGCCTGCTGCTGGAGGCCGCCTGTATCGGCATCGCGCTGTCCGGCATCGAGGTATTCGATTTCTGGCTCTCGATGTTCCTGCTGGGGGTGGGCTGGAACTTCACGTTCACCGCCGCCACCAGTCTGATGACGACCGCGTATACCCCGGCGGAACGTGCCAAAACCCAGGGCATGATGAACCAGATCATCTATACCGTCGTCGCCTGCGGCGCGCTGTCCTCCGGCGCGTTCATCCATTTCTTCGGCTGGAACTGGGTGAATATCGGCGCCATGCCCCTGCTGGTCATCGCTGCCGCAGTAACCTTCTGGTACGTCATGGGCCAGAAAAAGGCAGCAGCCGCGGCATAGTCTCCGCCAGCGCGGCTCTTGCGTCTCCTCCAAAAATAGGAGACCCTTGTTTTAAGAACCAAACAGACGACAAGTCCATTCGTAATAGGGAGTTCCAATATGAAAAAATTCGCACTTTCCGCCATTGCTGCCGTCGCACTCGGCGGCATCCTGGCGATACCGGTTGCGCAGGCCGCCGAAGTCCAGCTCAAGGGTATCTCCGCCTGGCCGAAGAACTTTCCGCTGACGGGCGATTTCCTCCGTTTTATCGAGGAAGCCAACAAGCGCGGCAAAGGCCATTTCAAGATTCGCCATATCGGCGGGCCTGAAATCTCCAAGGCCCCCGCGCAGTCCAAGGGCTTCAAGTCGGGTCTGTACGACCTGATGTACACCGCCGCCAGTTACCATCGCGGGGTTGTCCCGGAAGTCGATGCCCTGTCGGCAACCCAGGTCCGCCCCTGGGACGCGCGGAAATCGGGCGCGATGGCGGCGCTCGACGCGGCAATCACCAAACGGATCGACGGCATTCTCCTGTCGCAGACGGCGACCAGCGTTTCCTTCATTCTCTATCTCAGCAAGGAACCGAAGATCAACGCCGACGGGATGGTCTCGCTCGAGGGCTTCAAGATGCGCTCCGTGCCCGTTTACGATGCCTTCCTGAAGGCGCTGGGCGCGACCACCGTCACCGTGCAGGTGCCGGAACTGTACAACGCCCTGGAACGCGGACTGGTGAACGGCTTCGCATTCCCGGAAATGTGGACGCGCGGGCTAAGCTGGGCAAAGTTCATCAAATACCGGGTGTATCCGAATTTCTATCAGCTCGAACCTTCGGTGTTCATGTCGAACAAGGCGCTGAAAAAACTCAGCCCGGAAGGCCGGAAGATCATCCGGGAAGTCGGCATGGAATGGGAAAAGAAATCGGCCGAATACTGGGGGCCTCTGGTGGCCAAGGAACGCGAAATCCTGGCCAAGGAATTCGGCCAGAAGGAAATCACCCTGTCGCCGGAAGCGGGCAAGAAATACCGTGCCCTTGCGAACGAGGTGCCGATCGCACGGTTGAAAGCCGTCGGCACGCCCGAAGCAGCGACGCTTAGCAAGCTTTATCACGGACAATAAGGCACGGACTGACGCGAACGCTCCGGTTCCGGACCAGACGGTGCGGAACCGGAGCGTCGTTTTGCGACTGGGCGAGGCATGGCATTTATCTGGAAAGCCTATAACGGGCTGATCATCGGGCTGGCCATTGTGGGCGGGCTGATGCTTGCGCTTATTTTCGTGGGCATCGTTGCGGACGTGACGATGCGCACCCTGGGTTTCAACTCGATACAATGGTACAGCGCCATTGCCGAATACTGTCTGCTGTTCTCGACCATGTTCGGCGCGCCGTGGCTCGTTCGACTGAAAGGGCACGTGGTCGTCGAATCTCTGACCATGGCACTGCCGGAGCTGATGAGAAAGCTGATGGCAAAACTGGTCTACCTTCTCTGCATCCTGCTATCGCTCCTTTTCGTTTATTTCGGCTGGATCGAAATGGTTGGCGCCATCAGTTCCGGCGAGCTCGACCTCCGGTCGATCGACATGCCGAAATGGATCCTCTTCGTGCCGTTCCCTCTCGGATTTTCGCTGGTGGCAATTGAGTTCGGCCGCTACCTACTGGGCTTCGATTCATACTATTCCGGCAAGGTCGGTTCCGGGGAGTCGCTCTGATGGAAATCCTCACCGAGTGGTATTCGGTTGCCGGGTTCCTCGTCGGCATGGTCATCGGGTTGATGCTGCTGGGAATCCCCGTCGCTTTCGCCTTTCTGGCCGCGAATATTATCGGCGCCATCGTCTTCATGGGTGACGGCACGATCATGGGGGGGCTGGCGGCAATGCCGCAGATCGTCGTCAACGCCGTCGAGGCGGTGACGATCTTCGCCCTGATCCCTGTGCCGCTGTTTATAATCATGGGCGAACTGTTTTTTCATACCGGCCTAGCCGTTCGCGTGTTCGACACGCTTGAACTCTGCTTCGGTCGCCTGCCCGGGCGGCTGTCCTACATTACCGTCGCCGGCGGCACGATCTTCGCGACCCTGTCGGGATCCACTATGGCGAATACCGCGATGATGGGATCCCTGATGGTTCCGGAAATGACACGGCGCGGGTACAAGGGCCACATGTCGATGGGGCCGATACTCGGCACGGGCGGGCTGGCGATGATCATTCCGCCCTCGGCGCTCGCCGTGCTGCTGGCCAGCCTTGCCGAAATCGATATCGGCAAGCTGCTGATCGCGGGCGTTCTGCCCGGTCTTGTTCTCGCCGTTCTGTACTCGATCCTGATCTACGTACAGGTCAAGATCGACCCGGAAGCCGCGCCCGAATACCAGGTGGAGTCCCATACTTTCGGCCAGGTGATGAAATCGGTGGTCGTGAACGTCCTGCCGATGAGCCTTGTCGTTTTCTGCGTCATCGGACTGATCATCCTGGGTGTCGCAACGCCGACCGAGGCTGCCGGTTTCGGTGCCCTGGGTGTCGTTGTTCTTGCCCTGGTATACCGGGTTCTTACGTGGGACATCCTGGTAAAATCGTTCTCGGGATCGCTGCGCGTCACCGCGATGGTGCTGCTGATCATCCTGGCGTCATCGACCTTCAGCCAGTTGCTCGCCTTTACCGGTGCCAGCGCCGGGCTCATCGAATGGGCCACGCAGGTGGAACTGGCGCCGCTCGTCATGCTTCTGATCATGTTCGCGGTGCTGCTGGTCCTCGGCATGTTCATGGATCAGGTGTCGATGATGCTGCTGACAGTGCCGATTTTCTTCCCGCTGGCGACGACGTTGCAGTTCGACCTGATCTGGTTCGGGCTCGTCATGCTTCTGGCGCTGGAAATCAGCCTGACCACCCCTCCGTTCGGACTGCTGCTGTTCGTCATGATGGGCGTCGCGCCGCAGGGCACGACGCTGTGGCAGGTCGCCAAGGCGGCCGCGCCCTATATCGGCTGCGCGCTGGTCGTTCTCGTGCTGCTGATAATCTTCCCCGAGCTCGGAACCTATCTGCCGAGCCTGATGGAGAAATAGACACATGGACGGTTCCGCCCGCGCTCCCGGCGCCGCCGACACCGCGATCGGCGCGTCGCCCGCCCGCCTGATGGCCCGGCGCGCCGTCGAAGGCAAAGGACGCCATGTCGACGACTTCACACTCTCCCGCACGGTAGAGGTCGCCTATGTGCGCAGCCCCTACGCGCACGCCAACATCGGCGAAATAGAAACTTCGGCAGCAGCCGCGGTGCCCGGGGTGATCGCCGTCGTCACGGGGCGCGAGATCGCGGAGCGTATGACGCCGTGGACCGGGATCATGGAAAACCAGCCGGCGTTGAAGTCGGTGCCGCAATACGCGCTTGCCGTCGATCGCGCCACCTGGCAGGGAGAACCCGTGGTCGCTGTCGTCGCCGAGACCCGCGCCATCGCGGAGGACGCGGCAGAACTCGTCGCCGTCGACTGGACGGAAAAAACCGCCATAGCCGACATGCTTACCGCCCTCGACCCCGAAACGCCGGTGCTGCATCCGGAACTGGGCGACAACAAGATGTACGAACGCGTTGCCGAAAAGGGCGACGTCGGCGCCGGATTCGCCGCCGCCGCGCATGTCGTCGAAGGCACGTTCGATTTCGGCCGCCACACCGGCGTGACGCTGGAACCGCGCGTCATGACGTCGTCCTGGGATTCGTCGGAAAAGCAGCTGACAGTTTATTACGGCGGCCAGGCCGTTCACATGATCCAGGTCCTGTTTTCGAAGCACCTGGGCATCCCGGAACGCGACATTCGCGTCATCGCGCAGGACTGCGGCGGCTCCTACGGCATTAAGAGCCATTTGTACGGCGACGAATTCGCCACCGCCGTGCTGTCGATCATGCTGGACCGGCCGGTGCGCTACCGCGCCGACCGGATGGAATCCTTCGTCTCCGACATTCACGCCCGCCAGCACCGGCTGACCGGTAAAATGGGCATAGATTCGGAAGGCAGGATCGTCGCCTTCGAATTCGACGACATCACCGCCGCCGGCGCCTATTCCGCCTACCCGCGCACCAGCTGCGTCGAGGCCAACCAGGTGCTCAATATCGCGGGCGGGCCCTACAACATCGAAAATTTCCGGGCCAGGACGACGGTGGTTTTCCAGAACATGGTACCGACATCGCAATACCGCGCCGTCGGCCATCCGATGGGCATCGTTATCTGCGACAGCCTGCTCGACAAGGCCGCCGTCGCCGCCGGGATAGACCGGATGGAGATCCGCCGGCGCAATCTGATTTCCGACGAGGCTTATCCGGCCGCCTCGCCGGCCGGCATCCCGCTGCACGATCTGTCGCACCAGGCGTGTCTCGAAAAGCTGACCAGGGTGATCGACGTCGACGCGCTGAAGGCGGATCAGACCGCCGCCCGCGAACGGGGCATACATCGCGGCATCGGCTACGCGTCCTTTATCAAGGGCACCAATCCCGGGGCACTGATCTACGGCCCCGCCAAAGTGCCGATCTCCGCGCAGGACGGCACCACGGTACGGCTGGAGCCGGCAGGCGGCGTCACCGTACTGACCGGCGTCACCGAACAGGGCCAGGGCACAGAAACCGCGCTGGCGCAGGTCGTCGCAGCCGCAATCGGTCTCAGGTTCGAAGACGTGCGTGTCATCACCGGCGACACCAACGCCGTGCCGTATGGCGGCGGCACGTACGGCTCGCGCGGCGCCGGAATCGGCGGCGAAGCGTCGTGGAAAGCCGGCCAGACCTTGCGCAGCCAGATTCTCGAACTCGCAGCCGTCCTGCTGCAGACCGATGCGGACAGCCTCGACATCCGGAACAGCGTCGTGGTCGATGCCGACGGCGGTGGCGAACGCATCACGCTGGAAGAGCTTGGCAACATCGCATTCCTGCGGTCCTACGAACTGCCCGACGATTATCACCCTGTGCTGGTCGCGACCGAACGCTTCCGGGTGCGCGACTACATCTTCACCAATGCCGCACACGCCGCCTATGTTGAGGTCGATCCCGACACCGGCATCGTAAAGGTGCTGAATTACTGGGTGGTGGAAGATTGCGGCCGGGTCATCAATCCGCAACTGGTCGCCGAACAGCAGCGCGGGTCGGTCGTACACGGTCTCGGCGACGCGCTCTATGAACACTGTCTCTACGACCGGGACGGCCAGTTGCAGAATGCCACCATGGCGGATTATCTGGTGCCGATGTCGGGCGAATCCCCCGATATCGTGATCGAACACGTCTCCACACCCACGTCTAAAACCACGCTGGGCGCGAAGGGCGCGGGGGAAAGCGGCATGGCGGGCGTTCCGCAATCCATCCTCAGTGCCGTGAACGATGCGATCCGGCCTTTCGGCGGCGAGGTGTCCGCCGTACCGGTCACGCCGGAAGACGTATTGCGGGCAACAGGCCGTCTATAGGCCCGGGCGGAAACCTGATCCGATAGATCCACCAACGCGTTTCAGAGAATACGGTGCTTCAACGAGGCGTCAGGCGATGACCGAGCCCACTGCCGGTTTCTATACGGAAATACCCGTTTTCAGGGATTTTTCGCAGGTGATCGACGACAGCGTCTATCGCCCGATGCCGGATGACTGGTTCATCGGCCTTACCGACGTGATCGGATCGACCAGAGCCATCGAGAACGGCCAGTACAAGGCCGTCAACATGGCCGGCGCCGCGGCGATCTCCGTCGTCATGAACGCGCTCGGGCACCGGGAATTTCCGTTCGTGTTCGGCGGCGACGGCGTCAGTTTCGCGGTGCCGCCGAAAGCCCGCGACATCGCCGCCGACGCGCTGGCGCGCACCGCTCGCTGGGTGGAAGAAGAGATCGATCTGTCCCTGCGCGCCGCGATGGTGCCGGTCAGCGATATCCGCGCCTCCGGAAACGACGTTCTGGTCGCTCGCTACGGTGCGTCGCCCGCCGTCGCCTATGCGATGTTTTCCGGCCACGGCGTCGAATGGGCGGAAACCGAGATGAAGCGGGACCGGTTCGCCGTCGATCCGGCGCCGCCCGGCGCTCGCCCCGACCTGACCGGCCTGTCCTGCCGATGGAAACCCATCGAATCCAACCGGTGATGCATCCTGTCGATGATCGTCGGCCCCGCGGACGGCGTGACGGGGGAGGCCTATGACGCGGTTGTCGCCTCTCTGATCGAGCTGATGGAAGGCGCCGGTCGCGGCGGTCACCCCATTCCCGGACAGGGCCCCGATTTCGGCTGGCCCCCGAAGGGCCTCGATATCGAGTCCAAGGCAGTTGCGGAAAAGAAGGACCGGGGCAAGAAAAAGAGAGAGTTGCTCATTCTCTGTTTGATCGGTTGGATTCTGTTCAAAACCGGCTGGAAGACGAAAAATTTCGATCCCGCGCACTACCGGAAGACCACCGGGCTGAATACCGATTTCCGCAAATTCGACGATGTGCTGCGGATGACCGTCGACTGCGATCCGGCAACACTTGCATCGGTTAAAGGCATCCTGGAACGGGCCGACGCCGACGGGATCGTCCGCTACGGCCTGTACGAGCAGGACGCCGCGATCATGACCTGCATCGTGCCGTCGATCGAAACCGACGATCACCTGCATTTTCTCGACGGCGCCAATGGCGGTTACGCGCTCGCTGCCAAGATGATGAAGGCGGGGTAAATGCAAAATCCGTATCCGCTGACGCAGGGTCAGGAAGATACCGGTCGCCTCTCAGTCTGAGTGAAGCTGTTCCTTGGTCCGCGCCACCCAGACTGCCAGACCGCCGATCAGGCACATGCCGAGCAGACCGATCACATAGAACGAGGCCTCCAGGCCGATCACTTCGGCAAGTGCGCCCATGCCGATCGGAAACAGCGCCGCGCCGAGCCGGTTGAACGATATGCGCAAGGCCGCGACCCGGCCCTGCAGTGTCGGGGCGACCGCGCGCGATGCGATGGAGATCATCAAGGGCAGGTTCAGCCCCTGCCCCACGCCCCGCAGGCCAATGGCGAGCGACAGCAGGACCAGACCTTCGAGCATAGGGGTCAGCGCAACGCCGACGATGGCGAATCCGACCATCGCGAGGAGCAGCCAGTAATCGGCGAAACGACGGGTCAACGGCCCGATGGTCAGCGCAGAGGCGGCCGAGACGAGATTGCCGAAACCGATCAGGAATCCGATCGTGGTTCCTGAAAGACCGAGTTCCTCGCTCAACCAGACGCCGTAGAAGGACGACTGCACGCCGGAGCCCGTCTGACGCATGAACGTCGCCATGATCACCAGCGCGACCGCCGACATGCCCAGCAACCGGAGCGTATCCCGGTAATCGGAAGTTTTCACCATCACGCCGGGGCCTTTCCTGCGACGGTTCTCCGCACCAGCGTCGTCGGTCGGTGTTTCGGGTTTGGGATGACGCGGCAGGAACGATGCCGCCGCCGCTCCGCAGGCGAGCCAGCCCGTCAGGAACAGAAACCCGCCATAGGGCCCGTAGGTCTCCCACATGAACCCTGCCAGGACCGGCCCGAAGAAACCGCCCGTCCGCGCCGCGGCGGTCATCCTGCCGGCATAGACCGGCTGGCCTTTCAGAATGGTGCCGACGGCGCTTTGCACGCCGATCCAGTTGGTGGTTTCGGCAAACCCGGTGACGATCTGCAACAGCATGGCCGCCCAGATGAACGGCAGCACGGGAAACATCCCGGTGCACAATGCGCCGATCATTCCCATCCACATGATCACGGCCCGGGGGCCGAAGCGATCGAGCAAGGCACCACCATGGATCGACAGCAACACAGGCAGAATCTGGCGGCAGGAAATGATGAACCCGATGACCAGCGGCGAACCGGTCAGTTCCAGCGCCCAGAGCGGCATCAGTACGTGGATCATGGGAAACACGTTGCCGGTGAAAAACGCCGTGGCGTAGATCGGCGTTTCCAGCCGCACATCGTAGCCGGTGCCGCGTCCGCTCATGAAATGTCCGCGAAGAAAACGTTCATCTGCGATGGTTTATCCGATAAACATCGGAAACACACATACCGACGCTGGAAATTCATATGACCGACAACCGTCAGGGACAGGTTCTGTCCCACATTAAAGTTCTCGACCTCACCCGCGCACGCTCCGGGCCGACCGCCGTGCGCCAGCTTGCCGACTGGGGCGCCGAGGTGGTGAAGATCGAGACGCCCGGTGCGGACGCCGATGCCGATCTCGGTCAGCGCCACGGCCCGGATTTTCAGAACCTGCACCGCAACAAGCAGTCGATGACGCTGGATCTGAAATCCGACGAGGGCAAGGAGGTCTTCTACCGCATGGCGAAAGAGGCCGATGTGGTGGTCGAAAACATGCGCCCCGGAGTGAAGCACCGCCTCAAGGTCGACTACGAAACGCTCAAAGCCATAAACCCCGGCATCGTCTACGCTAGCATCTCCGGCTTCGGGCAGGACGGCCCCTACGCCGAACGCCCTTGCCTCGACCAGATCGCCCAGGGCATGGGCGGTCACATGATGGTCACCGGCGTGCCCGGCGACGGGCCGATGCGGTCCGGCGCCGCGATCAGCGACATGACGGCCGGCATTCTGTGCGCCAACGGCATCGCACTGGCGCTGCTGGAACGCGAACGGTCGGGTGAAGGCCAGTGGGTCCAGACGTCCCTGCTGGAAGCGATGATCTTCCTGCTCGACTTCCAGGCCGCGCGCTGGCTGGTCGATCGCGAAGTGCCGCCGCAGCAGGGCAATCACCATCCGACCATCGCGCCGATGGGCGCGTTTCGCACCGAGGACGGATTCATCAATATCGCACCGATGCCCAATCACTGGCCGGCGTTCTGCAGGACAGCGGGGCTGGATACCCTGATCGACGATCCGAAATATTCGTCCTTCGATGCCCGCGCGGAGAACCGTGCGGACCTGATCGTGGAAATAGAGAAGGTCACGACGCAGAAACCGTCCGATTTCTGGATCGAGGCCCTGAACGAAGCGCGGGTGCCCTGCGGCCCGATCTACGCGATGGACCAGGTATTCGCCGATCCGCAGATCGTACACAGCGGGATCGCAAAGAAAGTCGCCTCGCCGGTGCGCGGCGAGATAGAGATCGTCGGACAGCCCCTGCACCTGACCCGCACGCCGAACCGCCACGATGCGGACGCCGTAACCCCGGCGCCGGAATACGGCGAGCACACCGTGGATGTGCTGCAGCGATACGGCTATTCGGACGAGGATATCGCGGCACTGAAGGACAGCGGCGCGGTATAGAAGAGAGACCGTTTAAAGAGATTCCCGCCTACTCGATCGACACCGGCTCTCCGTCGCTCTGGCGCAGAACGATTCCGTCCTCGCCGTCTTCCAGCGTCCAGCGATACCGGGTGGCGTAGCGCTGCACGTCGTTTTCCTGCCACGCCTCGCGCAACGCGTCGCCGGCAAGGTCGGTATTGGCCTGAACGTCGGCCTCCGACAGAACTTGCGACGGCGGATGACGCAACAACCAGCACAGAGCTTCCCAGCCGGTCTTGCCGTCGCGCCGGCTGGGTTGCGGTTCTACATAACCGGGCCCTTCCGGTCCGCCCATGACCTCGACGCCTTTCCAGAAAGCGATGTGATCTCGGATATTCTCGGCCTGTCCGTACGGGGCGTTGTACCGCCATGCCGCGCCCTCCAGCCGCTCGCCGTCGACCACGACGTCATAATAATCGGCATGGCCTTTCCAGTGACAGAACGTGGTGCCGAAACCGGGGTTTTCCTCCAGCTTCGACATGTCGATCGCGCTTACCGGGAAATAGGCGTTGCCTTCCACATGTTCGATTTCGTCTGTCTCGGCGATCGTGACGCCTTTCCAGCTTGCCTTGGCCATTGTCTCCCCCTCTATACCGCCGCTTCCAGCAGCAAATCCGCGACTGCACCGGGTTCCGTCACCATTGCATCATGGGTGGTATCGAGCTCGCGGTAGATCCAGCTGTCATCGCTGCGGATCGTCTTCGCCTGCGTCATGAACGGCGTCGGCCCGGAAGCGTCGGTGCAGAGAATATAGGTCCGCGCCAGACCGTCGCCCCCGCCATTCGTCAGACGAACCGGGGTGATCTGCGTATTGACGGGATGCGGCACCACGCGGCGCGCCACCCAGTCGAAACGGTCGGCGGGTTCGCGCGGCAGGTCGAACATCCGCGCCGTGTCGGGCGGCACGCCGCCATTTGCGTTGGCGGCGGCGCGGCGTCGGGCGATTTCGGCTTCAACCGCGTCGTCGTCTCCCCCGGCCTGCGTCAGGCGCACAGTCATCGTCGCCGAACTGTCGCCCACCTGATGCACGAAGGCGATGTTGTTCGGTGCTTCGTCCCAGACCATCGGCGCACCGTCGGCCGCCGCGCCCTCGGTATCCACGATCGCGGGCAACGGGTCGTAGTCGACGACGATCGCCTCCGCCGCGTCCAGCGCCTGCATTTTCGTCTGCGCCACCACGAAGGCCACGCAGTCCCCGACGCAGCGCACCCGGTCGGATACCAGCGCGGGAAACGGGGGCGCGAAGGCGATGGACCCGTCCCGGAGTTTCCGCGGCGGATCGCCCGGCACGTCGCCCCAGCCGAGTTCCTGCCAGTCCGCACCGGTCAGTACCGCCAGCACCCCGGGCGCGGCTTCGACCGCCGAGGTGTCGATGGACAGGATTTTCGCGTGTGCATGCGGCGAGCGCAGCACGACGCCGTGCGCCATGCCGGGCAGAGACCGGTCGTCGGCAAACTTCCCCCCGCCGCGCAGAAGCCGCGGGTCCTCCGACCGCGGCACCGATTGTCCGAGCGCGTATTTACCCATTTAATTTAAGTCTTCTCGGCGGCCTGCCTTACGCCCCGGCTTCGGCCTCCTGGCGGTATTTCGGATCGACGTAGCGTTCTCCCGCCGCGCGGATATGCGCGATGATGTCGTCGTCGAACCGGTCCTGCGGGACCGGGTCGTCGTCCCAGTAGCCGTAGTCATCCACGCCGCGTACGAGACATGCGGTACGCCGCCCGATGGTCGATTTCACATGGGTGGGGATGAAAAACAGCGCCAGTCCGATACGGGTGGTGTCGGTGTCGTTGGGATCCGACGCGTGCAGGATACGCTCGTGGTGGCACGAGAACTGCCCCTGTTTCAGGGGCAGGTACATGGCGTTGCTGTCGTCGATCCCGCGAATGACCTGACCGCGAGCCAGAAGATTGTCCTCGGCGAAGGTTTCCTCATGCTCGTAGGCCGCCCCGCGATGCGACCCGGGAATAACCTTCATGCAGCCCATGTCCGGCGTGGAATCCGTGATCGCCAGCCATACGGTGACGAGTTCGTGCGGATCGAGACCGAAATAGGCGGAATCCTGGTGCCAGGATACGAAAGAGCCGTCCTGCGCGCCCTTGATCCAGAAGCGCGACGCGAACGCCAGGATATTCGGGCCGATCAGGTCTTCGACGACATCGAGAATACGCTCGTTGAACGTGAAGTCGTACGACCGGCGGAAACAGAGATGTCCCTTGATCTGAAGCTGGCCGGCGGAGATCCCGTTGGCGGCTTCGAAGGCGTCGAGATCCTCCAGCATCGCCGCGGCTTCGGACGGATCGATCCCCTCCATCGGCGCGAGAAAGCCGTTCTCGCGGTAAGATTCGATCTGTTCTTCGGTCAGCACTTTCGGCATCCGTCGGCTCCCTCTGAGTGAGAACGAAGTTTAGGGGATGCGATGGGCGGTGGGAAGTTCGGCTTTCGCGCGACTGCGGCGTCTCGAAGGCCCTGCCGCGCTAATGCACCTTTTTCTTGTCTTCCAGTTTTTCCGGCGGGTCGGGATAGCGGACGGCTGACCGGGAATCGATTTCGACCTCCGTCTCGATCTCGCCGGCGCGGGCGAAGGCGATCACGATGGGGAGCATGTCGCCCTTGTGCAGATCCCGGGTCAGTTCCTGCAGTTCCAGCGCCGCGACGCCGGGTTCGAAATGGAACACTTCGTGACCTTCGACCGGCACCGGGCCGACCATGACAGGGCGCAGCATCGGGCCGTGCTTCTTGAACTGGACGATACGGACCCGTTTGGCGACGTTCACTTCGCCGCCTTTCAGACGCACGGCGCTCTCGCTGTCGTTCCTGACGGTCAGGAATATATAGGCGTTTTCGCCCTTGCGTGCGGCGCGGGTCCAAATGCCCTTCACATGTATGTCTTCGATATTCGCCGGGGGCGGCAGCGGTGCTTTTTCGCCCTTTTTTTTGGGTTTGGCGGGCGCACCCGCGTCGGCGCCGATCGACATCAGCCCCACGATCAGCGCGACCGCAACCGATTGAACGAACTTACGAGTACCCATGATCCTGCCCGCTGCGTTACCCAACGGAAGAACTATGTCGGCGACAGGTTTACAGCCCCCTAACCGGCATCGTTAATTTTCGAATTTTCAACTCCCGGGCACGGTCCCGGCAGGCAAGCCGCTTGCATGCTCATAGATATCCCTCGGCCGGCAGAACCAGATTTTTTCGGCATCCGGATGATTGACGATATGGGTCAGGATATCCCGCAGGCCCGCCAGACGGTAAGGCTGGCCGACCACGAAGGTATGCATCGCCAGGCTGAAAATCAGCGGCTGGTTGTCACACTGGCGCATCTGTTCGTCGAAATGGGCGGTAACCATGCGGGTAAAATCGTCCGACGTATGACGGCGGCTCAGCTGGGCGGGAGAATCGTTGATCTCGATGTGATACGGGATGGACAGGATCGGCCCCGTCCCGGTCGTCATCCAGAACGGCTGGTCGTCCGCGGACCAGTCCATGATGTAGCGGTACCCGTTGGCATGAAGCAGGTCCGGCGTGTGGGCGCTTTCCGAGATCCACGGCCCCATCCAGCCGCCCGGTCCGTCGCCTTCGTGCGTGCGGAACGCCTCGGTCGCCCTGGCGATGAGATCGGCTTCCTCGTCTTTGGGGTAGCCGCCCTGCTCTTCCGAATTGGTCACGCCGTGACCGACGAATTCGTCGCCGCGGGCGCGAATTTTCGCAGGTATCTGCGGGGCGTAATCGTAAATCGACGTGTTCATCAGGTGACACATCGGCAGGCCGAACTGGTCGAACAGGTCGAAGACCCGCCATATTCCAACGCGCAGGCCGTAATCCCGCCATGCGTAATTGCGCACGTCCGGCTGGGTGCCGGGATTGGTCGGGGTGTGGCCCAGCCCTTCGCCGAAGCTGAAATGCTCGATATTCAGGGCGAAATAGACGGCCAGACGCTTGCCGTCCGGCCAGTCGTAATCCGGCCGTTCGGTGATCGGCGAGTAGTCGTAGCGATTGTGTTTTTTCAGTTCCACCTGCGATGGCCCCTCTGTCCGGTATCCCGCTGGATATTCCCAGCGCGGCGGTTGCAGATCAAGGGCAGCGCCATGCGTTTTCGCCTCTTGAACTGCGTACGGCGAGGTGGGACATTTGCGCCTGATTTCCGGGATGAGGAAGACCAAAAAGGGAGGTAGCCGTGAAGGCGCCGAAATTTTCTTATGTACGGGCGGACAGCGTGGATCACGCGCTCGAACTGCTCGACAAGCACGGCGAGGACGCACGCATTCTCGCCGGCGGACAAAGCCTGATGCCGACGCTGAACATGCGTCTGTCGCAGCCTGAGATTCTGATCGACATCAACCGACTGGACGAGATGAAAGGTATTTCGCTGGACGGCGATACCGTCGTCATCGGCGCGCTGACCAGACATGTCGAGGTTATGAACTCCAACATCGTCGCTGAACACCTGCCGCTGATCGCAGAAGCCATGCCGCATGTGGCGCACGTCGCGGTCCGCAACCGGGGCACCATCGGCGGCAGCATCGCGCTGTCCGATCCGGCGGCCGAAATGCCGGCCTGCGCCCTGGCGCTGGGGGCGACGCTTGTTGTGCAAAGCAGCAGCGGCAAGCGCGAGATTCCGGCGGAAGAATTTTTCCACGGGCTTTACGAAACTGCGCGGGCGGAGAACGAGCTGCTGGTCGAGATCCGCTATCCGTCGCAGAAAAAGGAAAACGTGTCGGTATTCCTGGAACTGGCGCGCCGCCATGGCGATTTCGCCATCGCGGGCATCTGCGCCTACGGCAAGGTTTCCGGAAACACGATCGACGACATGCGGCTGGTCTATTTCGCCAGCGAGGATCGCCCGGTGATCGGCGAGAACGCCATCGCCGCCCTGAACGGCAAGACGTGGTCGGACGATACCAAGGAGGCCGTCACCTCGGCCCTCGAAAACGACCTCGACCCCATGGCCAATCTGCATGGATCATCCGCCATGAAAATGCACCTGCAGAAAGTGCTGACGGGACGCGCCATGGATGCCGCGGTCGCCCGGGCGGGAGGCGCGTCATGAGCGAGGAAATGGTCACCGTCAACATGACGGTCAACGGCGAGGCGGTCACGAAGACCATCCCTGTCCGCACCCATCTGGTCGATTTCATCCGCACCGAGCTTGGCTTTACGGGGTCCCATCTCGGCTGCGAGCACGGCATCTGCGGCGCGTGTTCGGTGCGCGTCGACGGCGACGTGGTGCGCGGCTGCCTGATGCTGGCGGCCCAGGCCGAAGGCGCGGAGGTGATGACCATCGAAGGCATCACCGACACCGGCGAGATCGCCGACCTGCAGGACAAGTTCGTCGAGCGTAACGCGCTGCAATGCGGGTTCTGCACGCCCGGCATGCTGATGACCGCCGCCGAACTGCTGGCGCAGAAAACCGAGATGAGCCGCGAGGACATCCGCGAATTCATGTCCGGCAACTACTGCCGCTGCACCGGCTACCACGCCATCGTGGATGCGATCGAATCCATCAATAACGAACGCCTGAAGGGATAATCATGGGCTTTATCCATCCTTACGACCGGCCCAATTCCTACATTGGCCGTACCCTGCCCCGCTCCCGCGCCAAGCGCGCCGTCGCCGGCCGCGGCCGCTATACGGACGACATCACGCCGCCCCGCACCCTGCACGCGGCGTTCGTCCGCAGCCCCTATGCCCATGCGAAAATTCTGAACATCGACGTCGATGCCGCCAAGGCGGCCCCTGGCGTGAAACTGGTCATGACCGGCGCGGAACTGGCCGAGATGTGCACCGGTCCGTGGGTCGGCACGCTGACCGTATTCGAGAACATGAAGGCCGAGCCGCAATACCCGATGGCGGTCGACCGGGTCTGCTGGCACGGCGAACCGGTGGTGATGATCATCGCCGAGACCCGCGCTCAGGCGGAAGACGCCGGTGAGCTGGTCCTGATCGATTACGAGGAACTGCCCGTCGTCATCAACAAGGAAACCGCGCTGGATGCGGATTCTCCCGTCATCCACGCCAATCTCGGCGACAACAAGGCGTGGGAAAACACGCTGGGCTCCGGCGACGTCGACAAGGCGTTCGAGGAAGCCGACCACGTGCTGGAGGAAACCTTCTATTTCGGCCGTCACACGGCGGTCAGCCTGGAATCGCGGATTGTGCTGAGCGAATACGATCCCGGCACCGAGCGGCTGACCATCCATACGTCCAGCCAGTGTCCGCATATGATCGAAACCGTGTTCGCGCAGACGCTCGGCGTGCCGGAACACAATGTGCGGATCGTCGCGCCGGACGTCGGCGGCTCGTTCGGCCTCAAGATTCATACCTTCGGCGACGAGGTCGCAGCCACCGCGGCGGCGATCAAGCTCGGACGCCCGGTGAAGTTCGTCGCTGACCGTCTGGAATCCTTCGTCTCCGACATTCACGCCCGCGAAAACCGGGTGAAGGCCAAGATCGGCATCATGAACGACGGCACCATGATCGCCGCCGAGATCGACGATCTGTCCGGCGTCGGCGCCTATTCACAGTATCCGCGGACCTCGGTGTTCGAGGCCAACCAGATCCTCAACATCACCTTCGGCCCCTACAAGCATCCGAACTATCGCGCCAAGGCGACCGTCGTCTATCTGAACGCGGTGCCGACATCGCAGTACCGCGCGGTCGGCCATCCGATCGGCATTTCGGTCGGCGAGTTCATGATGGACTGGGCGGCCGACGTGACCGGCCTCGATCCGTTCGAGATCCGGCGTCGCAACGTGATGGAAGACGATTCCTATCCGCGCAATATCGGCTCCGGCATTCCGATGAAGGACCTGTCGCATCAGGCGTGCCTCGAAAAACTGCACGGGCTGATGGAATACGACAAGCTTCTCGCCGAACAGGCCGAACTGCGTGAAAAGGGCATCTATCGCGGCATCGGCGTCGCCGGGTTCATCAAGGGCACGGCCCCCAGCCCTGTCGGCTATTACGGCGCCGGCGGCGCGCGGATCGCAGCTCAGGACGCCACGACCGTGAAGCTGGAACCCAATGGCGGCGTGATCGTCGCGCTGGGCGTGACCGATCAGGGCCAGGGCGTCGACACCGTGATGGAACAGATCGCGGCGGCGGCCATCGGCTGCGACATGGACATGGTCCGTGCCATTTCGGGCGACACCGACGCCATTCCCTATGGCGGCGGCACCTATGCGTCGCGCGCCACCGCCATCGGCGGCGAGGCGACCTATCAGGCGGCGCTCGATCTGCGGCGCGAAATCCTGCACATGGCGGGAATTCTGCTCCAGACCGACCCGGAAAACCTCGATATCGTCGATGGCGCGGTGGTCGACGAAGGATCGACCGATGCGCGTATTCCGCTTTCCGAAATAGGACGCATAGGGCATTTCCAGCTCGGCGAACTGCCCAACGACTATCAGCCGGTGCTGTCGCACACGCGGCGCTACCGGTTGCAGGATTCGCCCTATATCTACACCAACGGCATTCACGGTGCCTATGTTGAGGTCGATGTCGATACCGGCTGGATCAGGCACCTGAAGCACTGGGTGGTAGAGGATTGCGGACGCATCATCAACGAACAGCTCGCCGACGAACAAATCCGCGGCGGCTGCGTCCAGGGTCTGGGCGGCGCGCTGTACGAGCACTGCATCTACGACGAGTACGGCCAGCTGCAGAACGGTACCATGGCGGATTACGTGACGCCGATGATGTCGGAAATGCCGGACATTCACGTCGGACACGTCCAGACACCGACCAGCGAATCCGAACTCGGCGCAAAGGGCGCCGGCGAATCCGGAACCGGGGCGGCCCCCGGCGTGATGATGAACGCCGTCAACAACGCCATCAAACCGCTGACCGACGGCCGTGTGACCGAACAGCCGATCACGCCGGAAGTGGTGCTGAAAGCGCTGGGGAAGATCTAAACTAGTTCATCGACGCTCATTCGATGGAAATGAACCCCGCCGACGGCCAGTTTCTCGGCATGGTCGGGATTAACGTGTGGTCCTTTATCGGGCTGAACGCCTCCGCGCTGTTCAGTGCATTTGTCGCCTCGATTGCAGGTACCGCCGGCGGGCTCATTCTCATCGGCCTGATGGCGCTTGTATTTCCGCCGGCGCTGCTGATTCCCGTTCACACCATCGTTCAGCTGGGAGCTGCGGTCAGTCTCGGAACATCCCGCTGGCGGTACATGTTGTGGGACAAAGTACTGCCGTTCGTGGTCGGCACTGTCATCGGAGCTGCGATCGGCGGGCAGATTTTCATCGGGCTGTCGGAAAGCGTATTGCTGTTTGTCCTGGGCGTCAGCATCCTGATCCTGTGCTGGGTGCCGAAGCTCGCGCAGTTCGGTCCGGAAAAGGGACGCTTCGTCTTCGTCGGCTTCGTGGTCACTTTTCTGGGCGTGTTCATCAGCGCCACCGGTACGCTGCTCGCGGCATTTACCGCCGTTGTCGCCCCCGACCGGCGCAACCACATCGCCATGGTGGGCATCCTGATGTCCATCGTGCATATCGCGAAGCTGACCGCGTTCGGATTGCTGGGGGTCAGCTTCGGATCATACGTGCCGCTGATGGCCACCATGATCGCGATGTCGTTTCTCGGGACCTGGATCGGCAAACACGCAATGGACCGGATCCCCGAACGCGTGTTTCGTATCGGATTTCAGGTTTTGCTGACCCTGCTGGGACTCAGGCTGATTTGGCTGGCGGCGGATGCTAGTTTCAACCTGAACTGACCAACCAAGCGGAGACAACACCATGGCACGCGGCATAGTCGATACCGAAGGACTGAACGAACCGGACGTCGTGGCGCTGCGTAACACGCCCACACCGGACGGGTTGCCGTTCAGCATCAACAAAATCGGGCACGTGGTCCTGATGGTGCAGGATCTCGAAAAATCGGTGAAGTTCTATACCGAGGTTCTGGGGTTCCGGGTCTCCGACGTATATCCGGCCACGATGGTGCCGGGGCGCATGGTGTTCATGCGCTGCGCCCAGGATCATCATGGCGTCGCGCTGGTCGGCGGTGCGGAAGCGCCGGGCAACAGCAACGAGCTGAACCACCTGGCGTTCGAAGTATCGTCCATCGACGAGGTGTTCCGCGCCCGCGATCATCTCGAAAAACACGGCGTCAAGATTTCCTATCTCGGGCGCCGCCGCGCCGGCTGCCAGGTCGCGGTGGAGTTCTTCGACCCCGACAATCACATGCTGGAAATCTACTGGGGCATCGACCAGATCGGCACCAACGAATGCGCCCGCCCGGCAGAGGAATGGCGCGAGGAAATGACGCTGGAAGCTGCCGTCGACAATGCGCCCCCGGGCCAGGATACGACCATGACAGACACGTCGCTGCGAAGGGATTGAGACTGGTCATAACCCCTCTCCCTAGTCTTCTCCACGGGAGGGAGAGGGGACTCTTTCTGTAGCATGAGGCGCCATCGAAACCCCTCGCCGCGACGGGGCGAGGGAGAGGAGGAAACAGGTATCCTAGCGTCGCAAAGGCGCCCGGCTTTCGCTGTTATTGCCGTTGGCCATTTTGCCGAGCAGGCGCATGAACTGAGCGCGTTCGGATGCGGTCAGGGGCGCCAGCATCCGATCCTGTGCCGCCTCGGCGGACGGCAAGACGTCGCGGATCAGGCCGGCGCCTTTCTTAGTGATCGACACCGGTTTTGAGCGCCGGTCTTTTTCGGACACGGACCGTTCCACCAACCCCCGTTCCTCCAGCTTTTTCACCACCACGCCGATGGTCGTCCGGTCCAGCGCCAGAGCGCCGCCGAGACCGACCTGATCGTCCGGCCCGTCCCGGTTAAGCTCCGCCAGCACGGCGAATTGCAGCGGCGTCAGATCCCACGGCCGGCATTCATCCAGAAAAACCGACACTGCGATCTGCTGACAGCGGCGCATCAGATGGCCCGGCGCGGCGCGAAGGTCGTCAAGAATGCCCGTCTTTTCGGCAACGACCACCATCAGGCGTCCACCTTCGCCTCGTTGTGGCCGTACAGCCAGTTGAGATTGTCGTAGTAGTCCTCGGCCGTCATGCCGCCCATGATCTCGTTCCGCAGCCGGCGGTGCACGCCGTCGACGTGGAACCAGTTGTCGCTCAGCTGGCGCGATCCGATCTGGATGCGCGCGGTGCGCACGACGCGACGTTCCTGATACCCTAGCAACGCCGCATCCAGGTTGTCCGGATTGGCGCCGATCAGCTTCGACAGGCAGACGCCGTCCTCCAGCGCCATGCAGGCGCCCTGCGCGTAATACTGCAGGGTCGGATGGGCGGCGTCCCCCAGCAGGACCGCCCGTCCGTCGACCCAGTTTTCGACCGGTTCCCGGTCGCACAGCACCCACACCTTCCAGTGCTCGCTGAGATCGATCAGGCGACGCGGGGTTTCGTGGATATGATTGAAGTTTTCATGCACTTCATCCTTGGTCATCGGCTTGCCGGCAACCACTTCCTGCGCGCCGTTGTCCTTGGTGACCACCAGATTGAACACCTTCCAGCCGGACAGCGGATAGTGAACCAGATGGCATTTCGGCCCCATCCACAGCGTTGCCGCATTCCAGCGCAGATCGTCAGGCATGGATTCGACCGGGATCACGGCCCGATACGTCGAATGGCCGGAGGTTCGTGGTGCGCCGTCTCCCACCAGCTTTGCACGTACCGCGGAATGGAGACCGTCTGCGCCGACCAGCAACGTACCGCTCACATCCTCGCCGTTCGACAGATGGGCGGTGACACTGGCACCGTCCTGATCGTATCCGGTGACTTCGCTATTAACGCGCAGTTCCACAAGATCGTGTTCCTCGCAGGCCTTGACCAGTTCCTTGTGAAGATCCGCCCGGTGCACCACGGCATAAGGATTGCCGAACCGTTCGCGAAACGCCTCGTCCAGCGGGACGTGATTGATCTCCTCGGCTGTCATCGCATCCATGAAACGAAGCCGTTCGACGTAAACCGCCTGTTCGCGCGCACCCTTGCCTACGCCGAGATAATCGAACGCATGGAAGGCGTTCGGGCCAAGCTGAATACCGGCGCCGATCTCGCCGAGCTCTGGCGCTTTTTCCAGCACGACGGCACGTTTTCCATTCTGCGCCAGACCCAGCGCGACAGCCAACCCGCCAAGCCCGCCGCCAGCGACCACAACCCGATCTTCCGTCATGAAATCCTCCATCCAAAAAATATTTATTCAGTATTATGCGCTTAGTGCTGACTAATTCAAGCGCGGATATCCCTCCTGCCGGAAAATCATGAAAGATCAGACCGGTTTGACCGTCAGCGCGAGTACGCTGGTGAACGCGCCGTCCGCCATACCTTGTGCGAGATTGCGGGATCGTTCGGGAAAATCCGCGCCGGCGATCAGACTTACTCCCAGTTTACCGCGCCGGGCCTGCTGGTTCGGGTTCTGAAAAATGTTTACCGCTTCTTCGGTGGTGTCGCGCCATTCAACGATGCAAAATCCGGCGCTTTCCATCGCCGTCCGCATTTCGTCTTCCGTCGCCACGTAACTGATCGACGGCTCACGCGCCCATGGCAACGGCCAGGCCGGTTCTCCTCCAAGTCCGACGACCACATCAGACGTCACGAACCGCCCGCCGGGTCTGAGAACACGCGCGATCTCGGCATAGAAATCCGTCTTTTCGGCGACGTTCATGGAGACATTCTGGCTCCACCCGATATCGAACAGACCGTCACCGAAGGGCAGATCGAGGGCGTTGGCCCGCTCGAAGCGCGCCCGGTCGAACAAACCGCAGCGTTCGGTCAGCATATTTGCTACGTCGATATAGTCCGGCGTCAGGTCGATGCCGGTAACCTCGCAGTCGAATTCGGCCGCCAGGTACCGTGCGGGACCGCCGACCCCGCAACCGATATCGATCACCTTTTCGCCCGGTTCCGGCGCAGCAAGTGCTGCCTGATCCCGCGTCGCCGGGAAGCCGCGCGTGTGAAACTGGTCGAACGACGTCAGCCGGTCCCAGCTCAGCGCATCGATATCCATGCCCTCCCCGGTCAGCGCAGACAGCACCCGGTCGGCCATGCCGGAACCGCTGTAATGCGCGGCGATCCTGTTTCCTTCGCTCATTTCCGCTCCCTTATTTCCGATCTGAGTATTTTTCCATTAATGGTTTTCGGCAATTCACGTTCAAACGAGATCACCCTCGGATACATATAGGTTGCGGCGTTGGTCTTCACGTAATCCTGCAGCTCGCCGACCAGCGCATCGTCTCCATCTCGGCCGGCCGCGGTCACGATCTAAGCCTTGACGACGTGTCCGCGTCTGCCCGACGGGTCCGGCGCCGGCACGCAGGCGCATTCCTGTCCCTCCGGTTTTCTGTTAATCGTTGGCAACATGTTTGTCGCACCCAGAATGGTCGTGGACAATACCCGCCCCTTGTCCGTCGCCGACGAAGCATGCACGATGCCGCCACACAAAACCAGGAGAACACAAAATGACCGTACAGCATATCGTGATGCTCGAATTCAACGACGGCGTGGACGAAGACACGCGGATGAATTCGCTGAAGGCGGTGGAAGGCCTGAAAGACAAGATCGACGGGATCAAGAAGATCGAATCCGGCAAGGATTTTTCCGGCCGCGCCGGAGACTTCACGCATGCAGTTATTGTCACCATGCGCGACAAGGACGTGCTGTCGGCTTACGGCCCTCACCCGGCGCACAAGGAGGTGCAGGGGCTTCTCGGCCCGGTGGTCAAAACCCTTTGGGTGATCGATTTCGAACCGTCCTGACGGCGCCCGCGATATGAACAACACGACCGGCGAATGACCGCCGCCCCAGATACCCGGTCCTACGCTGCCCTTCGGTATCCGGCATCGCGCATTTATCTGCTGGGTGCGGCGCTGGCGATGATGGCCGACAGCATCGAGCACGTGATCAGCTACTGGATCATCTTCGAAAAGTTCCAGTCGCCGTCGCTGGCAGGGTTCGCGGTGATCGCCCACTGGGTGCCGTTTCTTCTGTGCTCCATCTGGGCGGGCGCGTTGGCCGACCGCTACGATCCGCGCCGCATTATCCAGGCGGGGATGGCCCTGTTCATGCTGGTGTCGCTGGGCTGGGGAATCCTGTTCGCCACCGACAGCCTGGAGAAGTGGCATGCGGTGATCCTGCTGATTGTCCACGGTCTGGCCGGCGTGTTATGGGCGCCGGCGGGCCAGGTGCTCGTGCACGACGTGGTCGGCGGCCGCCAGTTGCAAAGCGCCATCCGCCTGCTGGCGACGTCGCGCACGCTGGGACTGCTGCTCGGACCGGCCGCAGGCGGCGCCTTGCTGCTGATCGTCGGTCCGACCTGGGGCATATTCATCAACGTGCTGATTTATCTGCCGCTGACCCTTTGGCTGATCCGCAACCCGAAGGAAGTGAACACCGACCGTAACTCGACCGGCGCGGCCATGACCAGCTTTCGCGACATGTTCGAAACCGTGCGGCAGGTTTCCGGCATCCCGGTCGTCTTCGCGATGTCGTTTCTCGCCGGTCTCGCCGCGTTTTTCATCGGCAACGCGCATGAACCGCAGATGCCGGAATTCGCCCGCGATCTCGGCTATGGCGGCGAAGGGCTGTATTACAGCATGTTGCTGGCCGCCAACGCCGTGGGCGCGTTGATGGCGGGCATCATCCTCGAAGCCGGTAACATGCTGCCGGCGAAAACACGGACGTCCTTCATTCTCGGTCTGTTGTGGGCGCTGGCAATACTTGGATTTGCTGTTTCGCAAAACTACATTCTCGCATTCTGTCTGCTGGCCTGTGCGGGTTTCCTGGACCTGTCGTTCAATTCGATGACCCGCACGCTGGCGCAGCTCCATTCGCCGCCCGAAATCCGGGGCCGCGCGATCGGGTTATTCAACGTCGGCAGCCTCGGCTGCCGGACGTTCAGCGGGTTCACGGTCGGCTTCGGCGGCGGGATGATCGGGATTCACTGGTCGCTGGGCCTCAGCGCCCTGGCCCTGTTTGCCTGCATGGCGGCGCTGTTCGTCTGGGCGGGGCGGCGCGGGGTGATGGAGAAGGCATAAGGAGATACGCGAATGACGCGCGAGGAAAACCGAAACGCGGGCGCCGGGCGCCGCCGGGCAGCCGGCCAACCCGACGACGACCCGGGCCTGAACGCGCCCGGTTACGCCGCCTATGTCGATGAATATTACCATCAGGATATTTCCGGCAGGGATATCCTGCCGGCCGAAGACCGCGTGATTCCCGCGCTGACGGCACTGTGTTTCCGGGGGGCCGAGAAAGCGACGGAACGCATGGTCGGCGCCGCGCTCGACGCCGGGCTGGAATCGCGTGCCGTTCTCGAGATCTTTATCCAGTCGGCGCTGTATAGCGGCCTGCCGAGAACGGAAGAGGCGATCGCCGCCGCGAACCGCGTTTTCGCCGCCCGCGGCATTTCTCTACCCGACGACCCGGAAGACACGCGTACGGTGGCACAGATGGACGCGGACGGCGCGGCCGTCATGGAAAAGCTGCACGGCCCGCGTCAGGCCGGTGGCTACGCCTCGCCCGACAATCCGGTGACGTTTTCGCTCTATCAGGGCGCCATCCGGCACGGATACGGTCAGCTCTGGGTCCGACCGGGCCTCGATCTGCGCCAGCGGGTGATCGTCGCCATCGCGGGCTTCACCTCCGCCGCCCTGCACGACTCCCTGCGCAAATTCGCGGTCTCGGCGCTGAATGTCGGCCTGTCGAAAGACCAGGTCGCCGAAGCCGCCATCCAGACCGCGCCGTGGAACGGTCTGCCAATCGCGCTCAACGGCCTGACCGTGATCAGCGCCGCCTTTGACGAGGCGGGCGTCTGAAACTGGATTTCCGGAAACAGTCGTGCGAACGTACTAAAACGCGATCCGAGACTGGAAATGCCCCGGTGACATCATGAGCGATACCGATACCAATACCGGCACCGTCACGCGGACCAAGACCAAACGCCCGCGCATGTACAAGGTGATGCTTGAAAACGACGACTTCACCCCGCGCGAATTCGTCATCAAGGTTCTGAAGACCGTCTTCCGCATGACCGACGAAGAAGCCTATCACAAGATGATGACGGCGCATCAGCAGGGCAGCTGCGTGATTTCCGTCTACACCCGCGACGTCGCCGAATCCAAGGCCAGGGAAGCCACCGACATGGGCAAGGAAGCCGGCCACCCGCTGATGTTCACCATCGAGCCGGAGGAGTGAAGGTATAAGGTTATTGCTAGGCAAACCCTCGGGTCAGGCCTGAGGGTGACAAATCAAGTTAAGCCCCAAAGAACACTTGTCATCGTCGGGCTTGAGTATTCTCGACGATTGATCGCTCACCCCCGCGCCGCCGCAATCACCTCCAGCACATGCTCCGGCGTGAAGGGCCTGCTTGGTCACCTGCGCGCCCAGCGGGCGGAGCGCGTCGTTCACGGCGCACCACAAAGCGGCGATGGCGCCGATGGTGCCGGACTCGCCGATGCCGTTGGCGCCAAGCTCGGTGTTGGTGAGTGGGGTTTCGACATGGGCGATTTTAATGTCGGGCATTTCGCCGGCCATCGGCAGCAGATAATCGGCCAGCGTCGCGTTCAGCAGCTGACCGGTTTCGTCGTACTGGCTGTGTTCGTAGAGCGTGTTGCCGATACCCTGGATGACGCCGCCGCGGATCTGTTCGTCGACCATCAGCGGGTTCACGACGCGGCCGCAATCGTCTGCCACCCACCAGCCGAGCAATTTGATGAAACCGGTCTCGATGTCGACCTCGACATGCGCGCCCTGCACGCCGTTGGCGACGTAGTACGGCGTATCGGGGACGTGGTGGCGGGTCACCATCAGTTCCGGCTGGGTGCCGCCCGGCAGCGTGTCCTGGCGGAAATAGCCGACCTTGGCGAGCTCGGCGAGATCCATCCGGGCTTCGCCGGTCGCGGCATCGCAGATTTCTCCCTCTTCCAGCGTCAGCGCGTCGGCCGTGGTCTGCAGCACCGACGCGGCGAGATCGAGGATGTTCCCCTTCAGCGCCTTGCCGGCCTGCAGCGCGGCTTCGCCGCCCATCGCCATGCCGCGCGACGCCCAGGCGCCGCCGCCATAGGGAGTGGTGGCGCTGTCGCCGGCGATGACGTCGATATCGTCCATGCCGATTCCGAGCTGGTCGCCGACGATCTGGGCGATGCCGGTCAGCGTCCCCTGCCCCTGGTCGGTAACACTGGTCATCACGCGGACGACGCCGGTCGGTTCCAGCTTGACGGTGCAGCCGTCCTGGGTGGAGACGCGGGCGCCCGACGGGCCGTAATAGACAGGGCCGAAGGCGGCGGCCTCGACGAAGGTCGCCACCCCGACGCCGCGCCACACGTTGTTTTCCCGCTGCGCCGCCTGTTCCGCCCGCAGGCCGTCGTAATCCATGATGTCGACGCAGGCGTCGAGACACCGGTGCAGCGACATGTATTTCGCCGCATAGCCGCCGACGCTGGTCAGCGGATAGTCTTCATCGCGGTGATAATTCTTCCGGCGAAACTCGACCGGATCGATCTCCGCCTTCGCGGCCGCCTGGTCGACCAGAACCTCGGTCACGGCACAGCCGACCGGTACGCCGACGCCACGGAACATGCCGACGATGCCCTTGTTCACGTAGGCCACCCGCGTGCGCGCATGATAATCCGTCAGTGCGTAGGGCGCGGCGGCGCAGGTGATCGCCATCATGCCTTCGGCAAGGCCGAAGCGGATATAGGCGGTGTAGGCCCCGACCGACAGCGCGTTCTCGAAATCCATCGAGGTGATGCGGCCGTCCCCGTCCACGCCCATCTTCGCCGTGGCGATGTGATCGCGGGTCTGACAGTCGGCGGCGAACGATTCCAACCGGTCCGCGGTGAACTTCACCGGTTTGCCCAGCATTTTGGCGATAGCGGCGACGGCCAGTTCCTCGCCATGGACGTTGATCTTCAAGCCGAACCCGCCGCCGATATCGGGCGTGATGACGCGCACCCTGTGTTCGGGAATGCCGAGATGACGCGAAAACACATCCTGCATCTGGTAAGGCGACTGGTGGGAATGGTGTACGGTCAGTCGTTCTTCGACCGTATCCCAATGGGCCAGGATCGCGCGACCTTCGAGCGTCACCGCCGTGTGACGCCCGAATTCGAAATCCTGTTCGACCGTGAACGCCGCATTCGACAGCGCCACCGGTGCGTCACCGGTGACGGTGGTGTGTTCGAAACACCGGTTGTCGCCGAGATCTGGATGAATCGGCGGCGACGCCGGATCCAGCGCCTCCAGGATATCCATCACGGCAGGCAGTTCCTCGTACTCGACGATCACCAGATCGGCGGCGTCTTCCGCCTCGGCGCGGCTCGCGGCGACGACGGCGGCGACGGGTTCGCCCTGGTAACAGGCATGATCGACCGCCATGGCATGCTGCGGCGCGGATTTGTGACCCGGCCGATGCGCGGCGATGGCCACCATGGGTTCGCATATCTCGGCGACCTCGGCCGCCGTGACGATGCGGACCACGCCCGGCGCTTCCGCTGCCATGGATGTGTCGATACCGTTGATCCGGGCGTGACCATAGGGGCTGCGCACGAAGGCGATGTGCAGCATGTGGGGCACGGAAATGTCGTCGGTATAGCGTCCGCGCCCGTGAATGAGCCGTTTGACGTTGGGCCGCGCGACCCCCTTGCCGACCAGTCCGCCGGCGCCGTTTCCGTCGGGCGGCGTCATGCGCCTGCTCTCTTTTTCATGGTTTCCTCGACCGCGTCGACGATCGCCTGATACCCCGTGCAGCGGCACAGATTGCCCGACAGATGATCTCGGATCGCGTCGCGATCCGGGACGCCGCCGGCGGCCACCAGTTCGGCGGACGTGATCACCATGCCGGGCGTGCAATAGCCGCACTGGGCCGCGTTGCGCGCTTCGAACTCGGCCTGCAGGTCGGCGACCTCGCCGCTGTCGGACAGGCCTTCGATGGTGACGACCTCGGCGCCGTCGGCCTGCACCGCCAGCATCAGACAGCCGCGCACAGCCACGCCGTCGACCCGGACCGTGCAGGCGCCACAGACACCGTGTTCGCACGCCAGGTGCGAGCCCGTGAGTTCAAGGTCCAGGCGCAGAAAGTCGACCAGATGGCGGCGGACGGGTACGGTTTTCGTGACCGGCTCGCCGTTCACGATTAAATTTATTTCGGCGGTATCTTCTGACATGGCAGGCATAATCGCATCTTGGTCCTCGCAGGAAAAGACGCGGTGTTTAATTCCACTTCACCGTCTCGAAGACCCTCACCAGCTGGTCCCGCTGCCACCTGCCGGCGGCGTCGCCGTGAAACCGTTCGTGCCACAGCAGCTTTATTTCCACGTTCGGCAGATCGATGGGATGCGGCAGCGTCGTTACCGCTGGACGTGCGCCGAGCACGATAATGAATGCTCCCGGAATAGTCGCGATCAGATCGCTGCCGGCGACCACCAAGGGTATCGAGGGGAAACTCGGCGCGCATCTGCTCGAGCGCATTGTCGAACCGCCCCTGTTGCAGAAGCGCACGGTAATCCTGGATCCGACGTGAGGGTTGGGTGTCGGGCGGCGTCACCGTTTGGTTCTCCATCTCGCAGGTGGGACTGCCAGCATATTGTCAGGCTTCGCGCCACCTGACACAGTCGGAACTACCGGAAACCAAAAGGAACGTCCCATGGCTGCGACCGATTACAATTACGACGTCTTTACGGGCGGACAGGAAGATTTTCTGGAATTCGCGATGCACGCGCCAAAGGTGACGATGCGCGCGCCGTCCTTCCCGGTCGAAGACCTCGCCACCGGCGAGACGGTGGAGATGAGGGAATTCTGGAAGAAAGGCGTGACGGTCATCGAGTTCGGCTCGTTCACCTGACCGTTCTGCGCGATCGCCGCGGAGGCCATGGAAGACCTCCACGCGCGATATGCCGACCGGGCCGTGCGCTCGGTATTCGTTTACACCCACGAAGCCCATCCCGGCGAGAACTATCACCATCACACGTCGATGGACGACAAACGCGCTAACGCGAAGGCCTTCGTTGAGCATTCGGACATCAGGCGCAAGGTGTATCTCGACGATCTGGAAGGAACCGCCCACCGCATCTATGGCGGGCTGCCAAACATGACCTGGATCGTCGGACGCGGCGGGTTTATCCACTACAAATCCGCCTGGACCAGCGCCGATGACGTTGAAGACGCGCTGAAGAACGTACTCGATTTCCAAGAAAACCGGACCAAGGAGCAGTGGATTCCGTTCTACAGCGAGCGCAGCGCTTGGAGCACGCGGCCGATGGACAGGTTCCGCGAAGGTCTGGTCCGCGCCGGCCCGCAAGCTGTGTCCGACTACGAAGCCATGCTCGAAGCCAACAAGGCAAAGCGTGCCGCCCCGTCAGAAGACCTGGCCCCGCGCGTACCGGGCAATTTCTACAAGACCGAAGAGGAAGACGCCGGCAAATAGCCGGCGTGTCTTGTGCAACCATGTTCGAACTTGACAAACGTCTGGCTGCCGACACGGTGGAGATCGGCACTCTCGACCTGTGCCGGGTACTGCTGATGAACGATGTCCGCTATCCGTGGCTTATCCTAGTGCCGGCCAAACCGGACCTGACGGAACTGGGCGATCTGGCACGGGACGACAGGATTATCCTGATGGACGAGATCGAGACGGCGTCGAACTCGATCCGGGAGCTCTACAATCCGATCAAGATGAACGTCGGCGCGCTCGGCAATATCGTGCGGCAGCTGCACATCCATATCGTCGGGCGCACCGAATGCGACCCCGCCTGGCCCGGCCCGGTGTGGGGCCACAGCCCGCCGGAAGCCTACGCGGATCAGTCGCTGGCGATGCGTGTCGGCGAAGTTCGGCGCGCACTACCTGAACTGATCCCCTCTCCCCCGCCGGGAGAGGGATAGGGATAGGGATAGGGATAGGGAGAGGGAGAGAACTCCATTGCAGGATGGGTCATGAACACCTCGTCCTGAGGCCGAAGTCGCGAAGCGGATGAAGCGGAGGCGCGTCTGGAAGGATGCTGTTCTGCACACTTATCCACAGCCGATTCCTGTCGCGCGTTGTCTCCAAAGGCCTCTGTTCCTATGATCGCGCGGTTGGCATCACGTCATTCGCCGTACCGCGACAGGGCACGGGCGGCAGGGAGAAATTTTTATGACAAAACGCTATCTGACGCGCTTCGCGGCTGCCGCGGCGCTCACTCTTACCGCGGCGTTCGGCGCGCAGGCCGCCGACCCGATGAAGGTCGGCTTCGTCTATATCGGACCGATCGGCGATCACGGCTGGACCTATCAGCACGATCAGGGCCGGCTTGGTCTGCAAAAGCATTTCGGTGACAAGATCACGACAACCTATGTCGAGAACGTGCCGGAAGGCGCGGATGCCGAGCGCGTCATCAACAAGCTGGCCAGCACCGGCCATCAGGTGATTTTCACAACCTCGTTCGGCTATATGAACCCGACTTTCAAGGTCGCCAAACGCTATCCAAAGGTCACGTTCGAACACGCAACCGGCTACAAGCGGTCCAAGAATCTCGGCACCTATCTGTCGGTGACATATGAAGGCCGCTACGTATCCGGCTATGTCGCCGCCAGCGTCAGCAAGACCGGCAAAATCGGCTACATCGCATCCTTCCCCATTCCGGAAGTCATCCGCGACATCAACGCCGTCATGCTCGGCATGCAGAAGGTCAACCCGAAGGCAGAGCTGAAGATCATCTGGGTGAACACCTGGTTCGATCCGGGCAAGGAACGCTCCGCCGCCGAAGTCATGATGGATCAGGGTGTCGACGTGATCATCCAGCACACCGACAGCCCGGCCGCCATGCAGGCCGCCGAGAAACGCGGCAAATGGGCGGTGGGACAGGCTTCCGACATGTCGCATTTCGGCCCCAACGCGCATCTTCTGTCGGTCGTGAACGACTGGACCAACCATTACGTCAAGACCGTTCAGAGCGTGATGGACGGCAACTGGAAATCGCAGGATTACTGGGGCGGCATGGCCGACGATGTGATCCGCATCCCTGATTACAACAAGAAAATCCCGGCGCCGGTCGTGGCCGAGGCGAAGAAAATCGTTGCGGGCATCAAGGCAGGGACGTTCCACCCGTTCACCGGCCCGATCAAGGATCAGACCGGCAAGGTCCGCGTACCTGCCGGCAAGACCATGACCAACGCCGAACTGGCGGGAATGAACTGGTACGTCCAGGGCATCGAAGGCTCGATCCCGAAATAGGGTCGCGCGCCAGTCTAACGACAAAGCCCCGGCGAGAAACCGCCGGGGCTTTTTCTATAACAGCGAGGCTACCGGGTATCGTTCAGGCCGCTTCCACCCTCACTTCGCCGACCGAATTATCGACCACCACGGCGGTTTCGAAATACTGCAATTCGGGACGCGACCCCATGCGTTCTTCCATGGAATCGAGCCATGCTTCGGTGTGGAACGTATCTGCCGCCTCGCGGGTCTCCCAGCTGTAGAATCCGCCGCCGAGGCCCTCTTCTTCCTGATAAAGGAAATGCTTCATGCGCAGCCCTTCCAGCACCTGAAAGCGTGGCGCAGCCTGCTCGGACAAAGCATGCGCGGCGGCGCGGTCCATCCCCGGGGGCAGTTTGTAGGTCACGAGTACGGTAATCATCGGTTTTTCTCCTTCATGTCAGGCGGTGTGATCCGGCAGGCCCATCAGCCGCGCGGCATTGCGGCCCATGATGTTCCTCTTCGCCTCTTCGTCGAGGAAGGGCAGGTCGTAAACGCTGCTGGGCGCGTCGAAATCCCAGTGGGGCCAGTCGGATGCGTATAGAAGCTGCGTATCGGCATTCATCGCCTTGAACGTCGCTTCCAGCAGGGCCATGTCGGTCCGTTCCATCGGCTGGGTCGTGTAGTACATGTCCTTGATGTATTCGCTGGGCAGCTTTTTCAGGTTGGGCGCCTCGGACGACCGCATCAGGTATTCGTTGTCGAGCCGCTGCATCATGAACGGAATCCAGGCCACGCCGCTTTCCGTCCAGATAACGTCGAGCTTCGGAAAACGCTCGTTCAGCCCGTGCATCACCCAGTTGGTCAGATGCACCATGTTGCACAGCACGAACGATATGGAATGCATGGAAATGAACGTGTCCAGCTGTCTCAGATATTCGTCCTGCCAGTTGTTGCCGGCGTGGAAACACAGCGGCTTGCCGGTTTCCTCGAGCATCGCATAAAGCCGCATGTAGCTGTCGTGATGGACCGACTTGTAACGCACCGACGTGACCATGAAACCGAGCACGTCCGGATGGTCGCCGAATTCCTCGACCATCCGCTCGCATTCCTTCGGCTCGCAGTACGGCAGGTACAGCAGCGTCTTCAGCCGGTCCTCCGCCGGGATGATGCGTTCCATCAGAAAGCGGTTATAGGCAAAGGCCAGTTGCACCTCGACCCGCGGCTGCGGATGCAGACCGAGCTGCAGCAGATTGCCCGGAAACAGGATCTGATAATCGATATGCAGCGCGTCCATCACGCGGCGCATCAGCGTGACGTCGCGGTGAACGCTGTCGTCGTCGATCGTTTCCGCCAGCGCCGTCTGATGGGGAATCCGCCCGCCGACATCCTGATAGCGCAGACCGCCAACCGCGTTCGAAAGGCCGGCGCCGGCGCCGGTGCGCTGCTGCATCTCGATCGCGTTGTGGCGCAGGACCGGATCCTCGATGTGGAGCACCACTTCCTTCCACGAGCTCAGCTCCGAATGATGGGCGTCGGTGTCGACGATCAGCCAGTCGCTGAAATTCCGTTCCTCCGCATACCGGCTGGCCCGAGCAAGGGTTTCCCGCGTGTCGGTGCTGATGCCGTGCTCCTTGGGCAGTTCGCGGGTGTTTTCGATACCGGTATCCATCGACTTTCCTCCTTTATTACCGGCATTAAAGCAGACGATCGGCCGGCCGGTCACGGTGTTTTCGACACATGCCTTCGATCCCTTGCCCCGCCAAACTCGTTTGTGTACAAATGAATTTCCATTTGTATCGAGGAACGTCATGGCCACCCGCAAATCCACCGCCAAATCCCCCCAGAAACCCGCTGCCGGAAAGCGTTCCGCCAGCTTCGACGCTACCTTTCTGCTGCCGCCGAAGGACGAGTTGCACCTGATGATCGAGGAATGGGTGGCCGAGGATGTCGGCATCCAGGATCTGACCACCAACATCATGATCCCGGCCAATGCCAAAGCGGATTTCGTGATGAACACCCGCCAGGACATCGTGATCGCCGGAATCGAGGTTGCGGCCGAAGTATTCCGCCACATGGTGCCGGAGGCAAAAGTCAAAACCCTGGTCAAGGACGGTACGTTTGCAAAAAAAGGCACGTCGCTGATGCGGATCACGGGACCGGGGCGCGGCCTGCTGACCGCCGAGCGGACATCGCTGAACATCCTGCAGTTCATGTGCGGTATCGCGACGCTGGTGCGCGAATACGCCTCGAAAATCGACCATACGAATGCGCAGCTGATCGACACCCGCAAGACCATTCCCGGGCTCCGCATGCTGTCGAAATATTCGGCCTGCATCGGCGGATGCCGGCCGCACCGTCTCGGACTTCACGACGGCGTCATGATCAAGGACAACCACATCGCCGTGCACGGCTCCATCACCAAGGCGGTCGCTCAGGCCCGGGCGCTGACCCCTGCCCTGACCAAGATCGAGGTCGAGTGCGATACGCTGAAACAGGTCGAGGAAGCCGCCAGTGCCGGCGCCGATGTCATTATGTTCGACAACATGTCCGCCGATATGATGAAAAAAGGCATCGAAATCATCGCCGGCCGCGCCCGCACCGAGGCATCGGGCGGCATTCGCCTCGATACCATAAAGGAGAAAGCGGAATCGGGCGTTGACGTGATCTCCGTCGGCCGCATGACACAGTCCGCACCCGCCGTCGATATCGGCCTCGACGTCACCATCTCGAAATAGGGCCTTAATGCGGGGGACGCTGTACCTCGTCGTCGGTCCGAGCGGCGCCGGCAAGGATACTCTGATGGACGGCGCCCGGGCCGCGCTGTCGGAGAACGCGGACGTCGTGTTCGCGCGTCGGGTCGTCACGCGCCCGGCAGACGCGGGCGGCGAAGACCATGAGGCCGTCACAGACGACGATTTCGATGCGCGCCACAGGGCCGGCGCGTTCATGCTCGACTGGCAGGCCCATGGACTGAAATATGCGATCCCGTCGCAATACTCGGACGATCTGAAGGCCGGCCGGACGGTGATTGCCAATGTCTCGCGCGGCGTCATCGAAGAAGCGATCGCCCGGTATTCGCCCGCGGTTGTTCTGGAAATCTCCGCTTCTCCCGAAATTCTCGCCGAGCGGCTTGCCAGCCGGGGTCGGGAATCGGCAGACGACATCCGCGCGCGGCTGACCCGCGAGGCGGCGAAAATTCCGTCGGAAGCCGTGAAAGTAACAATCCTGAACGACGGCACACCGCAGGAAGGCATCGATAAATTCGTCTCGGCGCTGTCCCGCGCGGCGCCGGAAAGCGCCATGCTGCTGGCCCGCAAACTCGACGGCGGCGCGCTGGATCATGACGGATATCGCGCCGTTATCGGCGATATCGTGGCCGGCCGCTACGAGGACCAGCAGATCGCCGATTTTCTGGTCTCCGTGTCCGAGAGCCTCACTCGGGACGAGACGGTCGATCTCGCCCGCGCCCGGGCCGATTTTTCGGCTTCCATCAGGTGGGAGTCCGATCTGGTCGTCGACAAGCACTCGATGGGCGGCATTCCCGGCAGCCGGATCACCATGATCGTTATTCCCATCGTTGCCGCCCACGGGCTGACGATCCCGAAGACCTCTTCACGGGCAATCACATCGCCGGCGGGCACCGCCGACGCGATGGAAGTCCTGGCGCGGGTCGATCTCGACGCGGACGACGTGCGCCGCACAGTGAAGCAAACCAATGGCTGCATCGCCTGGAACGGCCGGCTGAACCATTCCCGCGTAGACGAGGTCATGAACCGCATCACACGCCCCCTGAAACTCGACACCCTGCACTGGTCGGTTTCCTCGATCCTGTCCAAGAAGCTCGCCGCCGGCGCAACGCACTGCATCATCGACGTGCCGCTCGGCCCGACTGCCAAGGTCCGCAGCGCCACAGACGCCAAAAACCTGCGCGATCTGTTCCTGCACGTCGGGGCGGCGCTGGGTTTGCACACGGATGTCCGCCTGACCGACGGACGCGCTCCGATCGGCAGCGGTATCGGCCCTGCGCTGGAAGCCCGCGACGTTGTCGCGGTTCTGAAGAACGAACCGGATGCCCCCGCGGATCTGCGCGAAAAGGCACTGTCCTTTGCCGCCGCGATCCTCGCCTTCGACCCGTCGATGACCGAGGCGGAAGCGCCGATCCGCGTCCGCGAACTGCTCAACAGCGGCGCCGCCTGGGAAACCTTCGAGCGCATGTGCGCCGAACAGGGCCCGCCCCCGGAAGCAATCGACATCGGCCGTCGTACCGTGACGATAGCGGCCGATGCCGACGGGACCGTCGATTTCATCGACTGTTTCGCCCTCGCCTCCATCGCGCGCGCGGCCGGCGCGCCGGTCGACAAGGGCGCGGGTCTCGATCTGTTCGCCCGGCCGGGCGATACGGTGGAAGCCGGCCAACCGCTTTATCGTATACACGCCCGTACGGAAGACGGTCTCGACGCCGCGCGAACAAAGGTGGCGGAGGATGCAGCATTCCGCATTCTGGAAGCCTGATCTAACCGCCCCAGGCCTTGTGAAACGCGTCCTAGTCGAACACGTCGGGGAACTTCGCCCGGACTTCCCGCGCCAGTTCCGGCGACGTCATGGCGACTTCCGGGAAATCCTCCAGATGCTCGTACGGAATGCAGGCATCGATGACGACCCGGCTGTTATAGAGCTTGTCGTCGAACACCATCGTATCGAGTCGTGACGACCAGGTGCGGTCGAGGATCGTCATGTCGCGTTTCGGATCGGACCGCGTGCCCATGGCCCAGATCACGTCGTTGATATCGGTCGGGTCGATATCGTCGTCGACCACCACGATATAGCGGCCGACATAGCCCACCGGGTTCACCTGCGACGCGACCAGGCCGACCTGGTTGGCATGACCGAAATAGCGCTGCTTGATCGACACCGCCACGAAGGTGCGCCCAGATCCCGCCTGATGCACCCACACGCCTTTCACGTCCGGGATTCCCGCGCCTTCAAGCGAATCCAGCAACCCGGCCGAGCGGATGAAGCACCGTTCGAACAGATGGCTGTGCGGCGGCTTCTGGCTGGCGGCGCAGGTCAGGATCGGGTTGTTGCGATAGTACACCCGTTCGATATGGATGACCGGTTCTTCCTTCGCATCGCCAGCGTAGTACCCCGTCCATTCGCCGAACGGGCCTTCCAGCGCGGTTTCGTCGGGCGACACCCAGCCTTCGAGCACCAGTTCCGATCGCGCCGGGATGGGAAGGCCGGTAACTTCGCCCTCGATGCATTCCATCGGCTGGCCCGACAGGCCGCCTGCCCAGTCGAGTTCCGGGATGTTGTCGGCCAGCGTATAGCGCGCGGCGATATAGGTGGCGGGATCGATGCCGACGACGATCACCATCGGGCATTTCTTGCCTTCCTTCAGATATTTGTCGCGTTGAATGCGTCCCTGCTTGCCGTTGGAGATATACGACGTCGCGATGTTCTTGCCATTCAGCATGACCCGGTAGGTACCGACATTCACGCGCCCGGTATCCGGATCTCTGGTAATCACGCCGCAGGCCGTACCGATATACCGGCCGCCGTCCTTTTCGTGATGCACCGGTACCGGAAATTTCGTCAGGTCGACATCGTCGTCGCGGTCGACGTTCTCCAGTATGGGCCCCTCGGTCACCATGCGCGGCGGGACGGGTTCGTATTTCTTGATACGGGTGCGATAGGCGTCGAGCATGGCGCGGCGGTCACCCGACTCCGACGGATCGATCCCCATGCCGAGCGCAAGGCGCAGCGGCGATCCCAGCATGCCGTACAGGCACCGGAAACCTTTTTCGTACCCGGGAACCTCGTCGAACAGCAGAGCCGGCGACCGGTCGACCTTCTCGCGGTACAACACTTCCGTCACAGCGCCGATTTCCTTGTCCCAGTGGGCGCCGGCGACGTGTTTCAGCTCGCCGCCTTCTTCCACCGCGGCGAGAAAATCGCGCAGATCGGTCTGCACGTACTGGTTTGCAATGGATCCATCCATCGGTGTCTTACTCCGTGTTAGCGTTTTGCGGACCTGGCGCCGCGTTCATTCAGTCGAGCAGATAGCCCCACTTTTCCTTGGATTCCCGCGCCAGCTCCAGCGACGGGGAATTGACCGTCGGGAATTCGTCCTTCCAGTGGAACGGTCGGCAGGCATCGATAATCGCCCGGCTGTTGGTCAGATTGCCCTTTTCCTTGTCTTCCGGCGAAATGCGCGGATCCAGATGGGTCGACCAGGCGCCCCTGATGATGTCGATCGACGTCGCTGGATCGGATCTCGTCAACATCGCCCAGATCAGCTCCTCCAGGTTCGACACATCCACGTCTTCGTCGGTGACGACGACGTACTTGCCGGCATAAGCGCCGACCTGGCACTGGCAGGCGACATGTCCCGCCTGTTTGGAATGCCCGGGGTAGCGCTGCTTGATCGCGACACCCATCAGCATCCGGGCAGTGCCGACCTCGTGCAGCCAGGTCGACGTGACGTCGGGTACGCCGGCGCGGGTCATGTTTTCCTTCAGCATCGCCGAGCGGGTGATCGACCGGTAGCGCGCAACCTCGTCCGGCGGGCGCTGCGGCGGACAGCCGAACAGGATCGGGTTGTTGCGGTGATAGACAGCCTTTATCTCCATCACCGGTTCCTCGCGCATCTGCGAGCCGTAATACCCGGTCCATTCGCCGAACGGTCCTTCGGGTCGCCGGTCGGTCGGGTGAACGAAGCCTTCGATGACGATTTCGGCATCGGCCGGAAACGGCAGGCCGGTGTGTTTTCCTTCGATCAGCTTCATTGCTTCGCCGCGGATGCCGCCGACGATGTCGTATTCGCAGACATTATGCGGGATGTCGGACGTGCCCATCAGAAACGTCATCGGATCGCCGCCGAGAACGATAACGGTGGGCATGGGTTCACCCTTCTCCACCCATTTGTCGCGATGCACCCGCCCGTGCTTGCCCGGCGAGATGTAAAAGCCGACCTCGTTCTTGCTATGGATCATCACCCGGTAGGTACCGACATTGATCCAGCCGGAATTCGGGTCGCGCGTCACATTATAGGAGCCGGTGCCGATATAACGGCCGCCGTCGTTCTCGTGCCAAACCGGCGCCGGAAACGCCTCGATGTCTATCGCGTCGCCTTCAACGACGTTTTCGAGAACGGGGCCGTCTTCGACGATCTGGTGCGGAATTTCCCGCATGTTTTCGGAATAGTGTTCCCTGAAGGCGTCAGACAGTTCGACCTTCGAATACTCGGACGGGAAGCCGAGCGTCATGTTCATGCGTTTCCCGGCGAAGAAATTCACCAGCAGCCGCGAGCCCGGCATCGTGCCGGGCACGTCCTCGAATACCACGCAGGGCGCGGTTTCACTGTGCTGGACGACCTCGGTCGCCATGCCGATATCGCGCTCCCAGCTGGCGCCGCTCACATGCTTCACCTCGCCCAGCTTTTCCGCTTCCTCGAGCCAGTCTCGCATGTTGGCATAGGAAATGTTCAGATCGTTGGGCAGCAATCCGGATGCGCCCGCGTCGCCGTCAGCCATCTGTCCGTTCCTTCCCTGCTCGGCACCGGCAAACCCCGCAGCAACCGGTGCATTTATCTGAGTTGCATCCTTTGGCCGGAAACTATCCGACTACCCGGCCCGCCGCAAATGTCGCCCCTATTTATCTGTGGGATCGAACATGCCTGCCGTCGCGGCGAAAACGGAAAACATAATCGTCTGATCGAATTCTATATCCCGACGATCCGTTCTCCGCCATTCGGGCTGATGACCTGGCCGGTGATGAAATCCGCCTCGTCGGACGCAAGGAACGCCACCGTATAGGCCATGTCGAATTCGCCCGACATGCGTTTCAGCGGCACCTGCTCGATGCGGCGTTTGAGGCTTTCCTCGTCGCGGCTGCGGGATGTCATGCCGGTCAGGACGAAACCGGGGGCGACGGCGTTGACCATGATGTTCCATTCGGCCAGTTCACGCGCCAGCGAATTGGTCAGCCCTGACAGCGCCGATTTCGCCGCCGAATAATGCGCGGCGACGTGATTGCCGCCGAGGGCGAACATGGACGACGTATTGACGATCTTGCCGTAACGCCGTTCCTTCATGCCCGGCACCACGGCCTGGGTCAGAAAGAAAGATCCCTTCAGATTGATATCGACCATCCGGTCATAGGCTTCTTCGGTCACGTCCTCGAATGCCAGCCGGTCGCCGCTGACGCCCGCATTGTTGACGAGGATATCGATCCTGCCGAACGCCGCCTCAGCGGCCCGTGTCTTTTCCCTCATGCCGGCGATCTCGCTGACATCGTGTACGATCCGCTGAACCCTGCCGCCGCTTGCTGCGGCTCGATCCGCGGTTTCGCCGAGTCCTTCTTCGTTGACGTCGTTAATGATCAGATCGGCGCCGCGTTCGGCCATCAGCACTGCGTGACTGCGCCCGATCCCGCTTCCCGCACCCGTAATCAGCGCGACGCGCCCTTCCAGAGACAAAGACATCCCGTTCCCCTTTTTTTTTGCAGGTGCGCTGGTCAAAACGACAGCGTTGGTATTGGATAAGGACAACATAGCCTACGTATGGGACTCCGACAAAAAATGAACGACACACCGACCGATTTTTCGCATCACGAAACACCCGTGAACCTGCCGGCCAACCGCGCCGAGCCGGAATACGTCTCCGACGCCATGGCCGAACTTCTGGGCAAGATGAATTTCGATTACGTCTTTCTTCTTCCGGGTGCCAGCTATCGCGGGCTTCACGATTCCCTCGTGAACCACAACCGGAATCTCGACCCCAAAATCATCCTCGCCACCAGCGAACTGTCGGCCGCATCCATGGCGCACGGCTATGCCAAGGCGGCGGACAAGCCGGCGCTCTGTATCCTGCACGATCTCGTCGGACTGATGAACGGCTCGATGGGATTGTACAATGCCTATTGCGACCGGACGCCGATCCTGTTTCTCGGCGGCGCGGGTCCGCTGGATCCCGATCAGCGGCGCTTCATCGAATGGAACCATTCCGCCAGCACCCAGGCCGATATCATCAAGGACTGGGTCAAGTGGACGGACGAGCCGCCGACCGGCAACGCGACCCTGAAATCCATCGTCCGGGGCAAGGCCATCGCGGAAACCTACCCGCCGGGACCGGTTTACGTCTCTATCGACACGCATATCCAGGAACAGCCGGTCGACGAAACGCTGGAGCCGATAGACCCTGCTCTTCCACGCTACAACGCGCCGCCGCCCATGGGACCGAACGAAGACGCCCTGGCGGAAGCGGCTGAAATGATCGTCAACGCCGAGTTCCCGGTTCTGGTCGGCGGTCGGTTCGGCATTTACGAACGCATGCGCGACCCGCTGATCGAACTTCTGAACATCAGCGGCGCCGGCGGCCTGAACGACCGCGCGGTCTATTGCTGGCCGAGCGATCATCCGCAGAACCTGTCCGGCGATAAGGACGCGCTGCGCGACGCCGACGTCATCGTCTGCATGGATGCCATCGACATCAACAACGTCATGGGCACCTACGCGATCCGGCGACGGGCCGACATGCGGGAAGCCCGCGAGAAATCGCCACCGAAAATCATCGATATGTCGCTCAATGCCATCGACAACAATTCATGGACGGCGTTCGGCGGTCCGACCCCGCCGGTCGATCTGCAGATCGTATGCGAGCCGGAATACGGACTGGAACGCCTCACCGCCGCCGTCCGCAAGGCGCTGGAACGCGATTCCGGCAGTCACGATCGGATCGAAAAGCGCAAGAAGATGCTGGCGGAACGCCACGACAGGCTGCGCGCCGCCCAGACCGAAAAAGCCCGCGAAGGCTGGGATCAATCGCCCATCAAGGTGGAGCGCATGATCCACGAGGTCTATCAGGCCGTGAAGGACAAACCCTGGACGCTGACCGCCGCCAACCACCGCAGCTTCAACGAGGTCGTCTGGAGCTTTCCCGGCGCGGGTGCCTATCTGGGCGCCGACGGCGGGGGCGGCGTCGGCTACAACGCCTCGGCCGCCATCGGTGCCGGCCTGGCGCTTCGCGACAAGGGGCGGTTCTGCGTGTCCATCGGCGGCGACGGCGATTTCCTGATGGCGCCGGGCTGCCTGTGGTCGGCCGTGCACTACGGCATCCCGATGCTGCACATCGTCAACAACAATTCCACCTGGGGCAATGACGAGGTCCATCAGGTCGAGGTCGCGCACAACCGCAACCGGCCAAAGGAAAATGCCTGGATCGGCCAGGCGATGCGCGATCCTATCGTCGATTTCGCGCAGGTCGCGCGCGGTTTCGGCGCCTGGGCGGAAGGCCCGGCGCGGACGCCGGATCAGCTCGCAGATATCCTCAGCCGCGCCGTCGCGGAAGTGGAAAAAGGCCGCGTCGCGATCGTAGACGTGACGACGACGCTGGGGGGCGTGTCCTAGAAACTTACCCCTTCAGCGCATCCTGCTGGGCGGCGCCAAATCCGACCAGCAGGGTGCCCGCGCCCTCAAATACGGGCCGTTTGACAAGGGTAGGATTGTCGACAATCAGCGCCTCGGCTTTGCCTGCGTCGACGCTGTCCTTTTCAGTATCGGACAGGTTGCGCCAGGTCGTGCCGCGCCTGTTCAGCAACACATCGGAGCCCACGGCTTCCAACCAGGCGGCGACCTGCCTATGGGCAAGTCCGTCTTTTCTGAAATCGTGAAAGCAGTGCTCTATGCCCTCCGCCTCCAGCCATTTCAGGGCCTTGCGGCAGGTATCGCAGTTCCTGATTCCATAGACGGTGATCATGTCAGATCCCCTTCACGGTATCGTGGAGCAGATCCAGCGCGGCGCGGGCGAACGTCCACATATTGTCTTCCCGGTCGTCATTTCCCGTTTGCACGACGCGGGTCGCCGACGATGGGCCGACGACCGCCAGCGCGACATGCCCCGCCGGATTGCCGTAGCGGTTGCCGCCAGGTCCTGCCGCGCCGGATTCGCCGATTGCCCAGTCGGTATCGAGTATTTCGCGGATCGCAGCGGCCGCGAGCGTGGCGTATTCCTCGGTCGAGCCCTGCATTTCGGCCTTGGCGTCGTTGAACCGCAGAATGCCGCGCCGCGCCGTCTGGGTGTAGACAGACCCGCCACCGACGAAATAGGCGGATGCGCCCGGCACGGACAGCAACGCCGCGGAAATAAGCCCGCCCGCCGCGGATTCGGAGACCGACACGGTCTGACCGCGTTCCTTCAGCAGGGCGCCGACGGGGCCGGCCATTTGGACGAGTGAAGGCATGTATTGTGTTCCCGTTTGGTGGTCAGAAAAGAAAAGACAGGCTGATGACGCTGTGGTCGAATTTCTACGTCCGATCGACGGCAGATTCCGGTCCAACCATCCCCAGCGCAAAGAAAACGGGCTGGAGCCACAATCTGAAAATTCTCATGATCATCGGCGCGCAGATTGGCGATAAATGTCCGCGGCTGCAACATGGTCGTTCGCGGACGAACTTCCTTGCGAAGCGGCAATGGATATAAGCAAGAAATTCGCACGGGCCAGCCTTGTCTACAGCATCCTCACATCGTCGCCCGCGATAAAGCAGGCACCCTCGCCGCGCAGCATCCGCAAAACATTTTTAGCACCCCGCTTTGCCGCGACCACAAGCGCGTCGCCGCTCATGGCTGAATTGTGGGGCGACGCGATCACGTTGGGCAGATCGAGAAACGGATGTTTGGTCTCGAATTTTCCGTGACGGACCGGTTCAATCCACCACGCCTCGAGGCACGCGGTAAAAGCGGGGTTTTCAATCAGATGCCGATACAGATCGTCCTCGTCGACGATCTCCCCCCGCGCCACGTTGACCAGCACGGCGTCCGGCTTCATCCGGGCGAGATGTTCCGACCGTATCAGCCGGTCCGTATTGCGGGTTAGCGCCAGCGTGATCACCAGGACGTCCGCCGCCGTCATAACGCGATCGAGATCGTCCAGCGTGCCGATGAAATCGACCTCTTCGCCGGTCGTTCCGGATCGGTTTAGGGCCTCGATCCGCATGCCCAGGCCGCGCATCAGACGCGCGACCTCCCGCCCGGTCTCCCCGAATCCCAGGATTCCGCATGTCGCGCCGCGGATCTTCTTCGTCGGCACGAACTGGTTGAATTCGCCCGCCTTCATATTGCGGTGTTCGACCGTTAGCCGTTTGGAAGCCGCCAGCGCCATTGCGACGACGTGTTCCGACATCGGTTCGGCGTAGGCGCCGGCATTGTAGGCAACGGGAATGTGCGGCGGCATCTTGCTCAGCGGCAGGTAATCGATGCCGGCGGTCAGCACTGGATCAGTTCGCAATTGTCCAGCAACGCCATTGCCTCGACCCCGAGATCGCGGATCGGGTGATAGGTCATAACTGCCCGAGCGGTGCGCAGCGCGGTATCGCGTTCCGGGCCGTTCAGGTCGGGAAGAAACCGAACGTTCGCTTCGTCACCGAAATGCTCGGCAACCGCATCGCGGATGTCATCTGGCGGTGAATGAGAGACAAGAACCAGCGGTTTTGTCATGCCTGGGTTATATCAGCAGTTTCTTTGTCCGGCTCTCAGACGTGAAATTCCGTCAGCACCCGGGTGACTTCCTCGGGGAACAGCTCCTCAATTTCGACCTTGCGCTGGCAGACTCCCTGCTCGAAACCGTATTGCAGGAAGGCTTCCAGCGTGGTGCGGTTCTTTTCGATCCCGTAGGGGAAGAAATCCTCGCCGAACAGGTCTTTCGCCTTTTGCGCGGCGTCGTAGCACCATGCGAACGGCATCCGCGTCGCCGTCATTTCGGTCGCCCGGAACAGTGCCCGGTTCTTGGCCTCCTCGAACGCCTTGTACAGATTCGTCGCGACCCAGGGGTTTTCACGGAAAAAATCGCCTCGCATGGCGATAACGTGCATGATCGGAAAAATGCCGGTATCCCGGTAATACTGTTCCTCGACCTCGCGGTAATTCGGATACAGATGAACGATGGTATCCTCGCCCTCCTCCACCGGCGTCGGCGGATGGGCCGACATGATGCAGTCGATCTCGCCGTCGAACAGCATGTCGGTCAGCGATTTGTCCTGGCGCGGCGTGTAGGACACACCGTCGGGAATGTTCAGGCTGACCTTTTCCTTGCGGCCCGCCGAGTTCACGCCGCCCTGCACCCATTCGATCTCCTGCAGCGGGATGCCGATATTGTGCACCAGCCAGCCGCGCGTGTAGATCGACGCCGTCTGCGCCCATTCGGGGATACCGATGCGTTTGCCGCGCAGGTCGGCGGCGTCCTTTATGTCGCTGCCGGGCAGAACAAACAAGGAAGATTGCCGGAACACGCGCGACGGAAAGACAGGAATGCCCGTGATGCTGTCGTCGTCCTGCGATTTCAGGGCGATGTACTTGCCGAACGACATTTCGGACACGTCCCATTCGCGGAACTTGATGAACCGGAAGAATGTTTCCTCGATCTGAAGGTTCAGATACCGGAGGTCGATGCCTTCGGCCTGGATATCCCCGCGCGTCAGATCGCGCATGTGCTCGTAGTCGCTGGCAGCGAAAGTAACGGTCAGTTTAGACATGATCTCGGACTCCAAATGCAGTTCGGGCGGAAGCATGCTCCCGCCCGACTTCGTTGATAGGGATTTTGGCTTATGCGATCTTTTTACGCCAGCCCATCTTCTTGTCCAGCGCATCGCCGGCATCCGCGATGCCGTTGAGGTAATAATCCCAGACAATCAGGTTTTCCTCGCAGGCGTCGACCACTTCGTCTTCCATATGAAGTTTCGCCGCATGCTGGGCCACGGTCTTCCAGCCCAGGTCCGAATGCTTGATATCGGCTTCCGAATGCATGCCGAAGAACAGGCGCTGTTCCGGGGTCAGGTCGAACAGTTTTCCCCAACGGCGGTTTTCGTTGCCGAACCAGCCTTTTTTCTTCACCTCACCCTTGCCGTAACCTGGAATATTCGCCCGTTCGGCGCAGGTGTTGGCCATCAGGCCCAGCAGCCAGTGCCGGTTACTCATCAGCCCGTCCCAGGCGCGCCAGCACATACGCGTCGACGGCAGCGGCTTCGCATTTCTGATCTGGGCCCGCTTCATCCCGCAATCGACGCCGAGATCCTCGAGAACCTTCCAGTGCGGCCGGCCGTCGCCGTGCTCCGCGTCGGAGATAAGTTCTTCGTGACAGGCTTCCAGAATATCCATTTTCACGTCCCACTCGGGCGTGTTCGTCGCCACCCGGAGTTTGAGGACAGAGTTGCGCTGCCGCGTATTCAGCCGGTGCTGCATCACGAAGGTGTAGGCCCGCCCCTTCGTCATCGGTTCGTTCAGCATGCGGTTGTTTTTCGAAAAATTGTCCACCGCCTTGTCGATGCCGGCGATTACTGCCTTGGTGCTCATATCTCAGTGTCCTTTCCTGTTGTTGCCGCCCTTATACGATGTCGGGCGTTTGCTGTTAAAAACCATTCCCCAATAGCTTCCATGCCGAATTTCAATGGCACGACACATCGGGCATATCGTCTATGGCCGGCGCAGACGCCCTTCGCTTGCATCGATGCATTCGGCAATGACCCGATCTATGACCTGGCGCACCGCGCGCGAAGCGTTGTTTTCGAGATGGGAGGCAGCGTACGCGAAATGGAGCGTGCGCGGGACTTTGGGCCGCACGATCTGCGAAGCGAACAGCCGGTTGGCCTGAACCGCCTGCTGAACCGCTGCATAGGGCAGGATCGTATAGCCCAGCCCGTCTTCGACGAGGTCCCGCGTCGTGGCGACGGAATCGATCTCGAAGGATACCTCGATCGTCAAATCCTTTTCCCGCGCCGTGTCCTCCACCCAGTCTCGCAGGCCGAATCCGTGGCTTGGCAAAATCATGCTGCGTTTGCACACGGTGGCGAACGACACTGTTTCTCCGGGGTCGTCGCTGCCCGCCGCACCGACCAGATAAAGATCTTCGCCCATCAGCGGTTCCGTCGAAATGCCGGAGACGGCCCCAGGATTATACGTGAACCCCATATCGAGCGAATTGTCGTCGAGACGACGCATGATCTCTTCGCTCAGCCCTTCGAACAGGTGCAGCGAAATATCCGGGTAGGCATCGCGACAGGCGCGGATCAGCGGCGTGACCAGCAACGCGCTGGCTGTCGGCGTGATCCCCAGCACGATTTCGCCACGCGGAGGCCCGGAGAGATCTCTGACTTCCTGTCCCGCCTGTTCGACCTGTTTGAGGATCGCATTCGCGTGGCGCAGCAACACCAGGCCCGCCTCGGTAGGTTCCACTCCGCGCGAATGCCGGTGCAGCAGTTCGACGCCGAGCTCGTCTTCCAGTTTGCGTATCTGAAGACCGAGCGCCGGTTGCGCGATACGCACGCGATCGGCAGCGCGCGTGAAGCTTTTCGCTTCCACGATCTCGGTAAAATATCGCAACTGGCGCACGTCCATCGGGCAGCCCTCCTATACCTTTTCGGTATATCATGCACCCCATCCATAACGCAACGGCACTTCGGGAGCGGGCGCAACATCGTGCCCACTGCACATAACAGGCGGGACCGAATGCCGCTGTTCCAGAATGCGAGCCGACAGATTTGGCGCATGCTCACGAGGCTGAATTCTTCAACCGCCGATCAGCGGTCCGAAAAAACTTCCCAGCGCTTTTCGTTACTCCCCGAACAGCGACTGCGCTTTCTCGCGCACGGCATCGGGCGCAGTTGCCAGAGACCCCGAATTGAACGGCGGCTGCGGGTCGTATTCGGTCATCAGTTGAACGAACCGGGCATGGTCCTCGCCGGCCACTTCGGACAGCAGGGTCAGGGCCATGTCGATGCCGGCGGAGACCCCGGCCCCGGTCATAATCTTACCGTCGGTCACGACCCGTTCGTCCACCGCGATGGCGCCGTAATCCGCCAGTTGTTTCATCGCCGACCAGTGGGTGGTCGCGCGCTTGCCGTTCAGCAGGCCGGCCGCGCCGAGCACCAGGGCCCCGGTGCAGACGGACGTCGTCCACGTCGTGGTCCTGTCGACAGCGCGCACCCAGTCGAGAACCTCTTCATCCGATGTTACGTGGCTCATGTCGGCAGCGCCCGGGATCAACAGGATATCGGGCGACGACACATCCGCCATCGCGTGATCGGCTGAAAGGCCCAGATGACCTGCCCGCACGGGACCGGCGGTCTTGCCGACGATCTTCACCTCGGCGTCCGGCACCCGGCCGATCACCTCCAGCGGGCCGACCGCGTCCAGCGGCGTCATTCTGTCGAATATGAACAGCGCGATTTCCATGTTCGCCCCCCAGGCAGCTCTATCTCAGTCGAATTCAGGTCCGGCCGGCCCAAAAAGAAAACGGCGGGATCAACCCGCCGCTTTCCGTCGATATGTACCAGCGATTACTCCGCGGCCTGCGCCATCATCTGGTTGTCCTGCTCGACGATTTCGTCGAGCGACAAACGCGCCAGCGCAAGGACGCTGTCGGCATGGATTTCGACCAGATCGCGATCCGGGTTCAGATTGATCCGGTCCTGCTGGGCTTCCATGATGACCTTGTCCTCGATGAAGGTCGGATAGATTTCGTCGTACATTTCCTGCGTCGCGTTGGGATCGTCCTGACGATACCCGTTGGCGGTCGACCAGAAATAGTGGAACGTGGTCTCGGTTTCCGGCGTCGCCGCGTGCAGCAGACGCAGATGGAAACCGTCCTGGTCGCGGTTTTCCTGAGCGCCCTTGCCGACCGCCACCGCACCCGACCACTGCAGCACGATACTGGGGCCGACATATTCGAATTCCTGCCAGCGATCGACCTTGCCGGTGAACTTTCCGCCCTTCTGATAGGTGGGGGGCGGATCGTGCTCCAGCATCCAGCGGATGAAATAAGCGCCCTTTTCGGTCTTGTGGCTGTCCATGTCCGCGCCGACATGCTGCAGCGGGTTGCCGCCGATCGTGCGGCCGTGAACGTAACCGAGATGGGTCAGATCCATCAGGTTGTCGATCATCAGCATGTAGTTCGACTTGATCTGGAACATCGCCTTGCGGTGCGGCCATTTCACCGGGTCGTCGTGATACGGGTAGTCGACGATCTGACTTTCATCGGCCAGCGCCGGATCGCCCATCCAGATCCACAGAATCTGGTTGCGTTCGACCAGCGGGAAGTGACGGACATGCGCCTGCGGCGGGATGTTCTTCTGGCCGGGAATGTCGACGCAGTTGCCCTTGGTGTCGAAGGTCAGTCCGTGATAGCCGCACTGCAACCCGACATCAGTGACGGCACCGTGCGTCAGCGGCGCGCCGCGGTGACAGCAGCGGTCTTCCAGGGCGCCCACATTGCCGTCGGCATCGCGGTAGATGACGATCGGCTCGTTCATAATCGTCCGCGCCAGAAGTCCGTTGTCGATCTCCTCGGCCCAGGCGGCGATGTACCAGGCATTACGCACGAAAGGTTGGTTAGCCTTGCGAGTCATATTTCGCTCCCAATCGGTGATTCTGTTATTCCGGATGAAGGCTAACGAATTTGCGCCTCAACGGCAACAAAATCGGAGGTACGCGGCTTGCAAAAAAAACCGGATGGCCGTAACCACGGGGTACAGGGTGCATAAAAGCGCCGAAACCCGCACAGGAGGCCAATCATGACGCTGAACGAGATTACCCGGGTACAGGAGTACCTCCGGCTGACCTTCTCCAACAACCGCATCAAAATCCTCCAGCCCAAGAAGCCGGACGCCCCGATCGAGGTGTATCTGGGCGACGAATTCATCGGCGTTCTGTACCGCGACGACGAAGAAGGCGAGATTTCCTACACGCTGAATATCTCCATCCTCGAAGAAGATCTGCCGGCCGCCGTATCGATATAGACACCTCGATTCGCCGCCCGTTCCCGGGTAGGATCGCACTCGCACCAAGCGGAAGGTTAGGGGTATGACCGTCAAATACCATTTGATTAGCTCTTTTACGTGACCGTGGGTCCAGCGCGCCGTGATTGCCATGCGCGCCAAAGACGTCGAGTTCGAGGTCACATTTATCAATCTTCGGGACAAGCCCGACTGGTTCCTGAAAATTTCGCCGCACGGTAAAGTGCCGGTGCTGAAGGTCGATGACGAGATTCTGTTCGAATCCAACGCCATCGCCGAATTCCTGGACGAAACCGTGCCGCCGCGTCTTCACCCCGAAGACCCGATCGCCCGCGCCCGCAACCGGGCATGGACCGATTTCGTGCCCACTTTCTCCGGCGCGCTGAGCGGAATTTACTACACCAAAACCCGCGAAGAGATGGAAGAAGGACTGGCAAAAGCGCCGAAGGCCGTGGAACGGCTGGAAGAAGCCATCGCGCGCCAGCGCGGCAATGACGGCCCGTATTTCAACGGCCCGGAACTGTCGCTGGTTGACGCGGCCTACGCGCCCTTCCTGCAAAGGTTCCTGATTGCCGACGGTTATCTGAAAACCGGCCTGCTGGACGGGTTCCCGCTGGTCAGGGCATGGACCGATGCGCTGTTGTCGAACGAAACGGTGACCGGCGCGGTCGCGCCGGAATTCTTGGACGAATTCCACGGCAATCTGAAACGCCGGGAATTCTACGTGGCGACACTGTTCGACGACGCGGGCGCGCAGGCGGCCGAATAAAGCCCCCGTTGCGGCCCCGGCGAGAGCCGGGCGGAAATGCAGAAACCCCTCCCCTACTGGGGAGGAGTTTGTCTTTGCCTTGCGACGTCTACACAGTTTAACCGGCCAACTCGATCTCTACCTTCAAACCGCTCAGGCCTGAATCCCCCAACCGCATATCGCCGTCATACAGCGCCACGATATCGCCCACGATGGACAGACCGAACCCGGTGCCGGGCGTGGCTTCGTCCAGCCAGCCGCCCCAGTTCAGCGCGGCATCGCGCTGTTCAGCGGAGATACCGAGGCCGTCGTCTTCGACGGTGACGACCAGATTGCCATTTTCCCGCGTCGCAGAGAGTTTTACCGTCTTGTCCGCAAATTTGTGCGCGTTGGAGACCAGATTACTGACCATCGCTTCCGTGTCGCGGCGTGGCAGGTGAACCGCGACGCAATCAGCGGTTTCGTGCGCCGGCCGACAGGCGCGTTAACCGCCACCCAGCGGAACGTGATATCGGATATCGAAACACATCACGGATTGCGCAGCTGGGCGCCCGTGCGCGTGTTTCCACGACGAGTGGACGGCGGCCGGATATCCGTCGTCGACATATCGACGGAAGGCACGGCGCGCCGACCGAAACGGTCGTTCTGTCGCCTCCCGGGGCGCTGCGGCTTACCCGCTCAGGACCCTTCCGGCAGCACGTCGGCGAACTTCGCCCGCACCCGGTCGTCCAGCTCTTTCGACGACCGCGCCACCGCCGGAAAATCCGCCTTTTCCCGGAACGGGATGCAGGCATCAACCACGACGCGGGAATTGCGGCGGTCGTCATGGCTGTAGCTCATCGGATCGAGATGCGTGCTCCAGCAGCCGTTCAGGATATCGAGCCCGTCCTTGGGGTCGCAGCGGGTACACATCGCCCAGATGACGTCGTTCATGTTCGACGGGTCGATATCCTCGTCGACAACGACAACCCAGCGATTGGCGTAGGCACCGGCATGGCATTGCGAGGCAATCAGCCCGGCCTGTTTGGAATGGCCGCCGTACTGGGTGTTGATCGACACGGTAAGCCACATGCGGCTGCCGCCCGCCTCGTGCGCCCAGACGCCCTTGACCTCCGGAATGCCGGCTGCCTCCAGCTGGTTCCAGACGGCGCCGCAACGATAGGTGCCGCGATAGAACGTGTCGTCGTTCGGCGGCACGGCGGGGATCGCGCCGAGCAGGACCGGGTTGTCGCGATGCATGAAGGTTTCGATACGGATCGCGGGTTCCGGATGCATGTCGCCCGCGTAGTAACCCGGCCATTCGCCGAACGGCCCCTCGTCGACCAGGTCTTCCGGATGGATATATCCTTCGAACGCGATCTCCGCATTGGCGGGCACCGGCAACCCGGTTTTCGGCATGTTGATGATCTCGACGCCTTCGCCGATGATTCCGCCGGCGCAGTCATATTCGTTCTTGCCGTAGGGCATCTCGAGACCGGCGACCATGAACAGCGCCGGGTGCATGCCCGCGACCACAGCGATCGGACACGGCTCGCCGCGATCGAAATATTTACGCATCAGGATATCGCCGTGCTTGCCCTTCGACACCATGACCGAGGCTGTCTTCGCGTCATGCGACTGCACGCGGTAGGCGCCGTAGTTGATCCAGCCCGAATCCGGGTCCTTCATCACCACCATGCAGGCGGTGCCGATGAAATACCCGCCGTCCAGCTCGTGCCATTTCGGCGCCGGAATGGTCGTGATATCGATATCGTCGCCTTCGAACACGTTCTCGATCAACGGGCCGCCATTCACCTCCACCGGCGCGTGGGTCGGCTGGTCCTTCATGTATTCGCGCCAGTAGTTCACCAGCTCGATTTCCGACGTATCGACCGGTTTGCCGAGCGCGATGTTGATGCGCGGGACGGAGGTCAGGATGTTGGCCAGCACCCGGTTGCCCTTCGGGAAGCCCGGGATGTCGTCGAACATGACCGCGGGGTTGGTCATTTTGTGCATGTGAATGTCGACGATCGCGCCGATTTCCTCGTGATGGTCGGCGCCGCTCACATGCTGCAACTGGCCGTTCGCTTCCAGCTCGCTGATCCAGTCCCGCAAATCCTTGTTGGCCACGTGTATGCCTCCGCTGTCCCTTGGTTGATGTTGCGGGCTAAGATAGTAAAAAACTTCGACCGATGGAAATCGCATGCCGCTGAAGATTGTTCCCCTCTCCGACGATTTCGCCGCCGAGGCCTCCGGGCCGGATTTGCGCGAACCGATCGACGCGGGCACCGCGGCGGATATCGAAGCGGCGATGGACAGATACGCGGTTCTGATCTGGCGCAACCAGCCGTTGGACGACGACCAGCACATGACGTTCACCAGATGGTTCGGCCCGCTGGATATGGGGTTGCTGAACGTTACGAAAAAGCCGAACCGCTTCAAACATGCCGGTTTCGTCGACATCGCCAATGTCGGGATCGACGGCGAGATCATGGCCCGCGACCACGGCGCCGTCACCTCGTCGATGGCGAACCAGTTCTGGCACTCTGATTCGTCCTTCATGCAGACGGTCGCGAAATATTCGCTTCTGTCGGCGCGGGTGGTGCCGGACGCCGGGGGCGACACCGAATTCGCCGACATGCGCGCCGCCTGGGACGCCCTGCCCGACGATCTGCGGGAGATCGTCGCCGACCGGATCGGCGAACATCATCCGCTGCATTCGCGGATGCTGCTGGGCAACGTGTATTCGGACGAACAGATGGCCGGTATCCCCCCGGCGCGCTGGCCGCTGGTCCGCACCCATCCGGGATCGGGGCGCACATACCTGTTCACGCCGATACACGTGCACAAAATCGACGGCATGAGCCTGCCGGAAGCCCGCATGCTGGTGACCGAACTGATCGAACACGCCACGCAGCCGCAGTTCGTCCATCGCCACAAATGGCAGGCCGGCGATCTGGTGATGTGGGACAACCGATGCACCCTGCATCGCGGTCGCCGCTTCGACTACACACAGCGCCGCGACCTGCGGCGCACAACGACCATGGAAGCGCCGGCAACCGCGTGAACAAACTTCTCAGCCTTCTGGTCGGCACGCTTTGGCTGTTGGCGGTTTTGCGCATCCTGGTCGACGTACCCTATCTCGCCGAGACGATGGCGGGACTGGTTGTAGCGTTTCTGCTCGCCGCCCTGCCGCGCCTGCCCCGTCACACCATGATCCTGTGCGCGGTTCTTATCGCCGCGATGCTGGTACTGGCACAGATATACGACCAGTGGCCGGCCATACCGGCCGGCATCGCCAAGGCGTCGATCTTCCCCGCGTTCCTCGCCACGATCGTGCTGCTGCGCGCCGCAGCCGATCAGCGCCCCGAAATCGCCAGCGCCCGCACCCTGTTCGGCAGTCTGCCCCCCGCGGAACGAGACAGCGGGATCGTCATAGGCACCCATGTCATGGGCGCGGTTCTCCAAGTGGGCGTGTTCGCGGTGCTGGCCCCGATCCTTGGCAAAGACGCACCTGCCGCCGAACGCCGTGAAGTGTTCACCGTTGCAATCCGGGGCATGATGACAGTGCCGTTCTGGTCACCATTCATCGTCGGCATGGCGGTGGCAAGCCAATATCTGCCGCTGGTCCCGCTGTGGCAGATCATGGGGCTCGGCATCACGCTGACCATTATGGCCTTCGCGGTTTCGATCCTGCTGTTCGACCGGAATCCGGGAATGGGCACACTCAAACGCTCGCTCGCCTCTCTGGCGCCGGTGTCGACGCCGGTATTCATCGCTGCGCTGCTGGTAGTCGGCGCGACTGGCACAACCGGCCTGTCGACGCTGCAGGCGCTAATTCTGGCACTGCCTGTCCCCTGTATTCTCGCGGTACTGACCGTACATACCGGGAACCTGAATGTGGCGTTTCGCCAGACCGCGTCGGGCATCGGGCGCATCGGGCCGGAAACATCGATCCTGGTTTCGTCAACGACCCTTGGCGCTGTGTTCGAAGCGGCGCTTCCACATATGGGCCTGCTCGACTGGCTGGAAGCGCTGTCGCTACCCGCCTGGGCAATTATCCTGATCGTGATCATGACCATGAATGTCGCCGGTCTGTTCGGCATGCATGCTATCGTCACCGGCACGTTCCTGCTGGTGATATTCACCAGCGTACCGACAGGTCTGACGGATCTCGTCCTGATGCAGGCGCTGCTTGTCGGCTGGGGATTGTGCAGCGGCATCTCGATCGGCAGCCTGACCGTCGCCACAGGCGCCGCCATGTTCCGCATTCCGCCCACCGAGCTGATCACCCGCGCCAATATCGCGTTCGTGTTTCTGACGTCGGTGGTTGCAGCGGCGTTTCTGTGGGGACTGAATACGGTTCTGATTTGAGGGCAAAAAGAGTCCCGCCTTCGCGGGAATGACACTGAAAAATTGCCGTCATCCCCGCTCGGGCGGGGATCTCCCTGAGTGAGACAGCCCCTAAGCCGCCTTCTTCCCGCCGCGCCTGCGCAAAGGACCGAACGTTTTGCTGACCGTGCCCAAATCCTTCAGATGCGGGACGACCTTCTCGGCGAACAAAGTCATGCTTTTGGCAGTCATGTCGAAATCCATATCGCCGGAATGCAGCATGGCGATCAGATTGCCGAACCCGCCGCTTCTCTTGTGCAGCGCCTTGATCTGGCTGACGACGTTCTCGGGCGTGCCGTAGATCGCGACGTGGTTTTCGCGGAAATATTCCATCCCCTGTCTGCGGATCGCATCGGTCCGTCCGCCGGTGAAACGCCCGGACAGGAAATCGGCATACAGGCTGGTTTCGACATAGCCGGGCGGCGCGCGGTGCTGCGGTTCCGCCTTGTTGTTCACGACGTACCAGAACACACGCTCGATCACTTCGCGGGCTTCTTTCTCGGTCTCGCCCACCGCGACCAGCGGCATGAAAGCGAACTTGTCGTCGGCGGGCCGCTGCAGGCCCTGTTCCCGGCACCAGGACCGCACACCGTTGAACATCGCCGCCAGCTTGTCGACCGGCGTCAGGAACATGGCGAACGTAAATCCGCGCGCCACCGTCCGGCACGCATGGGCCAGGTCGCTGCCACCCGTGGTCCAGACCGGCGGGTGCGGCTGCTGATACGGACGCGGCCAGACGTTTACCTGGCGTTTGTGGATCCATTTTCCTTCGTAGTTGAACGGCCCGTCCTGGGTGGTCCAGGCCTTCTGGATCAGGTCGATGGACTCCCACAGCCGCTCGGCGGTTTCTGTCGGGTTGCAGTTCGATGCGAACAGTTCGTACGGTACCCCGCGGACGAAGCCGCAATCAAGCCGGCCGTAGGAAATGTTGTCGATCATCGCCATTTCCTCGGCGCATCGGATCGGATCGGCTAGGTTCGCCGCCGGGTTGCCGAGAATCAGGATACGCGCGTTTCTGGTCTGACGCGCAAGGATCGACAGCGGCACCACGCCCGACGGGTTGAGACAGGTCGACGTCTGGTGGTGTTCGTTCACCATGCAGTTCAGGCCGAGTTCGTCCGCCAGCACGTACTGGTCGAGGCACATGTTATAAAGGTCCGCGCCCTTTTTCGGATCGTACACACTGCTCGGCAGGTTCAGCCGGGCGGAGGTGAATTCATCGTCCGGCGGCAGGTGCGGCCAGGCGAACTCTGTGAAGTGATAGAACTCCATCATCGCACTCCCTTGGTGCTATCCAGAAAATTCTTCAATACGGCGGCAAACCGCTCGGGCTGCTCGATATGGGGAAAATGTCCGGCCTTCGGGATTGAGCCGAAGCGGCCGGTGGGCAACGATTTCGCCAGGGCGCGCCCGTATTTAGGCGCGGTCATCCCGTCCTTGGCGCCCCAGACGACCTGCACCGGCACGTCGGCGCGATGAAGGCGATGGCGCAGCGACGGGTTGTGAAAATACGGCTCCCAGCACAGCTTCGCGATGGCTTCGCGCGAACGGGCCAGCCCCATAGCCTCGCGCTTGCTCAGCGTGGTGAGATCGAGATGCGGATCTTTTTCCGGATCGTGGAACCGCATGGCGCGAACGGCCTTTGCGTTGTGAAAATAGATGTCCTCGATATCCCGGTCATAGGCGCCGCCGAATTTCACGCCGACGGATCCGGCCAGAACCATGCGGGCAATCCGCGACGTGTTCTTGGTCGCCATCTCCAGCGCCAGCCAGCCGCCAACCGAGAAACCCAGGACCGTCACGCTTTTCAGGTCCAGCCGGTCCAGCAGATCGAGCCAGACATAGGAAACATCGTCGATGCTGCGCAGCGATTCCGGCGCCATCGACTTGCCGAAACCCGGCATACGGGGCGCGACAACCTCGAAATTTCGGGCCAGATCGTCGAGCAAAGGCAGATTCGCCTCGAAACCGTCTTCGCCGTGGAGCAGCAACAGCGGGCGCCCCTTGCCGCGGCGTTCGACGTCGATGCGCACGCCTTCGATGTTCAGAATGTCGGATCGGGTGGTCATTCGAATTCCCGTTGTTTTGCCAAACATAAGACCCGGACGCGGCGGCGTCGACAGGCCGGACCGATTGCGGAATACTCGCCCCGTTAACACCACGGAAAAGCCGCGAAACATGCTGAAAATACTCGGACGCGATACGTCCTCCAACGTGATGAAGGTGCTCTGGGCCTGTGCCGAGCTGGGAATCGATTTCGAACGCGAGGATATCGGCGGGAAATTCGGCGGAAACGACACGCCGGATTTCCGCGCGATGAATCCCAATGGCCTCGTGCCGGTGATCGTCGACGACGGGTTCGTGAACTGGGAATCGAATTCCTGCGTTCGCTATCTCGCCGCGAAGCACGACCCGGGCGGCCTGTATCCGGAAGATCTGCAAACGCGCGCCGTCGCCGAACGCTGGATGGACTGGCAGGCGACCACCGTCAGCCCGGCGATGATCCCCGTGTTCCGAGGCATGATCCGCACCGCGCCGGAAGATCGCGACATGACCGCCATCGAAGCCGGCCGGTCCGCGCTGTCGGCGAAGATGGCCATCGTCAACGACGCACTGGCCGAGAACGCCTTCATGACGGGCGAGGCCTTCACCATGGGCGATATCCCGCTGGGCATCGCTGCCTGGCGCTGGTTCAACATGCCGATCGAACGCGAGGATTATCCGCATCTGAAGCGATGGGTCGATGCGTTGAGCGATCGGCCCGGATACCGCCAGCACATCATGAAGCCGGTTAAATAGAGAGGTTTCCTGTGGCCAAAACGAAAATCAAATTCGCCAGCGGTCTCTACGACCGCTTCCTGCCGCTTTACACGAAAGAGGTCGTGCCGGACGGCATCGATTTCGAATTCACTCCCATCGACGACCCGCGCGAGGTTTTCGACAGGATGGCCGGCAAACTGGAATTCGATGCGTCGGAGATGTCGGGTACCGAATACGTAACGCATGTCGCATCGGGGAACAGCCCGTTTGTCGGCATTCCGGTGTTCGCATCGCGCCTGTTCCGGCACAGCTTTATCGTCATCAACAGAAAATCGGGCATCGAGAAGCCGAAGGATCTGGAAGGCCGCCGGGTGGGCGTTCAGCTCTACACCATGTCCGCCGCCATGTGGATCCGCGGCATGCTGCAGCACGACTACGGCGTCGACCTGTCGACGATCAGCTGGGTGCAGGGAGCCATCGACGGCCCCGGCAGTCACGGCTCGCCCACCGTCCTGCCGCTGCTGAAACAGCCGGATATCGTGATCAACGAGAGCGACAAATCCCTCAGCCGAATGCTCGAGGACGGCGAAATAGACGCTATCCTGTCGGCGATGATGCCCGAATCCTTCGGCCGCAATCCGGATATCGTCCGCCTGTTTCCCAATTTCCGCGAAGTGGAGGCGGATTATTACAGACGCACGAAGCTGTTTCCGCTGATGCATCTGGTGGTCATCCGCCGGGATGTTTACGACGCCAACCCGGAAGTCGCGAAGTCGCTCTACGACGCGTTCTGCAAGGCGAAGGACATCTCGCTCGGCCACATGAAATACACCGGCGCGCTGCGCTATATGCTGCCCTTCCTGCCGGCGGATCTCGACGAAATCGAGGACATCTTCGACGGTGACCCCTGGCCCTATGGCATCGAGGCCAACCGCCCGACGCTGGAAGCCGAAGTGCAGTACATGGTGGAGCAGGACTACATCGCCGAAGCGATGCCGATAGAGGACCTTTTCGCGCCTGGGGTGGGGTGAGCCGGGCTTACCCCAGCGTCGGATCGAGGATGATCTTCCCCACCCCTGCCCCTTCCGGGCTTTCCAGCAGGGCGTGCATGGCGGGCGCTTCCGCTAACGGCACGACGCGGTCTATCACCACCTTCAGCTTGCCTTCCGCCGCCGCATCGAAGCAGGGCAGCGCATCCCTGGCGATGCTTTGAGGGTCGCCCTTGATGGTCAGCTGACGGTGATAGACGGTATGGAAATTGACCGGGACGACCGGCCCGCCATGCGCGCCCGCTGTCACCATGCGGCCCCTGCGCGCCAGGCATTCGATGCCTTTTGAGCATACGTCCGGGTTGGCGATGTTGTCGTAGAACAGATTGACGCCCTCGCCGTTCGTGATGTCCATCACGGCCCCGACCAGATCGTCTTCGCCGTAATTTACCGTGTAATCGGCACCGAGTTCCGTCCCGACCGCCGCACGGTCCGCGCTGCCGGCAGCGGCGATCACCGTCGCGCCCGCCGCCCTGGCGAGCTGAATGCCGATGGAGCCCAGATTGCCGGCGGCGCCGAGGATCAGCGCCGTCTGACCGGCTTCCAGCTTCCCGTGCCTGAACAGCAGGTTGTAGGCGACCGGCCCGTGACGCGAAATCACGGTCGCTTCGGCGAAACCCACCTCGTCGCGGACTTTCACGCAGCAGCCCGCCGGCGCAAGCGCAAATTCGGCATCGCCGCCGTCGCATTCGATGCCGTAACGGTCGCCCTGCGGCATGGTCATGGTCGCCGATACCCGGTCGCCGACGGCGAAGTCGGTCACGTTGTCCCCTGCGGCGACCACCACGCCGGACGGATCGACGCCCGGCACGTGCGGCGGCGTGACGCCGTAATGCGGCGCCCGCCCGGACCTGATTTCCACGTCCAGCACCCGGTTGACGGAGACTGCATGGACCTCGATCACCAGATCGTCCGGCCCCGGTTCGGGATCGGGCCGGTCTTCGTAGTGCAGCACGTCGGGCGGGCCGAACGCGTTGAAGACCATCGCCTTCATGACCGGCGCCGCCCCTCGTTCTAAAAGAGCTCGAGAATGCCGCCTGCGTGCGCGAACAGCTCCGCGTCCGCCTTGGTATGACCGATGACCTGAAGCCCGAGAGGCATGCCGTCATCCTGCAGTACCGGCAGGGTCACGGTCGGCATGCCGACCAGCGAAGTCGGCACTGTGAACAGCGGATCGCCCGTCCACTCCAGCCCCTTCGGCGCGGCGCCGGGCGCGGACAGCGTGACGCAGACGTCGAACGCGCCCTTCAGCGTCGCATAGACGCCGCGCACTCGCTCGCGCTCCGCCAGCAGGTCGGCGAACTGATCCTGGGTCATCGACAGGGCCTGCTCCAGGCGCTTGTGCGCGCTTTCGCTGAGCTTCGACGCATCCATGTCCCGGTGATAGGTATCGAGCGGGAAGCGCCCTTCCCACGCATTGATGTTCATGGAGAGCTCCATCGCGTTGGCGATCGCGTCCTCGACCTCGGCGACCTTGGCATCGCTGTCGCGGTCCTGCACGTCGATGCCGGCGGCGGCGAAGGTATCCTTCGCGCGCTGCCACTCCGCCTTGGCGCCATCCGACGCGTTGGCCCAGCCCGCCGTCTGAAGCATCGCGACCTTGGCCGGTTTGCTGGCCGCAGGCAGCGTCATCGGTCCGGTCACGCCGACATGGCCGGCATCGCCGCCGGTGCGCGAGGTGATTTCGCGGGTCATCGACCAGCATTCCGCCAAGCTGGCGGCAATCATGCCGGTGCAGCTCTGGCTGAAGCCGTCGAAGCTGCCGCCGCGGTTGATGCCGCCCATGCTGGGCTTGTAGCCGAACGCGCCGCAATAGCCGGCGGGGCGGATGATTGAGCCGATCACCTGCGAGCCGGTCGCGCCGGCCAGCATGCCGGACCCAACCGCCGCCGCCGAGCCGCTGCTCGACCCGCCGGGGGTGCGTTCCAGATCGAACGGATTGCGCGTGACGCCGGGATGCGTCGCCGCGAACTCCGTGGTGACGGTCTTGCCGACCATGATCGCGCCGGCTTCGCGCAGCGCCACGACGGCGGCACAGTCACGCCCCGTCATCGTGCCTTCGAACAGGGCCGAGCCCTGCCCGGTCGGCATGTCGGCGGTCTCCATCACGTCTTTGACGCCGACCGGCATGCCGTCGATCGGCGAGATCTGCTTTCCTGCTTTCCAGCGTTCCGTCGATTCATCGGCAGCGGCGCGTGCCGCATCCAGATTGGTGCAGACGAAAGCCTTCACGTCGGCCTCGCGCGCGTCCATTTCGGCGATGCAACGGTCGAGAAACGCGCGCGGCGAATCCGATCCGTCGGCGAAATTGCCGCTGGCGGCGAAGTAGGAACGTTTTTCGGGTTTGTCGGTTGTCATGGTTTTCTCCTGTTTGGGAACTTAGCCGCGACCGGCGAGTTCCAGTCCCTTGTCCAGATCGTTGGTGTGACGTCCCGGCGCCGACATCAGGAAACGGTACCCCTGATCCATCAGCTCCTGCATGTTTCCGGCATTGGCGTGCGGATGTCCGACGACTGTGTCGTGGCGCTTGCAGATATCGACCACTTCGGCCATCGCGCTCAGCAGTTCGGGGTGATCGTACTGGCGCGGAAAACCCAGCTCCTGGCCCAGATCGCCTTCGCCGATCAGCACCGCGCCGATGCCCGGCACGTTTTCCAGCATGTCCGGCAGGTTTTCGATGCCCTTCGTATCCTCGATCTGGAGGATGACGAAAATCTCGCCGTGGGGCGCGAGCGGCCAGACGTCGGCTTTGTGATAATATTCCTGCTGGGTCAGCCCCCAGTATCGCGCGGCCCGCACCGGCCCGTCGCCGCGAATGCCCTGCGGCTCGTAAAGCGGCTTATCCTTTAGGCGCGGGTAACGGCAGGCGGCGACCGCGTTGTACGCCTCTTCCACCGTGCTGATATGCGGCCAGACAACACCGTAGACGCCGGTGTCGAGCGCCTGTTTCGCATGCCAGTGGCCCATCTCAACACCGTTCACCGGCACCCGCACCAGCGGCGTGACGGGCGGCGCGACCGACCCCGAAGAGGCGATTGCGCGCCGGTCGAGCATGAACTGCATGGAATCGCGCAGCGCGACGATATCCCACGGCAGGTGCTCGCCCTCGAAGACGATGCTGTCGTACTTCGTGGCCGACATCTGTATGGCGGTTTGCACATCCATCGGCACGAAAGCGGAAAACGCGTGCTTGCCGTTTTCCAGTGCGCCGATAACCCCGTTCAGTCTTGCCGAGCTGTCCATCGCGTCCCTGTCGTTCGGTTGTCCTCTCGCCCAAATATGCCGGATGTGCCATCGCAAACCAATCCGTCAACGGATAGTTTTTCGGCAGACGTTTTCTTGCCACCGCCAAGGGATTACAACAAATGCAACTGGGCAACCTGAGGAGGCGGAGATGGCGGCAGAACCGATACAACCGGATACGACACTGGTGGATATCGAGTTACGGGAAGGGATTGCGGTCCTCGCCCTCAACCGGGCCGACAAGCGCAATGCGATCAACGACGACATGCGCGCCGACCTGATCCGGGCGCTCGACTGGGCAGACCGTTCGCCGGATGTCGCGGCGCTGGTCATTACGGGACGCGGCAAGGGATTCTGCGCCGGCGGCGATATCGCCGCGATGCGCGAACGCCTTTCGGCCCCCGCGGGTCGCGTCGGCATCAACGGCTGGCAGCGTCAGCGCCGCACGCATCACCTGCTGACCATGCTGCACGATCTGCCGAAACCGACCATCGCGGCGGTGAACGGCGCGGCAGCGGGACTCGGCGCCGATCTGGCGCTGTGCTGCGATTTCGTGATCGGCGCGCGCGACGCCACTTTCGTGATGAGCTACGTGCTGCGCGGCCTGATTCCCGACGGCGGCGGGATGTATTTCCTGCCGCGGCGCGTCGGGCTGGCACGGGCGAAAGAGCTGATCTTCTCCGGCCGGATGATCGACGCCCAAGAAGCGCTGCGCATCAACATGATCGAAAGCGTGTCCGATCCGGACCGCCTGATCGACGACGCCGTCGCAATGGCGCAGTCGATGACGGTGGGATCGGCGGACGCGCTGGCGCTGGCGAAATCGATCATGAACGAAAGCTTCGAATCCACCGCCGAGGAGATTTTCGCGCTGGGCAGTCAGGCACAGGGTATTTGCTACACCACGGATTCGCACCGCGAGGCGGTGTCTGCCTTTCTCGACAAGCGGAAGTAAACTTGCCCCGCGCCCCTCTCGACAGCCTGTTCCGGCCGCGCAGCGTCGCTATCGTCGGCGCCTCGACCGATCCGGCGAAAATCGGCGGACGGCCGCTGCACTTCCTGAAGAAACACGGCTTCGGCGGCGACATCTGGCCGGTCAATCCCAGGACCGAAGAAATCGACGGGTGCCGCTGTTATCCCGATATCGCCTCGCTGCCGGGCGCGCCGGACATGGCCGTCATCCTGGTCGGGCCGGAACTGGCAGTGCCGGCGGTCGAATCGCTTGCGGCCAGGGGTTGCGGAGCGGCAATCGTGCTGGCCGGCGGGTTCGCGGAATCGGGAGATGCGGGCGGCGCCCGGCAAAAGGCACTGACGGACGCTGCGGGCGAGATGCGCCTTCTCGGGCCGAATACGATAGGTCTGCTCAATGTCACCGACGGCATCACGCTTTCGGCGTCGGGCGCGCTCGATGTCGAAGATCTTCATGCCGGCGGCGTCGCCGTCGTCTCCCAGAGCGGCGGCATTCTGGGATCGCTGCTGTCGCGCGCGGCGGCACGGGGCGTCGGCCTGTCGCACCTGATAGCGACCGGCAACGAAGCCGACATCGACGTCAGCGACGTGATGGCGTTTCTCGCCGACAATGATGCAACGAAGGTCGTGGCGCTGTATCTCGAAACCGTCCGCAATCCATCGACGTTCAGGGACGCGGCCGCCCGGTTGGCGGACGCCGGCAAAAAGCTGGTTGTCTACAAGGTGGGCCGGTCCGAAACCGGGGCCCGCGCCGCGGCCTCCCATACTGGCGCTCTCGCGGGCGAGGACCGGGTGTTCGATGCCTTTTTCCGGCAGGCCGGCGCGATACGCGTCGACCGGTATTCCGATCTGATCGACGTGCCGGCGGGTCTGGCATTGGCGCCCCCGCTCCGCGGCAGGCGCATCGCCATTCTGACGCATACCGGCGGCGCCGCCGGACTGGTCGCTGATGTCTGCGGCCTCGCGGGGTTTGACACACCGGCGCCGTCAGCCGATACGGCGAACAAACTGGGAGCAATTCTTCAGGACGACGGCTTCGCGCCCGACCGCAATCCGGTCGACCTGACCCTCGCCGGACTCGATCCCGAGATCGTGTATCGAGCCATCATGACGTTGTCCGCCAGTGGCGAGTACGACGCGATCGTGCCGGTCGTCGGATCGTCGTCCGTCGGGCGCCCCTACATGGTGGCCGATCCCGTGATCCGGGCCGAGGCAACGGAGCGGATTCCCCTGATCGTCTACACGAGTCCGCATGCGCCGGCGATTATCGCCCGTCTCAACGGCGAGGGGGTGCCCGCCTTCGATACGCCCGAAGCCTGCGCCGCTGTGTTGTCCGGCCTGACAGCCCCGGACGAACCACGGTCGAGCCGGAACACGGCCCTGATCGAACCCGAAACGCTTCCCGACAGATCCGGGGCTTTCAACGAATTCGAAGCCAAATGCGTGTTCGCGGATTTCGGCATCCCGCCGGTCGACGAAATATCGGTGGAGACGGCCGAGCAGGCCGCAGGTGCCGCATCGCGGCTCGGCGAACGCGTGGCGATCAAGATATTGTCGCGCGACCTGCTGCACAAAACGGAAATCGGTGGGGTGAGACTCGACGTCGCGCCGCCGGACGCCGCACGCGTGTGCAAGGAGATAGCGGAATCGGCGGACCCGAACGGCGTGTCGGCGAACGAAGGTTTTCTGATCCAGGAACAGGTGTCCGGCGCCACGGAGATGATCCTCGGCTTCCGCCGCGATCCCGCGCTCGGTCCGGCCGTGATGATCGGCGCGGGCGGGACGACGGCGGAATTATACGAAGATGTCGCGCTTTGCGTTCTGCCGGCCCCTGAATCCGAAATCCGGTCGATGATCGCATCGCTGAAGATGTATCCGCTGCTGGAAGGATACCGCGGCGACATAGGCGCCGATATCGACGCGCTGGCCGAAACGATCGCCCGGTTCGCCCATATGTGCGAGGTCCTCGGCGACCGTCTGGTCGAAGCCGAAATCAACCCGCTGTTTGTCGGGCCCGGGAAAGTTCCTCCCCGTGCCGGGGACGGCGTGCTGATCCTGGGATAGCGACCGCGCGAATTGCCGCTACAAATTCGCGGCGAATAATCTAAAACAATGGAACTACTTTTGTTTTCCGATTCACGAAGGGGTGAGCTTGCCGCTCGACGTCAGCGTTATCATTCCCGCCTACCGGGCGGAAGCGACCATCGGGCGCGCGCTCCGCAGCGTAGCGGCCCAGACCTCGCCGCCGCGCGAAGTGATCGTGGTCGACGACGGATCGCCGGACGGAACGTCCGCGACCGCCGAAGCCTGCCGCACCGGTATGGGCGATATCGCGCTCAAAGTGGTGCGCCAGCAAAACGCCGGAGCGGGCGCCGCGCGCAACCGGGCGGTGCGGGAGGCTTCCTCGACATTCGTCGCGTTCCTCGACGCCGACGACGAATGGCTGCCGGGAAAGCTCGAACGCAGTTTCGACATTCTGAATAACGACAAACTGGATTTGGTTTCGCACAACTACGACGCCGTCGCGCCCGATGGATCGGTTTCCCTCGTCAATTGCGCGGCGCGGTTTCGCGAAGGAACCGACCCCTTCGCAATGCTCTACCGCAAAGGATACCTCGCGACATCGACCCTGATCACACGTCGCGACCTCATCGCAGCGGCCGGCGGCTTCGACACTACGCTGGCCAATGCGCAGGATTTCGATCTCTGGCTGGCGATTCTCCAGGACCGGAAATTGGCATTCGAAGTCTTCGACGAAGCGCTTACCCGCTATCACGTGACGGAAGGCAGCATCACCGCACACACGGAACGTCGCATCAGGTGCTGCCTCGCAATCGCCCTGCGGTTTGTACCCGCGCTCTCGTCCGGCAAATATGCCAGCCTGTGGATGCGGACTCTTGCCATTCACCTCGAGGCGTATCGGGCCTACCGCGCCCGCAATCAGAATTTGCCGGCCTTCGGCGCGGCGCTGAGATCCGTTCCGGCTTTAATCGTTATGACGTTGAAAGCGGCCTTTGCGTCTCCTCAACAGCGGCCCAGAAACTTGTAAATCCGCAAAAAGTCTATGGTGGCTTTACCGCCGCACAACCTTGAAGCCGTCGTCCGCCAGCGCCTCGGCAGCCTCCGAATCCCGTTGGGCATTTCCCTCCGCGACCAGGATACCAGCCGACAGACCCGCCGCCTTTCCCGCCGCCAGATCCGACACGCTGTCACCGATGATGATGCTTTGAGCCAGGTCGAGAGACAGGTCTTCGGCGGCCCGGGTCAGCATGCCTGGAGCGGGCTTGCGAAACGGGGAATGATCGGGCCCGCCGGCATCGGGCGGCGGATGGGGACAGGCATAGACCGCATCGATCCTTACGCCGGCCGCCTCCAGCAATGCGAGCAGGCGTACCTGCACGGCCTGGAATGCCCCCCAGTCGTAATATCCCCGTCCGATGCCCGACTGATTGGTGACGATGACCGCCGCATGGCCGTCCTCGTTCGCCCGACGGATATCCGAAACGGCGGACTCGATCAGCACCACCTCCGCCGGGTCCGACAGATAGTCGACAAGCTGAATCAGCGTGCCGTCCCGGTCGAGAAACAGGGCCGGCCGGTTGGAAGGAAATTCCGGCGTCCGGATTTCACACCACAAATTGCCGTTTTCGATGACGGTCATTTCTGAAGCAGGATCAGTTGCCGACGGTCCAGTGCGCCGGCGAACGGATTTTCATCGCCGCCTTTTCCGAACGCGGCGCGGAGTTTTTCCAGATAGGCATCGCTCAGACGTGCCGGCGGCCTGGCGTCGTATCCGAGCAGGGAAGCTGCCTTGTTCTCCCCTCCTCCGGCATCGTTCCGGCGGGCGAACACTTCCGCCCGCGCTTTGTCGGAGACGGCCCACGCATTCAGATAGGAGAGGGCGATTTCCAGAAATGCCGGCTGATCCGGTTTCGCGGGGATATCCGCAATTTCAGGCGTTGGCGCGGCCGCTTTACGGGCATACACCGAAACGGCCATCAAAACGCGGACGACGGCTCGGGTTTCCGTCGAGCTGCCGGACCCGGCGGCATGCTTTTCGAGACGTTGCGCGATGCCGCGATGACGTTTGCCAAATCCGGCGGCCCAGTCCGCGAGATTTCCCCGGACGCACCGCCCGGCCCGTGTACAGGCCGGAGAGGCGTGCTGGCGCCCGGTCGCGGCGGCATAGGCCGCGTAAATCAGCGGATCGTCGCGGTGATCGCGGGCGGCCCGCGCGAAGGCGACCGCCGCCGACCAGTCGTCGCCGGCCAGTGCCCGGCGAACGCCGTGCTTGTAATACGGATTGTCCAGGAACATGGCCGCAAGCTGTCCCTGGTAAACCCCGCCCAGATAGGCCGCCGCGTCCCGAAACGCAGGGTCGCCCGCGGCCCGCACTGCACGGGCGATGAACGGTCCCAGCACCGCTTGCCAGCTATCGCCCGGAGCGGAAAGGGCATCGCGAACAAGCTCGAAACGCCTGTCCTGCGCAACGGATTCTTCTCTATCCCGATTGCCTGATCCTGCCAGGCGGCGACGCAGCACGCCTTCTTCGATACGGCGGATCCGTTCGCGCAGGGCGAGAACCTCGGTCCGCAGCTTCGACGTATCGCGCCGGATTTCGACCTGCCGGAACTGACAGCTGCGGGACATCAGGCCGCCGGCCCGGCGGTCGCCGCATTCGCTGGCGAAGCTTCTCCGCAGATCGATCAGCCGGTCTCGCCGTGCGACCAGCAGATCCACGTCCCGGGCCAGCACCTCCCGCTCCGCGGGATGGTCGATCGCCGGCGGCACGGCCGGTATATCCGGCACCTGCCGGAATGTCGCGCTCATGCCGGGAGACGCGCACAGCGCCATCACGGGCATCAATACAGCAAGGCAGGAAATCTTTGTGAGGTTTGCGGATATCATATCGTCGGGCGAACTTTACGCCGCAACCGGGAAAGCGCCAAGCGGGTAAAGAAACCGCGCCCGTCTGCCCTGCCGGTCGTGTATCATCGGCGTATCGATGTCCCCGGGGAGAATACGATGCAGCTGGAAGGTTCCTGTCACTGCGGCGCGGTCCGTTTTTCCGTCCAGTCCGACACGCCCTATCCCTATAACCGGTGCTACTGCACCATCTGCCGCAAGACGGGCGGCGGCGGCGGATACGCGATCAATATCATGGGCCGCGCGGACACGCTGAAAGTCACGGGCGAAGACAACCTCTCCGTCTACCGGTCGGCGAAGAACGACCGCGAGGATTACGAAGAAGACGGCCTGTCCAGGGCGCGGCGCTATTTCTGTGGCAAATGCGGGTCCGCCCTGTGGGTGCACGGCACGGATTATCCGGATTTCGTGTATCCGTTCGCCTCCGCCATCGACACGCCGCTTCCGGAACCGCCGGAAATGACCCATCTGATGCTGGACGAAAAAGCGTCCTGGGTGCGGCTGCACGTAACGGAGCACGATGCGAAATTCGACAAATACCCCGACACGGGCATCGAAGACTGGCATCGCCAGCGCGGGTTATTCGGCGACAAATAGGGTGTCAGAAAACCTTCACCGACAGGTCACAAATACGTTCGGAAAGAGAATCAAACATCGGGTTCTGAAACATAGACACGACAGGATCTGACCATGCCCGCACGCTTCATCACCCGCGACGTTCTGCTTTCCGAAGATCCCGAAATCCTCGAAGATCTCGGGCATATCGAAGACGACGACGATCTGCCGTCGAACGAGAGCGGCAATACGCCGTTCGCCGAGATCGCGGAGCAGCGGATGTCGCGCCGGGGCGTGCTGGCGGGTCTCGCGGGCGCCGCCGCCGTCGGCGCCCTGTCGCAGAGCATGATCAGCCGCCGCGCCTTCGCCGCCGGATCGGCATCCACCCTCGGATTCAGTGAAATCCCGCATGTCTACGACGAAACACATCATGTCGCGGACGGATATTCGGCGGACGTGCTGCTGCGCTGGGGCGATCCGGTCGAAGCCGGCGCACCGGCGTTCGATCCGGCGAACCAGACTGCCGCCGCCCAGGCCAAACAGTTCGGCTACAACTGCGACTATATCGGATTCATGCCGCTGCCCGCCGGATCGAACGCCGGGACACGCGGCCTGCTTTGCGTCAATCACGAATACACCAACCAGCATTTGATGTTCCCGGGCGTGGAAAAGAAGCAGAAGCTGACCAGGACGCAGACCGAAATCGAAATGGCGGCGCACGGGCACAGCGTCGTCGAAATTTTCAAGGCAGGCGGGAAATGGGTGCCGGTACCTAACAGCCGCTTTAACCGGCGTATTCATGTCTCAACGGAAATGCGTCTGTCCGGACCCGCAGCAGGCCATGACCGGCTGAAAACCAAGGCCGATCCTTCGGGCACCCGCGTGTTCGGCACACTGAACAACTGCGCCGGCGGCGCAACGCCCTGGGGGACGGTGCTGATCGCGGAAGAGAACTTCCACGGCTATTTCGGCGGTGACCCGGCTAAAACCGCCGAGGCGCGAAACTACAAGCGCTACGGTCTGAAAGCCAAGAGCCGCTATTCCTGGGCGGATTACCATGACCGCTTCAACCTCGACAGCGAACCGAACGAGCCCAACCGGTTCGGCTGGATGGTCGAGATCGATCCCTACGATCCGACTTCGACCCCGATCAAGCGCACTGCCCTGGGTCGCTTCAAGCACGAAGGCGCGAATGCGACGGTGAACAAGGACGGCCGGGTCGTTGTCTATACCGGCGACGATCAGCGGTTCGACTACATCTACAAGTTTGTCTCCAATGGCCGTTACGATCCCAACAACCGGGCTGCCAACGCCGACCTGCTGGACGACGGCACGCTGTTCGTCGCGAAATTCTCCGCCGACGGCAAACTGGCCTGGCTGCCGCTGGTCTGGGGAAAGGGGCCGCTGACTCCTGCCAACGGGTTCAGCAGCCAGGCCGACGTGATGATCGAAACCCGCTATGCCGCCGACCTGCTGGGCGCGACACCGATGGATCGGCCGGAAGACGTCGAACCGAATCCGGTGACCGGTCGGATCTATGTCATGCTGACGAACAACACCAAGCGCAAGGCCGACCAGGTCGATGCCGTCAATCCAAGGGCCAACAACAAACACGGCCACATTCTGGAGATGATCCCGCCCGGTTACGGCAAGGACGCCGATCACGCGGCGCTGGAATTCACCTGGGAACTGCCGCTGCTGGCAGGCAACCCGGCCGACCCGAAAGACGGTGCGAAGTATCACCCCGGTGTGACAAAGGCCGGCTGGCTGTCCACGCCCGACAACTGCGCCTTCGATTCCAGGGGCCGGCTGTGGATCGCGACCGACGGCGCGCCCAAATCCGGTCTTGCCGACGGCGTCTGGGCGACCGACTGCGAGGGCGGCGGGCGCATGCTGACCAAACACTTCTTCGCCGCCCCGCGCGGCGCCGAGCTGTGCGGCCCGTGCTTCACGCCGGACGACCGGTCGTTCTTCGGCGCGGTGCAGCATCCGGCGGACGAAAAGAACTCCACCTTCGCCAACCCGTCGACGCGCTGGCCGGATTTCAGGCCGGACATGCCGACGCGGCCGTCAGTGGTGGCGATCACAAAGAACGATGGCGGGGTGATCGGGAGTTAAAGGCCGTTTATTCCGCCCAGCGCGGCGGGCGGCGGTCGAGCAGGGCGCGGATGCCTTCGGCTGAATCCTCGGTCCGGATGATTTCCATCACCCGGTCGAGTTCCGCCTTGTAGTTTTCGGCGGTGCGATTTTCCTGATTGTACATCTGCAACAGTTCCTTGGCGTAACGCACGCCCAGATACGGCAGGCGCGCGATCTGCGACGCCAACGCCATGGCTTCGTCCATCAGATTTTCGGGCGCGACGACGCGATTGACGAGGCCAATCTCCTTCGCCTCTGCTGCGCCGACGAACCTGCCCGTCAGAATCAGTTCATTGGCCAGAGTGAGGCCGATCAGCTTGGGCAGATTTCGAGGGCAGCTCCATTCCGAGACGAAGCCGGCCGGAACCGCAATTTCCGACACCCGTGCCCGGTCGGTCATGATGCGCAGATCGCAGGCGATCGCCATTTCGAACCCGGCGCCGACCGCCGCCCCGTCCATCGCCGCGATTACCGGCTGCGGCAGTTTTTCGAGTTTGTGCAGCGCGCGCTGGGCGATCTCGTGGAAGCGGTCGTTGATCATCCATTGCGCCAGTTCGCCGTATTCGCCGCGAATGCCCAGGTCGTCTTCCGGCCGTTCAAGCGGCAGGGTTTCCTCCTTCAGGTCGCCGCCCGAACAAAACGTCTCCCCTGCCCCGACGATGATCACGGCGCGCGCCGTGGAATGGCGGATCTCGTCGAACACGGTGTCCAGTTCCATCGCCATGCGCGGGCCGAGCGCATTCTTGCGGTCGGGACGGTCGAGAGTCAGCACGCCGACCTGTTCACCATCCCTGGCGCCGATCGCATCGTGAAGAGCCCAGTTAATGTAGCGGTACTGCATGGCTGATTACTCCGCGGTTGAAGGTCTGGATGCCAGCCCGCCGGTCCGCGCGGGCGCGGCGCGATTGCCGGAACCGCGCCGGGGCATCCTGGGCAGTGCGAAGCCCTGCTGATAGCTGGCGCGGACGATAACCGTGTATTTCCACATCACGCCGCCCGCAACTGCGCTGGCGCCGGCGATGGCCAGCAAAGCCTCGCTGAACGCGGTGGCGATGGCGAACAGGATCAGCGGCGTCAGATGTCCGATCAGTCGCAGCGTCGGCGTGATCCGTTCCAGCTCGGCGCGGGCCAGCGGCGGCAGTCCGTTGCGCTTGGCATAGGCGAAATAGCGTTGCCAGATCAGTGCATTCAGCAGCGCCAGCAATGCGCCCCAGAACGAGATGAACGTCATCGAGGCCTCGAACCGCCATGACACCAGCCCGCTGGCGATGCCGAGCAGGCCAACGCCTTCCAGCAGACCGGTCATGATAAGCATCGTCGGTATGAGATCGGCCCGCCACGCCGGAATGCCCTTCGCGGCATGCAAGATTCGCGCCTGACAATACAGGAATACCAGCGCCACCAGCGCGACGACAAGATGGAGCGCCGGGTTCGGCCGGATCAGATCGGCCAACAGCGCCGGGTAGAACACCGCGACCGCGTATGTTTCGCGCGTCATCCATGACGTTTGCGGCCGCAGCAGCACGCGCAGGAAACGTTTCTTGCGGCCGATTTCCAGAAACACGAAAAACAGCCCGACCGCCATGCCGGCGCCGGCCGCGACGTTCAGGTACAGCAGAGCCTCCGTCGACAGACCGGCAAAGAAATGCGCGACCGTCGCCATGATGACGAGGCCGGTCGACATGCCGCCCATGGTAAAATTCATCGCGGCGCGGAAATCCCAGTGCGTCTGGCGCTTGCCAACCAGCGGATTGGCGGGATCGGACATGCGGTCGTCCTCGACGTCTTCTTCCTCCGGTTCGCGTCCCGGCGTCGAATTCGGGATCTCGTACAGGTATTTGATCTGAGGATCGGTGCCGAGGTCTTCGTGCATCTGGAAGAAGTTGTTTTCTTCCGACAGCTTTGAGACGTTGCTTTCCGGGTCGTTGAAATCGCCGAAATGGATCGCGCTGGCGATGCAGGCGGACGAACAGGCGGGCGTGTATTCGAGATCGAAGCCAGGCACCTTTCCTTCTTCCTTCGCCTCGTCGATACGCTCGACGCAGAACGTGCATTTGGTGGCCACGCCCCGGCGTTCGTCGTGAAAGACGTGCGCTTCCTGCGCCGTTTCCTCGCCGTAATACCAGTCCTTGTCATGCCCGATGGTGCGCGCCTGATACGGGCACGACACCGCACAATACCCGCAACCGATACACGTGTCGTAATCCATCGTGACCAGACCGTCGGCGCGCTGCTTCGTCGCGCCGGTCGGACAGACGGGCACGCAGGGCGGTTCCGCGCAATGCTGACAGCCGACGACCATGAACAGGCGTTCGACATCGGGAAACGTCCCGCGCTCGACGTCGAGCACGCGCCGCCACTGCACTTCCGGCGGGGTGTCGTTGGCATGCTTGCACGCGATGGTGCAGGTCTGACAGCCGACGCAGCGGTTCAGGTCGATGACCATCCCGTAGCGGGGATCGGTCGTGCCGCCGTCAGGGATCATGCGGAGGCTCCGCTGGGACGTTTTGTCCCCTCCCCCTTGAGGGGGAGGGTTAGGGAGAGGGTGAAACAAGCGCGCGACAGCGCAAACGAAGGGCGTGTCTGCGCCCCCCTCTCCCTAACCCTCTCCCTCCAGGGGAGAGGGGACTTATTATTGAGATCTGCCGCCATAGAACTCACGCCACACGCCTTTCGCCATCGATTTTCCTGACGCTCACCCGCGCCAGATCGGCGCTGGAACCGGTGGAATCCGTCAGACTCAGCGACAACGACGTCACCGAATTGAGGCTCGGCAGGTTGAGGTCCTTGGCATAGGGCGTCGCCCAGTGGTCGAACTGGCCGATCATCAGGATCGTGTCGGGACGGATGCCTTCGCGCAGCACCGCGTTGCCGCGCGTCATGCCGGTCACGGATTCGATTTCGACCGCGTCGCCTTCGGCGATGCCGAGCTCCATCGCCCGGGTCCGGTTGATGATGACGCCCTTGTGACCGGAAATATTGTTCGCCACTTCGTTGATCAGCGGAATACCGACATTGGCGCCCCAGGAATACTGCATCGACCGCGCGGTCAGGGCGAAGAACGGGTAGTCGTCCGGGTCCTTGCCGGCTTCGCGCACATGGTCGGACCAGATGTCCGGGAAGCGTTCGTAGGACGGCAGGGGCTCGTATTCGTCGAGCTGCTTTTCCCACCAGTCGACGCCGATTTCGTGCAGTCGGTTCGCGAGCTGCGCGCCATGCCGCTTGATGCGTTCCTGATAGGGCATTTCGAAGCGCAGTTTCTGTTCCTTCATGGCCGGATACAGATACCACTGCGTCTGCGGGAACGGCTTCAGCATGAATCCGTTTTCGCGGAACCAGTCGAGATCGCGGATTTCCTCGCCGTCGGTCAGCGTATGGCTGGCCGCCTTGCAGACCGCGTCCCAGATTTCCTCCCGCTGGTGCGGAACGGATGGATCGATGCCGTAATCGTAGGCGCCATCTCGATCCTGAAGGCGGGCGCCGGCGGCGCCCCTGTTTATGGCGGAATTGTATTCTTCGATGATCCCGACCCGGTCGGCCAGAGCAGTCGCGATATCGGTCATATCCATCGCATCGACCTGCGGCAGCACCGCCGGCTGGCGGATCGCCCATCCCTGATGTTTCCAGAACTGCTCGGTGAATTTCGTCGAACCGACCTGGATCAGCTGCAGGCTTTCCAGATCCGTGCAGTCCGGCAGGATGATATCCGCCATGTGATTGGTTTCGTCCCGGGTATAGGCAAACGAGACCGTAAACGGGAATTCGGCGATCCGTTCGGCCACTTCCGGCGCATTCCAGGACGAGATCGCCGGATTGGTGCGGTAATTGATCCACATCTCCGGCCTCGTCTGCTTCGGCCAGTGTTCCGGCTGTTTCTTCTGGAACAGCCACGGCAGATGCGCCGGGCCGAGCGCCGGCGACCAGGCGGAATCCGCCGCCAGCGGCACCAGCGTTTTATACGCATTGCGGATATGGGGTTTCGCCAGCCATTCCTCTTTGGCCGTCGCATTGAACGGGTAGTCCATGACGCCGTCCACCGTGGGGCGCACGGTCTTGAGGCGGTTGTCCGCCGGCCGGTTGAGCTTGACCGCCGTGCCCAGTGTCCCGCCGGGAACTTCCAGCGCGCCGACCAGCGAGGCCAGCATCGTTCGCGCCCAGCAGGTCTGATAGCCGCCCCAGCCGTTATTGACGCCCTTGCCGAGCATCACCGCCACGGGACGGAATGGCATCTCGACGCCTTCGATTTCGATGGTCTCGCCGATGCAGGCATGGGCGACGTATTCGTCCGCGACCTGGCGGATCTTGTCTGCCGGCACGTCGCATTCGTCCTCGGCCCAGTCAGGGTCGAACTGCGCCATGTGATCGAGCAGCATCTGGAACGCGGTCTTAGCTGCGACGCCGTCGTGCTCCCACACCTGGCCGTCGGGCCCTTCTTCCACCCCGGCGACCGTGTAGACGCCGTCCAGCGCCGCGTCGCCGATATCCTCGTCCCATGCCTTGATGGTGCCGTCGGACAGATCGCCGATCAGCGGTTTGCGCGTTTCGGGGTCGCGCAGGTAGTAACCGTTCGGACCGATCAGATAGGGCGATGTCGTGTCTTCCTTCAGGAAGGCGACGTCGCAGGTCTCCCGCCAGTCGCGCTCGACGATCATGCGGTGGATCAACGCGAACAGAAACGCCGCGTCGGTCTTGGGCTTGATCGGAATCCATTCGGCCGACAGCGCGCCGGTGATCGACAGATGCGGCTCCACCTGTACCCGTTTCAGGCCGCGCACGCGCGCATCCGCCTGGCGCCACACGCCCGCAACCCCGCCCGACGCCTCGACGTTGTTGCCGCAATTGATGACGTAGTTGCAGTACGGCGTGTCGGGTGAAACGATGAACGCCCGGTGCCACAGCTCGCCGTAAAGATGTTCGGAGTGATAGCACTTCACCCCCTGCCCGCCGCCGAACCCCATGTCGATCGGCCCCCAGGCCGACAGGAAGGCGGGGAACGAGCCCATATACTGGGTCGGCGTGCCGCCGCCACCGAACGAGACCGCCAGGCGCGGAAAGCCGCTATCGTCGTTAAGTCCGCGGTCGCGGATATCGCGCATCTTCGCCGCAACCGTATCGAGCGCCTCTTCCCAGGAAATCGGCACGAAACCGGGATCCTCGTTGCGACCTTTCTTCGGGTTGGTCCGCTTCATCGGCGACTTCACCCGGTTGGGATTGTAGGTCTTCTGGATCAGACCGTAGGCCTTGACGCAAACACGCCCGCCACCGGGATGATTGTCAGTGATGTTATAGTTGGATTCGATGCGGGTCGCGACGCCGTCCTCGACCTCCACCCGCATCAGATCGGGCCCGGCGACGCACTGATAGCAGTACACCGGCACCTTTTTCCTGTCTTTGATTTTCGGGGCCATCGGACCTTCTGCAACGGAATTCCCGAAGGGAGGTTATCCGCGTGCCGCGGACGGTTCAAGCACGGCGCAAAAAGGTCACGTAGCTAGAGGATATCAGCCGGTGCTGCTCATCATGTCGAGCGCATCGGCTTTTCGCGCAGAGTGCCGCCGGATTGAGTCAGGGTGCCGGCGATATCGCGTTCGGACAAAATGCCGCCAACCGCGTCCGATTGATCGGCCACCCCGATGGCGCCGAAATAGTTTTCGCGAAGCATTTCTGACGCTTCGTCGATGGTGGCGTTCGACACGGTCGTCAGCGCCATGTCGCCCTTCATGTCGAGGATTTTTCTTACGTCCATGTCTCTGAAATCCCGCTGTAATCCCGAGGTCGGGGGAGATAGCGAACTCTGGTCGCAGTTGATTAAAACACCCTTGAATATGATCCGCGACACACGACCGAGCGTGGCGCCGGTTAACGTTTTAACCGTGGGCTCGATCAAACCGAGCTGGTCGCCTATAATGTCCCAGAAGGAGAATATTTGATGAACTTGATCGCCGACCCCGACAAGAACGTTGTGCGGCCGACTCAACAAGAAGCGGAGGACGCCGTCAGAACCCTGATCCGATGGGCGGGCGACGATCCCGGCCGCGAAGGCCTGCGCGAAACGCCGGCACGCGTGGCGCGGTCATATGCGGAGTTCTATTCGGGATACGAACTCGACCCCGAAGAAGTGTTGATGAAGACCTTCGAGGAAACCGGCGGCTACGACGAAATGGTGCTGATCCGCGATATCGACGTCGAGTCCCACTGCGAACATCATATGGTTCCGATCAACGGCAAGGCGCATGTCGCCTATATCCCCAACAGCCGGGTGGTCGGCATCAGCAAGCTGGCGCGGGTAGTCGAGATATTCGCCAAGCGCTTGCAGATCCAGGAAAAGATGACGGTCGACATCGCCGAGACGATTAACAGAGTGCTGAAACCGCAGGGCGTCGCGGTTGTGATAGAGGCGAGCCACCAGTGCATGACAACACGCGGCATCCATAAACAGGGAGCGGACACAGTAACCAGCCACATGCTGGGCGCGTTCCGTGACGATCCGACGACACGACGGGAGTTCCTGTCGATGATCCGGAACAGCTGACCATGTCTGACCGCCTGCCGGGCCTTTCGTTCGCCACCGACGTTGCTGGGGACGTGCTGGAAGAAGGCGACGTCTTTGCCCCCCGTTTCGACGCCAACGGCCTGATCCCCGCCATCGCCGCCCATGCCGACACAGGTGATGTCCTGATGTTCGCCTGGATGAACGCGGACGCCCTGGCCAGCACCCTGCGGACGGGCGAGGCCTGGTACTGGAGCCGCAGCCGCAGCGAACTGTGGCACAAGGGCGCGAGCAGCGGGCAGATACAGACCGTGACCGAAATACGCACCGACTGCGATCAGGACGTGATCCTGCTGAAAGTCATTCCTCAGCGCGACGGCGCCTGCCATGTCGGCTACAATTCGTGCTTCTACCGCTCCGTGCACATGGACGAGGACGACAAAGCCAGTCTCAGATTTGAAGAAACCGAAAAGTTGTCCAAATGACGAACGAACTCCTGCCCACCACCGTCGTTGGTAGCTACGTCCAGCCCGAATGGCTGGTCGACCGTGACAACCTGAAAGGCCGCCTGCCGCCGCGGGTGCGGGCGCTGGAAATGTGGCGCATCGATCCCGAATTCCTGGGGGATGCCCAGAACGACGCCACGCTGCTCGCCATCCGCGACATGGAACGCGCCGGCATCGACATCCTCACCGACGGCGAGGTCCGCCGCGAAAGCTATTCCAACCGGGTCGCTACCGCGCTAGGCGGGGTCGATATCGACAATCCCGGCACCGCCATCGACCGCACCGGCCACCCGAACCCGGTGCCGCGCATCGCCGGGCCGATCGTCCGCGACCGCCCGATCGAGGTCGACGACGTCAAATTCCTGCGCGCCGCGACCGACCGCAAGATCAAGATCACCCTGCCCGGCCCGTTCACCATGACCCAGCAGGCGCAGAACGATTACTACGACACCGACGAGGACGCGGCGATGGCCTATGCCGCCGCCGTTAACGAAGAAATCCGCGACCTGTTCGCCGCCGGCGCCGACGTCGTGCAGCTGGACGAGCCCTATATGCAGGCGCGGCCGGACATCGCGAAACAATACGCGGTGAAGTCAATCAACCGCGCGCTCGACGGCATCGAGGGCGAAACCGCCGTCCATATCTGCTTCGGCTACGCGCATGTCGTGCACGAACGCCCGGAAGGCTATTCCTTCCTGCCGGAACTGGAAGACTGCGCCGCCGACGAGATATCCATCGAGACCGCGCAGTCGGGCCTCGACCTCAGGGCGCTGGACGACCTGCCGTCGAAGAAGATCATCCTCGGCGTGATCGACCTCAGCACCGACGAGATCGAAACCCCGGAGACCGTCGCCGCGCGCATCCGCCCGGCGGTGGACCGCATCGGCGCCGAGCGCATCATCGTCGCTCCCGACTGCGGCATGAAATACATGCGCCGCGAGGTGGCGTTCGGCAAGCTGAAGGCGATGTGCGACGGCGCGGCGATCGTGCGCGGAGAGCTATAGGGCAAAATCCCTGAACGTCATCCCGGCGAAAGCCGGGATCTCAGTCAGAGGTCGCATCTCCCGTAAGGAGAGTCCCGCCTTCGCGGGAATGACGGGCCTCAAATTTCCATGGGCGTAACATTATCGGGCTCCGAACATCACCGAAAAAACCGTCCGGTAATCGGCGATTCCGGTGTATACTCCACGGTTTACGTGTTCGACGACCGGAGACCGGCAATTTCCGAAGGAATGACAGAGGCGGAGCGGGAACGCTTCCACAATCTTTTGCTGATGGCGAAGGAAAGCCCTTTCGAGGGCGAACGCACCAATGCGCTGGAAGCGGCCGAACGCATGGCCAAACGCCACGGGCTGACGCTGGAGGAAGCGGCGCGGTCCGGCGGCGAGGCGATGCAGCAGGCGCCGTCGGCACGGCAGTCGCGCTCGACCTTCGAGGAAGCGGAAGCCGAGTCCGCGGCCCGCGAACGCGCCTTCGCCGAGATGACGCAGTTCATGCGCAACGCCGAGATGCGCGCCCGCAGCGACAAGGCGCGCTACGACGAGGCGCTGAAGGCCGCCTACGAACGCGGGCTGGACGCCGCGGAACGGCGGCGCGAGGAAAAGAAGGCAACGCGCGATTTCCAGATCCGCAAAAACAGCCGGCGGCGCAACCCGCTGGTCCATGCGCGGGTGCTGCTGCGCGAAACCCGGCTGTCTCTCAAGGAGATCGCCTCAATCTGCGACCTCGACGTCTACACGGTCGCGGGGCTGAAACTGAAAATGCGCGAGGACGCGTAGGATAACGTATGATCTGCTGACGCAGATTCGCACCAGCCCCACAAAAAGGAAACACCTCATGCTTGAAGACAAAGTCGTCATCGTCACCGGCGCGGGGCGGGGGCTAGGCCAGGCCTATGCCGTGGAGGCCGCCCGCCTGGGCGCGAAGATCGTCGCCGGCGACGTGCTCGACTGCGGCGATACCGTGCGCCGGATCGAGGCCGACGGCGGCACCGCGATCGGCGTCGAGCTCGACGTCACCAAGATGGGCACGGTCTCGGCGATGGCGGAAAGCGCGGTCGATGCGTTCGGCGGCATCAACGTTCTGGTCAACAACGCGGCGCTCTACGGCGGGCTGACCGGCGGGCGCTTCGACCAGCTGGACGAAGACGAATGGGACCGCTGCATGAATGTGAACGTCAAGGGCATCTGGAACTGTTGCAAGGCAGTGGTGCCGCACATGCAGAACGCGGGCGGCGGCTCCATCGTCAACGTCGCGTCGCTGGCCGCGACCTACGGCCTACCTTTCGTGCTGCATTACACCACGTCGAAGGCCGCCGTCATCGGCCTGACCCGCGGCCTCGCCCGCGAACTGGGGCGCAGTGATATCCGCGTCAACGCCATCGCGCCGACCGCGGTGGTGACCGAGGGTACCGCCGAATTCTTCGGCGACAAGATGGACGGCGCCATGGACGTCATCAAGAACGACCAAAGCCTGAAGCGCAATCCGCACCCCGAAGACATGATCGGTACCGTCATGTGGCTCGCCTCCGACGCCAGCGCCTTCGTCACCGGCCAGACCATCGCCATCGACGGCGGCACGGTGATGTCGTAGAGACTGCCGATTTGATTTCGTTTGGTTGCGAACGGTAAGATCGCGCACTGGTCCGGAACAGGGAGAACCCGAATGTTTCTTCAGAACGCCTGGTACATCGCCGCCTGGGATACGGAAATCGGCGACGGCCCGTTTTCGCGCACCATCCTGAACAAGCCCGTCGTCATATTTCGCACCCCGGACGGCATCGTGGCGCTGGAAGACCGCTGCTGCCACCGGGCGCTGCCCCTGTCGATGGGCAAGGTTGTCGGCGACAACATCCAGTGCGGCTATCACGGGCTGGAATTCGATGCGGCGGGCGATTGCGTGAAGGTGCCGGGCCAGTCGAAGATTCCGCCGGGCGCCGCGGTGCGGTCCTACCCGGTGATCGAACGCTGGGGCATGGTCTGGATATGGACGGGCGATCCCGCCAAGGCCGATGCGGATCTGCTGCCCGACTGGTGGTGGCTCGACAGTCCGGAATGGAAAACGATCCCGGGCCGGGGCGGCACGCCCATGCCGGTGGAAGCGAATTACCTGCTGATATCCGACAATCTGTTCGACATCACGCATCTGTCCTACGTCCATGTCACGTCGATCGGCAACGACGCGATCGTGGATTTCCCGCCGAAGACCGAACGCTTCGAGCGCGGCGTGAAGATGACCCGCCTGGTCACCGACCGGCCCCCGGCGCCGTTCTACAAGAAAGCCGGCGGGTTCGAAGGCAATGTCGACCGCTTCCTGGTCACGACGTCGGACATGCCGGGTTACATCGTCAACCATGCGGGAACGTACCAGGTCGGCCTCAACGCCCAGCCGGGCGAAGTGACGGAGGATATCGGCGTCGAGATGAAGGTCATGAACCTGCCGACGCCGGAAACCGAAACCTCGACGCATTACTTCTATGCGCATGCCAGGCACTTCAAGGTGGATGATCCCGAATGGGACGAGATTTACCGCACCCAGTTCACCCAGGTGTTCGAGGAAGACCAGATCATCCTGAACGAGCAGCAGAAACGCATGTCGGCCATGCCGGACGCGCCGGAGATCGACATCAACGGCGATGCGCCCAACATTCAGGTGCGCCGCCTGATGGACGGACTGATCGCCGACGAACAGGCGGAAGCGGCGGGGCTGCGCGAAACCGCGTGACGATGCCCGATACCATTGAAATCAACCGGCTCAGCGCCGCGATGGGCGCCGAGGTTATCGGCGTCGACCTGAACCGGCTGGACGACGCCACCTTCGGTCTGATCAACGATGCCTATCTGGAACATCAGATGCTGTGCTTCCGCGACCAGAAACTGGAACCGCATGCGATGGTGTCGTTTTCGGAACGCTTCGGTGTGGTGTATCCGCACGACAATCTCAAATTCACACTGAAGGAACAGCCCAAGATCCTCGTCCTGTCCAACGACGTGGACGAAGACGGCAATCAGATCGGCGTCATCGACGCGGGCGACGCCTGGCACAGCGACCACAGCTTCAAGACCCACCCGGCGAACTGTACGATCCTCCATTCCCTGAAAAATCCGTCGCAGGGCGGGCACACGGATTTCGCCAACATGTACGCCGCCTACGACGCGCTGTCCGACGATATGAAAGCCCAAATCGCGGGCCTGCGCGGGGTTCATTCCATCAGCAAGCTGAAGAACAAGCGGGTGGAAATATCAGGCGCGCGGGAAGACGCGGTCGAATTCTACAAACGCCAGGAACGGGAGATCCCGGATGTCGAACATCCGCTTGTGCGGGTGCATCCGGTCACGGGGCGCAAAAGTCTCTATTGCTCGCCCCGTTTCACCATCGCGATAAAAGGCGAGGGGCTGGACGAAGACGAAGCCGACGCCCTGCTGGACGAACTGATCGCGCATTCCGTCAAGACGGAGTTCAGGTACAGACACACATGGGAAGACGGCGACGTGGTGATGTGGGACAACCGCTGCGTCAATCACCGCGCGACCGGCGGATACACCTATCCCGACATCCGGCATCTGTACCGGACCACGGTCGAGGGCGAAGCGACCGCCTGACCGTCACCTTCAGGGCGGGAGCCGGGCGCCTCGGCGACTGTCGGAAAATTTGACAACTTCAGTCAAAAACATCGCCGCTGGCCCACTAAGATACTGATATTATGGGCAAAAATATTCTGGCACGAAAATTGCTCTATTTCGGACAAGGCCATTTTGTTCGGTAGGAGAGTAAATATGTCGGTCGCCCTCAAGTTTCCCCGCTTTGATCCCAAATCATTCAGCCGGGTCGCCGTCATCGGCGTCGCAGCCCTGTTTCTGCAGGCCGAAGCCGCCAGCGCCGCCAGCATCACCGTCACTGCGACGATCCGCGATTTTTCGAGCAGTCATGCCGATTTCGAGCAGGGCTTCGCCGCTTCGGAGACGGGTATCGTGCTCAGCGCATTGGGCCCGGACGGCAAACCGGTCTATAATGAAGCTGTGAAAGGCATCACGGGCGCCGCGTCGACGACGACGAACGGCACCGCGAACTTCAACCAGTGGTACAATGACACCCCCGGCGTCAACACCACGTTCACCACGACGCTGACCGCGACGGAAACGAGCCCGGGGTCGGGCCTGTACGAATACATCAACGGGTCGTATTTCCCCGCAGGCGCCGGCAATTTCCACTTCACCACAGAGATCAACACCGAATTCACCTTCGTGGGCGACGAGACGTTTTCCTTCACCGGCGACGACGACGTGTGGGTGTTCATCAACGGCATCCTGGCTATTGACCTGGGCGGCGTTCACGGACCGGCATCCGACAGCATCACGCTGAATGCGGGCACGGCCGCGTTCCTTGGCATGACCATCGGCGAGACCTACGACCTCGACATCTTCCATGCGGAACGCCAGACCACGGGCTCGAACTTCAACTTCACGACGTCGATCGTGCTGGTGGATGCCCCGGTCGTCCCCGAACCAGGCGCGATTGCGTTGTTGGGTCTCGGAATGGGCGGGCTTGTGTATCTGCGCCGCAGAAAGAACGTCTAGCGCACCCCCGCTTCCGCCAGCCTCGGCAATACCTCGTCCCTGAAATACGGCAAATGATCGACGTAGTTCGCGAACCCCATCGCGAAGGCGTCAATTCCGGCTTCGTGCAGGCGTAGGAACTGCGCGGCCACCTGATCCGGGTCGCCGACGATGGGATAGGCGCCGTTGCCGCCGCCGGCGCGCTGGCGCAGGTTGCGTTTCATTTCTTCCGGCAGATCGTCGAACCGGCCCCGCCGGGCGCGGCGGGCGACCAGCGCATCCACCGCGCCCTGGTCCGCCATCTCGACCGCGTAGTAATGATGATACTCCTCGGCCTCCTTCGCGGTCGGGCGGCAGACGACGTAGCAGTTGGTGAACATTCCGATGTCGCGGCCATGACCGGCGGCGAGCGCTTTCAGCGACGCGATATCGTCGCTGATCTCGTCCTCCACGGTGCGGATCCCGGTAAACATCATGTCGGAATTGCGCGCCGCGAATTCCCGCCCCCGGTCGGAATTGCCGGCGCTGACGATCATCGGCCGCTCCGCCGAAGCCGGTTTCGGCTTCAACAGCGCGCCTGTCACCGAATAATGCTCGCCGGCGTAATCGAACGCTTCGTCGGACGTCCATGCGCGCGTGACGATATCGACCCATTCCTGGCCCTGTTCGTAGCGCGCTTCATGGGCGTTCATCTCCACCCCCGCCATGGCGAATTCATCCGTGTTCCAGCCGCACACGATGTTGAGCCCGAACCGCCCACCGCCGATCAGGTCGGCGGTCACCATCTGCTTGGCCGCGACGACGGGATTGAACAGCGGCACATGGACGGTGCCGAACGCCATGATGCTCTCGGTCGCCGCTAGAATGCCGGCGGCCCAGGTCAGCGTCTCGAGGCTGCCGCCGTTGTGATCGGTCTCGCCGCCATAGCCCTTCCAGCGCCCCAGCGGCAGCAGGAAATCGAGCCCCGCGCGATCCGCCAGCCCGGCGGCGGCAAGGTTTTCCTCCCACGTCCCTTCCCACCGTTCCGGCGCCAGCGTCGCCGACAGCCCGCCAGAACAGTTCAGCCCGAACAGGCCGAGTTTCAGTTTGTGGCGGTCGAAGTGGCGCATCGCACCTGTCTCGATTTCAACCCGCTCTATCCGACCGCCCGCAAGGCCGCCCACACGCGCTCCGGCGAGGCCGGCATGTCGATCTTTTCCACGCCGGCGCTGCGCAGCGCGTGCTCGACGGCGTTCATCACCGCCGGCAACGCGCCAACCGTGCCCGCCTCGCCCGCGCCCTTGACGCCGAGCGGGTTCTGCCCGGTCGGCACCGGGTTGGATTTCACATCGAACAGGGTGAAATCCTGGGCGCGCGGCATGGCGTAATCCATGTAGGAGCCGGTCACATTCTGTCCGCCGTCGTCGAACACGGCGCGTTCCATCACCGCCTGGCCGACACCCTGGGCGACGCCGCCGTGAATCTGGCCCTTCAGAAGCAGCGGGTTCAGCACGGTGCCGACGTCGTCGACGATGACATAGGCCTGAATCTCGACTTCGCCGGTGTCGGGATCGATCTCCACCTCGCAGGCATGTGCGCCGTTGGGGTAATTCGCCGTTTGCGGCGAGAACGTCGCGCGCTCGTCAATGCCGGCGTCGACGCCGTCGGGCTGCTTGCCGGGCGCGTAGGAGATTTTCGCGACCTCGTCCAGCGTCATCGACCGGTCGGTGCCGGCGATGGTGAAGCTGCCGCCGGCGAATTCCACATCCTCGACGCTGGCTTCCATCTGGTGCGCGGCCAGCTTCTTCGCCTTCTCGATGGCCGCTTCCGCCGCCCGGTAGATGGCCGAACCGCCGCAGGTCGCCGAACGCGAACCGCCCGTACCGCCGCCGATGCCCTGCATGTCGGTATCGCCTTCGCGGACGCGAATGCGGCTGACCGGGATATCCAGCGCCTCGGAGACGATCTGCTTATAGACCGTGTCGTGCCCCTGCCCCTGGTTGATGGTGCCGACCATGACCATGACATTGCCGGTCTTGTCGATGCGGACAGTGGCTTCTTCCATCGACGGCGCACCGGCGCGTTCGATGGTGTTGGAAATGCCGATGCCGCGCAGCCTGCCGCGCGCTTCGGAGTCCCTCCGCCGGCCTTCGAACCCGCCATAATCGATCATGTCGAGCGCGTCGGTCAGGTTCTTTTCGAACTCGCCGCAATCGTAGGTAAAGACCAGCCCGGTCTTGAACGGCATGGCGTCCGGCGGAATCGTGTTCTGGCGCCGCAGATCGGCGGGGTCGCGGCTCAGTTTCTGCGCCGCCGCCTCGACCAGGGTTTCGATGATATAGGCGGCTTCCGGCCGTCCCGCGCCGCGATAGGGGCAGGTCGGCGTGGTGTTGGTGAACACGCCGGAGACCTCGACATGGATGGCCGGCGTCTTGTAGGTGCCGGCCAGCGTGCCGAGATTGTTGATCGGCGGGCCGTTGCCGCCCGTCGTCACGAAGGCGCCCAGCGCCGCCAGCGTGCGCACATGCATGCCGAGGAAATTACCGTCCTTGTCGAGTGCCAGCTTCGCCACCGAATGATTGTCGCGCCCCTGGTAGTCGCAGAGATGCGCCTCGGACCGCTCCGCCGTCCATTTGACCGGCCGCCCGACTTTGTACGAGGCCCACAACACCAGCACCTGTTCGGGATAGACGCTGCCGCGCAGCCCGAAACTGCCCCCGATATCGCCGGCGATGACCCGCACGTCCTGCTCGGCGACATGAAAGACCTGGGTCGCCAGCTGTTCGCGGACCTTGTGCGGATAATGGCAGCCCGTATAGAGCGTGTACCGCTGATCGGTTGCGTTGTACTCGCCGAGATACGCGCGCGGCTCGATGGTATTGGTGATGGTGCGCGTAATTGGAAAGGTGCGTTCGACCACGATGTCGGCCGCCTCAAACGCAGCCCTGGTTTCTTCCGGGTAACCGCGCTGTTCGTAAAAGCATTCGTTGTTGGGCCGTTCTTCCCAGACCGCCGGGGTATCGTCGTCCATCGCCACGGCAGTGACCGTGTTGGCCGGCAGTTCGGCGTAGTCCACCAGAATGGATTCGGCGGCGTCCTTTGCCTGGTCGACCGTATCGGCGACGACGAACGCCACCGCTTCGCCGACATGGCGGACACGGCCGAGCGCCAGCGGCGGGTTGGGCGGCTGATACTGATCTTCGTTCCAGCGCGAAGCGCATTGCAGGTCGCCATGCCCGTCGGCGCGGTAATCCTCGGCGGTAAGAATCGCGTGTACGCCCGGCATCCCGGATGCGGCGGCGGAATCGATCGACAGGATATCCGCATGCGCATGCGGCGAGCGCAGCACATAGCCGCGCAGCTGGTGCGGCAGATTGTAATCGTCCGAATAGCGCCCGCCGCCTGTCAGCAGACGCGGGTCTTCGGTGCGCGGAACCGGTTGCCCGACGTCGAATTCACCCATCCTTGATTTTCCTTCGAATTCTAAGTTTATTGTGCCGTTATAGATCAAACCCGATAGCGGGAAAACAGGGAGAGAAACGGGATGAAACTGGCAGGCAAAGCAGCCATCGTGACCGGCGCGGGCCGGAACATCGGTGAAGAAATCGCGGTTCTGTTCGCGCAGGAAGGCGCCAAAGTCGCCGTCGTCGACATGGACGAAGGCCGCGCCAATGCCGTCACCCAACGCATCACGGATGCGGGCGGCGACGCCATCGCCGTCGTCTGCGACGTGTCCGACACGGACGACATCGCCAAGATGGTGTCGGCAACGGCGGACGCATTCGGCGCCATCGACATCCTGGTCAACAACGTTGCCATTTCCGACAACAAGGACATCTTCGAAATTACCGAGGACGAATGGCGCAAAACCATCGACGTCACCCTGTCGACGCCGTTCTACGTCACCAAGCAGGTCGCCAAGTGGATGGTCGACAACGACCGCGGCGGCAAGGTCATCAATATCGGCTCGACCTCGGGCTTCAAGGGCCGGCCTAAGGCGCTGGCCTACACGGCCGCCAAGGGCGGCGTGTTCAACCTGACGCAGTCGATGGCGGTGCAGCTCGCCCCCTACGGCATTATCGTCAATCAGGTGTCGCCCAACATGACGGGATCGCCGGTCGGACAGGAAGTGTTCGACCGCAACCGCAAGGTCAACAATCTGGTCGGCCGTCCCGGCGAACCGGACGAGCAGGCCAAGGCCGTGCTGTTCCTGGCGTCCGACGACGCCTCGTTCATCGCCGGCGCGAACCTGTTCGTCGACGGCGGCACGATGGCGATGGCGCCGTTTGCCAGCCCGGCGAAGCGCGCGGACGGTAAGTGAGCGGCCCTTACCGCCTCGGCGTCGATGTCGGGGGCACCCATACCGATCTAGTCCTGCTGAACGTCGCCGACGGCTCCATCGAGATCGAGAAAGTTTCCTCGACGCCGGCCAACCCGGCACTCGGCGTGCTGAACGGCGTCAACCGGTTCATCGCGCAGGGGAAAAAACCGGACGCGATCGAATTTTTCGCCCACGGCACCACCATCACGACCAACGCGCTGCTCGAAGGGCGCGGCGCAACCGTCGGGATGATGATCACCAAAGGCTACCGCGCGATCCAGGAGATCCAGCAGCAGGCGCGTGACGGCAACCCCTTCGACTACTTTTTCCAGCGCCCGCCCCATCTGGCGCCGCAGAGCCTCACCTTCGAGGCGGCGGGCCGGTTCGATTACGAAGGCAACGAACTGGAACCGCTGGACGAGGACGCGGTGCGGCACGCGGCGAAGACGCTGAAGGATAAAGGGGTCGCCTCCATCGCCGTGGTCTATCTGTTCTCCTACATGAACCCGAGCCACGAGCAACGCACGCGCGACATCATTCTGGAAGAATGGCCGGACGCGCATGTGTCGCTGTCCTCCGACGTGCTGCCCCGCATCCGCGAATGGCCGCGCATGTCAACGACATTGCTCAACGCCTACCTGGAGCCGGTGCTGGTGCATTACATCGGCGACCTGTCCGACGGGCTGGACGAAGGCGGCGTCGAAACCCAGCAACGGTTCCTGATGCAGTCGAATGGCGGCGTGATGCCGTTCGAGGCAGCAGTCGCCGGCGCCAAGACCGTCCACACGCTTTTCTCCGGCCCTGCGGCCGGCGCGCAGGCCGCTGCCTATCTGGCGGCCGAGGACGCGAAGAAAGGGCTTGTGACGCTCGATATGGGCGGAACCTCCTGCGACATCGCGTTTATCGAAGGGGGCACACCGCTGGAAGTGACCGAGGGAGAAGTCGCGCGCCGCCGGCTCGACGTACCTGCGCTCGATCTCACCACCATCTCCGCCGGCGGCGGATCCATCGCCTGGGTGGACGGCGGCGGCCTGCTGGCCGTGGGGCCGCAAAGCGCCGGCGCCGACCCGGGACCGGTCTGTTACGGCAAGGGCGGCGAAAACCCGACCGTCACCGACGCGGATATCGCTTGCGGTTTCCTGAACCCGGACTATTTCCTCGGCGGCGCGCAATCGCTGGACGTCGATGCATCTCTGAAAGCGCTGGAAGACAAGGTCGGAAAGCCGCTCGGCATGTCGGCGCTGGAAGCCGCGGCCGGCATCCGCCGCATCGTCGATATGCGGATGGCTGACGAAGTGCGCATTTTCGGCGCCAAACGCGGCGTCGATCCGCAGGAATTCACGCTGCTCCCATTCGGCGGCGCAGGTGCGGTACACGCCGCACCGGTAGCGGAAGAACTGGCGATGACCCGCATCCTGGTGCCGCCGCGCCCCGGAGCGTTTTCCGCCCTCGGCCTGCTTTGCACGGATGTGGTGCACGATTACATCCGCTCCGAACTGCGCCCGCTCGACCAGGTGCCGCCGGACCACGCCGAAGCGATTTTCCGCGAACTCGAAGACCGCGGCCGGGCCGAGCTGGAAAGCGAAGGTATGGACCCCGCGGCGGCCACCTTCGCCCGCGAACTGGATATGCGCTACACTGGCCAGGGCTACGAGCTCCGCGTGCCGCTCGACGGTATCGGCGGCGCGGGCGGGCTGGACGATAAGGCACTGGCCGAAGCGCGGGAGCGTTTCGACGGCATTCATGCCCGCATTCACGGCCATGCGGCGAAGGAGAAACCGGCCGAGGTCGTTAGCTATCGCGTCCGCGCCCGGGTCGCGGTGCCGAAATACGAACCGGTGGTGGCAGCCGACGTTTCGGAAACGCCCGCGCCGGAAGACGCCCGCAAGGGCACCCGCGACGTCTGGTTCACGTTCGACGCATCGACCGAAACGGCAATCTGGGATCGCAACGCCCTCCCCGCCGGGGCGACGCTGGCAGGACCGGCAATCGTCGAACAGCTCGACAGCACCATCGTCGTGCCCGATGGCTGGTCCGCCCATGTCGACGGGTACATGAACCTTATCCTGACGCGGGAGGTGTGAGGATGGCTCTCGATCCCGTCACCGTTCAGATTCTGAAGAACAAGGTCGCCAGCCTGGTCGACGAAATGCACTACCATTTCTACCGGTCCGGCTACTCAACCATCATCCGCGAAAGCCGGGACTTTTCCTGCGTTATCCTTGATAAGGGCGGCCGGCTGATCGTGCCGCCGCCGATGTTCTTTCACGCGCCATTCTACAAGCACTTCGTCGACCGGACGATCGAGCTTTACGGCGAAGACGGCCTGAAGGACGGCGACGTGGTGGTGTCCAACCACCCCTACGAAGCCGGTGTGCCGCACGTATCGGACATGGCGTTCATCGCGCCGATCTTTGCGGACGGGAAACTGATCGGGTTTTCCGGAAGCTGCGCGCACAAGGCGGATATCGGCGGGATGAACCCGGGCTCGACCTCGGCCAATTCGACGGAAATCTATCACGAAGGTCTGGTGCTGCCGCCGGTGAAAATTTCGGACCGAGGCACCTATGACGAAGACCTCGAACGCCTGATCCTGACCAACAGCCGCCAGCCCGAACTGGTCCGGGGCGACGTGCGCGCACAGATCGCCGCCACCGAGATGGGCGTGACGCGGATGCAGGATCACTGCGCCCGCTTCGGCACGGATACCGTGATGGGCTCCTTTGCCGCCATCCTGAAAAGCGCCGCCGACGAAATGCAGGCCGCGATATCGGCCCTGCCCGACGGCGAGGCTTCCGCCGACGGCTACATGGACGACGACGGCGTCGAGATGGACAAGGGCGTCTATTTCGCCGTCACCATCACCAAGAAGGGCGACGACATCACGTTCGATTTTTCGAACTCGCAGCCCCAGGCCAAGGGGCCGATCAACCTGCGTCCGTCGATGGTCGAGGCCTGCGTTTTCTACTCGCTGATCGGCTGTCTCGGCCACGACATGCAGTTCAACGACGGCATGCGCGATGTGGTCAACTTCGTCTACGCACCGCGCACCATCACCAACGCGGAATCCCCCGCCCCGGTCTCGTCCTACCAGAAGGCAAATCTGCGGCTGACCGACGTGATCCTCGAAGCGCTGGCGACCTTCAATCCAGCCCGCGCCATCGCGGGGTCGGGCTCGTCCGGATCTCTGTCGATCAACTGGCATCAGGGCGGCAAGCCGGGCCACAATTCGCTGCAATACGAAATCCTCGGCTCCGCCTATGGCGGCGGCAACGGCAATGACGGCTGCAACGCGACGGCGACGCATCTGTCGAACCTGCACGTCACGCCGGTGGAAATCATCGAGAGCGAATATCCCTGCCGCATCACCGAGTTCGATATGGTCGCCGATTCCGGCGGTGCAGGCCAATACCGGGGCGGCGTCGCCTTTCGCCGTCGCTACGAGGTGCTGCAGGACTGCACCGTCGTGCGCCGCTACGACCGCTACAAGTATCCGCCTCCCGGTACCCAGGGCGGCGACGCAGGCGGCGCCAGCAAATTCGTCATCAAGGCCGGCACGCCGGACGAGACGCTGACCCCCGCCGCCGGCAAGTTCGAGCTGGACGCCGGCGACGTGTTCTACCTCGAAAGCGCGGGCGGCGGCGGATACGGCGATCCGAAGGCACGCGCGCCGGAACGGCTGCAGCATGATATCGATCAGGGATATGTCACCGCGGAAGCGGCGAAGGAAAAATACGGGGTTTAATTCCCCCCTCTCCCCAACTCTCTCCCGAGTGGGGCGAGGGGTCTGGTCGTGCAGAAATACAAAGCTCGAATCCCCTCCACCTTCAGTGCGAGAGCCAGGGAGAGGGGAAACAGGCGTTCTGAAGGAGATTGTAAATGGCTAAAGACCGCGTTGGCATCATCGGACCGGGCCGCATGGGGCTCGCCATGCTCAAGCATCTCAGGAAGAACGGTTTCGACGTCACCGTATACGACATAAACGACGAACAGCTCGCCAGGGCGGTCGAAGCGGGCGGCGTCGCGGCATCGAATCCGAGAGAAGTGGGTGCGAACAGCGACTACGTCATCGTCGGCGTCGGGTTCGAGCCGGAGGTATACGCCTGTCTGACCGGAGACGACGGCGCACTGGCCGGCATGGCGTCGGGTAGTGCGGTCGCCGTGTGTTCGACCGCGTCGGTCGGCGGCGTGCAGGATCTCGCCCGGATATGCGAAGAGCAAGGCATCGGCTTCCTCGATGCACCCATCGCCCGCGGACGCTGGGCAGCGGACGAAGGGACCCTGCTGGCGCTTGTCGGCGGCACGGCGGAGGTCGTCGAACGGTCGCGTCCGGTCTTCGAGACCTTCTGCTCCGATATCGAACACATGGGCGATGTCGGCCACGGGCAGGTCGCGAAAATGATGAACAACTACCTGCTGTGGGTGAACGGCTGCGCGCTGATCGAGGCCGGGCGGCTGGCGGAATCCACCGGCATCGACCTGCCCAAGCTGCGCAACGCCCTGATGATGAGTTCCGGCGACAGCGCGGCGCTGCGCGACTGGGACCGGATGACCTTTACCTGGGCGCTGAAGGACATGCAGATGATGGAGAAGCTGATGGACAGCGAGAACAAGGCGTTCCCTCTGGCCGGGCTGATCAAGGAACTGGTCAAGGACGGGCGCACCATCAAGGCGACCAATCCACCGGACTGGTCGGGCGAAGGAGGGATTGCGAAAAGGCCATGACCAAGATGGAATTCGACGAAACCTACGATGTCATTGTCGTCGGGTACGGCTTTGCCGGGGCGACCGCCGCCATAGAAGCGGCCCGTGCGGGCGCGAAGGTGCTGGTGCTGGAGAAAGCACCCGATCCGGGCGGCATTTCGATCTGTTCCCAGGGCGCAATCTGCTGTTCCGCCGAGCCGGACGAAGCCTTCGCCTATCTGAAGGCCACGAATGCGGGCCGTATACCGGATGACGTGCTGCGCACGATTTCAAACGGCATGGCCCAGGCGGAAGGTTTTCTGCGCGACGTTGCGGACGGCAGCGGCGCGGAAATCACCACCCGGCCGCGCGGCGGCAATTATCCGTTCCCGCATCGCGAGACGTTCTATTACAGCCATGTCGACGCCATTCCCAACTTCAATGCCCAGGCGTTCTTCCCGCAGGTTAAAGGCCGCGTCGGCGGTCCATACCTGTTCCGGGTACTGCAGATGAAGCTGGAAACGCTCGGCGTGGACGTGCAGCTGGCCAGCCCGGCGAAGCGGCTGATCTACACGACGAACCGGGAAGTGCGCGGGGTCGTCGCGGAAACGCCGGAGGGCATCCGCCATTTTGGCGCGGCGCGCGGGGTGGTGCTGTCTTCAGGAGGTTTCGAGGCCAACGAAGGCATGAAGCAGGAATACTGGCAGCTGATGCCGGTGCTGACGGCCGCAAACCGCTACAATACCGGTGACGGCATCCGGATGGCGCAGGAGGTCGGCGCCGATCTGTGGCACATGTGGCATTTCCACGGCTCATACGGATTCCGCCACCCGGACCCGAACTATCCTTACGGCATCCGCGTCAAACGCTTCCCGGACTGGGTGCCCGGCGATACCGGCGCGGACATGGTCGGCGCCGATATGGTCGACGTGCCGGTGGCGTGGATCCTGGTCAACCGCGACGGCAGGCGTTTCATGAACGAACAGCCGCCCTATCTGCAGGATACCGGCGCGCGCCCGTTCGAGGACATGGACACCGTCACCCAGCAGTTCCGTAACATCCCGGCCTGGCTGATCTGCGACGAAGAGGCGCGCAAGCTCTATCCGCTCGGCAACCCGGCCTATAACGACCGCGACGTGCACATGGAATGGTCCGACGACAATCTGAAGGAGGTCGAGATGGGCATCCTGAAGCGCGCCGACACGCTTGACGAACTGGCGGAAATCACCGGCATGCCGGCGGATGCGCTGAAAGCGACGGTAGAGCGCTGGAACGCCATGACAGAGGCGCGCAACGACGACGAACTGGGCCGCCCGGGCGGTTCCATGGTGCCCATCGCCACCCCGCCCTTCTTCGCCGGGGAAATCTGGCCCATCGTGTCGAACACCCAGGGCGGGCCGAAGCATGACGGCAAACAGCGGATCATCGACGTCCATGGCGATCCGATCCCGCGCCTGTACGCGGCGGGCGAAATGGGCAGCTGCTTCGGACATCTCTATCTCGCGGGCGGCAACATCGCCGAATGCCTGATCTCGGGCTGGACGGCGGGCCGCGGGGCGGCGGCGGAACAGGCGACGTAAATCCCGGCATGACGCTGATCCTGAACAACCAGAACGTCCGCGACCTGCTGACCATGAACGACGTGATCGAGGTGCTCGAATTCGCGTACAGGGAGCTGGCCGAGGGTCGCGGCGCATTGCGGCGGCGCAGCGATACCATCGTCAGTTCCGACACTGCGCCGGACGCCATCTATTCGCTGAAATCCATGGACGGTATCGCGCCGTCCTTGGGCGTCAGCGCGATCCGCATCAATTCCGACATCATCACCCACCCGAAGGTCCGAGAGAACATCCGCCGGGTGAAAGTGCCTGCCGCGCCGGGCGAGCGATATACCGGGCTGGTGCTGCTGTTTTCGATCGAAACCGGCGAACCGCTGGCGATCTTCCCGGACGGCGAAGTCCAGCCGATGCGCGTGGCCGGCACCAGCGCGCTGGCGGCGAAGTACCTGGCGAAGGCCGGCGCGCGCTCCGTGGCCCTGATCGGCACCGGCTGGCAGGCCCAGGCGCAGCTGCGGGCCATCGACACGGTGCACGAAATTTCCGATTACCGCGTCTATTCCACACGAAAGGAAAACCGCGACCGGTTCGCGATGGAATGGTCGGAAAAAATGGGCACCCAGATCCGTCCCTGCGCAACCGCCGAAGAAGCCGTCGCCGACGCCGATATCGTGCTGCTGGCGACGAACTCCATCGAACACGTCGCGCGCGAAGAGTGGCTCGAACCGGGGATGCATGTCAGTTCGATCAAGTCATCGGAAATCAGCGCCGAGGTGATCAATGCGTGCGATGTCGCGGTCTGCCACGTGCCGCACGGACGCCCGACGCTGGAATTCGGCGCCGGCGCCGCCCTGCCGGACACCGCGGGGCTGGACGTGGACACCCTGGCGCGGGAAATCGGCCTGGACGACATGCCGACCCTGGCCGATATCGTCAGCGGCAAATCGCCGGGCCGAACATCGGACGATCAGACGACATGCTTCCTGAATATCCTCGGCCTCGGCTACCAGTTCGCCGCCGTCGGCTCCGTGCTGTACCGGAAAGCGCAGGAAGCCAGCATCGGCAACGAAATCCCGACCGACTGGCTGACGCAGGTCGAGGTGCCTTAGTAAAGAACGTTTCAGGAATCCAGGTGGATCGTGTCCGCCAGTTCCGCGTGCGTGGTCAGCCACACATGGTCGCGGTCGCGGGCCGCTTCGATCGACTTGCGCAGCTCGATCGCGCCGAACGGCCGGCCGAACACATGGGCATGTACCGTGATATCGAGAACCGCGCGCGGCGTATGGGTGTCCGCGAAGCCGTCGATAATGCGTTCGAGGACACGGGTAAACGCCTCCGGCTCGTTGCCGTAGCGGATGTAGAGCGGCATGTCGTTGACTTCCATCGTGAACGGCACCGCCACCAGATCGCCGAAATCGTTGTCGATGAAATAGGGCACGTCGCGGTCGAAATGATCCGAATGCCATTTGAAACCGTGTTTGACCAGCAGCTCGACCGTGTTGGGGCTGGGCGTGCCGCGCGGGCTGATGAACCCCCTCGGCGTCTTGCCGAAAACCGACTTGAAACCCTCTATCCCCCGGATCAGGTCGGCTTCTTCCGCGTCGCGGTCCTGATAGACGGGCAGGATGTTCTGCGCCCAGGCATGCGCACCAATAAAGTGGCCGTCGGCATCGATGCGTTTCAGAAGTTCCGGATGCTTTTCCGTGATGATGCCGCTGGCATAGGTGCCGCAGGGCACGTTCATATCGGCGACGACGTCGAGCAGCCTGTAGGCGCCGGTCGTCATGCCGTATTCGGCCCAGCTCCGCGCCTGGGTATCGAGATGCCCGCCCGCCAGCGGGTTGCCCATCGGCCCCACGCCGGGCGCCGAATCGTCGGTCCACATTTCGCACATTATGTTGACGCAGACCGCAAGGGGTTTGTCTTCAGGCCAGTCGATCATGTGTTTTCTCTCCATACGGCCGGCAAGCGGCCTGTCAAAGCCTTTATAGCCCGGCGGCGCGCGTCACAGAACCGGCAGCGTTTTGACCTCCGGGTCCGACGCTTCTATGTTCGCCTCCGAACAACCTGGAGAGACCCCACGCATGGGTGAAACCCCCGACAATATCGGCCCGCCGGAAGCTGCAGAAGCCGGCCCCGGACACAACCAGCCGAAAGAAGTCGTCTGGGAACGCTGGCAGAAAAAACGCACCTTCGTCCGCGCCCTCGAAGGCACCTATGGCGAACTGCAGCAGGGGCTGATGGATCAGCCAAGGGTGTACAAATCGCGCGACTGGAAGTGGAAGGGCGGTCCGGCGCTTTTCAACAAGCCGATCATCAACCCGCAGCGCACCGATATCGCCCAGTCGATCGAAACCCATATTTCAGTCATTGCGCCGGGCGGAACGGGCCAGCGCCACGGGCACATGAACTCCGCCCTGTTCTATATCATCTCCGGCAAGGGCTACGATATTCACGACGGCAAGCGCATCGATTACGAAGCGGGCGACGTGATCATCGTCGAGAACGGCTGCGTGCATCAGCATTTCAATGCCTCCGACGAGGAAGACCTGGTCTCGCTGGTGATGAAAGCCAAGCCGCTGTTCCTGTTCATGCACATGCTGTTCCAGAAGATCGCAGCCTACCCGCCAAAAACGCTGCCCCCGGGGCAGGAACACTGGGAACCGCCGACGGATTTGTAAGATTGGACGGCACCGGCCCGCAAATGCGGAGACTAAAACCGCCCGTTACTTTGACCTCTAAGCATCCCGGTTCTATGCTTCTGCAACGTTCGAAAACAGGAGGATTTCCGCATGGGTGAGACGCCCGATAACGTCGGTCCCGTCGAGGTAAAGGAAGCCGACGCAGGCCCCGGCCACAACCAGCCGAAGGAAGTGGTATGGGAGCGCTGGCAGAAAAAGCGCACCTTCGTCCGCGCCCTCGAAGGCACCTATGGCGAGCTGCAGCAGGGGCTGATGGATCAGCCAAGGGTGTACAAATCAACCGACTGGCAGTGGAAAGGCGGACCGCAGTTTTTCGACAAGCCGATCATCAACCCGCAGCGCACCGATATCGCGCAGTCGATCGAAACCCATATCTCGTGCATCGCGCCGGGCGGAACGGGCCAGCGCCACGGCCATATGAATTCGGCCCTGTTCTATATCATCTCGGGCAAGGGCTACGACATCCATGACGGCAAGCGAATCGATTACGAAGCCGGCGACGTGATCATCGTCGAGAACGGCTGCGTGCATCAGCATTTCAACGCCTCCGACGAGGAAGACCTGGTCTCGCTGGTGATGAAAGCCAAGCCGCTGTTCCTGTTCATGCACATGCTGTTCCAGAAGGTCGCGGAATACCCGCCCAAGGAACCCATTCCGGGCTGGGAACACTGGGAACCGCCGACGGATTTGTAGCTTCAACGTCATTCCCGCGCAGGCGGGAATCTTCGTGACAGAGATCCCCGCCTTCGCGGGGATAACGAATCAGAAAATTAGGAAGACATTATGACTACCCACGAAAGAGACCGCGCCCACAGCGGCGCCGACCAGAGCAGCAACTGGTACCGGGAAGAGCTGGAAGAATCAGCCGAATTCCGGAAAACGTACCGAAACCGGCTGTCGGTCGTAAAACCGAAAGACATGCCGTTTGAAAATTCTCCGGACGGGCTGATCAAGCATCTAGTGCACGAAAAGCAGCAGACGACGGAAAACTGCGTCGAAGCCTATATGCAGTTCATCAAGCCGGGCAGCCACACCGGCAAACGCCGCATTCTGGCGGAACAGATTCTGTTCGTCGCCGAGGGCACCGGCTACGACCTGCACTGGGACGTGGAGTTCGAGGTCGACACCGAATTTCACTGGTCGTGGAAGGAAGAGCCTCGCAAGTTCGAGTGGGAGCGCGGCGATTTCATCTTCGTGCCCGCTTACTGCATCCAGCAGCATTTCAATTCGGATCCCGACAACGAAGCGCGGCTGATCGTCATCACCAACCGCATCTTCAAAGCGATGGGCCTGAACTGGCTGGAACAGATCGAAAACGCGCCGGATTACGACGGCGACCTGGAACCGATGCTGGCCGGCCCCGGCTGGCACCCCGATACCCGGGAAGACATCTAGGCAGCAATGCACTAACGAAAAAGCGGGGCCCAACCCCGCTTTTTTCTCGGTCGACCTGTCTGACGCACAGACAGTCTCCGAAGGACTGCGCGGCAACCACTCCTCCGCTAATCCGCCAACGGCACCCGAAGCGTCACTTTCAGTCCGGCGTCGGGCACGTTTTCGGCCATCGCGCTGCCGCCCAGAGCCTCCACATTCCGGCGGACGATCCAAAGACCGATGCCGAAATGCGCCGGTTCGTGGTCAGATCCGTTGGCCATCGCGCTGGACGCCCGATCCGTGAAATAGCGCTCGAAAATTCGATCGAGATCTGCCTGGTCGACTCCGGGCCCCTCGTCGATCACCGAGAGTTCCGCCATACCGTCAACCCGGTGGAGAGACAGGTGAATTTCACCGCCGGCAGGCGAATATCCGAGAGCGTTCTCGACCAGATTCTCGATCACGGTCTCAAACAGCCCATCGCTGCCCCATGCCTTCAGACCGTCGTCCGCATCCGTCACGATCCGAATGTCCCTGTCATCGTGATTGCTCTCCAGCGAGACCGCGAGTGACGTCACCAAAGCAGTGAGATCTACACGTTCGCGCGGTGCTTCCATCAGTTCGGCGGTCGCGTTGTCCAGTTGCCGCGAAGCGCTGACCAGACTGTCCAGCCGTTCGGTGGACCTTTCGATCCGGGCCAGCACCTTGCCGGCCTCGCACTCGGATCCGGCGACCCGCTTCAGGGGCTCGACGGATTGGGATATCACGGCGAGCGGCCCCTTCAAGGCATGAGCGTTGTCTTCCGCCGCTTCGCGGATAGACCGGGCGGATGCCCACAAGCCCAGCACCAGACGGTCGAATTCGGTCGCGACACCGGAAATCTCCGGGACCCGGTTATGGTCTTCGAAAGACAGCTCGCCGCTCTGGCCCGTCCTGATATCGCGTGCAAGCCGTGCAAAACGGCGGAGATTGCGCCACACGTCAAGAAACATCCAGAACACGACACAGGCAAACAGCAGGTAGATCGCGGTCGCGATCCGAACTTCCGCCGATTTCCAGTACGGACGTCCCAGAGACGACCGCAGCACGTCGTCGGTGGACTTGGACACCAGCACGACCCAGCAGCCGCTATTCGACAAGAAAGGCACCATGGAGGTCAGCACCTCTTCTGCCCCGGAAACGTTCGTGTAGCGCTGCGCTTCCGGCGCCACCGCCTCGCACCCGGGACCGATACGACGAAAAATGCCGGCCTTTACCAGGCGCTGCCTCTCCGCGTCGAGGCGCCGGGCAGTTAAGGGCGGCGCTGCCGCAACGATAAACAGACTGGCATCCTCACCCAGCGCTTTGGGCCGGAGAAGAACCCGCACCACCGTGCCGGGTTGCGTGAAGCGGCGCGCTTCCTCCGCCGTCCGGTTCGCCGTGCTGCCGTCGAACGTCCTGAGGATAGGTGTCAGCGCCATGGCGATCAGCCGCCCTTCCGCCTCGGTGTTCTTCTGAAGCAACGCAATTTTCTCGGCATCGGCATCCCGGAATTCCGAATACACAATCACCGGAACGGCGAGGAAAATAGCGACCAGCAGGGCGAGACGGGCGGAAAACGAACGGTGAACGGCCCCAAACCCTCCCGAAAGCCGAATGTCAGCCATCGGACCGCCAGCGATAGCCGAATCCCGGGTAATTCTCTATGCCGTCGAACGATGGATCGATTTCCTTGAACTTGCGGCGAATTCGCTTGATGAACGTCCGGACGTTGGACCGGTATCCATCGGTTCCGTGTCCGGCATAGAACCCCTCGCCGTGTACCATGTCGTACAGTTCCCTGTAGCCGACATCGGCGCCGGCGCGGCTGGCGAGACAATGGACCATGCGGAACTCGGTGTAGCTCAGTGCGACCTCCTCGCCCTGCCACCGTGCCCGGTTGGTATCGACTGCGAGATGCAGTGGCCCGATCGTCAGCAAGACGCCCCCCCGACCGTAACCGCGGGATGGTTCATATAGCCGTTCTTTGGTAGCGTCGGGCCGTCATGACGCGAAAGCATCTCCACAATCGGTTCGCCGCACTCTGTTTTGGCCTACTCGCCATGTCCCTTCTGCAGGGATGCGGGATCGCCGGGGGCGCATCGGTTCTGTCGTCAAGCGTGGGAAGCGTCACTGCCTCTGGCGTCGAACGGACACTGGACGGCGCCGCCATTCAGACTATCACCGAACCGCAGGACAGGATCGTTGGAGCGGCTGAACGTGCTTTGATCAAGATGGGGTTCGACATCGGGAACAAAATACGGTCTGAACGGCATATCCGGATCGAAGCGCGCTCCGTAAGACGAAACGTTGTGATCACCATCGAAGCCGTCGCCCGCCATGCCTCGCAGATTCGGATCGAAGTAAATTCGGGCTGGCTCCTGTCGGAAGACCCGACGACTGCGACGGAGATTATCGAACAGATTTCAGTGGCCCTCGGGAGTGCAAAATAAGCACGAATGCTCCCCTTGTCCGAGCCTCCCCGGGTTGTATTCTGAGCGTAACGTAAAAAGGGAGGCTCGCGATGCCCGGCTACATCATCACCAACGCAGAAGTTTTCGACAAAGACGCCTATGGCGAGTACGGCAAACTGGCGCCGGACGCCATCGCCAAGTACGGCGGCGAGTTTCTGACCCGCGGCGGCGCGGCGGAGATCCTGGAAGGCAACTGGGAACCGCACCGGATCGTCGTCGTTAAATTCGACAGCGTGGAACAGGCAAAGGCGATGTACAATTCGCCCGAATACCAGGCAGCCCGCGATAAACGCATAGGCGCCGCCGATTTCAACATGATCGTGGTCGAAGGCAATTAAACGCGGCCCTGCCGTTCTGTTCCGGGTACCGACGTGACCGCAACCATCGTTTCGGCGTCCAACGCAGGTTATTTCGACCTGCTGAAAGGCCTCATCCTGTCGATCCGGGAAAAACCGGAAGGCGCCGATATCGCGTTGTCGATCCTGGATGTCGGTCTCGACAGCAGCCAGCGGGCATGGCTGACGAGCCAGGGTGCCGTCCTCGCCGCCCCCGGCTGGGATTTCGATGTGCCGGCTTCGATGAATGCTCCATCGCATTTTCGCGCCCTGCTGGCGCGGCCGTTTCTGCCGAAATACTTCCCCGGCCATGATATCTATCTGCAGATCGATTCCGACGCGTGGGTTCAGGACTGGTCGGCGATTCAGATATATCTGGACGCCGCGGCGCGGGGGCAGCTCGCCATCACGCCGCAGATCGATCGCTCCTACAACACGATCTACAAGCGTCCGCGCCGTTACAGGCGCACGCAGAACTACAAATCCTTCAAATGGTCTTACGGCTGGCTGACCGCCGACCGGGTGGCACGCAATCCCATACTGAATTGCGGCGTGTTCGCCCTGCCCGCCGATGCGCCGCACTGGAGACTTTGGGCGGACGCGATACGCCGTGCGTTTGACCGGCGGACACTGTCTCCCCGCAAAGGATGGCCGGATCTCAATTTCAAGCTGATCGAACAAACGGCCATGAACTACGTCGTCTTCGCGGACAAGGCAGCGTCAACGTTCCTGCCCGCGACATGCAACTGGTTCTGCGCGCATGCCGCGCCGAAATTCGACCCGGACCGGAAGCTCCTTGTCGAACCGCACGCCCCTTATCAACCGCTGGGAATCATTCACCTCGCGGGGGAGGATTTCCAGAACCGGGCGTTCGATGTGGAAACATTGACCGGAGAGGTCGTTAAAACGCGCCTTCGATACGAGGACGTAGCAGCGCTGGGAGGGTGATCCTCAGCCGCCCGTCGCCATCATATACATCGACACGGCCGCCAGGATCAGCCCGGCATTCAGAGGCCAGAAGCCTTTTTTGCGACGGGTTTCTTCATAATTCCTGTTGGTCAGAGTACGTACGCCCATGAACACCAGCAGCACGCCGGCCCCGAGCACTGCACCAAGCACGGCGGGAGCCGCTGTCATTGCCGTTGTTCTCCCAAAAAAGCTGTCGGCGCCGGTGCGCTTCTGTGTAGGCCGGTCATGTTAATCGTCGACGTGCGACGTCGACTGCGCGGTCGCCAGATCCTCTTCCACCGGGTTGCCGCCAATGTCGCGGAGCGACTGCATCAGTTCGCCGATCACCTGGTCCAACCGGTCCGGATCGGTTCCGCGCGCCACGACCGATACGCGAAACCCGACTTCCCGCATCTGGGGATAGGAGCCGATATCGACTTCCTTGAAACGGGCCTGCACCAGCGCCAACGGTTCCGCGATCGTTCCTTCCGGCAGATCGACCGCCAGACCGCGCGCCTGCACTTTTTTGCCGCCGTCGAGGTGCACTTTCGCTTCCTCGAACATGGCCTGCATGATGCGCGGCACGCCCGCCATGACGAACACGTTGCCGATCTTGTAACCCGGTGCGGCGCTGACCTCGTTCTTGATCAGCACGGCGCCCTCCGGGAAGGTCGCCATGCGCATGCGCGCTTCGTTCATTTCGGATCTGCCGCGACCCTTCATGTAGGAATTCAGCAGGTCGACGATGGACTGATCGCGGTACATGCCGACACCGAATGCCTCGGCGACGCATTCCGACGTGATGTCGTCATGCGTCGGACCGATCCCGCCGGTCGTGAAAACGTAGTCGAATTCGGCGCGGCATTCGTTGACCGTATCGACAATTTTTTCCCGAATATCGGGAATGACGCGCGCTTCGCGCATCTGGATGCCGATCTCGTTGAGGCCCGTAGCCAGAAAACTGAGATTTTTATCCTGCGTCCGACCCGACAGAATCTCGTTTCCGATCAGGATCAGACAGGCGGTTACAGTGTCTTTTTCAGCCATATCGTCTTCCAGTTTTGCATCGCCTGTATACCCGAGTCGCAGCGTCGTTGAAAGCGGGCGGCGTCGCGGCTAGGTTGGGAAATGGATTTTCCCGACCCTCTCCTGCGCGGCACGCTGATCAAGCGATACAAGCGTTTCATGGCGGACGTCATGCTCGACAGCGGCGACACCGTAACAGCCCATTGCGCCAATACGGGCGCGATGCTGGGGGTGCAGGACCCGGAGTCCGAAGTCTGGCTTTCGCCCGCGCGCAACCCGGACCGCAAGCTGAAATTCACCTGGGAAATGATCCGCATCGGCGACGGTCTCGTCGGCATCAACACCGCCCACCCAAACAAAATCGTCGCGGAAGCCATCGAAGCGGGAAATATTCCCGAACTGTCCGGATACGAAGACCTGCGGCGGGAAGTAAAATACGGATCAAATTCGAGGATCGACATCATGCTGTCGGCCGACGGAAAACCCGATTGCTACGTCGAGATCAAGAACGTTCACCTGATGCGCGATGCCGGCGTCGCGGAGTTTCCGGACTCCGTATCGACCCGCGCCGCCAAACACCAGGGCGAACTGGCCAACATGGTCGAACAGGGTGCGCGCGCGGTCACGGTCTATCTGTGCCAGCGCGAAGACTGCGACAGCTTCCGCCTTGCCGACGACATCGATCCGGACTACGCCGTGGCGTCCAAAGACGCCAGACAAAGGGGCGTCGAAGCGATCTGCTATGCCTGCGCCCTGACACCTGAATCCATTACGGTCAGCCGCCGGCTGCAAATAATCCCCTGACACGAGGACACCCCGATGCTGGAGCTTTACCACGCTCACCACTCCACCTGCAGCCAGAAAGTCCGGCTGTGCATGGCCGAAAAAGGCCTCGACTTCACAGGCCACCTGATCGACCTGGCGGCAAAGGAACAGCTCGATCCGGAATACCTGAAGTTAAACCCCAACGGTGTGGTGCCGACCCTGATCCACGATGGCAAAATCATCATGGATTCCAGTGTAATCTGCGAATACTTGGATGAGGTGTTCCCGCAAACCCCGCTGACGCCGTCGGAGCCGGCGGAACGCGCCCGTATGCGCAAATGGATGCGCTATATCGAAGAGGTCCCGACCGCGGCGGTCCGTTTTCCGTCCTTCAACATGGCTTTCCTGCCCCGCTTCGATGGCCTGAACGAAGAACGGTTCCTTGCCGAACAGGCTGACGTGCGCCCGCTGCGGAAAGGATTTTTCCGGCGCATGGGCCCGACCGGCTTTGCGGACGAGGATATCGAGGAATCGTTCGACCAGATTTCAAAAACGGCCGCCCGCATGGACGAAGCCCTGACCGACGGCCCGTGGCTTCTGGGCGAGATGTACACGCTCGCGGATGTCATCGTCGCGCCGCTGATCGACCGGATGGCGGATCTTGGCCTCGCGCATCTGTGGGAGAACGACTGTCCGCGCGTTACCGACTGGTATGCCCGCATCCAGGCCCGGCCCTCGTTCGACATCGCTTTCTACAAGGGGGCCAGGCTGACCGAGTTTCTGGATATTCGCCCCTGGTCGAAACACGCGCACGGATGACGGCCATCGCCGCGCTGGACCCTGACCGCCGACAGGCCGTATAAACGGGGCTCATACGCGAACGGACAGCATGAACGACAGTTTTACAGCCTTTAACGAAACCGATGTCGGCGCGCCCGCCGGCATTGTCCTGCACGGGCCGGACGAGTTCGAAGGAATGCGCAAGGCGGGACGTCTCGCCGCGGAATGCCTCGACATGATTACCGAGCACGTCGTCCCCGGCGTGACGACCGATCGGCTGAACACGATCTGTCACGAATTCACCCTCGATCATGGCGCGGTGCCTGCGCCGCTGGGATATCGCGGGTTCACGAAATCGATTTGCACATCGGTGAACCACGTTGTCTGCCACGGTATCCCGGGCGACAAGGTCCTGCGCGAAGGGGACGTGATCAATATCGACGTCACGCCGATTCTGGACGGATGGCATGGCGATTCATCGCGCATGTATCCGGTCGGAAAAATCGGCGTCAAGGCACAGCGTCTGATCGACGTGACATACGATTCCCTGATGATGGCGATCGATATCGTCAAGCCCGGCACCAGCCTGGGCGATATCGGCCATATCATTCAGTCCTTCGTCGAAAGCGAACGGTTCTCCGTGGTGCGCGATTTCTGTGGCCACGGACTGGGACGGGTGTTTCACACGCCGCCGAGCGTTCTCCACTACGGAAATCCGGGCGAAGGTCTGCGATTGCGCGAAGGCATGTTCTTTACGATCGAGCCGATGGTGAACGCAGGCCGACCGGAAACCAAAATCCTGGCGGACGGGTGGACGGCGGTGACCAAGGACAAGTCTCTGAGCGCGCAGTTCGAGCATTCGCTGGGCGTTACCGCCGACGGCGTTGAAATCTTCACGCTGTCACCCAAGGGATACGACAAGCCGCCCTACAACGCCTGACCGGCGCTTCGAACTCAGAATCCCTGCAGGAACACAACCTCCGGCGACTTGGGCATGTTGCGAAGGCTGACGAGGATAGTGTCACTGTCTTGTCTGCGCACGGTCCATTTGTCGCGAGCGCGCGCGATGAATGCCTCCGTTCCACCCATGGATCCGAAGTGCATCGGGATCACCATCCGCGCCTTGATGTCGCCCAGCACGCGGAACAATTCGTCATGGCTCATCGTCCACATCCCGTCGATGGGCGCAAACGCGATGTCGATCAGGCCGAGCGACGCCAGCTGGTTCTTGGACAGATAGTGGTGCAGATGACTGATATGGACCGCGCACAACCCTAAGGCTTCGAACACGAACATCGAATTGCCGTTTCTTAGCGTCCCGTCACCATTCTCCATCAGGTTCGTGGCGACATTGCGGACACGGATATCGCGAAACTTCAGATTGTGCTTCGCGACGCCTCCCTTCGGGTCCCATCCACGCAGGACATGAAGGATGCGTTTGTCAGGGGCGTAGAAAAAATGGGTATCGTGCGAATTGTTCATCGTCACGATATGCGGCACCCGTTCGCCCGGCACATAGTCGTTGTAATCCGTCAGGATCCGCGCGCCTTCCGGCGTCTCGATCTGAAACGCCGAATGTCCGACGAATGTAATCCGAAGGTGATTTTCTGGTAAGGATGCAACCGCATCAACGGCCGCCGACCGCATGAAGTACTGGTGCGGCTTGCGCAAAGGACCCTGTGCTATGCCGGCACAACTGGCAAGGACGGGGGTAACCGCGGTCTCGGCGAAACCCAGTCCCAACAGTGTGCCGGCCACCAATGCGGTGATTTTGTTTAGGTATCCTCTTCGCCATCTCACGGATGCTAGCAAGGACCTCAGCCGCAACAAATACCGTGACGGCATCAATGCTGGGTGACAAAGGTCCCAAAATTGATCTATCACGGCAAAATAAATACCGCGGATAAAAAACACCTCCTCAATTTTTTCAAACTGCCTATTGTTGCACTGAGGTAGTTAAGGGTGCACATCCGCCAGCCACCGTGCTGACCTGAAGAACCTGCCGCAGCTGCCGTTGGCACCAACTTTCTTACGGCTCCAGCGCTCAGACGTCCTCCCTGTCCGATGCGGTCGCCTACTCTCTGCACCGCAGTTATCAATAGACTGGAGCTCGAACAAAGCGATTTTAGGGAAAATTTCGGTCAGCGTTTTTTTGTGAAATAAGGGCGGCTCACGCTGAAGCCGCCCTTATTCTTGTCTATTAATGCTGAATTTATCGGCCGGTACGCGCCAAGCTGTTGACCCAGCCTTTCATGCGGCCCTTACCGTTGGCGATTTGCTCGTCCGTGAACCAGTCGGACAAATTGACTTTCTCGACCGCGTAGACTGGGCGCAGGAAGTCGCTCTCGTAGCCGAACGGCACAGTGCAGTCGATCCCCATCCCACCTTCGAACCGGGTGTTCGACGCGGTCCATTCCGCGTCACCCGCGGTCATGCGTTCCGCCGGCATGAAGGTCTGGCCACGACCGCCCGGGATCGGGTTCAGGATGTCGCTATGCGGGTTCACGCGCGTCGTGATGTTCCACATCACATCGTCCATGTCGTACGGATCGGCATCTTCGGATACGGCAATACATATTCGCGCGCCCTGTGATGTCGACAGGATCGCCGACATGAAGTTGCGCTGCCAGCCTTCGTCGATCTTATTACGCTTCTTCACTTGGATGATCGCTCCACCCCAGTCCGTCATGCAGTAGGGGATCACCACGTCTTGAACAATACCTGGCTGCATCCGTTCGCAGAGATTGAACATCGCCGCCTCGCGGATCGTAGTGTCAATGTTATGTTCGTCCAGCGTATGAACGGCAAGCGGAAAGATAATGGGTTT
>JAYQSP010000010.1:0-165894 GCA_038146925.1 Alphaproteobacteria bacterium
ATACCAACGCCGCCTATTTACAGTGAACCAATGGCTTCCTAAGTAGTTGGTATATCTTGGATTCAAGGTGTGACCTGAAGCCTTCTCAGGGAAATGAACATCCTGTCGGGTGCGCCATTCTCTTTTGAACACAGTGGTTACACCATTGAATCCAAACGCTTTTCTAGGTGAAGCTGTTGGGGTGTATTTTCTCCGTGACAAATCGCTTTAGACATCCATTCGTGCAGCACGTTGATGGGATATCCTGCCCCATAGCTCTGCCCTATTCCGTTTACCGACCACCCCCCGAGCCTGTCAGCAATATCTCTTGAGCATTCCACTGCTCTTAATCTGTCCCTGAAACTATGTCTGAAAGAATGTATCACGCATCCGTTTGGCACTCGTGGCGACAGCCATTTATTGAGCGCTGCACTCGCAGAATTAGATTTGCACCCATCTTCACTGCAGTATTTGGGAAACAGAAAATCTGATCCCGACTCCCTTACTGCTCTTGCGGCGGCCCAGGCGGCATACCCGACCAAAGGTACCAATCTCTCGCTTGCTTCTGTTTTAAGTCGCCGCCACGGATGAGTCCTGAGCATGATATGAGGGAACTCTTCGTTTAAACGTATGTCGGCTTTTACCAATCCGACAGCCTCACTAAGACGCATACCTGTGTCGCTTATCAAGGCTACTAACCATCTAGCTTGGTCATCTATGGTTTCGCATTCCGACTGAACCGCCAAGATAGTTTCATTAGGAATGGGCTGCCTTTTTTGGGAAGGCATGCGTTGATCCTCGCGAAGATACACACCCGAGAACGCCGATGTGTTCGCGCAGCCCTCCTCTTTGGAGACAAAGTTCAATAGGGCAGCAAGTGCACCGAACATTCTCCTGATGCTTGATGGAGACAACCCTCTATCCAGGAGACTGTCTCTTACAAGGTTGGCATGTTTGCGCGTGTATAGATCTATCGGTCGGTCGCCGACAATCGAGGTCACATTCTTCACTGACCTCTCTACCGTTTGGTGAAATGTTTTGGGCTTATCAGCTCCCTTTGCCGAAAGATAAATGTCTTTAGCTTGGGACAAACTGGGTGCATTTGAGTTGGCGGAGCCCTCATCCAACAGAAAACGGGCGAGGGGGGTTTCCTGTTTTTTCCACCTTAACGTCAGCCATTCTTCATCCAGCTGAGAAGTAAGAGACGCAGACTTAACTCTGGCAGCTTTAATCGATCTGGTTCTGAGAGAGATGACAATTCGCTCACATCGATAGTGCCTTTGCAGGTCCGATGGCACTCGTCTGTTGAAGTAGAAGACGGAGCCTCGTTGATAGAGGTACGGAAAATCGTTGGTACACAGCATGGTATACACCCCAACAGCTTCACCTAGAAAAGCGTTTGGATTCAATGGTGTAACCACTGTGTTCAAAAGAGAATGGCGCACCCGACAGGATTCGAACCTGTGACCTCTGGCTTCGGAGGCCAGCGCTCTATCCAACTGAGCTACGGGTGCCCCTGTGCCGTGACGGTCCTGAATGGCGACCGTTCCGAAGCGCGCGGAACATAGCGCGCCCGGCGGCGCGCGGCAATCGGAAGGTTAGGGTTGCCGCCTCAACGCACTTAACGCATTTTTCGCCGCCCTGCCCGCGCCGGACGGCAGCGGGGCTTCCGGGTCGGCGATCCAGGCGGCGATATCGTCCCACACGATCTGCGCTTTCAGATCGCGCAGCAGCAGGTGCCAGCCGGTGCGGTAGACGGCCGGGCGGTGACCGGCGCCTTTGGGCAGCGCGCGGATGGCATCGAAGGTCGGTCGTTTGGGGATCAGTTCGTCGCGGCTGCCATACAGGATCAGCGATCGGGTTTTCAGGCGCGGTGCGGCGGCGACGGCGGCGTCCATGGCATCGACCAGGCCCCTGATGGTGTCGACACGCGCGCCCTTGATCACCTTCGGATCGGCGCCGAGGCGGCGCAGCATCGGAATATTGTCGGACGCCTGAATGCGCAGCCCGCTGCCGGTCAGCCGCCAGCCGGGCAGGACGGCATGGGCGATGTCGAGCGCCGCGCCGGGAACGGGGCCGAGATATCTGCGCCCGCGCAGCGCCGGGGCGACGAGGATCAGCCCGTCGGCACGAACCCGCCGTCCGGCGTCGCCGATCATGGCGATGGCGCCGCCCATGCTTTCGCCCAGCACGAAGACCGGCACGCCGGGATGGCGCGCGCGGACCAGCGCCACCGTGGCGGCAAGGTCGGCGACCATCGTTTCGTGCCCGGCCCAGATCTTGCGGTGCGGTCCGCCGCCGAAACCGCGCTGATCGTAGGCATAGGTGGCAATCCCCCGCGTCGCCCAGTGGGCGCCCGGTTTTTCGAAAGCGCGGGAATAATCGTTGAAGCCGTGCAGCGCGACGATGGCGGCACGGGGCTCGGCTTTGGGCAGCCAGGCGCGATAGGGCAGCTCGGTGCCGTCCGCCTGCACGAAACTGTCGGGCGTCATTGCCGGGTCCATGAAAGCGGGACCCGCCGGTTGCAGCCGGGGCGCGCAGGCGGCCAGCGCGGCCGCCGCTGCGACGAGAAAGAGGATGCGGAGAGCGGCGCGTGTCACGGGCGCGGTTGCGAGCGCGTGGCTTCCAGCGTGCCGGCCTGCGGGTCGGGCTTGGCGGGGCGCGTCTCCGCTTCCGGCGCGCCGGTGGTCAGCGCCACGAAGATTTCCTCCAGGTCGGTATCGCGGGTCGACAGATCGGCGATGCGCAGCCCGGCGGCCTTCACCGCGTCGAGCAACCGGCCCATCTGAACCTGGCTGGGCGGAAACCGGACCAGGATTTCGCGGCCGTTCTCGATGCCGGCATCGACGCCGGGACCGCTCAGCCCGTCGGGCAGGATGTCGATGTCGCGGTCCACGACAATGCGGGCTTCCTTGCGGTCCAGCCGGGCGAGCAGGGCGGAGGTCGAATCCTGCGCCACGATCTCGCCGTGATTGATGATGGCGATTTCCTCGCACATGGCCTGGGCTTCCTCCAGGTAATGGGTGGTCAGCAGGATGGTGGTGCCGGCGTTGTTCAGCTCCTTCATGTATTCCCACAGCGACTGGCGCAGTTCGACGTCGACGCCGGCGGTCGGTTCGTCCAGCACCACCACCGGCGGCGAATGGACCAGCGCCTTGGCGACCAGCAGGCGGCGGCGCATCCCGCCCGACAGCGACCGGGCGTAGACATCGGCCTTGTCCGCAAGGCCCAGCACGTCGAGGATTTCCATGGTCCGGCGCTGGCGCTTCGGCACGCCGTACAGCCCGGCCTGCAGGTCCATTACCTCGCGCGGCGTGAAGAATGAATCGAGGTTCAGCTCCTGCGGCACCACGCCGATGGAGCCGCGTGCGCGGCGCATGTCGTCTTCGATGTCCCAGCCGAGGATGCGGGCGCTGCCGGACGTTTTGATCACCAGCCCGGCAAGGATGTTGATCAGCGTCGATTTTCCCGCACCGTTGGGGCCCAGCAGGCCGAAAATCGTACCGCGCGGCACGGACAGCTCCAACGATTTGAGCGCCTCCTTGGGCGGTCCGTCCACGCCCGCATAGACCTTGCGCAGGGCGGAAACCTCTATGGCGGGGGCGTCAGGGTGGTTCATGCGTTGATTTCTTTCGTGAATCGCCCGGTTTGGGTATCATCCGCGCGAACCTACGGCCAACACCGCAAAGAGGCAAACCCGCCATGTCACAGGCACCCGCGCCCCCCGAAACAGTGGAAGTGGAAACGATCAATGTGTCCTGCGACGGCGGCGGCGGCGCGCTGGGACATCCCAAGGTCTATCTGACCCTGGTCGACGGCGAGGTCGAATGCCCCTATTGCGACAGGAAATTCGTCCTCAAGGCCGGCGTGACGCCGGCGGGCGGGCATTGAGGGGATAGCCCGAAGGCGTTTCCCCTCCCTGCGTCATTCCCGCGGAGGCGGGAATCTTCGATTCATGTGACTGGGTCTGAGAGATCCCCGCCTGTGCGGGGATGACCGCCGTTCGATCGAACGACGGTCACTTGGGCGACAGCACCATCACCATCTGGCGGCCTTCCATCTTGGGGAACTGTTCGATCTTGCTCAGTTCCTCCAGATCGTCGCGCACACGATGGAGCACGTCGAGACCGAGATTCTGGTGGGCCATTTCGCGGCCGCGGAAGCGCATCGTGACCTTCACCTTGTCGCCTTCGCCCAGGAATTTCACCATGGACCGCATCTTCACGTAGTAATCGTGGCTGTCGATATTCGGCCGCAGCTTGATTTCCTTGACGTCGATTGTTTTCTGCTTTTTCCGGGCTTCGTTCTTTTTCTTCTGTTCTTCGTATTTGAACTTGCCGTAATCCATGATCTTGCAGACCGGCGGGTCGGCATTATCCGCGACAATGACGAGGTCGAGCCCCAGATTTGCCGCGCGGTCGAGAGCATCGTCCCGGGTCACGACGCCGATCTGCTCTCCTTCGGCGCCGATCAGGCGGACTTCCGCCGCCTGGATCATTTCATTGATGGGCCGGTCGTCCTTAACGGGCGGCTCCATGCTTGTATGTCTTGCGATCGATTTTCTCCTCTAATCGTTTCAGTCTGGTACGAACAACCGGTTCCAGCGGTTTCGGGCGCTCTCCTTCGCCTCAGGCCGCCGGGGCCCGGCACTCCTCCGCAAGTCTAGCGACGGCTTCGTCCAGCGCAAGAAATTCCTGATCCTTGCCGCCCAGACGCCGCAGCGCCACCTTGCGGTCTTCGATTTCGCGCTGACCGACCACCAGCATCGCCGGCACCTTGGCGTGGCTGTGTTCGCGCACCTTGTAATTGATCTTCTCGTTTCGGATGTCCAGCTCGGCGCGGATGCCGGCGGCGTCCAGTGCGTTGCGGACCTCGACGGCATAGGCGTCGGCATCCGACGTAATCGTCGCCACCACCGCCTGGACCGGCGCCATCCACATCGGCATGCGCCCGGCATAGTTTTCGATCAGGATGCCGATAAAGCGTTCGAACGACCCCAGAATCGCGCGGTGCAGCATGACCGGGCGGTGCTTTTCGCCGTCTTCGCCGATATAGGACGCATCGAGCCGTTCGGGCAGGACGAAATCGACCTGCAGCGTGCCGCACTGCCAGTCGCGGCCGATGGCGTCGCGCAGCACGAATTCGAGTTTCGGGCCGTAGAACGCACCCTCGCCGGGGTTCAGCGTATAGTCCAGCCCGGACGCGTTGACCGCATCGGTCAGTGCCGCCTCGGCGCGGTCCCACACGTCGTCCTCGCCGGCGCGCACTTCGGGCCGGTCGGCGAACTTCACCATCACGTCGGTGAAGCCGCAATCCTTGTAGACGCTGAGCAGCAATGCGCAGAACGCCTCGGTCTCCGCCGTGATCTGGTCCTCGGCGCAGAAGATATGTGCGTCGTCCTGGGTGAACGCGCGCACCCGCATCAGCCCGTGCAGCGCGCCCGACGGCTCGTAGCGGTGGCACGATCCGAACTCGGCCATGCGCAGCGGCAGGTCGCGGTAGCTTGTTATCCCCTGGCGGAAAATCTGCACATGGCCGGGGCAGTTCATCGGCTTCAGCGCAAAAATGCGGTCGTCCTCGGTCTCGGCCGTGAACATGTGCTCGCGGAACTTGTCCCAGTGACCCGAGGATTCCCAAAGACCGCGGTCGATCAGCTGCGGCGTCTTGACCTCGACGTAGCCGGCCTTGTCCAGCCGGGCGCGGATATAGGTTTCGAGCGTGCGATACAGCGTCCAGCCCTTGGGGTGCCAGAATACGCTGCCGATGGCCTCTTCCTGGAAATGGAAAAGCTCCATCTCGCGGCCGAGCCGCCGGTGATCGCGCTTTTCGGCCTCTTCCAGCATGTGGAGGTGGGCCTTGAGTTCCTTTTCGTCGCGCCAGGCGGTGCCGTATATACGCTGCAGCATTTCGTTGTTGGAATCGCCGCGCCAATAGGCCCCCGCCAGTTTCTGCAGCTTGAACGCCTTTCCGACATGGCCGGTCGACGGCAGATGCGGGCCGCGGCACAGATCCATCCAGTCGCCCTGACGATAGATCGAAATCGTTTCGTCCATCGGAAGATCGTGGATCAGCTGTGCCTTGTATTTTTCGCCGATGCCGTCGAAATGGCGGGCCGCTTCGTCGCGGTCCCATTCCTCGCGCACGAACGCATCGTCGCGTTTGACGATTTCACGCATCTTGGCCTCGATCTTTTCCAGATCGTCGGGCGTGAACGGCTCGTCGCGGGCGAAATCGTAATAGAAACCGTGTTCGATGGCCGGGCCGATGGTTACCTGCGTGCCGGGATACAGTTCCTGCACGGCTTCCGCCATGACATGGGCGGCATCGTGACGGATGAGTTCGAGCGCTTCGTCGGATTTGCGGGTGATGATTTCGACCGCGCTGTCCTGCTCGATCTTGCGGGAAAGATCGACTACTTCGCCATCGAGTTTTATGGCAAGCGCCGCCTTCGCCAGACCCGGCCCGATATCGGCCGCCAGCTCGGCGCCGGTGACCGGGCCGTCGAACTGTCTCACGCTGCCGTCCGGCAACGTAATCGCTACACTGCTCATGATTTGCTTATCGCGCCCACGCGTTATACATAGAGCCGGGCGTTTAACGCAAAGTTAACGCTGCGGCAACCTCGGAAACGCCCAGATCCGCCAGATTGTCGCGTTGCAGGATGGTTACGTCGTCGCCGCGCGGCGCCGTGATGTCGGGGTTGGAGGCTTTCGAAAACAGCACCACGGACGGGCAACCGCAGATCGCGGCGATATGCATCGGTCCGGTGTCGTTACCGACCGCCCCCGCGGCATGACGCGACATCTCGGCGATATCGGCGAAAGAGGTGTCTCCGGCGATCGATTTCGCCACACCGTTCGCCGCGATTTCCGCCGCCAGGTCAAACTCATCCGGCCCGCCGATCACCAGCGGCAGCACGCCCCTGTCCGATATCGATCCGGCGATTTCACGATACGAGGCGGCCGGCCAGCGCTTTTCGGGCCGGTGGGCGGCGCCGCCCGGAATCAGCAGCGCGAACCGGTCCGGCAGGCCGAAGCGCGAAATATCCGAGGTCAGCCACGACAGATCCGGGAACGGGGTTTCCGGAATGCCCGCCATGGCCAGCTGATCTGCCTGACGCTCGATCGTGTGCATGTTGTTGCGGTTGTGGTTGGCATGCGGGTGGGACGCGCCGAACGCGACGCCCGACCATTGCGGCCGCCCGAAACCGCGCATCAGACGGAAATACCAGGCCGACCGGCCCGACGTCTGCAGGTCGTAGACCCGGGTGAACCGTCCGCCCCGCAGCCGCCGGCGCAGCCTCTGGATCGCAATCAGATTGATGCGCGACGGGCGCTCGTCGATCCACACCTCGTCGAACAGATCGCAGTCGCGCCCCAGTTGGGCGAACGGCGCCGTGGTCAGCAGCACGATCTCGTCATGCGGGTGCGCGGCGCGAATGGCTGAAAACGGGCCGGTGGCGAGAATGAAGTCGCCCAGTGCGCCCAGTTTGATAACCAGTATTCGCCGCTTCGGTGCGGTCATGCGGGGGGAATTAATTCGTCATAGACGGCAAGCGTGGCGGCGCACATCTGCGGCTTGGTGTAATTGTCCCGGATATGGGCAATGGCGCGGCGGGCCACGGTTTCCCGCTCTTCCCCGGTCATGGTCAGCGCAGTGCGAAGTGTCTGGGCCAGGGCGTCGGCATCGCCCGGCGGGACCAGCCAGCCGGTTTCGCCGGCGATAACCGTTTCCCGCGCGCCGCCATGGTCGCTTGCGATGACGGGCCGGCCCATGGCATGGGCCTCGGCGGCGACGCGGCCGAATGCTTCCGGGTCGGTCGAAGCGGAAACCACGACGTCGGCCAGCATATAGGCGGCGGCCATGTCGCGGCAGGGTCCGGTCAGATGAATGATGCCTTCGGCGCCGATACGTCCGATCTGGGATTCCAGCTCTTCCCGGTATCCGGTCCGGCCCTGGTCGTCGCCGACCAGCAGCACCCGCACGTCGGGACGCGCCAGCCGCCTGGCAGCCTCGATCAACACGCTTTGGCCCTTCCACCGGGTCAGGCGTCCCGGCAGCATCACCACCGGCGAATCGTCCGGCAGGCGCCAGGCCTGCGCCAGCTGAATCATCCGTTCGGCCGAGACCGCTTCCGGATTAAACGCGTCCAGATCGATGCCGCGCGGAATGACGCGGATACGGTCTTCCGGGACATCGTATTGTTCCGCGACATGGCGGCCGATGAACTCGGATATCGCTATTACCCGCTCTCCCTTGGCCATGATCGCGTTGTAGGCCTTCTTGGCCGGGTTGCTGAAATTATAGGTTCCGTGAAAGGTGGTGATGAACGGCACGTTTGACCGCTCGGCCGCCGGTCGTGCGCTCCACGCCGGGGCGCGGCTGCGGGCATGCACCAGCCCGACATTGTTGTCCGCGATGACTTCCGTCAGCGCCGCGACGTTCTTGCGCATGGTCAGCGGATTCTTGCTGTCGACCGGCAGTGTGATGTGCACACCGCCGGCGCGTTCAATCTCCCGCACCATCGGCCCGCCCGCCGAGACGACGATCGCGCGGCGCCCCGCCGCTGTCAGCGCGGTGGTGATATCGACGGTGCCGCGCTCGACCCCGCCGGTTTCCAGGCGTGGCAGCACCTGCATCACCGCCGGCGCTTTCGCATCCGGTTCGGGCGCGCTATGACTGGATTGTGTTTCCGCGTCGGCGGGGGTCATGACAGGTATCGAATATCCATGAACGAGTCGAACGAACGGCCGCCTGAAATTCTACCACGAGACGGTGGCGTCACAATCGCTTACAGACGCATCGACGGCAAGGTCCCCGGCGTGGTCTTTCTGGGCGGCTTCATGTCCGATATGCAGGGCACCAAGGCGGTGGAGCTGGAACGATATTGCCGTGCCGCGGGTCGCGCGTTTACGCGGCTCGATTACCGCGGCCACGGCGAATCGTCGGGCGCCTTCAGGGACGGCACCATCAGCGACTGGCTGGCGGACGCGCTGGCGGTGATCGACGACTGCACCGACGGTCCGCTGGTGCTGGTCGGCTCGTCCATGGGCGGCTGGATCATGCTGCTGGCGGCACTGGCCCGGCCGGAACGGGTGGCCGGCCTGATCGGTATCGCCGCCGCGCCCGATTTCACACGCGATCTGATGTGGGATCGTTTCAGCGACGAGATCAAAAACACGCTGGAAACGGAAGGCGTCTATTACGAGCCGTCGGAATACGGCGACGAGCCCTATACGATCACGATGAAACTGATCGAGGACGGGATAAACCATCTTCTTCTCGACCGGCCGATCCCGCTGCACTGTCCGGTGCGCCTGCTGCACGGGATGCGCGACGATTCGGTGCCGTGGATGACGACCAGCCGCATCGCCGAGAAGATCCTGTCCGAAGACGTGCGGATTTTCCTAGTGAAGGACGGCGATCACCGATTGTCCCGCGATCAGGACATCGCCCGGCTGAAACTGACGCTCGAAGAGCTGCTGGAAGAGATTTAATTATCGTTTCGCGGCGTGACGCCAGCGAAAACTATATTCCCAATACTGCCCGCATGCCGACCCTGTAATCGGGGAACGCCAGCTCTACGCCGAGATCCTTCTTGATCCGGTCGTTGCGGACGCGGCGGTTGTCGGCCCAGAAGGTTTTGCCCATCGGCGACAGTTCGGCGTCTTCGAATGGAATAAGCGGCGGCGGCGCGATGCTCAGCAACTCGCACACATAGGCGGTGACATCGGCGGGCGCGGCGGGTTCGTCATCGCACACATTGTAGATGCCGCCGGGGTCCGGGTTTGCGATCGACGCCGCCAGGACCGTCGCGATATCTTCGACGTGGATGCGGGAAAAGACATGTCCGGGTTTGGAAATGCGCCGTGCCGTTCCGGCTTTTATCTGATCGGCGACCGACCGGCCGGGGCCATATATGCCGGCCAGCCGGAATATCTGCGTCGCGATCCCGTTGCGGTCGCCCCAATCCAGCCAGGCGCGCTCGGCATCGACGCGGCGCTGGCTGCGTGGACTGCCGGGCCGCAGGTCCGATGTCTCGTCGACCCAGCCGCCGTCGCGGTTGCCGTACACGCCGGTGGTGGACAGGTATCCGACCCATTCGACCGAGCCCGTTTCGGCGATCGTTTCGGCATGGTGGAGGAACGCCGGATCGCCGTCTTCGCCTGGCGGGATCGACAGCAGAACATGTGTCGCACCTTCCAGTACTTCCGGCGAGTCCATCGGGGCGGTCCCGTCGAAACCCGCCGCCCTGATGCCCAGCGCGCCCAGCGCCCGCTGCCGGTCGGAGTCGCGGCACGTGCCGCGAATTTCCCAGCCGGCCGTGTCCAGCCGCCGCGACAGCGCCATAGCAGAATACCCGAGACCGAAACTGAACAGCACGCCGGGTGCGGAATGAGGGGGCGGTTGAGTCAGGGAGCTTGCCTTCTGCGTCGGGGGTCGCGACTGTAGGCGTTATGGCTTGGTCTCGGCAAGGTTTGTGCATCGGCACGCTGTGTGCCGCCGTTCTGGCGGCGGCAACCTGGGTGTCCGGTCGTCCGGCCCTGGCTCAGCAGACGCAGGCGCCCGGCACGACGGATGCTCTCGCCACCCATGCGATCGCCTATGCGGACTGCATGTCGCAGGCCCGCCGCGCGCCGGAAAAAGCACTGACGATCGCGAATCGCTGGGAACGCGAAGGCGGCGACGAAGGCGCCCGGCACTGCCGTGCCGTCGCCCTGATGAACACGGGCGCTTATGCAGAGGCCGCGCGTCAGCTTGAATCGCTGGCGGCAACCACGAACCGTCCCGGCAAGCGCCTGAAGGGCGAGCTGCTCGCACAGGCTGGACAGGCCTGGCTGATCGCCGGTCGAACCGAGAGCGCGCTGTCGGCCCAGACCAGGGCGCTGGCCCTGGTCGGGCCGGAGCTGGAACTGCTGCTGGACCGGGCGATCACATTGGCCAGTGCCGGCGCGTACTGGAAGGCAATCGACGATCTGAACGACGCCATCGACCAGGATTCTCGGCATGCCGGTGCGCTGGTGTTGCGCGCGACCGCCTGGCGCAAGCTGAAGAACCTCGACCTTGCCCGGGACGATATCGAACGCGCTATCGCGGTGTCGCCGGACCGCGCGGATGCATTACTGGAACGCGGCAACATCAGGTCCCTGCGCGGAGATAAGGGAGGTGCCGTCGCCGACTGGGAAGCGGTGATCGCCGGCCACCCGACATCGCCGGCCGCGGACGCCGCGCGCGAGAACCTCGAAAAACTGAAAGTGAATTAAGGACGGGATAAGCGGCGCGTCTCCGCGCCGGCGGAGGCTCAGTCCTAGCCTTTGGAAAGCTTTGCAACAGCGGCCGACGTCGCGATGACTCCGTCTCGCACATAGGCCTCGTGGTTCGAAACGATCCGGTCCCGGTCGTAGAGGTAATTGACCATCATGCCAGCCGACTGAGCGATACCCTTTGACGACAGATCGGCAGCCCAGTTGAAGCGTTCCACGCTGGCGCCGTTGCCGAGATGGAAACGGGCGACCGGATCGAGCGGCCGGCCGTTTCTCTTCTCCTCGACAAGATAGGTGGCGCACAGGCGCATCAGCGCGGATTTCAGCGGCTGACGGATCAGTTCGTTTTCGCGCCAGTCGCTGCGGTTCAGCAGGTCGATTTCATCCTCGGTCAGAAATTCCGGCGTCTGTTTGACCAGCTCGTCGTCGAGCCAGCGCCGGAATCCGGGAATCGGCGACAGCGTGGCGTACTGCGTGATCTGCGGCAGTTCTTTCTGAATTTCGTCGGCCACCTGCTTGATCAGGAAATTGCCAAAGCTGATTCCCGCAAGTCCCGCCTGGCAGTTGCTGATCGAATAGAAGATCGCGGTATCCGCGGTCGTCGCGGCATTCCCCTCGGGTTCGGAATCGATCAGGTCGTGGATCTGGCCGGCAAGTCCCTGTGTCAAAGCGACCTCGACGAAGATCAGCGGTTCGTCCGGCAGGGCCGGATGGAAAAACCCGAAACAGCGCCGGTCGTCCGCCAGCCGCCGGCGCAGATCTTCCCAGCCCTGGATTTCGTGCACCGCCTCGTAAGCGATCAGTTTTTCGAGGATCACCGCCGGCGTCCGCCAGTCGATCTTTTCGAACTGCAGGAACCCCCGGTTGAACCACGACGACAGAAGGTGCTTCAGATCGCGTTCGAAGTTTTTCAGTTCGGGGTGATCTTTCAGACGCGACAGGATCAGGTCGCGCATGCCGACGATCGCGGCGGTGCCGCCCGGCGCCATATTGAGACGGCGGAACAGCTCCTGGCGCGGTGCTTCGATCGCTTTGGACAGCGCGCGGAGCGAATCTTCACCCGGCGTATCCGCATAGCTGCGCGCGGCTTCGGCCAGGGCTTCGGCATCGACGCCGAAAACGTCATTCAGGCGGCAGAGCAGATCGATGCGCTGGTCGTCGTCCAGGGCGCGGTATTCGTCCAGAATACGGCTTGCAAGCGCTGTCCCCGATGCCTCGCCGTGGGCGGAGACCAGGTCGTGGCATTGCGAGACCAGACCGGCCACCTTGTCGCCGGATTCGGGCCGGTCGAGATATTGGCGCCCCATATCGACCAGGGCGTGTAACATTTGACTGACGCTGACGCGGGCCATGTTCGGTACCTGTCCAGTTGCGGCGATGCGGGTGCCGGCGCTCCAGTGTAACCGCCGGGGGTTACCGTTCGGTTGCGCTGCGCCCGTCGGCGGCGGGCAACAGCATAGGACCGGGGAAATTAACCGGTCAACAAAATATCGATATTATTGGTGAAATCATAAAAATATTAGATATTCATCCATAGCCTCGCCGTTTATACTGCCTCAACCCAAATTATCGAGATTCAATAAGGACAGTCGAAAACGTGGCGAGTCTATCAGATCGGACCGAAGGGACGCGCGCCGGTACGCTGGCCAGCTCTGTCTACGACAAGATGCGCAACGATATCCTGTCGGGCGAATTGCCGCCGGGCGAAAAGCTGCGGGTCGAGTATCTGCGTACGCGCTACGGCGTTGGGGCCAGCCCGATCCGCGAGGCGCTCAACCGGCTGTCGGTCGACGGCGTCGTCATGCGGGTCGATCAGAAGGGGTTCCGTGTCGCCGAGGTGAGCGGCGCCGAACTGGACGAACTGATCAAGACGCGCTGCTGGCTCGAAGAAACCGCCATCCGGGAGTCCATCGCCGCCGGCGACGACGCCTGGGAAGAGCAGCTGGTGCTCGCCTTTCACCGTCTGTCCAAGACGCCGCGATCCGCCGACCAGCAGGCATATGCCATCAATCCCGAATGGGAAACGCTGCACCGGGCGTTTCATCTGGCGCTGATCGGCGCGTGCGGATCGCGCTGGCTGGTGGCTTATTGCGAACAGCTTAACGACCTTGCCGACCGGTACCGCCAGCTCGCCATTCGCGTCGCCTATCCGCGGCGCAACGAGCTGGACGAACACCAGACGATCATGAACGCCGCCGTTGCCCGCGACGCGGATACAGCGGTCGAGGCGCTGCTGGATCACTACCGCCGTACGGCGGGCATCATCCGGGATTCGGTGGACCGGATTGCCTGAAGGTTATTTTTCTCCACGCCGGTCCGACGTCTTTAGAAATCCAGATCTGCGTAATGCTTCGGCGGCGGTTCGCCGGGAATGTGATCGGCCAGGATCGCCCGGAAAGACGGGCGCGACTTCAGACGGGCGTACCATTCGCGGGCCGGTTCGTGATCGGCCCAGGGAACGTCGTTGATGTAATCCAGACAGGACAGATGCGCGCCTGCGGCGATGTCCGCCATTGAAAAATCGTCGCCGCCCAGCCAGTTGCGGCGTTCGGTCAGCCAAGCGATGTAATCCATATGAATGTGAAAATTCTCGCGCCCGGCGCGGATGGCGCGCGAATCCGGCGCGCCCTTGCGCATCAGCCGTTTCATCAGTTTTTCGCCGACCAGGTTTTCGGTCACTTCGACATTGAATTTGATATCGAACCAGGCGATCAGGCGGCGGATCTCCGCCCGCTCGGACGGCCCGCCCGGATAGAGCGGCGGGTCGGGACAGATTTCTTCCAGGTATTCTCCGATCGCGCCCGAGTTCGCGATCACCGGGCCGCCGTCTTCGACCAGGACGGGAATGTCGCAGGCGGGATTAAGCGCCAGGAACTCTGCCCGGCGTTCGTTCGGGTTTTCCGATTTCAGCTCGAAATCCAGTTTCTTTTCCGCAAGCGCAATACGCACCTTGCGGCAGAACGGCGAGAGCCAGAGATGGTACAGCGTGCGCATCGGGCGGCAGTCTAACCAATGCGCTGAATCGCGGAAACGGCTAAGTGCCTGAAACTGCACCGGCCCTTCGTCCGCTTCACGGCCTCAGCCCCTTTCTGCCGTTCACGAGGATCGTTCCGCGGGCGGCCGGGCGGCGGAGCGGACCGGAAACGCGACAGGAAATCAGGCTCTCAGCTCGTCGCCTTCATCGGACGTAACAGGCTGTTCGTAGCGGTGTATCATCTCCGTCGGGATAACCTGCCAGAATTTTTCGCGCTCGGTGTTCCAGTGGTTCAGCATCCGCTCGGCGAAAGCAGATTGGGTCTCCCGATGGTGTTCCTCGACGGCGCGTTTCAGCACGTTTTCCCAATACGATGTCTGTATCCGCTGATAGATGATGGTGTCGTCGTTGGCGTGATCGACGAAGCTGTCGTCGGAATCGTATACGAACGCCATGCCCCCCGTCATGCCGGCGCCGAAATTGTCACCGACCGGGCCCAGGATCACGACGATCCCGTTGGTCATGTATTCGCAGCCGTTCGACCCGCAGCCCTCGACCACAACCTCGGCGCCGGAATTGCGCACCGCGAAGCGTTCGCCCGCCTGGCCGGCGGCGAACAGCTTGCCGCCGGTTGCGCCGTACAGAACGGTGTTGCCGATGATCGTGTTTTCGTTCGACTTGCGCGGCGCTGCGGTCGGCGGACGCACCACGATGGTACCGCCCGACAGGCCCTTGCCGACGTAATCGTTGGCGTCGCCGAACACTTCCAGCTTCAGGCCCTGCACCGCGAATGCACCCAGCGACTGGCCGGCGGAGCCGCGCAGCCGCACCGTAACGTGTCCTGGCTGCAGACCATTCATGCCGAACCGGCGCGTGATCAGCGACGAGATCTTGGTGCCGATCGCACGCTGCGTGTTGCGGACGTTGTACTGCAGCTGCATCTTTTCGCCGCCTTCCAGGGCGGGTCGTGCGTCTTCGATCATCTGGGCGTCAAGCGTTTCGGGCACCTCGTTGCGGCCCTCGAGTGTGCAGTAATGGGCGCTGTCGCCGGGATCGGCCTGCACCAGCAACGGATTGAGGTCGAGATCGTCGAGATGCGGACTGCCACGACTGACCTGGGTCAGCAGTTCGGTGTGCCCGATGACTTCTTCCAGCGACCGCGCGCCGAGCGAAGCGAGAATTTCGCGTACTTCCTCGGCGATGAAGCTGAACAGGTTGACGACTTTCTCCGGCGTGCCGGTGAATTTTTCGCGTAGCTTTTCGTGCTGGGTGCAGACGCCGACCGGGCAGGTATTCGAATGGCACTGGCGCACCATGATACAGCCCATGGCGATCAGCGACGCGGTGCCGATGCCGAATTCCTCCGCGCCCAGAATGGCGGCGATGACGACATCGCGACCGGTGCGGAAGCCGCCGTCGGTGCGCAGCACCACCCGGTGGCGAAGCTGATTCAGCGTCAGCACCTGATGGACTTCCGACAGCCCCATTTCCCATGGAAGACCGGCATACTTGATCGACGATTGCGGGCTGGCGCCGGTGCCGCCCGAATGACCGGACACCAGGATGGTGTCGGCGTGCGCCTTGGCGACGCCGGCGGCGATGGTGCCGATGCCTGTCTGCGCCACCAGTTTGACGCAGACCTTTGCGTCGGGATTGATCTGCTTCAGATCGTAGATCAGCTGCGCCAGGTCCTCGATCGAATAGATGTCGTGATGCGGCGGCGGCGAAATCAGCGTGACGCCGGGCGTCGAATGCCGCAGCCTGGCGATCATCTCTGAAACCTTGATGCCGGGAAGCTGGCCGCCCTCGCCGGGCTTTGCGCCCTGGGCGACCTTGATTTCGATCTCGCGGCAGTTGTTCAGATATTCCGCGGTGACGCCGAACCGGCCCGACGCGACCTGTTTGATCGCGCTGGACGCGTTGTCGCCGTTGGGCCGCGGCTTGTAGCGGGACGAATCCTCGCCGCCCTCGCCCGAATCCGACTTGGCGCCGATCCGGTTCATGGCGATCGACAGCGTCTCGTGCGCTTCCGGGCTCAGCGCGCCGAGCGAAATGCCGGGCGAAACAAGACGCTTGCGGATCTCGGTGATCGATTCCACTTCCTCGATCGGCACGGGATCGCGCTTGGGATCGAATTCCATCAGATCGCGCAGGCTGATCGGCGCCGACTGGCGCACCGCTTCGGCGTATTTCTTGAAGGTAGCGAAGGAATCCGTTGCGACTGCTTCCTGCAGGGTATGCATCTGCGTGCCTTCGAACCCATGCGTTTCTCCGCTGCGCCGGTAGCGGTAGAGACCTCCCACGGGCAGCGCCGTGACGTCCTGGTCGAAGGCGCGTTCATGCAGTTCGCTGACCTTGCGCTGCAATCCCGATAGTCCGATGCCTGAAATTCGCGACGTCATGCCCGGGAAATAGCTCGACACCAGCCAGCGGCTGAGGCCCACGGCTTCGAACTTGTAGGCGCCGCGGTAGCTCGACAGGATCGAGATACCCATTTTCGACATGATCTTCAGAAGTCCCTGGTCGACGGCCTCGCGATAGCGCTGGACGCAGTCGAACAGCGGCATGTCGCCAAACAGGCCGCGCCGGTGACGGTCGATAATGGTTTCCTGCGCGAGATAGGCGTTCACCGTGGAGGCGCCCACGCCGATCAGGACGGCGAAGTAGTGCGTATCCAGACATTCGGCGGACTGCACGTTGATCGACGTATAGGTCCGCAGCGCCTGCTCGATCAGGTGCGTGTGCACCGCCGCGGTCGCCAGGATCATCGGCATGGCGGCCCGTTCCGTCCCGATATTGCGGTCGGACAGGATCAGGTGCGCGGCGCCGCCGCGCACCGCGTCCTCGGCGACGCGCTGAAGCTTGTAGATTGCCCGGCGCAGCGCGTTGTCGCCTTTTTCCGGCCGGAACGTGCAGTCCAGTTCGACGGCGGTGTCGCCCATGTATTCGCGCATCGCCGCGAAGCCGGCGTTCGACAGCACGGGGCTGTCCAGCTGCAGCAGCCGCGTCTGGCTTTCGTCTTCGTCGAGGATATTGCCCAGATTGCCGAGCCTGGTCTTCAGGCTCATCACCCGGTATTCGCGCAAGGAATCGATCGGCGGGTTGGTGACCTGGCTGAACGACTGGCGGAAGAAGTGATGCAGCCCGCGGTACTGGTCCGACAGTACGGCCAGCGGCGTGTCGTCGCCCATGGAGCCCGTGGCTTCCTTGGCGTCCTCGACCATCGGCTGAAGCAGAAGTTCCAGTTCTTCCAGCGTGTAGCCGGCCGCGACCTGGCGGCGGCGCAGCTCGTCGCCGGTGAATTCCGCGGATGCCGCCTGGTCCGGGCGGATGACGTCGTCGATGGGCGTCATGTTCTTCGCCCACTCGCCGTACGGCCGGGAGTTCGCCAGTTGCCGTTTCAATTCGGTGTCGTGATAGAGCTTTCCTTCGGCCAGATCGACGGCGATCATCTGCCCCGGCCCGAGCCGGCCCTTTTCGATGATCTCGGTTTCGCGGATCGGAACCATGCCGGACTCCGACCCCATGATCAGCAGCCCGTCGACGGTGACGGTATAGCGCATCGGCCGCAATCCGTTCCGGTCGACGCCGCCGAGCACCCAACGTCCGTCGGTCGCGGTGATCGCCGCCGGCCCGTCCCAGGGTTCCATCACGCAATTGCAGTAGCTGTAGAAGTCCCGCAGTTCCTGGCTCATCGTTGTCTTGTGCGACCAGGCATCGGGAATCAGAAGGCATTTGGACATCGGCGCGGTACGCCCGCCGCGCACCAGAAGTTCGAACGCATTGTCGAGCGAGGCGGAATCCGAATTCCCGGGTGAGACGATCGGTTTTATGTCGTCGACATGCTTGCCGAAGATGTCGCTCGCAAGCCGCGTTTCGTGGCTTCGCATCCAGTTGACGTTGCCTGACAGCGTGTTGATTTCGCCATTATGGGCAAGCATGCGGAACGGCTGTGCCAGGCGCCACGTCGGAAAGGTATTGGTCGAATAGCGCTGGTGATACAGCGCAAAGCGCGACACGAAGCGTTCGTCCAGAAGGTCGGGATAAAACGCCGACAGCTGTTCGGCCAGGAACATGCCCTTGTAGATCAGCGAGCGGCAGGACAGCGAACAGATGTAGAAGTCGCGGATGTTTTCCTCCCGCGCGCGGTTCTCGATCCGCTTGCGGATGATGAACAGGTCGCGTTCGAATTTTTCCATGTCCGCGTCGGCGGGGCCTTCGATCATGATCTGTTCGATTTCCGGCCGGGTGGCGGTGGCCTTTTCGCCCAGCGCCGACAGATCGATGGGCACCTGCCGCCAGCCGTAGATCGGATAGCCGAATTTCAGAATTTCCGCTTCGACGATGAAGCGGCAGCGTTCCTGATCGGCCAGATCGGTGCGGGGCAGGAACGTCATGCCGACGGCGATGGGGCCTTCGCTGGCGGTGTGGCCGGTGCGTCCGACATGGTCGCGGAAAAAATCCTGGGGGATTTCGACCAGGATGCCGGCACCGTCGCCGGTCATGCCGTCCGCGTCCACCGCGCCGCGATGCCACAGTGCCTTAAGGGCCTCGATACCGGCTTCGACGACCTGACGGCTCGGTTCGCCGTCAATGGCGGCGACCAGACCGACGCCGCAGGCGTCCCGGCCGTCCGTGTCGATGACGGCCTCGTTCTTCAACCTTCCGGCGTCGCGTTCGAAGCGCTCGACGAATTTCCGGCCCGCGGCGTTCTGGTTCGTATCGTTATGTGCGGTCATGCTTCCTACTCCGCGGCCACGGCCGCGTGGGCCGCTGCGTTTGCTTTTATATAGGCATGGATGCCTTCCGCGGCGTCGCGTCCGTCGCGAATGCCCCAGACGACGAGCGATGCGCCGCGCACGATGTCGCCGGCGGCGAACACGCCGTCCAGGTTCGTCATCATCGTGCGGTGGTTGATCCGCACCGTGCCCCACTTGGTAACCTGCAGTTCCGGCGCATCGAACAGCGTCGGCAGATCTTCCGGGTCGAAGCCAAGCGCCTTGATCGCCAGGTCGGCTTCGGCATTGAAGCTGGACCCGGGAATAAGTTCCGGCGTTTGACGTCCCGACGCATCGGGAATGCCGAGATGGATCCGCTGGGCACGGACGGCGGTGACGTTGTCGTCGCCGATGAAGGCCTCGGGCGCGGCCAGCCAGGTGAACTTCACGCCTTCTTCTTCCGCGTACTGCACCTCGCGCCGCGAGCCCGGCATGTTGGCGCGGTCGCGGCGGTAGAGACAGGTCACCGTTTTAGCGCCCTGGCGGATGGACGTGCGCACGCAATCCATCGCGGTGTCGCCGCCGCCTATGACCACGATGTTCTTGTTCTCGGCATCGAGGCTGCCGTTGTCGAAAGCCGGCACGGAATCGCCCAGTCCCTTGCGGTTTGACGCCACCAGGAAATCAAGCGCCGGGACCACGTTGCCCAGGCCGACGCCGGGCACCTGGATATCTCGGGCCTTGTAGACGCCGGTTGCGATCAACACCGCATCGTGGCGGTCGCGGATTTCCTGCAGCGTCGCGTCGCGCCCGACCTCGAAATTGCGGTGGAATTCCACGCCGCCCTGTTCCAGCAGATCGACGCGGCGCTGAACCACGTCCTTTTCCAGCTTGAAATTCGGAATGCCATAGATCAGCAAGCCGCCGATGCGGTCGTGCCGGTCGTAGACGTGGACCTTGTAGCCTTTGCGCCGCAGCTGTTCGGCGGCGGCCATTCCGGCGGGCCCGCCGCCGATGATCCCGACCGAGGCATTGAGTTCACGCGGCGGCGAGACGGGTTTGACCCAGCCGCGCTCGAACGCCGTATCGGTGATGTATTTTTCGACCGAGCCGATGGTCACTGTGCCGTGACCGGACTGTTCGATCACGCAATTGCCTTCGCACAGCCGGTCCTGCGGGCAGATGCGGCCGCAGATTTCAGGCAGGTTGTTGGTGGCAGACGATACTTCGAAGGCTTCTTCCAGGCGGCCTTCCGCCGTCAGCATCAGCCAGTCGGGAATGTTGTTGTGAACCGGGCAGTGGACCTGACAGAACGGCACGCCGCACTGCGAACACCGGCTCGCCTGTTCGGCGGCGGCATCGGGGTTGTAGCGCTGATAGATTTCGTCGAAGTCCCCGCGTCGCTGTTCGGCAGCGCGTTTCTCCGGCATCTTCTGCGAGATATCGACGAATTTGAGCATTTTATTGGCCATATTGTCCCATCGCGTGTCACAGGTCGGTGACCGCGCCCAGTATTTTCTATTTCCGCTATAGGGTTATTCTACCCAATCTTCCGAGAGGAGGCGAGCGAAAAGTGCTTATTGCGTCATATATGCTGACCCAATAAGGTTTTGCATCAAATAGGTCAACCCCGATTAACAATATGTTTCCATGTGTTTCGATATAGATGGTACCGTATTGAGACTAATTCTTTGCGTGGAGTCGACTCAGGCATTGTTGTATAGGCCTTGGACACGCCGACCCCGCGCCGGAGAATGCCGTGACCCTCATTCAGCTCGCCGTCATCGCCCTGATACAGGGCATAACCGAGTTTCTGCCCATCAGTTCGTCAGGACATCTGATCCTTATTCCCAGCTTTACCGGCTGGGAGGATCAGGGCCTTGTGATCGACGTTGCGGTGCATGTCGGCACGCTGGGCGCTGTGATGACTTACCTGTGGCGGGATATCTGGAAGATGATCGCCGGCGTGCTCAAGCCTGGCAACATCCGGCGTAATCCCGGTCTGCGGCTGATCGCCCAGCTGATCGTCGCCACCATCCCGCTGGTGATCGTCGGGGCGTTTGTCTACAAGTATCTGGGCGATACGCTGCGCAGCGCGGCGGTTGTCGGATGGGCGACGCTGGGTTTCGGCGTGCTGCTTTATCTCGCCGACCGATATACCGTGACTATCAACCGCATCGAACACATGACCTGGGGCCGGGCCTTCACGATCGGAATCGCCCAGATCTTCGCGCTGATCCCCGGCGCCAGCCGCGCCGGCACCACGATCACCATGGCCCGATGGCTCGGCTTCGAACGTACCGAAGCCGCCCGGTTTTCCATGCTGCTGTCGATTCCGGCGATCCTCGCTGCCGGTTCGGCCGCGACCCTCGATCTCATCGAATCAGACGCGCAGCATGTCCTCACCGATGCCATCGTTGCCGGCGCCATGGCGTTTGTCGCCGCCTTTGTCGCGGTGATCCTGATGATGGGCTGGCTCAGGCGCGCCAGCTTCACGCCGTTCGTGATTTACCGGCTGTTTCTTGGCGTCGGCATTCTGGTCTGGGCGTATACGTAAATCGTCGGCTCGGCTCTGCCGGCGTTTCATTCCCTCAGCGCCGCTACCCGTAAGGGTCGCCCCTCGGGTCGCCGAGATGGGGGAAGAGTACCGTCGCGCGACAAATCAGGAATGCCACACGCCGCGGCGATAGCGCCTCAGATAGGTCGGCACGATCGATTCCAGCGCGGTCGCCTCGATCCCCAGATCCTCGAGACCGGGCAGTTCGCCGGAGACGATATTGTCTGTGCGCAGCAGTTTGACCTGGTCGCGGGTGATCGGTGCGGTCGGTCCCAGGTTGAGCGCCGTGGGCACCGCGAACGCAAGTTCTGCAAGGGCGGCCTGTGCGTGGGCGATCGGGAACGGCACCGGCACCAGCAGCCGCTTGCGACCGATTTCGTCCAGCGTGATTTCCATCAGCTCCCTGAACGTATAGACGTTCGGCCCGCCAAGCTCGTAGGTGCGGCCCGTCCTGGCTGAATCCGACGCAACGGCGGCGACCGCGTCCGCCACATCGCCGACATAGACCGGCTGAAATTTCGTGTGTCCGCCGCCGATAAGCGGCAGCGCCGGGGCCAGGCGTGCCATTGCCGCAAACTTGTTGAAGAAATCGTCTTCAGGTCCGAAGACGACGCTTGGCCGCAGGATCGCGGCGCCCGGAAACGCATCCTGTACGCCTTGTTCGCCGGCGCCCTTGGTTGACGCATACGCCGAATCCGATCCGGGGTCGGCCCCGATGGCGGACATTTGCACGAAGGTATGCGCGCCCGCCGATTTTGCGGCGGTCGCGACTCTTACGGCGCCGTCGGCCTGCAGGTTGACAAAATTCTGCGGTCCGTTGGGCTGCAGTATGCCGACCAGATTGATCACCGTGTCCGCGCCGTCGACGGCGGCGGCGACCGATGCGTCGTCGCGGATATTGGCGGCAAGCGGAACGATCTGTCCGACATCGCCCATCGGCTTGAGAAAGCCCGCACGTTCGGGGCGGCGGACCGCGGCGCGCACCCGCGCACCCGTTCTGGCGATTTCCCGCACCACATAACGACCGATAAAACCCGACGCGCCGAAGACGGTGACGACATTCATGTGAGACCTGCTCAAGCGGTTTGCTGTAGGTCAGGGCTAATAAAGAGTGGTTAATATGGCGTCAACAGAAACGGCAAAAGCGGTTGACATTGGCGAAGGCCGATTGCATACCCTCGCTTCGTTTCGCGGGTAACCGCCGAACGAATGCCCAGGTGGCGGAATTGGTAGACGCGCTGGCTTCAGGTGCCAGTGGCCGCAAGGTCGTGGAAGTTCGAGTCTTCTCCTGGGCACCATTTTCCGCATGGACCGTAAAAGCGCCCGGCATCCGTGACCGGATACCCGGGCCGGAACGGAGACGATTTGGCGATTGAGCTTTATCACGGCGACCTGCCGGACGGCCTCGACCTCGGCCCGTCGGTTGCGATCGACACCGAAACAATGGGGCTGAACCCCAACCGCGATCGGCTGTGTCTCGCTCAGTTGTCGTCGGGCGACGGCAACGCCCACCTGGTCAAGTTCGGTCCCGGTCCGTTCGATGCTCCCAATCTCTGTCGTCTTCTTGCCGATCCCGACGTCGAAATACTGTTTCACTTCGGCCGCTTCGATATCGCCGTCATGCGGAATTTTCTGGGCGTGACGGCGCGCCCCGTATACTGCACGAAGATCGCGTCCAAGCTGGTCCGCACATACACCGACCGGCACGGCCTCAAGGATCTCTGCCGGGAACTGATCGGCGTCGAGATTTCCAAGGAACAGCAGTCTTCCGACTGGGGCGCAGCCGACCTGTCGGAGCAGCAGATGAAATACGCGGCCTCCGATGTCCTGTATCTTCACGCGTTGCGCGAGAAGCTGAACGAAATGCTTTCCCGCGAAGGGCGCATGGACATGGCGCAGGCGTGTTTCGATTTTCTGCCTCAACGCGCGGAGCTGGATCTCGCGGGCTGGCCGGAAGTGGACATCTTCGCTCACTGAGGCCGGAAAAGGCGTTTGGGACGGATCACGTCTAAGGGGTCGCCGGATTCGCCGGATTCGGATAGGATGCCTGAAAGACACGATGTCGATAAGCGATTGATATTGCTGGATCAAAAATGGCGGATACCGACGATACACTGGTAGAGAACCTGTCTCCCGACGCGACGTCAGCGCTGGAGTCCGCGCGCCGCGTTCTTGAAACCGAAATTGCCGGTCTGCAGGATCTGTCGCGCGCGCTCGACGAGCGGTTCACCCAGGCGGTCGATCTTCTGAACAAGGTGCGTGGCAGGGTCATCGTCACCGGCATGGGAAAAAGCGGTCACATCGCGCGAAAGATCGCGGCGACGCTGGCCTCGACCGGTTCTCCCGCACAGTACGTCCACCCGGGCGAAGCCAGTCACGGCGATCTCGGGATGATCACCGCCGCCGACGCCGTCATTGCCATGTCGAATTCCGGCGAAACGGCGGAGCTTTCCGATATCGTCGCCTATGTGAAACTGAAACGTATTCCCTTCATATCGATCACCGGCAGGGCGGACAGCGTGCTGGCCAAAGCCGCCGATGTGTCGCTGGTTGTGCCGGACAGCCCGGAAGCCTGTCCTCTCAGCCTGGCGCCGACCACCTCGACCACCGTGATGCTTGCGCTGGGCGACGCGATCGCCGTAACGCTGCTGGAACGCCGCGGCTTTTCGCCGGACGATTTCCGGCTGCTGCATCCGGGCGGCCAGCTTGGCTCCCGTCTTATCCGGGCGGTAGACATCATGCGCAGCGGTACGGAATTGCCGCTTGTCTCGGTCGACACGCCGATGACGGAGACCATTCTGGAAATGACGGCGAAGCAGCTCGGCTGTGTGGGCGTCAAGGCGGCCGACGGCAGACTGTCCGGCATCATTACCGACGGCGATCTGCGGCGGCACATGGAAGACGACATTCTCGCCATGACCGCGTCGGAAGTCATGACGCCCAATCCCAAAACGGTCGGTGACGACGCGCTGGCCGCCCAGGTGCTGGCCATGATGAACGAGAACAAGATCACGACTTTCTTTGTCGTCGTCGACGGCGAGCCCCGCGGCATCGTTCATATCCACGATATCCTGAGAACCGGTCTCTCGTGACGCATGGTGGCGACGCTGCGACAACCTGACATCAAACCTTCAGGCACTGCCGCACCCCCGCCCGCGACGCCGCCGATGCCGCGATTCAGGTCGCGCTACAGCCGTTTCGTCACGTTGATGAAATATGCGTTGCCGGTGGTTGCGGGCAGCGTGATGCTCTTGGTCGTCGTCTGGCCCGAGCTCAAACCCAAGCCGGAGAGATTCGCGGTCGGCATTTCCGAACTGAAAGTAGATATCGAGGGCGGTCAGCGGGTGATGAATGCGCGCTTCACCGGGGTCGACAGCGAAAACCGGCCGTTTTCCGTGACTGCCGACTCGGTCGTCCAGGAAGCCGATTCGGATGATGGCGTCCGGCTCACGCAGCCGAAGGCCGATGTGACGCTGGCCAGCAATTCCTGGGTCGCCATCGCCGCACCGCAGGGCACGTTCTGGCGCAAACAGGAAGTGCTGAATCTGGTTGGCGGGGTCGATCTGTTTCATGACGACGGATACGAATTCCAGACCCAGGAGGCGCGGATAGACTTTCGGAACGGGGCCGCGTCCGGCGACACGCCGGTAAAGGGTCAGGGCCCGTCCGGAACCGTCAACGCCGAAGGATTTCGAATCGTCGATAACGGCGACCGCATCATTTTCAGCGGCAAGTCCCGGCTGGTGATCTTTCCTGCGGCGACGAAGCCGGGGGATGCCAAGTGATATCCGTCTTGCGCACGCTGCCGGCGTTTTCGCTAATCTTGGCCTTACTGGTTCTGCCCGGCATGGTGCAGGCTCAGGGAATCGGTCTGCCGGGGCAGTCCGGCGACAAACCGATCGAAATAAACGCCGACCAGGGCATCGAGTGGCAACAGAACAACAAGGCTTACATCGCGCGCGGCAATGCCCGGGCCGCGCAGGGCGACGTCGCGGTGCTGGCCGATACGCTGACCGCCTATTACCGCGAGACCGAAACCGGCGGCACCGATATCTGGCGGATCGACGCCGTCGGCAGCGTGCGGATCGTCACCCCTACACAGCGGGCATTCGGCGACAAGGCGGTGTACGACGTCGGCCGGGGGATCCTGATCCTGACGGGCGGCACCCGGCTGGAAACCGAAACCGACCGGATCACGGCGCGTGACAGCCTGGAGTACTGGGAAAAGCGGAACCTCGCCGTTGCCCGCGGGAATGCGATCGCGACCCGCGGCGAGAACCGGTTGCGCGCGGACGTGCTGACCGCGCATTTCGCGAAGGACGCCGACGGAAAATCGCGGGTCCGACAGGTCGATGCCTTCGACAACATCGTGATTACGACGCCTGATGAAATCGTGCGGTCGACCCGCGGCATCTACGATGTTGAAACCGGTATCGCCACGCTGACCGGATCGGTTAAGATTACACGGGGGCAAAATCAGTTGAACGGGGAATACGCGGAAGTGAATCTGAACACCGGAGTCAGCAAACTGTTCGGCAGCGGCCGGGGCGGTGTCCAGGGCATCTTCACGCCGGATAAGAATATTGGGCGTCCCGGAAACGGCGCGCCGGCAGGCGGAGGTACGCAGTGAGCAGCGAAGATTTCGGCAGGAACGTGGGCGATGCGGAAAAACCGCGGCTCGTTTCGCAGAACGACGGGCTGCAGGTCCTCAAGATCGGCAAGCGCTATAAAAAGCGCCCGGTATTGCGCGAAGTCAGCATAACCTTGAAGCGGGGCGAGGTCGTCGGCCTGCTGGGGCCGAACGGCGCCGGCAAAACGACCTGTTTCTATATCGTCACCGGCCTGATCGCCGCCGATTACGGCTCCATTGCGTTGGACGGTCAGGATGTGACGGGATTGCCCATGTACCGGCGGTCGCGTCTCGGCATCGGGTATCTGCCGCAGGAAGCGTCGATCTTCCGGGGGATGACGGTCGAAAACAACATTCGCGCGGTGCTCGAGGTGACCGACGATAATCCGTCGCGGCGCGAAGCCCGGCTGGAAGAACTGCTGGCGGAATTTTCGGTCAGCCACCTGCGACGCACGCCGGCGCTGGCGCTTTCGGGCGGCGAGCGGCGGCGCGTCGAAATCGCCCGCGCGCTTGCGTCGAATCCCAGCTTCATGCTGCTGGACGAACCCTTCGCGGGGATCGACCCGATCGCCGTCGACGATATCCGGGGTCTGGTCACGCATCTGAAGGACCGTGGCATCGGCGTGCTGATCACCGACCATAATGTGCGTGAGACGCTTGATATCGTCGACCGCGCTTACATCCTGCACGACGGGGCGGTTCTGATGGAAGGCGCGCCATCCGAGATCGTCGCCCACAAGGATGTCCGGCGCGTTTACCTTGGTGAAAGATTCAGCCTGTAAGACTTTGTCTAAGTGTATGTAGGATAACCATAAATGGTGCTCGGACCACGATTGGATCTGCGTCAGAGCCAATCTCTGGTAATGACGCCGCAACTGCAGCAGGCCATCAAGCTGCTGCAGATGTCCAATGTCGAGCTGACGGAATTTATCGAACAGGAAATCGAACAGAATCCGCTGCTGGAGCGCGAAGATGCGGAGGGCGGATTCGAAGGCGATTCGCCGGACGCGCCGGCGGACGATGCAGCGCCGGACAGTGCCGATGCCGGCGAAATGGGGGGCGATGCGGATTTCGACGCCGACGCGGAGGTCCTGTCGCCCGACGATCCCGCCTATGACGACGAGGAGACGCTGCCCGATTCGGCCGACCACGCAACGTCCGAAAGCATGGGCGAAGACGACCGGTCTCTCGATACCGATTTCGAAAACGTTTACGAACCGGAATCCGCATCCGACGGCGCGGCGCCCGAGGCGGGCGACGAAGAGGGCGACGGACTGAACTGGAGCACCGCCGTCGCCGGCGGCGGCGGTTTCGACGACGATCTGTCGGGTCTGGAAAACGTCGCCGCGGAAGAAACGACATTGCGCGATCATCTTATCGGCCAGGTGAACATCGATTTCGACGATCCGGTCGAGGTCATGATCGCCGACCGGCTGATCGACATGCTGGATGACAACGGATGGCTGTCAGGCGAACTTGAAACCGTTGCCGTCGCGCTCGGCTGCACGATCGACCGCGTGGAAGAAACCCTGGCCCGCTGTCAGCAGCTCGATCCTCCCGGCATATTCGGACGTTCCCTCGCCGAGTGCCTGGCACTGCAGTTGCGGGAAAAGGATCGGCTGGATCCGGCCATGCAAGCACTGCTCGATCATCTGGAACTTCTGGGCAAGCGGGAATTCGCACAGCTGCGCCGGATCTGCGGTGTCGACAACGAAGACCTGCTGCAGATGGTCACCGAAATCAAGGAGCTCAATCCCCGCCCGGCGTCGGACTTCAATCACGAAGTCGCCCAGCCGGTCGTGCCCGACGTGTTCGTCCGGCGCACCAAGGAAGGCTGGGCGGTCGAACTGAACAGCGAGACCATGCCCCGGGTGCTGGTGAACAACCGTTACTATGCCACCGTCCGGCGACATGCCCGGTCGAAGGAAGACAAGGAATTTCTCTCCGACCGTTTCCAGTCGGCCAACTGGCTGGTACGGGCGCTGCACCAGCGGCAGGAAACGATCCTGAAAGTCGCATCCGAACTGGTGACGCAACAGGAAGCGTTTTTCGAGAACGGCGTGGAATTTCTGAAGCCGTTGACGCTGCGCGATGTCGCCGAAGAGGTGAGCGTTCACGAAAGCACCGTCAGCCGGGTGACGGCCAACAAATATCTGGGCATGAGCCGCGGCATCTTCGAGATGAAGTATTTCTTCAATTCGGCGATCGGCCAGAACGAGGCCGGCGAATCCCGGTCGGCCGAGGCCATCCGGTTCAGGATCAAATCCCTTATCGACCGCGAAGAGCCCGAGAGCATTCTGTCGGACGACCGCATCGTCGATATCCTGCGAGATGAAGGCATCGATATCGCGCGCCGGACCGTCGCCAAGTACCGCGATGCGATGCACATACCGTCGTCGGTCCAGCGCCGGCGCGAAAAGGCGCTGCACGTATAAACCACGGGCTGCTTTTGCAGACCGGCTCCGGACTGTCTCCATCCAAGCCAGGCTATTGACTAACCTTTCGGCAGTGCTAGTTTCCGCCGCCTTGAGTAACGGATAAGGACGTTGCTCGGACTATCCAAATAATTAATGGGAAACGCGGACAACTTTCCGCTCATAATCGTGCATGAAAGTTACAGTTTCAGGTAAACAGGTCGATATCGGCGGTGCGTTCCCCGAATACGCCGAGGACCGCCTCGAAGAGGTCGTCGACAAGTATTTCGACAGCGGTCTCGATTCCAGCGTGACGGTCTCCAGGGCCGGTAGCGGTCTGCGCATCGATATCACCGTTCACCCCGGACGCGGGATTATCGTGCAGTCCCACGGCGAGGCGGAAACCGCCCATCTCGCCTTTGACATCGCGCTGGAAAAAATTGCGAAACGCCTGCGCCGTCACAAACGGCGTCTCCGGGATCACCACCGCAAGGAAAAATCCGAAGCCAAGCAGAATCCCGTCAACATGCAGCGCTACGTGATTGCACAGCCGGAAGATCCGGGTACAGCCGATGACGGAGACGATGACGGCCTGCCCGAAGGCGAGGACAATCCCGTGGTGATCGCGGAAACCACCTCCGAGATGGATACGCTTTCGGTCAGCGAGGCGGTGATGCGTCTCGATCTGTCTGAACGGTCGGCGCTCGTGTTTCTGAATGCCGGCAACGGCAGAATGAACGTGATTTATCGGCGCCGGGATGGAAATATCGGCTGGGTCGATCCAGAACCGGAAAACGCGACTGCCTGACACCGCTGGAGACGGGTATGGAAATCGAAGACATTCTCAGCGCCGATCGTATCGTCACCTCCCTCGAGGCCGGCAGCAAGAAACATGCGCTCCAGGAACTCGCCGGCGCAGCGGCAAGGCAAACAGGACTGGGAGAGCGGGAAATCTTCGATGTACTTCTCGAACGCGAACGCCTGGGCACCACCGGCGTCGGCAGCGGCATCGCCATCCCGCATGGAAAGATGCCCGATCTGGACAAATTGTTCGGATGTTTCGCGAAGCTCGACAATCCGGTCGATTTCGACGCCGTCGACGGCGAGCCGGTCGATCTGATCTTTTTGCTGCTGGCCCCTGAATCCGCAGGTGCCGATCACCTGAAGGCGCTGGCACGTATTTCCCGGGTGCTGCGCAATGCCGGCAAGTGCGACAAGCTGCGCACGGCGACGACGCCGGAAAAGATATTCAGCCTGCTGACCCAGGATGCCCAGACTCACGCGGCCTGAGGGTTGCGTTCCCTATTCAAGTTGCCGGATTCAGATTGCCGGACAGGGCCGGTGAGATACCGCGTAAGCGGCTTCAGACGAATCAGTGGACGCTGACGGGTTCCATGTCGTGCTGGCGGACGGTCGCGAAGGCAACGTCGCGGTCGACGTCCATCAGCGCGATTTCCGCGCCGTTGGCGGCGTAGACGCCGAACCGCGTACAGTCGTTTCCGCCGATTTTCTTCACATAGGCGACATGATGCATGCCCAGCATCTCGAAATCCGCCGGCGACATGATCTTTTCCGCTATTTCACTCTGCTGCATCTTTCTTCTCCACTCTGCCGCCCGTCCGGGCCGGCAACGCGCATCCTCGATCAGGATGCTTTTTCTTCCGGTTCGATATCGATCGCCGTCAGATTGGGGCGTTTCGACTTCCCGCCGGTCCTGATTTCGATCGTCCGCGAATGGGTTTCCACTACCGGCCGCTTCAGGCTGACATGCAGCAGCCCGTTGTCGAGATCCGCGCCCAGAACCTCGATACCCTCCGCAAGGAGGAATGAGCGCTGGAACTGGCGGGCCGCGATGCCCCGGTGCAGGAATTCGCGATCAGGGTCGTCGTCCTGCTTGCCACGGATGACAAGCTGCGTGTCCTCGATCGTCACCGACAATTCTTCCGGTGCGAATCCCGCGACGGCGAGCGAAATACGGATATCGTCTTCGCCGGTGCGTTCGATGTTATAGGGCGGGTAGCCGTCCGACGATGACTTGCTGACGCGATCCAGTGCGCGTTCGAGTTCGTCGAAACCAAGCAGAAAGGGGCTGTTAAACAGCGAAAGGCGTGCCATCGGGATCCTCCTCATCTGAGCGAGCAATCATTGCCGCGGACCCTGAACAGGCGTCCGCTCTCTCGGAGATGGGGGTTTTAGCGGCGTGTTTCAAGCCTTGCCCTTCTTCGGTTGGCTCCTACTTGCTGCTTCGGTGTCCCAGCAGCATCGCTGCGGCCTTGTGCGTTTCCTCGGCCTGTTCCTTCAGGGATTTTTCCGCCGTCAGCATGTAGGACAGCAGGGTTTTGACCGACCATTCGCGCTCGACGCGTTCGCAGAATTCGGCGTCGAGCATCGGGCCGCGGACCCTGACGTGTTCGGTGAACTCCAAAAGCTTCGAATATCCTTCGACGAGCCCCTGGAGATCGCCCGACCCGCCGGCGGATTCCGGAGCCGCTTCGGTATTCCGGACACCGGTTCCCGTGGCGACGTTTTCCGCATCGTCCAGCGTTTCTCCCCGGGCGATCGCCCGGAACTGCATTTCGAGCAGGGCCACCTTTTCGGCCCATTCGGGCCGTTGCGACAGCATCTTGTCGACGACGGACACCGTCAGCGACAGGGTCGCGGCGACAACCATGCAGACAAACTGGCGGGCAAGCTCGTAAAAATCGGGCACCTTGTAACGCCGGCAAACAGAATACGCTGGCCGTATTAAAGCGCCGGGGTCTGAATTTTGTCTTAATAAGCGTGTAACCAACCTGTCTTCCGAAAACAATAAAAATTTATATAATAATTGAACAGATTAAATGATAATCCAAATATAAATTATATTTATATAATTAATTATAACGTACTTATGTATTCAATATTAAATGCAGAGAGAGGCTGTCTTGTTAAATGTAAGCCGTACAATATCCCGGCCCGATCCGAAATTCGTGATCTGGGCATTGATGTCCTACACAGCGGCGATGGCCTTCCTTTTATTCGGTCTCTAGCTGCTTCGACCCGGTGACCGAAAACAGCGGGTCGCTTCGTCCCGGGTCGGGCGACAGATCGAATACGCGGATATCGGAAAAGCAACCCGACTTCTTCATGCATGCCGCCACATATTGCTGATGCCCGGCGTCGTCGAGCGACCGCCAGATGGCGACGGCCTTTGTCGGAAACATGCGGTTGGAAAACGACACGATCAGGATCCCGCCGGGTTTCAGAACGCGGCCGATTTCCGCGAAAACCCGTACCGGATCGATCAGATACTGGACGGAAACGGCGATCAGACAGGCATCGAAGCAGGCATCGTCCAGCGGCAATACCGGGTTTTTGTTCAGATTCTGCACGAAATAGCTGTGGAGTTGCAGGTTCGCGGCCAGTTCCCGGGTGTTCATCCCGTGCCCGACGACGGCATCCGGCGTCAGCCCCGCCGGCAGGTGCGACACGCAGCTCGACATCATATCCAGGATACGGCACCCGTCTTTCAGATGCGCGGCGTAGTGGGCAGCAAGCGTCTCGCAGGCTGCCTCGTCGATATGGGTGACCAGCCGCGCCATGCCGTAGAACATCTCGTCCGGCGTCTCGTCCAGCCGGGCGAAATGCCGGGCGTCGAATTCGACATTGTCCAAGGGATTCTCGGGCCGGTCCGCCGTCAGAACGAATCCCCCACGGCGCGGCGGGCGAAATATTCCCAGGCCCTCTCCATCGCCAGCGGCCCGACCAGCGTTTCCGGCGTCAGTTCCAGCTCTTCCGCGCTCAGATACCTGACCTCGCCGAGGGGCATCGCCTGCAGCTGCAGTTTGGCGTTCACCTGCGTATAGATCGCCGTCAGAACCGCCGCCTTGATCGACGCCGCCGCGACTGCGCAGCCGTGTCCCCGCATCAGCACGACCCGGGCGTCGCCCATTTTTTCGGCCAGATCGCGCCCCTGTTCCATATTCGTCACCAGCAGATTGGTGCCGCCGAACCTGTCCGCGATATCCCACACGGGAACGTGTTCGCCGATCACGCCGGTCACATGCATCAGGGGACGCAGGGGCGTTTGCGTCACGCTGAACGGGATGATTTCATGGGAATGGTTGTGGACGACCGACACGATGTCGGCGCGGCGCTCCAGAATGCCTCCGTGGATATGACGCTCGGCATAGGGTTTGCGGTCGTTCTCACCGACGATTTCGCCTTCCAGCGTGAATTCCATGATGTCGTCCAGCGTCACGAGTTCCGGACTGCGCGAACACGACATCAGATAGTGACCGGGATTGTCCGGGTGCCGCACGCTGATGTGGCCGAACGCATCGACGACGCCCTCGTTGGCGAGAATCCGGTTGGCGACGACGATCTCGCGCAACACCTCCACCAGTCCAGACATTCCATACCCCGCCGTGCGATGATTTCAGGGTGGAATACTAGCACGCAGCGGCGCCAGCTGCGACCCGGCGGCCGTTGATCGCCCGGCGGCGTCAGTCCAGCGCGGCGACGAGCTCGCGGAGCGTGCGGTTCTCCGACTGCAGCGCCGAAATATGGAAACGCACGATGTCCCGGATGCTGACGATATCCACCGGGGCCCCCTTTTTTACGATAGGGACGTGCCGGATGTTGCTTTCGGACATGATTTCCGCGATCTCGCCCACATCGTGTTCGGCGGAACAGGTGATCACGTCGATCGTCATGACGCTGGCGACCGTCGTCTCCGACGCGCCGCCGTTCCGGGCGAAATGGCGCGCAATATCGCGCTCGGTCAGTATGCCCGCCAGCAACCCGTCGGCGGACCGGACGACGAGCGCGCTGATCGCATTCTCCGACATCAACACGGCTGCTTCCCGAAGTTCTGTCTCCGGCCGGACGCTTAAAAGCTCGCCGTTGCGATTTTCCAGAATATCTTTGACCCGCATCGGATCAGCTCCTAGCTGTCATCGTCTTCAAAGAGAGAATCGAGCGCGTCCAGTACGTCCTCGACATCTTCTTTCGAAATATCGGTGGTCTCCACAACGCCGCCTCCGGAGTCGGCGATCGCCCCGGCGACTGAATGCCGACCGCTCTGACGCGTCAGGACGGCAGACAGGTGATTGGGGTCGATCGGTTTCGAGACGTAGTCGTCCATGCCGGCCTCGAGATAGGTTTCGCGGTCGCCCACCATGGCATTGGCGGTCATGGCGACAATGGGGGTTCGGCGACGGGTCCCTGCAGGCGGCGGATTTTTTTCGTCGCGTCGATGCCGCTCATATTCGGCATCTGCACGTCCATCAGGATGACATCGTATTGTTTTTTAGACGCCATCATCAGCGCCTCAATACCGTCATTCGCGATGTCGATCCGGTGGCCGCCTTTCGACAGCATCGCGATCGCGACCTGCTGATTGACCAGATTGTCCTCGGCGAGAAGAATGTCCAGACCCGCAGGTCTGGACGCCGAAACCTCGCCCGGTGAGCATGTCTTTTCGCCGTCGGCGTTTTCCGCATGCCCGTGCGGGTCGATCGCCGCAAGCAGCCGGGACGGCCGTGCCGGCTTGGCGACGAAATTCTTTATATCGGGGTTCGCGCGTTTCGCGGCCTCGCCGGCAAGACCGCGATTGATGAAAAGAACTACTTGCGTATCGGCGTCGGGTTGGGCCTGCGCGTATTTGGCGCAGGCAATCGCCCCGCTCGCGCCGTCTATGTCCTGGTCGATCAGGACGGCATCGAAGGGCGCGGTTCCGGTGCCCGTCGCGTTGTCGACGAGGCCGCCAACTTCCGTAACCGAGGTCACTTCAAGGCCGAAGGCCTGCAACTGCCGGGCGATGATTTCGCGGCTCTCGTCGTGCTTGTAGGCCAGCAGCACGCGCGTGCCGGGCGCTGCGGCCGCGGGCTGATTTACGCCTTTCTGAAGGCGGTCGAAATCGAGTTCGATCCAGAACGTGCTGCCGACGCCTTCCTCGCTGTCGACGCCGATTTTGCCGCCCATCAGTTCGACGATCTGTTTGCAGATGGCAAGACCCAGCCCCGTGCCGCCAAACCGCCGGGTCGTCGACACATCCGCCTGAACGAACTTCTCGAACAGCCTGGATTGCGCTTCCGGGCTTAAGCCAATGCCGGTATCCCGGACCTCGATCCGCACCGATATGCGGTCATCCGTTTCCCGAACCGCGTCGGCCACCAGCGACACGATGCCTTTTGGCGTAAACTTCACCGCATTCGACGCTAGATTGAGAATCACCTGACGCAGCCGGCCGGAATCGCCGTAAACGCCGTTCATCAGCGCCGGATGGATGAATGTCGCGAGATGCAGCCCCTTGTCGCTCGCCTGCGTATCCAGAAGTTCGACGACGCCTTCCATCGTGTGCGCCAGCGAAATCTCGACATGTTCGAGTTCCAGCTTGCCGGCTTCGAGTTTGGAAAAATCCAGGATGTCGTTGATGATCGTCAGCAGCGCGTCGCCCGATGTCGAGATGATTTCGACCCGATCCCGCTGCTCCTGCGGCATATCCGTATCCAGCAGCAGCCGGGCCATGCCCTGGATGCCGTTCATGGGCGTCCGGATTTCGTGGCTCATCGTGGCCAGGAACTCGGATTTGGCCCGGTTGGCTGTTTCCGCCTCCCGCGCCGCCAATTCCGCTTGTTCCTTGGCGATCTTCAGCGAAAATTCGAACTGTTTCCGTTCGGTGATGTCCTGGACGATCGCGGCGAATTGCGGCGGGTTTTCGTTCTGCATCAGCTGCAGGTTCACGGCGACGTCGTAATAGGTGCCGTTTTTGCGCCGATGCACGGTCTCGAAGCGTACCGATGCGCTTTCGCCCGACCGCAACGGGGCGAGAAGTTTCTCGAACCCCTCAGGGTCGAATTCCGGCGTGAGATCGAGCGGCGTCATCTCCGACAGCTCGTCGGCGCTATAGCCGACGTTCTCGCGGGTGCCCCGGTTCACCCGGGTGAACTTCAAAGTCTCCGCGTCGAACACGTATATTTCGTTCGAAGATTCGTCGACGATGCGGCCGAGCCGCACGTTGATCAGCTCCGCTTCCTTGCGCGCGGTGATGTCGCGATTGATGATCAGATGACCGATCCGTCCGTCCCAGTCGACCGGCATGGCGGCTGCCTCGACCTGGACGAGGGAGCCGTCGATCCGGCGGCGCGTCGCTTCTATCCAGTCATTCGCCTGGCCGCTGTTCATCTGGTCTCGGCGGGATCCGATACCGGCGGCGTCTTCTTCCAGATTGAATTTCGAGCTTTCAAGGCCGACCAGATCTTCCGGCTTCGCGAAACCGAGCAGGTTTGCTGCCGCCGAATTGGCAAACACGATCTTGCCGTCGATATGTACCCGGATGGCGTCGGGCGAGGCTTCGATCAGCCCCTGGTACCGGGCCCGGCTTTCCTCCAGCTTGCGGGTCGCCTCGATCTTTTCCGTCAAGTCACGTGACACCAGCATGTAGCTGGTATCGCCGTTCCAGTTGATCGGGATGCTGATGGATTCGACCGGCACGATCTTTCCGTCCAGCGGGACACGCGTGGTTTCGCGCCATGTGTTCGGCTGTCCGCTCTTCAGCATCTTCTTTCGTTTTTCGATGGTTTCCAGCTCGTGCGGTTCCGCAAACCGGGTCTCCATTCCGACCAGTTCGTCCGCGGAAGACGCACCCAGAAGCTCTGCTTCCGCTTGGTTTGCGTATACGACTTTTCCGTCGTGATTGATGCGGACCCCCTCGGGGAGAAAGTTCAGCAGCGTGCGGTATCTTTCTTCGCTCTGACATACCGCTTCTTCCGCTTTCAAACGTTCGGTCAGATCCACGATGCCGACGATCGCGGCCTGTTTTCCTTCCCACGTCACGGGTGCGGCGGCGGTTTCGCCGAGCAGTTCCGTGCCGTCGCGGCGCACGAACCGGAATTCTTCCGGTTTATTGGGCGCGCCGGCCGCGATGCGTTTCTTTCTGCGCTCCTCGACCAGCGCGTGCTGGCTTTCGTGCACGAGGATACGCGAATCCTTGCCGTAGAGTTCGTCGATGTCGTCGTAGCCGAATTTCTCCAGCGCCGCTTCGTTGCAATAGGCGATCCGGCCGTCGATATGAACGAACAGAGGATAGGGCATGAACTCGAAAAGGCGCCGGTGGTTTTCCTCGCGGGCGCGCACGGCATCCAGCAGGTTTCTCTGACTGCGGGCATGGCGCGCGTACACGATGCCCAGCGCGGTGCCGAAGACGATAAACACCGCGATGAGGCCGATCAGGGCGAGAAACGTCTTGCGGTCGATGTCCCGCGCGAGCTCGGTTACGTCGATATAGGTTTCGATTGCGCCGACGAAACGTCCGCCGCGCATGACCGGCAGATAGGCTTCGATATAAACGTCGGGAACGTCTTTATACCCGCCTTCTCCAAGGCGGGTGAACGTTTCACCCGCGGCAACGATGTTGCGGAAATAATCCGCACGTTTGACCAGGCCGAGATCTCCCGGGTTGGACGCCTGCGTCACCGTGCCGTCGGCACGATAGATTTTGTAGCTGAATACGTTGCCGAAATTTTTCGCCGTGTTCAGCAGTTGGTAATCGGCTTCCGACGCCGCGCTGCCGTCCAGGAACCCATCGAAGTTTTCGATATGCCGGCCGATATGGTTCGCCCAGCTTCGGGCCTGTGTAGTGGCGTCGCGATCCAGGGTTTCCCCCGCAGAAAGGCGCATGGCGAACCACGCGCCCGCAATCGCAAATATCGCGAGGATAGCAACCGTGACCAGAAGGCTTTTCTCGGTCCGGTTTCCGGCGACTTTCGCCGGGTCCGCTGACGGGGTGTGCATTCGCCTGTACCGCAAATTTTAACAGGCGCATCGTAGCGACCACCGCTTAAACCCCGGTGAAGGAGTTTGGTTAAGAATAAATTACCCGGCCTGTTGCGGTCCGCCGAGGTCAGGGCAACCGGAAACGGAAAAGGGTCCGGAAAGTCCGGACCCTTTATCTCGTCTTGGTGGAGCCAGGCGGAATCGAACCGCCGACCTCTTGAATGCCATTCAAGCGCTCTCCCAACTGAGCTATGGCCCCGAATTCTCTGTTCGGCGGCGCGCACTCTATTTAGACCGGCGCGGCGCCGCAACATCTAATTTTCAGGTTTCGCGATCTCCGTCGTCGTCCTTCGCGTTCTCCAGCGCTTCCGACACATCCGGATCGCCCTCGATATCGGAATCGTCGTCGTCATCGGGCAGAAGATCGTCATCGTCGTCGTCGCCGAGATCGAGATCGTCATCGACCTCCAGCGCGTCGTCGTCATCTGCAAGGAGATCGTCTTCCTCTGCCACGGCTTCTTCCGGCACCGCGGCTTTTTCTTCCGCTTTCGCTTTGGCCTGGCTTGCCGCCGCCGCGCGTGCCCGTCGAGGCCTGACAAGCGCAAGCGGATCGAATTCCGCCTCGCAGGACGGGCAGACGATCGGATCCTTCTTCATATCGTAGAAACGCGTGCCACAGCCAAGGCACGTCCGTTTCAGCCCCCATTCCGGCTTCGCCAAGTCGGTCTCCATTCAGAATTTGAAATCGAAGCGCAGCCTTTGCCATGTTCGGCGGGGTCTGTCAAAAGCTAAATCGACCCAACCGCGTTTCCCCGGGTTGCGTCCGCCGCGCAGTATGGTACAGACGCCGTCGCGGCAATATCGCCGCACCGGCAATCAGGACGATGTTTTGACCAAACTCGCAGCCCGTCCCGGCAGCGCGCTGACCGGCCGAACCGGGGTTCCCGGCGACAAGTCGATCTCGCACCGGGCACTGATGATCGGCGCTCTCGCGGTCGGCCGAAGCCGTATTGAGGGTCTGCTGGAAGCCGAGGATGTGCTGTGCACTGCGGCGGCGCTGCGGGCACTCGGCGCGCATGTCGAAAAAGCGGGCGCCGACTGGATCGTCGACGGCGTCGGCGTGGGCGGACTGACTTCGCCCGAAGATATTGTCGATCTCGGCAATTCCGGCACCGCAGCCCGGCTTCTGCTCGGGTTGATGGCGACGCACGATCTGAAAGCGCACATTACGGGCGACCATTCCCTGCGCTCCAGGCCGATGAACCGGGTGATAGAGCCCCTGTCGCAATTCGGAGCGGTGTTCGACGCGCGGGACGGCGGACGCATGCCGCTTGTCGTTCAGGGCGCGGCGGAGCCCATTCCGGTTGAATACGACGTGCCCGTGCCGTCGGCGCAGGTGAAGTCATCGGTTCTGTTCGCCGGGCTGAACACGCCCGGCATCACGACGGTGACGGAGCGCGAGGCGACCCGCGATCACACCGAAAACATGCTGAAAGCCTTCGGCGCCGATCTCGACGTCCAAACGGCCACGGACGGCGGGCGCCGGATCTCGGTCCGGGGCTACGCCGAGCTGACGGCGCGCGACGTCGTCGTGCCCGGCGATCCTTCTTCCGCCGCCTTTCCCGGCGTGGCCGCGTTGATGGTGCCCGGGTCGGAGGTCGTCATCGAAAACATCGGCATCAACCCGCTGCGTGCCGGCCTGTTCGATACGCTGCGTGACATGGGCGCCGATCTGGACATCGCGAATCTGCGCGACGCGTCGGGCGAGCCGGTGGCCGATATCACGTTCCGCCATGGCCCGCTGTCGGGCGCCGACATTCCTGCGGCGCGGGCGCCGTCGATGATTGACGAATATCCGATCGCGGCCATGGCCGCGGCCGTTGCGACCGGGGAAACCCGCTTCCGCGGGCTCGCCGAGTTGCGGGTGAAGGAAAGCGACAGGTTCGCCGCCATTGTCGACGGGCTGGGCGCCTGCGGCGTACCGGTCCGCGTCGACGGCGACGACATCGTCGTGACCGGTCTGGGCGGTCCGCCGCCCGGCGGCGCGGAGATCCCGGTCAATCTCGATCATCGGATCGCAATGGCGTATCTGGTGCTCGGCCTGGCTGCCCGGAAACCGGTGGCGATCGACGATGCCGCCGCCATCGGGACCAGCTTCCCCGGTTTTCTCGACCTGATGACGGGTCTCGGCGCCGATATCGCGCCGGCCGGGGATTGACCGTGCCCGTCGTCATCGCGGTCGACGGCCCGGCGGCGAGCGGCAAGGGCACCCTGGCGCGGCGCCTGGCAGCGGAACTCGGCTACGCCTATCTCGACACAGGTCTGCTGTACCGGGCTGTCGGACTGTCCCTGATAAGAGCCGGCGCGGACCCGTCGGACGAAACTGCGGCGTCGGATGCCGCCCGTTGTCTCGACGTTTCGAAAACGGATTTTGCCGATCCCGCCCTGCGCGACGAAGCGACTGGCCAGGCCGCCGGCATCGTCGCAGCCAACCCGCAGGTCCGGGCGGCGCTCGTCGACCTTCAGCGCACCTTCGCCGCCGCGCCGCCGGACAATGCGCCGGGCGTCGTCCTCGACGGGCGGGACATCGGCACCGTCATCTGCCCTGACGCGGATCACAAGTTCTTTATAGATGCCGATATAGAGGTGCGCGCCGAGCGCCGGGTAAAAGAGTTGCAGGAAAAGGGCGATCCGAGTATACCTTCGCGCGTTCTGCAGGATATGAAGGAACGCGACCACCGGGATCGCACCCGCGCCGTCGCACCTCTGGCACCCGCAGCCGACGCGTCTGTCATCGATACGACAAATCTAAACGCCGACGCCGCATTCGCCTTAGCAATGTCCTTTATCCGCTAACAGGACAAATGGAACAGTTTATCGGGCTACCCGGGCTGACGCCTATTCAGGCGCCTGTCCCGTTTGCGCCGTTTCTGTTCCGGGAAAGGGAAAACCAGGATTAAACATGGCTACTGACACCGCAACCGCTGCTGGCGCAGCACCCAAAGAAGATTTCGCCGCCCTCCTCGAAGAAAGCTTCGGCGACGGCGAGCTGACCGAAGGCTCGGTCATCAAAGGCACCGTTCTGTCGATCGAAGGCGACAACGTTCTCATCGACGTCGGGCTCAAATCCGAAGGCCGCGTGCCGCTGAAGGAATTCGGCCAGCCGGGTCAGGATTCGGAAATCGGCGTCGGCGACGTCGTCGATGTCTATCTCGAACGCATGGAGAACACGAACGGCGAAGCCGTCCTCAGCCGCGAGCGCGCGCGCCGCGAAGAAGCGTGGACGCAGCTTGAAATCGCGTTCGAAAAAACCGAACGCGTCACCGGCACGATCTTCGGCCGGGTCAAGGGCGGGTTTACCGTCGATCTTTCCGGCGCCGTGGCCTTCCTGCCGGGCAGCCAGGTCGATGTGCGCCCGATCCGCGATGTCGGTCCGCTGATGGGTACGCCGCAGCCGTTCCAGATTCTGAAAATGGATCGCCGCCGCGGCAATATCGTCGTTTCGCGCCGCGCCGTTCTCGAGGAATCGCGGGCCGAACAGCGCAACGAGCTGCTCGCCAACCTCAAGGAAGGCCAGATCCTCGAAGGCATGGTCAAGAACATCACCGATTACGGCGCGTTCGTCGATCTCGGCGGTGTCGACGGGCTGCTGCACGTCACCGATATCGCGTGGCGCCGCATCAACCATCCGACCGAAGCCCTGTCGATCGGCCAGACCGTCAAGGTCCAGGTCATCCGCTACAATTCCGAAACCCAGCGTATCTCGCTCGGCATGAAACAGCTGGATGCGGATCCGTGGGAAGGCGTGGAGCTGAAATATCCTGTCGGCACCAAGTTTACCGGCCGTGTCAGCAACATCACCGATTACGGTGCGTTCGTCGAACTGGAGCCGGGCGTCGAAGGCCTGGTTCATGTCTCGGAGATGAGCTGGACCAAAAAGAACGTCCATCCCGGCAAGATCGTGTCGACCAGTCAGGAAGTCGACGTCATGGTGCTGGAGGCCGATTCCCAGAAACGGCGGATAAGCCTCGGTCTCAAGCAGTGCCACGACAATCCGTGGGACGCTTTCGCGGCCGCGCATCCGGTCGGCGGCGATATCGAAGGCGAGATCAAGAACATCACCGAGTTCGGTCTGTTTGTCGGTCTCCCCGGCGAAATCGACGGCATGGTGCATCTGTCCGACCTCTCGTGGGACGTGAACGGCGAAGAAGCCGTGAAGGACTACGACAAGGGCCAGATGGTGACGGCGCGCATTCTCGACATCGACGTCGAGAAGGAACGCATCAGCCTTGGCGTCAAACAGCTGTCCGAAGACCCGCTCGCCGGTGCCATCGAAGGCATCAACAAGGGCGACACCGTCACCTGCACCGTCACGGCCGTTACAGATGGCGGCCTGGAAGTAACGGTGTCCGGCTCGTTGCCGGGCTTCATCCGCCGCGCCGATCTGTCGCGCGAACGCAGCGAACAGCGTCCCGACCGGTATGCGGTCGGTGACCGTGTGGACGCCCGCGTCAACAATATCGACAAGCGGGATCGCAAGCTCAGCCTCTCGATCAAGGCCCATGAAATGGCCGAAGAGAAGCAGGCCATGGCCGATTTCGGCTCGTCCGATTCCGGCGCCAGCCTCGGCGACATCCTCGGAGCGGCCCTGAACAAGGCCCGCGAAGAGGGCGACGACGCGGCGCCGGCCGAAGAAGCCGCCGCCGAGACGGAAGAAACCGCCGAGGACGATCAGGAGAAATCCTGATCGTCCCCGCGCGATTCCGGTCGCGGGCAATCATTGAGGCTGCGTGAGGCGCGATGGCCTACGATTCCGACTATCTGGTGGACCGCCGCCGGCTCAAGCGCCGGCTGACGTTCTGGCGCATCGCGACGGTCGTGGCCGTCGTCGCGGCGGTCCTTGTCGGTTATGGGCGTTTCAGCGGGCCGCTTGGCGGCGGCGACTTTATCGCCCGGGTCGAGGTCAAGGGCGTCATCGTTCACGATGACGACCGGCTCCGCAAAATCCGCAAGCTTGCGAAGAACGACGCCGTGAAGGCCGTCATCGTCCGCATCGACAGCCCCGGCGGAACGGTGGTGGGCGGCGAGACCCTGCATAATGCGCTTCTCGAACTCGGCGAAGAGAAACCGTTGGTAGCAGTGATGGACGGGATCGCAACGTCCGCCGCCTATATGACGGCGATCGCGACCGACCGCCTGTTCGCGCGCGAAGGCACGCTGACGGGGTCGATCGGCGTCATCCTCCAGACCACTGAAATTACAAAGCTGCTGGAAATGGTGGGCGTGTCGGCCCGGTCGTTCAAAAGCGGTTCGCTGAAAGCGGTGCCGTCGCCGCTGGAACCCGTCACGCCCGAGGTCGCCGCGGCGACGCAATCGCTGGTCGCCGACATGTACCGCATGTTCCGGGACATGGTGCTGCGCCGCCGGGGCATGGCGCCGGCGGACGCGGCGAAGTTTGCCGACGGCCGCGTCTTCACGGGCCTGCAGGCGTTGAAAGCAGGGCTGATCGATCAGATCGGCGGCGAAGAAGACGCAAAGGCCTGGCTGGTGGAACAGAGAAACGTGCCTTCGGACCTCAAAATCCGTACCGTCCGGCTGAAACCCGATGCCGGCAGTCTGCTTGTTCAGCTCGACAGTCTGGCGCGAAAAACGATTTTGTCAGAACGACTTACACTTGACGGGCTGATTTCCGTCTGGCAACCTCATCAGCGTTGATACGGGAAATTCGGAACGTTCGGCGGCGGACGCTACGCCGACATTTCGAACAAAAAATTTCCGGTCATCAGGGGCACGGGACGCTGCCAGAAACCGGAATGAATATTCTCCGGATTACGGAGGGGGACGCCAAAAAATGACAAAATCCGAACTGATTTTGAGGCTGGCGGAAGACAACCCACATCTCTATCAGCGGGATGTGGAGCGTATCGTTTCGACGATCTTCGATGAAATATCCTCGGCCCTCGCGCGCGGTGACCGGGTCGAGCTTCGCGGGTTCGGCGCGTTTTCCGTGAAGACGCGCGAGGCGCGTACCGGGCGCAATCCGCGCACCGGCGAATCCGTCAGCGTTGCGAAAAAATTCGTGCCGTTTTTCAAATCCGGCAAGGACCTTCGCGACCGGCTGAACGGCCGGAAGTAGTGTGGCGCGCCGGAAGGCAGTCCCACTTCGCCACCAGCTCCCAGCCGGCGGTACTCCGGTACGCGCGGGAAAACCCTGACAAATGCGCCTGATAATCGGCATCGTTGTATTCGTCCCCTGCGCCGTCATTCTCGGCGTCTTTGCCGTTGAAAACCGTGCGCCCCTGACGCTCAACATATGGCCGCTTGCCGGCCCGTTCGAAATGTGGGCGTCGGTATGGGTGCTGGCGTTGCTGGGGATCGGCATAATCGTCGGTCTTGGCATCGGCTGGTTTTCCACCATGAGCTGGCGCCGCCGGGCGTGGAAGGCTGAACGTCTGAACCGGACGTTGGAGCGCAAGCTCGACGAGCGCGCCGAATTGCCGCCCGAGGTTCCGGGGCCGGTCACCGGCGGAGCGCTGCCGGCGCCGGCCTCGCGACCCGCGCGGACTGCGTTGATCGACGATTAGGGCGGTATCGTTTCGGCGAAGCTTCCGCGTCGGCGGATTATGATCTATTAAGCGTCCATGACCGATATTTCACCCATCGACCGTATTTTCTGCGCCATCGACACGCCCAAGCTGGACGATGCGTTGCTCCTTGCCGATCTGCTGTCGGGCGAGGTCGGCGCGATTAAACTGGGCAAGGAATTCTTCACCGCTCACGGTCTTGACGGCGTGCGCCAGGTCGCCGCGCTGGGCCACAAAATCTTTCTCGACCTCAAATACCACGATATTCCCAACACCGTGGCGGGCGCCGTCCGCTCCGCCAACCGGCTGGATTGCGCGGTGCTGACGGTTCATGCGTCGGGCGGTCCCGCCATGCTGAAAGCGGCTGCTGAAGCCGCGGCAGAGGCCGGACCGAAGCGTCCCAGGATCGTCGCCGTCACCGTGCTGACCAGCCTCGACGACGACGATCTCGCCGCCGTCGGACAGACCGGTCCGGCGTCGGAACAGGTTCTGCGGCTGGCCCGGCTGGCCGAAGCCTCCGGCATCGACGGGGTCGTCTGCTCGCCGCAGGAAGTGGCCCTGCTGCGCGGCGAGATCGGCGACGGGTTTGCGCTGGTGGTCCCCGGCGTGCGGCCGGACTGGGCGGGCGCCGACGATCAGAAACGCGTCATGACGCCGGGCGAGGCCGTTGCCGCCGGGGCCGATCACCTGGTCATCGGCCGTCCCATCACCCGGTCCGACGATCCGGTCGGTGCCGCACGGCGCATCGCCGACGAAATCTCAAAATCATCGGCGTGACCGTTGCCTCGAAAATCTGCGGCGTCAGCGATGTGGCCGCGATCGAAGCGGCGGCGGACGGCGGCGCGGCCTATGTGGGATTCGTTTTTTTTCCGCGCTCGCCCCGCAACGTGACGCCGGACCGGGCGGCGGAACTCGTGCCGCTGGTGCCCGATCGCATCGAGGCGGTGGCGTTGGCGGTCGATCCCGACGACGAACTGGTCGATGCGATCGCCGCGATCCCCGGTATCTCCATGTTCCAGCTGCACGGCGCGGAAACGCCGGAACGGGTCGTGGACATCAGGGCGCGTACCGGAAGACGGGTCATGAAGGCGATTAAGGTGTCCGACAAGGCGGATCTGGATGCCGCGGAAGCCTATTTCGGGGCGGCCGACATGCTGTTGTTCGATGCCAAGACCCCCGCCGACATGAAGAACGCGCTGCCCGGCGGCAACGCGGTCTCGTTCGACTGGACGATCCTGGCGGGACGCGGCTGGCCGCTGCCCTGGATGCTGTCGGGCGGACTCGACCCCGACAACGTCGCCGAGGCGATCCGCATCAGCGGCGCGCCCGCGGTCGACGTATCGTCCGGTGTCGAAAGCGCGCCGGGGGTCAAGGACCCGGCCCTGATCCGCGCCTTTTTGGTGGCTGTGCAGGGTTAGATATAAGACTGTGCCTCTGCGCGCGGTTGCGCTAAATACTTCGTTCAGACCATGACAGATTCCCCCAACACCTATCGCGCCGGTCCCGACGAGGACGGGCATTTCGGCATCTTCGGCGGACGCTATGTCGCCGAAACCCTCATGCCGCTGCTGCTGCAGGTCGAACAGGCCTATGAAGACGCCAAGGCCGATCCGGCGTTCCAGGCGGAATTCGACGATCTGCTGGAACACTATGTCGGCCGCCCCAGCCCGCTCTATTTCGCATCGCGGATGACGGAGCATCGCGGCGGCGCGAAAATCTATTTCAAGCGCGACGAGCTGAATCACACCGGCGCGCACAAGATCAACAACACGCTCGGCCAGGTGTTGCTGGCGCGGCGCATGGGGAAGACGCGCATCATCGCGGAAACCGGCGCCGGCCAGCACGGCGTTGCGACCGCCACGGTCTGCGCGCTGTTCGGCCTCCCCTGCGTCGTCTACATGGGGGCGGTCGATATCGAGCGCCAGGCGCCCAACGTGTTCCGCATGAAGCTGCTGGGCGCCGAAGTGGTGCCGGTTGAAACCGGCTCGTCGACGCTGAAGGACGCGATGAACGGCGCCCTGCGCGACTGGGTCGCCCATGTCGACGATACGTTCTACGTCATCGGCACGGTCGCCGGGCCTCATCCGTACCCGGCGATGGTGCGCGATTTCCAGTCGGTCATCGGCAACGAGACGCGCGAACAGATCATGAAAGCGGAGGGGCGCCTGCCCGATTCGCTGGTCGCCTGCATCGGCGGCGGTTCGAACGCGATGGGCCTGTTCCATCCGTTCCTCGACGACGAAGGTATCCGGATCATCGGTGTCGAAGCGGCGGGCGACGGCATCGACACCGGCCGCCACGCGGCGTCGCTGGCCGCCGGCAGTCCGGGCGTGCTGCACGGCAACCGCACTTACCTGCTGCAGGACGGCGACGGCCAGATCATCGAGGCGCATTCGATTTCCGCCGGGCTCGACTATCCCGGGATCGGGCCGGAACACGCCTGGCTGCATGACATGGGCCGGGTCGATTACGTATCCGTCACCGATGCGGAGGCACTGGACGCGTTCCAGCTGTGCAGCAAGCTCGAAGGCATCATCCCGGCGCTGGAACCGTCGCACGCGCTGGCCCATGTGCTGAAGATCGCACCGGATCTGCCGTCCGACCATATCATCGTCATGAACATGTGCGGCCGCGGCGACAAGGACGTGTTCTCCGTCGCCGCCGCTCTGGGCGTCTCACTATGAGCCGCCTCGAAACGCGCTTCGCGGCGCTGCGCGAGGAAGGCCGCGGCGGGCTGGTGACGTTTATCACGGCCGGCGATCCAAACGCCGACATTTCCGCCGAAATTCTTGCCGGTCTGCCGGCTGCCGGCGCCGACGTCATCGAACTCGGCATGCCGTTCACCGACCCGATGGCGGACGGTCCGTCGATCGAACTGGCGTCGGGACGCGCGCTGGCAGCCGGCCAGAACATGGCGAAGACCCTGTCGATGGTGTCGGATTTCCGCAAATCCGACGGCGACACGCCTATCGTTCTGATGGGCTACTACAACCCGATACACGCCTATGGCAGGGACAGATTCGCAAAGGACGCCGCCGCCGCCGGCGTCGACGGCCTGATCCTGGTCGATCTGCCGCCGGAGGAAGAGGACGAATTCCGACCCCAGGCCGTGGCGGCGGGCATCGATATCGTCCGTCTTATCGCCCCGACGTCGACCGATGCGCGAATCGCCACCCTCGTCGAAAATGCATCGGGATTCGTCTATTATGTTTCCGTGAGAGGAATCACCGGAACCAGCTCGGCGGCCGCCGGCGACATTGCGTCCAATGTCGGCCGCATCAGGGCGCAGACCGATTTGCCGGTTGCTGTCGGATTCGGCATCCGTACGCCCGAACAGGCGGCGGAGGTCGCTGCCGTTGCCGATGCGTCCGTCGTCGGCACGGCGATCGTCGAAAAAATTGCAAACGCCGTGGACGCAGACGGCAACGCATCGCCGCACCTGGTGTCCGATACGTTGAGTTTCGTATCCGACCTGGCGGCGGCGGTTCGCGCCGCAAGGACAAAGTCATGAACTGGATCAACAGCTACGTCCGCCCCAAAATCCGCTCTCTCGTCGGCGCGAAATCCGATGTTCCGGAAAATCTGTGGGTACAATGCCCGTCCTGCGAACAGATGCTGTTTCACCGCGACCTCGAAGAAAACCTGAATGTCTGCAGCAATTGCGGCCACCACATGCGTCTGCCTGCGCGTACGCGGCTGGAATCGCTATTCGACGAGGGCGAATTCACCGAGATCGAACTTCCCGAAAATGTGACGGATCCGTTGAAGTTCCGCGACCGCAAGCGCTACTCCGACCGGTTGAAGGACACCCGCTCCGCGACCGGGCGGACCGACGCCATCATGGTCGCCCATGGCGAGATCGGCGGCCACAAGACGGTCGTCGCGGTGTTCGATTTCTCCTTCATGGGCGGTTCGATGGGGATCGCTGTCGGCAACGGCATTCTTGCCGGCGCGCAGCTCGCCGTGTTGCAGGAGGCGGCCTTCGTCGTCATCCCGTCCTCCGGCGGGGCGCGCATGCAGGAAGGAATCCTGTCGCTGATGCAGATGCCGCGCACCACCATTGCGGTGCAGCAGGTCAAGGAAGCGGGGCTGCCCTATATCGTCGTGCTGGCCGACCCGACCACCGGCGGCGTGTCCGCGTCCTTCGCCATGCTGGGCGATATCGCCCTGGCGGAACCGGGAACGATCATCGGCTTCGCCGGCGCGCGCGTGATCGAGGAAACGATCCGCGAAAAACTCCCGGAAGGATTCCAGCGCGCCGAGTATCTGCTCGAACACGGCATGATCGACATGGTCGTTCCGCGCCACGACCTGGCGTCGACTTTGGGCCGTATCATCGATCTTCTGCGCCGCAAATCGCCGGGTGCGGAGGTCGTGCCCATCAACAAGGACGGCGACGCAGCGGCGGCGGGTGGCAGCGATGACCAACAGGCCCCCGCGAACGACTGATGCCGTCCTCGAACGGCTGACGGCGCTTCATCCCAAGCTGATCGATCTCGGTCTCGACCGGACCGAACGCCTGCTCGCCGCGCTCGGAAATCCGGAACGGTCCCTGCCGCCCGTCATCCACGTCGCCGGCACCAACGGCAAGGGATCGACCATCGCCTTCATGCGGGCCATCGCGCAGGCGGCGGGGTTGCGCGTCCATGTCTATACGTCGCCGCATCTGGTGCGGTTCAACGAACGTATCGCGCTTGACGGCGCGCCGATCGGCGAAGACGCCCTGCTGGCGATCCTGGAAGAGTGCGAAACGGCCAACGGCGGCGCCCCGGTGACGTTTTTCGAAATCACCACTGCGGCGGCGTTCCTCGCCTTTTCGCGCACACCGGCCGATCTGCTGCTCCTGGAAACCGGTCTTGGCGGGCGTTTCGATTCCACCAACGTCCTGCCGGCTCCCGCCGTCACCGCGATCACCCCCGTCTCCATGGATCACATGTCTTTTCTGGGGGACACGATTGCCGACATCGCGTTCGAAAAAGCGGGTATCCTGAAGCCCGGCGTGCCCGGCGTGGTCGCGCCGCAACTGCCGGAAGCGCTGCAGGTAATCGAAGCCCGGGCGCAGGAAATCGACGTGCCGCTGTCGATCGCCGGCATTGACTGGGCCAGCGGGCCGGTGGCCGGCGGCATGGTCTATCAGGACGAGGAGGGCGAAATACACCTGCCGCCCCCGGCGCTGACGGGCGACCACCAGGCGATCAACGCGGGTACGGCGATCGCGGCGCTGCGCTGTTGGAACCCGGCTTTCTGGGGGCTGGAGGAATTTTCCGAAGGCGTGTCGACGGCCTTCTGGCCGGGGCGGTTACAGCATCTGAGATCCGGCGCGCTGGCCGACGCGCTGCCGGACGGATGGCAGCTCTGGCTCGACGGCGGCCATAATCCGTCCGCCGGCACAGCGCTGGCCGAAACCGTGTCCGCGTGGCCGGACGGGCGCACCGTCCTGGTCTGCGCGATGCAGGAAAACAAGGATGCGGCGGGATTTCTGATGCCTTTGGCAAAGGCCGCGGATCGCCTCATCGCCGTCGATCTGCCCGGTTCGACCCCGGGCCATCCGCCCGCCGCCATCGCCGCCATCGCCAAGGCGATGGGCGTGGAAACCGCTACGGCTCCGTCGGTCAAGGAGGCGTTGGCGGATGCTGCGGATAGGCCGGCGGGCCGCGTACTGGTATGCGGGTCGCTCTACCTCGCGGGCGAGGTGCTGGCGGCCAACGAACGCTGACTCAGGCCGGCAACCCGCTCGCCATCACGCTGTTCAGGCGGCGCGAAAACGCCGTCGGGTCCGGCACCTGTTCGCCTTCGATGATGCGGGCCTGATCCAGCAGCAGCCAGGCCGCGTCTTCGACCTTCTCGCCGGCGCCGTCCTTGCCGACCGACTCCGCCAGCGACGTCACCAGGGGGTGGCGCGGATTGATTTCCAGGATGCGTTTGAACGACTGTTCCAGCTGGTTGTGCTGTTTCAGCATGCGTTCGATCCGCAGGTCCATGTCGCCCTCGTCCGAAACCAGGCAGACGGCGCTGTCGGTCAGGCGTTCGGAGACGCGGACGTCCTTCACCTCGTCGCTCAGGGTCAGTCTGAACATCGCGATCAGCGCATCGACCTTGCCCTCGTCGAAGGATTTGTCCTCCGCGTCCTTGCCGTCTTCATCCTTTTCGGAAGAAATCTTGTCGAGATCGGCGCCGGCGCGGGTCGCGGATTTGAACGGCTTTCCTTCGTATTCGCCGACCGACGGAATCCAGAAATCGTCGACCGCGTCGGTCAGCAGCAGGACCTCGATCCCCTTGGCGGCGAAGCCTTCGAGCTGCGGGCTGCGGCGCACGGCGTCCAGGCCTTCGCCGGAGATGTAATAGATCGCGTCCTGGCCTTCCTTCATGCGGCCGACGTAATCCTCCAGGCTGATCAGATCGTCGCCGCCGGTGGTCGAATGGAAGCGCGCGATCTTCTGGATTGCCTCGCGGTTCTCGAAATCCTCGTACAGGCCTTCCTTGATGACGGGGCCGAAATTGTCCCAGAACAACTTGTATTCGTCGGGCGCCTTTTCGGCTTTTTTGCCGAGCTCCGTCAGGACGCGCTTGACGATGGCCGACCGCATGCGGGCGATCATCGGGTTGTCCTGCAGGATTTCGCGGCTGACGTTCAGCGGCAGGTCTTCGGAATCGACCACGCCGCGCAGGAAGCGCAGCCAGGCGGGAACCAGATTTTCCGCCTCGTCGGTGATGAACACGCGTTTCACGTATAGCCGGATGCCGTGCTTGCGGCTCGGATCGAACAGATCGAACGGCTTCGCCGACGGCACGAACAGCAGGTTGCGATATTCCAGCTTGCCTTCGACATGCCAGTGGACCGTCAGCCACGGTTCGCCGAAGCCGCCGACGTGGCGGTAGAATTCCGTGTATTGCTCGTCCGTGATGTCTTTTTTCTGACGGGTCCACAGGGCGGAGGCTTCGTTGACCGTCTCGTCGCCTTCCTCGCCGGCGATGACGATGGGCAGGGCAATGTGATCGGAATAGGTCTTCACAATGTGGCGCAGGCGGGGTTCTTCAAGAAATTCGTCTTCACCCTTGCGCAGTTTCATACGGATCGTGGTGCCGCGGCCGTCGCGTTCGCCCTCCGATATCGTGAATTCGCCGGTGCCGTCCGACACCCAGCGCCACGCCTGGTCTTCGCCGGCGCGGCGGCTGATCACTTCGACTTCGCTCGCGACCATGAACGCCGAATAGAAGCCGACGCCGAACTGGCCAATGGTGCTGAGATCCGCGCCGTCGTCTTCGCCATGTTCTTCCAGATACGCCGACGTCCCCGACCGGGCGATGGTGCCGAGGTCGGAAATCAGCGCGTCGCGGTTCATGCCGATGCCGTTATCGGCGACTTCCAGCACGCGGGCGTCCTTGTCGACCGAAATACGGACCCTGAAATCCGGGTCGTCGGCGATCAGGTCCGGCTGGGTCAGCGCTTCGTAACGCAGCCGGTCGCAGGCGTCGGACGCGTTGGAGATCAATTCGCGCAGAAAGATTTCCTTCTGGCTGTAAAGCGAATTGGCGACGATATGGAGGAGGCGCGAGACCTCTGTCTCGAACCTCAGCTTCTCTTCGGCCATGGGTTCGGTGCTCCCGTATAGGATTGCAGATTTCCGCCGGAATATGTTGCGCGGGGCCGATGATTTCAACCCCTTGTCAGGCAGGGATTCCGCCGCCATTCTGCGGCCATGTCTGGCGTGGACCAACGGCCCGTTGTGACGGCCGTTCTCGGCCCCACCAATACCGGCAAGACCCATTACGCGATCGAGCGCATGCTCGGTCATGCGACCGGGATGATCGGTTTTCCGCTGAGACTGCTGGCGCGCGAAAATTACGACCGGGTGGTGAAGCAAAAGGGCGCGGCCCGGGTCGCGCTGGTCACCGGCGAGGAAAAAATCATTCCGCCGCGGGCCGATTATTTCATATGTACCGTCGAATCCATGCCGCTCGACCGCGAAGTCGAATTCCTTGCCATCGACGAGATCCAGATGTGCGCCGACCCGGAACGCGGCCACGTCTTTACCGACCGGCTGCTGCGCGCCCGCGGTGCGGAGGAAACGCTGTTTCTCGGCGCCGACACGATCCGCCCGGTGATCGAACGGCTGGTGCCCGAGGCCGATTTCGTGTCCCGCCCGCGCCTGTCGAAACTGACCTATGTGGGTCCGCGCAAGATCACCCGTCTGCCGCGCCACAGCGCCGTCGTCGCGTTTTCGATTAACGAAGTCTATGCCATCGCTGAACTGATGCGCCGCCAGCGCGGCGGCACGGCGGTGGTGCTCGGCGCGCTCAGCCCGCGAACGCGCAACGCCCAGGTTGAAATGTACCAGGGCGGGGATGTGGATTATCTGGTGGCGACCGACGCGATCGGCATGGGTCTGAACATGAACATCGATCACGTCGCCTTCGCAGGCACACGGAAATTCGACGGCCGCAACTACCGCAACCTGACCACGCCCGAAATCGCCCAGATCGCCGGTCGTGCCGGGCGTCATATGTCCGACGGCACGTTCGGCCCCATCGCCGAGATAGGTTCGTTTGACGAAGATGTCGTCAACGCGATCGAGGATCACAAATTCGAGCCGCTGACCGGAATCTACTGGCGCAATTCGGATCTCGATTTCCGCTCCGGCAAAGGACTGCTGAAATCGCTCGAAACCCCGCCGTCCCGCCCGGAACTGCTGCGCGCCCGGGACGCCGACGACAAGATTGCGCTGGCCAATCTGCTGCGCGACGAGGCCGTCGCGGGGCGCGCCACGACGCCCGATACGGTCCGTCTGTTATGGGATATCTGCCAGATTCCCGATTTCCGCAAAACCATGGCCGACGTGCATGCCAACCTGCTGGGCCGGCTGTTCCGCGAACTGACCGACGGCGACTGCCTGCCCGCCGACTGGGTCGCCGACCAGGTCGCCCAGCTCGACCGGGTCGACGGCGATATCGATACGCTGATGGCGCGGATTGCGCATGTCCGCACCTGGACTTACATTTCCCATCGCGCCGACTGGCTGGAAGACGCCCCGACCTGGCAGGCGCGGACGCGAGACTTGGAAGACAAGATTTCGGATGCCCTGCATAACAGCCTTACCCAGCGTTTTGTCGACCGCCGCGCCGCGGCGCTTACCCGCATGAAGGACGGCGACGATTATACCGCCGTCGTCGGCAAGGACGGCGATGTCTCGGTCGGCGGCGAATTTGTCGGCCATCTCGAAGGGTTTCGGTTTGTGCCGGATTCCAGCGCCGCCGCCTCGGGCCGCCAGACATTGATGTCCGCCGCCAACAAGGCGCTGCGTGGCGAGATCGATGCGCGGGTCGATGCGCTGTGCGGCGCGCCCGACGCCGTTTTTTCCATCGACGGCGCCGGTGCAATCGCCTGGTCGGGCGCGACGATCGCCCGACTCGAAAAAGGCGCCGATATCGTATCGCTTAACGTCGCCGTGCTGCCCAGCGATTACCTGTCCGCGGAGCAACGCGAACGCATGCGCAAACGCCTGCTGGCCTGGGTAAATGCGCAGCTGGAAGACGCGCTGGAACGGCTGATCGCCCTGAAAGGCGCGACGCTGGACGGCGTCTCCCGGGGGCTCGCCTATCGGATCGTCGAGGGACTCGGTTCGATCCCGCGCGTGCAGGTGCTGGCCGAAATGCGCGACATGTCAAAGGAAGACCGGGCGGCGCTGCGCAGCTGCGGCGTACGTATCGGGCCGGAAACGCTGTTCCTGCCGGCGCTGGTCAAGCCCAAGGCGGTTCAGTGGCGCGCATTGCTCTGGGCCCTGTTTAACGAAAAGACGGCGCCGGACATTCCCGGCGCCGGGCTGGTCACCGTACCGGCCGGCGACGATGCGGATCCGGAATTTTTCTCCGCCTGCGGGTTCGCCTGTCTCGGCAAGCGGGCGATCCGCGTCGACGTGCTGGACCGGGTCGCGGTCGATCTGCAGCGCCAGTCCCGCGCCGGCAAGATGGATGTAGGCGCGACGCAGCTGAACCTGCTGGGCCTGTCGATGGAAGACGCGCGCCCGGTGTTCGAAGCGCTCGGTTACGTCGCCGAGGAAGAGGGCGAAACCCTGACCTGGAAATGGGGCGGGCGGCCGAAAACAAAACCCGGGGGCGCTCGCAAGGGCAAGCCGGGCCGCAAACCCGGCAAGGCCGGCAAGCCCAGACGGAAGAACCCCAAACCCCAGAAGATCGACGAAGATTCGCCCTTCGCGAAGCTCCGCGAACTCAAGCTGTCTTGAGCGGCGACGGCATTCGCCTCGACAAATGGCTGTGGCAGGCCCGGTTTTTCAAAAGTCGCAGCCTTGCCAGCAAGGTTTGCGCGGCCGGCAAGGTACGGGTCGACGGCGAGATCGTCCGTAAATCCCATTACACGGTGCGTATCGGCCACGTGCTGACGTTTCCCAAGGCGCGGGACGTGCAGGTCGTCCGGATCGAAGCGCTGGGTACGCGGCGCGGACCTGCCGCCGAAGCGCGGGAGCTGTATACGCCGCTGGAACCGGTCTCTCAGTCCGCGGCGGACTGCTGAAAAATTACCGACTGGTTGTTGGCCGGCATCTCGATCCGCTCCACGAAACGGAGCCCGTTCTTCTCCGATTCCGCGACGACGGCCTCCAGATCGCGCACCCCCCAGGTTTCGTTCTGATCGCGCAGCGACCGGTCGAAGGCTTCGTTGGACGGCGCGGTATGCGCGCCGCCGATCCGGTAGGGTCCGTACAGATACAGCGCCCCGCCGGGCGGCAGCAGGCGCGCCGCGTTGCGCATCAGGCCCTCTGTTGCGTCCCACGGCGAAATATGGATGACGTTGACGCACATCACGGCGTCGGCGACAGCCAGCGGCAGGACGACGTCGGAGGCGTTGATCGACAGTGGCGGGCACAGGTTCGGCCGATCCGCGGCATCGACCCAGGCCTGGATGCTGTCGACGTTCAGCGGGTCCGGGTCGCTGGGCTGCCAAGTCAGCGCCGGGAATCTCTCCGAAAAATAAAACGCGTGTTCGCCCGACCCGCTGCCGATTTCGAGCACGGTGCCGGTGTGGGGCAGGACGCGGGCGAGCACGTCGCCGATGGCGTCCCGGTTTCGGGCCGTGGCCGGGAAATGCCGCGCTTTTTCGGAAGGGAGTTCCATGCCGGCACCATAGCCCAGAAAAGACGCGGATGCATACGATTGCCGCCGCAAAGCGCCTGTGATACCCACCCTCCATGCTCGACAGATTCAAAGCCTTTTTCGAAGACAAGGGTGCCGCCGCCGACAGCGACGACGGGGGCCACACGCCCGACGAATTCCACCTTGCCGCGGCTGCGCTGCTGGTGCATGCGGCGACCGTGGATGCGGAGTTCGATGCGGAGGAACGTCGCCGCATCGAATGGCTGTGCGAAACCAGATTCGATCTCGGCCACGACGAAGCCCATGCGCTGCTTGAAGCGGCCGAACGCGAAGCCGGGGAATCGGTGCAGCTGCTGCGCTTCACCCGCACCATCAAGGACGGATTCTCCTACGACGAACGCGTCCACCTGATGGAAATGCTATGGGAAGTCGTCTATGCCGACGAAATCGTGGAGGCCCACGAGGCGATGCTGATGCGCCGGATCGCCGGGTTGATTTATGTCGATGACCGCGACAGCGGCATCGCCAGATCGCGGGTGCGGGCGCGACTGGAAGCGGAAGAAAGAGACTGAATCGGGACCGGATAAAAATGGTTGGTCGGAGTCATAAAAAATACTAGTTTGGCCGTGGCCGCTTCGCGGCCCATCGAGGAGACGGCTTCGGCCGTGGGGATAAACAATGCGGGCGGCAACGCCTGAAAAGAGATTACGGAGATCGGTATGACGTACGTCGTCAATGATGCGTGCATCAAGTGCAAGTTTATGGATTGCGTCGAGGTGTGCCCGGTGGACTGCTTCTACGAGGGCGAGAATATGCTCGTGATTCATCCCGATGAATGCATCGACTGCGGCGTCTGCGAGCCGGAATGCCCGGTCGAAGCCATTCATCCCGACACGGACGATGTGTCGGACAAGTATCTAGAAGTAAATCGCAAATTTGCGGATATCTGGCCCAATATCACCCGCAAGGGCGATCAGCCGGCCGATGCCGATGACTGGCGCGACAAGGAAAACAAGTTCGAAGAGCACTTCAGCGAAGCACCCGGTCAGGGTACCTGACCTGTTTGAGCGCCTGAACAACGCAACTTTCGCACAATTCGAAGCCCGGCATTCCGATGAGGAATGCCGGGCTTCGGCGTTTTGGGCGGCGGAATCCCGTCTGAACCGGCCGGATTGGACAGTTTTGCCCTAAAATACTGTTATTTCACTGAAAATCGTGCTATGTGATGCCCAGCCAGGCAGGTGGAGCCTCAGGCGGTCGCATTTCACCCCATATATCGATCCTGACAACGATATTTGTCTGTCGGGAGGCATATGACGGTTTGGGTGAGCAACCTTGACCTTCCGCCGGCCGATTAATGATCGAATTGAGAGTAAGTGATGGCACAGGCCAAAACGACGAAATCCAAGCCCAAGCCCAAGGCAAAAGCCGCAACGGCCAAGAAAACCGCGGCGAAAGCTGCGCCGAAGAAAGCGGCCGCCAAGAAGCCGGCTGCGAAGAAAGCCGCGGCCAAGAAACCGGCCGCCACGGCGACTGCCAAACCCGCAGCCAAGAAGCCGGCTGCGAAATCGGCCTCCAAGAAACTGCCCTTCGCAAAGGGCGATTACGTCGTTTATCCGACGCATGGCGTCGGCAAGGTGACGGGCATCGAAAAACGCGAAGTGGCGGGCTTCAACCTGCAGCTTTTCGTCATTCTGTTCGATTCCGAGAAAATGACGCTCCGCGTGCCGGTCGAAAAAGTCACCGATTCGGGACTGCGCAAAATCAGTTCGAAGGACAAGATGCAGGCGGTCACTGCTACTCTGAAGGGCCGCGCCCGGTCGAAACGGACGATGTGGAGCCGCCGCGCCCAGGAATACGAAGCGAAGATCAACAGCGGCGATCCGGTTGCCATCGCCGAAGTGGTGCGCGATCTGTACCGCGCGGCCGGCCAGCCTGAACAATCCTACAGCGAACGCCAGATGTACGAAGCGGCGCTGGAGCGACTGGTCAACGAATATGCGCTGGTCGAAAAGCTGGATGTCGAGGCTGCGACCGAGAAGATCGAGAACGTGCTCGCCGGTTAAGCCATTACCCGGCACGAACCGTGAAAACGCCCGCATGTCGCGGGCGTTTTTTATTCCAGGTGCCAGACGTCGATATCGCCGTCGCGCCCGCGAACATCATAGCGGCCCAGGTTTCGGAGGCTGTTCCTGTCGGCGGTCAGCGCGACCGTGTCGCCGCTGATCAGAACGCTGGCATCGCTGTCCGTGCCGATTTCCTTCGACAGCTGTTCCAGCCGTGCCGCGACGTTCACGGTATCGCCGACAAGGGTATAGTTGACGCGGCCCGGTGCGCCGATATTGCCGACCAGCGCGTCGCCGGTATGGATTCCGATCCGCACGGAGGGGGCGACGCGCCCGTCCCCGCGCCGGGCAGCGTTGTCCCTCGCGACGCGCTCGCAGATCGACCGCGCAGCACGGAGCGCACGGTCGACGTTGTTTCCGGTTTCGTCCGGTTCCCAGAACGCCATCACGGAATCGCCGATATATTTGTCGACCGTGCCGCCTTCGGCCTCGATGCAGGCAACCAGAATGGAGAAATGTTCGTTCAGCATCGTCGCGGTTTCGGCCGCCGACATCAGTTCGGACAGGGTGGAAAACCCGACGATGTCGGTGAACATCACCGTCACTGTCTTTTGCTCCGACTCCACCGGCGCGTCGCGATCCATCAGACGGCGGACAAGCTGGCGGGGGACATAGGTCTCGAACGACCGCAGGCCGGTTGTCATCCGGTTAAACGCATTGGAGGCCTCGTTCAGCTCCCGGACCCGGCTCGGTTTCAGGCGCGGTACGTTTTCCATGTCGAGATCGGCGATGGCCGAAGATCCGGCCGCCAGCTCGCGGATCGGCGCGCTGATGCGACGGCCCAGAAACACCGCGGCAAGAACGCTAAGCAAGATCACCACACCGCCCGCGATACCGGCAATAATCAGTCGGCGGAATTCCAGACCGAGACCGTCCTCCGGTCCGATGGAAATGCCGACGAGCAGAGGCTTGGGGCCGAAGCCGGTAAGCTCGCGGTAAAGATATACATAAGTTTCGCCGTCGATCCCCAACGCGTGCCCCTTCGTGTTCTCATCCAGGTCGAAGAACAGTTTTTCACGCCCGTTTTTGCGCCAGATCTCTTCGAGAATCGGATCGTCGACCTGATCCAGCGTCGGCAGCGGGATGTCACCGTCATAGACGTAATCGCCGTCCTTCATGCTGGGATGCGCCAGGACGTGATCTTTGCCGTAAAGAATGAACCGGTTGTCCGCCAGGGCCACGTTTCCGGACCGGGCGATAAAACGGGACAGTTCGCGTACCGTGACGCCCGACACCAGCATGCCGCGGAATGTATCTCCTTCGTGGATCGGCGTTCTTACCGACAGGACCGCCGAGCGCGCTTCCGGCAGCCAGAACGGCCGACCCCAATGCGATTGGTACATCCGCCGCGCCATATCGAGGCTGTTCAGTGTGCCGGCATCGGGCAATACGGACGGCAGCAAACCGCGGCCCCGCCGCACGCGCACGCTGGTCCCGTCCGCATATACGAAACCCATGCCGAACGCCTGCTCTGTGCCTGCCAATGCCGTCAGCAGCGTTTCGGCCAGCGCTTGTCTGTCGTCCAGATCGATCTGTCCGGTATCGATCAGTTGAGAGACGTATTCGTTGAGGTCCTGCACCGGTTCGAGGCGACGCCGGGCCTCGCGCACCAGCGACAGGGCGGCAAAGCTGGCGTTTCTGGCCAGCAGGGAGCTGGTGTTTTTCTGGGCGCTCCACATCGAGACGCCCTGGACGATCAGCATCCCGACGAAAATCAGCCCGCCAAAGCCGAGCACCAGCACCATCGTCAGAGATGTCCGCGCCCGCCCGCGTGCCGGTTCCGGCGCCTGGTCGGATTTAACGATGTCGGTCATGGCGGGAGCCTACGCTTCCGCGATTCTGTGTAAACCCAAAAGAATTCGATGCATGATCCATACACGCGTAATGGCGCGGGTTCCGTCTGCGGGGCGTTTCCGTGATAGGCTGGCTCCATGCTGAAAAAGATCGTTTCGGGCGGACAGACCGGGGTCGACCGCGGCGCACTTGACGCGGCGCTTCCCCGCGGTTTTCCCTGCGGGGGATATTGTCCCGCCGGCCGTCGCGCGGAAGACGGACGCATTCCGGCGCGCTACCCACTGGAGGAACTGTCATCGCCGCATTATCAGGTCCGCACCCGCCGTAACGTCGAGGAAAGCGACGGCACGCTGATCATCTCCCCCGAACCGCTGGGCGGCGGCACCCTGCTGACGGCCGGTCATGCGACGAAAACGGGACAGCCCTGTATCGTCATCCCTCCTGAATACCCGCTCGTCAGGCCGGAATCGGAGCGTCTGGCCGGCTGGACCCAGGATCACGGCATCGCGGTTCTGAACGTCGCCGGGCCGCGCGCGAGCGCCACGCCGGATATTCACGCGATCGCCGAGGCTATCGTCGGATGGTTGATCGAAAATACTACCGCAGCGTCACGGTCTTGATTTTCTGGCCTGCCTTCAGCCCGTCGTTCGGGCCCAGCCCGTTGAGCACCCGAAACCTTTCCTCCTTGAAATCCGGAAACGGCAGGCTCCGGGCGAGGCCCGACACCGTATCGCCCCGGCGCACGGTGGCTACACGCAGCACCAGCGGCTTCAGATTGCCGGCTTCTCGGGCGCCCATGGTACGAAAGCTGTACGTCACACGTCGCAGGTCTTCCGACATCGCTGCGGTTCGGTTGGGCGGCGTGACGAATATAAAGCGGTAGATGCTTTTATCGATCCGGTAGGCAACCAGGCGCAGATCGACAGCTCCGCTTCTGGTCCGGGCACGGGTGATGGCGGTCGCAGCCTCCAGCCCGTTGACGGTGATTCGTTCGAGATCGGTCAGGCGCATCTTCTTGCCCCAGACCTGGCCGATATAGCGCGTCATCGATCCGGAATAAGGTTTCGCGCCGTCGAAGATGAAGCGCGTGTTGGACGGCCCGAAGCCGTGGACCGCCTGCGGCGTATTGAAAACGCTGAAACCTTCCGGCACCCGGAACGCGAATCGCAGTTTGGGATGGAGAAATTCCCGCCCGCGCAAGAACCCCTGGTCGGGATCGTCGCCGTATAGCATGCCGTCCAGTTTCGACAGATAGATATCCCGCGCAGTGACCGGATTCTTTACATTGGCTTTCCGGGAGAGTCCCGTGGCGCGCTGCACCCGGGCGACCGGCGCCGGATGCGTGGCGAGGTAGTTGAACTGGTCGACGGAATCGGGCGACTGCCCCCGGCGTATCGCATCCAGCCGGGAACTGGCCCGCAGCTTGTTGAGGAAACCCGCCATCGCGTCCGGGTCGTATCCCGCCCGCGACAGATACCGGACGCCGAGTTCGTCGGATTCGTATTCGTTGTCGCGGGAATAGCTCTGCAGCAGCGACACCGCGCCGAGCTGGCCAAGCTCCGCGCCCGCCCGCCCGCCGAGCACCGCGGCGGCGATCACGCCGACATTGGCCAGCAGCGATTGCCCCTGACGCCGCGCGTGATGCAGGGCTGTGATATGGCCGATTTCATGGGCCAGCACGCCGGCGAGCTGGGCTTCGTTGTCCGCCAGCGACATCAGTCCGCGCGTGATATAGACGTAACCGCCCGGGGTCGCGAACGCGTTGACGATGTCGGAATTCAGAAGGGTGAACGACCATTTAAGATTGGGCCGCTCAGAGGTTTTGGCGAGAAGCTGGCCGATGCTGTCGACGTAGCGTTTCAGTTCCGGCGAGCCGTATTCTCCGCCGAATTCGGCGATGATTTTCGGGTGCGTTTCGCGTCCGATTCTGATCTCGTCGGCTTCCGAAAATCCGCCCGTAAAACTGGTGCCGCCGGTTGCCGGATTTTTGGCGCATCCGGAAAGCTGACCCGCCAGCAACGCCGCTACCGCCAGTGTGGATAGAAATTTCGTCGTTCCGGTCATTCGGTCACTACCTCGATCTGCTCGGGATGGGTGACGGCGATCATGGGACCGTTCCGTTTTACCAGCCAGCCCCGGACCCGCAGCCGCCGTCCGTCGTAATGTTCCATATTAACGCCCGCCGCGCGAAACAGTTTCATTTTCGACCGGGGAATCGAAATTGTGAAGTCGGTACGCCAATCGGCACTGAAGTTGATGAAGCCCCGGCCGCCGACGACGGCGGTCGCGACCGCCGTGCCTTCGACGACCTGGAACGTGCCTGTTTTGCCTTCCAGCTCTGCCGGCGACAGGACGCGGTACCAGTCCAGCGCCCAGATACCCGTTTTCGCGGCCCGTGCCCGGCGCTCGGCTTCATACAGTTCCGCCGCGCCGGCACGGTTGTCCGGGAACGTATAGACCCGCGCCATGCCCCGTCTCACCATTTCCCCCTGCAGCCAGGTGTCTCCGACATATACGTCCGCCAGAAGCCGTCCCCAGCGGTCGATTTTGCGGCCGCGATAGACCAGCCGGGCGGTCCGTCCGCCGCCGAGCCTTTCGAGTTCCTGTTTCGCGCGGCCGGCGAGCGGCCAGGCGCGAAACCCGGCGCGGCCAAGCGGCAGTTTCGGGGCCTGGATGCCGGTCAGGCGCACTTGCGCGCCGGTATCGATGGTTATCGTGTCGCCGTCGGTGACCGCGACGATCCGGGCGCCTGAGACGGTATCGGGGTTGCGGGCGGGCAGATCGCGCGCGGCGACCGGGGTGGTCGTGCCGGCAATACAGAAGGCCAGAATCGCGACCGTGGCGCCGGTCCGAACGAAGTTGATGATTGTCTTCGAATTCAACGGGATACGCCTTTGCCTCGTCATTCTGCCCCGGTAATATAGCGCGCCGCTGTCGCTCCGCCCGATGGCGGCGCCGTTTTATTCGAAGCCATCCCTGCACGGAGCCAACAACGTGACCGAGCGGCGCTTGCGCGACCAACTTTATCCGCCGATCGAACCCTACGATAGCGGCATGCTGGCGCTCGACGAAACCCACAGCATGTACTGGGAACAATCCGGCCATCCGGGCGGGATTCCGGTGTTGTTTCTGCACGGCGGACCCGGGGCGGGGGCGACATCCGTGCACCGCCGATTTTTCGATCCCAGCAGCTACCGGATTGTGATCTTCGACCAGCGCGGCGCCGGCCGGTCGACGCCGCGCGGCGATCTGTCCAACAACACGACGGCGCATCTGATCGACGATATCGAACGCCTCCGCGACCATCTCGGCATATCGAAATTTCTGCTGTTCGGCGGTTCCTGGGGCAGCACGCTGGCGCTTGCCTACGCCCAGGCCCACCCGGGAAACTGTCTCGGGCTGGTCATTCGGGGGATTTTTCTGGGCCGCCCGTCGGAGATCGACTGGTTTCTCTACGGCCTGCAGAAAGTGTTTCCGGAAGCCTGGAGGGATTTTTCCTCGGCCCTGCCCGAAGACGAACGCGGCGACATCCTGGGGAATTTTCACCGCCGCCTGCTCGACCCCGATCCCGCCGTGCACCTGCCGGCGGCGCGGGCGTGGAGCCGGTACGAAGGCGCGTGCTCGACGCTGCATCCCAGCCCCGAAACCGTCGCGGCGTTCGGCGAGGATTCGATGGCGTTCGCGCTGGCCCGGATCGAGACGCATTATTTCACCAACGGCAATTTCATGTCCGAAAACGCCCTGCTCGACAATATGCACAGGATCAGCGACCTGCCGTGTCTTATCATCCAGGGCCGCTACGACATGATCTGCCCGATCGCCACCGCGGACGAACTGCATCGCGCCTGGCCGGGATCGGAGATGGTCGTTATTCCCGACGCCGGGCATTCCGCCATGGACCCGGGTGTCCGCGAGGCGCTGGTCCGGGCAACGGAAAAGTACAAGCGGCACTTCGGCGGCTGATGCGCGGTTCTTCCAGGATAGCTTTTCATGGGAAGTCCAAATCGTCTAGAATGGTGACCCGCCCGCGGATAATGCGGGTTTGAAACGAAAAACAGTTCAGGCGGGGGCCGGCGGCGTGAATCGACTGCGTGTAATTCTGAGAAAAATTCTTGTGGGCACATTACTGGCGGCGCCGTTGCCGGCGGCGGCCGATGATCCCGATTTCCTGACATTCGCGGCCGGTTATTACGATATATATCAGAAGAAACACGAAGCTGCCGAATTCCGCGCAGAATACCGGTCGGACAGGAAGATCTGGATATTCAAGCCGTTCGTCGGCGTCATGGGGACGACGGATTCGGCGTTCTACGGATATGGTGGTGTGCTGGTCGACGTATATTTTGGACGTCGTTGGGTTCTGACCCCCAGCTTCGCGGCCGGCTATTACGAAGAGGGAGACGGGCGCGATCTCGGGTATGAGCTGGAATTCCGTTCCTCGATCGAATTGTCTTACCGATTCGACAACCGCACCCGGCTCGGGCTGTCGTTCTATCACCTGTCAAACGCCAATATCGGCGATTTCAACCCCGGCACGGAGGTGCTCAGCATCGTCTATTCGATCCCGCTGGGTTCCGGGGACTAGGTCTATTTCGACCGACACAGCGGGCCACCGCCAACGCAGGCAGACATGACGTCCGCGCGCACCCGGTTCTGGGACAGCTTCGACCGTCTGGCGCCCGCCGCTCTCTATTATCCCGTTCACTATCGCCGCGCCTGTCGCTGGAACGCATTCCTGTTCGACGTCATGCGCGTCCTGATGGCGCCCGACCGGCACACCATCGATGTCGGCGCCCATCGCGGCGTGTTCAGCTGGTTCTACGCCCGGCATTCGGCGGGGGTAACCGCGTTCGAGGCCCATCCCGGCAATTACCGGTATTTACGGCGGCTGGCAGGGCGGGGCGTGACGCCGCATCATCTGGCGTTGTCCGATGCCGAGGGCTCGATCAGCCTGCATGTCGCGACCGAAGGCGGGCGCGAGCTGTCGGAAAGCGGCTCCATCGCCGGCGATCCCGATGGCGGCGATGCCGACGTCGATAAGGTCTATGAGGTCGCGTGCCGGCCGCTGGATTCATTTGATTTTCCCGATACCGGTTTCCTGACGATAGATGTCGAGGGCGCCGAACCCGCCGTGGTCGCGGACGCGCGCGAAACCATCCGCCGGCACCGCCCCAACCTGATGATCGAAATCCAGGCCAACATCATCGGCGAGGACGCGATGCGCGATCTGATCGACGGCATCCGGGCCGAAGGCTACGACTGTTTGTTCTTCTTCGGTCGGCGCATCGTCGGCTGGGAGCACTTCGATCTCGCCCGCCACCAGACCGAGCCCTTTGCGCGCGGCGACATGCTGAACTTCGCGAACAATTTCATATTCCTGCCGCAGGATTAGACTTCCATTTTTTGCCGGTATTGCGTTACATGGTGCCCGGCGGCCCCGTAGCTCAGCAGGATAGAGCGACAGATTCCTAATCTGTAGGTCACAGGTTCGAATCCTGTCGGGGTCACCAGTTTCGCGCACCGAAGACAACGGTGCGTTCGAGGCGTCGGCAAAATGGAGACCGGGATGAAGCGTACCAGGATTTTCGTTGCCGTAGCGTGTGCCGTCACTCTGTTGGCCGCCCCGACAAGCGCACAGCTCCTCAATAATCCAGGCTACCAGTCCCCGACTTATCAAATCCCCACTTACGAAATTTCGAGTCCGAGCGCACACTTGGCGATCCCGACGCAGGAAGAATAACGAAGGAACTCTCATGACCACCAGTTTCGCTTTCATCGGATTCGGGGAGGCTGCGCAATACATCTCCGGGGGGCTGCTGGACCAGGGCGCAACCGTGACCGGGGCCTATGACGTCCTGTTCGATGCGCCGGACGGCGGCGGCGCGCAGGGCGAGGCGGTGCGGGCGGCGCTGGCCGAGCGCGGCATCCCGGCGGCGGCGGACAATGCGGCGGCCGTCGCGGGCGCCGACCTGGTGTTTTCGGCGGTCACCGCCAAGCAGGTATCCGCTGCGGGCGATGCCACCGGCCCGCATCTGCAACCGGGGCAGATATTTCTCGACATCAATTCCGCCTCGCCCGCCGCCAAGCGTGCGGCGTCGCAGGCTGTGACCGGCGCGGGCGCGGACTACGTGGAGGCCGCCGTCATGTCGAACGTGCCGCCGCACGGCCACAGGGTGCCGATGTTTCTCGCCGGTGCGAATGCGGAAAAGGCCGCTTCGCTGATGACGCCGTTCGGCATGGATGTCGAGGTCGTCGGCACGGAGATCGGCCAGGCATCGTCCATCAAGATGATCCGCAGCGTGATGGTCAAAGGGCTGGAAGCCCTGTTCGTGGAATCGCTGACGGCGGCGCACCGCGCCGGCGTCGAGGACAAGGTGCTGGAAAGCCTGGGCGAGAGTTTCCCCGGCCTCGACTGGCGCGGCAAGGCGGGATACCACCTCGGCCGCGTGGCGCTGCACGCCGCGCGCCGCGCCGACGAGATGGAAGAGGTCGCCGAAACCCTGCGCGATATCGGCGTGCCGCCGACCATGGCCGAAGCGGCGGCGAAGCAGCTTCGCATGTGCGCGGACATGGGGCTGCGCGACCGGTTCATCGACGATTTGCCCGACGAGATCGCGCCCTTCGTCGCCGCGATCGGCGAACGGCATCGAAGTTAGCGACAGGGCGGTTCGCATATGGCGAATTCCCAGACCGAGATCTTCCGCCGCCGGGTGGCCGACTGCCTGGGCACGCCGCCGCCGACCGCGCCGGTCTCGGCCACGGTTTCGGAAGCCGTCGATTGCCTGCGCGAAACCCGGGCCTCCGTGCTGGTCCTGACGGATGCGGACAACCGGCCAGTCGGACTTCTGACGGAGGCCGACATCACCCGCCGCGTGGCGTATTCGGTGCCGCCGGAAACCCCGGTATCCGAGGTGATGACGTCGCCGCTGGTGACGATTGCCGCCGGCGAACATCTCTATCGCGCCATTGCACGCATGCGCCGGAACACGCTGCGGCACCTGCCGGTCGTGGCGGCGGACGGCGCGCTGGCCGGCATGCTGCATCTCGACGATGCGCTGGCCTTCGCAGCCGACGAGCTTGTCACCCGGATCGACAGGCTGGCCGGCGACGGCGGCGAAGCCGCCTATCGCGGCGTCAAGCGGGCGCAGGTCGAACTTGCCGGCGGTCTGCTGGCCGACAACGTGCCGGCGACGGAAATCCTGTCCCTGATTACCTATGTGAACAACGATATCTATCGCCGGGTTGCGCGGGACGTTCTGACGGAGATGGACGGCGCACCGCCGGTTCCTTTCGCCCTGATCGTCATGGGGTCCGGCGGCCGCGGCGAGAATTTTCTCTGTCCCGACCAGGATAACGGGCTGATCATCGGCGACTACCCGGATGCGGATCACGGCTGCATCGACGGCTGGTTCACCGACTTCGCGGACCGGCTGACCCTGCGCATGGATGCGGTCGGTTTCCCGCTCTGCACCGGCTATGTCATGGCGACCAACCCGCTATGGCGCAAGACGCAGGCGTAATGGCGGCATCAGCTCGATATCTGGATCGCGCGTCGCAGCATGGCGGCGGTGCTGCTGGCGGATATCTTTTTCGATTTTATCCCCGTTGCCGGAGACGACGCATTGGCCGTCCCGGTGCGCGACCATGTCACCCGGACGATGGCGGATGCGCCGCTGTTTCTGAACGGCATGGCGCGAAGCCATGAAAACATGCGGTCCGCGCTCGGCCTGTTCGGGCGCATCCGGACCTACAACGGCGAGATCGATCTCAAGCGCCGCGCCATCCAGCCGGCCGTGGCGGCGGTGCGCCTGCTGGCGCTGAAAGCGGGAATTTCCGTCACCGGGACGCTGGACCGGGTCGCGGCGCTTGGAGATGCCGGCATGTTCGATGCCGACGATACGGACGAGATCGGCACGGCGTTCCGCGATGTGTGCGATATCCTGCTGCGGGCGCAGATCTCCGCGTTCGACGCGGGGCGTGACGTGAACAACCGCGTGACGCTGGCATCGCTGACCCCGTCGTGCAAACAGGCGCTGCGGTCGGCGTTGCGGATCATCGAGAAGCTGGCGGCACGGGCGCGGTCGGAATTTACCGGTACCACGTTATAGTCACGGTCGCCGCACGAAACCTCAGGCGCGCGCCGTTATCCGTAAGGCCTCAAATCCCGGATCCTGTCGGCGGCGTTGGCGCACAGATCCTGCGCGTCGCCGAACGTGGCGGCGCCAACCCGCCGGATCTCCGGCAGCAGCTTCAGGAATATCCGCGCCGTCAGATCGGCGTCGCCCAGCGCGGTATGCCGGCCTTCGACGATCTCGTCGAAATGCCCGGACAGGGAATCCAGCGTATGATCGCGCCGCGCCGGGAACGCCGCGATGGACAGCAGCATGGTGTCGAGGCTGGGGTTCGGCACGTTGCCCGCCCGGTTCATGAAGGACAAATCGAAAGCGATATTGTGGCCGACCAGCACGGCGTCGCCCGCGTAATCGAGAAACTCGGCCAGCATCTCGTCGATCCCGGGGGCATGAGCGACCATCTCGTCGGTGATGCCGTGAAAGCGGATCGACTCCTTCGGGATCGGCCGTCCGGGATTGACCAGCCGTTCGAAGGAATCGCCGTCCAGCACCTTGCCGTCGACGATGCGCACCGCACCGATCTGCACGATCTCGTCGCGTTTGACGTTCAGCCCCGTGGTCTCGGTATCGACGATCACGTAGTCGAGACTTTCCAGCGGCAGCGACGCGATGTCTGCATAGCGCATGTCGAGCCGCAGCGGCGTAAAATCCGTGGTCAGCGGGCGGGGCGGAAGGTCGGGATTCGCGGAATCCGGGTTCGCCGGCGCGATCTGGCGCCACAGGACCCAGAACACCGCGGCGATCCCGATCCACGCAGGGACCAGCGCGCGCAGCATGGTTTCAAGATCGCCCGGGAACTGCCACACGGCGCCCGCCGTCAGCGCCATTGTCACCAGGGCGGCGAGGGTGAATATCCAGGGCAGTGTCAGTCTGCGCAGCATTGCTGCCAACACTAGATCGGATGCCGCAGTTTCGTATAGAGGCGGCGAATCTTGCGCACGTAATTCCGGGTTTCGCGATAGGGCGGGATGCCGCCGTATTTCCGGACCGCGCCCTCGCCTGCGTTATAGGCGGCGACGGCCTTTGTTACGTCGCCTTTGAAGTGCTTCAGCAGCCAGCGCAGATAGGACATGCCGCCGCGGATATTGTCCCGCGGATTGAACGCATCGCGCACGCCGAAGCGTTCGGCGGTCGCCGGAATTAGCTGCAACAGTCCCTGCGCGTTGGCCGACGAGATCGCGTTCGCCTGATAGGCGGATTCGACCTGAATGACCGCCAGCACCAGATTGGGGTCGAGGTTGAACTCCGGCGCCATGGCATGAACCATCGCGCGGATTTCCTTCGGGGCGTACAGCTTGGCGCGCGCGGTGCGTCCCCAACCGTTGGGGCAGCGGGCGGAACTGCGCTTGCCGCGCGGCCTGAAGATCGCCGCCATTGTCTTCGCCTGCGGATGGCCCAGCGCGGCGGCGCGATTGAACCAGGCATGGGCGCGCGCCTGGTCCTGCTTGAAGCCGTGTCCGCCGGCGAACAAAAGCCCGATGGCATAGGCGGAATCGGCATGCCCGTCCGTATCCGCGCGGCAATACAGCAGCATGGCGATCCGGTAGTTCCGTGCCCGCCCGTCGTTCGGATAATGGTGATTGAGCGCCATTTCATAGGCCCGCTGCGCGTCGATATAGGCGTTCGCCGGGCTCGCGGGCATCAGGCCGGCCATCAGGACCAGCGCCATGGCGATCAGGCCGTTATGCCGGTGCATCAGTCGCCCTTTGAGGCGTTTTCCGCCAGCGCCGATGTCGATTGCGCCGTCTGCTGGTACAGAAGCTTGCGTTCCTCGTCCGTCGGCGGCGCGGTGCGGCGCAGATCTTTGCCGAGATCGACGCCTTTCTGCACGGCGGGCCGTTCCTTGATCGCATTTCGCCAGCGCGACACGTTGGGGAAATCGTCCAGCGGCTGCCCCATTGCCTTGGCGATCAGGACCCACGGCCAGCTTGCCATGTCGGCGATCGAATACGCGTCTCCCGCCAGCCAGTCGCGGCCCGTCAGCCGCCGTTCCAGCACGCCGATGCAGCGATTGTATTCGTTGGCGTAACGCGTTGCCGCATATTCGTGGTCGCCGTCGGCGTAGTTCCAGAAATGACTGTGCTGCCCGGCCATGGGACCCAGATTGCCGACCTGCCAGAATAGCCATTCAAGCGTTTCCTTCTCGCCCACCGGATCGGCGGGAAGGAACCTGCCCGTCTTGCGCGCCAGATGCAGCAGTATGGCCCCCGATTCGAATATCGTCACCGGTACGCCGTCGTATTGGGCCGGCGGGTCGCGATCGACGATGGCGGGCATGCGGTTATTGGGGCTGATCGCCAGGAATTCGGGCGCGAACTGTTCGCCCTTGGAGATATTCACCGGAATCATGCGGTATTCGATCTCCAGCTCTTCCAGCAGGATCGACACTTTCCACCCGTTGGGGGTCGGCCAGTAATAGAAATCGATCATTCCGCCGCGTCCTTCGCGCCGCCTGTGAGGACGGCGATCTCGTCCGGTGAACAGCCCGCCTCCGCCAGAACCTCCGCCGTGTGTTCGCCCAGCGCCGGACCGCCGCGGCGGATATCGACCGGCGTGCCGGAAAACACTGCCGCCGGCCGCGCCTGTCGCACACCGCCGGCCAGGTGGTGCTTGGTCTCGATGACGATGGCGTTGGCCGCGACCTGCGGGTGTTCGATTGCCTGGCTGCGCGTCAGCACCGGCGCGCAGGGGACGTCTTCCGCTTCCAGCTTTTTCAGCCACTCGGCCGACGTATCGGTGCGCAGCGCCTCCTGTGTCAGGTTCAGCCGGTCGTCGATGTTTTCCTGGCGCAGCGCGGGCGTTCCGAAACGCGGGTCGTCAAGCCATTCCGGCTTGCCGAAGGCGCGGGTCAGGGCCTGCCATTCCCGGTCGCTCTGCACGGCGACACTGATATGGCCGTCGGCGGTCTCGTATATCAGGTCGATGAAGCTGGCGGCGTTCTGCTGCGGGAACGGCTTGTCGATAAAGGTCTGGCTGCCCATGTCCGACCCCCACAGAAACGCGATGATTGTGTCCAGCATGGACACGCGGATATGCTGGCCTTCGCCGGTTCGCGTGCGCGCCAGCAGGGCCGCCGTGATGGCCTGCGCTGCCACCGTGCCGGTCAGCTTGTCGGGCAGGATGGTGCGCACCAGCCGGGGGCGCTCTGCATCCGAACCCGCCTGCACGGTGGCAAGGCCCGACAGCGCCTGGATCAGCGGGTCGTAGACCGGTTTGGCGGCATAGGGACCGGTTTCGCCGAAACCGCAGATCGAGACGTAGATGATGTCCGGGGCGACGGCGCGTATGTCGGCCTCGCCGATGCCCATGCGGTCGACCACGCCGGGACGGAAGTTCTGGATGAACACGTCCGCGCCCTCGCACAGCTTCAGCAGCGCCTTTTTGGCGGGCTCTTCCTTCAAATTCAGCGCAACCGAGCGCTTGCTGCGGTTGTTGTTCAGGAAATTGGCCGAAAACCCGTTCTGGGTATTGGCCGACGAGCGCGTGTGATCGCCGCCGTTGGGGTTTTCCACCTTGATCACATCGGCGCCCTGGTCCGCCAGCAGCATCGTCGCCGAGGGGCCGGAGACCATCGACGTGACGTCGATAATTCTGAAGCCGTCCATGGGTCCTGTCATGGCAACCAATATAGTTGATCAGGCAGGAAGGTCTAACTTTCGGCGGCGATTTCTGACCGTCCGCGCCAGCACGCCGTAGCGCGGCGCTCCCAGCATGGCCGCGACCTGCAGAATGCCCGCGACGACGGCGATCATGCCGGCGGCGCTGAGCGCATTGGGATTGCCCCACAATTGCGGACCGAATGCGGCCAGAAAATAGCCGCCGATACCGGCGATCGCGGCTACGGCGACGCTGAGCCACAACTGCCGTGCCAGATTGTCGGTCAGCATGCGCGCCGTGGCGGCGGGACAGATGAACATGGCGATGACGAGGATCGAACCTACGGCTTCGAATGCCGCGACGGCGGCGACGGCGACGATCACGATCAGGGCAGTCGATATGGTGCGCACCGGCAGACCGAGGCTGGCTGCGAGACCCGGGTCGAAGGTTGAAACTTTCAGCTCTTTGAAGAACGCGGCAATCAGCACGGCGATCGCGGCCGTCACGCCGATCAGGGTGACCAGCTGGCGCGGCATTGCGGCATAGGCATCTGCGGTCAGCAGATCGGACCAGGCCGTCAGCCCCAGCCATAGGGTCGATTCCAGGTTTCCGTACAGCGCGTGTTCGGCGTCGATATGGACGTTCGACGCGCCGGTCTGTTCCAGCAGGACGATACCGCCTGCGAACATGGCGGTGAACACCACGCCCATGGCGGCGCCGGCTTCCATGCGCCCGACGCGGCGGATGATCTCGATCAGTCCGGCGGCGATGACGGCCGCGGCCATCGCCCCCAGCATCAGGGGCAGGGTGGCGATGGTGCCGGCGACCAGGAAGCCGACCACGATGCCGGGCAGCGCGACATGGGAAATGGCATCGCCGATCAGCGCCTGGCGGCGCAGCACCAGAAAATTTCCCAGCAGGCCGCAGCTGGTCGCGGCCAGCACCGCGACGAGAATCGCCGGCAGGTCGATCGACAGGAAATCCGCCGCCGTCATGCGCTGTCGCGTTCCAGCGCGGCGACGATGTCTGCCGACAGCGCATCTTCGATCCGCCGTCCGCTCAGGGGGTTGAACGACAACGCAGCATCGGGGTGACGTTGCCGGTAGGCGCGCCACAATCTCTGCTGGTGTGCTGCCCCGGCCGCCGCCGCCGCGCCCCGTACGGTCATCTGTCCGTGCGCATCCGTGTACCCGCGCCATCCGGCCAGGCAGCGGGCCAGGGCGTCCGGTGCCTGATATCCGTCCGCCATCGCCAGCAGCGCGCGGGTCTCCGCTGCCCGGAGACGCAGCCGAAGCCGGTGCAGGCTCCAGGCGATCACGCCGCGCCTCGGCGCGAACAGCAGGCTTGCCGTGAAAATGGCGGCGGCGGCAAGCACGATCACGGCGCCTGCCGGCATGTCCGGGAAAAGGGCCGAGATGCTGCCGCCGATCCATCCCGACAGCCCGCCGAACGCACCCGACAGCGCGACCATGCGGCCCAGACGGTCGGTCCAGAAACGCGCAGCCGCCGGCGGAATGATGACTAGGGCAATGATCAGGATCAGGCCGACGGTCTTCAGGCCGATGGCGACGATGGCGAGAAGCAGCGCCAGCATGATCAGGTCGATGCGCGCCACCCGCCAGCCCTGCGCGGCGGCGAAACCTTCGTCGAAGGCGACGGCGCCGAATTCCTTCATGAAGATCAGCGCAATGGCAATGGCGGCCACGGAAGCGCCGGCGATCAGCTGCGCCTCGCCGGCGGTCAGCGCGGCGGTCGACCCCAGCAGAAAGCTGTTCAGCCCGGCCTGCCCGGCGGCCTGTAAAGTCTGGATGTGACTCAGTAATACAATGCCGAATCCGAAGAACACGCTCAGCACCGTGCCGATGGCGGCGTCTTCCGCCAGGCGCGTGCGGTCGCGGATCCACTGCACCGCCAGGATGCCGATGGCGCCGGTCAGCGCCGCGCCGGCCATCAGCAGGGCGAGGTTGCGTCCGGTGCCGCCCAGCGCAACGCCTGCGAGAAAGGCCAGCGCTATTCCGGGCAGCGTGGCGTGGCTGATCGCGTCCGAAATCAGCGCGCGCTTGCGCAGGAACGAAAATACGCCGATGACGCCGCCGCCGATCCCCAGCGCGATGACGCCGGCCAGCACCACGGACGTGTTGTACCCGGCGCCGAACGTCAGAACCGCAAATGCTTCGGAAGTCATCTCAGGGCCGGTGCGAATCTGCGAAGCAGATCATCAAGCCGTACGGGCGATCGCGCGGATTTCCGTCGCCGCCAGGCGGCCGCCATAGGCTTCCTGCAGGTTTTCCTCGGTCAGGATTTCAGCGACCGGGCCCGCGGCGACGGGGCGCACGTTCAGGATCAGGGCGTGGTCGAAATAGTCGCCGACGGTCTGCAGGTCGTGGTGGACGCAGACGACGGTCGCCCCATCCGCCCGAAGGTTGCGCATCACGTCGACGATGGCGCGCTCGGTAGCGGCGTCGACGCCGGCAAAAGGTTCGTCCATCAGATAGAGATCGGCGTCCTGCGCCAGCGCGCGGGCGAGAAACACCCGCTGCTGCTGTCCGCCGGACAGTTGGCCGATCTGCCGGTTCGCGAAATCGGCCATGCCGACGCGGTCGAGATGGGCGCGGGCGGCGTCGCGGTGGTGGCGGCGCACCGGGCGGCACCAGCCGATCCTGCCGTACAGTCCCATAGCGACGACGTCTTCGGCGGAGGCCGGGAAATCCCAGTCGACGCTGGTGCGCTGCGGCACATAGGCGATGCGCTTGCGCGCCCGTTTCACCGGCGCGCCAAAGACGCGGATATCGCCGGCCAGCAGCGGCGTCAGGCCCAGAACGGCCCTGATCATGGTCGATTTTCCGGCGCCGTTGGGGCCGATCACCGCGACCAGGCTGTCGCCGGGTGTGTCGAAATCGAGATCCCATAAAGCCGGTTTGTCGTCATAGGCAACGGTCAGGCCGTGGACCGACAGAGGTGCGTTCTTGCTTTCTGCGTTGGCCGGAGCCGCGTCGAACGGAAGCAGGCGGGGCGGATTCATCGCGCTTTTCCCGCCGTCGCCAGCTGGCCGCCGAAGCCGCGTTCCGGCGCGTTGCCGCCAAGCGCCCGGACGATCGTGGTCACGTTGTGGTCGAACATGCCGAGATACGTGCCGGCGTAAGATCCTTTCGGTCCCATCGCGTCCGAGAAAAGCGCGCCGCCGATGCGGACCCGGTGACCCCGCGACGCGGCGCCTTCGATCAGGGCGCGGACATTGCGATCCGACACCGTGGTTTCGACGAAAACGGCGCCGATCCGGCGTTGTACCAGCGTTCCGACCAGGGATTCGATCTTGCGGATTCCCGCTTCGCTTTCAGTGCTGATGCCCTGGATGGCCAGAACGTCGATACTGTAGGCGCGGCCGAAATAGCCGAACGCGTCATGTGCCGTCACCAGTGCGCGCGATGCCGGCGGGATCGACGCGATGGCGGCGCGTGCCCGGATGTGCAGTTTGTCCAGCTTCGCGAAATAGGCGGCCGCGTTGGCGCTGTAGAAATCGGCGTTCAGCGGGTCCAGTTTCGCCAGCGCCGAGACGCCCGCCTGCAGCGCCGTGCGCCAGAGCGCGGGATCCATCCAAACGTGGGGATCGTGCACCTTGCCGTCCCACGGCAGCAGGTTGCGGTCCGCCAGCGTATCGGCGACGGCGATCACCGGCTTGCGATCCGCGAACCGCGCCAGCATGTCCAGCATCTGGGCTTCGAGATGCAGTCCGTTATAGAGGATGAGATCGGCGCCATTCAGCTTTGCGACATCGGACCGGGTGAGGCGATACAGATGCGGATCGACGCCTTCGCCTATCAGGGTCGTCACATGCGCGCGGTCCTGTGCGATTGCCGATAGCGGTTCGCCGATCTGGGCGATGGTCGCGACGACGGTTTTCTGGGCGTGGGCGGGCGCAGCCGCAAATATCGCCGCGGCGACCGAAAGCACTGCAGAAATCGCGCTCGCGAATGTGCTCGTAACTTTCATCCGTCCCTTCGTCCCCCTGCGGATTTTGGCTATTTTCGACTCTTTCGCAGACAACATGACTCTAGCGCGCCGTCCGGCTTTCGCAAGGGCTAATTATATAAAAGAAGGCTATAATAGTTAGCTTCTACTAATTCATGGCCGTCGGCGAATGTTGCCCGAAACGGGCCATTCAAAAAATGTCGAAGGAACCTGTTTCTAGTTGCCGTATTTGACGCTGCAGCCGTAGGCGCGGGTCTTGGCAACCTCGACGGGCCGCCCGGCTTTCAGATCGGCGAGCGCCGCGCGTACGTGGTTGCGCGCGCCCTTGATGGAATCCGGGTGCCAGTTGGAATCGCTATCGATCGCGCCGTAATAGGCGAGGGTGCCGTCGGCGTCGATCACCGCCATGGTCGGGGTGTGGCGGGCGGCGTATCGCCGGCCGATCGTGCCGTCGGGATCGAGCAGGGTGCCGGCGGGCGACGCGTCGCGCGACGCGTTCAGCTTCTCGGCTTCGGCGCCGTTGACATGGCCTTCCAGCCCGGGCGCGGAGGAGATGACCTGCAGCCAGACGACGCCCTCCTTCGCCGCGTCGCGCTACAGCGCCTGCATGTTGCCGCTGGTGTAATGTTTGCGAACGTAGGGACAATCGTGATTGGTCCATTCCAGGACCACGGTCCTGCCGCGCAGATCGGCGAGCGAGAGAGTCTTTCCGGCGCTGTTCGTGCCGGTGAAGGCGGGTGCAGGTTTGGCGATGTCCGGCGTCGCCGAGGCCGGGCCTGGCAGTCCGGTCAGCAGGACGGCAGTGGCGCCTGCAATCGCGAGGGGGAAAACGAACGTCGCTGCATCGGTCTCTCCAACGGTCGGTCGGGGCTATTTACGTCTCACGAAACGGGATACGCCGCTCCGTTGTTTGGAACCGGCAGTTTTTTCATAGCGTGGATTGTCTTCGTCCATGCGTGCCAGCACGTCCTGGCACAGCAGGTTGAGCGCCGCCTTCTGCTCCCTGCTTTTCGCGTCGTATACGCCGGCGCGCAGATCGGCCGCCAGTTTCCGGTTGAGATGCGACAGCGCAGCTTCCGGCGGTTCCAGGGCATCGGCGCCGTACAGCGCGCGCAGTGTATCGAGCTCCTCGTCCCAGGCGGAAACACCGCCGGCCAGTTCACGCCGCGCGATACCCATGGCCGACGCTATCAGCGCGACGTTGTAGCGCTGGCGGTTGGACATATCGGGCGCAACCTCGCCGGACAGGGTCTGTTCCGCGATGTCGAGCAGTTCGACGGCGTTCGGGCGGTTCCTCATTTCATGGCTCCCGTCAGACGCAGGCATTCGTATTCCAGTTCCGCGAGACGACGCCCGATCAGGGCGAGTTCGAGGCTCGGCTCTTCGCCGGACCGGTGGCGCATGGATTGCTGCAGCGCGATCACCGACCAGCGTACATGGGCCATGGTTTCCCAGTAGGCGACCAGGTCGCGGTCGACCGTGCGGCCGGATCCGTGTTCGTAGGCGTTGTAGAATACATTGCGTGCGGAGATTCCGCCGGCTTCAAGCTGCGGGCCGGAAAATCGCCAGCACCGGGCGCAGAACCAGGCGATGTCCTCGTGCGGATCGCCCCAGCCGGCGAATTCCCAGTCCAGCACGCCGGTCAGTTCTCCCTCGTGCACCATGTAATTGCCGGTGCGGAAATCGCGGTGGCACAGCACGATCTCGCCCGCTGCCGGCGCGTTGTTCTCCAGCCAGCGGAGCGTCCATTCCAATACCGGATGCGGTTCCGGCAGTTCGTCGAGGTATCCGCGGTATTTCGCGATGGCGTCCAGCGCCGGCGATTCGGTGACCGCGTCGAGAAATTCAAGGTCGTTCCGTGGCGGATGGATGGCGTGTATGCGCGCCAGTTCGCTGCCCAGTTCGGTTGCCAGTTCCGGCTGTTCGCCCTGACGCGTGACACGGATGCCCAGCGCCTCGCCGGTTATGCGTTGCATCAGGTAGAACGTCTTACCCGCGACAGCGGCGTCGCCGCAGTACCAGAACGGTTTCGGCACCGTCACCCCCGCGGCCTCGGCGGCCTTCAGCAGGGCGAATTGCTGGTCCAGCGGGCGGCTTTCGGCGATCGTCGCGGCGGCCTCCGCGCGCAGCACCATCTCGTGCGTGCCGTCGAAGTCGCCGCCCCTGATGACGACCGTCAGCGCCCGGTTTTCCTGAATCGCGCCCCCGGTCAGCAGGTTGCCGTCCTCGACTTTCACGCTGTCGGCGCCCGCGGCCTCGCGGATGAAGGGACCCAGGGGCATGTTAATCCCAGCTCCAGAAATCTATGCCTTCCGCCAGCAGGTGGCGCGACAGCACCATCTTGTGGGTTTCGGACGAGCCGTCCACCAGCCGCGCCTGGCGGGCGTAGCGGTACATCCATTCCAGCGGCGTGTCCTTGGAATAGCCCCGCGCCCCGCGCAGCTGGATCGCCGTGTCGATCGCCTTGTGCAGGGTTTCCGACACCACCACCTTGGCCATGGAGACTTCCTTGCGGGCGAAATCCCCGGCATCCAGCTTGACCGCCGCGCGCATGGTCAGCAGGCGGCCGATCTCGATCTGCATCGCGGCTTCGCCCAGCAGCCACTGGACGCCTTCGTGGTCCGCCAGCGTCTCGCCGAACGCCTTGCGCCCCGCCACGTAATCGAAGGTTTCCTCCAGCGCGCGCTTGGCCATGCCGGTCCAGCGCATGCAATGGGTCAGCCGCGCGGTCCCGAGGCGGATCTGCGTCACCTTCAGACCGTCGCCGACTTCCATCAGCCGGTTCTCGTCGGGGATTTCCAGCCCGTCGAACGAAATCTCGCAATGCCCGCCGTGTTCTTCCGGCCCCATGATCGGAATGCGCCGCAGGATTTCCCAGCCCGGCTGGCCGGCGTCGAACAGGAACGCCGTCAAACCTTTGCGGCTGTCGTCCGACGTGCGCGCGATCAGGATGAAGTGCTGCGCTTCGCCGGCGCCGGTGATGAACCATTTACGGCCGTTGACCACCCAGGTGTCGCCCTTCTTCTCCGCCGTGGTCAGCATGGCCGACGGGTCGGACCCCGATCCCGGCGCCGGTTCGGTCATGGCGAAGGACGACCGTACCTTGCCGTCGACGATGGGCTGCAGCCAGCGTTCCTTCTGCGCCTCGGTGCCGATCTTGTTGAGGACGATCATGTTGCCGTCGTCCGGCGCCGCGGAATTGAAGCAGACCGGGCCGAAGATCGACCGGTTCATTTCCTCGTAGCACGGTGTCATGCCGGCGACGTTCAGCCCCTGGCCGCCGCGCTCCTTCGGCATCTGCAGCGCCCACAGGCCCTCGGCCTTGACCCTGGCGCGGATGTCTTCCAGTACGTCTGGACGGATGTTTTCGTGTTCGTCGTAATTGGCGCGGTCGGCTTCCAGCGGGATGATGTGCGTATCCACGAAGGCGCGGATTCGGGCGCGGTAGTCGTCGATTTCCGGGGGCAGGGCGAAATCCATGATGTTCCTTGTTCTTTCTTACATGCCGCTGAGGCTGAGACCGCCGTCGATGGTGACGATCTCTCCGGTCATATAGCTTCCCGCGGGGGCGGTCAGCAACAGCAGGACCCCTTCCAGATCTTTCACCTGTCCGAACCGGCGCTGCGCCACCCGTTTGACGATGCGTTCGCCTGCCGGGCCGGCCAGAAAATCGCGGTTGAGGTCGGTCTCGATATAGCCCGGCGCGATGGCGTTGACCGAGATGCCGTGGCGCGCCAGTTCCAGCGCCGAGGTCCGCGTCAGCTGGTTTATTCCGGCCTTCGACGCGGCATAGGCATGGACCTGCCCGCTGGGGGTGACGCCCAGCATCGACGATATGTTGACGATGCGCCCGCCGGTTTCCGCCGCGATCAGGCGCTTCGATACCGCCTGCGTCATCAGGAAACAGCCCGTCAGGTTGGTGTCGATCACCTCGCGCCAGTCCTCCGGCGGTGTATCGACCAGCGCGTTGTTCGTGACCGTGCCGGCGTTGTTGATCAGGACCGTCACCGGCCCGAAAACCTGTTCCGCGGCGGTCAGCGCCGCCTCGATGCCGGCGGGGTCGGTCACGTCGAGGGCGACGGGCAAGGTGTCGCCGCCGATTTCGTCTGCGGCTTCGGCGCATTTGTCCGCGCGCCGGGCGGCCAGCACGACCGACGCGCCGGCATCGGCAAGAAACCCGGCGAACGCGCGTCCAAGTCCCGACGACGCGCCTGTGACCAGCGCCACCTGTCCGGCAAGCGAAAAATCGGCAGTCATGACAGATCCTTCAGCCAGTCGGCGATGGCGATACCGATCTCGTCCGGCGAATCTTCCTGGATGAAATGGATGCCCTTCACGGTTACCTCGTCCTGATTGGGCCATTCGCGGCAGAAATCGCGCTGGCGGCCGACCAGAATGGCACCCGGCTCGGCATTGATGAAGAGTTTCGGTATGTCGGATTGTTTCAGCCAGTCGGCGTAATCCTGCACGATCGCCACCACGTCGGCGGGCGCGCCCCCGATGGGCAGTTCGCGCGGCCAGCTCAGCGTCGGCCGCCGGTCCTCGCCCGGAGTTTCGAACGGCCGGCGGTATTCCGCCATTTCTTCGTCCGTCAGGTCGCGCCTGACGGATTGCGGCAGGATCAGCTCGACGAAGGCGTTCTTTTCCAGCACCAGCGCGTCACCCGCCTCCGACCGCAGGCCGTTGAAGATGGGGCGCGACGGTTCCGGCCAGTCGTCCCAGTTCATCGGGCAGACGATGGCTTCCATATAGGCGATGCCGGCGACCGCGTCGCGGTGCCGGTTGGCCCAGTCGAAGCCCAGCGCCGAGCCCCAGTCGTGCACCACCAGCGTCACCTTCTCGGTCACGCCGATATGGTCGAGCAGGGCGTCGAGGTAATCGCGGTGTTCGGCGAAGCGGTAGCTGTCGGGACCGGACTCGTCCAGCTTGGCGGAATCGCCCATGCCGATCAGGTCCGGCGCGATACAGCGGCCCATCTTCTTCACATGCGGGATCACGTTGCGCCACAGATAGGACGACGTCGGGTTGCCGTGCAGGAACACCACCGGATCGCCGGTGCCGCATTCGGCCCACGCCATGTCGCGTCCCCGGATGGTCGCGGTCTTTTTCTCCGTCCAGGTCACGTCAGCTGCCTTTGAAATCCGGCTTGCGCTTGTTGAGAAAGGCGTCGATGCCTTCCATCGCGTCGGCCGTTTTCGTCAGCGCGCCGATCGAGCGCGTCTCCCGGTCCATCTGGGTTTCCAGACCGGTGTCCCAGGTTTCCTGCAGCAGGCGCTTGGTGGCGCCATAGGCTTTCGTCGGGCCGGCGGCGAAGGCCTTTGCCTGTTGCATCGCGGCGTCCTGCAATTCGTCGTCCGGGACGACGCGGTCGATCACGCCCATCTCCCGGGCTTCCCCGGCGCTCAGCATCCGGTTGGTCAGCATCAGCTCCCTCGCCCGGCGCAGCCCCACCAGACGCGGCAGGAACCAGGTGGACGATCCGTCGGGCGACAGGCCCGCCGCCGTGTAGGCCAGGGTGAACTTCGTCGACTCGCCGGCGATGGCGTAATCGCACGCCGCCGCCAGGCTGAAACCGGCGCCGGCCGCCATGCCGTTGATCGCGCCGACCACCGGCGCGTCCATATGCGCCATGCGCGATACCGCGGCATGCAGCAGCCCGGTGATTTCCTTCAGCGCGGCGCCCAGATTGTCGCCCTGCGCGGAAAAGTATTTCAGGTCGCCGCCGGCGGAAAACATCGATCCCTCGCCGGTCAGCAGCACGGCGCGGATATCGTCGCGCTCGTCGCAGGCGATGGCGGCGTCGAACAGCTCGCGGCAGATATCGGGGTTGAAGGCGTTGGCCGCGTCCGGCCGGTTCAGCGCCAGCCGGGCGACGCCGTCCGCCACGTCGAAGGACAGATTTTCGTATGACGGGGTTTCGTATGCCACGCTGGTTCCCTTCTTCCGATTGTCACGCGCCGTCCCCGGCGATAGTTTCGGTTTAAACGCAAAAATGCGGACAATCAAAGGGAGGAACGCGGATGCTTGGCCTGATGATGGACAAGCCGCTGCTGATTTCGTCGATCCTGGACCACGCGGCGAAATATCACGGCGGGACCGAAATCGTCTCGCGCACGGTCGAAGGGCCGCTCCACCGCTACACCTATGCCGCCGCCGCCGTCCGCGCGAAGAAACTGGCGCAGGCGCTGCGACGTCTCGGCATCGGCGATGGCGACCGGGTCGCCACGCTGGCGTGGAACGGATACCGGCATTTCGAGCTTTACTACGGCGTGTCGGGCATGGGCGCGGTGTGCCACATGGTCAACCCGCGGCTGTTTTCCGGCCAGATTTCCTACATCCTGAACCATGCCGAAGACAAAATCGTCTTCGCGGATCTGACCTTCGTGCAGCTGCTGGAAGAGATCGCGCCCGAAGCGGCCTTCGTCAAAGCCTTCGTCGTCATGACCGACGAAGCCAACATGCCCGACACGTCCCTGCCCAACGTCCATTGCTACGAGACGCTGCTGGCGGCGGAAGACGGCGATTGCGAGTGGCCGCAATTCGACGAAAACACGGCGTCGTCCATGTGTTACTCCTCCGGCACGACCGGCAACCCCAAGGGGGTGCTGTATTCGCACCGTTCCACCGTGCTGCACGCCTGGGCCGCGGTGACGCCCGACATGCTGAACATCTCCGCCGCCGACGCGATCATGCCGGCGGTGCCGATGTTCCACGTCAACGCCTGGGGCATTCCCTACGCCGCGCCGATGGCCGGCGCCAAGCTGGTGCTGCCGGGCGCGGCGATGGACGGCGAAAGCATTCACGGTCTGATCGACGGCGAAGGCGTCACCATTTCCGCCGGGGTGCCGACGGTGTGGCTCGGCCTGCTGGACTATCTGGACCGCAGCGGCGCGACGGTGGAAAAGTTCAAATACTGCGTCATCGGCGGTTCCGCCGCGCCGCGCGCGATGAGCGTCGCGATGGAGGAAAAATACGGCGTCCACGTGCTCCACGCCTGGGGCATGACCGAGATGTCGCCGCTGGGCACCGTCAACTGGCCGAAATACGGCATGGAAGGCCAATCCGACAAAGACCGCTACGACCGCCAGGTCAAGCAGGGTCGACCGTGCTACGGCGTCGACATGAAAATCGTGAACGACGCGAACGAAAACCTGCCGGAAGACGGCGCGGCGTTCGGCGAACTGAAAGTGCGCGGCCCCTGGGTGTGCAGCGAATATTTCAAGGGCGAGGGCGACAGCCACGATGCCGACGGCTGGTTCGCCACCGGCGACGTCGCGACCATCGATGCCGACGGCTACATGCACGTCACCGACCGGTCGAAGGACGTCATCAAGTCGGGCGGCGAGTGGATCAGCTCGATCGAGCTCGAAAACATCGCCGTCGGCCATCCCGGCGTGTTCGAAGCCGCCGTCATCGGCGTCGCGCATCCCAAATGGGACGAACGCCCCCTGCTGGTGGCGGTCCGCAACGAAGGCAGCGATGTCACGGCCGAAGACCTGCTGAAGTTCTACGAGGGCAAGGTCGCCAAATGGTGGATCCCCGACGATGTCGCCTTCGTCGACGAACTGCCCCACACGGCGACCGGCAAGCTGCTGAAGATGGATCTGCGGGACAAATTCGAGGGATACGCGCTGCCGGGGGCGTAGGGCCCTGTGGGCAACTCCGATCTCCGTCACAAATTCATCATCGAACCGTCACCTGCCCGTCCCGCCTGCGGGCGATAACAATCTTGGTTGATCGGGGTGGGTAGGCATCACGCTCTGACGGAACGTTTGATGGCCGGTATGCGCGGTATTCCATCCCCGTGGCCCGCCGCAATCCGGTTGCGTTCCACGCCCTGCTTCGATTGACCGAGCTGCATAGCGCGCTCCGCTGTTCCGCACCAGGAACGCGGAGACCGAGATGTGAGCCTCCCTGTGCACCTTGCCGGAGTTCGAAAGAACTCCGGCTTTTTTTTACCTAGCCCCGGCCCAGACCCTTCCCCGCCTCCACGTCGTCGAGGAATTCCTGCAGCACCGTGTTGAACAGTTCCGGTTCCTCCAGGTTCAGGACGTGGCCGGTATTGGGCAGCACGAACAGGCGCGATCCTGCGATCAGGCTTTTCATGAACAGGCCGGGGGCGAGGCAGCGCGCATCGTCGTCGCCGGTGACGATCATCGACGGCACCGGGATGGCGCGGATTTTGTCTTCCAGGTCCCACAGGCCGGGGCGGGATGCCTGCACGCCGCGCTGGGTGAGGGCGGAGCCGATGTCGGAATGTTCCCGCAGCCGGGCGACGAACCCGGCCCAGCCGCGCGGGTCTTTCTGTTTGAAGGTCAGCCGGCCCGGCACGGTGACGTATTCCTCGGCAAAATCGGCGGCGCCGCGGGTTTCGAAATTCTCGGCGACCGCCAGCGACAGGTTGCGGAATTCCTCGCGCGTATCGGGTTCGGCGCCGTAGCCGCAGCCGCAGATCGTCAGCGACAGCGCCCGGTCGGGATAGGCCATGCCGAAATGCAGCGTCGCGAACCCGCCCATGGACAGCCCGACGATATGCGCCTTGTCGATGCCGAGATGGTCGAGAATGCTGCGCGCGTCGTCGCGGGCGATATCCTGCGAATAGCTGGCCTCGTCCCCGGGCACGTCCGATCCCGGATAGCCGCGCGCCGAATAGACGATGCAGCGCCGCCGCCGGCTGAAATGGCTGACCTGCGGTTCCCACGCCCGCCAGTCGCCGGCGAATTCGTGGATGAACAGGATCGGCGGGCCGTCGCCGGTTTCCTCGTAGTAAAGCTTTACCCCGTCGGCAGCAGTCGCGAATGGCATTTACAGGTCTCCTTCTTTCTGCCGATTATGCGCATTCGCACACCGCACTGCCATAGCGGTTGCGCCCGCGCGTGGCGGATGGATAATGGCGCGCCCACTCACACACGGTTCGTTTATGACCAGAATTCTCGTCACCGGCGGCGCCGGCTATATCGGCAGCCACACCTGCAAGGCGCTTAGCCAGGCCGGGATGGAGCCCGTGGTGTTCGACAATCTCGTCGGCGGGCACGACTGGGCCGTCAAATGGGGCGACCTGGAAGTCGGCGATCTGCTCGACCGCGATCGCATCGCGGCGGTCGTGAACCGCGTTCTTCCCGACGGCGTCATCCACTTCGCCAGCTTTGCCTATGTCGGCGAATCGGTGACCGATCCGGCGAAATACTGGCGCAACAACGTGACCGGGGCGATAAACCTGCTGGATGCGCTGGTCGGATCGGACGCGCCGCCGGTCGTGTTCTCGTCCAGCTGCACGGTCTACGGCATGACCGATGCCGATTTCATCGCGGAATCCGTGCCCGTGGCGCCGATCAATCCCTACGGCAATACCAAGCGCGCAATCGAGATCATGCTGAAGGATTACGAGGTCGCGACCGATCTTCGCCATGTGGTGCTGCGTTACTTCAATGCCGCGGGCTGCGATGCCGACGGCGAGATCGGCGAAGTCCACGATCCCGAAACCCACCTGATCCCGCTGGCCATCGCCGCGGCCGCCGGCGACCGCGACGCGCTGAAGATTTTCGGCACCGACTATCCCACCGCCGACGGCACCTGCGTGCGCGATTACATCCATGTCACCGATCTGGCCGACGCCCATGTCCGCGCGCTGCGGCATCTGCTGGACGGCGGCGCGTCCGACGTCTTCAACCTCGGCGCCGGCGACGGGTATTCCGTGCGCGAAGTGGTGGATGCCGTCGGCCGCGTCGTAGGCACGCCGGTTCCGGCGGAAGAGGACGCGCGGCGTCCAGGCGATCCGGCGCGGCTGGTGGCCGATGCGGCCCACGCGCGGGAAAAACTTGGCTGGGTGCCGGCGCATTCGTCGCTCGACAATATCGTCGCCACGGCGTGGAACTGGTACCAGGCGCAGACGCAGATCCTGTCCCGGCCCGGCGGCGGATCGGACTGATCCCGTGCCGGCTGCGAAATCCACGCTGGTGCTTGGCGGCGCGTCGTCCGGCAAGAGCACCTATGCCGAGGAGCTGGCCCTGCAACTGCCCGGCGCGCCCGTTTATATCGCCACCGCGCAGGGCTTCGACGAGGAGATGATCGATAAGATCGCCGCCCACCGCCGCCGCCGCGGCGACGCCTGGACGACGGTCGAGGAACCCTACGATCTGCCCGCCGCCATCGTCGAACGCGGCGCCGCCGATACCGTGCTGCTGGTCGACTGTCTGACCCTGTGGCTGACCAACATCATGACGGTCGAACGGGATATCGCGGACGAAACCGATGCGCTCATCGCCGCCATCGCCCGCGTGCAGGGCCGTATCGTGCTGGTGTCGAACGAGCTCGGCCTCGGCCTCGTGCCCGGCGACGAACTCAGCCGCCACTTCCGCAATCTGCACGGCACGCTCAACCAGTCGGTCGCCGCTTCCGTCGACCGGGCGGTGTTCGTCGCCGCCGGTCTGCCGCTTGTTTTGAAAGGTGCATCGGGTTGACCGGCGTCTATCACGGTGGCGATCTGACCGCGGCTTCGCAGGTTTTCGGCGAACCGGCGAATGGCTGGCTCGACCTCAGCACCGGCATCAATCCGCGGCCCTGGCCGGTCGCGGCGGCGGCACTGGACAGCCTGCACCGGTTGCCCGACAGCGGCCGGTTAGAGAGTTTGCGCCGGGCCGCCGCGCAGGCCTACGGCATCGGCGATCCGGCGCGTATCGCGTGCGGACCCGGTAGCCAGGCGCTGATCCAGTGGCTGCCGCGGCTGCGCGACCCGGGCCGCGTCGCCGTCGTCGCGCCCACCTATGGCGAACATGCGCCCGCCTGGCGGGCGGCCGGGCATGACGTGTTTGAAACCGCCGCGCTTCCCGAAGCTGCCGATTGCGACGTCGCTGTGGTGACCCGGCCCAACAATCCGGACGGAGCGGTTGCGGATCGGGGCGATCTGACGCTCTTGGCATCCGCGCTGGCGGCCAGGGGCGGCCTGCTGGTGGTCGACGAAGCCTTCGCCGATCTCGACCCCGATCCGTCGGTTGCCGCCGCGATACCCGCCGGACTCGTCGCGTTGCGGTCGTTCGGCAAATTCTACGGCCTGCCGGGGCTGCGGCTCGGCTTTGCCGTGTCCGACGCCGGCATGTCGGCGCGTCTGGCGGCGGCGATGGGGCCATGGCCGGTGTCGTCCCTGGCGGCCGAGACCGGTTCGGCGGCGCTGGCGGATACGGCCTGGCAGACCGACACCCGGCAATGGTTGCGGCAATCGGCGGCCCGGCTCGATGGCCTGCTTGCAGATGCCGGGTTCGACATCGTCGGCGGCACCGACCTGTTCCGGCTGGCCGCGTCGGACGACGCCCCGGACATTCACGGCCGTCTCGGGCGCGCCGGGATTTATACCCGCCCTTTTCCCGATAACGCGCGCTGGCTGCGGTTCGGCCTGCCGGGCGGAGAGGGCGACTGGACCCGGCTGGAAAAGGCGCTGACGACATGACCGACACACCGACCGAATGGTGGCTGGTCCGCCACGCGCCGACCGTCAATCCCGACAAGGCGGTCTATGGCGCGCTCGATTTCGATATTCACATGCCGCCGCCGGAAACCTTCCGGGCATTGTCCGAGAAACTGCCCGAGGACCCGGTCTGGATGATTTCGCATCTGTCGCGCACCCGCAAAACGCTGGACGGCATTCTCGCCGCGCGCGGTCATGCGAACGCCGAAGTTCACGTCGAGGAACGGTTCGGGGAACAGAATTTCGGCGACTGGGAAGGCCGGCCCAGCGCCGACGTCTGGGCCGAAATCCGCGACGCCGAGAAATCATGGCCGGCCGATATCCGCCCGCCCGGCGGCGAGACGTTTTCGGAGGTCGCGGGCCGGGTGCACGAAGCGGCGCTTCACTGGTCGGAAAAATTGGCCGGCCGGTCGGTGGTGGCGGTCATCCATGCCGGCAGTATCCGCAGCTTCCTCTCCGCCGCGATGGGCGGATTGCCGGTGGCGGCGCTGTCCTATTCGGTGGAAACCCTGTCGGTCACGCGCTGCGATTACCTGGGCCCCGACAGCTGGCGGGTAAATTTCGTCAACCGGTTGGCGTGCTGACCCGGAGCGGGCCGGCCCCGCCTAGGGAGAGACCGTCACCGCGCCGGCGATGACCGCCAGCGCGAACAGCTCCGCCGCCTGCTGCGACGCGCCGAGGACGTCGCCGGTATAGCCGCCCAGATTGCGACGGGCGAACCAGCCGATCAGGGCCGCCCCCAGCGCCGCCGCGACCACACATCCAAACCAGTCAGCGGGCGCGGCCAGCAGGGCGATCACGACGGCCAGCAGCAGCGCGCCGCCCCATCCGCCCGCGGCCGGGACGCCGGCGCCGGCGCCCAGACCCTCTTTCTTTGCGGGTTGGCTGAACGCCATCGCCATCGGCATCATCGCACGGCTGACGGCGCAGGCAGCGACCAGCGCGCCCAGCACGAAGGCCGGGTCGCCGATCGCGCCGATGGCGGCGGCCCGCCCCGCCACCGAGACGATCAGCGCGATCGCGCCATAGGCGCCGATGCGGCTGTCCGACATGATTTCGAGCCGACTGTCCGGGGTCGATCCGCCCCAGATGCCGTCTGCCAGATCCGCCAACCCGTCTTCGTGCAGCCCGCCGGTCGCGACGATCAGCGCAAGGACGGCGAACAGCGCCGCGACCGCGACCGGCAGTTCCAGCAGATCGCACAGGATGTAGACCGCGCCGCCGACGGTTGCGACCAGAACGCCCGCCAGGGGGAAGGCCCACATGCCCGATGACAGCGGACGTTCCGCCGCCGCCGGCCAACCGGGTGCGGGAAACCGCGTCAGAAACACGACGCTGGCGTAAACATCTTTCAGCAGGCTCTTGTCCGACGCTGTCATGCCGTCTCCGAAATGTTATCTGTGTAGGATAGCTACAATCGCACCGGCCGTTTCCCGGACCAGGTGCCGCCTATTTCCACTCCACGCCAGCGGAGACACGATTTTGGACTATCAAGACATCGCCCGACAACTCGAAAATTTGCCGCGGCCCGATCCGGATACGGCAGCCAAGGCAGCGGCGCGCGAGGCCAATCTGACCAAGCCCGCCGGCTCGCTCGGCCGGCTGGAAGAACTGTCGGCGTGGTGCGCCGCCTGGCAGGGTGTGTATCCGCCCAGGCTGGACAGCGTCCGGATTCTCGTTTTTGCCGGCAATCATGGCGTTACCGCGCAGGGCGTGTCTGCGTTTCCGCCGGAGGTCACACATCAGATGGTGGCCAATTTCGCGGCCGGGGGTGCTGCCATCAACCAGATTGCCGCCGTGCAGGGCGCTGATCTGCGCGTGATAGATCTCGATCTCGATGCGCCGACGGCGGATTTCACCGTCGCGCCGGCAATGACCGAGGCAGACTGCGCCGCCGCGTTCAGCATCGGTTTTGAAGCGGTCGATGCGTCGGTCGATGCGCTGATCGTCGGCGAGATGGGAATCGGCAACACTACCGTGGCGGCGGCGCTGTCCTGTGCGTTGTTCGGCGGCGCGCCGGCGGACTGGACCGGGCCCGGAACCGGGCTCGACGCAGCGGGGATCGCGGTCAAGACGCGCGCGGTGGCGGCGGCGATGGACCTGCACGGCGACGATGTCGGCGATCCGATCGAAGCCCTGCGCCGTGTCGGCGGGCGGGAACTGGCGGCCATGGCGGGCGCGGTGCTGTCCGCGCGCCGCAACCGGGTGCCGGTCATCCTCGACGGGTTCGTGGCGACCGCGGCCGTGGCGGTGCTGGAACGCGCCGTTCCGGGCGCGCTCGATCATTGCGTCGCCGGCCATGTGTCGGGCGAACCGGGACACCGGCGGTTGCTGGAAAAACTCGGCAAGGCGCCGCTGCTCGATCTCGGCATGCGGCTCGGCGAGGCGTCGGGCGCGGCGGTGGCGCTCGGGGTGCTGAGATGCGCGCTGGCCGCGCATACCGGCATGGCGACATTCGAAGAGGCGTCCGTCAGCCGCGAAGGATAGAAAGGCGCTATTGCCCCTAGGCGTCGGCTTCTGCGGCGAAGCGGTTCCAGAACGTCCCGGCGAGCCAGCCGGTCACGCACCAGAACACGGCGGCGGTCGCCAGCGACGCGGAGACGAAATGCGCCGCGAGTTCCGGCGGTACCGGCCCGCCCATGCGGTCGGGCACGGGGGCGCCGATCAGATGCGGCAGGGCGATCACGGCGATGCCGCCGATGGCCCAGGTCGCGCCCGACCGGAAGATCATCATCCAAAGTCCGATAGCCGTCATTCCGACGCACAGAAACCACCAGAACTGACGGTCGCCAAGAGCGGCGGCCTGGGCGCCCGGCACTTCGGGCGGCAGGCCCAGTGCCGGCGCCAGACTGACGATTGCAAATCCGGCGAGTCCCCACAGCACGCCGGTCTGCCCTGTTACCGGCCGGCCCGAGAGCGCGAAACAGGCCGTCAGGATCAGCGCGAAACCGACGCCGGTCAGCACATTGGCGAGCGACGTATACATCGTGCGTTCCAGGCCTTCCTGCGGCCCCCACGCCTCGCCATCGCCGGAAGCGGCGGTTGACTTGTCGCCATGCGCGTAAGCCGGCGATACCAGTGTGACGCCTTTTTTCAGCGTACCGTGCTTGTCCGCCGTCTCACCGCCGCCCTCGAACGTTTCGGCGTGCAGGATGATGGGGGTCGTGGTGAAGTGCTGCACCACGGATATCGCCGCACCGCCCAGAATGCCGGCGATCACGGCGGTAAAGAAAATCCGCCGGAACATGTCCGTTTATCCGCTCAGTGGCAGGGGAAGGCGAAGGAATGCCGGCTGTCATGCGCGGCATTGTGGATCGTGTCCGAATGCGCGAAGCCGGTGCCGAGCACCAGAAACGCACCGAGCAGAAGAGCGAGCACCGCCGGCGCCAGAACGTCAGACCGTGCGATTGTTTTCGCGGTTGTTTGATGTGTCTGCTGCGTCATATCCAATCCCTCCGTTGCCCTAGTTTATGCCCGGCAGGGGGGGTGGTGACAAGCCCTCAAACAACATTCCTCAGAATTCGATCGCGTACGCGGCCAGGATGCCCAGCGTGCGGGTTTCCGTGCCGCTGTCTTCCGATACTTTCCATCCGACATCGACCGCGAGGCCAAAATCGAACTCGTAGCCCGCCGACACCTGGAAGTGGCTATCCGTATTGTTGGCCGTGGTTGTGTTGTCGGTATAGCGCTCCGTCGCCGACAGGGCGAGATTCCAGCCTTTCCAGAGGAACTGGCCCGCCAGGGTTATATAAGACCGGTCCGACCCGGCGTTTCCGCCCTGATCGATCTGGCGGACGATTTCCGCCAGCGGCTCGAAGGTCAGGTCGCCGCCAAGATCGAAGCTGGAATACCCGGCGAGGGCGAAGGATTTCTCGTCCGACGCATTACCGACGCCGGCAGCCTGGCGCATGAAGGCCGCATGATAACCGAACTTGCCCATGCCGGGGATTTTGCTGCCGTTGACGGCGACGACAAAGGATTTAAACGATTCCGTGTTGCTGAGTCCGCCGTCTTCCTCGCGGGTATCGCCTCTGCCGCGGAAAAAGGATTCGCTGAATATCGTCGTGTCGGCGAAGAACGTCGCGCCGGAAACAGTGTGATCGCCGTATTCGCCCGAATAGACATTCCAGTCACCGACCAGGCCGATGCGTTCCGAAATTTCGTAATCCTCGGAGAGATCCGTGCCATAGACGCCCGGCGCCATGTCCCAGGCGATGCCGAATCCGGCGTTCAGCTTGCCGGCCTTCGCGCCGAACCGGTCGGCTTCGTATTCGACGAACAGCTCTTCGACATAGAGTCCGATATCTTCGAACGTGCGGTTCTCGAACTGCGACGGCGATCCCACGGGTTCGAGAACGGCATGACCGAAAACCGACCATCCCGGGGCCAGCCGGAACGTCGCCGATGGCTCGATCGTTGCGTACAAATCGTTGTTCTGGTTCGACCGGTCTTCGGATTTATAGGTCCAGTCGTTCTGGAGTTCGAACGCTACCTCGCCGGAGATGCGGTCGGACAGGATTTGCGCCCCGGCAGGAAAGGCGGCGCCAAACGCCACCATGGCAAACGCCAGAAACACGCCTCGCAGCGCGAACCGCGTATCAGTATGTGAAAGGCCCCTTGGGCCGAAGAAACAATGCAACCGCACTGGCACACCTCCCGTGTAAAATATCCGGCAGCAGGTATCCTGGCTTGCGGGTCTTGATGCTCGGGCCGCCTTCCCGGTCTCCCAGTGGCATATGGCCCGGCACTCGCCGCCTACAGTTGCGGGGGCAGCCCCGGATTTGGCGCCGACGAATCTGACGACCCCGTACCGGGTTCCCTGTGCTTCCTTTCGGAAACCACCGGTCGATCTCTCTCTAACTAAAGCGCGTCAGGTGGAAATGTCAATCGTATCAAATGGGATTATATTGCCTGACCTGGTTTTTTTGACCGGATGCCCAGACCTATCCGGTAAACTACCGCAACCACCGCAAAGGAAAACACCATCACCGGACCCGCGGGAAGGTCGCGCAACGTCGCAATGGCGATGCCCATCACAACAGCCAGTACGCCGGCAATCATTCCGGCGACGGCCTTGCTCCCGGTCATCGTGTTCACGGCGAGCGCCGGCAGGATCAGGCTGGCAAAGACGACATAGACCCCGACGAGCTGGACCGATGCCGTCACGACCAGCGCAAACAGCATGAAAAAACCGAGGCCGGAACGGACGCGCGGCACACCGAACCAGACCGCCAGGGCGACGACGTATAGCGGCATAAAAGCGAGAATTTCCGACCAGGATATGAACAGCATCTGGCCGGACAGAATGTGCTGGATCTCTTCGCCGCCGTGCGGGTGATCGGCGAGGGCCAGCAAAACCGCCGATGCGGCAAGAATGAAGCATGACCCGATGATCGCTTCCTGTTCATCGGGAACGACCCGCTCGATCCAGCGGAAAAACGCGGCGGCGGCAAGCGCGGCGATGCCCGCGGCGATCTGCGTCTGGCTCCACGACGGTTCGTGCAGCCAGATCGCTGTCAGCACGACGCATAGGCCCGCAATCTGCGCAATCGCCAGGTCGATAAAGATAATGCCGCGGCGCAGGACTTCGATGCCCAGAACGCTGTGGATCAGGGCGATCGTCAGTCCTGCTGCAGCGGCCGGTAGAACAATTTCAAACGCTTCAAGACCCTGCATGTGCTCCTTCTAGCAGGGTTATCGTGCGGTCGAAAAGATCGACCAGCGCGCCTGCCGGTGCGTTTCTTTCCACCGTGTAAGGCAGCTCCACCTGCGGTATGCCGGTCTTGGCAGACAGCCATTCGGCTCCATCCTTCGGGTCGTACGGTGCCCGCAGTATGGCCTTTACGTTCCCCGATCTGGCGGTGCTAAGGAGACCGTTGAGGTGGGATACCGTTGGCGGGATGCCGGGTTTTATTTCAAGCGTTGCGACTTCTTTCAGCCCCATCCAGTCGAACAGATAGGAAAAAGACTTGTGATGCACGATCACCGGCATGCCGGCGAGTTTCTTCACGCGGGGTTTCCATCTGTCCAGAGCCGCGCGCCAGGATTTACCGAATGCCGATAGCCGGTCCCGGTAATAGGCGGCGTTGTCGGGGTCCAGCACGGCCATGCGTCGGCTGAGTTCCTTCGCAATGACGAGAACGTTTTCCGGATTCAGATGCACATGCGGATTGCCGCCCGGGTGAATGTCACCGAGGCTGCGGTCCACGACGGCCGGTTTTTCCAGCACCGGCACCTGTTCGGCCGCCATCAGATAGCCGGTTGCGCCGGGTTGTACGCCGGCGCGTGCGCCTCGTTGCAGCAGCAAGGGCAACCAGCCGACCTCCAGATCGGCACCCGAACAGAACACCAGATCCGCGCGGCGGATGCGGGCGATCAGGCTCGGCTTCGCCCTGATGTGATGCGGATCCTGGCGCGCGTGCGTGGCGGAATAGGCATCCACCTTGTCGCCGCCGACATCGCGGGCAAGCGCCGCCCATTCCGGTTCACAGGCGAAAACACGCAGGTCGGCCGCGGCGGGGGATGACAGTGTCATCCCCCAACCGACAAGTAACAACGCTATGGTTGTTTTCTTCATCATGACAGTGCTCAGAACGGATGCGCGCCGTGGGCGCCGATGCTCATGATGTACTGCACCAAGAACTGATTATCCACCGGTCCGGTGTTCAGGTCCTCGCGGTTGTACTGAACGCGGATGCGGCCGTACTCGCTGTTGGTCCAGTCGCCCATGATCGACACCGAGCTCGGGTCGTGGCCCTGCGCATCGATCGCGGTGCCTGCGAAGCCCGCAGCGGTGCCCGGCGCGTCCATTCGCGAATACCGCGCGCCCACCCGCCAGGCCGGCGCGAACTTGTAGACCGCCTGCGTGTACCAGCCGAACGAGGAATCATCGAACGCCAGCGGCCCGCCACCCGTGTTGTAGGTGCCGTCTTCGTCGCGGATGAAGATCTCGCCCTGCAGGATGAGCTCCTGGTCTTTCGCGTTGCCGGTCGGCGCCCACGTATAGCGGACATCCGCGCCATACAGATGCGAATTGCCGACGAACGTGACCGTGCTCTCGTTGGTCGTGCGACCGTTCACGTCGCTGTACATCTTGTATGCGCCGATCCGCCAGCTCTGGTCGTCGCCGATATCGCCGCCGGTGCGGGCATAGGCGGACCAGCCGCCGAAGCCGCTGACCGAACCGCCGGACGGGAAGTCGTCGCCCCGGAACAGGCCGCCGCCGATTTCGAAGTAGTGATCCGTCGGCAGAACGTAGGAAAGCTCCGCGCCGTCGTCATTGAACGCCTTGTTCAGATAAACCCGGTAGGGCAGGGGCCGGTCCGCGAAATCGTCGGAATGGGCGTGCTGTTCGTTCAGATAACCGAAAGTCCAGAAGGCACGGCCCGCTTTCAGGCGCGCGCCGTCCGGCAAACCGATCCCCGGAAGCGTCTGAATATAGGCTTCTTCCAGTTCGATCTTGTCCTCGCCGTCTTCGCGCACGATGGCCGCCGTCAGGCTGCCGTAGAACTTGTCGTCGACATTGGCGGAAAAGTTGAACTCCGATTCGTCGATCGACAGACCTTCGCTGCCGCGTTCGCCTTCCTCGCCGATGGCGAAACCGGCGATATCGCCGGCGGATTTGCGCGAAAAGCCCGATACCCGACCGTTAAGAATAAGGCCGATGGACGGGTTGAAGGAATTGTCCTTGATGTCGCGGCCACTGCCGGCGGGCGTCTTGTCCTTGGCGGATTGTTGGCTTTTCTTCGATTCGAGCGCCTTGATCTTTGCCTCGAGTTCCGCGGTGCGGCGCTCGTAAGCATCTTTCAGCGCCTTGATCTCTTCCATGATCGCGGCGGAGTCGACGTTGCCTTGCGCCATCGCCTGTGGCGACAGGGCAAGTCCGACCGCAACGGCGATTGCCGCCGCCGGCCGGCGTATTTGGGTAGTCATCGGTAGCCTCCTATTTGGCAGGTGGGTTGTGGCGCCGGATTGGCGCGGTACGTAAAACGGTTCGCAATGTTATAATATAACAAAATATAATGTTATAACATAACCTTCTCATAAACCATGTGCAATCGCCGGTCGCGATAATCCTCGCTGCACTGCGTCGTGTCGGATCGGGCCGATTCGATACCCGACTTCCGGACCTTTCCGATCCCTTGCCGCGCTCGCCGCTCTTCGTTACCGTGCGACTGCCGACGAACCCGGGAACGGGGAAGGATGTCCGCATCCCGACCCCGGCTGCCCCCGCAACTGTGAACGGTCAGTTCGTCCCAACGGCGCCACGGCGGCACATCCGCTGGAAGGCCGGGACAGAATGACGACCCGTGAGCCAGGAGACCGGACGCCGGCCGTATCGCTTATCCGCGGGCCGGGGTGTGTTCGCGAACGGCAACCGGCGATGCGTGTTTGATGTATTCCGCGGAGGAGGCGGACACGGCATGGCACTCGCCCGAAAAATTCCCGCGACCGTCGTCACCGGTTTTCTCGGCGCCGGCAAGACCACGATGATCCGCAACCTGATCGAACAGGCCAACGGCAGGAAACTGGCGCTGGTCATCAACGAATTCGGCGATCTCGCCGTCGACGGCGAACTGCTAAAGGGCTGCGGCAACCCGGACTGCACCGACGACGATATCTTCGAGCTCGCCAATGGCTGCATCTGCTGCACAGTGGCCGACGATTTTCTGCCCACCATTCAAAAGATCCTCGACCGCGACGATCCGCCCGACCACATCGTGATCGAGACGTCGGGGCTGGCATTGCCGAAACCGCTGGTCCAGGCCTTCGGCTGGCCCGAGGTCCGCACCCGGGTGACGGTCGACGGCGTCGTCGCCGTGCTCGACGGGCCCGCGGTCGCCGACGGCCGCTTCGCCGACGATCCTGACCGGGTCGATGCGATGCGCGCCGCCGACGAGGAACTCGACCACGAAAGCCCGCTGCACGAACTTTACGAAGACCAGCTTGCCTGCGCCGATCTGGTGCTGCTGAACAAGACCGATTTGATGGACGCCGACGCGGTCGAACAGGTCGCCGGCGAGGTCGGTGGCCGGCTGCGCGACGGCGTGCGCATGGTGAAGACCGCCAACGGCGTCATCGATACAGGCGTGTTGCTGGGTATCGAGGCGGCGGCGGAAGACGATCTCGCCGCCCGCCCGTCGCATCACGACGCCGAGGACGATCACGACCATGACGATTTCGACAGTTTCGAGGTCGCAATCCCCGACATCGGATCGCCCGATGCGCTGATGGAACGTCTGAAAGCGGTCATCGCGGCGCATGATATTCTCCGCGTCAAAGGCTTCGTGCATGTGCCCGGCAAGGATATGCGCCTGATCGTCCAGGGCGTCGGCGCACGCCTGCAGCAGCATTTCGACCGTCCGTGGGAAGACGGCGAGCCGCGCGAAACGCGGCTGGTCGTGATCGGGCTGACCGGATTCGACAGGGCCGCCATCGCCGCCGCGCTCGACGGCGTCGCGAAAGGCTGACATGCATCTTCTCGCGACAACGCCCGGCGTTGTCTCCGACGGGTCGGAAGCGGTCGATCTGGGCCAGACGCCCGGCGACGTCGTGGTTCTGTCGGCGGCCGATACCGAGCTTGCCGCCCTCGCGGCCGCTCAGTCCCGCGCCGGTGCGGATGCGCCGACACTGCGTCTGGCGAACTTCCTGCAGCTGAAACACCCGATGTCGGTCGACGTCTATATCGAGAATGTCATCTCCCACGCGAAACTGGTGGTAGTCCGCCTGCTTGGCGGCGCCGGCTATTGGCCCTATGGCGTGGAACAGATCGCCGCCGCCTGCCGCCGAAACGGCATAGCCTTCGCCGCCGTGCCCGGCGACGACACGCCCGATCCCGATCTGGCGCAACACGGCACGTTGCCGTCCGACGACGTGCACCGCCTGTGGCAGTACCTGGTGCATGGGGGCCCGGCCAACGCCGACAATTTTCTGTCCTGCGCCGCATCCCTGATCGGTCGCGAGGTCGACTGGGCCGAACCGGCGCCGCTGATGACGGCGGGGCTGTACTGGCCCGGCGCTGACGCGCCCGATCTAAACATCCTGCAGGGCTTCTGGAAAACGGACGCGCCGGTCGCCGCCGTCACGTTCTACCGGGCGCTGATCCAGTCCGGGAATACCGAGCCGGTCGACGCGATGATCGCCGCCCTGCAGAAGCGCGGCCTCAATCCGCTGCCGCTCTATATTCAAAGCCTGAAGGACACGGTCTCCGCCGGCATCGTGGCGCAGAGTTTCGCCGACACCCCGCCCGACGTGATCCTCAACGCCACCGGCTTCGCGGTCTCGACCCCCGGCGCCGGACGCATCGAAACGCCGTTCGACGCAGCGGGCTGCCCCGTGCTGCAGACCGTGTTCGCCGCGACGACGGAAGAGGTATGGGCCGACGGCGATACCGGGCTGATCGCCCGCGACATCGCCATGAACGTCGCCCTGCCGGAAGTCGATGGAAGGGTGCTGACCCGGGCGGTAGCGTTCAAGTCCGAAGCCCGGTTCGACGACGCCACCCAGACCGCCGTGGTCAAACACCTGCCGCGCGCAGACCGGATCGGTTTCGCCGCCGATCTCGCCGCGAACTGGGCGGCGCTGACCCGCAAACCCGCGCCTGACCGCCGCATCGCCGTGGTGCTGGCGAACTATCCCAACCGCGACGGGCGCATCGGCAACGGCGTCGGGCTCGATACGCCGGCCGGGACGATGACCCTGCTCCGGGCCATGCGGGACGCCGGATATCGCGTCGAGGACCTGCCGGCGGACGGCAACGCCTTGCTGAACCGTCTGCTCGACGGGCCGACCAATGCCGGGGTCAGGGCGCGGCGGATCGAGGAGACGATTTCCCTCGCCGATTATCAGATCTTTTTCGCCGGCCTGCCGACATCCGTGCGCGATGCGGTGACGGAGCGCTGGGGCGCACCGGAAGCCGATCCGTTCTATCTGGCCGGCGAGACCGATTGCGGCGCGCTGGCGATCCCCGCCTTCCGCTGCGGCCATGTCGTCATCGGGCTGCAGCCGGCGCGCGGCTACAACATCGATCCGGAAAAGACCTATCACGACCCGGACCTGGTGCCGCCGCACGGCTATCTCGCGTTCTATGCCTGGCTGCGCACGCAATTCCGTGCCGACGCGGTCGTCCACATGGGCAAGCACGGCAATCTCGAATGGCTGCCCGGCAAGTCGCTGGCGCTGTCGGCGGACTGTTTCCCGGAGGCCGCGCTCGGCCCGCTGCCGCATGTCTATCCGTTCATCGTCAACGATCCGGGCGAAGGCACCCAGGCCAAGCGGCGGGCGTCCGCCGTGATCGTCGATCATCTGACGCCGCCGCTGGCGCGGGCCGAAACCTACGGCCCGCTCGCCGATCTCGAACGGCTGGTCGACGAATACTACGAGGCCGCCGGCGTCGACCCCCGCCGCATCGAGCTGCTGCGCGACCGGATCGTCGATCTCACACGCTCCTCCGGTCTCGATCTCGATTGCGGCATCGGCGCGGACGAGCCTGCCGACGAAGCGCTGGCCAAACTGGACAATTATCTGTGCGAGCTGAAGGAAATGCAGATCCGCGACGGGCTGCACATCTTTGGCCAAAGCCCCGAAGGGAGTTTGCGCGATGCGCTGCTGGTGGCGCTGGCGCGGCTGCCGCGTGGCGACGGCAAGGGCGGCAATGCGTCGCTGATCCGGGCGCTGGCCGCCGATCTCGGCCTGACGGGCGAAGAGCATGGTTTCGATCCGCTGGACTGTACGCTGGGCGATCCGTGGACCGGACCCAAACCGGACGCGCTGACCGGTGGCGATCCGTGGCGGACCAATGGCGACACGGTGGAGCGTCTGGAAGCGCTGGCACTCGATCTTGTCGGCGGGCGGGTGCCGGATCAAGGCTGGACCGCGACTTGCGCGGTGCTTGGTAACATCACGACGATCATCGGGCCCAACGTCGCGGCCTGCGGCGATGCCGAGACCGCCGGCGCCCTGCGCGCGCTCGACGGCAAATTCGTTCAGCCCGGTCCGTCCGGCGCGCCGACGCGGGGGCGGCCGGAAGTGCTGCCCACCGGGCGCAATTTCTATTCGGTCGACACCCGCACGGTGCCGACGCCGACGGCCTGGACGCTGGGCTGGAAGTCGGCGACCCTGCTGATCGAACGGCATGCGCAGGAACACGGCGACTGGCCGCGCCGCATGGCGCTGTCGGCCTGGGGCACGTCGAACATGCGGACCGGCGGCGACGACATCGCGCAGGGCCTCGCGCTGATGGGCGTGCAGCCGACATGGGACCGCGGCTCGGGCCGCGTCACCGGGTTCGAGATCATGCCGCTCGACGTGCTCGACCGGCCGCGGGTCGACGTCACGCTGCGCCTGTCCGGTTTTTTTCGCGATGCGTTTCCGGCCCAGATCGATCTGTTCGACAGCGCCGCCCGCGCGGTCGCCGCGCTGGACGAACCGGCGGATAAAAATCCGCTGGCCGCCCGCGTCGCCGAAGACGCCGCCGCGCTGGTGGCGGATGGTATCGATCCTGAAACGGCGAAGCGCCGCGCCGGTCACCGGGTGTTCGGATCGAAACCGGGCGCCTACGGGGCGGGGCTGCAGGCGCTGATCGACGAACGCGGCTGGGACACCGACGCCGATCTCGCCCGCGCCTATATCGCCTGGGGCGGCTACGCCTATGGCGACGGCGCCGAGGGCGCGGCCGAACACCGCCTGTTCGAACGACGCCTCGGGGTCGGTGCAGGCGGTGGTTCACAACCAGGACAACCGCGAACACGACCTGCTCGATTCCGACGACTACTACCAGTTCGAGGGCGGGCTGACGGCGGCGGTCCGGCATCTGTCCGGCGATCAGCCGGCGGTCTGGCACAACGACCATTCGCGCCCGGAGACGCCGAAGATCCGCAGCCTGGAAGACGAGATCGCCCGCGTGGTTCGCGCCCGGGTGGTCAACCCGAAATGGATCGCCGGCGTCATGCGCCACGGCTACAAGGGCGCGTTCGAAATGGCGGCGACGGTCGATTACCTGTTCGCCTTCGCCGCCACCGCGCGCTGCGTGAAGGATCACCATTTCGATCTGGTGTTCGATGCCTGGCTCGGCGACGAAAACGTGCGGGATTTTCTGGAACGGAACAACCCGGACGCCCTCCGCGACATGGCCGACCGCCTGCTCGAAGCCCAGGACCGGGGCCTGTGGCGGCCGCGGTCGAACACGGCCTATCATCATCTGACCGAACTGAAGGGAGCGGCCTGATGGCAAGGAAACCCACCACCGAAGAAGAGCTCGCCCGCGCCAACGAAAAATCGAAAAAGCGGAAGCAAGCGCGCGACAGGATGCTGGCCGACAAGACGGTCGAAAAGGGCCTGCTGATCGTCCATACCGGCAAGGGCAAGGGCAAGTCGACGGCGGCCTTCGGTCTTGCGGCGCGCGCCGTCGGCAACGGCATGAAGGTCGGCGTCGTCCAGTACGTGAAGGGCAAGTGGGAAACCGGCGAACGCGCCGTGCTCGAACACTTTCCCGACCAGGTGACCATCCGGACCATGGGCGAGGGCTTCACCTGGGAAACCCAGGACAAGGCGCGCGACATCGCGGCCGCCGAGGCGGCATGGGCGGCGTCGAAGGAAATGATCGCCGATCCCGCTTACGACATCGTCATCCTCGACGAACTCAACATCGTTCTCCGCTACGACTATCTCGATCTTGCCGAGGTACTGGACACCTTCGCCAACCGGCGCGACATGCTTCATGTCGTCGTCACCGGCCGCAACGCCAAGCCGGAACTGATCGACGCCGCTGACCTCGTCACCGAGATGACCCAGATAAAACACCCCTTCCGCGAACAGAACGTGCGCGCGCAGAAGGGGATCGAGTTTTAGGGTGGCGGGGTTGGGCTTATATCCCCCTCTCCCTAGCCCTCTCCCCTATGGGGCGAGGGGACTGGATGTGCGGAAGGGCAAAATTCGAATCCCCTCCCCCTCGGGGGGAGGGTTAGGGAGAGGGGGGTACACGCCTCCTTCGCCAACCCATGACACTCCCCGCGCTCATGCTCCAGGGCACCGGCTCCGACGTCGGCAAGTCGGTGCTGGCGGCGGGGCTGTGCCGGGCGCTGGTGCGGCGGGGACTGTCCGTGCGGCCGTTCAAGCCGCAGAACATGTCGAACAACGCCGCCGTTACCGCCGACGGCGGCGAGATCGGACGCGCGCAGGCGCTGCAGGCGCGAGCCTGCGGCGTGGCGCTGCACACCGACATGAACCCGGTGCTGCTGAAACCGCAGACGGAGACCGGCGCGCAGGTGGTGGTGCAGGGGCGCGTGATCGGCAATGCGAAGGCGCGCGACTATCAGGCCATGAAGCCCGATTTAATGGGCACCGTGCTGGAGAGTTTCGCGCGGCTGCGGGACGTTGCCGACATCGTCGTCGTCGAGGGCGCCGGCAGCGCGGCGGAGGTCAATCTCCGCGCCGCCGACATCGCCAATATGGGGTTTGCCCAGGCGGCGAACGTGCCGGTCGTGCTGATCGGCGATATCGACCGCGGCGGCGTGATCGCCCAGCTGGTCGGTACCTGGAACCTGCTGTCGGACCGCGAACGCGATCTCACGCGCGGCTTCATCGTCAACAAGTTTCGCGGCGACCCGTCGCTGTTTCACGACGGCCGCGCCATCATTCGCGAACAAACCGGCATGGCCGATTACGGCGTCGTTCCGTGGTTCGATGGTGCCGCAGCGCTGCCGCGCGAGGACGCGTTCGACATCGGCGCGGAAGATGCGGCCGCCGGCGCGATCAAAATCGCCGTGCCGGTGTTTTCCCGCATCGCCAATTTCGACGATCTCGATCCGCTGCGTGCCGAACCGGACGTGTCGGTTGTCATGGTGCGGGCGGGCGAGGCACTGCCGGGCGATGCCGATCTGATCCTGCTGCCGGGATCGAAGGCGACGCTGGCCGATCTCGCTTTTGTCCGCGATCAGGGCTGGGACATCGACATCGCCGCCCATGTCCGGCGCGGCGGCGCGGTGCTGGGGATCTGCGGCGGCTACCAGATGCTGGGGCGCATCGTGTCCGACCCGGATGGCATCGAGGGGCCGCCCGGCGAATCTTTCGGGCTCGGCCTGCTGGATATCGACACCGTGCTGACGACGGACAAGAAACTGGTGGAGGTCTCGGGCAACGAGACCCAGACCGGCGCGGCCGTCTCGGGGTACGAGATGCATGTCGGAGAGTCCCATGGGCCGGAACCGGCCGACCGATGCTCGATCTGTCCGGCGCGGCGGACGGCGCGGTCTCGGCGGATGGCCGGATCGCCGGGTGCTATGTGCATGGCCTTTTCGCGTCGGATTCGTTTCGGACCGCGTTTCTGCAGCGCATCCGTCCCGGCGCGCGCGCCGCGCTGAACTATGAAGCGGGCGTGGACGGCGCGCTGGATGCGCTGGCCGATCATCTCGAAAGTCATCTCGATATCGACGGGATGATCGATGGCTAGGGTGTCAGATCAATACCATGGCGAGCAGCAGCAGCGCCGCCAGACCGGCGCCGGCTTTGCGGTACAGGCTCAGCGCGCGGTGGATGTCGGCGGCGCTGGCATCGGTGCGCGCGCCGTCGTTCATCCAGGCGTCGTCGACGATGAGGTCGCGGTACCGCCGCGGCCCGGCCAGCGCGATGCCGAGCGCGCCGGCCATGGCGGCTTCCGGCCAGCCGGCGTTTATCGACCGGTGTTTCTCCGCATCCCGCACGGCGGCGGCCCAGGCCTCGCCGCCCCTGGTGCCGGTGCCGATGGCGGCGACGATCACGATCAGGATGCCGGCGATACGGGCAGGTACGGCGTTCAGCGCGTCGTCCAGCCGCGCCGCGAACTTGCCGAAATGCTCGTACGTGCTGTCGCGATGGCCGATCATGCTGTCCAGCGTGTTGACGGCCTTGTAGGCGAACAGGCCGGGCAGGCCGAGCAGCGCGAACCAGATCACCGGCGCGACCACCCCGTCGGAAAAATTCTCCGCCGCGGATTCGATCGCCGCGCGGGCGACGCCGGGTTCGTCCAGGCTGTCGGGATCGCGGCCGACGATATGGCCGACCGCCTCCCGCCCGCCCGCGAGCGAGCTTTCCAGCCCGTCGGCCACCGCGCGGACATGGTTGAACAGGCTGCGATAGGCGATCAGCACGCTGGCGATAATGGCGCCCGCGATCCAGCCGTACTCGATCTGCGCGCACAGCCACTGGATCGCGTAGCCCGCGAAGCCCGCCAGCGTCACCAGAACGACGGTCGTCAGCAGACCGCGCCAGAACCGCGTGCGGTCGGAGCGTTGCGGGCGGTTGAGCTTGCGGTCGCAGAACCCGATCAGGCCGCCGAACATTGCCACCGGGTGGGGAATCCGTTGCCACAGCCGCGGCGGATCGCCGAGCGCGACATCGATCGCCAGCGCCAGCATCACCACCAGCAGGGGGTGCACCGCTGCGGCGTCGGCGCTATACCACTGAAACATCATCCGGGGACAATCGCGCCTGCCCGGCGCGAAATCAATTGCCCCCGGAAAGGGAGAGACAATTGACCACAGGAATCATGGTTTGCGGCCACGGCAGCCGCGACGAAGGCGCAGTCGCGGAGTTCGAAAAACTGGCCATCGCGATCCGCGAACGGGCCGACGGTATTCCGGTTGAATACGGTTTTCTCGAATTCGCGACGCCGGTCATCAGGGACGGTCTCGGCAAGCTGGTCGACCAGGGGGTGACCGACGTACTGGCCGTGCCGGGCATGCTGTTCGCTGCGGGCCACGCCAAGAACGACATCCCGTCGGTGCTCAATACATGGGCCGCGGGAAATGACGGCATCGATATCCGCTACGGCCGCGAACTGGCGATCGACCTGAAGATGCTGCGCGCCGCCGCCGACCGGATCCAGGAAGCGCTCGACGCCGCGGGCGGCGACGTGCCGGTCGAGGAAACGCTGCTGGTCGTCGTCGGGCGCGGCGCATCGGATCCCGACGCCAATTCCAACGTCGCCAAGGTGATGCGCATGCTGTGGGAAGGATTCGGCTTCGGCTGGGGCGAAACCGCCTATTCCGGCGTCACCTTCCCGCTGGTCGAGCCGGGGCTGGAACACGCCGCCAAGCTGGGCTACCGGCGGATCGTGGTCTTTCCCTATTTCCTGTTTACCGGCGTGCTGGTCCGGCGCATCTACGACTACACCGACGTTGTCGCAGCGCGGCACCCGGAGATCGAATTCATCAAGGCGCCCTATCTGAACGACCATCCGATGGTGATCGAGACCTTCATGGAACGGATCGACGAGATCCGCCGCGGCGAAAACAACATGAACTGCCAGCTCTGCAAATACCGCGAACAGGTGCTGGGCTTCGAGGCCGAGGTCGGGCTGGCGCAGGAAAGCCATCATCATCACGTCGAAGGCATCGGCACCGGCGAGGCCCACTCTCACGACCGACCATGACCACGATCGATCACGATCATGACCACATCACCACGACCACGGACATTCCCACGACCATGGCGACGGGCACGACCACCACCATCATCCGTACCCCCACGCGGATCATCCGCTGGGGCCGAAGACCATGAAGGAAACCGGCTGACACCGATGGACTGGCTCCGCGATCCCGATGAAATCTACCGCCGGTCGTTCGCGATCGTGCGCGACGAAGCCGATCTGTCGGCGGTGCCGGACGACATGGCCGATGTCGCGATCCGGCTGGTCCATGCCTGCGGCATGCCGGAGATCGTGCCCGACCTGCGCTGGTCCGATGGTGTGGCGCAGGCGGCGTCCGCTGCACTGGCGTCCGGCGCACCGGTGATCTGCGACGCCCAGATGGTGGCCGACGGCGTCATCGCCGCGCGTCTGCCCGCCGACAACCAGATTCTCAGCATGATCCGCCTGCCCAACCTGGCTGCGATGGCGAAGGAACAGGGAACGACGCGCTCGGCCGCGCAGGTCGAATTGTGGAAACCGTTTCTGCCGGGCAGCGTGGTCGCCATCGGCAACGCGCCGACGGCCTTGTTCCGCCTGCTGGAAATCATCGCCGAGGACCCGTCGCGCAAACCGGCGGCGATTCTGGGGTTCCCGGTCGGCTTCGTCGGCGCCGCGGAATCCAAGGACGCGCTGCACGAAACGGATCACGGCGTGCCCTATGTCACGCTGCTTGGGCGGCGCGGCGGCAGCGCCATGGCGTCGGCGGCGGTCAACGCGCTGGCCGGAAAGTACGAAACATGAAAGACGCGTCATGACGGATCGCTGGCTCGGCGTCGTCGGCATAGGCGAGGACGGAATCGGCGGGCTGACCCCGCGCGGGCGCATGCTGATCGACGGCGCGGAGACGCTGATCGGCGGCGACCGGCATCTCGCCATGCTGCCCGATGACGGGCGCGAAAGGCTGACCTGGCCGCGCCCGCTGACCGATCTGATGCCGCAGATCGCCGACCGGCGGGGCCGGCCGGTCTGCGTGCTGGCGACCGGCGATCCGATGTTTTTCGGGATCGGCGTCACCCTGGCGAAGCACTTTGCCGCCGACGAGATGGAGATCGTGCCGTCGCTGTCGGCGTTCTCCCTGGCCGCCGCGCGCCTCGGCTGGGCGCTGGCCGATGTCGAACAGCTGACCCTCCACGGCCGCCCGGTCAGTTTGGTGGTGCCGTTCGTGCAGCCCGGCGCCCGGCTGCTGATTTTGGCCGACGGCCCGGACACCCCGGCGCAGGTCGCCGGCATCCTGGCCGGGCGCGGCTACGGCGACAGCCGGATAACCGTACTGGAACACATGGGCGGCGCGCGCGAACGCAGGGTGACCGGCTATGCCGGCGACTGGCAGCATGGCGATATCGCTGCGTTTCACACGCTGGCGGTCGACTGCGTGGCCGGCGCGGATGCGGTCACCCTACCGCGCATTCCCGGCCTGCCCGACGACGCGTTCACCAGCGACGGCAACATGACCAAGCGCGAAATCCGCGCCGCGACGCTGGCGGCCCTGGCGCCGCTGCCGGGCCAGCATTTGTGGGATATCGGCGCCGGGTGCGGTTCGGTCGCCATCGAATGGATGCGGGCGCACCCGTCCTGCCGGGCGACGGCGGTCGAAAGCCGGGCCGACCGGATCGGGCTGATCGCCCGCAACGCCATTGCGCTCGGCGTACCGCGGCTCGGCATGATCGAGGGCGAGGCCACCGACGTGCTGACGCAGCTCGATGCGCCCGATGCCGTCTTCATCGGCGGCGGGTCTTCGACCCCGGGCCTGCTCGATCTCTGCTGGGACGCTTTGTCGCCCGGCGGACGGCTGGTCGCCAATGCCGTCACGCTGGAAGGCGAAGGCGCGCTGGCGGTGTTCCGCGCCGGTCATGGCGGCGATCTGGCGCGCATCTCGATTTCGCGGGCCGAGCCGGTCGGACCCTTCACGGGCTGGAAACCGTCGATGACCGTCACCCAGTTCGTCGCGGTGAAAACCTGATGGCCGGCACGCTGTACGGCGTCGGCGTCGGCCCCGGCGATCCCGAGCTGGTGACGCTGAAGGCGCTGCGCATCCTCACATCCGTGCCCGTGCTGGCCTGGCCGGCGCCGGAAGAGGGCCCCAGCCTGGCGCGCGAAATCGTCGCCGGACATCTGCCCGGCACCCAGCGCGAGATCGCCATCCGCATGCCGTTGCTGCCCGCCCGGTTTCCCGCGGACGACGTGTATGACAGCGCTGCGGTCGAGATCGGCGCGGCGCTCAGCGCCGGCGACGACGTTGCCGTGATCTGCGAAGGCGATCCGTTCTTCTACGGTTCGTTCATGTATCTGTTCGGACGTCTCGCCGCCGATCACGCCATCGAGGTCGTGCCCGGCGTGTCGTCGCTGACCGCCTGCGCCGCCGCGCTGGGATCGCCGCTGTCGGCAAAGAACGATGTGCTGTCGGTGATCCCCGGCCCGTTGGATGCCGACACCATGGCGCAGCGGCTCGCAGAGGCCGATGCGGCTGCGATCATCAAGGTCGGACGCCATCTCGAAAAAATTCGCGGCGTGCTGGCCGATCTCGGCCTGTCGGACAATGCCCGCTATATCGAACGCGCCACGATGACGGCGCAGCGCATCGTGCCCCTGGCCGATGTCGGAGAAGGCGACGCGCCTTATTTCTCCATGATCCTGGTCCACAAACGGGCCGAGGCGTGGACATGACCGAACCCGCCATTCTTGTGCTCGGTCCCGGCGGCATGGATACGGCGCGGCGTGCAAAATCGGCTGTTCCCGGCAGCGCGATCCACGGGCTCGCGCGTCGCGTGCCCGACGCGGACGTTGTTTTCGACGACACCGGCGATCATCTGCGCGCGCTGTTCGCCTCCGGCACGCCTGTGATCGGCATCTGCGCCGCCGGGATCCTGATCCGCCTGCTGGCCCCGGCGCTGACAGACAAAACGGCGGAGCCCGCGGTGATCGCCGTGGCGGAGGACGGTTCGGCCGTCGTGCCGTTGCTGGGCGGGCATCATGGCGCCAACGATCTGGCGGCCGATATTGCGTCGGCGCTTGGCGTGTCGGCCGCCGTCACCACGGCCGGGGACGTGCGCTTCGGGGCGGCGCTCGACAATCCGCCCGCCGGGTGGGCGCTGGCCAACCCGGACGACATGAAATCCTTCACCGCCGATCTGCTGGCGGGCGAGGCGGTGCGGCTGGACGATACGCTGCCGGCCTTTATCGCCGACACGGACATTCCCCGCGATCTGGGCGGGGCGCTGCGGATCACCGCGACGCCGTACCGGGGAACCGGCGATGGGCGCCACCTGATCTATCACCCGGCCAGCGTCGCGATCGGGGTGGGGTGCGAACGCGGCACCGCGCCGGAGGAACTGGCGGAGCTGGTCGATGCGGCGCTGAGGGACGCGAACATTGCCCCTGCCGCGATTGCCGGGGTGTTTTCCCTCGATCTCAAGGCCGACGAGCCCGCCGTCCACGCGCTGGCGGATAACGTGAACGTACCTGCCCGGTTCTTCGATGCGGCCGCGCTGGAGGCGGAAACCCCGCGGCTGGAAAATCCGTCCGACATCGTGTTCCGCGAAGTCGGCTGTCATGGCGTGTCGGAAGGCGCGGCGCTGGCGGCGGCCGGGCCGGACGGCACGCTGATCACCGCCAAGACCAAATCCGCCCGCGCCACCTGCGCGCTGGCCCTCGCCCCGGCTCCCATAGATGCCGCCGAAACCGGCCTGCCGCAGGGGCGGCTGCTGATCGTCGGCACCGGGCCCGGGCAGCGACGGATGGATGACCGCCGAATCCGAAACGGTTATCGCCGCCGCCACCGATCTGGTCGGCTACACGCTCTATCTCGATATTCTGGGCGACCGCGCCGACGGCAAGACGCGCCACGATTTCCCGCTGGGCGAGGAAACCGACCGGGTGCGCGCCGCGCTCGACATCGCCGCGACGGGCAAGACCGTGGCACTGGTGTCGTCCGGCGATCCCGGCATCTATGCCATGGCGACGCTGGCGTTCGAGCTGTTGGAAACCGGCGACCGCGCCGACTGGCAGCGCCTCGCCATCGAGGTCTGCCCGGGCATTTCGGCGCTGCAGGCGGCGGCCGCGCGGTCCGGCGCGCCGCTGGGACACGATTTCTGCACGATCTCGCTGTCCGATCTGCTGACCCCGTGGGACGCCATCGAACGGCGTATCCGCGCCGCCGCGGACGGCGATTTCGTGGTCGCGTTCTACAACCCGGTCTCGATGCGCCGCACCTGGCAGCTGGCGAAGGCGCGCGACATCCTGCTCGATGCGCGGCCCGGCGCCACGCCGGTGATCCTCGCCCGCAATCTGGGGCGCGACGGCGAACAGGTGCGCACGGTCACGCTGGATGCGCTGGACGTCGCCGACGTCGACATGCTCACGGTGGTCCTTGTCGGCTCGTCCGAGACCCGCGCGGTGGCGCGCGGCGACGGGCGGCACTGGGTCTACACGCCGCGCGGCTACGCCGGCAAAAACACGAACGACAGGGAAAGCACGGGATGACGGTCTGGTTTATCGGCGCGGGGCCGGGCGATCCCGACCTGCTCACCATCCGCGGACGCGATGTCATCGCCCGCTGTCCGGTCTGTCTCTATGCCGGTTCGCTGGTGCCGGAGGCCGTGGTCGCCCATGCGCCCGACGGCGCGCTGGTGCTCGACACCGCGCCGATGACGCTGGACGACATTATCGGCCATATCGAAACCGCCCATGCGGCGGGGCACGACGTGGCGCGGGTCCATTCCGGCGACCCGTCGCTCTACGGCGCGATCGGCGAACAGATCCGCCGGCTCGACGCGCTCGGCATTGATTTCGAGATCGTGCCCGGCGTGCCGGCCTATGCCGCCGCCGCCGCGCTGCTGAAACGCGAACTGACCCTGCCCGACGTGGCGCAGACGGTGATCCTGACCCGCACGGCGATGAAGGCATCGGCGATGCCCAACGCGGAAGACCTCGATACCCTCGGCAAATCAGGCGCGACGCTGGCGATCCATCTGTCGGTGCGTAACCTGAAACATGTCTGCGAAACCCTGACGCCGCATTACGGCGCGGATTGCCCGGTCGCGGTGGTGTTCCGCGCCAGCTGGCCGGACGAACAGGTGATCGAGGGCACACTGGCCGATATCCGCGGACAAGTCCGCGACGCGAAGATCACGCGCACCGCCCTGATCCTGGTCGGCCGCGTGCTGTCGCCGGAGGCGTTCACGGATTCGGCGCTGTACGACGCCGATCATGTCCACGTATTGCGGCCGCGGCGGAAGGGGTAGCATTACATAACAGTCCTCTCCCCCCGCAGGGGCGAGGGGTTCCCGAAGATCTGGCTACCCGATATCCCCGTTCCGGATCTCCATGTGCCCGGCTGCTGGCGGCGGTTGTGGCCTTCCGAGACCGGCGTATCGCCGTCCGCCAGGCAGGCGCCGACCGGCACGCCGCCCTCGTCCGCGCTTTTCTGCGCCTGGGCGAAGGCGCGCGCCATGTGCGCTGCATCTGTATCCGTCAGAAATTCCCTCCCCTGTGCAACGCCAGCCAGTCCAGCGCGCGGTCGACGTTGTCGACGGCAGCGCCCGGCAGCTGCGGGGGGCGGTCGATCATGACGACCGGGATCGACAGGCTCCGTGCGGCTTCGATCTTCGCGTAGGTGGCGTCGCCGCCGGCGTTCTTGCTGACCAGAACGTCGATCCCGTGCGTTTTCATCAGGTCGGTTTCGTCCGCCGCCGAAAAGGGCCCCCGGCCGGTGATGCTGACGGCGTTCGGCAGTGGCGGGGCGTCCAGCGGGTCGACCGTGCGGACCAGGAATTTCATGTCTTCCAGCCCGGCGAACGCGCCGAGTTCCTGCCGGCCGACCGACAGAAATGCGACCGTACCGAGATCGGGCAGTTTGCGGGCCGCATCGGCGATATCGTCGGCGCGGAGCCAGGTATCGCCGGCAACCGCTTCCCAGGCCGGGCGCAGCAGGCGCAGGCGTTCCGCGCCGGTCATTTCGCAGGCGTTCTGCGCATTCAGGGAAATCTGTTCGGCGAAAGGGTGGGTGGCATCGACGACCAGATCGATGTCCCGCGCCAGCATCCAGGCGGACAGCGCCGCCGCGCCGCCGAATCCGCCGGTCCGGACCTCGACATTTTGCGGCAGGGACGGCGTCTTAGTCCGTCCCGCCAGCGAATAGGTGATGTCGAAATCGGGCGCGGCGGCGTTCGCCAGCGCCACCGCTTCCGCCGTGCCGCCCAGCACCAGCACGCGCGGCCGGTCAGCCATCGGACCGTCCTGCCAGACTGCCCTGCCGGTTGAAGATCAGCACGCGGATAACCGATCCCGTGTCGCCGACCGTGTCCCGCGCCACGTCGCGGGCGCGGCGGGCGATTTCGTCGGCGAGCGGCAATTCCGCCGCGCCGCCGAGCGCCAGCGCTTCCGCCGCCGTGTTGGCGTTACGGATGCCGGATTGCGTGTCGTCGTCCGCGCCGAGCGCCGCCGCCACGCCGGCCAGCCAGCCGAGATCTACCTGGCTGCGCCCGGAGTGGAGATCGAGGTTGCCCTGCGCCAGCTTGCACAGCTTTGCGAAGCCGCCGCCGATGACCACGTCGGGCACCGGGTGCGCGCGCAGGTATTTCAGCATGCCGCCCGCGAAATCGCCCATGTCGATCATGGCGTGTCCGGGCAGGGACAGCAGCGCCTGGGTCTTTTCTTCGGATGTTTTTCCGGTGCAGCCTGCCACCGTCGTTTCGCCGGCGGCGCGCGCGACGTCGATGCCGCGATGGATGGATTCGATCCATGCCGAACAGGAATAGGGCACCACCACGCCGGTGGTGCCGAGGATGGAAATCCCGCCGAGGATGCCGAGCCGGGGATTCCAGGTCTTTTCCGCCAGCGCCGCACCGTCCGCGACCGAGACAGTCACGGTCACGTTGCCGTCGCCGCCGTGAGCCGCTGCTGATTCCGATATGGCTGCTTCGATCATCCTGCGCGGCGCCGGGTTGATGGCCGGTTCGCCCACCGCCAGCGGCAGGCCTTCGCGCGTGACGGTGCCGACGCCGTCGCCGGCGTGAAACGCGACGCCCGTGCCGCCGTCCTCTCGCCGCCTCACGTCGACGCGTATCAGCGCGCCATGCGTGACGTCGGGGTCGTCGCCGGCATCCTTGACGATGGCGGCGTGGGCGGTATCGCCGTCCAGCCCCTCCCGCGCCAGCGCGAAGGCCGGCGTTTCGCCTTTCGGCAATGCAATTTGCACAGGATCGGGAAAATCGCCGGTCAGCAGCGCGGTATAGGCGGCCTTCGCCGCCGCCGTCGCGCAGGCGCCCGTGGTCCAGCCGCGGCGCAGTTCTCCTTCGGGCTTGCGTACCATCCAGAGGTTATATGTGCTAATCAAAGACTATGGAAAGACTCACATTTTCGATGCCGCAGCTCGAACCCGGCTGGGTGTGGCTGACCGGCGCCGGACCCGGCGATCCCGGGCTGCTGACGCTGCATGCGCTCAACGGCATCCGCCAGGCCGACGTCATCGTCCATGACGCGCTGGTCGGCGCGGAGACGCTGGCGCAGGCGGCGCCGGGCTGCGAGATCGTCTATGCCGGCAAGCGCGGCGGCAAGCCGTCGCCCAAACAGCCGGATATTTCCGCCCGGCTGGTGCAGCTCGCGCGCGACGGCAAAAAAGTCCTGCGCCTGAAGGGCGGCGATCCGTTCGTGTTCGGCCGCGGCGGGGAAGAAGCGCTGGCGCTGGTCGCGGCGGGCATTCCGTTCCGGGTCATTCCCGGCATTTCGGCGGGCGTCGGCGGGCTGGCCCATGCCGGCATCCCGCTGACCCACCGCGAAACCAATTCCGCCGTCACCTTCATCACCGGGCACGGCGCGTGGGGCGATATCCCGGACGGGATCGACTGGCAGGCCCTCGCGGCCGGTTCGCCGGTTCTGGTGATCTACATGGCGATCAAGCATCTTGCGACCATCCGTCAGCGCCTGTTCGACGGCGGCCGCCACCCGGACGAAGCGGTTGCCGTTGTCTCCAAGGCGACGCTCGACGACGAGGCGGTGCTGGAAACCACGCTCGGCCGTTGCGTCGAGGACGTGGCCACGTCCGATATCGAACCGCCGGCCATGGTCGTCGTCGGCGAGGTCGTGCGCCTGCGCGCCGGTCTCGACTGGGTGGGCGCGCTCGGCGGCAGGATGCTGGCCGCCGACCCGCTCGGCACGCGAACCGTCCGTAATACCGGTTAAGGGCCGATGCACGGCGCCGTTATCGCCGCGCCGTCGTCGGGCAGCGGCAAGACGACCATCACCCTCGGCCTGCTGCGCCATTTCGCGCGCAGCAACGTGCCGGTGTCGTCCTTCAAGGTCGGGCCGGACTATATCGATCCCGGGTTTCACACCGCCGCCAGCGGGCGGCACTGCCTGAACATCGACGGCTGGGCCATGCGGCCCGACACGGTCGCCAAGCTGTTCGGCCAGGTCGCGGCCTATGCTGAGGTTGTGCTCGGCGAGGGGGTGATGGGGCTGTTCGACGGCGCGAAAGGTGCGTCGGGCGCGGCGTCCGGATCGACCGCCGACGTGGCCGCGACGCTCGGTCTGCCGGTCATTCTGGTGGTCGACGCGGGCGCGCAGGCGCAGAGCGCGGCGGCCACGGTACACGGCTTTGCCAGCTTCCGCGACGACGTCACCGTCGCGGGCGTGATCTTCAACCGGGTCGGCAGCGCCCGTCACGCCGACATGCTGAAAGATGCCGCCGCGCCGCTCGATATTCCAGTCCTCGGCTGCGTGCCGCGGACGCCGGACATCGCGGTGCCCGACCGTCATCTCGGCCTGGTGCAGGCGAGCGAAATGGCGGCGCTGGAAAATTTCCTCGACGCCGCCGCCGATCTCGTCGCGTCGCATGTCGACATACAGGCATTGCGCGATCTGCTGGCGCCGGTCGGTCCCCGTCCCGGCGGCGTGCCGCCGCAGCCGGTGCCGCCCATCGGGTCGCGTATCGCGGTGGCGTCCGACGAGGCGTTTCAGTTCCACTACCGCCACGTGCTCGACGGCTGGCGCGCGGCGGATGCCGCGCTGGTTCCGTTTTCGCCGCTGGCCGACGAAGCGCCCGATGCGGCGGCCGATGCCGTGTATCTGCCGGGCGGGTATCCCGAACTGCATGCCGGCACGTTGGCCGGTGCGGGGAACTTTCTTGCCGGCCTGAACGTGGCGGCGGACCGGGGCGCGGTCGTCTACGGCGAATGCGGCGGATTCATGGTCCTTGGGGAAACGCTGACCGATGCCGACGGGTGCGCGCACGCGATGGCCGGGCTGCTGCCGCTGGAGACCAGCTTCGCCGACCGCAAACTGCATCTGGGATACCGCGATGCGACGCTGATCGAGGAGACCCCGCTGGGGTCCGCTGGCACCGCCTACGGCGCGCACGAATTCCACTATGCCAGCATCGTGGCGGAAGGCGAGGCCGACCGCCTGTTCGCTGCATCCGACGCCACGGGTACCGATCTCGGCGCGGCGGGGCTGCGGCGGGGCAATGTGATGGGATCGTTCATTCACCTGATAGACCGGCGATAAACCCGTCCACAGGTTTGACTCGCTATCCCGCGCTCTCCATAAGAATTCGATGATCGAGGTGATGATAGAACGCTGGTCGCAGCGCGACGGGTCGACCGACTGGCTGTGGTCGATCTGGCTGGACGGCGAACGCAGGCATATGGGCGGGGCGCAGGCGGATGCCGAGGCGGCCGAAATGGAAGCCCGCGCCGCCTGCCGGCAGTTGTTCGGCAAATCGCCCGACGACATAACCATTCTATAAGGGACGTGCTTATGACAAAGGTTGTTCGCATCCACGAATTCGGCGGCTCCGACGTGCTCAGCATCGAAGACGATGACATCGGCGCGCCGGGGCCCGGCGAAGTGCTGCTCGACCAGAAGGGCATGGCGCTGCACTACGCCGACACCATGCTGCGCGAAGGGAAATATTTCCTGAAACCGGAACTGCCCGCGGTGGTCGGGCTCGACGGCGCGGGTGTGGTCGAAGCGGTCGGCGACGGCGTGACGGATTTCAAACCCGGCGACACCGCCTGCTACATGTTCAATCTCGGCGCCTATGCCGAAAAACGCGTCATCGCGGCGGATGCCCTGATGCCGGTGCCGGACGGCATCGATCCGAAAAACCTTGCCGGCACGTTCCTGCGCGGGATGACGGCGCAGTACCTGCTGCGCCAGACCTATCGCGTGCAAAGCGGCGACACGGTGCTGGTTCACACCGCGGCGGGCGGTATGGGTACGCTGCTGTGCCAGTGGGCGAAGGCACTGGGCGCCACCGTCATCGGCACGGTCGGCAGCGACGACAAGAAAGCCGTCGCCACTGCCAGCGGCGCCGCGCATGTCGTCAATTCGCGGACCGAGGATATCGCGGCGGCCGTGAACGACATTACCGGCGGCGAAGGCGTCGCGGCCGTTTATGACGGCATCGGCAAAGACGTGTGGGACGCCAATGTCGCCGCCCTGCGCCCGACCGGGTACCTGGTCAATTACGGGCACATGTCGGGTCCGCTGGATCCCATCGATCCGATGCAGCTCAATTCGAAGTCGCTGTTCTTCGCCAAGGTGTCGCTGCCCCATTTCATGCGCACGCCGGAGGCGAAGCGCGCCATGGCCGAAGACGTATTCGCCGCCATCGCCGACGGCATTCTCGATATTTCCGTCAGCCGGGAATACAAGCTGGACGATATCGTTCAGGCGCAGGAAGATCTGGTGGCGCGGAAGACGACGGGATCGGTGATTATCGTGCCGTAATGTCTGTGGACGCGCGCCGGCGCCGCAATCAAGGAGAAAATATATGACTGCAGACTGGACCATCTGGGCGTTCCGCTATGCGCGGTCGGACATGCCGCGGGATTTCTTCGGCGGCACGCTGGTCAATTCCAACAAGGGCCGGATCAACAACCCCATGGTCTATTCGCTGATCCACGGCGGCGAGGCGGGGGCGGAGCGGCCGATCCTGATCGACACCGGCATGAAGGGCGACTGGTCGCCCAGTGGCAAGACCTATGAGAACGTCGAACACCCGGACACGATCCTCGCCAAGGTCGGCTTCGCGCCCGACGACATCGAAGACGTCATCCTGACCCATCTGCATTTCGACCATGCCGGCAATCTCGACCGCTTTCCCAACGCCACCTTCCATGTCCAGCGCGCCGAGTACGAGGGCTGGAAGAAGGTCTACGAGCTGCCGGGCGGGCTGGGGTCGGACACCACGATGTGGCCGCTGTCGTCGATGCAGAAAAAGGACCTGGACGCGGTCGAGGATCTGCTCGCCGCCGGGCGGGTCAATCTGCTGGACGGCGATACCGAGTTCGCCCCCGGCGTGTGGTGCCGGCTGGCGTACGAATCGCACACCTTCGGCTGCCAGTGGGTGGAGGTGCAGACATCCGGCGGGCCTTACGTGGTCGCCGGCGACTGCGTCTACTGGTACGAAAACATCGAGCGCATGTGGCCGCCGGCCTATGTGCAGGGCAACACCTGGAACCTGATCAAGGTCTACCGCGCCATCCGCGAAGCCGTCGACGGCGATACCGACCGCATCGTCCCCGGCCACGACCCCGAACTGTTCCTGCGTCACCCGGTGTTCGAGGCGGGGCACCATCCGGTGGCGGAAATCCATCTGGCAGCGGGGCGGGAGTCTCAGATTGCTTAATTCCGTCTACGCCACCGGCGGCATCGTCACCGCCCCCCACCACCTGGCCGCCGATGCCGGGCGCGACGTGCTGCGAAGCGGCGGCAACGCGGTCGAGGCGATGATCGCGATGGCGGCCGCGATCCCGGTGGTCTATCCGCATATGAACGCCATCGGCGGCGACAGCTTCTGGATCGTCAAACCGGCAGGCAAAGACCCCATCGGCATCGATGCCTGCGGCGCCGCGGCGGCGGCCGCGACCGACGATCTGTACGCCGGGGCCGGACATGACGCGATCCCGGCGCGCGGGCCGCTGGCGGCCAATACGGTGGCGGGCACCCTGTCGGGCTGGCAGGCGGCGCTGGACCTGGCGGCGCAACTGGGCGGCACGAAAAGCCGCGAAAACCTGCTGGAAGCGGCCATTCACCACGCCCAGGCGGGCTTTCCGGCGACCGGGAACCAGTCGCGTACGACTGCCGAAAAAATGAATGAACTCAGGGGATTGCCGGGTTACGACGAGAGTTTCCTGCCAAACGGAATACCCCCGGCGGAGGGCGAACTCTTCAAACAGCCCCGGCTCGGCGCCAGCTTGCGCAAACTGGCGGCGGACGGCTTTGAAACCTTCTACGCAGGCGCCCTGGCGGAGGCCATCGCGGCGGATCTGGCGCGCGCCGGATCGCCGGTGTCGGGCGACGATCTGGCGCGTCACCGGGCGCTGACGCTCGCGCCGCTGAAACTGCGGCTCTCGACCGGCACGGTATGGAACATGCCGCCGCCGACCCAGGGCCTGGCATCGCTGATGATCCTCGGCCTGTTCGACCGACTGGGCGTGACCGAGGCGGAAGGCTTTGCCCACATGCACGGGCTGGTCGAATGCATCAAGCAGGCCTTTATCGTGCGCAACGCTCATGTGCAGGACCCGGCGGCGATGGACGTTGCGCCGGAAGATTTTCTGACCGACGCCGATCTCGACGCCCGCGCCGCCAACATCGATAGGGAGACAGCGCTGCCCTGGCCGATCCCGACGAAGGACGGCGATACCATCTGGATGGGCGCCATCGACGCCGCCGGCAACGCGGTGTCGTTCATCCAGAGCATCTACTGGGAATTCGGCTCCGGCGTGGTGCTCGAAGACACCGGTATCCTCTGGCAGAACCGGGGATCGAGCTTTTCGCTGAAAGACGGCGACGTAAACCGCCTCGCCCCCGGCCGGCGGCCGTTCCACACGCTGAACCCGGCCATGGCGGAGCTGGCGGACGGCAAAATCCTGTCCTACGGCACCATGGGCGGCGAGGGCCAGCCGCAGACGCAGGCGCTGGTCTATACCCGGCATGTGAATTTCGGCCAGTCCCTGCAGCAGGCGATCACCGCGCCGCGCTTCCTGCTGGGCCGCACCTGGGGCGATACGGGCACCAACCTGAAACTGGAAAGCCGGTTCGACGATGGGCTGGTGACCGGTCTGAAGGACGCCGGCCACGACGTCGAGGTGATCGACGCCTATTCGGACCTGATGGGTCATGCCGGCGGCGTGTCGCTGCGCCCGGACGGGGTGATGGAAGGCGGATCGGACCCGCGCGCCGACGGGAAAGCGGCGGGGGTCTGATCCTTCGGAACGCGTTCAGGAAAGTGTCCCCTCGCCCCTGCGGGGAGAGGGTTAGGGAGAGGGGGAGACAGGCTTAATTCACCCTCTCCCTGGCCCCTTCATCCGCTCTGCGGCTTCAGCCTCAAGGGGGAGGGGACGATTTGTTTGGGTCGTGTCTCAAACAGCTTTCCGCGTCTCGAAGGACGGGGAAAGTACGTCACTCCACCCAGTAATCCGAGTCCGGGTCGCCCTTGATGGTCTCTTCCGGCGACCATTCGCCGATGATGATGCCCTGCTTGGGCGCGCCGCCGGTGCGGTTGCGGACGGCTTCCTCGGAGATCGTGATCCGGGTCGCACGGGTGCGCAGCCAGCGGAACAGGCGTTCGTGCAGCTCGGCGCGGATGTCGGCGTGGTCGGCACTTTCGCCGAGATCGTCGAATTCGTCGGGGTCGTTTTCCAGATCGAACAGCTGCGACCGGTAGCCTTCCCACAGCAGGTATTTCCAGCGATCCGTGCGGATCATGTAGCCGCGCGCCTCCGCCGGTTCTCTGCCGGCATAGACGCGCGCCGGTTTGAAGGCATAGTCGATCTCGGCGAACACGGCGTCGCGCAATTCGCCGTCCTGCCGGCCGCGCAGGGCCGGCAGTAGGCTCTCGCCCTCCAGCAGGTGCTCCTTGTCGACCAGCCCGCCGAACGCATCGAGAAAGGTCGGGATCATGTCGAGCGATTCGACCAGCGTTTCGTCGCGTCTGCCGCGTGTGGAATCGGCCGCCGGGTCCGGGTCGTAGACGATCATCGGCACGCGGATGGAGCATTCGTGCAGCATTTCCTTCTCGCCCAGCCAGTGATCGCCGAGGTAGTCGCCGTGATCGGACGTAAAAACGATCATGGTGTCGTCCATGCGCCCCGCCTGTTCCATCCACGCGAACAGCCGGCCCATCTGGTCGTCGATCTGCTTGATCAGCCCCATATAGGCGGGCATCACGTTGGCGCGCACGTCGTCCATGGAAAAGTTCAGGCTTTCCGTGTGCTTCATATGCGCCGCCAGCACGGGATGCGCGTTGTCGCGCTCCGCCTCGGCCCGCACCGGCGGCAGGACCTGGTCGGGGCCGTACATGTCGTGATAGGGCGCCGGGACGATATAGGGCCAGTGCGGCTTGATATAGGACAGATGCAGCAGGAACGGCGCGTCGCCCTGTTCCTCCATGAACTCGATCGCGCGGCCGGTCATATAGGGGGTTTCGGAATCCTCTTCCTTCACCCGTGCCGGCAGGTGATTGGAGTTGAGATACCAGCCCGACAGGATCTCGCCGTCGGGGCCTTCGGCGGCGTTGGCCCAGTCGTGCCACGGGTTGTCGCCGTCGTAGCCCTTCGATTTCAGATATTCGTTATAGGCGTAGTTGGGATCGACCAGCTTGTCCGGCCACAGCCCGTCGTCGCGCTCCACCGGTTCCAGCCCGCATTCCGATGTGAGGACGCCGAGCGCCGACATCCTGTCGACGCCGAGGCGTTTCATGCCCTCTTCGTCCGGCTCCATGTGGGTCTTGCCGACCAGCGCGCAGCGCAGGCCGTGGGGGCGCATGAAGTCGCCGATATTGGTCTGGCCGACCGACAGCGGCACCCCGTTCCACGTCGCGCCGTGGGAATGCACGTAACGCCCGGTCAGATACGACATGCGCGACGGCCCGCACAGCGGCGACTGCACGAAGGCGTTGACGAAATTCACGCCCTTCGCGGCCAGCCCGTCGATATGCGGCGTGTCCAGATGCGGATGCCCGTTGCACGACAGATAGTCCCAGCGCAGCTGGTCGCACATGATGAAAAGGATGTTGCGTACCTGGCCCATGATCCGTCGCGGCTCCCCGTTCTGTGAGTATCCGATGTTTTAACGGCGGAAAGCGGAACCACCAAGGCAGGAAGGAATTTTATCGGACGTTACGGCGTCGTCGATCCGGAATTGTCTGCCAGCCAACGTGAAAGGCGTTCGGCATCGACCTGCCCGGCGGCCAGGCCTTCTATGGTCGCGACGATATCCGCTTCGTCTGCGTCCAGCCGGTATCCATTGAAAGAGAGAAAGACGACCGCCGCCAGCAATCCGGTGCGTTTGTTGCCATCGACAAACGGATGATTGCCGACGATCCCGGCACAGTATTCCGCTGCGAGATCAAAAACGGTGGCTTCCGTGTCGCAGGCCGCCCGGTTCTGCGGCCGCGCGAGCGCGCTTTCCAGCAGTTTTCCGTCGCGCAGCCCTGTCCCGCCGCCATGTTTCAGAAGCGTTTCGCGGTGAAACGCCTGCACCATCCGCTGCGTCAGCCAGCGGATTTCAACCGTCATTCAGACAGAGCTTTCATCGCGTTCGGATGTTTGCGCATGAACTCGCGCGCGGTGTCGAGCGCTTCGGCGAAATCCGGATCGTAGGGTGTGAGTTCGATGCCGGTTTCGGTCCGGACGACGTACAGGCTGTCGCCTTCTTCCAGCCCCAGCGCTCGTACGGAATCCGACAGAGTCACCCCAAGGGAGTTCCCGATCTTTCTGATTTTTACGGAATCCGCCATGCGGCCCCTCCATGCGCTGATTACAGTATTATACATATGTTAAATTATCGTGTCGAACAGCCTTCACAGCGTCCGCAAAAACGCCACCAGATCGGCGATCTCGCCATCCGTCAGGTTCAGGGGACGGAGCAGTTTTTCGCCGTCCTGGTGCAGGCGCTCTTCGGGGATGTCCGAATAGTGGCGCACCACGTCCTCCAGCGTCGCCTTCGATCCGTCGTGCATATAGGGCGCGGTCTGCGTCACGTTGCGCAAACTCGGCACGCGGAACTCGCCCCAGTTTCGCTGGGTCAGCCGCACGTGGCGGGTGAAGCCGGCGGTGGTGCGCCCGGCATCGTCGTTGAACGGGCCCAGCAGGTTGTAGCGGCTTCTCCGCAGCACCAGGATGCCGCCGTAGCGGCCCTTGTCGACGCGGCCTTGCTCCGGGAAATGCGGCAGGCCGATATCGTGGAACTCGCCGTTGGTGAAGTTGGCGCCGAAATGACACAGATCGCAGCGCCCGCGACCGACGAAAAGCTTAGCACCGCGCTGCGCCGCCGCCGGGTAGGACGCGATTTCGGCGGCATCGTCCGCCGCCAGCGCGTCCCGGAACCGGTCGAACGCCGATCTGCCGGATGTCAGTGTTTCCTGATAGGCGGCCAGCGCCTTGGCGATATTGACCATCGCGGTCTCGGCATCGTGGTCCGTTACGTCCGCGCCGAAGATATCGCGGTACGGGTTTGCCAGCGCAGGGGTTTCCGCGATACGCGGCTGGAGTTCTTCGGGCGTCATGCCCAGTTCGCGCGGATCGAGGATCGGCGCGATCGACTGCGCCCACAGATTGTCCGACTTGCCGTCCCAGCCGTACCAGGTATTCAGGCGCAAATTGAACAGCGGCATGGTGTTGCGGTCGACGCGGACACGGCCCACCCCAAGCGGCTTGCCGTCGCCGTGGCCCAATTCCGGCACGTGGCAGGTCGCGCAGCTCCGCCCCCGGTCGATGGCGAGGTCCGGACTTTCGAACAGCGCCTTGCCGTAGGCGATGGCCGCCGCATCGCCGGATACGCGGTTGCTGGGGTCCGGCCCGGTTTTCACCGGCCACGGACCGTGCGACAGGATCAGCGCTTTTTCGTCGTCGGTGAAGGAGACGGGTGCGTCTGCGGCAGCGGCGGCGCTGGTCAGAAAGAAGCCGGCGGCAAGAAGCGGCCAAAGGAGGCGTCGCAAGGGACGGGGAACACTCACCGCCCGATCTTGACCTTTTCGGTCAGACGCCGGCGCTTGTCTCCCTCGTAGACGTCGAAGGTGATCTGCCAGGCGCCCGGCATGTGGAAAACCATCCCGTCGAATTTCGAATGGCCGGGGCCGAGTTTTTTCTCGCTCGGCGTGTAGTTCATGCCGTGACCGTGCATCGGCATGCCGGCATCGACGCGGATGCGCGTTGGCGCGGTCGCGGCGGCGCCATCGACGCAGGCGACGACCTCGATGCTGAAGGGCTTGCCGACGGCGATTTTGGCAGGGTCGGTCTTGTAGGCGACCGCGGTGCCGTCGGCGCTCAACCGGTTTTCCATCGCGGCGAGCATGTCTTTCGGACAATGTTCCGCGAGCGCCGGGGCGGTTCCGGCGAGAACAAATGCAGCGGCGGCGAGGGGCAGTTTACGCATGACTATTCCTTTATTTGCAGGGCCCAGTCGGACAACTCGGCGGCGTTCCTCCAGGCGATCCGCTCGGCCAGCGGGCGCGGCAGGGATGCCAGCCATTCGCGGTTCCACGCCGCGTGGTCTTCGACGAAGTACCAGCGTTCCGGGGTGTAGGTATCGGTCCCGACCATGAAGCGGTCGGGAAATTCGGCGAACAGTTTCGCCCATTCGGCATCGACCTTGCCCCCGGCGGCATGGCTGCTGCGGAAGGCGAGATCGGCCCACAGGCGCCTGTGCTTCTTCAGCATCGGGCAGAGGGCGTCGGGCTCGGCGAAGCCGGAATGCGCCCACAGCACGGTTGCGCCGGGATACTGGCGGAAAATGCGATCCACGGCATTCGCGTCCGAATGGGCGTGCAGGAACACATTGTACTTCCGGGAAAGCTCCACGACCTTGCGGAACACCTCGCCGTCGGCATCCTCGCCGAAAATGTGAAACTCGCCGATCCCTGCATAGCCGCCCTTCTTCAGGCGGCTTTCCAGCAGCTCGATCACGGTGGGGTCCCTGAACCAGGTCCCGAGCTCGCCCCGCTTGCGATAGGGCGCAGCACGGGGACGATCAGGTCGGGCGCCGCGGCGCGGAGCTTCTGCGTGCCGTCGTCGCTGGAACTGGACACGAACACCTTTTTGAGGCCCGCGCGGCGCAGCACGGCGGCGGCTTCCTGTGGCGGCAGGCCGTCCCAGGCGTCGTGGCTGTAATGCACGTGGGCGTCGATCAGCGGCAGGATATCGGCGGATTTCACCGGCATTGCGGCGGCGGCGGAAACGCCGATGGCCGCGAAAAAGTCAGGGTGCGTGATGTCATGCTGCCTGTTCCTTTGCTGCCGTCAAATTATGACGAGTCTGCGGAACGGTCCAGTGACGAAGCACACAGATTGTGGTGGCTGCTTCCTTCGAGACGCGATCTCCGCTTCATCCGCTTCGCGGCTCCAGCCTCGAGGGGGAGGGGACTAAAGTAGTGACGCAGGTCCTCACCCCGGCAGACCGAGTACCCGCTTGGACAGGATGTTGCGCTGGATCTCGCTCGACCCGCCATAGATCGTCGCCCGGCGCACCTGCAGGAACAGCGGCGCGATCTCGATCGGGCCGTCTTCGGTGTCTATGCGGTCGATCAGCGCCGCGTCCGTGCCGGCGGCCTCCAGCAGCAGATCGCAGATGCGCTGAAGCAGTTCGGTGCCGTTGATCTTCATGATCGACGCATCGAGGCCGAGCGAGCGCTCGGCATTGGCGATCTCCGCCGCGTGGGCGAACATGGCGGCGAAACCGATGGTGTCGATGTCGAGCTCGGCAAGGCGTTCGCGGAAATACGGATCGTCCGCCGCGCCGGTCGCCTTCGCGACCTTTTTGACCCGTTCGATCGCCTCGAACAGCAACTGGGGGTTGGCGGTGCCGAGCCGTTCGTGGGCCAGCAGCGCGTTGGCGACCCGCCACCCGTCATGCAGATCGCCGACCAGATTTTCCATCGGCACGCGCACGTCGTCGAAGAACACCTCGGCGAATTCCTCGTCTCCGGCGATGGTTTTGATCGGGCGGATGTCGATGCCGGGGGTTTTCAGGTCGATCAGCACGAAGCTGATGCCCGCCTGCTTGCGCGGTGCGTCCGGGTCCGAGCGCACAAGGGCGAATATCCAGTCCGAATGATGCGCCCAGGTGGTCCAGATCTTGGAGCCGTTGATCACGAAGTCGTCGCCGTCGATGTCGGCGCGCGTACGCAGGCTGGCGAGATCCGATCCCGCGCCCGGCTCGGAATAGCCCTGACACCAGGTTTCGTCCCCGGTCAGGATCGGCGGCAGGTGACGGTTCTTCTGTGCGTCCGTGCCGAAGGCCATCAGGATCGGGCCGACATGGTTGATCCCCTGGGCCGAGATTTCCGGCGCCCCGGCGCGGGCCAGCTCTTCCTTCAGGATGATCTGCTGGTTCAGCGTCGCTTCCATGCCGCCATAGGTCTTGGGCCAGGCGGGCGCGATCCAGCCCCTGGCGTGGAGCTGGCGGTGCCACCACATGGCGCGGTCGAAGGGAGGGCGCGTCGACCAGCCGCGCAGATCGTCGGGCAGGGTGTCGGCGATCCAGCCCCGCACTTCGGCGCGGAAGGCCTTTTCGTCATCGCTGTCTGTTCTGAAGCTGATGGACATGGTGTAAACTTATCTCAACGGGCGCGGATGCGCCAAGCAACGGACAAAGGAATTTTTCATGGCATTACGAGACGACTACACCTGCGTCGCCGTCGAGATCGACGACGAAGGCATCGCCTGGGTCACCTTCAACCGGCCCGAAAAACGCAACGCCATGAACCCGACCCTCCACTACGAGATGGAGGAAATCATGATGCATCTGGAAACCGATCCCGCGGCCAAGGTGATCGTGCTGACCGGCGCCGGCAATGCGTGGAGCGCGGGCATGGATCTGAAGGAATATTTCCGCGAAACCGACAACGACCCGGATGCGCAGTACCGGTCGTTCATCGCCCACCGCCATTGGGGCTGGGACAACCTCGCCGCGTCGCGCAAACCCACCATCGCCATGGTCAACGGCTACTGCTTCGGCGGCGCGTTCATGTCGCTCTGCAACTGCGACATCGTGATCACGGCGGAAGACGCGACCTACGGGCTGTCGGAAATCAACTGGGGCATCATCCCGGCGGGGCTTGTCTCCAAGGTGTTCGTCGATCACGCCTCGATGCGCGACGCGCTGTTCTATGCCATGACCGGGCGCACGTTCGACGGCAAAAAGGCGGTCGAGATGAAGCTCGCCAACCTCGCCGTGCCCGCCGACAGGCTGCGCGACGAAACGGTCGCCCTGGCCCGCGAACTGATGGAAAAGAACCCGGTGGCGCTGGCCTTCACCAAGCAGGCGATGCGCAACGTGAAGACCATGGATGCGCCGCAGGCCTACGAATATCTGATGACCAAGATCCAGGCGCTGATGTTCGCCGACCCCGAAAAGACCCGCAACCGCGGGATCGAGGAATTCATCGACAAGAAGACGTACCGACCCGGTCTGGAGGCTGTGAAACGGCCGGAATAAAGCGGGGCCGCGCCACGCTTACGTCTGCCGCAGCATCTTTCCCGTCGGCTGCGCCAGCGCCCACCGGGTAAGGGCGAGGCCCGCGGCCACCGGCAGGATCACCGCCGCGCCGAGCCACGGCAGCACGGTTCCGAAAACGGGGACATACCCGATCAGGTCTGCGACGGCCGCCCATGCGGCGAGGTTGCCGAGGACGATCGCCGCCAGGGCCGCCACCAGCCCGATGATCGCGAATTCGATGGCGGTCGCCGCCAAAGTCTGACGTCGCGTGGCGCCGACGGTTTTCAGCAGAATCGCTTCGCGAAGGCGTCGGCGCCGGCTGGCGGCAACCGCCCCCGCCAGGACGAGAAACGCGGCAATGCCTGTAGCGGCTGCCAGACCGCCGAGTGCGCGCCCAAGCCTGTCGGCCGATTTGGCAAGAAAGGCCGTGATCTCCGCGACCACGACCACCGGCGCCTCCGGGAAGGCCCGTGATATCTCCCCGCGCGGATCGCGGGCGGCATCGGGACCGGCGGATGGTGCGGTCCACATGGCAGCGATCTGCCGGTGCGGCGGCGGGGTCGCGAAAGGCGACAGCAGGATGGGAAAATCGAGGTCGAGCGCCGCCCGATCGACGCGCCGCAGGTTGGCGATCCGGGCCTGTAGCGGCGCGCCCAGAATGCTGAGCGTCAGAGTGTCGCCGATGCCGACGCCCAGCCGGCCTGCCGCCCACGTATCGAGCGACGCCAGCGGCGGGCCGTCGTAATCCGCCGGCCACCATTCCCCGGCGGAGATCCCGTCCGCAGGCGCCGCCGCCTGCCAGGAAACGCCGCGGTCGCCGCGCACGACATAGGCGACGTCGGCGGGAACAGGCAGTTCCGCCACTTTGCGGCCGTTCAGGGCGGTGATCCGGGCATGCAGAAAAGGTACGCGCGTCCACCGCGAAACCTGCGGCAGCGACGAGAGGACCGCATCGAACCGCTGCCCCGCCGCCGGATCGATGTTCAGGATCACGAATTCCGGTGCCGACGCAGGCAGCGTCATGGACAGATGGCGGTCCGCGTTCTGGCGCAGGCCCTCGACCGCGACGATCAGGGTCAGGCAGAGGCCGGCGGCCAGGATCAGCGGCGCCGTGGGGGCGCCCGGCCGGTGCAGGTTGGCCAGCGCGAGGCGGAGAAGCGGCCGGCCCCGAACCGCTGACCGGCGCACCGCTGTCCGTGCCGCGATCGCCGTCAGGCGACCCAGCAGCAGAAAAGCCGCGACCGCAAGCGCGGCGGCCGCGATGAACAGCACCGCCACGATCGGCAGGGGCGTGGCGGCGACGAACAGTGCCGCCAGCGCCAACGAAACTGCGGCAAGGGCGACCAGCCGACGCGGGCGTGGACGTCCCCGGCCTGGCGTCAGGTCGCTGCGAAACAGTATCTGCGGCCCCTGGATTTCGGCGCGGGCCAGCGGCGGCAGCGAGAACAGCAGCGCCGCCAGAAAACCGAAACCGCCCGCCACCAGCAGCGGGGCGGCACGGAGGGTTTGATCGACCGGCAGCCAATCCCCCAGATGAGGCAGGGCGGCGGCGTACAGGACGCTCCCCAGTATGAGGCCGGCTCCGGCGCCGATCCCCGCGGCGCCGGCGACCTGGACGAGATAGATGCGCAGAACCATTGGCGGCGGCGCGCCGAGACTCTTCAGGATGGCGATGTTGTGCCGTTTTCGGTCAAGCCAGGCGGAGACGCCGCTGGAGACGCCGACGCAGCCGATCAGCAGGATGCCGGCGGCGACGAAAGTCAGCAGCGAGGAGATCAGCGCCAGGGTCCGTTCCGCCCCCGGCACGCCGTTTTCCGCATTCACGATCCGGTATCCGGTGTCCGGCGCAGTGCGCTCGAACGCGGCGATCCAGTCGTCGGCGTCGACGCCGTCGCGCAGACGCAGTCGGCTGTACCAATATACCTGCGCGCCTGGGGCGACGAGATTGCTGCCGTCGAGAGACGGCCGGGCGACGATCATGCGCGGTCCCAGCGCGAAGGCCCGCAACGCGCGATCCGGCTCGTCCGCGATCAACGCCCGCAATTCGAACCGCCGGTCGCCGACAGAGACAATGTCGCCGATCGCCGCGTCCAGCGCCGTCAGCAGCGATTTCGCCACCGCCGCGCCCCAGATGCCGTTTCGCGGGGCCAGGGCATCGCCGGTCGCCAGCGGCGGGGTCAGCCGCAGCGCACCATAAAGCGGGTAGCTGTCGCCGATCGCTTTCAGTTCCACCAGCGCCGAACGACCGGCCCGGGTCGCCGGTGCCCGCAGTTCGGCCACAAGGTCGAGCGCGCCCGCTTTGCGGAACGCCTGCAGGTGCGCTTGCGGGGGCGGACGATGGTAAAGCCGGAGCGAGACATCGCCGCCGATGCTGTCCTGGGCGCTGTCGCGCATCCCGTCCAGAACCGCCGCCGACATCAGGCCTATCGCCGCAATCGCCGCGGTGCCGATCGCAATGCCAACGATAAGAAAGACGAACCCGCCGGCCGCGCCGCGCAGTTCCCGTCGGGCGATTCGCAGGGCTAGCAAAACGTACCCCGTCGTGAATCGTCGTCCGGCGCGCGACCGGCTTCGGCCTGTTCGGCGCCCGCCCGGCTCCGTGCCGTCATTGTATCTCTCCCGACATCCGGTCATCGCGAATCCCTTGGCAAGATACCGCATGCTTCCGGATTACTGAAACGGCCGGGAAGCGCGACGGGGGCCTCGACCGGGTGTCGGGTCGATAAGGGCTTTCGACGCGGGGAGCCGCGCGCTAAAACGTCCGGACGCAACAAATGATCCGAGAGTGCGAAACGCTTATGGCATTAAAAGTACTGATCGCCGGGGCCGGCATGGGCGGGCTGGCCGCCGCGTCCAGCCTGATGAAGGCCGGACACGACGTCGAGGTTTACGAACAGGCGCCCGAGCTGGGCGAGGTCGGCGCCGGCATCCAGATGAGCGCCAACGCCATGCATGTGCTCATCGATCTCGGCCTGCGCGGGGAGATCGACCGGGTCGCGGTCAATCCCGGCGCCTATGTCTTCCGGGCCTTCGACACGGGCGAGGAAATCAGCCGGTTCAACCTCGCCGCCGATCACGAGAAGCTGCACGGCGCGCCCTACTGCCAGATGCACCGGGCGGATTTTCACGACATCCTCGCCCGCAGGGCGCAGTCGGTGAAGTCCGACGTGGTGCGGCTGAACCACGCCGTCACCGGGTTCGAGGAAGATTCCGACGGCGTGACGCTGAAATTCGCGAACGGCGAGTCAGCCCGCGGCGACCTGCTGATCGGCGCCGACGGGGTGAAATCGGCGGTACGCCGCCAGATCGCCGGCGACGCGCCGGCCACCTATACCGGCGACTGCGCCTGGCGTATCACACTGCCGGTCGAAGATCTGCCGGCCGATTTCCTGCCGCAGGTGATGTCGGTCTTCATGGGCCCCGGCGCGCATGTGGTGTGCTACTTTCTGCGGGCGGGACGGCTGCTCAACTTCGTCGGGCTGGTCGAAACCGACGACGTGTCTGAGGAAAGCTGGACCGCCAAATTCTCCTGGGAAAACCTGAAGGCGGATTTCGAGGGCTGGAACGACAAGATTCAGACGATCATCGACACGGTCGATCATGACAAGTGCTATCGCTGGTCGCTGCATTACCGCCCGCCGATCGACAACTGGAGCACCGGCCGCACCACCATGCTAGGCGATTCCGTGCATGCCACGCTCCCGTATCTGGCGCAGGGGGCTTGCATGGCGATCGAGGACGGCGCGGTGCTGACCCGCGCGCTGGATCTTTGCGACAATATTCCGGACGCGCTGCAACTCTATCAGCGCAACCGGATGGAGCGTACGGCACGGATCGTGAAGCAGTCCGACGCCAACCGCACCCTGTTCCACATGCCCAGCATGGAAGCTATCCGCGCCCATTTCGCGAAGGTCGATGAAGGCGCCGACCGCAACGGCTGGCTGTATTCCTACAATCCATTATCGGTGGAGCTATCCTGACGTCAGCAGGATCGCCGCGGCGATTCGGTATGCCTGTTCTCACGTTTGGGTCAGACCCGAGGGCGGCAGGTTCTTCTCTGTTTGTTTTGTTTAGCGCGCGTGCACCCGTTTTAAGAAATCGATCGCCAGCTCGTTGAAGCGGTCGGCGTGTTCGATGTTCGGGCAGTGGCCGCAGTTTTCGAACACGTGGTGTTCGTTGTTCGGGATGCGTGCCGCCAGGTCCATCGAATAGCCCGGTTCGCGCAGGGGGTCGTTTTCGCCCGCGATGATGAGGACGGGCACCTGGACGTTCTCGTATACCGTGTTGTCGGGAATGCCGAAGCTCTGGTCGGATGCCTTGTCGTCTTTCTTTTCCGGCGCCGGCCGTTTCAGCCGCGGCGCGCTGGCGACTTCGAACGCGCCGGGCAGCAGGGCGATTTCTTGGCGTTTGGCCACATACGCCGCGTCGTCGCCCCATTTCGGGTCGTGCAGCATAGCTTTCAGCAGATCGCGCATGGCGCCGTCGGAACAATCATAGGCCAGCAGGATCTTGCGCTCGTCGGTCAGTGGGGTGAAACCGCCGCCCGAACACAGGATAGCCGAGCGGATCGGCAGCGGCGGCGGCGGGTCGGCGATCATGCGCGCCAGGTTGGAGCCGCCCATCGAATTGCCGATGAAGTCCGCTTCCTCGACGCCCATGATCTCGTAGAACCGCGCCATGTGGCGGTAGACGCGGGCCCGCTGGTCGGCGAAATCGTAAACCTTTTCGGTCCGCCCGAAGCCCAGCCAGTCGGCGGCGAGCACGTGGAAATGTTCGGCCAAGGCCGGAATGTTGAATTCCCAGCTGATTTCCGAACAGCCGCCGAATTCACCGGAATGGAGAAGCCCGACGGTTGGCGCATCTTTTGGCCCCGCTTCCAGGAAATGGGTGTTAATACCGTCGACCTCGACGAATTTCGATTCGATGTCTGCCATCTCTGGTCCCTCTGACTTAGCCGATACAGTCCGAAATACACAGTTACCGAACGAAATCGACCGCTAGATCCGTGATCTCCGCATGATCCCGGTCAGGCAAGTCGGCACGTTTGTCCATGATCGCTTCCGGATCCCAAGTTTTTGCCAATTCCTTCAGCCGCGGATAGACTTCGGAATTATAGAGATGCATGGAACGCAGCGTTTCCTGCTCGGTCATGTGACCGGCCTGTCCCATCATGAGCATGTGGCCAAAACCGCCGGAATATTCCCAGAACGCCTTGATCTGTTCGTATACTTGGTCTGGTGTGCCCGCGAATACATTGCCGCGGCGCATATGTTCGGCGAGGTCGGTACTGTACGCCGCGCCGGACCCCGAGACGTGGGCGCCGCGCAGCACGTTCGCGGACACTACCGGTGGGTGATAGCCGGGCGGGTTCTTCCAATGATCTGCCACCTTGTTCGCCTGCATGTACCACATCATCTTGTTGGCACCTTCAGCCGCCGTCTTTTCGTCATCACCTACGTAGATCAGCCCGCAATAGGCCAGCCGGTCGAGCGGCGCGTGCTCACCATGCAACTTCAGGTAGTTTTCCCGATAAGCGTCGAAAATTGGCCGCACCCTCGAATAACCAGCGAGGAAAATCGCGCCAACATGTTTGTGCTGCGCCACGGGCAGTGTGCTTGCCGCGCTACCGGTAGTGATCCAAACCGGTGGGTGTGGCTGCTGGTATGGACGAGGCCAGATGTTGACCTGGCGATGGTGGTACCATTCGCCTTCAAAGTTGAACGGCCCGTCATGGGTGGTCCAAGCCTTCAGAATCAGGTCGTGGGACTCCCACAGGCGCTCTGAACCGCGATAGGGCAGAATGTTTGCCGCCGCCGCTTCGTAGGGCACGCTGCGTACGAACCCGACTTCAACGCGTCCCTTGGAGATCACGTCGACTAACGCCATTTCTTCGGCGACTCGCACCGGCTGGTTGCGATTGGGAAGTGGATTTCCCAGAATCAGCAAACGCGCATCTTTGGTCTGGCGGGCCAGGATGCCGAGCATGATCGGCGCCGCGGGCACCATGCAGGTGGCGGTTTGATGATGCTCGTTGAGCATGATCTCCAGCCCCATTTCGTCCGCTGCGCACCATATGTCGAGATACTGGTTATACAGACGACTAGCGTTTTCCGGATCGCAATACTTGTTGGGAAGATCGACCCTTATGGAGTCATAAGAGTTCTGTTCCGGCAGATCGGGGTAACAGTCTTCGGTGAAGAACCAGGTTTTTAGGTCGGTCATGGTCGTTCAGTTCCGTATGTTTAGAATTTGGTGATCGATAAAGAAGAGGTCGTGTGCATCCCTACAACTTTCGTTCAGCCGTCACTTCTAAGAGGGCCGGAAAACCCCGAGAAGGCCACCGCGTATAAACGCCGTGGCTTTCACCAGGTTGCGGTCAAGATGTATGCGTAAATCTGGTAAGCAGGTAAACCTTGCATCAACGCACGAACTCGACGCCAAAATTGCCAATATCGACGCCGTCCTTGACGGGCGCCGCTTTGCTCTTTTCCCACAGCTCGGCGGGATCGGCATTTGCCGCGAGCTCCTTGAGGCGGGGCTCGACCTCGGCTTTGTAAAGCCGCATCGATTTGAGCGCGTCCGCGTCTGACAGGAACCCTGCTTGCCCCATCATCAGCATGTGGCCGAAGCCGCCAGAATATTCCCAGAACGATTTCATTTGTTCGAAGACCTGATCCGGCGTGCCGGCAAATACGTTACCGCGCGCCATCTGCTGTTCCAGGGTCGGCCGCGTCGGGACGCCAGATCCTGTGACGCCGCGCATCACGTTGGCCGATACAGCGGGCGGGTGATAGCCAGGCGGATTACTCCACTCCGGTGGCACCTTGTTGGATTCCATATACCACAGCAGCTTGCGTGCACCTTCTTCGGCCTCGCGCTGGTTCTCGCCGATATAGCAGAGGCCGAGATATGCCAGCCGATCGAGCGGCGCGTGTTCGCCATGGGCTTCAAGATAGCCCTCGCGATAGCCGTCGAAAACTTCGCGGATGCGCGGGTAGCCTGCAAGAAAGACCGCGCCAATGTGCTTGTGCTGCGCTACCGGTCGCGCGGAACCATTACTGCCCATAGTGATCCAAACCGGCGGGTGCGGCTGCTGATACGGACGGGGCCAGATGTTGACCTGGCGATGGTGGTACCATTCACCTTCAAAGTTGAAGGGACCGTCATGGGTGGTCCAGGCCTTCAAGATTAGGTCATGCGCCTCCCACATCCGGTCGGAACCGCGGTAGGGCATGATGTTAGCTGCTGCGGCCTCGTAAGGTACGCTGCGGACAAACCCGCATTCAACGCGCCCCTTGGAGATCACGTCGACTAACGCCATTTCCTCGGCTACGCGGACAGGCTGGTTGCGGTTGGGTAGCGGGTTGCCAAGGATTAGCAGGCGTGATTTTTGGGTTTGGCGGGCCAGGATGCCGAGCATGATTGGCGCCGCTGGTACCATGCAGGTGGCGGTCTGATGATGCTCGTTGAGCATGATGCCCAGCCCAATTTCGTCACATGCGCACCAGAGATCCAAATAACGGTTGTAAAGATCATTAGCTATCTCCGGATCGCAGTGCTGATTGGGCAGATCGACCCGGATCGAGCGGTAGGTGCTTTCGTCAGGCAGGTGCGGGTAACAATCTTCCGTGAACCACCAGGATTGCATGATCTTTCTCCTCTCTAAACGTCTCAGGATTAGTCTAGGCCCGTCGTTTATGCCGCCACTTCAAAAACCGCGTTCACGAATGCATCCGGTTGTTCCATCTGCGGCGAATGCCCGGCTTCGGTGATGACGGTCATCGTCGCGCCGTCGATCATGGCGCAGAATTTTTCACCGTATTCCAGCGTCACCAGACCGTCGCTGGCGCCCCAAATGAAATTGGTCGGGATTTTGATCCGGTGCAGCCGGTGCGGCAACTTCGGATTGTGCATGTACGGATCCCAAGTATAAACGCCGAGCGCCGTGCGGTTGCCTGCGACGATCTGCAGCTGTTCGTCCGGAATATCAGCCGGGTTGGGTGCAAGCGATTTGTCGTGAAACATTATTTCGGCCAGTTTTTCGCCGGGCAAGGCAAACACGTCGGCTATATCGCGGTCTTCGCGCCCGCCGACTTTCACGCCGACAGAATCGACCAAAATCAGTCGCGACAGCCGGCTTGAATTGGCGACCGCCATTTCCGCGGCGGTCCAGCCGCCCATGGAAAAGCCCATCAGGACGGCGTCGGTCAGGTCCAGCTCGTCCAGCAGGTCGAGATAGAGATACACCAGGTCGTCAATCCGGGTGAAATGCTTCGGGATTCTGCTGCCGTTAAACCCCGGATGGGTCGGCGCGATGATTTCGAATTTCTCCGCCAGCCTGTCGGCGAACGGCATCTGCGCGATCGGCCCGCCGCCCCCGTGCAGCATCACCAGCGGTTGTCCCGATCCCTTGCGTACGACGTCGATATCGAGTCCCTGCAATTCCATGTGTCTGGTCGTCCCTCATCCCGAAATGCGTTTCAGACCCGAATTACTTCGGTGCCTAACTACTTCAAGAGTATCGGTGCGGACGCAGGTTGGCAATATGCGCAGCAGGCTGATGGTGCGGCAAATTTGCATGCGGCGGCGGGATTTGTCCCGTCCGCCTTTGCGCCGGAACGCCTGTTATTCTGCCATGCGGCGCGGCGCCAGCTTGTCCAGATGGTCCAACACATCGGCGAGCTTCATCACGTCGGCGTATTTGTGATGCATGTCGAACAGATTGACCTTGTGGTTGATCGGGGTGCGGTCGTAGCAGCATTCCTCGACCAGCGTGACATGGAAGCCGTTCGCCTTGGCGTCCTGTACCCCGGCCCGCAGGCAGCCCGACGTCGTGCCGCCGCCGACGATCAGGCTTTGCACGCCGAGTCCGACCAGGTGCGACATCAGCGGCGTGCCGTAGAAACAGCTCGCCCGCTGCTTGTAGACCACCAGGTCCGCCGGTTCGGGGGCCAGTTCAGGCAGGATGTTATAGGCGTCGTCGGTTTCGGTCAGGGTGACGCGGTTGGTCGGCCGGCCGGCTTTCGCATTGCTGCGTTCGTCCCCGGTCGAATAGATCACCGGCAGACCGGCGGCGCGCGCCGCGGCCAGCAGTTGCTTGGCCGGTTCAACCATCGCCCAGGCGCGTTCGCCGCAGGAACTGGGGTGGTCCCGGATGACGTCGATCACCCGCTGCTGTCCGCCGTCGTAGCTTGCCTGATAGACGTCGATCATCAGCACGGCGGCGTTGGGCCCGACGCGGAGCGGGCGCTCATAGGCGCTGTAGATCTGCAGCGTTTCCTCGTCCATGAGGTCGGCCCAGCAGTAATCCTCGAACTTGCTTACCATGACGGTGTCCTCCGTGTTGAACCCGGCACGCATTTTGGCCGTCTGGCGTCTTGTGGCAAGCCGCGTTGGAGCGAAATCGGCCGTATTCTTCAGACTATTCCCCCGGCCCTCGTGCCGGGGATCCATTTCAGACATGGAGACGACCTATCCCATGGACCCCCGGAACAAATCCGGGGGAATAGGGCGCCAGGTGCGAAAGGAGCTTCCGGACCTCATCCTGAGGAGCGGGTTTGCGCGCGTCTCGAAGGAGCGGGAATGACAGCTGTAGAGTGCCCCTACGGCAGCACCCGCCCGTCGAGATACGCATCGCGCAGCAGCGGTTTCTGGATCTTGCCCGACGGCGTTTTGGGGATGTTGCTGACGAACACGATCTCGCGCGGGCGCTTGTAGCGGGCGAGCTGGTCGATGCAATGGGCCAGCAGGGCGTCTTCGGTGGTTTCTTCCGCGTCCGCCCGGCGCACCACATAGGCGATCAGCGCCTCGCCCCAGCGGTCGTCGGGGACGCCGAAGATCGTGCATTCGGCGACCGCGGGATGATCCTCCAGCACGATTTCGACCTCGCGCGGATAGATGTTGATCCCGCCGGACACGATCATCTCCTTCGAGCGGCCCACCAGGGTGATGAAGCCGTCCTCGTCGGCGACGGCCAGGTCGCCCGACCAGCCCCAGCCGTCGCCCTTGCGGAAATAGGCGACGGTCTCTTCCCCGTTTTCGAAATAGCCGTCCATCAGGAACGGGCCGCGGCAGGTCAGCTCGCCGATGGTGCCGGGCGGGACGGCGTTGCCCTCCGCATCGGCGATGCGGATCTCGACTCCGGTGGCGGGGCGGCCGATGGAGCCCTTGTGCGCGTCCGCTTCCCAGGGCCGCAGGATGGTCAGCGGACCGGTTTCCGACTGGCCGTAATGATCGGTGTAATCGCAATCGGGCAGGGCGGCCCGGCAGTCGGCGATCAGCCCTTCCGGCGTCAGCGCGCCGCCGGCGCCGATGTTCTTCAGGCTGCGCAGCCGGTGCGCGTCGAATTCGGGCGCGTCGATCAGGTCGCGCACCTGCACCGGCACCATGAAAACCGACGATATGCCGTGTTCCTCGGTCCGGGCGATGAAGTCGGCGACGTCCCATCTGCGGAACATCACCGAGGTGCAGCCCGCCAGGATCGTCGCCTGGTACCAGATCATCAGCCCGACGGCATGGAACATCGGCGTCAGAATGCCCGTCACGTCCTCGCCCGTAACCCGATGTTCGATCGCCGTCGTCCAGGCGGACACGTAGCGCGCATCGTGGCTGACCACCGCGCCCTTGGGCTCGCCCGTGGTGCCGCCGGTGAACGTCATCGCGACGGGGTCGGCGGGGTCGATGTCGATTGCGGGACCGGTATCGGGGCAGTCCGCGATGGCGGCGTCGAAATCCTTCCCGACGACGATCAGCTTTTCGACCGACGCCATCCGGTCGCGCACCGCGGCGATCTTGTCCTCGATGGCGGCATCGATCACCAGCACCCGGGGCCGCGTGCGTTCGACGATGCGGGCGATTTCCGGGCCGGCATACATCGGCGAGATATGAACCAATACGCTGCCCGCGCGGGCGTTGCCGAAATGGACGATGCCGTATTCCGGCGAATTGAACAGGGCGGTGGCGATGCGGTCGCCCTTTTCGATTCCGGCATCCAGCAGCAGGTGGGCGAACCGGTTGGCGGCGGCGTCGTAGGCGGCATAGTCGATGCGGAAATCGCCCGCCACGATCGCGCATTTTCGCGGATCGCGCTGCGCCGCCAGCCGAAGAATGTCTCCCAGTCGCACGGATCGGTCCCGCCCGTTATTGTTGATTGCCCAACAATATGCCGCCCCCGCCGCCCGCCGTCCATATGGCCGTTGAACCTGTATCTGGTTTGAACGGCGCCTTGCGGGAGGCCGGAGGGAGCGGGCGGGTGCGATACCGCGCCGGCGGAAAATGAGATAGGCTGAATTCCGGAAACGTCAGAAGGGAGATCCGGCAATGGCCCTCAACGGAATAGACGCCGTCGTCTACGGCGTCGCCAACATGGAAAAATGCCGCAGCTATTTCGCCGACTGGGGGCTGAAAAAGCTGTCGGGCGGGGCGACGAAATCGGTGTTCGAGACCCGCGACGGATCGCAGATCGTGCTTCGGCCAAGGGGCGCGAAAGACCTGCCGAAAGCCATTCAGCCGGGATCGACCGTGCGCGAAATCGTCTGGGGCGTGACCGCGAAATCGGACCTGAAACGGATCGAAAAGGAACTGTCGAAAGACCGCGCCGTCGCCGCCGACAGGGACGGCACGCTGCATTCGGTCGACGATTTCGGGCTCGGCATCGCGTTCCGGATGACCCGTCGCCGCAGGCTGAAGGACACCCGCCGGCCGATGAATTCCGCGTCCCGCGCGGATCGCATCAACACGCCCGCCCATTATCACAAACGCGTCCAGCCGACCCATATCGGCCATTGCGTGTTCGCCGTGCCGGATATCGGGAAAATCGAAAAATTCTACGTCGACCGTCTCGGCTTCTCGGTGTCGGACTACTACACCGGGCGCGGCGTGTTCCTGCGGGCGGCGAAGCGCGGCGGGCATCACAATCTGTTCTTCCTCGAATCCGAATCCGGCAAGGCGTCGATCAACCATGTCGCCTTCGGCGTCGAAGACCTGCACGAACTGTTCGCCGCCGGCATCCGTTTTCAGGGCAAAAAGCACAAGGTCGCGGTCGGGCCGGGACGGCATCACGTCTCGTCGGCCTATTTCTGGTATTTCAACTGTCCGGCCGGCGGCGCCACCGAATATTTCTGCGACGAGGATTACCTGACCGAGGACTGGCAGCCCGGCCAGTGGCACCCCGCGCCCGAAACCTTCGCCGAATGGTTCCTGCCCGACGGTATCCAGCGCAAAGACCTGCTGCCGCCGACGCGGGAAAGCCGCGATACGAAGATCAAACGGAAAAAGAACGTGCGCGCCGGGGCGAAGGGGTAGATTTCGGAATTAGCAGGGTTTTCTTGCGCCTCAAACGGGGAGGAAGCAGGTCATAAAAAACGGCGGTTCCGGAAAACCGCCGTTTCTGATCCAGGTTGGTTCGGGGCGCCTGTCAGCGCAGTTTGCGGCGCCGCACGAGATAGAGACCTGTAAATCCGAGGCCCAGGACGGCCAGCGTTCCGGGTTCGGGCACCGCAGGGGCATTGATGACCGAAACGCCGTAGGCTATCGCGTTCAGGGTCGCCGTTTCGGTGTCGCCAGTGCCCAGCGAGCTGTCGAAATCGAGCAGAAACCTTTCGACATCCGGCAACACGATTACCGCACCCTGGCGCCCCGCGCCGGGTCCCAGCGTCGCGATTGCGGAGTCACCATTCAGCCAGGTCGCAGCGATAGTCACGTCGGGCGTCAGTGCAAGGTATCGCGCCGCGTCTCTTAACCCCATCGACAAAACCTGCCCGAACGGACCGTCCATGATCGGGTGCGCGGGATCAGTGATGTTAAGTGTTTCGACGCTCGACGTCGGCAGGGGTACTAGATCTATGCCGAACGCGTTCAGCAGCGGATCCAGGGAAGTGAAGCTCGTAGACCTGTCGTTGTTTATGACCAGGACCCCGCCGTCATTCACGAAATTCACGAGGTTGGTGATATCGCTTCCCGACGGTGAACTGGTTATCCCTAGACGGCCGGTAAAAAACATATCGACGCCGCTGAGATAGCTCGCGGTGGCACTTCCGAATGCGACATCGCCGGCATCGGTAAACCCGCTGACACCGAATGTCGGATGATTCGCAGGATTCAGCATGGCCGCGCCCAGATCTCCGCCGGGCAGTCCGCTTATGTCGAAGGAATCGTAGCCGCCTACACTAATGAATGACGCGGATGCGGATGACGCGGCACAAAGGATCCCCACTGCCGCGATCCCGGCATACGTACTCTGAAGAATGGATTTCAGTTTTCTCATTTTTGCTTCTCAATTGAATGCCTTGACCGGCTGTTGCGCTTTCCAAGCAAGAATCGCGCCAATAATTTTATTCCATATATTTCAACAGGTTAGAAATTACCTCAAGGCCGCCGGTTCGGGATTTGTCAAAAATACCGACAGTTTGAGCACGTTTCGCCCGGCGAGCGTTTAAACCGCTGACAATCGGACGACAGACCCTTTCAGGGTTAACGGTCGGCTGTTTCTGGTCCAGGACCAGCGTGCCGGGGCTGGCCGGGACCGCGTCGAAGACGTAAAACGAAATGACACACTTCGCCGCCTATCTATGGAAGGGAGATCCAACCATGCCATCCAACGCACGCTGGGAAACGCTCACCGTCGACGGGGTCGACATGGACGTTTTCGTCGACGAACCCGCCGCGCCGGGCCCGCATCCGGCTATTGTGGTCGCCCATCACCGCGCCGGCAACGATGCGGCGACGACGAAGTTCGTCCAGGATCTGGCCGGCCAGGGGTACGTCGCGGCGACGCCGCATCTGCATCACCGCCGCCCCGACGGCGAGGACACGCGGGACTCGATCAAGAACCTCGACGACAACCAGATCGTCGCCGATCTCAACGCCACGGTGGCGCTGCTGCAGGGGCTGGACAGCGTGGATGCCGACCGCATGGGCATCGCCGGGCACTGCATGGGCGGGCGCGTGTCGTTCCTCGGCGCCGCCTCGATCCCGGCGTTCAAATGCAACGTTGCCTATTACAGCGGCAACATGTTCAAGACGATGGGCACCGGCGACGTGCCGCCGTTCGAAAAGCTGGACAAACTGCGCGGCCCGTCGCTGGGTTTCTTCGGCAATGACGACGAAAACCCGTCCCCAGCCGACGTCGACAAAATAGACGCGCGGCTGACCGAGCTCGGCATCGCCCACGAATTCCACCGCTACGACGGCTGCGGCCACGCCTTCCAGAATTTCCACAACCCGCAGGGCTACCGCGCCGCCGCGACGGCGGATTCGACGGCGAAGATGTTCGCCTGGCTGGAGAAGAATCTGTAGGGCCGCCAAGCCTCAATCAATACGGCGTCATCCCCGCTCCTTCGAGACGCGCGTAAGCGCGCTCCCCAGGATGAGGTCGGGGATCTCCCGGCAAAATTCCCGGGTCGCCTGAAGATTCCCGACTCCGCGGGAATGACGGGATAAAGATCAGAGTGCCGCGCCCGCGTTGCAGGCCCTGTCGCGGACGCGCAGATCAGCGCCGGCGCATCCGACGGTGCATCAGGCCGATTACGCCGAGCGACAGAAGGATCGCGGCACCCGGTTCGGAGATGGAGGCCGTTGCGCCCACGGTCAGCACGTCGGAAATTGCGAAAAATCGCAGCTGGTTCGTATTGAAGAACAGGCTGTTGGCCACCCAGGGCGAGGTCGTGAACGTCAGGCCGGATTCCACCAGCACGTTCCCGAGTTCCCGGCCAGGGAAGCCCTCGCCCGTGGTGAATGTGCCGGTGTGGACGGATTCCGTGAAGAACGTGCCGCCGCCGCTAAGGCCCGGCGCGGGGGTGCCGTCTTCCTGAATGCCAAGCGGCGAGGCGATGGAATTGTCCCAGAGATCGGCGTAGTTGTCCGCGATGCGGGTGCTGCCGTCCAGCAGGTAGATCGGCACGCCGAGACCGTCGGTCAGCGGGTTGGTGCCGGTATTGTCGCGCGCGTCGACCGTCGCGGTCGAACCGATGGCCGTCCACATCGTTCCCAGCGATGTGAGCGCAGCCTGAGAGTTCGCGGCGGCGGTGACGAACGCATTGTAGTCAGCGATGTCTGTCGACAGGGCGTCGCGCCGGGTGCTGGTGACAAAGGCCAGCCGGTATTGCTGTCCGTTGACCAGATCCCCCGGCGTGGTGATCGGCGCCGCGACGGCGCGGTTTCCTGCCGCCGTGAAAACAAACAGCAACGTCAGAACGAAAACCGGAATATACGAAACGAAACGGAGACGGCCGCGCGCGGCACTCTGCCGCCGGCCCGCGAAAAAATTACTGAACAAGGTCCACCCCTTCTCTAACGACCTACTCTTCCCCGACCGCGCATCTTTTCCCGATGCACTGGAGGCCTCACCTTGGGGCCTTAACTCAGCCGAATTTCTTTGTCATGGGGGAGGGTGGCGGGACCGGTTCCTACCCGGCGCTGCAGGCCCCGCCGCCGAGCACGCAGAACCTGGCGCAGTGGGGGTGGTTCAGCGGCACGTCGGCGGCTGCTTCCGCCAGGGTCTCGCCCATTTCGAAACGCTCGTCGTAGGGCAGCAGCGTGCAGGGCACGACCACGGGCTTGTCGGCGCCGCGGCGCTTCACCACCATGCGCGACGTCGCGCACATCATGGCGTCGGGCGATACGTTCAGGATGCCCCAGCAGGCGGTGGTGATTTCCGGCACGTCGGCCATCTCGTCCATTTCGGGGAACAGCACCAGATCGACCGGGTTCTGCGGATCGATGGTCAGGCCGATATTGGCGAACAGCCTGCCGTATCCGGCGCGCAGGCCCGCTTCGTCCTCGTCCCGGAAGGTGCGCCCGGCGACGTTGATATTGAAACCGTTCTCCGACAGCCATTGCAGCCCGGCGATGGCGGGTTCCCACGACCGGGGGCCGCGTTCCTTTTCGTGGTGCATGCGGTCGTAGTGATCGATGGAGACGCGCATCACCAGTTTATCGCCGTATTCTTCGCGGAGGCGCTTGAGGCCGTCGCGCATCTTCGCCATCGGGCGCATCGCGTTGGTCAGCACCAGCGCGCGGAAGCCGCGCGACAGCGTCGCGTCCAGAATGTCGATCATGTCCGGGTTCATGAACGGCTCGCCGCCGGTAAAGCCGATTTCCCCGGTGCCGAGGCCGTCGGCCTCGATCTCGTCCAGATAGGCCGTGACTTCGGCGGCGGTGATATAGACCAGCCGGTCGTTGGTCGGGCTCGATTCGATGTAGCAGTTGGCGCAGGTCAGATTGCACAGCGTGCCGGTATTGATCCAAAGCGTCTGCAGCGCGCGCAGCGACACGGCGGCGCGCGGCTCGCCGGCGGCGGTGGTCTGCGGGTTCTGGAACTTGGACGCATCGAGGGGTGCGACGTTGCTGGGTGCCGCGATATCCATGAGTTTTCCTGTGTTTCTGGGCCGGACGTTCGGTGTATGCCTAACATATAGTCCCTAAGCGGCGCCAAGCGGATAAACTTTTCGTCAGGGAATATGCCGGCGGCGCACAGGTGTTTCCACTTTCAAGCGGACCGGCGCGCGCTTGACACCCGGCAGGGCGGTGCATACCTGACGGGAACGGGCAGGGGACGTTCCTTTCATCACACCCAAGACAGGCACATGGCATTACGCATTGGCGACATCGCCCCCGATTTCGAGGCGGAAACCACCCACGGACCGATCAAATTTCACGACTGGATCGGCGACAACTGGGCGATCATTTTCTCGCACCCGAAGGATTTCACCCCGGTCTGCACGACCGAGCTCGGCTACATGGCGAAGCTGCAGCCGGAATTCGACAGGCGCGGCGTCAAGGTCATCGGCCTGTCGGCCGACGGCGTCGACAATCACGAAGCCTGGGCCAGGGACATCGAGGAAACGCAGGGCGCGGCGCCGAAATACCCGATCATCGGCGACACCAACCTCAACGTCGCCAAGCTCTACGACATGCTGCCCGCCAGCGCCGGCGGTGATCCCGCCGACCGCACGCCCGTCGACAACCAGACGGTGCGCACCGTGTTCGTGATCGGCCCGGACAAGAAGGTGCGCCTGCAGATCACCTATCCGATGACCACGGGGCGCAATTTCGACGAGATCCTGCGCGTCGTCGATTCCATGCAGCTGACCGAGGCGCAGCCGGTGGCGACGCCGGTCAACTGGAAACCCGGCGACGACGTGATCATCGTGCCGTCGGTGTCCAACGAAGAAGCCGAAAAGAAATTCCCCAAGGGCTTCACGGAGCACAAACCCTATCTGCGGACGACCCCCGACCCGAGCTGATCGGCAGCTGGCATAGACGGCGGTCCGAATGGGCCGCCCTTCTTTGCCGAGTGCCGGTCTCAGAAAATACGCCCGACGAAAAAGCGTTCCATGAAGGTATTGAAGGCGCCGATTTTCGCCGGCACGTATCGGCTCCGCGCCGACAGGCTGTAGATCGAGGCGCGCGGCAGATCGTAATCCGCCAGCACTTGCCTGATGGTCCCTTCGGCGAGCGCGTCGCGAAAAAACGCCTCCGGGCCGTAGCCGATTCCGAGGCTCTGTTCGGTGGCGGCGGCGATGACACGCCCCGCGCTTGTCGTGATACGGCTGCTCACGGGAACGGCATATTCCTGGTCGCCGCGCGAAAGCCGCCAGGTGCCCGGATCGTCGACATAGCTGTAGGACAGGCACTGATGATCGCCGAGCGCATCGGGATCGACAGGCTCGCCGTGCCGGTCCAGATAGACGGGCGACGCGCACAGTATCCGCGTCGACTGGCTGATCCGAACGATATCCAGTGTCTTCGGAATCTGCGGTTCCGACATCTGCAGGCGAATGGCGATATCGTATCCGCCTTCCATCGGATCGACGGTCTGGTCGCTCAGGCTCAGATCCAGCTGGATCAGCGGGAACGCCTGCAGGAATTCGACCACCGCCTCGCCCAGATCGCTGAGGCCGAAATTGACCGGGGCGACGACCCGCAAATTTCCCTGCGGCCCGGTGGATGAATCGGAAACGCTGCGTTCGGCGTGGTCGATTTCTTCGAGGATCCGGCAGCATTTTTCGTAGAACGTCTCGCCGGCCTCCGTCAGGCTCATCTGCCGGGTCGTCCGGTTCAGAAGCCGGACGCCGAGCCGGTCCTCCAGATCGATAATGTGGCGGCTGACAGCGGCGCGTGACATGCCGATCCGCCCGGTGGCGCGGGAAAATCCGCCGGTCTCCACGACGGCCTGAAAGGCGCGCATCTGTTCGACCTTGTTCGCCATGCCGGCCCTGCCAATTGTCAATATAATCGGGAAGGTAAGTTTCAATATAACATGATTGTCAAATTATACATGTCAATCTACCGTCGTCCCCATCACGAATTTGTTCATGACGGGACGGCCCGGACCGCCGCTCCGTACAGCGCGAGGGCGACAAAATGATCGATCAGCGAGACCCGGACAATCCGATTGCCGATACCTATGTTTTCGACCTGGAGATGAGCGAAAAGGGGCGGCGTGTAAACCGTCTGGCCGAATGGCTCAACAGCGCGGAAAACCGCGATGCGTTCAAGGCGGACATGAACGGCGTCATGGATCGGTTCGACCTGACTGCCGAGGAAAAGCAACTGATACTCGACAACGACTGGCTCAATCTCGTGAAGGCGGGCGGCAATATCTACAACGTCGTCCGCATCGCCCATCTGTTCGATGTCGGCCTTTATCCCCTGGGGGCCCAGCAGCTGGGCATTTCCTACGAAGAATTTCTTAAAACCCGCAATGAAGAAGGAGCAACCTGACATGGCCCGAATTGTCGCTGGAATTGGAACCTCTCACGTGCCGTCGATCGGTGCGGTGGTCGACCAGGGCCGGCAGGAAGCCCCGGAATGGAAGCCGCTCTTCGATGCCTACGTGCCGGTTAGAACCTGGCTGTCGGACGACCGCAAAGTAGATGTCGCGATCGTTATCTATATCGTTATCTATAACGACCACGCCTGCGATTTTTCGTTCTCGAAATATCCGACATTCGCGGTTGGCGCGGCATCCGAATATGCCATCGCCGACGAAGGGTTCGGCGTCAGGCCGCTGCCGCCGATCAAGGGCGATCTCGAATTCTCCGCTCATATCTGCCGGCATCTGGTGTACGAAGAAGAATTCGACATCACGGTGTGCAAGGACATGGCCGTCGAACACGGTCTGCTGGTCCCGATGGATCTGTGCTTTCCCCAGCAGGGCGACTGGCCGGTCAAAGTGGTCCCCGTGCAGGTCAATGTCCTGCAGCATCCCATTCCGACGGCGCTTCGGTGTTTCAAACTGGGACAGGCGCTGCGCCGCGCGGTCGAAAGCTATGACCGCGACATTAATGTCGCCGTCATGGGAACCGGCGGCATGCCGCACCAGCTTCACGGGGAACGCTTCGGACATCTGAATTCGGACTTCGATCAGTGGTTCCTCGACCGCATCGAAAACGATCCCCAGTCGCTCTGCGAGATGACCCATCACGAACTGATGGATCAGGCGGGGGCCGAAGCGGTCGAACTGATCATGTGGCTGACCATGCGCGGCGCGATGACGCCCGATGCGGAGCGGATCCACCGCAACTACTATGCCCCCATGACCACGGGAATGGGGTTGATCACCCTGCAGGACGCGGCCTGAGACGGTCGCGTAATCGGACCGGGCCCCCGGTCATCATCGCTCAAGAACAGAGGACATCATCATGCACGTTCCCGTAGCCATCGTCGGGGCCGGACCGTCCGGATCGTTACTGGCCTGGATCCTGCGCCTCCGCGGTATAGAAAGTATCGTCATCGAAGCGCGTAGCCGCGAATATGTGGAACAGCGCATCCGCGCCGGCGTGCTGGAGCAGGGCACGGTCGATCTGCTGATCAAGGCAGGCGTCGGCGAGCGCCTGAAGAAGGAGCACATGTATCACCGCGGCGTCTGCATCGGCTATCGCAACGAGCATTACATGCTCGATTTCGAAGACCTGATCGGCCGCGGCGTCACCGTCTACGGACAGCAGGAAATTACCCGCGACCTGCTGAAGGCGCTCGCCGATGAAAACCACAACGTGATCTACGAAGCGCCGGTTGTCGCGATCGAGGGCATCGACGGCGACAGGCCCACGGTGCGGTACGAACACGACGGCGAGACGCACGAGCTGACGGCCGATATCGTCGCGGGCTGCGACGGGTTTCACGGCGCATCACGCCAGGCGATGCCGGCCGATGTGCTGCGAACCTATGAAAACGTCTATCCTTTCGGCTGGCTCGGCGTGCTGGCCGAAGCACCGCCGTCGAAAGAGGTTGCGCTGTTCTCCCATCACGAGAACGGGTTCGCGCTCCTGAGCATGCGCTCGCCCTCGATCAGCCGGCTGTATCTGCAATGCGCGCCGGACGAGGATCTGAACGAATGGTCGGACGACAGGATCTGGGACGAGCTCGACGTGCGGCTCGGCGCGCCCGGCTGGTCGCTGGAACGGGGCGCAATCCTGCAGAAGGAAGTCACGCCGCTGCGCAGCTTTTTCTCCGAGCCGATGCAGCACGGCCGGCTGTTCCTCGCCGGCGATGCCGCGCATGTGGTGCCGCCCACCGGGGCGAAAGGCCTGAACTCGGCGGTCGCCGACGTCAGCGTTCTGTCGGCGGCGCTGATTGACCACTTCAAGAAAGACGACGACGCCCTGCTGAAACGGTATTCCGATATCGCGCTCGAACGGAACTGGCAGGTCCAGCGGTTCTCCTGGGCCAACACGGCGATGTACCATCAATATCCCGATCGCAGCGCCTTCGATCAGCGCATGGCGGAAGCCCAGCTGCGCTATCTGGTGAGCGACCGGACGCCCCAGATTCTCTATGCCGAAAACCACACCGGGCTGCCGATCGAGTACTGGCCGGATATCTGAGGCGCGGCCGTGCAGGCGAGACAGGCGCATACTTCTCTTGTCCCCTCCCCCTTGAGGCTGAAGCCGCGAAGCGGATGAAGGGGTTAGGGAGAGGGTGAAATAAGCGTGTCTCCCCCTCTCCCCGGTGGGGAGAGGGAATTATGTTTTTCGATCTGCACAGGTGTGCCTCGCTGATCAAAACGCGCTAATCTTTCCGAAATCAAACGGGGAGCGCGCCCATGTATATCGACATCTACACCCATATCTTTCCCAACGAATTCTACGAAAACATGAGCCGGGTGGCCCCGTCGCTGGGCAATATCGGCAAGCGGATGAAATCCGTCACCGAGGTCCACGATCTCGACGCGCGGTTCCGGGCGATGGACCCGTTCGGCGATTACCGTCAGATCATCTCGCTGCCCAATCCGCCGCTTGAAGACATCACGACCCCCGAACAGGGGATCGAGCTGGCGCGCATCGGCAACGACACCATGGCCGAGATGGTGGAAAAGAACACCGACCGCTTCCCCGGCTTCGTCGCTGCGCTCGCCATGCATTCGATGGACGAAACCATGGACGAGCTGCACCGCGCGGTGACGGATCTGGGCGCGGTCGGGGTGCAGATCTTCACCAATGTGGGGGGGCGCCCGCTCGACCATCCGGATTACGAGCCCGTCTTCGCCGCCATGGCGGACTACGACCTGCCGATCTGGATGCACCCGGCGCGCACGTCCGACATGACCGACTACGCGGCGGAGGAAAAATCCCGCTACGAGATCTGGTGGGCGCTCGGCTGGCCATACGAGACGTCGGTCGCGATGGTGCGGCTCGTGCTGTGGGGGCTGTTCGACCGCTATCCGAAGATCAAGATCCTGACGCATCATCTCGGCGGCATGATCCCCTATTTCGAGGAACGCGTCGGCGCCGGGCTCGCCGTTCTGGGCGCGCGCACGGCGGACGAGGATTATTCGAACGTGCTGTCGTCGCTGAAGCGCCCGCACGGCGAATATTTCAAGATGTTCTACGGCGACACGGCGATGTTCGGATCGTCCTCCGCGTTCCCCACCGGGATGGACTATTTCGGCCCCGATCACGTCTGTTTTTCCACCGACGCGCCGTTTGCGCCGGTGGCGGAAACGTTCGAAAGCCTGAAACGGATGGAGCTGGAATCCGACGTCCAGAAGAAGCTGTATCAGACCAACGCCGAAAAGCTGATGAACCGCAGTTTCGGTTAACCGGTTCGATCCTCTCCCCCGCGGCGCATCGCCAGGCTCGTCGCGGCCTGTTATATTCGGTCGTAATTCCCGCAACGCGAAAGGGCCGGAACCCTTGCGTCTACACGGTGCGATCGTGGCCACGATGGCCTGTTTGATCTTGGCTGTCGGTGTGTCGGCGGCGCCGAAGACGCTCGACCTCACCTGGGACCAGCTTGTCCCCGAAGGCAGCGGCGGGCCGGACTATACGCGTGTCTCGCCCGTCCTTCAGATCGTCAAGAGCCTGATGTCCGGCGACGCCGAACCGCCGCCGGTGGTCGCTTCGCTCGACGGCCGCGGCGTGCGTCTGTCGGGATATGTGGTCCCGCTCAAACACGAAGGGATGCGGGTCAGCGAGTTCCTTCTGGTGCCCTATGTCGGCGCCTGCATCCATGTGCCGCCGCCGCCCCGCAACCAGATCGTTTATGTGACGGTGAAAAACCCGATCAGGGTTAGAGGGCTTTTTACCGCGGTCACCGTCACCGGTATCATGAGCACCCGGTCGTCCGAGACCGAACTGGCCCGGACGGGTTACCGCATCGCCGACGGCGACGTCCGGCCCTACGAGGAATACCGGCGTGTCAGAGAGCTGCCCGGGCATTCCCCGGAAGATTGAACCGGGTTCGACTTTCCTCGATCGCGATCCGGCTTGGTCCCCGTCTCGTGCCGCCGCCGCCGGTCCGCAGGCAGACCCCGACCGCCTGTCCGGCCAATCGCTTTGATAAAACCCTGCCGGTTCGGTTAGTATCTCTGCCAATATAGGAGAATCGACCATGAGCACCGATCTGATCACCGGGTCCTTCGTCGCCCTGATCACGCCGATGAATGCCGACGGCAGCATCGACTTCGAGGGCTTCCGCACGCTGATCCGGTTTCACGAGGAAAACGGCACGTCGGCGATCCTGTTCATGGGATCGACCGGCGAGGTCTCGATGCTCTCCCCGGATGAGCGCCACGCCATCGTGCGCGAAACCATGAAGATGCGCTCCGGCAAGATGCATTTCTATTACGGCTGCACCGGCACGACGACGGAAGGCACCATCGGTTACGTCCGGCAGGCGGCCGCCGAGGGCGCGGACGGCGCCATCATCGCCGCGCCGGCCTATATCTGCGCGTCCAATGCCGACATCGTGCGGTTCTGCCTCGACGTCGCCGACGCGTCGACCATTCCGCTCGGCTTCTACAACAACCCGCCGCGCGTCGGCACCGACCTCAAGACCGAGGATCTGCTGCGCCTCGCCGAGCATCCGCGCTTTACCGTGCTGAAGGAATCCACCACCCGCGTCGGCCAGGTGGCGCAAATCTGCGCCGCCAGGCCCGACATGTCGTTGATGTGCTGCTGTTCGCCCAATCTCGGCCTGGTGGTGCCGATGATGGCGCTCGGCGGACACGGCACCGCCAACATGACCGGCAATATCATTCCCGCCGAAATGGCCGTGATCTCCACCCCGTGGGCCACCGGCGACGACGCTTTCGCCTGCCGCGAAGCGTGGCTGACCAACTTGCCGATGCTGCATTTCGCCTATTCGACGATCAATCCCGTGTCGATGAAAAGCCTGATGCGGGCCGTCGGCCTGCCCGCGGGCCCGCTGCGCAAGCCGCTGCAGCAGCTCGACCCCGCGGCGCTTCAAAAGGGTCTGGATATCTGCCGCGATCTGGAGCTGGATAAAAAATACGGCTACCGCCTCGACGGCGCGGCGGCCATCGCGGCAGAGTAGGGCCATCGACGGTCTCCCGGACGCGCGCGACATGACGATCTCCACCGACCGGGCCGCGGAATTTCTGTACCGCGAAGCCTGGTACCTCGACACCAGACGCTGGGACGACTGGCTGGCCCTCTATGCCGGGGACGCGGTCTACTGGGCGCCGGCGATGGTCGGCGACGAGGACTGGACCGACGATCCCGACAACGACGTCAGCCTGATGTACATGGACCGCGCCGGGCTGGAGGCGCGTATCTTCCGGATCGAGGGCGGGGATTCCTACGCCACCGATCCGCTGCCGCACACGTCGCATCTGGTGACCAATGTGCTGGTCCAGGGCGAAGCGGACGGAATTACGAATGTTTCGGCGACCTGGTCGGTGCGCAGCTATGCGCGGGTGCGCGGCGCGGTCACGCGCGGCGGGCTGTACGAATACGGCCTGCGCGAAACCGGCGACGGAATCCGCATCGCGCGGAAGAAAATCTTCATCCACGACGACCGGATCGTCGGACCGATCGATATCTACAATATCTGACCGGCCGGATACGTTCGCAATCCGCTAAGGCGGAATCGCACCGGCCCGCTCCCCTTCCGGCCACCCATGGAATTATCGTTATGGATGGCCGGGAGAGATAGCGGGTCGGTGCCGCCGGTATAAGACTCCCCTAGCGGCAGATCGCGACAACCCGTGCCGGGGCGCCGGTGGCGGATGTCAGCCGGATGGCGCCGGCGATCAGCGTGCAGTTGCCGGATTCGTTCGCGAGCTGCCCCGTGCCGGCGCCGTTCTCCAGCAGCTTCCAGCCGCGCGTCAGGCCGAGCTGATGGGCGTACCAGCCGTCGCCGAACGGATTCTTGCCGTCGGATCCGCGCCCGGATTCGCCTGAATCGATCGACAGATTGTCCATCATGATCCCGTTGATGCGCACGCCCTTGCGGTTCTCGATCTCGATCAGCTTTTCGACCGCCGCCTTGCCGAATCCCGGATAGTTCAAACCGTTGATATAGGGGTGCAGGAACGGTTCCTGGGGCGGGTCACCGACGAAAAGCCTGTCCCAGCCGGAATGGACGACGATCCAGGCACGATCGACGATTTTGTCGGCGACCTTCTCGATGTCGTCGGCCAGCACGGTCGCGCCGGTGGCTTCGCCGAAATTGGTCACGGCGGGGTTGGGCGACGGCTTGCCGCCGTTCTTGGCGAGTTCCTTCGCCACCCGGTCCGAGATATCGATATAGACGACCGGCCCGATGATATCGCGCAGCGTGTATTCCTCGACCGAGCGCTTGTCCGCGTTCGCCGCCTTGTCGTTGTTCAGATAATGGTCGGTGGAATCCAGATGGGTGGTGTAGTGCTCGTCGAAGTGGAACCAGCCCCATTGAAAGAAGCCCGTCTGGGTCTTGAAAGGGTCCTTTATTTTCCGCGTTGCCTGAAATCCGAAGCTCGCCACCGCCATGGAATTTTTGAACGGCTTGGACAGATCCGGTTTCGTGATGTCGCCTCCGGTGGGCGCGAACATCGGGATCGCATGGGTGAAATCGTAGTAGCGCACGCCGTCGATGGTGGTCTGGGCGACGGCGGATGCGGTGCCCGCCACTGTCAGCGCCGCGGCGGCGAGTGTTGTCCGGAAGGTACCTTTCATCTGAAGCCTCCTGTGATTTTTCATGTCGTTCGAGACGATTATAGGGGCCGGGATGCCGCTGGCCAGTCTCTCCTATCCGGCATACGGCAGCGCCCAGGACCGGGTTTCGTGCCCGGCGCCGAATTGCTGATTGGTCTGGTCCGGATTGCGGTTGACCAGCGGGCGCGCGAACAGCGGATGGGTCAGCGAGCGCATTTCGTGATCCAGGGTGAACAGCACCTCGCCCGTATCGGGGTCGACGATGTCCTCGAACCGGTACTGGTGCTGGCTGCTTTCTTCCGACACCAGCCCGCGGTCGAGCAGCTTTTCGTATGGCCCGGAAAAATCGGCGATGTAAATCTGGATATGATGCCCGTCGAACGGCGCGATCTTGCCCGCTGTTTCGCGAAACACCAGTTCCTGGTTGTCGCCCACCTGCACATGCGCCGCCCTGCCGCCGCCGGCCCGGCTGATCCGCGACGGCGCGCCGACGATGTCGCGGTAGAACCGCGCGATGCCGTCGGCGTTGCCTTTCGGCACGCCGAATTCGACATAGACGATCCCCAGCGCCGTGCGGCCGAAGCGCTTGGACGGCGTGTGGATGCGGAATCTGTTTCCCCACGGGCAGGTCGCGGACACGTAGCCTTTTTCGACCCTGAACGAGAATTTCGTCCCTTTCAGCATCTGTTTGACGCCCGCCAGCCGCTTCAGCAGGCCCTTGCGGTCCGGGATGACCATGCCGATCGTGCCGCGCACCACCAGCGGGTCGTTCGTCGGCAGGTGAAACTGGGTGCGCCCCGCATTGACCCACATATTGGTGACGCTGGTGACGAGATACGGATCGCGGGTCAGCCCCAGCCCGGCGATATAGAACAGCGTGGCCAGCCGCTGGTCCGGAATGCAGACATTGACGTGTTCCAGCGCGACGACGTTGCCGATATCTTCCCTGCGCCGGTCGTATTTCTGTCCCTTCGCCATCGCGTCCTCCCCTTCGCGTCAGTCCCCGATCAATCCCCGGTCAATCCCCGGTCAATCCCCGGTCAATCCCCGGTCAATTCCTGGTCAGTTTGGTCGCCGCCAGCATCGCGTTGGCGCTGGCCATCATGTGGCGGAATTCGCTCGACAGGGTGACAAGGTCGAACCCCTTGTCGACCATCTCGTTCGCGTAGTCCGCGGACATGCAGTGAATGCCGGCCTTGATGCCGTTGGCGTGCGCAACCGCCAGCGTTTGATCTATCCGTTCCATCACGTCCGGCGCGCGCTGGTCGCCGCCCGGGCCGCCGCCGATCGACACCGACAGGTCCGACGGCCCGATATAGACCGCGTCCAGGCCCTGCACCGAACAGATGCCGTCCAGGTTGTCGACCGCTTCCTGGGTTTCGATCATCGCGAAGGTCAGCACGGTTTGGTCGGCGTGATCGTGATAATCCGCGCCGGCATAGAACACGGCCCGGATCGGCCCGGTTGACCGGTATCCGCGCGGCGCGTAGCGGCACGCGCCGACGAAGCGCTCGCATTCCTCGGCCGTGTTGATCATCGGGCAGACGACGCCATAGGCGCCCGCGTCCAGCGATTTCATGATGATCGCCGGGTCGTTCCACGGCACCCGCACCATCGGCGCCGGGTCGTAGCGCGACATGCCCTGCAGCATCGGCACCAGATCGCCGTAATCGTTGACGCCGTGCTGCATGTCCACCGTCACGCCGTCCCAGCCCAGCGACGCCATGACCTCCGCCGTGAAGGAGCCGGGCGTGCTCAGGAACACGTTGACGGCGGCGCGGCCCTCGTCCCAGGCGGTTTTGATCTTGTTCGGTCGCATGCGTTTCCTCCCCGCGAATTTTATCTGTCTTACACCGTTCGGCAAGCGAGGGGGAGAGGGCGTCGTCCGCAGATTGACGCGCGGCGGGCGACCTGCGTATCTGATTTGCCATGCAGCTGAAAAATCCCATCCGCATGGTCGAGGAGATGGAAAGCATCTCGCCGACCGTGCGCGGTATCATCCTCGCCATCGCCTCCGGCGCGTTCTTCGCGACGATGCACGGGTCGGTCCGGCTGCTGTCGCGCGATCTGGATGCGATGGAGATCGCGTTTTTCCGGGCGTTTTTCGGTTTCGTCTTTTTCGCGCCCATCCTGCTGCGCACGCGGCTGACGGTGCTGCGGACGTCGCGGCTGCCGCTTCACATGCTGCGCGGGCTGTTCAACGGGGCGTCGCTGCTGCTGTGGTTCACGGCGCTCAGCATGGTGCCGCTGGGCGATGCGACGGCGCTGTCGCTGATGGGGCCGCTGTTCGTCGCGATGGGGGCGATGTTCATTCTGGGCGAAAGCGTGCACGGCCCGCGGTGGGTCGCGCTCGTCATCGGGTTCGCCGGCGCGCTGGTCATCGTCCGGCCCGGGTTCCAGGAAATCAATCTCGGCATGATCCTGGTGCTGGTCTCCATGCTGTTCGTGACCTGCTCCAAGCTGATCGCGAAATCCCTGTCGCGCACCGATTCACCGTCCACGATCGTCGCCTATCTGTCGCTGACGATGATGGTGCCGTCCGGCGTGGCGCTGTTTTTCGTGTGGCAGACGCCGACGCTGACGCAGCTGCTGTTCATGGTCGCCATCGGTTTCATGGGGAGCTGCGGCCACATGCTGCTGACGACGGCCTACAAGATCGCCGATATTTCGGCGGTGGAGCCGGTTGTGTTCGCGCGTCTCGTCTGGGCGGCGATCGTCGGCTGGTTCATGTTCGCCGAATTTCCGGGTCTCTGGATCTGGATCGGCGGCGCGCTGATCGTCGCCGCCTCGACCTGGCTGGCGCGGCACGAATCCCGCGAACGCCGGAACAAAAAATCCTAGATTATTGGACGGCGCCGGCCCGCGCCAGCGGATAAAAAAGCTAAACCGCCTGCCAGCCGATGTCGCGGCGGCAGAACCCGCCGGGCCAGTCGATACGGTCGACCGCCTTGTAGGCGCGTTCCTGGGCTTCCGCGATGGTGCTGCCGTTGGCCGTCACGTTCAGCACCCGGCCGCCCGTGGCGACGGTCTCGCCGGCCTCGTTCGTACCGGTGCCGGCATGGAAGATCAGCGTCCCGGCGATCTTGCCGGCCTTGTCCAGCTCCCTGATGACCGTGCCTTTTTCATATGACCCGGGATAGCCGTTGCTCGCCATCACGACCGTCAGCGCCGCCTCGTCGAACCAGCGCAGGTCGAAATCCTTCAGCTCGCCGTCGCAGGCGGCGATCAGCGCCGGCACCAGGTCCGACATCAGCCGCGTCATCAGCACCTGGCATTCGGGGTCGCCGAACCGGACATTGTATTCGACCAGCTTGGGGCCCTCGTTGGTGAGCATCAGCCCGGCATATAAAACCCCCCGATAGGGTTTGCCGTCCGCCTTCATGCCCGCGACCGTCGGCAGGATGATCTTCTCCATCACGGTGGCGGCGATGTCGTCGGTCACCACCGGCGCTGGCGAATAGGCCCCCATGCCGCCGGTGTTGGGGCCGGTATCGCCGTCGCCGACGCGCTTGTGATCCTGGGCGGAGGCGAGCGGCAGGGCGTTTTCGCCGTCGACCAGCGCGAAAAAGCTGGCCTCGACGCCCTCCATGAATTCCTCGACGACGATTTCGGCGCCGGCGTCGCCGAACGCGCCGCCGGTCAGCATGTCGTCGACCGCCCGATGCGCCTGGTCGACCGTCTCGCAGATGATCACGCCCTTGCCGGCGGCGAGCCCGTCGGCCTTGACCACGATGGGTGCGCCGCGCGCATCGATAAACTCCTTGGCGGGGCCGGGCTCGGTGAACCGTCCGTAGGCCGCGGTCGGGATATCGTAGCGGGCGCAGAGGTCCTTCATATAGCCCTTGGAGCCTTCGAGGATCGCGGCCTCGGCGCTGGGACCGAAGGCGCGGATGCCTTTTTCCTGCAGCCGGTCGGCCAGCCCCAGCACCAGCGGGGCTTCCGGGCCGATCACGACCAGCTCGACCTCGTTGTCGACCGCAAATGCCACCAGGGCGTCCACGTCTTCCGCGCCGATATCGACGCACTCGGCGTCCTGGGCGATGCCGGCATTGCCCGGCGCGCACCACAGCTGATCGACTAGCGGGGACCCCGAGATCGTCCAGCACAGGGCGTGTTCCCGTCCGCCGCCCCCGACGACTAGTACTTTCATGCAACCGGTCTCCGTTTTTCTTTCGATGTCATTGGCATACGACTCATCTGATGACATAGAATGCGAATCGTCATGGCCGATCAATTCTTCAATTCCAGCGAACAACCCGCCGCCGGCGACAACGTCGTCGAACTGTCCGTCGGCGAAATCTCGCAGGCGATCAAGCGGACGCTGGAAGGCGCGTTCGGTCGTGTCCGCGTGCGCGGCGAGGTCGGGCGCCCGAACTATCACGGCTCCGGCCATCTGTATTTCACGCTGAAGGATGCCGACGCGGCGATGGATGCCGTCGCGTGGCGCGGCACGGTGGGCAAGCTGTCGCTCCGGCTCGAAGAAGGCATGGAGGTGATCGCCACCGGGCGCATTTCCTCCTATCCGAAAAGTTCGCGCTACCAGATCGTCATCGAATCGGTCGAGCTCGCCGGCGAAGGCGCGCTGCTGAAGCTGCTGGAAGACCGGCGCAAGAAGCTCGGCGCCGAGGGTCTGTTCGATGCGGACCGCAAGCGGGACCTGCCGTTCCTGCCGGACGTGATCGGCGTCGTCACCTCGCCGACCGGTGCGGTGATCCGCGACATCCTGCACCGGCTCGAAGACAGGTTCCCCCGTCACGTCCTGATGTGGCCGGTCCCGGTACAGGGCGACGGCGCGGCCGCGAAAATCGCGGCGGCGATCAACGGCTTCAACGCCCTGTCCCCCGACGGCGCGGTGCCGCGCCCGGACGTGCTGATCGTCGCGCGCGGCGGCGGCAGCCTGGAGGACCTGTGGCAGTTCAACGAAGAGATCGTCGTCCGGGCGGCGGCGGCATCGGATATTCCGCTGATCTCGGCGGTCGGCCATGAAACGGACACCACGCTGATCGATTACGCGTCCGACCGGCGCGCGCCGACGCCGACGGCGGCTGCCGAGATGGCGGTTCCGGTGCGGTCCGACCTGCTGGCCCAGGTGCTCGACGACGAACGGCGGCTGGTCGCCGGCATGTCCCGCCTGCTGGACGAGCGCCGAAACCATGTCGAAGGACTGTCGCGCGGCCTGCCGCGTCCGGCGGAACTGCTGGAAGGGGCGATGCAGGCGCTGGATTACGCGACCGACCGCGTCGACAGCCTGGTCGCGCGGCAGATGGAACGCTCAGCGGCGCGGCTGGCGACCGCCGCGGCCAGTCTTCCCCATCCGCGCGAGGTGATCGCCCGGGCCGAGAGCGATCTAGCGAACAAAAACGCCCGTATCGCCGCCGCGCTGACCGGGTTCGTGCGCGAACGGTCGAACGGTTTCGCCAGCCTGTCGGCGGGGGAACGGATGGCGGGCGGCATGCGCCGCCGGATCGCCGACGGCGAGGCGCGTCTGAAAGCGAACGAACAGCTGCTCAACAGCCTGTCCTACGAGCGCGTGCTCGATCGGGGTTTCGCGCTGATCCGTGACGAAGACGGCGAACCGGTCATGCAGGCCGCGGAAACCACCGCGGGCCAGACCGTGTCGATCCATTTTTCCGACAATGCCGTCGCGGCGACCATCGGGGGGTCGGCGGATGGGGCCAAAAAATCCCCGCCCCGGAAACCGGCCGAGAGGAAGGCCACCGCAAAGAAGCCGGCGAAGCCCAGAAAATCCGCACCCGCGCCCGGCGGCGATCAGGGCTCGCTTTTCTGAACCATGATGAGATTTCTGTCGGGCGCCCTGATGCTTCTCGCTCTGCCGATGCCGGTCTCGGCGACGTCCCTGTCCCTCTCCGGCGATTTCGTTCAGGGCGGGCTGATCACCGGCACCACGCTTCCCGGCGCCACGGTCAGCCTGAACGGCGCGCCGGTCCGGGTCGGCTCGGACGGTGTGTTCGTGTTCGGGCTCGGCCGGGATGCGCCGAACACGACCGTGCTCGACGTCGTGCTGCCCGACGGCAAACGCGACACCCGGACGCTTGAGATCAGGCAGCGCAAATACCGTATCCAGCGCATCGACGGCCTGCCGCGCAGGATGGTCACGCCCTCGGCGAAGGCGCTGGAGCGAATCCGGCGCGAAGGAAATGCCATCCGGGCGGCCCGCGCGGTGTTCACGAACGACGCCCATTTCAAAGGCGGGTTCGTCTGGCCCGCCGAAGGCCGTATTTCCGGCGTCTATGGCAGCCAGCGCATTCTGAACGGCAAGCCCCGCCGTCCGCATCTCGGCGTCGACATCGCCGCGCCTACAGGCACGCCGGTCGCCGCCGCCGCCGCCGGAACCGTGACGCTGGCTGAACGCGATCTGTATTTCACCGGCGGCACCGTCATCGTCGATCACGGTCACGGCCTGTCGACGGTCTATTCGCACTTAAGTGCGATCGACGTCCGCAACGGGCAGGCGGTCTCGCAGGGGCAGAAAATCGGCGCCGTCGGCTCCACCGGCCGGTCGACCGGCCCACATCTTGACTGGCGCATCAACTGGTATCAGGAGCGCCTCGACCCGATGCTGCTGGCGGGGCCGATGAAAAAATAGGGTAAAAGGGGGGGCTTTTTTTACTCTTCCACCTGCACGGTTTCGTATTTCTCCGGCAGGGTCAGTTCCAGCAGCTCGTAGTCCTCGGAATAGTACAGCACATTGTGCTTGATGCCGGGCGGCTGGATCCAGCAATCGCCTTCCTCGAACTCGACCTCACCTTGGCCTTCGAACCAGACGCGTGACTGGCCCTTCAGCACCATCACCATCTGGAAATCGACGTCGTGGTAATGCATCCCGCTGCCGCCTTCGGGGCAGGGTTTGGTGGTGCGGATGATATGGGCGTGCACCTTGCCGCCCGTGGCCGCGCCGATGCCGAGATCCCGGTATTCGCGATAGACGCGCAAACCGCCGCTGACGAACGGATTGTCCTTCGCCCGGTTGACGATGAAGTCGGAGTGAATTTTCGTATCGGCCATTGCGTTTTCCCGAGTGGTTGAATTCTAATCGATTTCCGCAATATTGATGGTTCCGTCCGTCCGGCGCAATTCCCCGCCCGGATCGGATCAGCCACCGACGGAGACCGGACCATGAAATCCTTTACCCATGTCGGCATGCCGGGCCGCGTCGTCCACGGTGCCGGGCGCGTCGCCGATCTGGCCGACGAGATAGCGGCGCTGGACGCGACGCGCGTGATGTTTTGCTGCACCAAAAGCCGCGTGCCCGAGGTCGAAAAACTCGCCGCCACGCTGGGCGACCGGTTTGTCGGCATCTGCGACGCCGCGAAAATTTTCGTGCCGCTGACGGCGGTGGAGCCGGGCCGTGAGATGGCGAAGGAACTGAATGCCGACTGCCTAGTGACGTACGGCGGCGGCACGGCGGTCGGCCTCGCTAAGGCGATCGCTCTGGAACAGGGTCAGCCGGTCGTCAGCATCGTCACCACCTATTCGGGGTCGGAGACCACGGCGCTACAGGGCATCATCGGCCATGACGGTGTGCGCGTGAACTACAACGACATGCGCATGCTGCCGCGCACGCTCATCTACGATCCGGAACTGATGCTGGACGTGCCGCTCGACGTGTCGGTCGCCAGCGGCTTCAACTCGATTTCGCACGCCGTAAGCTCCTATCTCGGCAGGGATGCCAATCCGGTCGCCAACATGTATTCCGAGAACGGCATCCGCACGATGTCGGCGGCGTTGGTCAGGCTGGCGCGGGATCCACGCGACATCGACGCCCGGTCGGCTGCCATGCACGGCGCGTGGCTATGCGGTATGACGCTGATGTCGTCGGGCACCACCATTCATCACAAGATCGCCCACGTGCTGGGCGGCGGGTTCGATCTGCCGCACGGGCCGACCCATGCGGTCGTGCTGCCCCATTCGACCAGCTACAACCGCGACGCTGCGCCCGACGCCATGGCCGGGATCGGCCGGGCCTTCGACGTGGCGCCGCAAGACGCGCCGCGCGCGCTGTTCGACCTGCTGGGCAAAAGCGGCGCGGCGACGGGGCTGCGCGATCTCGGCCTGCCCGAAGACGCGCTCGACGAGGCCGCCGACCGCATCATGACCGACCGGTATTACAATCTGCGCGACTACGACCGGCGCGCCATAAGGGCGTTGCTGCAGGATGCGTGGGAAGGACGGCCGCCGTCGGGCGTTTGATGTTTTGGTTCCGTATGCCTCGGGTGTCTAGTCCGGCCGACGCGTTACGGATCGTGCATCGCCTTCGCACTCGGTAAATCCTCGGGCGAGCCACCGATAGACCCGGTTGCCGAGATAGAGGAGGGCGATGGACGAGAAATTTGCAATCAGGATGTAGACCAGGATTTCGATGGTCAGCAGATGTTTGCGCCGCTCGAAGATGCAGTTGTCGGCCAGATAGAATAGCAGCAGCGCTCCACCGATCAGGACTGGCAGCGCCAGTCTTTTGATGCCCCGTTCGATGTCTCGGCCGGCCGGGAAATTCGCTTCCGGCATGACAGGCGTTCGCAGATCAGTTTGATCCCCGGCTTGAAGGCAGGCCTGCGCTTGAGTGTGCGAACGCCGTGTCTTTCCATCAGTTTTCCGTGCCTGCGGCGAAAATCAATGCCGCCGCGAGCGCGCCAACGGATGCCTGTCTGAATTTCATAATGTCACCTCTTAACCCCCTGAAACCTTTTCAGGTTTTCCCGAGGGAAAAGGAGCAACCTCCGTGCCAGATTTGTTAATGATACAATTTAAACGGGTTAGATGACGGCCGTCCGGTCAGTCGCCGATAATCGTAAAATCCACCGACGGGGTTGAGCACGTAATCCGCCGCCTAGGCCTTCCCCGTCTTGCCCGCCCATACATCCATCACTTCGCCGCTTTCCGGCACGTGGCCGAAGATGAACTCGACCGATTTGATGGTCGCTTCGTGCAGCGGCACATTGGCGGAGCCCACGCAGTCCGGCGGCATCACGATGTAATAGCCGTGGAAGAACGCCTCGCGCAGGGTGCTCTCGACGCACACGTTGGTCGCCACGCCGGTGATCACCAGGGACTTGAGTCCCCGGCGGCGCAGGATGTCGTCCAGCTGGGTGTTATGGAACGCGGAATAGCAGCGCTTTTCGACCACCTGCTCGCCCTCTGCCGGGCCAATCTCGTAGAAATCGGCGCCCCAGGAGCCGGACGCGCAGCACACTGCGCCCTTGCCGTTTTCCAGCATCTTAGACAGCATCGGCGCGGGCAGCAGGTCGTGGTCGTAGATCGCCTTGATCCAGACGATCTCGCAGCCCGCTTCGCGCCCGGCTTCGACCAGCTTGCCGATGCGTTTGGCCAGCGGTTTGTTGCCGCTCATATCCACACCCTGGGAGGTGTGGATGTAGCCTTTCTCGGCGCAGAAATCGTTCTGCATGTCGACCACCACGATGGCGGTGTGGGCCGGGTCGAGGATCTCGTCGAGGCCGTTAAGAAGCCCCGGATTCTGGTCAGACATTGGCAGGTTCCTTCTCCATTTCCCAGTAAACGCAGCCCATGCCGCAGCGCAGCTCGACCGCGGGCTCGTAGCAGATTGTGATCGACGGCCGGGCACCAACCATCCCCATCGCGCCGATCCAGGCGATCAGCTCCGACGTGCCGCCGTCGCCAGCGGCGCTCATTTTTTCCTGTGTGCACTCGCGCAACACCTTTTCTGGATCGCCCTCTTCCAGCAGGGCGAGGAACCAGCGGTCAAATTCCTCGTCGACGTCGAAATATTTCGGCCCGCCCGGATCGTGGCTGAGCCCGCCCGTGCCCATGAAGGCGATGCGCAGGCCGGCCGGCAGGTCGTTCTCTACGATCTTCTGTACCGCCTGCCCGAATTCGTAGCAGGTACGCGGCGACGGGATCGGCGGCACGATGCAGTTCATGTGGATCGGCACCAGCGGGATGTCGTAATCCGGCGTCAGGTATTTCAGCGGCACCGACCAGTTGTCGTCGAACAGCAGCTCGTCTTTGGCGATGGTATCGTATCCCTGTGCGGACAGCCCGTCGAACAGCGCCGTCGCGACGGAGGAATTTCCTGCTAGCTGGTAGGGGTCGACATTGACCCAGTCGCGGAACCACTCCGCCGGGCCTTTCCAGTTGGCGGCGGTCCCGATGCAGAAATCGTGTGGGTCGTCGACCGGCATGTTGAGCACGTGATCGTTGGCGAGGCCGATAATTAGGTCCGGCTTCGCCGCGCGCAGTTTTTCGCCCAGCGCGTTGAAGCCGTCAGTCAGGGATTTCTGTTCGTGTTCGGGGGCGCGGTCGAGCCAGCCGGTCATGCCCGGCGCGTGGCTCAGCCCAGTAACGAAGACAAGCTCGGCCATTATCTGGTTTTCCCTTTTCCGTCGACGACGCTTCTGCCGTAGGCCTGCGCCGAGGGCGAATTGTTGTGGTTATAGGCGCCGCCGTGAAACAGGCGCGAGACCTGCGGCAGGAAATAGGGATGAACCCCCAGCTCGCCTAGCCGCTTGATGTCGATGTCGCGGAACGCTTGGCGCTCCTCCTCGCTCAGGCCGTAATTTTCCATGACGGTTTCGAAATTCTCAGCGAAACCGGAATACAGCGCCGGATCGCGCCGTACCTCGAAGATCATCCGGTTCGCCGCCAGTTCGCGCCGGGTGTCGGCGATGCCCATGTCTGCGTCTCCCTTGTTCCGTGCCCGATGATACCAAGGTCGCGACCCGCGTAAAGCAGCGCTGCGGGTTAATCCATGCCGTGCCGGTAGAAAACAGGGTTGCAAAAAACAACCATAGTTATTTATAAAATATAAAATACGACCTAAGGAGGTTTTATGGAAAAGGGTGGCCGAACATATTCTGCGGGGCGGCCAGGCCATGGTGGTGGAGCTGCCGCCGGGCATGCGTATCCGCATCGTCGACACGGTCGGCGGCCAGATCGGCGCGATGATGGAATTCGCCGAGGCCGATCCGAATCGCGGGTTTTCGATGGCGGCGTCACTTGCACTTGGCGCCCTGAACAGATCGCTTGATAGCGATACGTCGGTCGCGCTGATCGAGGACGACGTCGTTACAAACCGGGTGGGCGAGGAGCTGCTGCGTGTCGCCGGCGACACTATGCCCGGTGGGGTATCCGCAACATCCATACCTGCCTCTGCAATGCGGAATCGTATCGAAACGAACAGGACATCGGCTGTTTCGGCGCCCTGTTGCATGCGATTGCGCCGTGAGTTTCGGTCCCTCCGGCTGCGCGGCCAGCCAGCGCGGTCGATGCGCTCGACCTGTTTGGCAAGGCGCAGGACGTGTCGCTCGACGGCCTAAACCTGCCGGACGGTTTTACCGACGATGGCAACTGGGAGGAATTGGGGGTACCGGCGGTACGCGCCGACGACTATCTTGAGTTCGACATTCTGACGCCCTGCCTGGTGGCATGCGCCAACTGCTCTTCCGTCGGCGACGGGATTATCAGGATCGACTTTATGAGCTGAAACGGAAATCGCGTGAAACCAATCTTCGAAACTGTGATGGCCCCAGCCACCGGGTGGGCGGACATAGTGAAAACCGGTCAGAGGCTGCGCGTTACCGATCTCGAAGGGTTGCAGGTCGTCGACATGGCGGTGTTCAACGACGCCAATCTGCGCGAAAAGCTGTCGACGTCCTATTCGCGCTTGCGCGCCGGGGTTGGCGGAGGACACGGCTTTCATCCGCGCGACCGCCTGGTCGAGGGCGATGTGCTGATGTCGACCATCAACAACGAGATGATGCGGATGACTGCCGACACGGCGGAGGTCAAGGGTATGCACGACGTCCACGGACGCATGTGGAACCGCTACCTTTACGAAGCGATGGGCGAACCGGGCAAGGACGGCTGCCACGAGATCATTTCCGGCGTCGTCGCCGGCCACGGCCTACTTCCAGAGGATATTCCCGACACCATCGATCTGTTCATGAACTATCATCACGATTGCGCCCACGGATGGTGGGTACTGGAGGAAGGCGTCTCCAAACCGGGCGATTACGTGGAATTCGAGGCGCTGATGGATTGCCTCGTCGCTCTGTCGAACTGCCCGTTCTATAGCGGCACGCCGATGAGGGTCGAAATATTCGCCCCATGACATTTCCCTGCGCAGAATACCCGGAAGGAGGGACGGCATGACCGCCGCCACGAAAACCATGAGCGGCGGCGAGGCCATCGTCGATGCGCTGATCCGCCACGGCGTCGACACCGCGTTCGGCATTCCGGGGGTTCAGCTCGACCCGCTCTTCGCCGCGCTGCACGACTGCCAGAACCAGCTCCGCGTCATCCACACCCGCCACGAACAGGGCGCCGGCTACATGGCGCTCGGCTACGCGCAGGCGACGGGCCGCGTCGGCACCGCCATCGTGGTTCCGGGACCGGGGCTGCTGAATGCGTCGGCCGCGATCTCCACCGGCTATGCCCTCAATTCCAAGATGATGTTCGTGGTCGGCCAGATCCCTTCGGCGCTGATCGGCAAGGGGACCGGCCAGCTGCACGAACTGCCGGACCAGCTCGCCATCGCCGCTGGGCTGACCAAATACGCCGCGCGCATGGAGACAGCCGCGGATGCGCCCGCGATCATGGCCGAGGCGTTCCGCCAGCTGCACACCGGCCGCCCGCGCCCGGTCGAGGTCGAAATGGCGCTCGACATCATGAAGGCGGAGGGCGAGGTGACGCCCGTCGATCCGCCCGGTTACTACGACGTCGCCGCACCGGACCCGGACCGGATCGAAGCCGCGGCGAAGCTGCTGGGCAACTCGGAAAACCCGCTGATTTTCGCCGGCGGCGGCGCCATCGACGCCGGGCCCGAACTGCTGGCGCTGGCGGAAATGCTGCAGGCGCCGGTGGTGATGTCGCGCGGCGCGCTGGGCGCCATCGATTCCCGTCATCCGCTGGCGCTGACCCCGCCGCACGGCCACAAGCTGTGGAAGGACGCCGATGTGGTGCTCGGCGTCGGCACGCGGCTGGTGCCGATGGTGCCGGGCTGGGGCACGGACGACGGCCTCAAATTCGTGCGCCTCGACATCGATGCCGACGAGATGACCCGCAATCACAGCCCGGACGTCGCCGTGCAGGCGGACGCGGCGCTGGGCCTGGCCGCGCTGGCCGACGCGGTGCCGGCCCATAACCGCAAACGCGGCGATATTTCAGAAGATATGGAAACGCTGAAAGCGAAACTGCAGGCGGAGTTCGATAAACTCGATCCGCAGATCCCGATCCTCAACGCTATCCGGACGGTCCTGCCGGAAGACGGTATCTTCGTTGAGGAACTGACCCAGCCCGGTTACGTCGCGCGGCTCGCGTTCCCCGTTTATCAGCCGCGCACCTACATCAATCCCGGCTATCAGGGTACGCTGGGCTACGCGTCGCCGACTGCGATGGGTGCCAAGGTAGGCATGCCCGACCGGAAGGTGCTAGCGATCTCCGGCGACGGCGGGTTTATGTTCAATGTGCAGGAACTGGCGACGGCGGCGCAGCACGGCATCGAGATCGTCCTGGTTGTGTTCAACGACGGCGCGTTCGGCAACGTCAAACGCTTCCAGCAGCAGCTGTTCGACGGCAAAGAAATCGCCGTTGAGCTGAAAAACCCGGATTTCATGAAACTAGCCGACGCGTTCGGCGTGCAGGGCTTCCGCGTGAATTCGCCAGCCGAGCTGGAACGCGCCATCGGCGAAGGCTTCTCCACCCCCGGCCCCACCCTGATCGAATACCCCCTCGGCGAAGTGCCCGACCCGTGGCATCTGATCTTTCAGGGGAAGGTAAGGGGCTGACGGATTCGCAGAGACGGGATGTCAACCGTCCCCTCTCCCTAGCTCCTCCCCCCTCAAAGGGGTAGGGGATTAGACTATTCAGAGATCTCGTCCATTCGTTCCGAGGCTGAAGCTGCGAAGCAGGTGAAGCACAGCGGTGTCTCGAGGGATGCGCCGCCGCTCCACCCGTGGCATAACCACGACATGTCTGACACTCTCGCCGTTCTCGATGCGCTGCCGGCCGCAGACGACTTCTATACCCGCTACTGGAATGCGCACCCGTTCCTTGTGCGCGGGGCCGTCAATGCGGCCTTGATTGACCGACTGATCGCGCCGGAAGAGCTGGCGGCGCTGTCGATGGAGGAAACGGCGCGCGCCCGGCTGGTATCTGGCGCCGACTGGTCCTGCCGGTTCGGCCCCTTCGTGGAGGACGATTTTTCGGCGGACAGGGACGACGCGCCTTGGAGCTTGCTGGTCCAGAACGTCGATCAGTTCCACCCCGATACTGCTGACCTGCTGCGGGTGTTCGATTTCGCACCGCGCTGGTTGATGGACGACGTCATGGTCTCGTTTTCCACCGCGGGTGGCGGCATCGGCGGCCATGTCGATCGCTATCACGTGTTCCTGGTGCAGGGGCATGGCCGTCGCCGCTGGACGATCGGCCGTGCGCCGATTACCGACGAGGTCTATCTCGACGGCCTCGATCTGAAGATCCTCAAAGACCCGGTCGACGGAGAAACAGTCGAGGTTGGCCCGGGCGACGTTCTCTACGTGCCGCCCCGCTTCGCCCATGAAGGCACGACGCTCGAAGACGCGCTAACGTTTTCGGTCGGCTTTCTTGGCCCGCAGACGTCGGATCTACTGGAGGATTTCGGTCTGTTCCTTGCGGACAACGACACGCTGGACGATCTCTATGTTGGCGCTGGGCTGGGTGTGGATAGCGCCGGATTCGTCCTGTCGCCTGACACCTTAGACGCACTGCGCGAGCGGCTCAGCTCGGCGCTATCCACGCCCGCCTTCGAGGTGTGGCTAGCTTCGTTCCTCACCGCATCTACCAGCGTGGATGCGGCCCATACCGCGACCCGCGACGACGCGCTAGACACGTCCGAATTTACCGCCGCGCTCCGGGCGGCGGGCGGCGTGGTCAAGCCGGCTTATGTCAAGTTCGCGCTGGTGCCTTCCACCGAATCGTCATCGCGAAGTGCCTATACCCTCGGCGTCAACCGGCGGACGTTTCGTATCGACGACGCCGCCCTCGCGATGGTCCTGAAACTGATGGCCGAGGAACCCGTCCCGTTCGACGTGCCGGGCGATCACGCCGATCTGCTGTGCGCGCTGTATAACCTCCAGGCCTTGGAATTTGCCGGTTGAAATACCCCCCCCCCGACCGATTGTCGCATTGCTCTCATTCTGCACTCCGGCGTACCGTTGAGGGCTGGACCGTGAAATCGTGGAAGATTCTGTAATGCCTAAAATGAAGCTCGGCTTGTTCATCCGGCCCACCGGTCACCATATCGCGTCGTGGCGGCACCCGGATTCGCACGCCGACGCTAATGAGAATTTTGACCGCTTCGTCGAAATGGCGCAGACGGCGGAACGCGGCCTGCTCGACATGCTGTTCTCCGCCGATACCAACACCGCCTGGACCACCGTCGAATCGGCGCTCAATCGCCAGCATTACTCCGCCTGGCTGGAACCCTATACGTTGCTCAGCGCGCTTGCCGCCCATACGGAGTATATCGGCCTCGTCTGTACGCGGACCACTAGTTTTGACCAGCCTTACAGCATCGCTCGCGCTTTCGCGACGCTGGACCTGATAAGCAAGGGCCGCGCCGGCGTCAATATCGTGACCACCGGCAACCCGCGCGCGGCACTGAATTACAACCAGGAAGCCCACCTGCCGAAAACCGAACGCTACGCCATCGCCGACGAATTCGTCGAAGTGCTGATCGGATTATGGGATAGCTGGGACGCAGACGCCTTCGTGCGCGACCGCGACACCAGCACCTTCTTCGAGTGGGACGGCATGCACATGCTCAACCACAAGGGAAAGTATTTCCAGGTCGAAGGCCCGCTGAACGTGCCGCGCTCGACGCAGGGCCGGCCCGTGATCGTGCAGGCGGGCGCGTCCGAGGAAGGGCGCGAACTGGCCGCGAAATCCGCCGACGTCATCTTCGCGGCTCACCAGAACATCGAAATGGCGCGGGCATTCTATACCGACGTGAAGGGTCGGCTCGCCAGATACGGCCGCTCGTTGGGAGATCTGAAGATCATGCCCGGCCTGTCGGTGACCGTCGCCGAGACCCGAAAAGAAGCGCAGGCCAAAGCCGACGAACTGCAAGAACTGATCCACCCCGATCATGGGTTGGCCTATCTGTCGCGCCGTCTCGGCCACGACGTCACGGGCTACGATCCCGACAAACCGCTGCCCGATCTCGACGCAGTGGACGAGGTCGGCACCCGCTCAGGCCAGATGCTCGACATGGCCCGGCAGAAAAACTGGACCCTGCGCCAACTGTATCAGCATTTCGCCGCGACGCGCGGGCACATGGTTTTGGTCGGTACGCCGGCGGACGTCGCCGACGGCATGCAGGCATGGTTCGAAGGCGGCGCCTGCGATGGCTTCAACCTGATCCCGCCGATGTTCCCCGGCGAATTCGACGCCTTCGTCGATCTGGTCGTGCCCGAACTGCAGCGCCGCGGCATCTACCGCACAGCCTATGAAGGCACCACCCTGCGCGACCGGTTGGGACTGTCGGTGCCGGAAAGCCGACATGCGGCCGGTGGTGCGGCGTGATCGCCCAGATGA
>JAYQSP010000011.1:0-1389458 GCA_038146925.1 Alphaproteobacteria bacterium
CTGCATTTTTAATTAATCCTGTTGCTTCTATCTCAGAAGTCTCTCGAACATCTATTATTAAAGTATTTGCTGTAGCGATAAGATTATTTGCTTCTTCAAAAGATAGTCTTGGAACATGGTCATTAGCTTCTTGAAGTAATTTTTGAATATCTGTTTCACTCATAACTAAGCTTTAGTATTTACAGAATTAACATACCCTTTTTTATTTGAATTAGAAAGATAAATGCCAATTAGCACAACAAGGCATCCAATGATAATAGTTGACGTTATAACTTCATCTAAAAATATAGCTCCCCAAATAATACCGAAGACGGGAAGAAAATATGCAACAGTTGATGTTTTTACAGCACCAATTTTATCAATTAATCTTACATATCCTATGAAGCCTAAACCGGTTGAAATAGCACCCAACCAAATAGCAGATGATATGGCTGCTGCTGAAGGCATTGCATGCTGGAAGGTAAAAAATAGTTACAGGCAACATAATTACAGCACTAAATATAATCGACCACCCTATCAAAACCATTTTATTAGCATTAACAGAATTTTTTTGAATATAGACTGTAGAAAAAGAATAGAAAAAAGCAGCCAGCAAAGCAGACAAGCTTGAGATTAAAGTAGTATTAGAATTTTGAGGATTCACAAGGATGAATACACCAATAAAACCAATTACTAAGCCACATAATTGTTTTAAAGTAACATCCTCACCTATCCACAGATAGGCAATCATCATGGTATTAAATGCTGTAGTTGCATTTAATATGGCTAAAATATTTGAATCAGCTCCAAAACTAGCATAAGAAAAAAGAGTAAAAGGAATGGCATTATTCATAATCGCCAAAACTAATACTTGTTTCCATATTGGACGAAGAAGATGAATATATTTATTTCTTAAAAGAATAGGTAAAAAAATTATAGAAGCTATGACCAATCTTGTATTTACAAGAGCCACTGGACCAAATTCAGGTGTTGCAACTTTTATGAACATAAAGGCGCTTCCCCAAAGTGCACCTAAAAAAGTTAATAAAATCCAATATCTTATTTCCATATTACAAAGATAAAAAAACCCCCAAGTAAACTTGGGGGTTAAAAAAATCTAGTTTAATTGCAACTGCAATTTAGAACTAGTCGAAAACTTATAGATTACCTCGTGTCAAAAGGTAGATCCTCCGTTTCCTGTTATTAAATAAATACTAATAGGACCACCTCCATGTTCAGGGTAATAATATAAATGCTAAACAGTCCCCTTAAAAAACTACTTAACAAGACACCCTCTTAAATTATATACAGAATGAATACAAAATAAAGAAGTTTCAAACTGTTAAAAACTAAATTCTAACTGAGCCTTAGGATCGATGAATTGAGATGATTGTGAAATATCATATACGTGCAAATCTATATAAGCATTTAATGCTTGAATGTCATTACAAAAGTACTCGAAAGCAAGCGTTTTTTTTACAGCATGCTTATCTTGAGAAGCTATATACTTTTCAACAATAGGATCAAATTTTTTTATTTTAACTACGTTATTCATGATGATGTTATTATACTGTATAAATATACAGTATTCAACCAATATAATTAATCATCATAAATTGGGAGTAATCTTTTATTTCTTAGCAAGCCAAACATTATCATTAAGAAGATTACAAAACAAAAAGTACCAATCATATCACCTATGAAAAATCTTGAGATAACTACAACATCAATAGATACATTATTAAGTGCAGATAGAACAAGATTAGTAAAAATAGCATTCAATAAGGCTGATAAAATGGTTACATAAATTAAGAATTTATAATTAGTAAAATTTATTTTTTTTAAGATTGAATATGAAAAAGTTGAAACTCTAGACCATTTAAGAGATTCAACAGCGACAACCACTGATAAAAGTGAAAATAAGCTTGCAATAGTCCAGTATGATAAATATTGATCTGGCCATACCAAGGTTGGTCCAGTAATTTCAGCCAAATATAAAGCAGGTAAAGAGCGAACACCAAAAAAAGAAATCTCTCGAACATCTATAATTAAAGTATTTGATTGTGAAATAATTTTATTTGCCTCATCAAAAGATAACCTTGGAACAGCATCATTAGCATCTTGAAGTAATTTTTGGATATCGATTTCGCTCATAATTAAGCCTTGGTATTAACAGAGTTAACATAGCCTTTTTTGTTTGAATTAGATAGATAAATTCCAATAAGAACAATAAAGCATCCAATTATAATTGTGCTAGTAATAGCTTCATCTAAAAATATAGCTCCCCAAATGATTCCAAAAACTGGGAGAAAATAAGCAACAGTTGAAGTTTTTACAGCACCAATTTTATCTATCAATCTAACATATCCAATGAATCCTAAACCGGTAGAAATTGCACCCAACCAAATAGCTGAAGATATTGCTGCAGCAGATGGCATAGCATCAGGAAGATAAAAAACAGTAACTGGCAACATAATTACAGCACTAAATATAATCGACCATCCTATCAAGACCATTTTGTTAGCATTCACAGAATTTTTTTGAATATAGACTGTAGAAAAAGAATAGAAAAAAGCTGCAAGCAAGGCAGATAAACTTGAAATTAAAGTAGTAGATGAATTTTGTGGATTAACTAAAATGAATACACCAATAAAACCAACAATTAATCCAAATAGTTGTTTTATAGTAACGTTTTCTCCTATCCAAATATAAGCGATCATCATTGTATTAAATGCAGTAGTAGCATTTAATATTGCCAATATATTTGAATCAGCACCAAAACTAGCATAAGAAAAAAGAGTAAAAGGAATGGCATTATTCATAATCGCTAAAACTAATACTTGTTTCCATATTGGACGAAGAAGATGAATATATTTATTTCTTAGAAGAATAGGTAAAAAAATTAAAGAAGCTATGACCAATCTTGTATTTACAAGAGCCACTGGACCAAATTCAGGTGTTGCAACTTTTATGAACATAAAGGCGCTTCCCCAAAGTGCACCTAAAAAAGTTAATAAAATCCAATATCTTATTTCCATATTACAAAGATAAAAAAACCCCCAAGTAAACTTGGGGGTTGTAAAAAAATCTAGTTTAATTGCAACTGCAATTTAGAACTAGTCGAAAACTTATAGATTACCCCGTGTCAAAAGGTAGATCCTCCGTTTCCTGTTATTAAATAAATACTAATAGGACCACCTCCATGTTCAGGGTAATAATATAAATGCTAAACAGTCCCCTTAAAAAACCACTTAACAAGACACCCTCTTAAATTATATACAGAATGAATACAAAATAAAGAAGTTTTAAATGGTTAAAAACTAAATTCTAGCTGAGCTTTAGGATTCATGAATTCTGATGCTGGTGAATTTTTATAGACATGAAAATTTATATAAGCATTTAATGCTTGAATATCATTGCTAAAGTACTCGAAGGCAAGTGTTTTTTTTACTGCTTCCTTATCTTTAGAAGTAATATACTTTTCAACAATAGGATCAAATTCTTTTATTTTAACTACGTTACTCATAATGATTATATTATACTGTATATATATACAGTAATCAATCTACGCAACTAATCATCATTTACAGGAAGTAATCTTTTATTTCTGAGCATTCCAAACATTATCATCAAGAAAATAACAAAGCATGCAGTCCCAATCATGTCACCAATAAAAATCTTGATATAACAACAACATCAATGGATACACCGTTAATTAATGATAAAAATAAATTTGTAAAAATTGCATTTATCAATGCAGATAAAATAGTCACATATATTAAGAATTTATAATTTGCAAAGTTTATTTTTTTAAGAATTGAGTATGAAAAAGTTGATACTCTTGACCATTTTAAAGATTCAACAGCAACAACAACTGACATAACTGAAAATAGGCTAGCAAGATTCCAATAAGGTAAATATTGATCTGGCCAAACTAATGTAGGCCCAGTAATTTCAGCCAAATATAATGCAGGCAAGGAACGAACACCAAAAAAACAATAAAATATAACTCTGCAGCCATGAGGTAGATAAGCAATACTTCCGATCCAGCCTTTATCAGGTGTTGAAAATGTAATGTAAGACCACAATGCATACACAAGCATTGTTGCAATATATGTTGTCAGTGTTACCTGAATAAAATATTTCATTAAATAAATTAAAGCAATTTATCTTTCGATTTGAAAGTTTTTTATAAATAATCTTGCAAAGATCATCATCCATGCAATGAATATTGCGGAGCCAAAAATATCACCTATAAAAAATCTAGCAATTACCAAAACATTGATAGAAACTTCATTCAGAGTTGATAAAACAAGATTTGTGAAAATACTGTTAAATAAAGCAGATAAAATAATTACAAAAATAATAAACTTATAATTTTTATAAGTTAATCTTTTATTTATTCTAAGATTGGTGTCTGTACCTATTTTTAACGAGGTTAAAATATTGACTGCTGCCAATACACAAAGCAATGAAGAAATGCTTCCAACCCATAGGTAAAATAAATCAGAATTTGGCCATTCTAGATATTGACCTGTAAGCTCTGCAAAAAAAAGTGCAGGCACAGCCCTAATGCCAAAAAAAGTTATAAAAATAACCTTACAACCATGAGGCAAATAGGCCAAACTGCCAATCCATCCAATATCAGGATTTTGAAGAGTTACTCCACCCCAAAATGAAAATACAACCAAAGTAATACAATATACAGCCAATGAAATCTGTATAAACTGTTTCATAATATTTTATTTATCTTAGGCAATGGCAAGAGAAATAAAAACTTCTCTTTTATCAGAATTTGATTGAATAAGAACTACCATCTTTTTATCCTCAAAAGCTTTTATAGCCTTATATACTGTAGATCTAGAAAAACCAGAGGCATTAATTACATCTGAGATATTGCATTGACCATTTTTATGAACTTGATTAGCAATAGTGTAGTAAATCTTTTTTTCAGTTTCGTTGAAATGATGAAAGGTTTAAATCCCGATCAAGATTTTCTAACATTTTAAGAATATTAGATATTTGTTTTATATATTTTCCTGACATGTGTAAATATTACACTTAATTAATATTTGTGACAACAGTGTAACAAATGGCGGAGAGACGGGGATTCGAACCCCGGAACCAGTTACCCAGTTACTACCTTTCCAAGGTAGCGCAATCGACCACTCTGCCATCTCTCCGAGTGAAGCATTTTACATTATTTAATAAAAAAGCCCCATCAGGGGCTTTTAAAATAAATGAAGAAATTTTTATTTAAAAATAACTTCTTGCAAAACAACCAAATCAACTATCTCGCGCATATCACCATAGCCGCCAGCAATACTTTCTTGATCAGATTCAGATATTTTTTTTCTCCATGCTTTCATGAACTCTTTATACTTTTCTTTATTTGGGCCCATGGCTGCTAGATTTTCATATCTTATAGTAAGAAAAACATTTGGATCTGTTCCTGCTGTATTGGCTGTATAAACTCCGCAATCAATTATATGGCCAAGATCTTTTTGAATCTTGCAAGAATCAACCCATGTCTTCTTAATACCCATTAGGTAATCATCCTTCATGTTTGGCTTTACAGTTACTACAGTCATTTCAATTACCTCTTCGCTAAGTTCATAGTCAACCCATGGCTCCGCTGAGATAAAAAAAGGTAGAACTAATAATGTTAATAGTGATTTTTTCATTTCCTCTCCTCTTAATAGAAAAATTAACAACTTATATCCTATCAGAGAAAGCTTAAAAATGAAGTTTAGATATATAAACTATTGATTAAAAACTCTAAAGTTTTTAAAAGTAATATTTTTTTTATTAGAACGAATTGGATTAATATCAATACCACCTCTTCTCATAAATCTCCCGCAAACCTCAAAATTTGAATTTGGATATTTATTTATTAAAGTAACAAGCATGTCTTCAACACATTGCTCATGAAACTCACCTTTTTCTTTAAATGAAATTATGTATGACCTTAACCACTTAATCTCAATTTTTTTATCAGTTAAGATATAAATATTTGCAAAATCAGGCTGAGATGTAACTGGACATATTGACCTGAAGCCAGTAAAACATATTGGCATATTAGGTTTGGTAAACTTTAAAGTTGTTTTATTTATATCAAGCGATTTTGGCTCTGCACTAAATTTTCTAATAAATTTTGCTTTTACTTCTGATTTGGTTAACTTACTTAAATCTTTTATTATTTTAGTAAGAACAACTGACTCACTTATAAATTTCTTTTTATAAAATGAATTCAAATATAACTTCAGTGATTTAGATTCAACAGTAATTGGTGAAGAAGCTGGAATAGTTATCTCAACAACTTTTAATATAGGAAGTCTATTAGAGTCTAAGTAAGTAAACTCGTATGCATTCCAATAATCGATACCAGATATATTTGATAATTTATTTTGCCTAACAATTGGATCTAATATTTTTGAAGAACTGGGATAATTTATGCCAATCTCATTTTTGCCCAAAAATTTTGTCTTCATTGTCTAATTCCGGTTCCTTTTTTTAAAAAATATAAACATGCTACAGTTAAAGAACATATAAAAAATACAATCATGCATAGAGAAAAAGAAATAGATACATCACTGACACCTAGCATGCCCTCTCTGAAAGTATTAACAACATAGAGCATTGGATTTGCCATTGAAATTGATCTCCACATATCTGGAAGTATATTTATGGAGTAAAAAACACCACCTAAATATATTAATGGTGTAAGTATAAAAGTTGGAATAATGGAAATATCATCAAAACTATCTGCAAAAACTGCATTAATAAAGCCCATTAATGAAAATAAAATAGAAGTTAATAGTAGCACGGTGATTGTTAGTAAAGGATTGGCAACTGAAAAATCTGGGTAAAACAATAAGCTTACACCAAATACAATAATACCAATTAATACTCCTCTACAAACACCCCCAAGAACAAAGCCCAGCAGAATAGTCCAGTTTGGCATGGGTGATATTAACAGTTCTTCAATTGATTTTTGAAACTTTACAGAATAAAAAGATGAGACCACATTATTATAAGAATTTGTTATAACGGAAAGCATGATCAATCCAGGTATCATGTATTGAATATAGTCAAAACCGTCCATAGAACCAATTCTAGGACCAATCAATGAACCAAATATTACAAAATATAAGGACATCGTAACTGCAGGTGGAACAAGCGTTTGCACCCATATTCTAAGAAACCTTCTTACCTCTTTTACTGTTAAAGTCCAGAGAGAAATCGATACATTGAAATTACTCTTCATTTGAATTAACCATCTCTATAAATAACTCTTCAAGCCTATTTGCTTCATTTCTCATTGATTTTATTTTTATATCTAATTTTGTAAGTTCAGAAAAAAGAGCATTAATTGATCTGTCTTTATTTACGGCAGCAACAAGTGTTAAAGGATCCTCTAACTTTAATGGAAAGCCTTCAATTGAGGGAGCTTCCTCTAGCGGATGATGTAAATCAAAAACAAAACCTTGAACGTTCAAAGTTCCTAATAAATCTTTCATGCTGGTGTTCGCAACTATAGTGCCTTTATCTATAATTCCAATGTTTCTACATAACTGCTCTGCTTCTTCAAGGTAATGTGTAGTTAGAATAATAGTTGTTCCATTTTTATTAATTTCTTTTAAAAAAGACCACATTTCTCTTCTAAGTTCAATATCCACACCTGCAGTAGGTTCATCCAAAATTAAAAGTTTTGGTTCATGAATCAAGGCTTTCGCAATCATTAATCTTCTTTTATATCCACCTGATAAAGTTCTGGCTTGAACGTTTCGCCTATCCCATAAACTTAATCTTTTTAAAATGTCTTCAACTCTAGGCATAGCAATGGATTTTGGTATTCCATAAAATCCAGCTTGAGTAACAACAATATCAAGAACTTTTTCAAACTGTGAAAAATTAATTTCTTGAGATACAACACCTAACATCGATTTTGCTTTATTTAAATCTGTATCTATGTCATTGCCAAAAACTGATACTTTGCCACCAGTCTTTGTAACAAGTGATCCAATGATTCCAATAGTAGAAGATTTACCAGCCCCATTAGGGCCAAGCAAGGCATAAAAATCACCTTTTTTAACTTTTAGATCAATACCTTTTAAAGCTACGACATTGTTATCGTATACTTTTTGTAAGTTATTAATCTCAAGAGCGTATTCAGCCATTTTTTATTTCGTTGTTATCAACCAATGCGTAACTTAGTAGTAATCCAATCAATATTCCTAGCCACATATATTCCCCACCAAAAGCAATTAAGACAGCTGTTACTAGAGAGACTGCTTTTTCAGAATTTTTAATTGCTAATGACATTGCAATATATGAACAAGCAAGACCAGTCAGTATAAGAGTAACTCCAAGAGCAACTATCATCAGAGGCTCCATAATATCAATAAATGGAACAACAAAGAATAAAAAAGGTATTCCCATTAAATAATAAGAATGAATACCATCAAATAATGATCCCATAGCTTCTTTTCCTTGTTTCCATCTTTCAATAACAACTACGTGCACGCCTGTCCATAAAGCTCCTTGAGTAGGGAAAAATGGATTAATGATAGCTCCAATTGCATTTCTAATACCTACGCTGTTATGTGATCTATTGATATCAATGTCAATTATTTCATCTGATCTTTTTTCCTGACCTTCTTTAATAACCTCTATGCCAGTAACAAAATCACCGAATAATAATAAATATCCAATGATTACCAATGGTAAAACTTCTAAATACATTTCACTTGGTGGAAAACCAATTGATAAAGGTGAAGTTTGTGAATATACGTCGCCAACTGCAGGGACAGCTAAACCTAATTCAATGCTCCAACTAATTTCACCAGTAATATATCCAACGATAGCAGCCACAATAAAACCAGGTAGTAAGCCCAGTGATCCAATTAAAGCTAAAACTTTATTGTTTTGTGCCAGCCTTTTAAAAGGCTCTGAAAAAGTTGTAACAGTACATATAAGTAAAGCTGAAATCATTGATACCGGAGCATTGCCTATATAACGATCAAAATCACTAAAAAAGATCTGATAAAAAGCTGCCAAAGCAGCGCCTAATATGATTCCTGATTTCAAACCGTTAGGAACCCTTTCTACAATTAATTTGCCAATGCCTGTTAAACCTAAAACTAAAACAAGAATAGTAAATTCTATTGCCATCGCAGACATATAATGAAACGTTTCAACCCTATATACTCCATCAAACATGCCTTTAGTCATAAAGAATCCTATAACTAATGGTAGAGCTGGAGTAATCCATCCTGCCGCCATTGGTTCGCCAAAAATAATAGGGCTTGATGTAATTAAAACGCTAGCTATAAAACAAGCAGCAATTGCCTCATTTAAGGATAAACCCAAAGCCATCCCAACAGGAGCAGCAGCTAGAGCAGTAGCACCTGATATAACTAGTCCTTGCAGAAATTCTGCGGTTAGTAGCTTTGTATGTATGAAGGGAATCCTCAATGTAAATGGACCCCATTTTATTCCGCTATTATTCATATTTTTCCCCCTAAAATCATTTTGATAGTTCTGCCATTCCTTCTTCTAAACCCTTGAGAGTTAAAGGATACATTCTGTTGTCAAATAAATCTCTTAAAATACATACTGAAGATGTGTAATCCCAATGATCATCAGGAACTGGATTAAGCCATGCCATATTATCAAAATGATCTGATAGTCTTTTAATCCATACGTGCCCAGCTTCCTCATTCCAGTGCTCGATACTACCGCCAGGGTTTGTTATCTCATAAGGTGCCATCGTTGCATCGCCAACTACAATAACTTTATAGTCTGAAGAATATTTATTAATCATATCTTGTACTAAAAATCTCTCTTGAGATCGCCTCAAATTATCTTTCCAAACTGATTCATAGATACAATTATGAAAATAGTAATATTCGAGATGTTTAAATTCAGTCTTGATGGCTGAGAATAATTCTTCACATAACTTAATATATGGGTCCATTGATCCACCAACATCAAATAATACTAAAACCTTTACAGTATTTGATCTTTCAGGAACCATATTAATGTCTAAATATCCAGCATTTTTAGCTGTAGACTTAATTGTTCCATCCATATCAAGCTCTAAATCATTACCTTGACGAGCAAATTTTCTAAGCCTCCTCAAGGCCATTTTAATATCTCGAATTCCAATAATTACAGAATCATCTAAGTTAGAAAATTGTCTTTGCTCCCAAACTTTTACAGCACTTTTTTGACCACCCTCTCCACCAACTCTGATACCCTCAGGATTTTGACCTCCATGACCAAAAGGAGATGTACCATTGGTGCCCACCCATTTGTTACCACCTTCATGTCTCTCTTTTTGTTCTTCTAATCTTTTTTTAAATTCCTCAAGTAATTTATCTAGTCCACCTAATGATTTTATTTTCTTTAACTCTTCTGGATCTAATTCCTTTTCAAAAGCTTTTCTTAACCAATCTTCTGGAATCAATGCTTGAAACACGTCCTCAAGCTTTTCAATGCCTTTAAAGTAAATATCAAAAGCTTTATCAAATTTATCGTAATGCTTTTCATCCTTAACCAAGATTGCTCTTGATAGATAATAAAAATCATCAATATTTGCGTATACTAATTGATTTTCTAGAGCTCCTAACAAATCTAATAGTTCTCTCAGTGAGCATGGCACACCGGATGATCTAACAGTTTGAAAGAGATTGATTAACATTTATTTATTTGCAGCTTCTCTTCGTGACATAAATGCAAGGCGTTCTAGAAGCTGAACATCTTGCTCGTTTTTAAGCAGTGCTCCATATAATGGTGGTATAGCTTTTGATGAATCTGCATTTTTAAGAATTTCGTCTGGCATATCGTCAGATAAAAGTAATTTCAGCCAATCAATTAACTCAGATGTAGAGGGTTTTTTCTTTAATCCTGGTATTTTTCTAAGATCAAAAAATATTTCCAATGCTTCATTTACAAGTTTCTTTTTTATTTTTGGATAATGAACTGAGACAATTTTGTTCATTGTTTCTCTATCTGGGAACTGAATGTAGTGAAAAAAGCATCTTCGTAAAAAAGCATCAGGCAATTCTTTTTCATTATTGGAAGTCATAACGATTAATGGTCTATGTTTAGCTTTTATTGTTTCACCGGTTTCATAACAGAAGAACTCCATTCTATCTATCTCTTGAAGTAAATCGTTAGGAAACTCAATATCTGCTTTATCAATTTCATCGATTAATAAGACAACTTGTTTATCAGAAGTAAATGCCTCCCATAACTTTCCTTTTTTAATATAATTTTTTATATCCTTAACTCTTTCATCACCTAGTTGAGAGTCACGCAATCTTGTAACAGCATCATATTCATATAAACCCTGTGATGCCTTAGTAGTTGATTTGATATGCCATTCTATAAGCTCCATATCTAATGCCTTGGCAACTTCAACAGCTAATAAGGTTTTACCTGTTCCAGGCTCACCTTTGATCAATAAAGGTCTTTCAAGAGCCATTGAGGCATTTACAGCCATACTTAAGTCTTCAGTCGCAATATAATTTTTGGTTCCTTTGAATTGCATATTTATTCCTTTTGATTAGATAGTTTTTCTTCTGACTTTAGTATTCTAGTTAGTTGTCGACTCGAAGCAACTAAATTCTCATTTAAATCCCATATATTACAATCTTGTTCAAAATATCCTTTATTAATATCTGTAGCTTTAAAGTCAGCAAACAAAATTTCAGTTGTTGGCATTTGTCTTATATGCGTTGTTAAACTGTAAGTTGGTATCCATCCTAATGGTCCGTATTTATTTGATACAACAGGAGGCGCAACATCAACATAAAAAGATAAAACAAATTGATCAGGGATGCCTCCCTTCATTTGCATGTAAGAAGAACATCTTGCATCTGCCTCATCAGAACCTAGCTCTCTATCCCACCAAGCATGACGGGGATGAACTGTACAAGTTAGTTGGTGTATAAATGATGGAGTAAAACCGGGAGAAATTTTGTCATAATTTAAATCTTTATATTCTTCTCTTGAGATCTCTTTTATTATTTCTGGAGGAGCTGTTTTTAAGCCATCATATCCTTTCATATGTTCAAAATCTGAGCATATAGCATTAAAAACTGTGCATATTCTATTATCTTGAATAAGCTTCACAATACCTGATGAGCTACCTCTTGATACTTTAAACACTTCAACTTCTAAAATCATATCTTTGGCTTCAATTCTATCTAGATACTGAATAGATGAACTAATTGCAACTGAGTGAGGTACTAAAGATATTAGTGCTTTATGCATAAGAGCATTTAAGTATCCTCCGTGAGGCGTTTTACCAACAAAATATCTAGAGTCAGGATTAATTCTAAAAGTTTTTTCAGAAATGGTTTCAAGCGACAAAGCGTTTTGAAATTGATCAAATTGATTCATGATTCAACAATTTTAGTTCATAATTCATTTTTATAGAAATTATCTAAACCAATGAATGAGTTATTTGACATAGCCTGTAATTTTTCAAGCGATCGTTTTGATAAAGATTTATATGAGGTTATTGAAAGAGCTAAAAATAATAAAGTTACCAAATTTTTAGTAGTTTCTGCTCAATTAAAAGATACACAAAAAGTTTATAACATTTACAAACAAAACTTAGATTCATGTTTTTTTACCATTGGTGTTCATCCACATCATGCAAATGAATTTAATTCAACTTCCTCAATAGAAATGATGCAACTTATAAAAGAATTTAAACCTCATAGTGTAGGAGAAACTGGATTAGATTTTTTTAGAAATATATCAACTTATGAAGAACAACTTTTTGCTTTTGAAGAACAAATTAAGATATCAATTAAAACTGGCCTACCACTATTTCTTCATCAAAGGGATGCTCATGAAGATTTTATAAAGATAATTTCAAAATATAAAAATGACATACCAAAGGCAGTTGTGCATTGTTTTACAGGAACACAAAGTGAATTAGATGATTATTTAGAAATGGGCTTTTATATTGGTCTAACTGGTTGGATATGTGATGAGAGAAGAAATGTTGAATTAAGGAAATCGTTGATAAATATTCCAACAGATAAATTAATGATTGAAACCGACTGCCCATATCTAATTCCAAGAAACCTAAGGGATAAACCAAAAAATAATAGAAACGAACCTTCTTATCTTCCCCACATTGCTTTAGAGATTGCTGATCTAATTGAAATTGATCCAGAAGAACTTGCAGAAAAAACTTATAAAAACAGTATGAATTTTTTTAAGTGAAAGAATTTCTATCTAAATTAAATTCCTTACATATATCGTCTATATCAGAGCCTACAAGTTTGGAGTTATGTTTTATAGTTGGTTTGTCATTAGAGAATCTTGGTGCAGGTGCAGGCTGTTTAAAGCCATCAATTTCTATAAAGGCTTTGCGAGCAATATTGTGAGGATTTTCTTTTGCTTCATCCATATTTAGTATTGGTGTAACACAACCATCAGTATCTGAAAAAACACTTTCCCAGTGACTTCTTGGTTTTGTTTTAATTTTACTTGCAATTAATTCTTTTAATTCACTCCAAGTTTCTTGTTTCATTTGGTCTTTAAACTTTGGGTCATTTAATTCAAGTTTCTCGAGTAAAATAGAATAAAATTGCGGCTCTATAGAGCCAACAGCAATATATTTATTATCAGAACATTTGTAGGTGTTATAAAAATGTGCTGCTCCATCAAGTAGATTAGATTCTCTTTCATTCTTCCAATACCCCATTTCTTTTAAAGAATAAAAAAAGCTCATCAAAGACAAGCTTCCATCAATCATAGCTGAGTCTACAACCTGACCTTTTCCAGTTTTTATGGAGTTAATGTGAGCAGCAAGTATTCCCATTGCCAGCATCATACCTCCGCCACCATAATCACCAATTAAATTAAGCGGAATAACTGGGTTAGAATCGTTTTTGCCAATTGAGTGCAGTGCTCCTGATAAACCAATGTAGTTAATATCATGTCCAGCAGTATTAGACATTGGGCCATCCTGCCCCCAACCCGTCATTCTTCCATAAACTAGTGATTTATTTAGTTTAAAACACTCATCAGGACCCAAGCCTAATTTTTCCATAACGCCCGGTCTAAAGCCTTCAAATAAAATATCCACTGATGATATTAGTTTTAGAATTTCAGCAATTGATTCGGGATTTTTTAAATCTGCGACAATTGATCGTTTAGATCTGTTATGAATATCAAATTTGTTATGAGAATCTTTATCATTAATTCTACTTAGTCTTATTACATCAGCTCCCATATCAGCAAGAAGCATTCCGCAATAAGGACCAGGACCAATGCCTGAAAACTCTAAGACTGTAACTCCTTTTAACGGACCCATCAGAATATATTATTGGAAAACTTTAAATTTAACCAATAAATTTGGAAGAAGGGACAATGATGAAATAAATGCAATTAACATTGCTAGCGCAGTAAAGATTCCAAATAACTGAGTTGGGAAAAAATTAGATAAGGCTAATATTGAAAAACCTGAGGCTATTGTAGCTGCAGTATAAAAAATTGCTCTTCCAGTTGTTGTGTGAGCATTTTGAAGAGCCATCTCAACTGAATGCGTAATTTTCATTTCTTTTTTATATCTATATATATAGTGAATAGTATTGTCTACAGCCATTCCAACACTTATTGCAGCAACAGTTATTGTCATAATGTCTAATGGAATTTTCATTAACCTAAAATACCAACAACCGATGTAGCTACAAAGATATTAGGTATTAACCCAATAATCATTATTTTAAATGACTTAAAAATTAACAAAAGCATCAAGGCAATAACACTAAATACCACCAATAATGATCCAATTTGTGATTGAAATAATGATTGCAACATATTGTTATATAAAACTGCTAGTCCAGTAATCTCAAATCTATCTTCAGTCAAATTAAATTTTGTTATCAAATCATTATTAATTTTTTAGAAGCTCATTTCTATTTTAAATTATCTGCTGACTCATTTACTCTAGTAGAAATTCTAACAACCGAATCATCTTTATTGATATACGAATATAAAAGAGTCTCTCTAATATCCTCAGGCAAAACTGATCTCAAGAGAGCAAGCTCTAAGTCATTTAAATCCTCTCCATCATTTATCATCCTTGCGAGTTTAATGCCGCTCGCTACACTTAATACTTTTCCAATTTCAGGAAGAGAATCTAAATAATCATGTATCTCTTCAAGCTGAGCTAAAGAATAAACATTCCACCAATAACCCGAGGCGTTACTATTTTCGTCATCAAAAAGGCTATCATCAAAGAATTCATCATCAATTAAATCATCTGAAACACTAAATTGTGGTTCTTTAATTATGATATCTAGAGTTGCAGTACCACCTAAGTTTTTATCAATTTCAAGCATACCTTGATGAATTTCAGTCTCTTCATCAAAATAATCGATAAATCTATTTTCAACTACTAGTCTAGTTGTACCAAATAATAGGATACAAAAAATCAAACCAAAGGTTAGGTATATCAGCGTAGCATTATTTTTTGAAATTAATAATATGCTATTAGTTATATTATGAAGAGATAAATAATCTTTGCTTTTTATTTTTTTTATTAAGCTTATTGAGCTAGGTAAAAATGAAAAAGTAAAAATAAAAGCTATTGATATTCCAAATGCCATCATTTTTCCAAATTCTATTACCGGCTTTAGGTCTCCAAGAAGTAATGATAAAAAAGCTACAGCTGTTGTAAGTGCAGCAAAAAAGCAAGGCAAGAACATTTGCTCTACAGCATCAATTAATGATTTTTTGTTATCTTCTGGTTCTGCAGATAACTCATTTATTTTTACTAAAACATGAACAGTTAATGAAATAGTTAAAATCAATAATAGAGCAATAAAATTTGAAGATACAACGCTTATCTTCCAGTCCATATAGCCAAGAAAACCAGCAGTTACAAAAGTTGTTAAAAAAGCATTTGATATAGGAAGGACAACAAACTTTATGTTTCCAAAAAGAGATACAGCATTATTGCAAAAATTGAGGCTACTGAAACACCAAAATTACTAGATCAGATCTAATGTAATCCATCATATCTGAGGTAATCATTGCAGGGCCTCCAAGGTATAAAGTTGCATTATTTCGATGCAAATCAAGAATACTTCTTATCTGTGAGACTAAAGTGGTATTAAAAGCAGATTCGTTATCATTAAGTTCGCTGATTCTTTTATTAATGGTTGTTAGTTCACTTTGGAGTTTTGTTTTGTCTTCAAATGTAATTGGCTCTTTTGATTTGAGTATATCTAAAATCTTATATCTATCTGATATCAAAGCGTCATACTCATTATTGCCTTGTAAAACAATTTGCATAGCAGTGGTAGAACCATCTTTACTAATAATTAAATCACGATAAATTGGATTATTAATGATTTCTTTTTTGCCTTTATAAAATCAATACCATCTGATGTTAAATCTTTTAAATTATCGGCTACCTCTGTTAGACCTACCTTTGGTTGAAAGAAAATTGGAGCATCAAGAAGAGATAAAACAGAATCAACACCATCTAGTTCAGATAATTCTTTTTCTATTTGAGAAAGTTGATTTAAAGACTGATCTGAAAAAAGTTCATATTGAGGCTTAAAGGTAACGATTAAAAAACTTGAATCGCCAAACTCTTTTTCATTTTCTCTATATTTTTTTAAAGATTCATCTCCTTCTAAAACCAATGCATCTGAAGATGCGTCAAGTTTAAAGTTTGTGATGCCCTGAAGTGCAATCAAGACAACAATTAAGACAGAAAATAATACTTTTAATGGATTTTTAACAACGAAAATTGAATATTGAGATATAAATTTTTTCATATTATTTCTTATTTGCGCATTCAGGTGAATCTAAAATGATAGGATTTAGGGCAAATTCATCATCACTAAAAGGCTGAATGGAAAGAGCATGAATGTTATTCATAATGTTGTCTAAACTTTTATACACAAGCTTGTGTCTTTGAACTAATGATAAATTTTTAAAATCATTACTTACTATTACAATTTTAAAATGACTTTCTGAGTCTTTTGGGACATTGTGCATGAAGCTTTCATTAAGGACCTTTAAAGATGATATATTCATCGAATCAATAAGGCTGTTGATAATTTTATTTTCAATAGGTCCCCTACTCATGACAGTATTATAAATGAATATACCTTTTAAATTTATTTTTTAAATGTAAATTAGGGATAGTTACGGCCTAATAACCTATTGTAAGTAAGAGCAAATAAAATTATAACAACTGCTCCCAAGGCAACTGGCATTAAAACAAATGATAGGCTTTTGCCACCAAGTATAGCGATAATTGGATTAGCTCCAGCAGGAGGATGGATTGAATCAAAAGTTGCCATAACAAAGACAGCCAGACCAACAGCAACTCCAAGAGATATAAATGAAGAACCCATTAATGAAAATATAATTACTCCACTTAAAGCTGATAATGTATGGCCCAAAAAAATATTTTTTGGCTCTGCTAATGGGCTATCATGAACTGCCATTACCAAAACCATGCTAGCTCCAAAAGGCGGAATTAACCATATTTCACCATATTCAGAAAAATGTAAATATGAAAGCAAACTAATACATAAAAAAGCACCGAATGCAGATAACAAATTTTCAAATATAGTTTTTTTATTAAATATATTTTTCATACTTAAAGATTAACTGATTTTAGATAATTTAGATATTAACTATAAGAATCATCCATCGTGCGGTTGTTCATTGATAGTCTCAATTAGTAAAGATATCTCCTCCCATTTAACCCACTCGGATGTATCCATCATTGATGCATATTCTGCAGCTCTTAACATTGCAATAGTTTGAGCTTCTTCTCCGTACTGGGTAATTAATGAAATAGCTATTTGTCGTAGATTTTCTTTCATCTTAAAAACATATTATCAAGAGATATAAGGTAAAAATAGATTTATACTTAATCTCATATGAATATTTTATGGATTAAAGATGGTAAAAAGGGTCATGAGAAGCAAGTCAAAGCATTGCTCGAAGAACTATCAAAAGCTTTAAGCATCAAAGTTTACGAAGAAAATTATTTTATAAACTCAACTCAAAGATTTTTTGATGTATTTCATCACGCAACATCCTATATTTTTAAAAAATATGATAACTGTGATATTTTAAAATCATATAATCAGAATGATATTCATCTAATTATTGGAGCAGGAAGTAACACACATGCTCGAATAGTTTTATTAAAAAGAGCTCTTAAAAGTTCTTTTAATAAGAATATTATTGCAATAAGCGTATTAACTCCCTCATTTTTTAAAAACCAGTTTGATTTTATCTGTGCTCCAAGGCACGATAGCGAAAAATTAAAAAATTCTACAAACACTCTCTTTTTTGATGGCTCTTTAGCAAAAGTTTCTTCTCAAGATCCAGATGATCATATTGGTCTGATTGGTATTGGAGGAATCAATAAACACTATCAATTTGATGAGAGTGATTTAATTAAGCAAATTGAATATGTATTAACGCTATATCCAAAAATAAATTGGCATCTATTTCCATCTAGAAGAACTCCAGATTCAATGATTAATAAGATTAAAGCACTCTCAAATTCATTTTCAAACTTAATTATTTCTTATGAAAACTTTGATGAAATTATTAAACAAGCATCTATTAAATTTATAACACAAGATAGTGTAAACATGATTTATGAAAGCCTTTCTACTAAAGGTCAAAGTTTTGTTTTCAATATGAAATATAGGACAGAAAATAAAATTACTAAACAACTAGTTGAGATGATTAAGAATAAGCAAATTGGTTATATCGAGAATACATCAATGTCAGATGGTCTTCAGAAAATAAAAATTCAACCACAAAATCCATACTCTGATGTACTTGCAGAGGTTGAAAAACTATCTTACAAACTTGTTGAAAAATTGAAAACATACAAATGAGAATTGCACATCTTGTCTTAAGCAATGTCTATGCTGGAATTGAGCAGCATGTTAATGAACTAATATCACTTCAAGAGAAAGAATGCGAAGTTATCCTAATATGTAATACTGAAATAGAGAATAAATTTAATTGTTCTAAGATAATTTCCATTAAAAATTTTAGTAGAAATTCTCCATATGGTTTATTGAAATTATTTTTATTATTAAAAAGAACAAATTTAGATCTCATACATACTCATGGTTCAAAGACAACTAGCATAATTAATGTAATTAGAAATTTTACTAATATAAAACATATTGCTACTGCGCATGGTATTAAGAAAAAAACTGCACCTTTTTTAAAAGCAGATAAGTTAATTGCTGTAAGTAAAAAAATAAAAGATTCAATAAATAGAGAGTCAGTTGTAATTAATAATTGGTGGTCCCCTGTTCTCCCAAAGGAAATTGAAAGAACACATGATTACGTTTTGGCAGTAGGAAGACTCGAAAAAGTTAAAGGTTTTGATTTATTGATAGAATCATGGAAAAACATACCATCAAAATTAGTAATTGTGGGCAAGGGTCAAGAAAAAAATTCATTAAATCAATTAATATCGAATTTTGATCTAGATGAAAAAATTAAAATTGTTGATGAAATATCTCAAAAAGAATTAATTAAATACTATCAAGGGGCATCAATGTTAATAGTCTCTTCAAGAAATGAAGGTGGTCCAAGGGTTGCATTAGAAGCTCTGTATTTAAAAATACCTGTTATTTCCACTAATGTTGGCCATATGGCTGAGATTTTGCCTAGAGAATTATTGGCAGAACCTAATAATCTTATAGCTTTAACTGATTTAGTTAAAAGATATGTAGGTAATACTAACTACAAACAGGATTCAATTTTTAAATACGTAGCTGAAGAATTTTCTCTATCTACAAAAGCTAGTCAAACTTTAAATATTTATAAAGAATTACTCATATCTTAAGGAGATAGCAGGATCAAGTTTAGCTGCTTTTCGAGCTGGCCAAATTCCAAAAAATAAACCAACCATAGCTGAAAAAGTAATAGAACCAATAATGGCACTAAATGGCATTGCAAATGGCCATTCTTGAAATGATGCAATTAAATATAGTGTTGAGGCACCAAGGAAAACACCTATTAAGCCACCTATTACACACAATAAAACTGCTTCAACTATAAATTGTGACATTATGGCTTTATGAGTTGCACCAAGAGCTTTTCTAAGCCCTATTTCTCTAGTTCTCTCTGTAACAGAAACCAGCATGATATTCATAACTCCAATACCACCAACAATTAAACTAATACCGGCAATTCCAGCAATTAGATGCAGTAAATATTCCTGTTGCCTGTCTTCTTAAATCAGAAAATTGACTGTAGTCACTAATCCTAAAATCATTATCACCACCAGGACCAATATCATGTTGAGCTCTAAGAATTCTTTCGATGTCATCATTATTTCATCAACATTGGCATCTTTTTTACACCAACGTTTATTGAATCAACATTATCAGTTCCAAATAATCTTTGAGCACCAGTTAAAAGTGGTACATATAATTCCTCATCTGGATTTTGCCAACCTGTACTTCCTTCTTCTTTTAAAATACCTATAACTTTATATGCTGTTCCAGCTATAAGAATTTCTTTGTCCAAGACATTTTTTGCAGACGTCTTAAGTTCCTTAGGTACAGCTGAACCAATAACTACTAAGTTTTTTCTTCCAAAATTCTTCTTCTTCATTAAAAATTCTTCCATATTCTATTTCATAGCCTCTTACTTGAAAATGAATTGGTAAATTAGCTCTAATTCTTTGATTAATATTTGCATTAGCAAATTTTACTTGCCTATTCCTGGCCATATTAGGTGATATCATCCAGCTGTGTTCAGTATTTTTTGCTAAAGCATAGGAGTCTTTAATGTCTAATGGGATAAGACCTTTTGTAACAGCCTCTTCTGTTTTGACCAGGACTTACAATTAAAGTTCTTGGACCAAAATCATCAATTTGTTCATCAAAGCTTTATTTGCACTTGGAACCAAACCAATAACAGCTATAACAGCAGCAGTGCCAATAATTATTGCTAAAGTAGTAAAAAGATCTAACAATATTTGATCTAATTGATGTAATTGCAGAGATTATTGATTCTTTTAAATAACATTAACCAAAGCTAAATGATGCTTGAACTCTTTCTCTGAAGCGTTTCTGATAATCAAAAGAGACTTTTACTTGGCAAGATATATACCAAATCATCTTTATTTAAACCTGTTATTACTTTCAACATTAGATAGATCAGATGCACCAATTTCTACCCATGTTAATTCTGGTCCTTTTTTTGTATCTTTAATTACTATGAACTTATTAAAATTTTCACCAGTTACATAGTTTGATAGAAAATTATCTACCACAGATGTTGGAATATTTAAGATACTAGCAGCAGAGTAAATATCTTTTCTGGTTCTTAATGACATAGTTGGAGTACTGACAGAAACATCTTTATTTAATACTTCAATGACAACATCTGTATTCATTCCCAAAAGAAGAAGATTCTCATCATTTTCAATATCAATTAACACAGGAAAAGTGGTGACATTCTGTTCGATTCTTGCCTGAGGCTCTACTTTTTTTACAATCCCAAAAAATTCTTTATCTCTATATGCAGCAACTTTAATGGAAACTATTTGACCTATTGAAACTTTACCAACGTCAATTTCATCAATTAAGGCTCTGACCCTAACTTTTGATAAATCTGCCATAGTCATAAGAACAGTGCCTCCACCAACTGCAGAAGTTGGAGATGAAATAACTTGCCCTACTTCAACAGGTCTTGAGATTATAGTACCTCTAACAGGTGATCTGACTATCGTGTCATCAAGAGCAATTTTTGCATTTTCAAAAGAGACTTCATTTCTTACTAATGCTGATTTAGCTTGAGCAAAATTTTCTTCAATATCTTCAAAATCTTTATCCGATATACTTGCATTTGCATGTAACTCTTTACCTCTATTAAATTGAGATAGAGCATTTTCAAGCCTTACCTTTGATGCTTCTAAATCAGATTTAGCTTGATTAAGAATATTATTAGGTGTTCTTTGATCAATTTGACCTAAGATAGCTCCCTTATCTACCAAATCTCCCAACTTCAGCTCCTAAAAATAAAACTTCTCCAGACGCCTTAGATTTTATTTCAATTGATGATATAGCCTCTATAACACCAGATGCTTCAATTGAAAGCTCTAATCTTTTATTAGTAATATTTTCTTTTTTATAAAAAGTTGTCTCTTGTTGAGCCGCAGGTTCAGAGCCGCATGCTGCAACAAGTAAAATTACAACAAACAGTGAAGTGCATTTTAATAGATTGTTTTTCATAAGCATAATTATATCTTTAAATCCGATTCAATTAACCCATCTCTTATATTGATTATTCTTTTTGATTGTCTAGCTATATCCTCTTCATGAGTAATAAAAATAATCGTTTGACCTTGGCTTCATTGAGTTCTTTGAATAAATTCATAACATCGTCACCTGTTTGTGAATCAAGATTACCAGTTGGTTCATCAGCAAAAATAATACTTGGATTGTTAACAAGCGCTCTTGCTATAGCAACTCTTTGCTGTTGACCTCCAGATAATTCTGATGGGGCATGTGATGTTCTATCAGATAAGCCAACTCTATCTAAAACATTAATAGCACGCTTTTCAGCTTCACTCTCATTGACTCCTGCATACTTCATTGGAAGCATAACATTACTTAATGCTGAATTTTTTGCTAAAAGATGAAAAGATTGAAAAACAAATCCAATCTCTTTATTTCTAATTTTTGCTAATTCATCATCTTCAAGGTTATTTACAAGCTTGTTATTAAGTTCATAAGTCCCTTCTGTTGGTGTGTCTAAACAACCAATGATGTTCATTAAAGTTGTTTTGCCTGAACCCGATGGGCCCATAATTGATAAAAACTCTCCCCTTTCAACGGAAAGATCAACACCATTAAGTGCTTTTACTTGCTCAGAGCCAACCTGAAAAAAACGTTTTAAACTGCGTGTTTGGATTATCATATAATTAAGACAAAAATTTTTTATAAAGGTTTAAATTCATAGTTTTTATGAATTATTGACAATCTCTTCAACAAATGAAATCCACCCTTCAGCTGCTACTTTTGTTTCATCAGACTTGTATGCCTCTTTAAACGCAAGTATAGACTCATCAAGCCTTCCAAGTTCATATAAACTAATTCCTGAAAGAAGCTCTAATCTGCCTTTTGTTTCATTCCAGCCATATTTTTTCGCATAGTTAAGAAATTTAAGTGAAAGTGACCAATCTTCATCTTCAAATGCAAATCTTGCAATTTTAAAAGCAATATTTGGATCCTGATCAATTTCTAAAGATTTTTGTAGATACTTAATACCTTGCGACCTATCTCTTGATAAGAAATATGAATCAGCAATAAGCTCATAATTTTCTTTAGTTTTATCAAGATAATTATTATTGAATCCGTCTAGCATAGCTTTAACTGCTTTTTGAGGAAGGTTCTTATATAAAAAATATCTTGCAAGGTCTCTATATTCATTATTTTTAACAAGAAGGTTGTTGTCATATGCTAGCTCAAGACCTGCAAGAGATTTATCATCATCCTCCTGAGTGAAATATAGCCCACTTAATTGCTTCCAATATTCCTTTTTTTCTGGGTTAAGATATATAAGTAACTGAGCTAAGTCAGTAGCTTCTTCAAATTTTTTTAATTTATATGCCAATGATAATTCATATCTTAACCAATCTTCATTGTAAGAAAGAGATGAATCATTTGCAGATTTTATATATTTGTATGCCTGAAGATATTCTTCATTATAATTATATGAAAGACCTAGTATTACTTTTTGTAGAGGCGAAAATTCTTGGCCTCTTTGTGTTGCAATTTCCTCATACTTTAATAACACCCTTATTACTTGATCATAATCTTTTGTAATAAAGTAAGCTTGAGCAAGGTTGCCTCTTACTTGAAGATTACTTATTAAGCATAATTTTTTGTATCTAAGTGCCGCTTCATAAGATTCTATAGCTTGCTCGTATAGTTCTTGAGTGCCATAAAAATTACCTAGCAGCTGATTAATTAACATTCTTTCGTAACTTTGTTCGTTTTTAAAGTATCGAAAAGATAGTGTATCTAATTCTTTCTTAGCGTTTGTATAATCATCGTCGAGAATATAATTATTTATTCTAGTAAGATAGTCTGAAATAAATTTACTAATAGAACAATCATCAGCTCTGGTATCAACAGTAAATAATAAGAAAATTATTGATAAAGTATATTTTTTAAACATTGCAAACAAATTCTACTAGCAATTCACCCTCTTGGTCTACAGCAACGCCATCAATAGTCTTTGGTTTAAATTGCCATCTTCTAACGGCTCTGGATGCTTCTTTATTAAAAATACTTGGAGGTTTTGCTTGTTTTATTACGACCCTATCAACTTTACCGCTTGCATTAACATTTAAGAGCATCAATACAGAGCCATTAATCCCAGCTATAGCTGCCTCTCTAGGACATCTTGGTGTAACTTTTACTATCGGAATTAATTGACTTGTACCGGATGTAAGACTTGAAATTTCACCCAAAAAAGCACCCTTAAAATCAGTAGGTATAGAGAAATCAGGTATATCAAAATCAAAATTATTAATTGGAGGAGGTTTGTTTGGATCAAGATTTAACTCTGGCTGAGGAGGTCTTTCAGGTTTTGGAGGTTTATCTGGTAAGGGTCCTTTGTCTCTCTTGGAGATTATCATTTTCTTTGATGCGTATAAATTCTAAAAGATTTGGGTTTTTGTTAGCACTTGAAATTTCACCAGATCTCATAATCAGTTGTTGTATTATTAAAAAAATAAAAAAAGTTATTAAAAAAGGTGCAAAAAATTTAAAGTATTTGGTTTAAGTTAAGATTCATTTTTAGCTGCTATTGAGATATTTTGCACTCCAGCTAATCGGATTTGATCCATTGCTTCAACAAGTAATCCCGATCTTGACTCTTTGTCTGCCTGGATAATGACTGACCCCTCTGGATATTCAATTTTTAATCTTTCAATATTTGCCCTTACAGCTTTTAGATCCACTCTTCTTTTATCGATCCATATTTCATTTGTAGCAGTAATCGCAACAAGTATATTTCCTTTCTCATCTCTTTCTGCAGTCTCAGCATTTGGACGATTAATATCAACTCCTGTTTCTTTAACAAAAGATGTTGTGACAATAAAGAAAATTAACATGATAAATACAATATCCATCATTGGAGTTAAATCAATGCCACCCTCTTCTTGTTTTCTTATTTTACGCCTCAATATGAATACCCTCTTTTTTTAAAGATAATAATTATGTCTTTAGAAATCTTATTAATTCTACCAGTAATGTCTTGACGAAAATACAAACTAAATATTGTTATGACCATGCTTGCCATAGTTGGTATAGTAGCCTTAGCTACCCCAGAGGACATTGCCCTAGGATTACCAGTTCCTAAAAAAGATAATACTTCAAACACCTCAATCATACCGTAAACTGTTCCTAGAAGACCGATCATAGGACACATACCTATCAATCCATCAAGCATTTTAATATTTGAGTTAGAAGCTCTTTTTAATTCAGATATATAAGTTTTTTGAACTTGTTTAAGACTAAAAATTTCTGGCGGGTTATTCTGAATAAAATTATCAAGTTTATTTTGAACCAATCAGATTTATCAAAATAAATAAATATATATTTATTAACGAATATAAAAAAATTAAAAAAGCTAATAAAGAATAATATGAATAAAACTGGTCCGCCTCTAATGAATAACTCATCTAACATGCTAATTTTTTGATAGTAAATATGATGCTTTTTTCTTCAACAACTTGAATAATTTCATTAGATTTTTTCAGCCAAATATGTGTAAAGACCTAATAAAGGTGCAGCAACTATAAGACCAAGCATTGTTGTAACTAATGCCTGTGAAATTCCACCTGCCATTTGTTTAGGATCACCCGTACCAAATAAAGTAATTGCTTGGAAAGTTTCAATCATCCCAATAACAGTACCTAGTAGACCAAGAAGAGGAGCTACAGCAGCAAAGAATTTTACCCAATTATTACCCCATTCAACTTTTGATGAAAAATTAATGATCAATTCATCTAATGCATTCTCTTTTGCATCTTTATTTGTTGAAGTAGAAATTATTTCTAACATAGAATTTGTTAAAGATTCTGATGAATTTTCATCACTAGCATCAACCACATATTGTCTTAATAAAGTATATTTATAAATAGAAAAAGCAATCCCAACAAGTCCAATTAAAATTATTATAAAACCAATTGATTTACCCTGTGCTATTCTTTCCAACCAACTAGGTTTATCCATGTATAAGGACAATAAAAATCCCTGGTAGGATCAATGGCAACAGCTTTATATTCTTCAGATTTTTGGTGTTTTTTTAGAGACTTAACGACAGAAGATTCAGGCTGGTTTTCAAGCAATTTAAAAGAATTAAGTTCCGGTTCAGCTTTTAAAAACTTATTATCATAAGTTGCCGTAAATAATCCATACCTAACAATGTCACCTACTTTATTTTCTCCGTTAGGCATTGTAATAGGTGCGCTTACTTTCTTTATTTCTGAGCCAGATGCTATCTGATCTATATAAGCAGTCCATAATTCTTCAAAATTATTCCTATTATGAACTTTAATAGAGCCAATATTATTTAAGCTTTCCTCTCTATCTGGGAACTCGTAGAAAGTAACCTCATTCTCTGTGCTTGCCTTTAACTCTCCAGCAAATTGTCTTGTGACACCAAACAATTCTCCAAGCACTCCAATCTTAATTTTTAATTTTTCCTCTAATTGAGATAATGCAAGTTCATTTTCTTGAAAGGTTTTCTCTAACCTTTCATTTCTTGCTTTTTCATTTTTAAGCTGAGTTTTTGCAGATTGTAATAATTTTTCTCTTTCTTCAACAAGATTTATAAATTTTTCAAGGCGTATCTTATCTTCTGATACATATATATCTTTATTAATCTTAACGATTTCTGATAAAGCTTTAATTTTGTTATCTCTTTGTTCCTCAATAGGTATTTCTATAGGCTCTTGAGCATTAATAAAAGGAAGTAAAGAATAAAAGAGGACTAAAAATATATTTTTGAGTTTTTTCATTTTTAATTTTCAACAGGTTTCAAAGGCAGTGTTATAAAATTTGGTGGCGATTGCCTATTTGAAATATCAAGAGCGACTTTGATATCAGCATCAAGAGAGCTACCTTCATGTGACCAATTATTTTCATTGATATCCCAATATCCAGTCTCTTTTCCATTTGGAGTTCTATAATAAAACCCTAATCTTCCTAAACGGAAAAATCCACGGCAACCTCGGCATTATCTAAAATAATATAACCAGCATAAGTTTCTATAGTTTTTCCAAAATTAGCTTCAATTTGATAGGCTTCAAAAACTTTTCTAAATTTTTCAGCGGTAGTAATATCAGCTCTTAAAAGGAGTCCATCTAAATTATCAACTCTCTTTAAACGATCTTCCTTTAGAAATGGTATATCTAAGTTAATAACCTTTCTTAGAGTATCAGTCATTGTTTTCAGCAAAGGTAAGATATCAATATTTATATCATCTAACGAATCAATTTGACTGTTTATATTTTCTATTTCAGCAAATTGTGCATCGATAATTTCAGATAATTGATCATCGTAGCTCTTAAGTGCCTTATATTCATTTAATGTATCTTTATAATCAAAGTATAATTTTTTAGAAATTTCATCTAACTTTTCAATTTTTTCTTGTGCATCTATGGATAAATTAGATGACTTAACACTTAAATCTATTGTGCTATCAACGATTTCTTGAGCATATAAAATATGAGAACAAAAAAAAGTAAAAAAAAGAAATGTTAAATTATATATAAGTTTCATAAATATTAATTAGTTATTATATTACAAAAAAAACACCTCAATTGAGGTGTTTTTTAATTAATTAAGATATTAAAATCTATAGTTAAATCCAAGAGAGTAATATCTTCCAAAAGCACTAAAGTAATTTTGGTTGTAATACGGATACCCGTATCCACGATCTTTTTGTGGCATTTTGTCATCAAGGTTTCTGATACTTAAATAAATATCAAAGTCAGGACTATAATCATATCTTGTTGATATGTTGGCTATGACATGTGGATCAGATTTACCACGTGAACCCCATTCCATGTGACCGGTTCTATCCATAAACAATGTGGTACTAAAATCTTGATATCTCCAATTAATGCTAATGTTTTGTTGAGATCTTGGTTCATATGTATATGATGACAACCATTCAACCTCAGGAGAATTTTTATCAGACCTACTGTAGTAAGAGATGATGTGTGATGAAAGTATGCCCACAGAGAAATCACCCATATTTTCAGTTTCTAACCTATAGTTTAAAGTCCAATCCAAACCTTGGTATTCTCTGTAGCTTTTGTTAATAAAACCAGGAACTATAAAATTCCACTCACCAATAGGAGCTACTTCACCTGTTATCGGATTTGGGACAACATCCGCTCTACCAGTTAATGTAAAAATTGTTGCACAGTCTCTTTGATCATTATTTTCGGTTAGAACAAACTCACCAAAAGCTTCACCATATAAACAATAACCCTCTGCAATGTTGATAGTTCTGTAACTATCTCTTCCTATTATATTTTCTAGAAGCACTTGATAAAGATCTATTGTGAAATCCCAGTTACTATTGATATCCCATACCAATCCAAGCTGATAGTTATTTCCCTTCTTCTTCTTCAAGTGTATTGTTTCCTGACCATTGAGCAAAAACATTGTTGCCAGCTAATTCACACTCAGTAATATCAGCCCAACCCTCTTCAGCCGCATAGGCATAACATGCAACCCAGTCAAGGATACCATTGTAGTAACCGCTACTTGTGCCTGCAAAAAGATAATTCATGTCTGGGGCTCTAAATGTTTCAGAAGCAGAACCTCTAATAAGAAGTCTCTCGTGAGGTCTATATGCAAAATTAAGCATATTTGATACCCTTGCTCCGACATTGGATGAAGCATCGTCATAATCGTCATATCTTGATGCAAGAGTCATTTCTAATTTATCAGTTACTGGAAATAAAAACTCAACACCAATTGAATTTCTATCTCTTTCTCCGCCTCCTTCGTAACCCACACCTTGAATAAATTCTATTGAAGGATCGGTTCTAGTAGGTCCAATTTGATAGTCTTGTGTTTGGTGCTCTAAAGTTGCAGCAAATCCAATGAATTTTCCAAATGCTTCAAACTCACCAGTAACTAAAAGTCTACAGAAGTCTGAGAAGATTCAGCAGGTAGATTATCTTGCGCTAAAAATTCACCAAGTTGCTCATCGCTAATAACTCCAAGCAGCCTATCAGCAAGAAAGCAAGGCTGATAACCAAATTGCAATGTTCCACAAACAGGATCTGTTGGAAGACCATATGCAGCTAGTGCATCATTAGCAGTAGCAACACGGCCTAAATCATCAAAATATCCTATACTGTTTAAAAATGCTAGTCGACCATCACCGTTATATTGCCAATTTCTATATGTACCAGTTAATAAATTACCGTTAGCATCTTTAGCACCTACACCATTCATATAGTCGTATAAATCAGTTGTGAATGTTTGTTCAGTATTTAAATAATCATAAGTTGTATGATTCATGCCAAATTCCCACTCAAACCCATTGTTTAAAATCCGTTTAGACCTAAAAATATATCTTGCACATCTTCTTCTATGTCTGATCTAGCTTCGGAATTAAAGCCGTTGTTTGGAGTAAATTGTCTTAAAAAATAGGACATACCCAGTTGTGTACTTCTGTTCACGTTAGCTGGGTTAGTAGAAGTTGACGTTAACTCCATTATTCTTAGAGGATCAAGGGTTATCTGAGTTCTTTGATAAAATCTTGGGTAGTTTCTGATATACGCTTTGTCATTGTATGCAAATGCTCTTGCATTAAGCTCAATTCCATTATCAAAATTATGAACAAATGAAGCAACTATAGAAGTGTCTTCTCTTTCGTTTACAATTGTTTGCGATGATCCGCCAAATCTTTCACTACCATAATCCCAGCCACATAAATTGCCAGGATATGAACCAGCGTATTTCCATTCGTCATCTTGCTTGTTAAAGTCAAAGAATTCTCCACCACTTAACTCTTCGCAACTTGGAGTAGATGGGAATTCAGACGATCCATACCAACCCCTTTGGCCTCCAAATGCACCTGTGTACCATGAAATACCGTATCGAGGTCTAGTATAAGCAACACCATAATCAGGGTCGTTAACAAATGAATCAAGACCTGGTCTATCAGCATAAGTCATTGGATCTACGTGAGAGTAATCTATACCCACTGTCCAACTTGAATTTCCAAAGAAGCCACCGCTTGTGTAGGAGATAGAATATATGTCTTTTTGCTCATACTGAGTTTGTGAGTAGTCAACATCTAACTGTGAAAAATCTTTTCCTTTCACTGTTATTACATTAACCACACCTGTGACTGCATCTGATCCATAGATAGCAGATGAGCCTTGGGCTAATACCTCAACTCTATCTATAAGACCAGTAGGTATTACACCTACATTAGATATATTACCTGCGTTTCCAAATGGCACTGGATAATCTGCAGTTCTTCTTCCATTAATAAGATATAAAATTCTACCTGGACCTAAATTTCTTAAATCAAGCTCATTAGCATTTGGCGTAAAGCTACCTTGAATAGATTCGTTGTCTGTGCTCTGGTTAGCTGAGGGAATGGTTTGGAGCACTTCGGTAAGATTTCTAAAACCGGAATTGTCTATATCTTCTTTAGTTATTACCAGTAATGGTAAGGGGCCTTCTAATTGTGTTTTTTTAATCTTCGAACCTGTTACTACAACCTTTTCGAGAACAACAGCTCCTTCTTCGGATTCTGTAACTTCATCAGAAGGAACAACCTCTTCAGCTTCTACTTGTTCTACTGTTTCTTGTTCAGACTCTACTGCTTCTGGTTCGTTAACAGCTACATCATCTTCACCTGGATTATCAGCAAGCAAAGATATTGATATAAAAAAAGCACTAAATAGTGTAAATAAATTTCTAAAATTCATACGATATCCCCTCGTGAAATAAGTTTTGTAAATTAAGTTTAAATTAAAAAAAAAGAAAAATAAAACAAAAATTTATATTTTTCTTTGGCTAATGCTTTTAATGATGTTTAAAATATTGCTCAATATCAAAATAAAGTGTAAAGTTTATTTGTCAGTAAATGATTTTTTAACACTTTTTGGAATAATTTAGCTATGCAATATTTATATAAAATTTTTTCAACAATATTTATCATTAGTTTTAGTACATTGAACTTAAATGCTAGATGAATATAAAGAAATACCATTAGAACACTTTTCTTGTTACTCAAATTTTTATAGCTTCTCAATGTCACCTAAAGGAACATATTTGGCAGTCCTGACAACACCAAAAGAAAACGTATGTGATATTCATCAAAATAAAATGGAACGTGTGGAGAAAAACTTTCGATACCAAGGCCTAACTATGATCAAACTATCTGATATGAGTAGAAAAGTTTTATTTGATGGAAGTCCTGGCAACGGGATTAGTAGTTTTAGCTGGTTAAGCGATGAAAGATTTTCATTTATGCCTCAAGCATTTGAGCAAGTTGGCAGAAGTATGAATGCTCTTCAGGTATTTGCTATGAATGCAGATGGTTCTAGAAAAAGATCTCTATTAGAGTACAACTTTGGCGCTGAAGGCTTGAGAGGCTTTGAGGTATACAATACTAACCCAGAGGCAGACGATGAAGTTTTTGTTTATTGGAACAAAAGAAGATCGAGGGTATCTGATTATTACAAGCTCAATATTTATACTGGAGTTCCTAAGTTAATTGCTAGAGGGCCAGATATTGAAGACTATGAAGTTATATATTTTTCTGTTGAAGATGATGAAGGATATCCTGTTACAGTAATGACTGACGTTGGCATTCAAAGAGTTCTTTATACATACGATAAGGATACTAAAAAATGGTCTGAACATTATAGGTATACATGCCAGCAACCACACTTTACGCCTGTCTCATTACTAAGTGATGGAAGATGGTTAGTATCAGGCCAAAAGTTTGATAAAAATCGTAAGGTAATTGAAGACTTAGATAGAAATGCTCTTTACATTTACGATCCCAAATCACGAGAATTTTCAGATAAAGTTTATTCAGATGATGTTTACGATATTGGTGGCTTTACTGGAGGCTGTAGATCAGGCACTACAATGAGTGCGAATATTAATGAGGAGACTGGTCAACTGAGGTCACTTACATATGCTGGAGCTGAGCCAACTACTTTGTATTTTGATGATAATGCCAATGAAATTAACAATGAAGCTGCAGAGGAAAGTGATGAAATTAAATTTACAACTCGTCAATTAAAGGAATCTTCAAGCGCTCTTTCCGAATGACTGGATATCAATTACAACTAGTGATGGCAACAATACCAAAGGTGTCTTTCAAGTTTATAATTCAAATAATCCAGGCGATTATTACTACTTTGATTTATTAAAGAGTCAAGTTTTTATGTTATATCAAAACAGTCCTTGGTTAGACAGAAAAGTCCTTAGTAAAAAACAACTAGTTAAATACAAAGCAAGAGATGGACTAACAATTACAGGATATCTTTCGTTAACTAAAAAGAAAACTGATAAAAATTATTTCATAATACTCCCTCATGGCGGGCCTAATGTTAAGCAAGGTTATGGTTATGATGGGTGGGTTCAGTTTTTAACAAACAGAGGTTATAACGTCCTTCAACCAGACTATAGAGGATCAACTGGTTATGGAAGAAATCATTATGTTCTTGGAAATCGTCAATGGGGCAAGGCTATGCAAGATGACCTAACAGATGGTGTTTATTGGGCAATTAACAATGGTTATGCAGATAAAGACAGAGTCTGTATAGCTGGTGGAAGTTATGGAGGATATGCTGCAATGGCTGGAGCAGTTTTTACACCAGAATTATATAGATGTGTAATTAATTTTGTTGGTGTTGCAGATATGAGAGATTTATTGAAAGGCTTTGGCTCTAAATCCAGTAGATTCAATACATGGGAAGATGAAGGAAGACTAGAATGGGGTGATGATAAAGGTCCTGAAGCAGATAAGTATATAAATGAAATATCTCCATTACTTCATGTTAAAAATATTACAGCACCAGTTCTAATTTCACACGGAACAAACGATAACGTCGTGCCTGTTGAGCATGCAAGAAGGCTGAGAAGTGAAATGGAAAAATATGGAAAAACATATGAATGGCATATGCAAGCATATGAGGGTCATGGTTTTGGTGGAGAGCTCGCAAGGCTTGAGCATTATCAAGTCCAAGAAAAGTTTCTAAAAAATACTTAGAAAATTAAAAAAGCTATTCCTGGTTTGTGCATTTCTAAAATTAAACATTAAAAAATTAAAAGCAGGCATTCAATGGATTTAAGAGGGTTGGTTTGCAATGCATTTAATCCTGAGATACCAGAAGATTATAAAAACTTATATGAAAACAGCCCTATTTTTCATGTTGAAAATGTCGATGATCCCATACTTATAATAACTGGGAGAAGGGATGCTCAAGTAAGATTCCAAGAGACAGTTGACATGGTTGCTCAGCTTGATAAGTTTGGCAAAGATTATGAATACATAATCAAGGGTGATGAGGGTCATGGTTTTAGGAGTGAGGTTGCAAATCTTGCTTTATATGAAGATTACGAAAAATTCTTAGCTAAATATTTAATTAAAAACTAGCTATTGAGGTTTGATTTTGACCTAATATGAGGGCATGAATATCACTTGTGCCCTCATATGTATTAACCGCCTCTAAATTCATTGCATGTCTGATTACATGGTACTCATCGGCAATACCATTTCCTCCATGAATATCTCTTGCAGTTCTAGCTATATCTAATGCTTTCTGACAATTATTTCTTTTAACTAAAGAAATCATTTCAGGTTGCATTTGATTTTGATCGATCAACCTTCCAACTCTAAGAACAGTTTGTAAACCAAGAGTAATTTCGGTTTGCATATCAGCTAGTTTTTTTTGAATAAGTTGTTTTGATGCTAAAGGGTTATCAAACTGCACTCTCTCAATTGCATACTCAAGACTTGCATTCCAGCAAAACTCAGCAGCGCCTAATGCCCCCCAAGCTATTCCATATCTCGCCATATTTAGACAAGAAAAAGGTCCTCTAAAACTTTGGACCTTTGGAAGTATTTTATCTTCACCGACTAATACATCATCTAAAAATATTTGTCCTGTTACAGATGCTCTTAAGGCAAATTTGCCATCAAGTTTAGGGGTAGTTAAACCTTTTGAATCTCTATCTACAATAAATCCTCTTAGGATACCCTGCTCATCTTTTGCCCATATAATTAAAACATCAGCTATTGGAGAGTTAGTTATCCATGTTTTTGAACCATTAAGTAGGTATCCATCGCCGGTTTTTTTTGCAGTAGTCTTCATTGATGCTGGGTCAGAACCAGCGTCAGGTTCTGTTAAACCAAAACAACCAATTAAATTTCCTTTTGCCATTTCAGGCAAGTAATGGTTCTTTTGCTCTTCTGAACCAAATTTATAAATTGCATGCATAGCTAAGGAAGTTTGAACGCTGAATGCAGATCTGTAACTAGAATCTACTCTTTCAATTTCTCTAGCAATTAATCCGTATGAAATATAATTAACACCAACACAACCATAGCCATCAATTGGTGCTCCTAGGAATCCCATCTGACCCATCTCTTGATAAATCTCTTTATCAAAAACTTCATTTCTATTGGCCTCTAAGATTCGAGGCATTAATTTATCTTGGCAATAATCTCTAGCACTATTTTTAATGCTTAACTCTTCTTCAGTTAATTGATCATCGAATAATAAAATATCTTTAATTGTCATAATTTCTATAAACCCTCTACCCTAATAATACCAAATCTTGGTGATGAGTATTTAATTGAATTAGTAATTAATTCTTGAGTAACTACTTTAATCATTTGATTACTATTACCACAAATGATAATAAGAGGTATTTCTTTTTGATAACGCAAAACAAAATCTAAAATTAATTGGGATGCTTCATAGTGTCTTTCACCATGCAAATCTAGATGGGTTATACCCCTTTCTTGAAAAACATTCATGAACTATTATTACTTACTTAATACTTATTTAAAAATTTATGGCTAAACTTCATTTTTTTTATTCGACTATGAATGCAGGAAAATCTACTTCACTCTTGCAATCAAATCATAACTATAAAGAAACTGGTTTAGATACTCTTATTTTTCTTCCAGATGAAACTAGTAAATTATCAAAGGGGGAAATAGTATCAAGGATTGGTTTAAGTGCTAAAGCTATTATCACCAATAAAGATTTTGATTTTTATACTTTCGTTAAAAATAACAAAACCAAGAAGCTCAGTTGTGTGCTAATTGATGAAGCCCAATTTTTAAGCAAGATTCAAGTAAGGCAATTAGGTAAAGTTGCAGATCTTCTGAATATACCTGTTATGTGTTACGGAATAAGAACAGATTTTCAAGGAGAGCTTTTTGAAGGTAGTTCAGAATTATTATCCCTTGCTGATAATCTAATTGAATTAAAAACCATATGTTACGACTGCGGCAGAAAAGCAACTATGGTTGTAAGAAGAGATGAAAATAACAAGATTGTTACAGAAGGTTTAAAAGTTGTTGTAGGTGGCAATGATATCTATACTCCTGTTTGTAGAAAGCATTTTAGAAAGCTAACAAAACTAATTTAAATGGAATATAAAAATATACAGCTACTATTAAATAAAAGACCTAAAGGCATGCCAGATGATGATTGTTGGAGAATAAATAATGAAACAATTACAAGCATTGGCAAGAATGAGATATTAATTAAAGTTAAATATCTTTCTATTGATCCTTATATGAGAGGAAGGATGAATGAAGGTGTTTCCTATGCAGCACCTGCAAAAATAGGCAGTCCTATGACTGGGGAGACCATTGGCATAGTTGTTGAAAGTAAATCTAAATTATATGAAATTGGTGATAAAGTCTGTGCTCATAAAGGTTGGCAAACATACATTAGAGCAAAAGACACAGACCTAGCTCTTACCAAGGTAAATGATAGAGATTTACCACTATCTTTATTTCTAGGAACTCTTGGAATGCCAGGAAGAACAGCATATTTTGGTCTTAATAGAGTTGCTAAACCAAAAAAAGGTGAAACTTTAGTTGTTTCAGCAGCATCAGGGGCTGTTGGTTCAGTAGTTGGACAACTAGGAAAAATCTATGGATGTAAAGTTATAGGTATAGCCGGCGGCCCAGAGAAATGTGGTTATGTAAAAGATATTTTAAAATTTGATGATTGTATTGATTATAAATCTGGTAATTTAGAAACAGATCTTAAAACGGCCTGCCCAGATGGAATAGATATTTATTTTGAAAATGTTGGTGGTGCGGTAACAAGGGCTGTAGCCCCTCTACTTAATGTTGGATCAAGAGTTCCAGTATGCGGATTTATATCTCAATATAATGAAGAGGACATGTTATCCGCTGAAACACCCTTTCATGTTCTCGGAGCATTAAACCCAAAACCAAAGCACAGATTTTTTGTGGTGCATGAGTGGGTTGATGAATTTGAATCAGCTACCAATGAGCTTGCTGAAATGGTTCTTAATAAAAAAATCTTATACAAAGAGACAGTAACCAAAGGTTTTAAAAATGCTCCTCAAGCCTTGAGAGATGTATTAACTGGAAAAAACTTTGGTAAACAAGTTATAGAAGTTTAGAGTGCTATTTTTCCTTCAAGATATTGAACGGCTTTCCCACCAATAATTACCCTATCACCCTTTTCTTCACAAAATAGAACGCCTCCTCTTTTTGATAATTGAAAAGCATGTAATTTATTTTTATTAAGTTTTTTGGACCAGTATGGAGTTAGGGTTGTGTGGGCTGATCCTGTAACAGGATCTTCATTTACCCCTGCATCAGGAAAAAAACAACGTGATACAAAATCGTATTTTGTGCCTTTAGCAGAAACTATGAGCCCCCTTGAATCTATTTGTTTAAGCATTTCAAAATTAATCTCTAGATTTTTAATTGAATCTTCAGAATCTAGAATTGCTAAAAAATCATCCCTGCCCTTGAACACCTCTAAAGGTTTAAAGTTAATAATTCCATCTAGAAAATTATTATTTTCATATAAAATAATTTCATCTTTGGGAAAATCTAGAAACAAGAACTCATCTTCTTTAGAGACTTTTAAAATACCATGTTTAGTTGAATGAACTTCAAAGATTGAGGCCTCAGGATTAATATATTTAAAGAAAACAAATGCTGATGCTATTGTAGCGTGACCACATAGATCTATTTCACAAGAAGGTGCAAACCATCGAATAAAATATTTTCCGTCTTCTTCTCTTATAAAAGCTGTTTCAGAAAGATTATTCTCAGCTGCAATATTTTGCATTAACTGAGCATCATTAATATCTGAAAAAACTACAGCTGCAGGATTACCTGAAAATAATTTATCAGTAAAAGCATCAATATAGTAAATAGGTGTTTGCATAAATTAACACATCATCTCATGCTCAAACTCAAGAGTTGAATGAGTAATATTAAACCTATCTGCAAGTTCTTGCTTGACAAGTTTCTTAAGAGCTTCCATTTCATCAAAGGTATTAATGTTTGCAACAATATGCGCTTCTAATGCAATGGTTTTTTCATCTAAAGACCAAATATGGACATGATGAACATCTTCAATATTTTTAAGATTTGATATTGATGATTTAATATCGTTTATATCTATAGTTTCAGGAGCTCCTTCCATCAATAAGTGTATTGTTTTTGGAAGCATGACAAAAGCTTGATACAAAATGAATAAAGCTAAAATCATTGTTAAAAATGAATCTATCCAAAACCATTGATAAATAGAAATTAAGACTCCAGAAATAATTACTGCTAATGAGGATAAAGCATCGGAAAGATTATGTAAGAAAGCTGCTTTCATATTTAAATTGTTCTTAGATAATCTTAAAGTAATGAATGCTGTTACTAGATCAATAACTAGAGCAATTCCTGCAACAATGATAATTATCCCGCCATTTATGCTTGATGGACTGATAAATCTCCATACTGCTTCATATACAAGGTAAATACTTATAACAACCAAAATAGTTAAGTTGATCAAAGCTGCTATTGTTTCAGCTCTTTTATAGCCAAATGTCTTGAAATCATCAGCAGGTTTTCTACTTATTTTTCTTGCAATGATCGCAATTCCTAGGGATGCAGCATCACTTAAATTGTGAAGAGCATCTGCTATTAAAGCTAAGCTTCCTGATATAAGCCCTCCAATAAATTGAAAAGCTGTAAGTAAAATATTTATTGAGACAGCAAATATTAAGCCTCGATCACTTGATTGATCAGAATGATGATGGTGATGATGAATATGGCTCATTTTTGATAAATAATCTTATAATACGCATTTTATCATAGGGTTTTAATTTTAATGTCTAATATAAATATAGGATGGGAAGAATGGGTTAGTTTGCCAAAGCTAGGCCTTCCTGCATTAATTTCAAAAACTGACACTGGGGCTCAAACATCTGCTCTTCACGCTTTCAATATTCAGCCATTTGGATCTGAAAAAAAACCAAAAGTAAGATTTGGAATAAACCCTATTGAGGGTAATGAACAGTTTTCAATTTATTGCTCTGCTGATGTAGTAGATGTTAGAACTATTACTTCATCCAATGGAATCTCAGAACTAAGGTATGTTATTGAAACCAGTGTGGTTATTGGTGAGGTAACAAGAAATATAGAAATCACTCTCACTAATAGAGAGAACATGAAGTATAAAATGATTCTTGGCAGAAGTGCATTGGATGGCTTCACAGTTCAGCCTGAAAAAAGTTTTGAGCAACCATTGCTCTCATATGATTTATACAAAAATATCAAAAAACAAATGCCAGCTCGAAGAAGCCTTCGAATTGCAGTCTTAACACTTGAACCAAATAATTATTCAACTAGAAGAATAGTTGAAGCCGCTGAAGCAAATGACCACGTTTGTGAGCTAATCAATACAAAAAGATGTTATTTAAATATTCAGAGCGTAGATCCTGATGTGCATTATGATGGAAAGGCATTGCCTCATTATGATGTTGTAATACCAAGGATAGGAAGCTCAATTACATTTTATGGCATGGCTGTAGTCAGACAATTTGAAGCCATGGGTACCTTTTGCTTGAATAGCGCCGATGCAATTGGGATATCAAGAGATAAGTTAGCCGCTCATCAAGTTCTTGCTCGACATAGAATTCCAATGCCCAATACAGCTTTTGCTAATCTTCCAAAAGATACTGATAACTTAATAGGTTTGGTAAGTGGTTCGCCGCTTGTAGTAAAACTGCTTGAAAGCACCCAAGGAAAAGGTGTGCTTTTAGCTGATACTAAAAAATCTGCCTCTGGTATTATTAATGCATTTAGAAAGCTTAATGCCCCTTTCATTGTTCAAGAGTTCATTAAAGAATCAAGTGGCACTGATATAAGATGTTTGGTCATAGGCAATAAAGTGGTTGCAGCTATGATGCGAACTTCAGCAGATGATGATTTTAGATCTAACCTTCATGCAGGAGGAAAAGCAAAAAGAGTTACTATCACAAAAGAAGAGCGAACTATATCTATTAAAGCAACTAAAGCACTAGGATTGAATATTGCAGGAGTTGATATCATCAGAACAGCTACAGGACCTAAAGTTCTCGAAGTAAATAGTTCTCCTGGTCTTGAGGGTATTGAAAGCGTTAGCAAAAAAGATATTGCCAATCTTATTATTAATTATATTGAAAAAAAATCAGGCTTTAAGAGTTTGTAATTTTAAACTGACAAGGCCTCTTTGACAGCTTCGTGAACTACTTCAGAGTTCTTTATATTTAAACCGTTCGCTAAATGCTTATTTTCTTCTAAAGCTTTTTCGACTCCTTTATTTGCAAGTTCTAAAACATAAGGCAGGGTTGCCCTATTAAGAGCTTGAGTTGCAGTTAAAGGAACAGCTCCTGGCATATTAGTTACACAGTAATGAACAATATCATTTTCTATGTAGGTAGGCGCATCATGAGTAGTTGGTTTGCTTGATTCAAAGCATCCACCTTGATCAATTGATATGTCCACCAATACTGCTCCGGGCTTCATACTACTTAGCATTGATTTCGTAACTACCTTTGGAGCTTGCTTGCCTATTACATAAACAGCGCCAATAACTAAATCAGATTCTTTAAGTGCATTAGTAATTGCATCTTCTGTCGATAATATATATTCAATATTTGAATTTCCATAAACTTGCTCTAGTTCATCAAGTCTTTTCTGAGATAAATCAATAATTTTTATATGAGCTTTGTTATTTATAGCTTTTTCTATAGCTTCGGTTCCTGCAACACCAGCACCAATAACTGTGACAACTCTTGGTGATATATCTTTTATGGAGCCTATTAAGGTTCCCATGCCCTTATTTGGTTTTAAGAGATGATAAGATCCTACAACAACACTAAGCTGCCCTGCGATAGTGCTCATAGGCGATAAAAGCGGCATAGAACCATCATCTGCAGTAACTGTTTCAAGAGCTATACCAGTAACACCAGTTGCAGCTAGCTCAAGACCTGTTTTAGGATCGCCAGCTAAATGTAAATATGCAAAAACAGTATGATTTTTATTAAGATAGTGGAATTCTTCAGGTATTGGTTCTTTAACTTTAACTATTAATTCGCATTCTTCATATAGATCTTTTGGATCAGACAATATTGTAGCGCCAGCTTTTTCATAATCAGAATCTAAAAAACCAATTTCTGTACCAGCATCTTGTTGAATAAATACATCATGACTATTTTCTACAAGCGTCTCAACAGAGCTAGGTGTTAAACCCACCCTATATTCATTATTTTTAACTTCTTTAGGAACCCCAATTTTCATGTAAAAATTATACACTTTTATATATATTTTTAATTACTAATTAAGTGTAAATAATTTTTAAATAGATTTTATCTATTTTTGAAACTTATTCTATTCCACTGTCCCCAATAATCAACAATTCTAATTTTGACTCTATTTCTAGATAAAGGTTGTCCATTAGATGGATTAGAGATATCAAGATATGCATCATGACCCCAATCAAAATGATTATCTAGAACCCCGGTTACAGTAATACATGAACTTGTTTGAGCCTCATCAAAAATTACAGTGTCTGATGAAAGCTCAAAATCATCTGCTAAAGCACCTCTACCAGGTCTCTCTCCAGCAGTAAAACTTAATTCAAAAGACGTTGCACTCAAATCTCCAGCAGCAGGTCTATAGAAGCAGAGATTCTCAGTAGTGCCTTCATGAACAATAATATCATTTACATTAATTGCATACTCTGGCTCAGCAGAGACTTTAAAAGTACCTTCAATGTTATCTACAGTATTTCTAGCAAAATCAACAAGTGAATATCCACCAGTTCCTAAATCTAATTTATATGTATACTCACCACCCTCATCAAAGAATGATTGTATTCCATCAATTTTATCAGCAACTTTTGATATCAAGCCTAAGACTTTCAATTCCAAAGTTTCAGGTTGTGCTAATAGTGATTGGCCTGATACCTGATCTTCAATAGTAATTCTATCTAAATCTCCATTTGTGATATTTCTAGATATAGTAATGTCACCTTCAACATATTTCGCAACAATGACAGCATCCTCTTTAATTTCAAATGTCTGAATAGCAGTTCTATTTACTGGGTTTTCGAAATCACCTTGACTTGATGAAACCTCTAATTCAAATTCAATTGAGAAATAAGCCTCACCAACGTCTGCAATAGTATCAGTACCCTTGTATAAATATAAGGCTACTGGAATTGTGCCTGAGATTGAATCATCTGGATTATAATAAACATTTGCGGTTACAGGGTTTCCATTAATTCCATTTCTAATGAAGTCTTTTAAATTGTTTAAATTAAGTTCTGAATTATTCAGAGAAAGATTTAATGTTTTAGTGGAGGCTTCATATGTAGGATAAACTGGAAGTGTGATAGGTCCCTCGTCGTTATAATCTACTATCTCAAGATAAGATTCTGCGATTCTTCCTAAAACACTTGAGTTAATAGGTGCTTCTGAACCATATACTTCTAAGTCGAAAGTTTCTTCAGACTGAATTTTTGCAAAGAAAGCATCTCTGGCATCTTGACCGTATAATCTGTTATCACCAAGAGTTTCTGGATCCCAATACATGTCATTTCTTGGGAATGTGCCCATTTCAAAATAGGTAATATATGGGTCATGATGGTATTCAAATAGAAGATATTCTTCACCTACAAATTTTCTTCTTATTTCATCAACTTGAGAATAAAAAGTAGGTAATTGTGACATTTCTAAAATAACATCAGCTGGGTCAATAGTTAATCTATTGGCCACAAAATCAAATGGTGGCTCTGAAACCACACCAGACCTTAAAACATCAGGAATATAATAATTTACCTGAATACTGTTATCGTTAACAGATTGATCAAAAATTGTAGCTACATTTAATTTAGGATAATAATATTTGCGGTAATTTGAGCAATCAAACTGCATATATCCTTGTGAGTAGGAACTATAATGGAAATTTTTAAGCTTGTTGTTACCGGTAACTTGGAATTGTATATCATCAGTACCTTGACACTCTCTAGCCCGACTTCCGCTTTCTTGCCAACCTACTGAACCATCTCTCCATGAACGAGAATCATTAGAATAAACTGCTAAGCTTCCGGCTTTTAATCCTGCTATTGAAATATCATTATTAAAGAAATTTGATTGTTTTCGATATTGAGTTGAAGTATTTGCTACATTATTTAATGTAATGTCTGTAATATCACACCCTACAATATCTATATCGCTACAATGCTCTCTTGAAAGCACTCCTTCGTTAGAAATGTAGCCATTAGAAGCACTGAGCTCTTCTGTCTGATACCAGCCTGCAGAATTTCTTTCTGTTTCATATCTTGATGAGAAAGAAAGAGGTAATTTATCATACCCTTCGTTGCCAAATATTATATCTAGAGCATCACTTGAAAGAGCTACATTTGCTCTAATATCTTTTTCAAACCTTTCTGTTAAGAAATCAGATACCTGATTATCAATTTGTTTAAGATATGGGAATAATGATGCAATATTTTGAGCAATAATTTCAGTAACATTATCGGTTGGATTAACTATAAAGTCACTTAACAACGTTTGTTTATCAATTCCAAAATTTGTTGCAATACTTGTATATAAGTTTTCAAGCTCACTTGTGATATTGCTAGCAACATTATCACCAGTAGATTCACATCCTTCTGCCACAGTTAAATCTTCAGTTAAGCTTGAATTAGATTTACCTTCTAGAATTGCATTACCTAATAAAGAAGTAAATGGTGAAATAATTATTGAATTTACGCCTGTGTCATTTATTGAAGGCAATACCATTTGATAAGCATTTTCTACAACACCAAGAGTTGAATCAATTGCTCCAACAGGAACATCAACAATTATTGGTCTGTTGGCAAGACATTGATATTGGCTTTCATTATTAACGCCTATTGCAAATTCACCATCAGAGTTAGTAGTACCACTAAATTCACCTTCATCAAATTTAAAATTGAAATTCTGATCAATAAATACATCGGCTCCTGAAAGATATCCATCAATTGCTGTTCCGGTATATACAAGGTCTGGTTCATAATAGACATCAAAACCACCCTCATCCACTCCATAACCTGAAGATTTGTATGCTAGATTTTCGAATATATCGTAAAAATATCCAGTAAATACATAGTATGCACCTGGAACTGTTTCCCTTGGAATTGTTATATTTGCTGTATAAGTTCCATTTGTTGCATCACCTGAGATTAACTCCCAAGGCTCAGAACCTTTAATATTAACTGCACTATTTATTTGTTGCACTTCTGGAGCAGGAAGATTGGCGAGATTTACTCCCGAAGTGTCAGATACTGTGACGGTAAGTGTAATTGTTGCATCTGCTACAGTTACATTTGGTGTATTTGGACTAATTGTTACATCAGAAACGACCGGAGAAGCTCCCTCTGTTAAACCAATTATTGTAACTCCACCATTTCCCGCACCAGAGCTAGATAACGAATATGATAAGTTATTGTATATATCATAAAAATATCCTGAGAATACTGAATAGTCAGTGCTTAGGGCTGAAGTTGAAATAGTGAAACTTGCCTCATATGTACCATCAGTATAATCACCTGAAGTTAAAACCCATGGACCATCAGCCTCAATGGTAATATTTCCTGAATTACCGTAAAGCTGAGGAGTTGGCAATCTATCACTATCAACACTTGAATCATCAGTAACTCTAGTTGTTAGAGTTAATATTTTTGATGATTGAGTAACATCTAATGTTGTATCACTCAAGGTTACAGTTTCTATAACGGGTACATTACCTTCTCTGTTTGAAATGATGGTTAATCCACCATCTGATGAACCATAATTTGTTAATTCATACTTCTGGTTATTGTGAACATCATAAAAAATTCCTGAATACATTGAGTAATCAGCAGCTGTTGCATCAGTGGAGATAGTAAATGAAGCACCATATACTCCATCATATTGATCACCTGATAATAAAGTCCAACTTCCACTAGCAGTAATAGTTGTATTTCCTGAATTAGCATAAAGTTGAGGTGTGTCAAGTCTAGATAAATTAATTCCAGAAACATCAGTTACTCTTATTACAAAAGTAACATCTACAGAATCAAGCGATACATCTATTTCTCTTATGCTAGGTTCAAAATTTGATAAATCTGGAGCATTTCCTTCAACAACAACACTAAATATATTATCTTGAACTTGAGTTGTTGTTTGTCCTTGCGAATCATATATTTCGCCCGTATCAATATTATAGGAGCCTTCTCTTAAATTCTGAGGAAGTGTTCCTTGAGAACTCAGAGTTCCTTCATTTTGATCTCCGCTTAAGAGCTCCCAATTTGATAAAGTTAATGACTCTAAAGCCCCAGAATTATCATTAGAGGGTTTGATTCCAGAATCAAGATCATAATTCGATGGCATTATTAATAAGCCAGATGATTGATTTGATTGACTGTTATAGCTGATTGATGGGGCAGGTAAATTTGATAAAGAGATTCCATCATTAGTTGAAAAATTCATCGTCAACTCTAATTCAAAAACATCATCCTCTAAGCTAATTACATTTGAATTTGGAACAATTGTACTAAGTTGAATTGAGGTTGGCTCTCCATCACCACCATCACCTCCATCACCACCACCTGTAGTAAAGACAGAAATAATTTGTGTAGACTCATTCACTCCATCAGAAGCAGTAACTATTGCTGAATATGAGCTTTCAGTAGGTGATGATGTAAAGGATAATTCTCCTGAACTTGAGTCTATTTCTAAATAATCACTTTCGATTGAAAAAGTAACAGTATCTCCCTCTGGGTCAGAAGCTTCTACACTACCAATAGTTTCAAATTGTGCATTGTAATTAAACCATCGTGCTGAAGTAATTACTGGAGCTTTATCATTTGCATTTGTTACTGAAACTGTTACTGATTGAGTTGATGAATTAACCCCATCAGATGCAACAGCTGTAAATGCATAACTAGATCGAGATTCATAGTCTGGTGCTTCTCTGAAGCTTACAACCCCAGTAGTTGCATTAACACTAAAAGGCGATGCGCCAAATCCTGTAATATTGTAAGTAACAGTATCTCCATCAGGGTCACTAGCAACAAGAGTTCCAACTGTAGTTGTGTTTTCAACAACTTCAAAGGTATCCTCTGAAGTGAATTCAGGAGCATTGTCACCAACTGTTGTCGAGTCATCAGAGCTAGAGTCTGATTCACTAAATGCTGATGCATCAGATGCTGATAAACCATGGACAACGGAGACAGTTGAAGGTTTATTTGGAGAATATCCTATAAAATTTGATCCTCCGTTAGGTCCTATATTTACTATCTCAAGACTAGGTAAATCATCTACTGACCCCAAAGTTAAGGTATCACTATATTCATTTGCTTGTTTTAAGAAAACTACACCAAATGCTGGTTTTGTTAGGTAATAATCACCTGTTTGTCCTGAATTTTTATATAACCTACCTGTAGTTTCACTTGGCCTGATAACAAACTTTGAAACCCATGGCAAAAAACTTCCAGTGTCTGGATTAATACAGTCTTCAGTAAATTGGCCATCATAAACGCATCCACCAGGAATACCCCATAACTGATCACCGCCACCATATTGAAGTCTTAGTTCTTTGCCAGCATATTCTTGATACTTATTACTATCTTCAGGGGCTGTAAAATAAACACTTACAGGTCTACTAAAACTGACGAGCCTTCCATAAGAATCAATTAAACCTCTATATTGATTATAACGTTGAGGACCAGTTACCCATTGATAATATTCTGAAACTGCACCACTATAAACAGGAGATGTACAATAATCATATTCACTTATATCACATGTTAATTCGCTTAGTGATGTAACCAAAGCTCCACTAAATGCACCATAACCAAATTGTGAATATGAAAGCGCCTCTGATACTTCATCAGACAAAGTTCCAAAAACAGCATCACCACCATCCCCAGCTGTATAAACATTAGTTTCAGAATTAATATTATAAGTAATAACATTTTCAGCTGAAGTACCAAAGGTATTGTAATTAGCATAAGGGCCTTCATTAGGTGCTTGAGAGCCTGCCTCTAATGCATCTGTTAAGGCTGTAATCTTTGTGTACGTTGGACAATTCTCAACACAATAAAGCGTAGTTGGAAAGTTGGCAGGTGAAACATCTGTCTCAATTTCTTGAGTAACAAGAGCCCTCGTCGGCTCCTTCATTGCATCAACTGAAATACCTAAGCCTCCTATACCTGGCATAAAACCAAAAATTCCCCATCTTGAGGAATCACTTAAATAATCGGTAGATGTAAAAGATATTTCTGTATCAAGAGCTCTATCAAAACAACCTGTCTCGCCACAATAGTTGCTATGCGTTAAGGTAAAAGTATCAGTGTCTGCATCATAATTCATTTTGTATTCACCTGGCTCAGAAATACCAAGTGATGAGTCACTTCCTAAGAAAGATACAAAATTTAATCCACTAAGACTTGATAAGGATTTCTTTGAAACTTCTTTTTTAATTAATTTTCCGCCAAGGAAATATGTCGTATATTCTAGGCCATTAACTGATGAATCATCGTCATCTCTTACCACTGTTAAACCTGAGGTTAGTGAGCTGGTAGTTTCATTATCAAAATGTAATCCATAACCATCGGCAAAACCATATTGATTATTATATTTGACTCTGAAACCTTTATTGGGCAAGTCAAATTTTTCACCAGTTTCTGAGTTATATAAAAAATATCCAAATACTTCTTTAGTACCTTTTGACTCATCTGTTAAAAAGCATTTCTCTGGTGCATCGTTTATGGGTGAACCATTTTGTATTACTTTTTTTCTGCAGAAAACAGTTTCGTTATAAGCAAATATATCTGTTCTGGTTGATAACTCACCCATATCACTAAATGTGTATCCAGAAACTGCGCCGCTACCAGTATCACCATCGCCTAAATTAATAACAGCTTTACTTTCTAGAGTCTGACCACTAAAGGGATCTGTAAACTCCTCACTATATGTAAGCTGAGTACCAGATGCTTGTAAGTAACCAAGAAAAAAGTCTTGAGAAGTCTCAAGAGTTGTTCCTGTAAATCTCATTAAAAACTCACCAAAAGGTGCTTCATCTGAGACGCCAGCGGTTGCCTCAGTATAGGTATAAATCATCATTCCCTCTGCACTACTTTCTGTTTCAGGAACCCATGCCTTTACAACCATTGGGTTTGACGTTGATGCCCTAGAGGCATTCACAACAACTTCTGTATAAGTTATAGCTGTACTTGATGAATTTGATGATGATGAAGCTGCACCACCAGAAGATTGTGGGCCGGATGAAACTTGTCCAGCTTCATCACAAGCTGCTTGATTTACTAATGCTAAGTAATCATTACCAGTTCTGGTAACCATTAAATCAGGTCTTAATTTAGACATAAAACAAAGAATCATTCTTGGTTGACCTAATGTGTCATTTACCTGATCACTTAATGAGAAATACGGAGTATGCTCCGCATAATCACTATCAGATGGGACTTCAGCAAATATAGGAAGTGATAATAATATTATTGCTAAAAACTTCTTCATGATTCCTCGCTTTGTGTTTCTACTAGCTGTACACTTTGCGGCAATATAATCCCACCTATTGATCATCATCAGCATCATTAATAATATTTATCGTGATTTCTTGAGTGCTTGTATTTTCTCCATCACTAGCTGTTACTATTGCGGTGTAACTGGTCTTAGTCTCGTAATCTGAGCTGAGGCAAAGGTTAGAACACCAGCTGAAGTTATTTCAAGTTCAGTACCTGAAACAGTGAAAGTAACATCATCGCCATCTGCATCAGTTGCTGTTACGGTTCCAATAGCTGTTTGGTTTTCAGCAGCACTAAAAGTAGCACTAGAGGTAAATACTGGAGCCACATCATTAACATTTGTTACATTAACAGTAATGTTTTGTTGAGATATATTTACTCCATCTGTAGCAGTTACTGTTGCTGTGTAAGTAGCTTTAGTTTCATAATCTGGAGCTGAGGCAAAGGTTAGAACACCAGCTGAGGTTATTTCAAGCTCATCTCCAGATATGATAAATGTTACTGCATCACCATCTGCATCAGTTGCTGTTACGGTTCCAATAGCTGTTTGGTTTTCAGCAGCACTAAAGGTAGCTTCTGAAGTAAAGCTTGGACTATTATCATTAACATTAGTTACATTAACGGTAATAGCTTGAGTGGTTGAGTTAGTGCCATCACTAGCAGTTACTGTTGCTGTGTAAGTAGCTTTAGTTTCGTAATCTGGAGCTGAGGCAAAGGTTAGAACACCAGCTGAGGTTATTTCAAGTTCATCTCCAGATATGATAAATGTTACATCATCACCATCTGCATCAGTTGCTGTTACGGTTCCAATAGCTGTTTGGTTTTCAGCAGCACTAAAGGTAGCTTCTGAAGTAAAGCTTGGACTATTATCATTAACATTAGTTACATTAACTGTAATAGCTTGAGTGGTTGAGTTAGTGCCATCACTGGCAGTTACTGTTGCTGTGTAAGTAGCTTTAGTTTCGTAATCTGGAGCTGAGGCAAAGGTTAGAACACCAGCTGAGGTTATTTCAAGCTCATCTCCAGATATGATAAATGTTACTGCATCACCATCTGCATCAGTTGCTGTTACGGTTCCAATAGCTGTTTGGTTTTCAGCAGCACTAAAGGTAGCTTCTGAAGTAAAGCTTGGACTATTATCATTAACATTAGTTACATTAACGGTAATAGCTTGAGTGGTTGAGTTAGTGCCATCACTGGCAGTTACTGTTGCTGTGTAAGTAGCTTTAGTTTCGTAATCTGGAGCTGAGGCAAAGGTTAGAACACCAGCTGAAGTTATTTCAAGTTCAGTACCTGAAACAGTGAAAGTAACATCATCGCCATCTGCATCAGTTGCTGTTACAGTTCCAATAGCTGTTTGGTTTTCAGCAGCACTAAAGGTAGCTTCTGAAGTAAAGCTTGGACTATTATCATTAACATTAGTTACATTAACGGTAATAGCTTGAGTGGTTGAGTTAGTGCCATCACTGGCAGTTACTGTAGCTGTGTAAGTAGCTTTAGTTTCATAATCAGGAGCTGAGGCAAAGGTTAGAACACCAGCTGAAGTTATTTCAAGTTCAGTACCTGAAACAGTGAAAGTAACATCATCGCCATCTGCATCAGTTGCTGTTACGGTTCCAATAGCTGTTTGGTTTTCAGCAGCACTAAAGGTAGCTTCTGAAGTAAAGCTTGGGCTATTATCGTTTTCGTTGGTTATCGTAATAGTTACATCTTTGGTTACTGTCTCAGTGCCGTCAGTTAAAGGTCAGTGTGATTGAGTATGAGCTCTTAGTTTCATAATCTGGTGCTTCTTTAAAGGTTAGAACATTTTCATCAGATAAATTAAAGCTATCGGCATCTGTACCACCTAGAGTTAATGTTAATTCATCTTCATCTACATCTGAGACTGAAACAGTTGTTACTGCTGTTTGGTTTTCAGCTACTTGAATAGTAGATGCTATATCAATAGAGGGTGCATCATTAACCGCATCAATGGTTATGGTTACATCAGCACTTGAAGTCTTATCGCCTTGAGTGATGGTGTAACTAAAGACATCAGTACCGTTGTAGTCTGTATCAGGAGTATAAACAATCTGTTCAGGAGATGACTCAGCAATTGTGGTTGTACCATTGGTTCCATTACTTGTTGTTACTGTTATAGGAGCTGTTGTCACATATGAGTCATTTGCAACAACATTTATAGTTACAGCTGTATCCTCAGATGTGATTGTACTATCAGGTATAGCGCTGATATCGGGTGCTATTTCTCCAGAATCTACATTCTGATCTTCAGCTATATAAGTTAATAGGTCTTCAGTATAACTAGTTACTGTCTCAGCAGTTGCAGTGCCATTAGCTATAGCCTGGATATCGGTTTGTAGGGTTGAAACCGCAAAACGTATAACTGAAGTAGTTAAATCATCAGAGGATTTAACTTCAATAACTGGCATAACACCAGCCAGAGCTTTAGTGGTATTTGCTTTAGCTGTCTCATCAATGGTTACTGATTTTGCTGCTATGACATTATCAACTACATTAGTAATAAAAGCTTCGGTTTCAATATCTACTTTGGTTTCTGTTTCAGTGTATTCTTTTTCTATCTCTTCAGTGATTGACTTAAAGTAGTCCTGAGTTGTTTCGGTTGTGGTATTTAAATTATTGGTTATGTTTTGCAAAGCAAAAGCAAGAACGGTTAACTGGTTACCCTTCTCATACAAATAATCGTTAATACCACCATCGCCTTTGTTAGCAACCGGATCAAAAGTAAAAACATCAATGGATGCATCAATACCCAATGCTGCATTAACCAGTGAAGCATCTTCCATAAAAGCAGCAACTGAAGTTACAGGGGTAACCGCTTTAAACTCTGAATGGCCAGTTAGTTTATGAGTAATTAAAAGATTATCTAAAAGGGTTTGCGAATCTAAATCGGTTCCACCGATGGATACTAAATTACCGTTAGCATAACGAATAGTAAATTTACCTTCATTATCTGAAGTAGTTGAATTTTCATTTGAATCACATGTCCAACTCTCATCTTCATCAATACAAACTTCAGCCCCTGAAATATAACCATCAACTACTACACCATCGGTTTCTCTATACCCCTCAACAGTAACAGATGCTGATCTAGTGCCACCTGCACCAGTACACGAAATAGAAAAAGTGTTATCACCTACTGTAGTAATAGTTACTGCTTCTGAACCAGAAGTTCCTGTTTGGCTAGTCCATGATGCAGAACAAGAATTTGCATTGGTTGAGGACCAAGTAAGGGTTGAAGTACTTTCAAGAAGTACTGAAGTTGGATCAGCTGATAAATTAACGGTTGGAGCTGGAGTTGCTGGAGGTGTTGGTGTACTTCCACCGCCACCGCCACCGCCACATGAAGAAATAATAAATGCAGCAGTAATTGCTATTACTGTTCGTAAACTATAAGAACCCCTACTTCTCATATATATTATAAATTAACCTAAAAAGTTAAATATGTAAAATATTAAAACGTGTATTTTAAAGAAATGCCTATCTCACCATATGGTTGGTCAAAATAATGTTCTGTTCTTTGATTAAAGGTTATTGGCTCAAATCCAATGAGATTATTTTTATAAATATCACCATACAATAGAAGACTAAGATTTTCAGCATAGAATTCAATACCAGCTCTTAATTTAAAATTTACTTTTGGTGTTTTATATAATTGGTGGTAATTTTTAAAATTTAATAACACTAAGTCATATTCAGCTATGACATTAAAATTATAAATAGATATAAATTTTTGCTTTAATCCAAGATTAATTTGTTGTGATACCCATTGATCTTTTTGAGGTAATTTTCTTAGTGCTAAATCAATTGCATCACCTAAAATATTTCCATTAATAACTAAATTTAATAAAAAAGGAGATTTGATATCTTCGATAGGTGATAGCCAGTCATAATTATATTCTGTTTCTTGAAATTCAAATTTAGTTGAATATATCCAAAAATTATTCCAATATTTTTTAAAACCTACTCCATAGGTATCAGCTTCTCCTTCAATTGAAATAATATTGGATCCTAATTGTTGATATTTATCATTACTAGAGGTGATAGAAAATGACGCATTCTCGCAACCTCCCAAAATAATACCGCTAAATTCATAGCAACTAAAAACTTGAGGATTTGCTTTTTGGGTTGAATTAAAAAAATAAATTAAATTGTCTTCATCAAGTGTATATCCGATCATAAATCCTTCTTTTTTTGTATCAAGATTTACATCCTTAGGTTCAGAATTTCTCTTTAATGATAAATTTATTTTATTTTGAAAAATATTAGCCTTAAGTTTTTTATAGCTGTAACCGATTTCAATGGCTTCAGAGCTATTTTCATCAAAAGATACAGGAACATCTGGTAAAAAATTCCATTCTGCATCCATAAATTTTTTATCGAAAAGAATATATGTATTTTCAGAAAATAATGGCAATGATAGTAATATTAAAAAAAAGCGATTTAGTTTCATTGAATAAAAATCATAATGTTATATCAAAAAAATCTTCAACGGTTTCGTGTGCAATTTTTTGCAGGAATTCTCTATCAATTGAATTAATTTTTTCAAAGTAATTGTATTTTATTCCAACTGGTGTCGTCTGAGTAATTGATGCAAAAACAACACAAGAAGCTAGATAAGTTCCTAAAAGGCTCGGGTGACTTCCATCAAATGATTTATGCAGTTCTATATTGGGCATAACTCTGTACGCGTTTTCAAATGCGATACCGACCGGAATGACTAATGCATTATTGTTGTTGCCTGCATTAATATACATTTTTTTTATATCTTTGATCATTTTTGGATTTGTATTCTTATGAGGAGCAACATATGCATGAATCATGTATAAGGCTGCTTCTGCTCCTGATGCATGAACTTTGTCAACAATCTGCTCTATACTATCTGCAAATATCTTTCTTTCAGTTGCTGTATTTGTCTCACCACTCCCGCCCTGAATAATGACAAGTTCAAAAGGTTTTTTTGCACCAATTTTTTGGTAGTTAAGTGGATGCTCGATATTATGATGCCAAGAACGTGATCCACTTATTGTTACTAATTTATAATTTGTAGTATTAATTTCTTTTGAATAATACTCCTCCAACATTCTTCTGACATGATTATGAAGACTATCGTTATAGTATAAATAGCTATTACCAATATACAGAACTCTTTCAGGAGTTATATTTTTTAAGCTAGTTATTTTGATTTCAGAAGAAAATAAAAAATTAGAAAATATTAAAATTAGTAGTAATATGTAATTCATAAAAAAATTTTAACTCAAATACAACAAAGATTATAAATATTTCAAATACATATAAAGATGTGGTAGTTGTTGGGGCTGGAATATCAGGTATTGCAGCTGGATACAATCTAAAAAAATCTTGTCCTAATAAATCCTTTCTAATAATAGAGGGGAGAGATAATATTGGTGGAACCTGGGATCTCTTTAAGTACCCAGGCATAAGATCAGATTCAGATATGCATACTCTTGGATATCGATTTAAACCATGGATACATGATAAATCTATCGCTGATGGACCATCAATTCTTGAATACCTAAAAGAAACAGTACATGAAAATGATTTAATGAAAAATATTCTTCTCAAGCACAAGATGATTTCAGCAAATTGGAATACAAAAAAATTAAAATGGGAGTTGCAAATAAAGGAAAAGGACGAAATAAAAAATATGACTTGTAATTTCTTATTTTTATGTGGAGGTTATTATAGTTATACAAAACCTCATATGCCCTACTTTAAAAATCAAGAAGATTTTAATGGTCAAATAATTCATCCTCAATTTTGGGATGAAACAATTAATTATAAAAATAAAAAAATAGCAGTCATAGGAAGTGGCGCAACTGCAATGACAATTGTTCCAGCTATTGCAGAAATAGCTAACCATGTTGCAATGATTCAAAGATCACCCACATATGTTATATCTAGACCAAGTGAAGATATGATAAACAAATTTCTAAAGAAGTTTCTTCCTGTAAAAATTAGCTATTTTTTAACTAGATGGAAGAATATCTTATTTCAAAGCTGGAGCTTCTTTCTTGCAAGAAAATATCCAGAGGCTACCAAAAATAAATTACTAGATATGATAAGAGATGAACTTGGTGTGGAATATGATGTTGAAAAACACTTTACTCCTGCTTATAAACCATGGGACCAAAGAGTATGTCTGGTTCCAGATAGTGATCTTTTTGTATCAATAAGAAATAAAAAAGCATCGATAATAACTGATACTATTAATAGATTTCAACATGATGGAATTCTTCTAGACTCTGGAGAAAAAGTTGATGCTGATATCATTATTACTGCTACAGGCATTGAATTAAATTCATTTAATGGAATTGAGGTAACAATTGATAAATTAAAAGTAATTCCAAATGAAAGATTAACTTATAAAGGAATGTTATTAAGTGGTGTACCAAATTTTGCTATGTCATTTGGGTATGTGAATGCATCTTGGACCTTACGAGCTGATTTAACTTGTGAATATGTTTGCAGACTAATAAACCTAATGGATAAAAAAGGAGTTAGTTGTTGTGAACCGATAGATGATAAAAATGCCTATGGCGATGACCGATTAATTGACTTTACCTCAGGTTATTTTGAAAGAGGTCTCTATAATATGCCCAAGCAAGGCAACAAAGCGCCATGGAAAAACTATCAAAACTACCTTAAAGATATTTTTGCTGTAAGAATTTTTTCAATTAAAGATAAGAATCTAAATTTTTATAACTCTATTAAATAATTTATTTTCAAAACGTTTATAAAAAGCAGCGTTTATCAAATTTTAAATAATTTTATTGATATCTAAGTGGAAAGTAGAAACCAATATTTAAAGAGGTAAATTGAATGCTAGAAAATTGATTATTGAAATCTACAGATGGTGATATCTCAATATCATTATTTTTACCAAATTTATTAATCATGCCCAAGCTAATTACTTCTCTATTCCAATTGTCTACTGACTCATAGGCATAATTTACATAGAAAGTATCTTTATAATTCTGATTAAAGTATTTCTCAACATCTAGATTTATTTGATAACCACAACTCAATTCATCCATAGTGATTATAGAATTTTCACACAGAACACCAATAGACATATCTGTTGATAGAATTGTTTGATTTGATTTAGTGTCCTCATCTAAAATAAAAGTTGTTGAAAGAGGTAATGATATTCTTCGAGATGTGACATTATTTAAATAAAGTTGAATATTTTTCTTTGTTTCACCTAAATAAGATGCATTTAAAGAGGTCTTATCTATTTTTTCTTTTCCATAATTATATATAAAGTCTGTTGTATATAACCTATCATTTAAATAAAAATCACCTGTTAAAATAAATCCATATGTTTTCCTTAAGCTTTCTGTTTTACCGGCTAAATGGAAACCGTCGCTATCAGAAAAGTCAAAATTGTAATTAACATCGCCAAATGATGTATAGACCCCTCCTCTAAATGATTCAGAAATATTTTTATGTGCATAAATTATAATTTCAGAGGTATCTGTTTTTAGATTGCTATTATCAAAACCATACAAATTACCGTCTGATTTAGATTTTATTATTCCTATACCTATTAAAGAGGAATCAGAAATATCTTTTTCTAAGATCAAAGAAGCCATAGAAGTCTTTGTTCTATCATCAAGATTCTCAAAAGTTATATAACTTACATCAGTATATAGACGTATACTTTTTTCACATTCTAAATGCTGATCACTATAATCAAGACTTATATTGTTACTATTTGGTCTAAATTGAGTTCTTGGTTCTTCCTCATAACATCGATTTTTATCATTTATATTCTTTAATATTGATTCATTATAAAAAATTGAATTATTTAGACTCTTTGAAATTTCATACTCTAAGTTACTTTGAAGTTTTGACTCTATTTCATTTAATTTTATAAGAACTTCCTCTGAATTGGTTACCCTTATTATTAAAGTTAGTGTTGCATCATTTTCATAAATATCATTTGCAACTATATTTATTAAATAATCATTATTTGTATCAGCATCTGCTGGGTTTTCATAATCTGGAGCTGATGCAAAAGTTAGAACCCCCGATGAGCTAATACTAAAGAGTGCTGAATCGGTACCGCTTAATGACCAAGTAACACTTTCATCAGCAGTAAAGCTAGTAACAGCGGTTTGATTTTCATTGGTCATAATAAAGTCATTATCAATTATGGGGCTGCCATCTTCATTTAGTATTAAAGGAGCAGTTGTATCAACTACATTAACAGTTCTAGTTGCAGTACCAGTATTACCTGATGCATCTGTAGCTGAATAAGTAACTGTATAACTACCTACCTTTGTGGTATCAACATCTGAACTAGATGTTACTGTTTCACCACCATCGGCTATAGCACCTTCATCGTTATAAGTAGAACCAAGTTCTACTGTAGCTGGATTATCACCGATTACTGTAATAACCGGAGCAGTTGTATCAACTACATTAACAGTTCTAGTTGCAGTACCAGTATTACCTGATGCATCTGTAGCTGAATAAGTAACTGTATAACTACCTACCTTTGTGGTATCAACATCTGAACTAGATGTTACTGTTTCACCACCATCGGCTATAGCACCTTCATCGTTATAAGTAGAACCAAGTTCTACTGTAGCTGGATTATCACCGATTACTGTAATAACCGGAGCAGTTGTATCAACTACATTAACAGTTCTAGTTGCAGTACCAGTATTACCTGATGCATCTGTAGCTGAATAAGTAACTGTATAACTACCTACCTTTGTGGTATCAACATCTGAACTAGATGTTACTGTTTCACCACCATCGGCTATAGCACCTTCATCGTTATAAGTAGAACCAAGTTCTACTGTAGCTGGATTATCACCGATTACTGTAATAACCGGAGCAGTTGTATCAACTACATTAACAGTTCTAGTTGCAGTACCAGTATTACCTGAAGGATCAGTAGATGTATAAGTAATTGTGTAAGTGCCAACAGTATCAGCATCTACACTACCACTTGATGTAACAGTTACATCACCAGAAAGATCAGTGGCTGTAGCACCTTCATCGTTATAAGTAGAACCAAGTTCTACTGTAGCTGGATTATCACCGATTACTGTAATAACCGGAGCAGTTGTATCAACTACATTAACAGTTCTAGTTGCAGTACCAGTATTACCTGAAGGATCAGTAGATGTATAAGTAATTGTGTAAGTGCCAACAGTATCAGCATCTACACTACCACTTGATGTAACAGTTACATCACCAGAAAGATCAGTGGCTGTAGCACCTTCATCGTTATAAGTAGAACCAAGTTCTACTGTAGCTGGATTATCACCGATTACTGTAATAACCGGAGCAGTTGTATCAACTACATTAACAGTTCTAGTTGCAGTACCAGTATTACCATGATCAGGACACTTTCATCGTTATAAAGTAGAACCAAGTTTGATGAACCACTAGTTAAGTAATAACTGCTGTATAAGTGTCCAACAGCATCAGCAATACGATGTGTTATTTGTATCAGCAGCATCTGGAGCTGATACACTACCACTTGAGTAACACTTTCATGTAGTAACAGCGGTTTGTTACATCATAGAACCAGAAAGATCAGTAAGCTAAAGTCTGTAGCATCAGTACAATAATATTAAGTTGATAATCATTATTTGTATCAGCATCTGCTGGGTTTTCATAATCTATGCAAAGTAGAACCTGATGAGCTAATACTAAAGAGTGCTGAATCGGTCTTAATAAGTAACACTTTCATCCGCTTAACAGCGGTTTGATTTTCATTAACATCAATGAACCACTAGTTGAATCGGTAATAACTGGAGCTGTATCATCGAGATCTAATACATTAACTTGATAAGCTAAAGTCGTTGCATTAGCAGCAGCATCAGTAGCAATAATATTAAGTTGATAATCATTATTTGTATCAGCATCTGCTGGGTTTTCATAATCTGGAGCTGATGCAAAAGTTAGAACCCCCGATGAGCTAATACTAAAGAGTGCTGAATCGGTACCGCTTAATGACCAAGTAACACTTTCATCAGCAGTAAAGCTAGTAACAGCGGTTTGATTTTCATTAACATCAATAGAACCACTAGTTGAATCGGTAATAACTGGAGCTGTATCATCGAGATCTAATACATTAACTTGATAAGCTAAAGTCGTTGCATTAGCAGCAGCATCAGTAGCAATAATATTAAGTTGATAATCATTATTTGTATCAGCATCTGCTGGGTTTTCATAATCTGGAGCTGATGCAAAAGTTAGAACCCCCGATGAGCTAATACTAAAGAGTGCTGAATCGGTACCGCTTAATGACCAAGTAACACTTTCATCAGCAGTAAAGCTAGTAACAGCGGTTTGATTTTCATTAACATCAATAGAACCACTAGTTGAATCGGTAATAACTGGAGCTGTATCATCGAGATCTAATACATTAACTTGATAAGCTAAAGTCGTTGCATTAGCAGCAGCATCAGTAGCAATAATATTAAGTTGATAATCATTATTTGTATCAGCATCTGCTGGGTTTTCATAATCTGAGCTGATGCAAAAAGTTAGAACCCCTAAAGTCGATGAGCTAATACTAAAGAGTGCTGAATCGGTACCGCTTAATGACCAAGTAACACTTTCATCAGCAGTAAAGCTAGTAACAGCGGTTTGATTTTCATTAACATCAATAGAACCACTAGTTGAATCGGTAATAACTGGAGCTGTATCATCGAGATCTAATACATTAACTTGATAAGCTAAAGTCGTTGCATTAGCAGCAGCATCAGTAGCAATAATATTAAGTTGATAATCATTATTTGTATCAGCATCTGCTGGGTTTTCATAATCTGGAGCTGATGCAAAAGTTAGAACCCCCGATGAGCTAATACTAAAGAGTGCTGAATCGGTACCGCTTAATGACCAAGTAACACTTTCATCAGCAGTAAAGCTAGTAACAGCGGTTTGATTTTCATTAACATCAATAGAACCACTAGTTGAATCGGTAATAACTGGAGCTGTAGAGTCTGCACCACTGGTATCATCGAGATCTAATACATTAACTTGATAAGCTAAAGTCGTTGCATTAGCAGCAGCATCAGTAGCAATAATATTAAGTTGATAATCATTATTTGTATCAGCATCTGCTGGGTTTTCATAATCTGGAGCTGATGCAAAAGTTAGAACCCCCGATGAGCTAATACTAAAGAGTGCTGAATCGGTACCGCTTAATGACCAAGTAACACTTTCATCAGCAGTAAAGCTAGTAACAGCGGTTTGATTTTCATTAACATCAATAGAACCACTAGTTGAATCGGTAATAACTGGAGCTGTATCATCGAGATCTAATACATTAACTTGATAAGCTAAAGTCGTTGCATTAGCAGCAGAATCAGTACCAATAATATTAAGTTGATAATCATTATTTGTATCAGCATCTGCTGGGTTTTCATAATCTGGAGCTGATGCAAAAGTTAGAACCCCCGATGAGCTAATACTAAAGAGTGCTGAATCGGTACCGCTTAATGACCAAGTAACACTTTCATCAGCAGTAAAGCTAGTAACAGCGGTTTGATTTTCATTAACATCAATAGAACCACTAGTTGAATCGGTAATAACTGGAGCTGTATCATCGAGATCTAATACATTAACTTGATAAGCTAAAGTCGTTGCATTAGCAGCAGCATCAGTAGCAATAATATTAAGTTGATAATCATTATTTGTATCAGCATCTGCTGGGTTTTCATAATCTGGAGCTGATGCAAAAAGTTAGAACCCCGATGAGCTAATACTAAAGAGTGCTGAATCGGTACCGCTTAATGACCAAGTAACACTTTCATCAGCAGTAAAGCTAGTAACAGCGGTTTGATTTTCATTAACATCAATAGAACCACTAGTTGAATCGGTAATAACTGGAGCTGTAGAGTCTGCAACAAATGATACTGAGGCTGTATTAGAAATAGCTGAGCCATTCAGGGTACCAGATATAGTTGAAGTAGTAACGCTATTAGATGAAGTAAGAGTCGCAGAATATGAGCCATCTTGATTATCTGTAACTGAACCTAGAATTCCAGCAGAAGCGGTCAACAAGACAGTGTCTCCACCTGCAGATAGATTAAAATCATTTAAATCCTTTAGTTGGACTGTAATATCAGATGTAGATGTCCCATTAGCTAAAATAGATGTTGGGTCTGCTGTAATAGTTGATCTAGATGGAGAAGCAGTATTAGTAGCTGACAAACCTGAAACATATGAGTTAAGAGCATCAAGCAATCCTTTAGTAGCAGCATTTCCTGATACAGATGAACCATCACTATAACTAAAGCCTTGAGTTGCTAGTATGTAAGTTTTTTGATGTCCAGATGATAGTGAATATGATGAACCATCGTTTATTGAAGATGTAGTAATAAGGCCTATGCCTTTAAGTGTGCTGCCTTGAGTATCTCTCCAGTTGACTGAGGCATTAAAAGAGTATGATGAACCATCAGAGTATTTTAAAGTAAGCGTGACATCATAATCGTTACCTTGTGTGCCACCAAATGTACCATCATCTGTCTCATCAGAAATAATTGCTTCTGTTATGTTTAATGTTGAAAAAGATACTAAAGCATCTGGTTGATGACCATTATTTGTATATTCACCTATAGCTCCAGCAGAGAAACCCGCAACAGCAGTTGCAGCAGAAAGAGATGAATAAAAAAAAGTAGAAAAGAAGATTAAAGTTAAATAATTAAAATTTTTAATTGTTCTTTTTTTGGACATATTCACGGATTCTATCTGATTATTATTATAAAAACTAGATAAAAAATGGTGGAGCTATTGGTTCAAAACTGGAACCAGCTTATCCCCTACTTCAAACAATTAGATTATGTCTTCAAAGAATAGCTCTAACCTAGATAACCTCAAGTATGAATACATCTATGGCAGTATTCATAAAGACGGTAGAAGAAGCTTTAGATCACTAGATAATCTTATCAAGGAGTATGAGTTAGCAGCATCTACTGTTTATAGGCACTCTTCTAAAGAACAATGGAAAGATCAACGTGTAGCTTATAGGACTGAATTAAGTGAAGAGATAAAAAAAGCCAGAAAGCATGACATAGTCAATGATATTGAGATGATTCATAACAAGGCTACTCAAGGTCTTTCATTGATATTAGATAAGGCAATTAATTGTTTAGATAATCAAATTCTTAAGCCAAGAGATTTACATAATCTCACTCAAACTATTATTGCTTGTTATAAAAACTTACCTGAAGTAGTTGAAACTGATGAAGATGATAATGAAGCCTTTAGAGCTGCTATGGATATGTTAGATCAAATAGCTGCTTTTAAGAGAGATACACCAGGCTTTGAGTTTGATTAATTATTTTTAATCAGTGGGTCTAATGTATTGAACTCAATACTTAAAACATTAGGATCATTGTTAAGAATTTGAAGCTTACTATCAACATCATATAAATTTGAGACTTTAAAAATTCCTCTGTTTATATCAGATAAAGATTCTTCAAATATCAAACCATTATTAATGGCATACAATTCTAGATCCGGAATATTTTCAAATTTAACTATCAAAGAACCGTTAAATAACTTGTACCTATTATCAACACCTTGAAGTCTTATATATTGATTTGTATTCAAGATTAGTATTTTTTCTGATTTTGAGAAATGTTTTAGATTGGGCTTCTTGATTTATTATTAACTCAATACCTTCATCATTTTTATAATTTATATTATTGAGAGATAAAACTATATTGACGTACTAATTTGGTTATATCACTGAATTGTTGTTCTTGTTTTAAAGATTTAGATTTATTTATATTAGCCTCAGCATTAATTGAGGGAGCTAAAAAAAGAATAAATAGAAAAATTTTTATTTTATTTAGTATTCTAGTTTCCATAAATTTGTATCCCATTGAATAAAAGTTCCGGAAACTGAATCGTTTATATGATCATTGATATGAAGTTTCCAGTCGCCTTCAATGCTTTCTCCATAAAATGCATTAACACCTATATCAAACAAAGTTGATGATGGATTATCTCCAATATTAGTATATGGTTGAAGAATATTTACCATTGTTCCATCAGGAGATTCTAATCTTAGACCAACTGATTTTGGTAAAGTGTGTGAAAATTTTACACTTACTCTGACAAATTCAACAAAATCATTAGATCCGGATGGTTTTGTAACTGACAAATCATTTCTATTATTTGCTCCCCATCCTATAAATGAATTAGCAATAGAGCTAGGTATATAACCTGTATCTACAAATGTTCCTCTACTATTTGCACTATAAGTTAATGCTGTAGAAACTGCCTCTGTAGCATCTATTTTTCCAAAACCAAACCAATTATGAAATTTGTAGCCGGCACTATTAGTTTCCCATTCATACAGGGTTATGCCTGATGATGGTGCTCTATAAGTAAAGTCAGAATCTGTTCCTACCTGATCTGCAGTTAGCTAATATATGTTTAATATCTCTCCAGGTTAAATTAGGATTTGCTTCAAGCATATAGGGCAACTACTCCAGCAACAGTTGGCGCTGCTGATGAAGTGCCATTAAAAGTGGTAGTATAATTACAACTAGAATTTGCTGAAAATCCTGAATGATATTTCAAGATTGATGTTTTTCAACAGAAACAAATAATTTTTTTGCCAACGTTCCGTTAACAAACGTAATCAGGATAAAGGTTATAGACTTTAAATGTTCAAGATTGATTTGTGAGATATAAAAATTACCTTGCATGATTCCAGATTCTCTACCAAAAACCACTTACCCTAAAGATCTTGACTTTTTGAAGCATCTGGATTAACTATAAAATAAGACAAAGATTCTGTTATCCTCAATTAGGGTTTTTTTAAATTAGCATAGGCACTCCGTTATGTGGGTCTGTTTTTTGGTAGTACACCAGCCATATTCGCTTCCACACTCATACCATCACCAATTCAATCCAGTTATTTTCCAGCTCATTCAAATATTTTGCCCTAAGCCATCTCTAAGATTTAACTCCGTTAACGAGGCCATCTTCTTTTGTAGAAGATAAAAATTACTGTATTAAATGTTTTTGGATAGTTTCATCTTCATTTTTGAACCATCCCAATCCATAAGCTGAGCCAGGGTAATAAGGGTTATCTGCTCCATTAATTTTCTGGACAATTTAATCCAAGGCCCTTAATCTTTTGATATCCAGTTTGATTTTCAAACATTGAAATAATAGCCAATAATTCTTCTGCCTGGAAATCTGCCAAATATTATTCCAACCTTTAATGCAATAAGACCTGCAATGCAGTTGTTCCATGATCGCCACTAAAATTTTATTTACTGGAGAGGTATCATTGGATCTGTTATAACGTATTTAAAAAATCATTATGAATTTATTTGAAAAATATATTATCAACTAAAATCAACAGTTGCTATTTCCATTAGCATTTTCAAACACACTTGATTCAATTGTAACTTAATATTAGTAGTCTTTATCAAAATTATATCATCTTGTATTTAAATCAGTTAAAGTTCCTGCATTTACTGAATACTCTTCTGTTTGGCCATTTCTAACATGCCATTGATATTGATAAGAGGATCTGTTTTTAAATTATAAGCTTTGACATTAGTCTGTTGAATCAACAGTTCCATCGTTTAGATTAAATGACAAAGCTCAGATTCAACATAAAGCTTGCGTACTAGCATCCGTTTGAGAGATTACTGTTGTTAAATCACTAAGAGTTTATTATTGAGAGGCTCGTAACTACATTAGCTGAATATTCAGATATGGAGGTTATCACCATCTTCCTCCCAACAGTATCTAAGGTCACCCGATGTTTGTGCATCATTGTGGTTTATAGTAGCAATCGTTTGCTGTAGCAACTGGAGCATCATTAACATCTAAGTCACACTAATAGTTACGTCTTGAGTTGTTGAATTAGCTCCATCGCTTGCTGCAACTGTTGCTGAATAAGAAGTTCTTGGTTTCATAGTTTGGAGCTGATCCAAAAGTTAAAACTCCTGAGTAGATGTAATTGCCAATTTAGTACCTGAAATAGTAAAAGTTACATCATCACCCTCTGCATCCGTAGCTGTCACTGTTCCGATGGCTGTTTGGTTCTCTGCTGAGCTAAAGGTAGCTGATGAAGTAAATGCAGATCATTTACGTTGGTTACATTTATAGTAATGTTTTGGGTTGCTGTATTTATTCCATCACTGGCAGTTACTGTAGCTATTGTAATAGCTTTTAGTTTCATAGTTTGGGGCTGATTAAAAGGTCAAAACTCCTGCAGATGTTATTTCTGATTCAGTACCTGTACCAGAGATGGAATAAGTAACATCATCGCCATCTGCATCAGTTGCTGTTACAGTTCCAATAGAAGTTTGGTTTTCAGCAGCACTAAAGGTAGCATCTAGAAGTAAATTCAGGCGAGCATTATCAATCAGATTGATACCGTTACAGTAATACCTTGAATGGATAGAGCAATAATAATATAGACCCTCTGGTGTGTTATCTGTAACTTTTATAATAGTAGTTCCTGATGAACCAGTATTAACTCCAGTTGTATACTCAGTCCCTCCTCCATGAGTGCCATCGGCAGTAGTAGAGAATCTAAATGGATGGGCTGTAGGATGAACGAATGTATAAGTAACTCCTTTAACTAAATCTAAATTTGGTCTTTGAGTTCCATTAATAACATATACATTTCCAGAGCCATTATTGTTCGCTTCAACACTTACTTGAATGGTCTGTTCGCGAACATCATTGATGTTAATTGTTATTTCTTGAGTTGATGAGTTTGTTCCATCGGTTGCAGTAACTGTAATTGAATAAGCTAGATTTACTTTCATAATTTGGTGCTGATAGCGAATACCATAACCCTGTTGATGTTTCATTGATAATAACTTCACTACCGCTTACAGAATAAGTTAGAGCATCACCTTTAGCATTTTAGCACTAACTGTTCCAATTCCAGTTTCATTTCATCAACACTAAACGTTGAGCATGCTTATAAATATAGGATTGGCATTAGCAACAGGAACTAGATTATTAGAGTTTGGAAGATATTCAACTCTATTAAATGCTCTGTCATGAATTTCATATTTAATAATCTCTGCAGCCTCAGCATCAGCGTTTGAAGACATATCATGCCTTGTTACTACATTAAATGTACCATCTTCGTTATCAATTAAATCTGATGAGTCAACGATATCACCCACATAACCAACTGAAGTATCACTTGCATGAACATTAATATAGTATCTACATTTCATTAATTTCTTCAGTGTTGAATTGGTGCCATCACTACCTCTATGATAGAGTCTAGCTATCTTAGAATCCTCTTCTTTAATTAATGCGTGAACTGATAAAACATTATCATTAACAGTTAGTGTATGAGCTAATAATTCTGGTGCTGTAACCTCTTGACTAGAATTTGTAACTTCAAAGCTCGTCTCAAAATTGCTGTGATATTATTGCATTAATTGCATTTTTATCTAATGTGTCATATAAACCAAGCTCAACTATTCTATAAATTCCAGATCTAAGTTTATTATTAAAAGATATGCCGACAGCACTTTCTAATACTAGTCTGAATTTGCACTATCACAAAGTAAGTATAGTTTTGAACATCTTCATAAAAAGATTTAGTATCAGAATTCTCTAATCTTAAAACAACTTTTGATATAGCCGTCTCATCAGTAACCCTAAATTGTATTGAAGTAGAACTATATTTAAAATCAGTATCGCTATTTGTACCAGTTCCCCTTATTTTTAGATCAACAAGCTCAGGTGGGCCTTCATCTGCATCAGTGACACTTATTGTTATCTCTTGAGATGAAGTGAAAGCGCCATCACTTACAGTAATAGTAGCTGAGTGGCTAGTTGCAGTTTCATAATCAGGTGCTGAGGATTAAAGTAAATAACTCCAGATGAGTTATCAATACTTATATCTGATTCAGAAGTAATACTAAAAGCAATTCCATCGCCGTCAGCATCAGTTGCGGTTGCTTGACCAACTGCAGTTGTATTTTCTTCTAATGAATATTCATTAGAAGATGTAATAACAGGGCTATTATCGTTTACATTCGTTACATTAACAGTAATATCTTGAGTGGTTGAGTTAGTGCCATCGCTTGGCTGTAACTGTTGCTGTGTAAGAAGACTTAGTTTCATAATCTGGAGCTGAGGCAAGCGTTAGAACACCAGCTGATGTTATTTCAAGTTCATACCAGATATGATGAAATGTTACTGCATCACCATCAGCATCAGTTGCTGTTACGGTTCCAATAGCTGTTTGGTTTTCAGCAGCACTAAAGGCAGCTTCTGAAGTAAAGCTTGGGCTATTATCATTAACATTAGTTACATTAACGGTGATATCTTGAGTGGTTGAGTTAGTGCCATCGCTTGCTGTAACTGTTGCTGAATAAGAAGACTTAGTTTCATAGTCAGGTGCTGATACAAAGGTCAAAACTCCTGCTGATGTTATTTCAAGTTCAGTACCTGAAACAGTGAAAGTAACATCATCGCCATCAGCATCAGTTGCTGTTACGGTTCCAATAGCTGTTTGGTTTTCGTCTGCAGTAAATGAGTTATTTGAAGTTATAACAGGATTGTTATCGTTTAGGTTATTTACGTTAACTGTAATATCTTGGGTTGCTGTATTTATTCCATCACTGGCTGTTACTGTAGCTGTGTAAGTAGACTTTAGTTTCATAGTCAGGAGCTGATACAAAGGTAAGAACACCAGCTGATGTTATTGCTAATTCAGTACCTGAAACAGTGAAAGTAACATCATCACCTTCTGCATCAGTAGCTGTTACTGTTCCAATAGCTGTTTGGTTTTCTGCTGCACTAAAAGTAGCATCAGAGGTAAACTCGGGTGCTATGTCATTTACATTCGTTACATTAACGGTAATGTCTTGGGTTGTTGTATTTAGTCCATCGCTTGCTGTGACTGTTGCTGAATAAGAAGACTTTGTTTCATAGTCAGGGGCTGATACAAAGGTCAAAACTCCTGCAGATGTTATTTCTAATTCTGATCCAGAGACAGTAAAGGTAACATCATCTCCTTCTGCATCACTAGCTGTTACTGTTCCGATGGCTGTTTGGTTTTCTGCTGCACTAAAAGTAGCATCAGAGGTAAACTCGGGTGCTATGTCATTTACATTCGTTACATTAACGGTAATGTCTTGGGTTGTTGTATTTAGTCCATCGCTTGCTGTGACTGTTGCTGAATAAGAAGACTTTGTTTCATAGTCAGGTGCTGATACAAAGGTCAAAACTCCTGCTGATGTTATTTCAAGTTCAGTACCTGAAACAGTGAAAGTAACATCATCGCCATCTGCATCACTAGCTGTTACTGTTCCGATGGCTGTTTGGTTTTCAGCAGCACTAAAAGTAGCATCAGAGGTAAACTCGGGTGCTATGTCATTTACGTTGGTTACATTAACTGTAATGTCTTGGGTTGCAGAATTATCTTCTGTATCTACAACAGTTACTGTGGCAGTATAAGTAGCTTTAGTTTCATAGTCAGGGGCTGATATAAAAGTTAGGGCTCCAGCTGAGGTTATTTCTAGTTCAGTACCTGAAATACTAAAACTAAAACTATCTCCTTCTGGATCAGTTGCTGTTACGGTTCCAATAGCTGTTTGGTTTTCTGCAGCACTAAAAGTAGCATCAGAGGTAAAGACTGGTGCTGCATCATTAATGTCTATAATAGCAATAGTTACATCTTTGGTTACTGTCTCAGTGCCGTCAGTTAAAGATAGAGTAATTACATATGAGTTCTTAGTTTCATAATCTGGAGCTTCTTTGAAGGTTAGAACATTGTCATCAGATAAATTAAAGCTATCGGCATCGGTGCCACCAAGAGTTAATGTTAATTCATCTTCATCTACATCTGAGACTGAAACAGTTGTTACTGCTGTTTGGTTCTCTTCTACTTGAATAGTAGATGCTATATCAATAGAGGGTGCATCGTTAACGGCTTCAATGGTTACTGTGACATCAGCACTTGAAGTCTTATCGCCTTGAGTGATGGTGTATGAAAAGGAATCACTACCATTATAGTCAGTATCTGGAGAATAAGTTATTAGGTTATTAGATATTGATGTTGATCCGTTAGTGCCATTGGTTGCTGATAATGAGAATGGTGATGAAGTAACATAGGAGTCGTTTAACAGTACGTTGATTTCTACTTCAGTATCCTCAGATGTAGATACATTATCAGGTATAGCGCTGATATCGGGTGCTATTTCTCCAGAATCTACATTCTGATCTTCAGCTATATAAGTTAATAGGTCTTCAGTATAACTAGTTACTGTCTCAGCAGTTGCAGTGCCGTTAGCTATAGCTTGGATATCGGTTTGTAGGGTTGAAACCGCAAAACGTATAACTGAAGTAGTTAAATCATCAGAGGATTTAATTTCAATAACTGGAATATTCCAGAAAGAGCTTTAGTGGTATTTGCTTTAGCTGTCTCATCAATGGTTACTGATTTTGTTTCTATTACATTTTCTAATGCTTTAGTTACAAAAGCTTGAGTCTCAATATCTACTTTGGTTTCTGTTTCAGTGTATTCTTTTTCTATCTCTTCAGTGATTGACTTAAAGTAGTCCTGAGTTGTTTCGGTTGTGGTATTTAAATTATTGGTTATGTTCTGCAGGGCAAAAGCAAGAACTGTTAACTGGTTACCCTTCTCATACAAATAATCATTAATACCACCATCGCCTTTGTTAGCAACGGATCAAAAGTAAAAACATCAATGGATGCATCTATACCCAATGCTGCATTAACCAGTGAAGCATCTTCCATAAAAGCAGCAACTGAAGTTACAGGGGTAACCGCTTTAAACTCTGAATGGCCAGTTAGTTTATGAGTAATTAAAAGATTATCTAAAAGGGTTTGCGAATCTAAATCGGTTCCACCGATGGATACTAAATTACCGTTAGCATAACGAATGGTAAATTTACCTTCGTTATCTGAAGTAGTTGAATTTTCATTTGAATCACAAGTCCAACTCTCATCTTCATCAATACAAACTTCAGCCACCGCCTGAAATATAACCATCTACAGCTACACCATCAGTTTCTCTATAGCCCCCTCAACAGTAACAGATGCTGGAGATTTCTAGTGCCACCTGCACCAGTACACAAGTAAAAAATTCTTTTTATCTTTAAAAGAAATATTTGCGACCTACGAATGCTCGACCGACGCCGACATCGCGGCGTTCGCCGATATCGTCAACCGGGCCGGGTATTCGTCCCCTGTACGCACGCCGCGCGGGCGCGATATACTGGCGGCCTGCGGGCAGCTGAAAACCGCCAGCGAGCGGGAACGGAAAATCGCCTGAACGAAAACAGACGGGTGAACGGCGATGGACTGGAAAGACGTGACGCCGGAAGAAGCGGCGGAAAACAGATACTACGGCGTCGGCGGCTGGCTGCTGGTGTTTTACGTGCTTGGCGTGCTGGGATTTCTCGCGTCGTTTGCGGGCCTGCTGTCGTTGGAAATGCTGAAGCGGACATTTGGCGATAACTATATGATTCTCGCCGGCCTCGGCGTCGTTCAGGGGATCCTGTATCTGCCGTTTCTGATCCTGGCGCCGCAGAAACACCCTTTGATGCCCAGGGCCGCCATTTCCGCGCTCTGGCTCAGTGTCGTGGTGACGGCGATCGCGGGCATGGTCGCCGATCCTAGCCAGATGATGGGTCAGTTGATCTTCAGCGTCGTCATGGTGGCCCTGTTTGCCTGGTATCTCCGCAAGTCGAAGCGGGTAAACGTGACGTATCTCCACCGGGTGCCGGTGGAAGAGCACGCGGATACGGCCGAAAGGCCGACCGATTAGTGCGTCATTCCCGCGAAGGCGGGAATCTCTATCAGGACAGAACGGGCAAAAAGATCCCCGCCTGCGCGGGGATGACGGTTCAAAGGCGCCTTTAGTATGAACGTCCCCACCTTGCCGCGCCCGGCGGAATGCCTATACTCCGCGCGCGCTAGAAATTAGGGAATATTCCATGGCCGGACCAAGACCCGGAGAGGTCAATAAAATCGTGCTCGCCTATTCGGGCGGGCTGGATACATCCGTCATCCTGAAATGGCTGCAGCAGACTTATGACTGCGAGGTCGTCACCTTCACCGCCGATCTGGGGCAGGGCGAAGAGGTCGAACCGGCGCGGGCCAAGGCCGAAGCCGCGGGCGTGAAGGAAATCTATATCGATGATTTGCGCGAGGAATTCGTCCGCGATTTCGTGTTTCCGATGTTCCGGGCCAACGCGCTGTACGAAGGCATCTATCTGCTCGGCACCTCGATCGCCCGGCCGCTGATCTCCAAGCGCCAGATCGAAATCGCCCGTGAAACCGGCGCCGACGCCGTCAGCCACGGCGCTACCGGCAAGGGCAACGATCAGGTCCGGTTCGAACTTGGCTATTACGCGCTGGAACCCGATATCAAGGTCATCGCGCCGTGGCGCGAATGGGATCTCGATTCCCGCACCAAGCTGATGGAATTCGCGCGAAACAACCAGATCCCGATCTCGCGCGACAAGATCGACGAGCCGCCCTATTCGACCGACGCCAATCTTCTGCATATTTCATACGAAGGAAAGGCGCTGGAAGATCCGTGGGTCGAGGCCGACGATGCGATGTACACGCGCTCCGTCTCCCCGGAAAACGCGCCCGACACACCGACCTATATCGAGATCGAGTTCGAGGCGGGCGACGCGGTGGCGATCGACGGCGAAAAGATGTCGCCGGCGACCCTGCTGACCAAGCTGAACGAGCTCGGCGGCGCCAACGGGATCGGCCGGATCGATATCGTCGAAAACCGCTATGTCGGCATGAAGTCGCGCGGCGTCTACGAAACGCCCGGCGGCACGATCCTGGCCGCGGCCCATCGCGGGATCGAATCCCTCACGCTGGATCGCGGCGCCGCGCATCTGAAGGACGAGCTGATGCCGCGCTACGCGGAGCTGGTCTATAACGGGTTCTGGTTCTCGCCCGAGCGCGAAATGATCCAGGCGGCGGTCGACGAAAGCCAGAAGCACGTATCGGGCACCGTGCGGCTGAAACTGTTCAAGGGATCGGTCACCGTGGTGGGCCGCAAATCTCCGGTCAGCCTCTATTCCGAACAGCACGTCACATTCGAGGCCGACACCGTCTACGACCAGCGCGACGCCGAGGGCTTTATCAAGCTGAACGCCCTGCGTCTGCGGCTGATGAACGCCCGCAAGGGATGACGACCGGCACCGGGGTCGCCATGCCCCGGTTTCTGATCGCGGCCTGCTGGGCGTTGCTCGCGGCCGCCAGCTTCGCCGTGATGATGACGAGCGTCCGTTATATGGACGGCAAGTTCGATGCGTTCGAGATCGTGTTTTTCCGGGCGCTGATCGGTATCTTCCTGATTGTCCCGATCGTCTCGAAATCGGGATTTACGGCGCTCCGAACCGACCGGCTTCCGATGCACGTCGTGCGGACACTATTCGCGCTGTTCGCCATGGCGACGCTGTATTACGCGCTGGAATTCATTCCGGTCGCTCAGGCGGTCGCGCTGACCTTCCTGATTCCGCTGTTCACGACGATCGCCGCCGGTACGGTGCTGCGCGAAAAGGTCGGGCTACATCGCTGGGGCGCAACGCTGGTGGGCTTCGGCGGGGCGCTGATCATCATCCGCCCCGGTGTCGCCGATATCAGCCTGCCGGTCCTGCTGGCGGTGCTGTCGTCGGCGCTCTATGCCGGCGCGTGGTCGAGCGTGAAGATTCTCACCCGGACCGATTCCGCCGCGGTTACGGTGTTCTGGATGAACCTGCTGATGGTGCCGCTGACGGCGATCCCGCTGATTTTCGTCTGGGTCACGCCGGCCCCGGAGGATATCCTGCCTATCGCGATCATGGCGCTGTCCGGCTGGGCGGCGCATTTCTGCCAGGCGCGGGCGTTCGAATCCGCCGATGCCAGCGCGGTCATGCCGTTCGATTTCCTGCGTCTGCCGCTGGGCGCGCTGTTCGGCTATTTCCTGTTCGCGGAGCTGGTCGACGGCTGGACCTGGGCCGGCGCAGTGGTGATCTTCCTGGCGGGCTATTACATCACCCGGCGCGAGGCCCTCCGGAAAGCTTCCTAGGCCGGGAACAGATGCATCCCGAACACGGTCTCGTGCACAAACAGAATGACGAGATAAAGCACGCTTCCCAGCGCCACCCGCCACCAGCCGACATCGCGCATCACCAGCGTGCGGCGGCCTTCGAGAATGGCGCGAAACGGCGTGCGGGACGTGCCTGCCCGGAACGATCGCCAGGCATCGTCCGCGTTGGCGTCGCGCCGCATGTCGATATGCACCATGCCCAGAGTCGAGAGCGCCAGCATGCCGCCGAAAAACAACACGGCGGCCAGATCCCCCCGCACGAACAGATGCGCCAGCGACCATAGCGCGATGGCCGCCATCATCGGGTGGCGGACGATCGCGTATATGCCTTTGCCCGGCGCGTTCTCGTAATGCAGGTTGTCCATGCCCACCATCGTGGGGTTGCGGGTGGTGACGCTGCAAACGAAGAACACGGTGGCGAAATACATCAGGATCAGGATGACCGGCGGGCCCAGAATGCCGGCATTCCACAGCGGCACGTAGGGCGCGTCCATATAGGCGGTAATCATCCAGTACAACGCGGCAATCATCAGGACCGAGTAGACGCCGCGAAACGGCCTTTCGCCCATCATGCCGGTCAACGGGCCGCGCACCGGTGCGCTCGACAGCAGAAAATGACCGCCGGCGAAGGCGAGGGTCGCGAAGGCGAGGGTGATCAGGGCAGGGTCCATGCGTAACCCTACAAGCTAGATGTCGGGTACTTCAATTCCATTCTGGCGGCACGCGGCGACCAGTGTGTTGCGAAGCAGGCAGGCGATGGTCATCGGACCGACCCCGCCCGGTACCGGCGTGATGGCGCCCGCGTGTTTTACGGCCTCGTCGAATTCGACGTCGCCGACCAGACGCATTTTGCCTTCTTCCTCGGCCGGCACCCGGTTGATGCCGACGTCGATCACCGTGGCGCCCGGCTTGATCCAGTCGCCCCCGATCATCTGCGGGCGGCCGACGGCGGCGACCAGGATATCGGCCTCGCGGCAGACGCCGGGCAGGTCCCGGGTGCGCGAATGGGCGATGGTGACCGTGCAGTTGGCGTCGAGCAGCAGCTGCGCCATCGGTTTGCCGACAATGTTGGAGCGCCCCACCACGACCGCGTTCATCCCGGTAAGGTCGCCGAGGCGATCTTCTAGAAGCATGCGACAGCCCAGCGGCGTGCAGGGCACCATGCCGCCGCGCCCGGTCGCCAGCAGGCCCACATTGCGCAGATGGAATCCGTCGACATCCTTGGCGGGGTCGATGGCGTCGATGACCGAATTCGGGTCGATCTGGTCGGGCAGGGGCAGTTGCACCAGGATGCCGTGCACTGCCGGATCGGCGTTCAGCTTGTCGATGGCGGCCAGCAGGTCGGCCTGGGTCGTATCCGCCGGCAGCGTTTCGCCCAGCGACCGCATGCCGGCCTCGACCGTCTGTTTGTTCTTGTTGCGGACATAGACCTGGCTTGCCGGGTCTTCGCCGACCAGCACGGCGGCGAGGCCCGGCACGATGCCGTGTTCGGCGGTCAGCTTCGCGGTCTCGACGGCGATCCGTTCCCGCAGCCCCGCGGCGAACGCCTTGCCGTCGATGATATTGTAATTCGCCATTCGAAAAATCAGGTCGCGATCCAGATATAGACCTGGCGCAATACGCCGTCCTTGATGAAGATCAGCAGCAGAATGGCGATCAGCGGCGAGAAGTCGATCCCGCCGAAATTCGGCAGCATGTTGCGGATCGGCCGCAGGACGGGTTCGGTGATCCGGTACAGAAAATCGCCCACCGTATAGACGAACCGGTTGCTGGTGTTGATCACGTTGAATGCGATCAGCCAGCTCAGAATCGCCGATATGATGAAACACCACATGTAGAGGTTCACGACGACGTCGAGAAGATTGAAAAGGGTAGCGATCAGCTGCATGAAATGGTGCCTGTGAGTGTGAGGCCGCAGGGTAGCGGCGGCCCGATTCGCGTGCAAGCGGATCGGCATCGGGTACGCGTTTCTCCTCTGTCCAACAATCTGCGGTCAAATCGTTTCAGATTGCTTGACAGGACCCCGCTTCCTACACATTATCCGCCCGCCCGATCCTCCGGGGTCGGCACCGTGGGGCCGTAGCTCAGCTGGGAGAGCGCTGCGTTCGCAATGCAGAGGTCGGGAGTTCGATCCTCCTCGGCTCCACCAACTCCTCTTGAAACGCCTGCAGGAGCGCCGGGACGGACAGGCTAGCCCAGCCCCGCCTTCCACCGGTCGGTCAGCCTGAACACAGTAAACGCCGCCGACCACGCCATCATCAGCAGGCCGATCAGGGCCTCGAAGCCGCAGATCGTCCGCAGGTAGCCGGTCGGGACGATTTCGCCGTATCCCAGCGTGGTGTAATTGACCAGCGAGATATAGAGATAGTCCCGCGCGCTGCCGTCGAATGCCCCGTCCAGCGTGCCGAGCTGCAGGATTTCCTGCCCGACATACAGCGCGCCGGCGAACACCCACACCTCGATCGAGTGCGCGAGGAAAAGCGTGAACACACCCACCAGCAGCCCGATGCGCACCGGCCAGCGCACCCGGTTCGCCAGCTTCGACATCAGGGTCATGATCTCGAAATGGATCAGGATGACGATCGCCGACGTCACCGCCGTCAGCAATGTCGCGACAATCATCTGCATAGCCCCCTAACGTCCCGCTCTCGACAAGTGGACCAATAATGAATAATCCAGAGCCCATGACAAGCGGATCCTTCACCGAACGCCACGGGTTGCGCGACGCGGCGCAGGCGGCGCTGGCGGACGAGGTGCTGAAACAGGTCGAGGCCGACGGGCTGCAGCTGATCCGCCTTGCGTGGGCGGACCCGCACGGCGCGGCGCGGGCCAAGGCGGTGACGCCCGATGCGTTCCGGGCGGCCATGGTCGACGGCTATAACATCAATGTCGCGACCTCGACGCTGGATGCGTCGGGTGGGCGCGTGTTCGCGAGTTTCGTGCCCGGCGGCGGCATGGGGCTGGCCGAAATGACGGGATCGCCCAACCTCGTCATCGTGCCCGACCCGGAAACGTTCCGCGTCCTGCCCTGGGCGCCCGGCGTGGGCTGGATCCTGTGCGACGAATATTTCCGCGACGGCACGCCGTTTCATTTCTCGACGCGGCATCTGTTGCGCAAGCAGGTCGCGCGGCTGGCGGACGCCGGCATGCGGCATGTCGTCGGCCTCGAGGTCGAATGGTATCTCGCCCATCTGACGCAGGACCGCCTGACGGCGGAAAACACCGGCGTTCCCGGCCGCCGCGGCCTTCCGCCTGAAACCGCGCCGCTCGAACCCGGATATTCCTATCACTCGGAAACCAATCTCGACGTGATGCAGCCGATGCTGAGCGCGCTGGCCGGCGCCTACACGGACATCGGGCTGCCGCTGCGGTCGGTCGAAAACGAATACGGTCCCGGCCAGGTCGAATGCACGTTCACGGCGGACGACGCGATGCGCGCGGCCGACAACTACGTTCTGTTCCGCACCGCGACGCGCCAGGTGTGCCGCCGTCAAGGGTATTTCGCGACATTCATGTGCCGCCCGGGACTGGCGGGGCATTTTTCAAGCGGCTGGCATCTGCACCAGTCGGTCGTCGGCGCGGCAAGCGACGAGAACCTTTTCACGCCGGGTACCGATGCGGATGCCCTGTCGGAAAAGGGCAGCGCCTTTCTTGCCGGTCTGCTCGACCACACGCTGCCCGCCACCGTGTTCGCGTCCCCCACCGTGAACGGTTTTCGCCGGTTTCAGCCGAATTCCCTGGCTCCGAACCGGGCCACCTGGGGGACGGATCATCGCGGTGCCCTGATGCGCGTGATTTCAGCGTCGGGCGATCCGGCTTCGCGGATCGAGAACCGGGCGGGCGAACCGGCGGCCAATCCGTATCTGTTCATCGCTTCGCAGATCGCGGCGGGGCTCGATGGGATCGAACGCGGACTGTCCCTGGCCCCGCCCGACGACGCGCCCTACGAGTCCGACAAGCCGCTGCTGCCGGCGTCGCTGGCGGAGGGGCTGGAGGCGCTGGCGCAGGACGGCTTCTATCGCTCCGTTTTCGGCGATGTTTTCACGGATTACTATCTCGGCCTGAAAAACGCCGAACTGGATCGCTACCGCCAATATTGCGAAGATGAAGGCATCGGCGAAAACGACGCCGACGTGACCGGGTGGGAGCAGAACGAATATTACGATTTCTTCTGATCCCCGCGGCACCGCCGGAAACCGCGAGGACCGCGTGACATGGACGGACTGACACCGACACCCGACAGCCGCCTCGACGGCTACGATTTCGACTACCTGATCCAGGAGGATCGGGTTCATCGCCATATCTATACGGAGGAGCCGATTTTCCGCGCCGAGATGACGCGCGTCTTCGGCGCCGTCTGGGTGTATCTCGGCCATGAAAGCGAAATTCCGGACAACGACGATTTCGTCCAGACCTGGCTGGGCCTGCGGCCGATCATCCTGGTCCGCGATTCCGACGGGAATATCCGCGCGCTCTACAATCGGTGCACCCATCGCGGGTCCACCGTCTGCCGCCGACAATCAGGATCGGCAAAGGCGTTCCAGTGTCCGTATCACGGCTGGACATTTCGCAACAACGGCGAAATCACCGGCGTCCCCTGGCCGGAAGGCTATGCCGACGATTTTTCCGATTCCAAGTTCAACCTGGCGCAGGTGCCGCGGGTCGATTCCTACAAGGGCTTCGTTTTCGGCACGCTGAACATGGCGGCGCCGTCGCTGATGGACTATCTCGGCCCCGTCGCAAAACCGCTCGCCGAATGGGTCGACCGGCATCCCGGCGGGAAGGTCGCGCTCTGCAATGCGAACCGTCTCAAGCTGCACGGCAACTGGAAGCTGGTCTACGACAATTCGGCGGACGGCTATCATGTCGTCTTTTCGCACCGCTCGCTGCTGGCCATGGAGAACCGCCTGTCCGAGGAGGGCGACAAGGGCATGGCTTTCTACAAGGAAAGCCCCGATACGGCGCCCATGTACGTCTACTATTTCGGCAACGGCCATCACTTCAAGGACAAGCGCGGCAATGTGGAACGCGACAAGCCCGGCGCGCTGTGGGAGATAGAGGGCGTCGCGCCGGGGATGGAATATTTCGAGGACAAGCTGCGCCGCGAACATCCCGGCCGCGCGGACGAATTCCTCGATCTCGCCGCGTCCGAGCCGATGAACATCAATGTGTTTCCCAATCTGCACATCCTCGGCAACCACATCCAGGTCGTGCGGCCGATTTCGGTGACCGAAACCGACACCACCTGGTGGGGCACGGCGGTGGTCGACGACGAGGGGGTGCTGGACGGGGCGGTCGACGATATCAACGCCATCCGGATGCGGACACAGGAAGGCTTTCCCAATTTCGGCGAAGTCGACGACCTGATGAATTTCGAACAGATCCAGGTCGGGCTGCAGGCGGAAGAGGACGAATGGGCCTATACCCATCGCGGCCTGGGACTTCCGGACAGGTTTTCGGTCGACGAAGCCGGCACGATCAAGGGACCGGCGACGGACGAGGTTTTCCTGCGCGAATACTTCAGGGAATATCGCCGCCTGATGACGACGCGTCCCGATATCCAGATCGCGCGGGAGGTGTGATCCGGTCATGAACGCGAACCCGGCCCGGACGTCTTACTATGTTGACGATGATTTCTACGCGGACCTGACGGCCGCGTTTTCGGATTGGCAGTCGGAGGAGGCGGAGATCGCCGATCCGGCCCGGCGCGATGAATTCCGCCGCCTGCTGGAGCGCGAGGCGCGCCTGCTGGAACAGGACCGCCACGCCGACTGGCTGGCCATGTACGCGCCGGAATGCCTGTACTGGGTACCCGCGTCGGCGGATGGCGGCGACCCGAAACGGGAGGTCGCGATCGCCTTCGACGACCGGCGCCGGCTCGAGGACCGGGTGTACCGGCTGGGCACCGACTATGCCTGGTCGCAGCAGCCGCCGTCGCGCACCAGCCGGATCGTGTCCAACGTCGCCGCCTTCGAAACTGCCGACGATGCGGTCGTCATGATCCGGTCGAATTTTCTGATCACCGAATTCCAGGCGGGGGATTACCGGACATGGGCCGGCTGGGCAGGGCACCGTCTGCGGCGGAACGGCGATGGATGGGAAATCCTGGTCAAGCAGGTCAACCTGATCAATTACGACCAGAACCTCCGCAATCCGAGCATCACGCTTTAGCCGGTCTTTTCAGCGAAGATCGGGAATGAAAAAAGGCGGCTCACCGAGCCGCCTTTCTCATGTTTTCTTTTCCGTCCTTCAGGACATGCCGTCCAGATCGCCGATGACCTGGCCGGGATGATCCGCCGGCGTCACCTCGTCATAGGCGGCGGCGACTGTTCCGTCCGGCCCGATCAGCACGGATTTGCGCGGCGAGCGCGGGCTGTCCGGTTCCGAAACGCCGAAGGCGACGGAAACAGCGCCGTCCTCGTCGCTGAGGAGGTCGTAGGGGAAAGAGAATTTGTCGCGAAACGCGCCATTGTCCGCCGGGCTGTCGTAGGAAACGCCGACGATGGATGCGTTGCGGTCTTCGAAGTCCTGGATTCGATCACGGAACCCGTTGCCTTCGATGGTTCAGCCGGGTGTGTCGGCTTTGGGATACCACCAGAGCAGGACGTAGCGACCGGCGAAGTCGTCTTTTTTCACCGTCTTACCGTCCTGGTTCGGGAGGCTGAAATCCGGCGCTTCCGCGCCGGAGGCAATTAAGGCCATTCAGGTTGCTCCATTCGATGTATCGTACCGGAGAAGTATATCATCTGGTGACCGACTCCGACATAGCGGCATAAAAAAACCCGGCGCGGGGCGCCGGGTTTTTAACTTATCGATCGGTAGATCAGACGAAATCGGGCTCGCTGCGTTTGCGGCAGCGCAGGCACAGGCGGTTGTGCCAGCCTTCGCTCGCGAATTTCTCGCCGCACGACATGCAGGGTCGCTCGGTGGGTACATCGCTCACCGCGCGATGGTCCATCACCAGTTCTTCAGCTTCCAGCGAGCTTGTGTTCGATTCGCTCATCTAATGGCTCCCTCTTCGTAATTGATTACGACGTAATCGTCAGTTGTCCCAACCACCGTTGCGGTGGCACCAATTTTTACGCTCTTCGGCGATTTGCCTCCCGCAAACCCGCTTTTTGAAAGCACTTTTCCGTGAGGTAGCCCTTCCGGATACCTCCGTGCCGGCGGTTATTACGGTTTGATTACTTCCCCATCCTTGCCTGCGCGAGCGGAAACGGACTTCCCGCCCGGAAGGGGGCCGCGTCGGGTGTTATGCCCCGATTTCGTCGATCCCCAATACTTAGTATTCTAACATATTCCGTCGGGAAATGGGTAATGAATCCGTCATCTCGAGGGCATTTTCCGCGTATGCAACGGAGCGTGCGGAATCGCGCGGATTCTGCGCGATTCCGCCTTGGCCCGGGCTAATCAGAAAGATTGGCTTCCCGGAATGGCGGCGATCGCCGCGGTCGCGACCTCGCGATCCTGTTCTCCCGTGCCCGATCCGACGCCCACTCCGCCGATACAGTGGCCGTCAACGATGATGGGCAGGCCGCCCGGCAGATTGATGCGCTGTCCGTCCGTGCCAAGAGCCAGCTTGATGTCGACGCCTTCCATGAGCCCGCCCGAAGGGTCGCCGTAGCAGGCCGCCGTGCGGGCCTTGCGCAGCGACGTTTCCAGCGACATGTGAAAGGCGCCGTCCATGCGGACGAACGCCAGAAGGTTGCCGCCGTTGTCGACCACCGAGATGCATTGCGGCTGACCCATATCGGCCGCTTTGGCGATACCAGCGTTCAGCGCGGCAAGCGCCCCTTCATGCGTGAGTTTCAGAAACTGCGCCGTTTCGGCCATGACCTTTTCCCTCTGAATTCGAATAGACCGCAGTTTTTCAGGTCACGCGCCGGCACGCAACCACCCGTGCGAACACGGGTGCGAATTCCGATCAAAACAAGGGAGAAAATATCCGGATCAGGCCTTGCGACGACGGGAAAACGCGCGACCCGCCATCAGGAGGCCGCCGATCACCAGCGACGGCGTCAACGCGGGCTCGGGTATGTCCGTGGTCGGTTTGAACCCGCTTTCAAGCACCGAGTTGAAGCTCGAATTCTGGCCGCCGGCGGCATGGGTAATCGTCGCGACGGTGGTCAGGGAGTAGAGACCGGTCAGCGCCTCGGCGCCGACATCGACGAACACGAAACCGCCGGTCAGGGCGCCGGAATCGAAGAGCGCTATATCCCGCGCGAAACCGGTGTTGGCGGCGGAGGCGAAATGTTCGAACTGGACCGTATCCGCGGTGACGCCGCCGATTTCCGTCGAGAAGTTGACGGTCGGTCCGCCGGACAAAAAATCGGTTTCGGTAAACTCGATCGTCAGGATGCCGCCCGCGGCGCCAGTGACATCAATGGAATTCAAATCCAGAACCGGATCGGTCGGGCTGCCGAGCAGCGGTTTTGTGATCCCTGTCGTGACGTTGACGCTGAAATCGCCGATTGCGCCGTTGAAGACCACGACGCCGGCCAGGGGATTGATATCGCCTGCGCCGCCATCGGTGACGGTCACCGTGTTAATACCGTCGGAAAGCCGGAGCTGGGGCACCGCATGCGCCGGAACGGACACTGCGGAGGCCGCAAGGGCCGCCAGTCCGATCAGCAGATGTTTCTTTATGCGGTTCATGTCGATCTCTTCGAAACACGTCGGAAAAACTAAACTTGTTACGCGAGACTCAAACTACTGCCATGGTTAATGCAATTATCGTGCCAGATTCGATGAATCCGGGTATTTCAATAGGTTATGGTGCTGCCGGACTCCCGTGGCGTTAACCATTGTAAAAAATTCCGACAGGGATCCCATGCATTCCAAATGCGCTCGACAGTCCGGGAATCCCCTGAGTTCCAGGGCTTTCAGCGGATCAGGAAGCGGGTGCGGGGTCCGGCGCCTCGACGGGGCGGTCGTCGATGCACCAGTGAATAAGAGCCGCCGCCGCGGACAGCCCGATCGCCAGCCACCAGGCGGCGTCGTAAGTCCCGAACATGTCGTAAAACAGCCCGCCCAGGAACACGCCCGAAAACGCTCCCAGCTGGTGGCTCAGAAAAACGATGGCGAACAGCGTGCTCATATAACGGGGGCCGAACACCTGCGCGACGATTCCGCTGGTCAACGGCACCGTCGACAGCCACAGCAGCCCGAGAATCGCACTGAAGCCGATGACCGTGATCTCGTTCACCGGCAGGTACAGAAACACGAGAAACAGCAGGCCCCGGGCAAGATAAAGCTGGCTCAGCAGGTTCCGCTTGCGCCACCGCCCGCCCGCCCAGCCGGCGATAATGGTGCCGAACAGGTTGAATAGTCCGATGGTGCTGATCGCCGCTGCGGCCAGCCAGGCGCCGGCGCCGGAATCGGTCAGGAATTTGGGCAGGTGCGTGCCGACGAACTGCACCTGAAATCCGCAGACGAAAAATCCGATCACCAGCAGCCAGTACCCGCGATGATGGCTCGCTCTCTTCAGGGCGCTGCCGAGGGTTTCCGTATCCGGTTTGGAAAACGCCACTGCGCCGGCGGACCGCATCGACCAGGCCAACGGCACCGCGACGGCGACGATAAGGGCGAGAATGACGATTCCGCCTGCCCAGCCGAACCCGTCGATCAGGCCCTTGCTCGTCAGGGCGAAGGCGAACTGCCCGGCGGAGCCGCCGGCCGTTACGATGCCGAGCCAGAACGTGCGCGATTTTTCCGGTGCGACCCTGCCGACAATCCCCAGCGGCAGGGTCAGCCCCACGCCCGAGGCACCGATGCCGACGATCAGCCCGGCGGACAGATACATCGTTCCCGGCGTCACCGAGACGGAAATCAGGGCGACCCCGGTGGCGTACAGCCCGGCGGCCAGCGCGATCACGGTCGTCGGGCGCATCCAGCGGTCGGCGAGCGCCCCGGTGAAGGGCGCGGCAATGCCCATGATCAGGTTCTGAATGGCGATGGCGGTTGCGAATTCCGTAACGCCCCATTTCAGATCAGTGCTGATCGGTTCGAGAAACAGGCCGAAACTTTGCCGCGACCCGTTGGCGATCAGCACGATCGCGGTTGCGGCAAACAGGATGTATACGGGAGATCGCCAGAAAGCCTTCATGGGCAGAGTGTCCGTTTCAGATCGTCCGCTTCGGGTCTTCGATCACACTATAGTTGCCGGAAGCGAGGCCGCAATCAGCCGTTGCCGCGCTCCAGCGTGTGGATCTCGGCAGCGGGAGCGATTTCGTCGACGTCGGGACCTTCGCCCAGCTCGATCAGTTCTATCTTTTCGCCGCGGCTGGTGACTTTGTTGGTCGATGTGCGGATCTTGCCGATGTCTTCCTGCGCCTGGCGGAAATGGGTCTGGAGCTTGTCCACCCTTTCGTCGATCCGCCCGACATCGACCAGCATCTTGCGGACTTCTGTCTGGATGAGGCCGGCCTGCTCCTGCATGGATGCGTCTTTCAGCACGGCGCGGACCGTGTTCAGCGTCGCCATCAGGGTCGTCGGAGACACGATCCACACCCGGGCGCGATAGGATTTCTCCACCGTCTCGGGATGATTGGCATAAAGCTCGGCATAGACGGCTTCGGACGGCAGGAACATCAGCGCGGATTCGGCGGTTTCGCCCGGAATGATATAGCGGTCGGCAATATCGCGGACGTGTTTCAGCACGTCGGCCGCAAAGGCCCGTGCATACTGCGCCCTGCCGGCGTCGTCCTTTGCGGCCCGCAGCAAATGATAGCTTTCCAGCGGAAATTTGGCGTCGATTGCGATGGCGCCGGGCGGATTCGGCAGATTGAGTACGCAGTCCGCGCGCTTGTTGTTGCCCAGCGTTTTCTGGAATTCGTAAGCCGATGGCGGCAGGGCCGCCTGCACCAGGTCCTGCAGTTGGATTTCGCCGAAGGCGCCGCGAGCCTGCCGGTTGGTCAGCACGTCCTGCAGCTGCACCACCTGCGCCGACAGGTCGGTGATGTTTTTCTGGGCCGCGTCGATCACCGCCAGCCGCTCCTGCAGTTTGGTCATCGTCTCCGATGATTTCGTACTGGTCTGCTGCAGGCTGTCGCCAACTTTTTTCGTCACGTCGGCGAGGCGTTCTTCCAAAGTCTTGGTGATCGCGATTTCCTGGTTCTGGAGACGTTCCGACAGCGCCTTCTGGCTGGCGGCATCGGCTTCCGCGATCTGTGACAGGCGGCCTGCCAGTTCCGCCTGCTGCGCGGCCAGTCGTTCGGTCGTCTGCGCGATGTCTGCGGACGCGTCCCGCTTGCCGCTCCGCAGCAGAACGAATGCGGCGAGCGCCAGCGCTCCTGCGGCGACAACCAGCGCGATGATCGTGATCGGATCCATGTAGCGGAACATATCACGAACTTTTCCGAATCGGTCCGCGCAACCCGACCGGACAACGTGATGCTTGACCCTGCGGGGCCGAACGCATACCTAACCCCGGACCGATACTTAGGAAACCGAGCCCGATGGCCTTGCTGCCCATCATCACCGCCCCCGATCCGCGCCTTAAAAGGGTCGCGACGCCTGTCGAATCCGTCGACGACGACGTGCGACGACTGATGGACGACATGCTGGAAACCATGTACGCCGCGCCGGGCGTCGGGCTGGCTGCGCCGCAGGTCGGCGTACTGAAACGGGTGATCGTCGCCGATGTTGCCCGGACCGGCGAAGAACCGCAGCCGATGTGCCTGGCAAACCCGGAAATCGTCGGCGCTTCCGAAGAGATTTCCGTGTTCGAGGAGGGTTGCCTGTCGTTGCCGGAACACTTTGCCGAGGTGAAACGGCCTGACAAGGTGCGGATCCGGTATCTGGATTACGAAAACGAAATCCGCGAACAGGATATGGACGGTTTTCTGGCGACCTGCATCCAGCACGAGATCGATCACCTCGACGGCGTACTGTTCGTCGACCGCATCTCCAGCCTGAAGCGCGGCATGATCCTGCGCAAACTGACGAAGCTCAAAAAAGCCGACGCCAAGGCCGCCGAAAAAGCGGGCGTCTGAGGGGTTTCCCGATGCGGGTCGTATTCATGGGCACACCCGATTTTTCCGTGTCCGCGCTGGCGGCGCTGATCGAGGCCGGTCACGAGATCGTCTGCGTTTATTCCCAGCCGCCCCGTCCGGCCGGGCGCGGTCACAGGGAAAAGCCGTCGCCGGTTCAGGCATTCGCGGAATCGAAGGGTCTCGCCGTTCGATATCCGGTCAGCCTCAAAGACGCAGAGGCCCAGGCGGATTTCGCGGCGCTCGACGCGGATGTCGCCGTTGTCGCGGCCTACGGGTTGATCCTGCCCAGGCCTGTCCTGGAGGCGCCCCGTCTGGGATGCATAAACATCCACGCGTCCCTCCTTCCCCGGTGGCGCGGTGCCGCGCCGATCCAGCGGGCCATTCTGGCGGGCGATACGGAAACCGGGATTACCATCATGCAGATGGACGAAGGGCTCGATACCGGCCCGATGCTGGCGGCCGAAGCCGTGCCGATTACCGGCAGCACCACGGCATCGGGCCTGCACGATGCACTGGCCGATATCGGCGGACGTCTGATCGTCGACGTGCTGTCGGGCGACCTGCCCCCCGCCGTGCCGCAACCGGAAGAGGGCGTCACCTATGCGGCCAAACTCGACCGTGCCGAGGGTCGCATCGACTGGACCGAAAGCGCGGCCGCCCTCGATCGTCGGGTGCGGGCGCTGAACCCCTGGCCCGGTGTCTGGTGCGAACGCGACGGCGAGCGCCTGAGGATACTGGCGGCCACTCCGGTGGACGGGAACGGAGATCCCGGAACCGTCATCGCCGAGCCCCTCACCATCGCGTGCGGCGACGGTGCATTGAAGGTCGAGCGGGTCCAGCGCGCCGGGAAATCGGCCATGCCGGCGGCCGATTACGCGCGCGGCAATCCGGCGGCGGTCGGCGCCGTTCTCTCATGACCCGCTGGAAACTGACCGTCGAATATGACGGCGGCAGTTACGCCGGCTGGCAACGCCAGGACAACGGCCCGTCGATCCAGCAATCTATGGAAGAGGCCGTGTTCCGGTTTTGCGGCGAGGAGGCGCGCGTACACGGTTCCGGGCGGACGGATGCGGGCGTTCATGCGATTGCACAGGTTGCGCATGTCGATATCGAAAAGGACACGGACGCCCATACGGTCCGCGAAGCGCTGAATGCCCACATGCGCGAGGAACAGATCGTCGTGACGGAGGCAGTGGCGGTTTCGGACGATTTCCACGCCCGGGTTTCCGCCGTGGAACGTTCCTATCTGTATCGCATCCTGAACCGCCGGCCGCGCCCGGCGCTCGATGCAGGGCGGGTCTGGCACGTGCCTTTGCCGCTGGACGTCACTGTCATGCACGATGCCGCGCAGGTGCTGGTCGGCCGTCACGACTTCACCAGTTTCCGCGCGGCGATGTGCCAGGCGAAATCGCCGGTGCGGACACTGGACGAACTGCGCGTTACCCGGGCGGGCGACGAAATACACATTCATGCGCGCGCCCGGTCGTTCCTCCACCATCAGATACGTAACTTCGCGGGGACGCTGGAATTGGTCGGGGCGGGAAAATGGACGGCGGCAGACGTCGCCTCGGCGCTCGATGCGAAGGATCGTTCCGCCGCCGGGCCCACGGCGCCGCCGGACGGTCTGTATCTCGTGTCCGTCAAATATCCCGAAACGGAATCCGGTCAGGCGCCCGCGGATCCCGCATAAAACGACTGCGTGATCACGTTGAGCGCCAGGGCCACCACCAGATCGATGGCGACGATCATAACGGCGGCAGGCGCCCGTATTTCCAGCGTGGAGACCGCGATAAACCCCTGATAGACAAGGATCGCGCCGACCGCGATCAGGCTGACGAAGCCTGACACCTGACCTGGCATCATACCGCTCGCGATCAGGGCGCTGATGGCGAGAAACAGGAACACCTGCAGGACGATGGCCCAGTTCCAGGCCGTCATGAAACGGTAGTAACGGTCGAACCGGTTCAGCGTATCGGTCAGGGCGATCATGATCAGCGGAAAAATCACCCAGCCGATGACATATGCGGAAGATTCCACGACCAGGATGCGAAACCCCGAGGCATTGACCGGGTTTTCCGCAAAGTTAAGGAGCACCAGCAGCGCGTAGGCTGGCAGGGCTATCGCCGCCGCATAGAACGATCGCCAGAACGCTTCCGGTGTGTTGTCGAAATACTGCGCCGCGGCGCGGTCGAATTTGGCGAACTGGCAGGCCCCGTATATCGACAGCGCGACCTCCCGGCTGGTGATCATGACGCCTGTGCCGCGATATCCGTGAAATAGCCTGACAGGATCGCCGCGTAGATGTCCGTGAGATCCCGGATATCCGCGACGGCGATACGCTCGTCGACCTTGTGCATGGTCTGGCCGACAAGGCCGAATTCGGCGACCGGGCAGAAATCCTTGATGAACCGGGCGTCCGAGGTGCCGCCGGATGTACTGAGTTCGGGGGCAAGCCCGGTCGCCTGCTCGACGGATTTGGTAATCAGGTCGCTGAAATCGCCGGGCGGGGTCAGGAAGGCTTCACCCGATACCTTGATGTCCAGCTCGTACTGGCCGCCCACGGCTTCGCACTGTTCGTGCAGCCATTTGGTCAGGCTGTCGCCGGTATGAAGATCGTTGAACCGGATGTTGAATCCGGCGGTCGCCGAGGCGGGGATCACGTTCGTCGCCGGGTTGCCGGTATCGACGGTGGTGAGCTGCAGGTTCGACGGCTGGAAGTGATCGGTGCCGCGGTCGAGTTCATGGGACGAGATCGCGTCCAGCATCCGCACCAGTCGGGGCAGGGGATTATCGGCCAGATGGGGATAGGCCGTGTGGCCCTGCACGCCGGTGACCGTCAGCCGGCCCGTCAGGCTGCCGCGGCGGCCGATCTTGACCATGTCGCCCAGCCTGTTGGGATTGGTCGGTTCGCCAACCAGGCAGACGTCGATGGTCTCGCCGCGATCTGCCATCCAGTCCAGCACCTTCTTGGTGCCGTTGATGGCCGGTCCTTCTTCGTCGCCGGTGATCAGCAGGCTGATCGACCCGGAGACGCCGCCGTCATTCCGGACCCGGCTTACCGCTTCCACGAAGGATGCGATGGCGCTTTTCATATCGGTTGCACCGCGGCCGTACAGAACATCTTCGATGATCTCGCCGCCGAACGGATCCACGGTCCAGGAGTCCGGGTTGCCCACCGGCACCACGTCGGTATGACCCGCGAAGCAGAAATTCGGACCGCTATCGCCCAGCCGCGCATAGAGATTGTCGACGTCCGGCGTGTCCGCATCGGAAAAAACCAGCCGGTGACAGACGAATCCGAGGTCTTCCAGCGCGCGTTCAAGCACGCCCAGCGCGCCGGCGTCTTCCGGCGTCACGCTGGGACAGCGGATCAGGTCGCGGGCAAGTTCGACGGCGTCGACGATGACGGTCAGTCCCGCAACAGATCGTTGATCGAGGTCTTCGACCGGGTCTGTTCGTCGACCTGTTTCACGATGACCGCGCAATACAGGCTCGGCCCGTCGCTGCCGTCGGGCAGTTTCTTGCCGGGCATCGTGCCGGGCACGACGACCGAATAGGCAGGCACGCGGCCGGAATGGACCTCGCCCGTCTCGCGGTTGACGATCTTGGTCGACTGGCCGAGGAACACGCCCATCGACAGCACGGCCCCTTCTTCGACGATCACGCCTTCGGCCACTTCGGACCGCGCGCCGATAAAGCAGTTATCCTCGATGATGACCGGATCGGCCTGCAGAGGCTCCAGCACGCCGCCGATGCCGACGCCTCCCGAAATATGGCAGTCCTTGCCGATTTGCGCACAGGATCCGACGGTCGCCCAGGTATCCACCATTGTGCCGGAATCCACATAGGCGCCCAGGTTGACGAAACTCGGCATCAGCACGACGCCCGGCGCCAGAAAGGCGGAGCGGCGCACCGTGCAGTTCGGGACCGCGCGAAAACCGGCGTCGCGGAATTTGGCTTCGTCCCAGCCCGCGAATTTGGACGGCACCTTGTCGAACCACGGGCTGTCGCCGATCCCGGGGAAAGAGGGCCCGCCCGGCAGCGGTGCCATGTCGAAGATCCGGAACGACAGCAGCACCGCTTTTTTCAGCCACTGATTGACAGTCCAGCCGTCCGCACCTTTCTCCGCGACGCGCAGGGTGCCGGAATCCAGGCCCTCCAGCGCGGCGTCGATGGCGTCGCGCGCCTCGCCCGTGGTGTCCGGTGTGATGCTGTCCCGGTCGTCCCAGGCGCGGTCGATAGCTTGTTCGAGTGCGGTGTCGCTCATGTTCCTGTCACTTTGCCCCGTTTAAATCCGGCGGGAATATAGAGGATTTCCGCCGCCGGTGGAAACCGCTCAGCGGCGTTTAATCGTCTCTTTCAGCCACGTCGTCAGATCGTCCGTAACGTGATCTATATGACCGGTTTCCGTAATACCCTTTGCCCAGTCCGTGTCGGTGCGCACCCAGACGGTCGTCATGCCGAGCTCCGCCGCGGGTTCGAGGTTGCGGGGAATGTCTTCGACCATCGCTGCACGGGCCGGGTCGATGCCGTGCAGATCGCACAGCCGCCGGTAGGAATCGATCGCGGGCTTGGGCACGAAATCCGCATCGCTGATATCGAATACGCCGTCGAAATGATCGGTGATCCCGATCCGTTCCATGACGTCGCGCGTGTGTTCGGTAAATGCATTCGTATAGACGAACTTCCGACCGTCGAGCCCGGCCAGCGTTTCCGCGAGATGCGGGTCGGGCGTCACATCGTTCAAATCCAGCTGCGACAGATGTTCGATGTAGTCCTGCGGGTCGAGCCCGTGTTCCACCATCAGACCGCGCAGCGTCAGCCCGTGGGTACGGAAGTATCCTTTCTGGATGCGGCGTGCTTCGACGCGGTCTACGCCGAGGAAATCCGCGATGAACGATCCCATAAGCTCGTCGATCTGCGCCAGCATTTCCGGGGTCGTCCGGTACAGCGTGTTGTCCAGGTCGAATATCCAGAAATCGATGTGATCGAGGCCGTCCGGCGACGGTCCGTTCGTATTGGGTTCTGTCATTCGGAGAATTTGGCCGTGCAGGGACCGCAGCGCAAGGAATCGTTAAGGGCCGGCCCGTAGAATGGCTGTTAAGGGTTCAAAAACCGGCAAATCGCTCCATGACCGCGCAGGAAGGACCAGAATATATGGACAACCTGAAGAAGGAACGCGATCGTTTTGTCGCGCTTGCCTTCTGCGCCGCTGATCGGCCGGCCGACCCTGTCGGGGAAGGCGGCCACGAGCCGGTCGCGCTACGTGACGGAAGCGTTGCTGGAAAAGCTGCGCGACCGTGACGATCTGGACCCGTCCGTGGCGAAAGCGGTCGGCGAAAGCATGCGGCGACGCGATGATACGCCGAAAGCGGAAGGCGCCGAAACGGATCGTGAAAAGGTTAAGCGTCTGCATCTCGACGGCGAGCTTGACGAAGAAGCCGTGAAATCGGCGGTTATGCGCGGCGAACGCGTGTTCGTGGTCGAAGCGATAGCGTCGCTTGGCCGGTTGGATACGACAGTTGTGCAGAAGGCTTTTTCCCGTGCCAGCGCCAAGGGCGTTTCGGCGATGGCCTGGAAAGCGGGCCTTTCCGCGGAACTGGCGCACCAGATGCAGCTTCGCCTTGCCAAGGTGCCGCCGGACGAGGCGATCAAACCGGTCGGCGGCGGCTATGCGATGTCCGACGACGATCTCGACTGGCAGATAGAGTTTTTCGGCGGTTGATGCAGGACCCGCAGGTTCTCCACAGGGGGGTGCCGCCTGGAATGATAACGCTTTAGCTTTTCTTCGCCCGGATCATCGTCCCGGCGCCGTGTTCCGTGAAAATTTCGAGCAGCAATGCGTGCGGCACGCGGCCGTCCATGATGACCGCTGCCTCGACGCCGTCTTTCACCGCGTCCAGGCAGGTTTCGATCTTCGGAATCATGCCGCCTGAAATCGTTCCGTTCTTGATCAGTGTCCGGGCCTGACGTGCCGTGATATCGGTGATCAGCTCGCTCTTCTTGTCGAGCACGCCGACCACGTCCGTCAGCATCAGAAGACGCGTCGCGCCGATCGCGCCGGCGATCGCGCCCGCAGCCGTATCGGCGTTGATATTGTACGTCGTTCCCCTGGCGCCTATGCCGAGCGGTGCGATCACCGGGATCATGTGCGAACCGGCCAGCGTATCCAGCACCTTGGTATTGATGGCATAGGGCTCGCCGACGAATCCCAGGTCGACGGCCTTCTCGATGTTCGAATCCGTTTTGCGTTTGTGCTTCAGCTTGCGGGCCTGGATCAGGTTGCCGTCCTTGCCTGAGATGCCCACCGCGGTGCCGCCGGCGTCGTTGATCGCGGTGACGACTTCCTTGTTGATCGATCCCGCCAGAACCATTTCGACGATGTCGACCGTCCGTTTGTCGGTGACGCGCAGGCCGTCGACGAATTCGCTTTCGATCTTCATCTGTTTGAGCATGGCGCCGATCTGTGGCCCGCCGCCATGCACGATGACCGGATTTATGCCGACCTGTTTCAGCAGCACGATGTCGCTGGCGAACTGTTCCGCCAGCTTCTCGTCGCCCATCGCGTGGCCGCCGTATTTGATAACGAAGGTCTTGCCGCTGAATTCCTGCAGATAGGGCAGGGCTTCGGTCAGGGTTTCCGCGGTGCGCAGCAGAGATTTGATTTCGAAGATGTTCTTGGGGTCGGATTTTTTTGTCGATGCCATCGGAGTTTCTCGGGCAAACGCGTCCGAAGACGCAATGGAAGGGTTCGCGTTTAGCGGATATCGGCGAGCATTGCCAGTTCGGCGCGCAGGGTTTCGATACCGTCGTTTTTGACCGAACTGGTTTGAATGATCGTCGGGTGGGCGGCGACATGTCTGGCAATCCGGTTCGCCGTCGCGTCGGTGAGGCGCGCCAGGGCGCCGGGTTTCACCTTGTCGCATTTTGTCAGGACGATCTGATAGGACACCGCGGCGTCGTCCAGGTCCTTCATCACGTCGATGTCCTTGTCTTTCAGGCCGTGGCGCGCGTCGATCAGCAGACAGACCCGGCGCAGCGAAGGCCGGCCGCGCAGATAGTCGAATATCAGTCCGGTCCAGCGTCGGATTTCGGTTTTCGAGGCCTTGGCATAGCCGTAGCCCGGCAGGTCAGCCAGCATCAACGCATCCTGCAGCCGGAAGAAATTGATCTGCTGGGTCCGCCCCGGCGTGTTCGATGTCCGCGCCAGGGTCTTGCGGCCGGTCAGGGCGTTTATCAGGCTGGATTTGCCGACATTCGACCGGCCGACGAAGGCGATTTCAGGCAGGTCGGCGTCCGGTACGCCGTCATAGTTCGCGGCGCCGGAAACGAACACGCATTCCTGCGCGAAAAGCCAGCGGCCGCGTTCCTGCAGTTCCGGGTCGAGTTCCTGTCCGTCCGGTGCATCCGTCATGACCGGGGCTCCGTTGGTTGAAGTCAGCGGCGCTTGCGCTGGCGGCGGGTCTTGCCCTTCGACTTGGCTTTCGCATTGGGCTTGGGCGGCGGGGCGGGTTTGTCGCCGTTGTCACCGTCGTCGCCGCTGTCACCGTCGCCCCGACCCTCGCCGTCTTTGTCGGCTTTCTTTTTTCTGTTCCCGCGCGGCGGTGCTTTCGGCGGCTCTTCGTTTATTGCCTCGCCCGATGCGGTGATCCCCATCTGGCGCATGATCAGCCACTGCTGACCGATCGAGAGTGTATTGTTCCAGGCCCAGTAGATCACCAGCCCGGCCGGGAAGCCGCCGAGCAGGAAGGTGAAAACGATCGGCAGCACCATGAATATCTTGGCCTGCATCGGGTCGGCGGGCTGCGGATTCAGCTTCTGCTGCAGGAACATCGTCAGGCCCATGATGATCGGCCAGATGCCGATATTCACGATGGCCAGAGCCTGCGGCACATCCCAGGGAACAAGTCCGAACAGGATCAGAATGCCGAGCGGATCCGGCGCCGACAGATCCTGGATCCAGCCGAAAAACGGCGCGTGCCGCATTTCGATGGTGACGAACAGCACCTTGTAGAGGGCGAAGAAGACCGGAATCTGGATCAGGATGGGGAAACAGCCCGACATCGGGTTTGCCCCTTCCTTCTTGTACAGCTCCATCATCGCCTGGTTCTGGCGCTGTCGGTCGTCCTTATACCGGTCGCGGATTTCGACCATCTTCGGCTGCAGCTTCTTCAGCCGGCTCATCGAACGATAGGACTTGTTGGCCAGCGGGAAGAACGCGATCTTGATCAGCACCGTCAGCAGCAGAATGGCGAGCCCGAAATTGCCGAGGATGCGGTTGAAATATTCGATCGCGTAGAAGATCGGCTTGGTCAGATAGTAGAACCAGCCGAAATCGACCAGCTTGTCGAACACCGGCAGGCCGAGATTGTCGCGGTAGGAATCCAGAAGCCTGACCTCTTTCGCGCCGGCAAAAAGCTTTGTTGCGTACTCGCCCGTCTGACCCGGGGCCAGCACGCTGGCCGATGCCAGATAATCCGCCTGGTATTTTTCCTTCGCGCCGCGCGGTGCGTTGTGGACCCAGCGACCCTTGTTCTCCGTTTTCTGATCCGGTACCAGGGCGGTGGCAAAGTACTTCGCCGTGATCCCGATCCAGTTGCTCTGGCCGTCCGGTGCGATCACGCCGTCGTCTTCATCCTGCAGCGAACTGTAGCTTTCTTCCTGCAGGGTGCCGTCAAAGGCGCCCGTCATGCCTTCGTGCAGGATCCAGAAGCCCGATGTTTCCGGCGTGCCGGTTAGTGATATCAGGCCATAGGGATTCAGCGTGACCGATTTATCGCTGCTGTTTTTGACCTGCTGACGGATAGAGAACATGAAGTTCTCGTCGAGCGACACCACCTGGCTGAATTCAATGCCTTCCGGGTTGGTCCAGCGCAATGTGACCGGCGATCCGACCGACAGCGTATCCCGGTCGGCGGTCCAGACGGTGTCGGCGTCCGGCACGGTGATCCCGGCAGTCTGAGACACCCAGCCGAACTGCGCGTAGTATGGGTTCTCCGTATTCAGCGGCGAGAGGATGACGATGTTGGGACTGTCTTTTTTGATGGTCTGGCGGTAGTTGAGCAGCGTCAGATCGTCGATCAGCGCGCCTTTCAGGCGGATCGATCCGATAACGCGGTCGGTGGCGATCTTGATCCGGGGAAAGGCGTTCAGGACCGCTTCCCGCGCCACTTTCGGTGCAACGGCGGGCTGTCCCGCGACCGGGGCGGTTGCGCCGGCGGTCGGTGCCGTTCCCGGAACGCCAGGTGCGGTTGCGGCGGGCGGGGTCGCTCCCGCCGGCACGCCCGGTTGCGCGGGCTGAACGGTCTGGCTCGCTTCCTTGGCCTTCTGCGCCTCACGCGCGGCGCGTTCCTGCTCCATACGCGGCGCTTCGATGAAAATCTGGAAACCCAGCAGGATGGAGACGCTGAGCACGATCGCCATGATGAGATTGCGTTGTTCCATGACTTAGCGCCTGTCTGCTTCGGGCACGGGGTCGTATCCGCCGCTGCCCCACGGATGACACTTGCCGATCCGCTTCAGCGCCAGCCAGCCTCCGCGGGCCGCGCCGTGTTCGCGGATCGCCTCGATCGCGTAGCCGGAACAGGTCGGATGAAAGCGGCAGGTTTGCGGCAGGACAGGCGACACGAAAAGCTGGTAGCCGCGTACGACGCAGATCAGCAAGATGCCGGGTAGTCTTTTCAATCGGTCCATGCCGTCCCGTTTTCTAATGCGCCCGGTCGGGGGCGTCGTTGTCGTTATTCAACTCGCGCAACGCGCCGAGCTTTTCAAGACCTGTTTTCAGATCTTTCCTAAGCGCCGAAAAGTCACGCGACGGCGTCCCTTTACGTCCGATCAGGACATAATCGTATTCCGTCGACGCGATTGTCGGCAGTATTTCTTCCGCAACCGCGCGCAGTCGCCTGCGGGCGCGGTTGCGCGTCACGGCGTTTCCCACGCGCTTGCTGACCGTAAGTCCGTAGCGAGGTCCGTTGTCTCCCGTCCGGTCGTCGGACGGTTGGGGCGCGGCCTGGAGAACGATTCCGGGCGCGGCCCATTTGCGGTTTTCCGCGGCAACTCGAAGGAACTGCCGCCGGGTTTTCAGGCGCTGGATCATCGCGCCTGCGCAATCAGGCGGACAGACGCTTACGACCCCTGGCGCGACGGCGGGACAGGACCCGGCGACCGCCTACGGTTTGCTTGCGCGCGCGAAAGCCGTGCCGACGTTTGCGTACGAGGACGCTGGGCTGGAATGTACGTTTCAAGGCTTTCTCCGGCTTCAATCTGGTCGAAAAACTGGCCCGCTGTATAGTGTTTTGGCCAAGCCAAGTCAACGAAACTGCAACATTCGCCCGAAAGAACGAATTTTTACCCTTCACGCTTTGTTGAGAGCGTGTTGATTAGGGTTGTTCTCCGCGAAAATCCAGATATCCGTGTGCGGGCGGCATCCGTCGTCCGTGTGTCGAAACCGGACAGGCAGTAAGATGACCCTCCACGCTTCCACGCCGTCATCCGACGGGGCTATACAGACAGGAAACCCGTCAAGGGGTGAGGAAATGGCAGAGAACAGCGCTTCCGAGGCGGATAAACCGGAGAAGAAATCGGGCTTTTCGGCCGGTCGGGTGGTGCCGCTGGTCCTGCTCGCTGTCGGCCTCGCGGCGTTCTTTGTCTTCGATCTGAACCAATATGTGTCGCTTGATGCCCTGAAGACGCACCGGGAAACGTTGCAGTCGTGGGTCGTAAATTACGGCGTGCTGACGGCCGCGATTTTCATGCTGGTCTATGCGCTGGCGGTTGCCTTTTCCGTGCCGGGTGCCGTTTTTATCACCATCGCCGGCGGTTTTATGTTCGGCCCGTATCTCGGTACCGTCTATGTGGTTGTCGGCGCAACGATCGGGGCGGTCGGTGTGTTTCTCGCCGCCAAATACGCGCTCGGCGACGTTCTGCGGGCCAGGGCGGGTCCCGCCATCAAGCGCATGGAAGCAGGTTTCAGAGAAAACGAGATGAGTTACCTGCTCATCCTGCGTCTGGTGCCGCTGTTTCCGTTCTGGCTGGTCAATCTGGTGCCGGCGTTTCTCGGCGTCAGCCTACGCACCTATACGATCGGCACCCTGCTCGGCATTATTCCCGGTGCGTTCGTCTATGCGCTGGTCGGTGATGGCGCCGGCGCGGTTCTGGACGCCGGCGGCGATCTGAACCTCGGCATTATCTTCGAGCCGCGGTTCCTGGCGCCGATCATCGGTCTGGCGGTTCTCGCCTGCATTCCCATCGTTTACAAGAAAATCAGGGGACGCAAAGACGTCCCGTCCGGCTGAACGGGCATTCGATCAACAGAAGGTGTCAAACATGACGAACGAGATTACCGCTGATATATGCGTTATCGGCGGCGGGTCCGGCGGTTTGTCCGTCGCCGCCGGCGCGTCCCAGATGGGGGCCGAGGTCGTCCTCGTCGAAGGCGCGAAGATGGGCGGCGACTGCCTGAACTACGGCTGCGTGCCGTCCAAGTCGATGATCGCGGCCGCGCATGCGGCGCACGCCATCCGGTCGGCGGACCGGTTCGGTATCGATGCCGCGGAACCCAATGTCGATTTCCGGAAAGTGCATGACCACGTGCACGGCGTGATCGGCGCCATCGCGCCGCACGATTCCGTCGAGCGCTTCGAAGGTCTCGGTGTGCGGGTGATCCAGGAGAAAGGAAAATTCGTCGGCCCCAATCGGGTCCAGGCGGGCGATACCGTCATCACGGCCAAGCGTATTGTCGTGTCGACCGGTTCCCATGCCGGAGCGCCCCCAATCCCGGGGCTGGACTCCGTGCCTTACCTGACCAACGAAACCGTGTTCGACCGCACCGAGGCGCCGGCGCATTTGCTGGTGATCGGCGGCGGGCCGATCGGCAGCGAACTGTCCCAGGCACACCGGCGGCTTGGCTGCGACGTTACGATCCTCGATATCGCCAAAACCCTGAACAACGACGATCCCGAGCTGACCGAAGTCGTCCGCACCCGGATGCTGAAGGAAGGTATCGTCATACGCGAAGAGATCGAAATCCTCAGCGTCGAGAAAGACGGCGCGGGCGTTGCGGTCAATATCCGGGATAACGGCAAAGAGGAACGCGTCACCGGCTCCGATCTTCTGGTCGCCGCCGGCCGGGTCCCCAATCTCGACGGGCTGGATCTGGAAGCCGCCGGGATCGAGTACGACAGACGCGGCATCAAGGTCGATGCGCGTTTGCGGACGACGAACAAAAAGGTCTTTGCCATAGGCGATGCCGCCGGCAGTTTCCAGTTCACCCATGTCGCCGGCTACCACGCCGGCATCGTGATCCGGAACGTGCTGTTCCGTCTGCCGGCCAAGGTCGATTATTCGGCGTTGCCGTGGGTCACCTATACCGACCCCGAGCTGGCCCATGTCGGCATGACGGAGAAACAGGCGCGGGAAAAACACGGCGATATCTGCATCCTCCGGCATCCGTTCGCGGAAAACGACCGCGCCCAGGCCGAACGCGATACCGATGGCCTGGCAAAGATCGTCACCACGGCGAAAGGCGTGATCGTCGGCGCATCCATCGTCGGACCGCACGCGGGCGAACTGATCCAGCCCTGGATTCTGCCGATCCAGAAAAAGATGAAGATCGGCGCGGTGGCGGGACTGATCATCCCATATCCGACGTTGGGCGAAGTAAACAAGCGCGCCGCCGGCAGCTTCTACACACCGAAACTGTTCAGCGAGAAAACGAAGAAAATCGTCCGTTTCCTTTCGAAACTGGGATGACGTTTCGACGCAGTGTCAAATTGTCGATCATCATCTCGCTGATGACCGCGACGCTGGTCTATCTCAGCCTGAAATCGATGGTTGTCCGCCCGATGCATAACATCACCGACAGTATGGTGCATTTCCGCCGCGACCTGGAAGACGTCCGGAGTCTCAACACCCCGATCGGCGGTACCGAACGCGAGCTCGCGCAGATGCAGCGGCGTCTACGCGATGCGCTGAAACCGCGGGTCCGGCTAGCTGCCCTGGGTACGGCGAATACTCATCACTCTAAATAACAGGTGGTGACGGGAAGGTGTTCGTTTTCAGTCTCCCGGTCGAATAAAAGCGTGAACGCGCGCGCTTTGCCCATATGACATCTCCCAGGTCCGATAATCCCGACCACCTGGTAATGCGGCAGAGTAGCCGTTGCACCGGCCGGTCTGACCGAGTATCTATTTTCCCGTCACAAAGGATCGACAGCGGAACGTATCATGACCAATTTTTCGAACTGGGTTCTCGGCTTCTGCGCGGCCATTATGGGCGTTGGCGGATTGTTCGTCGCCTCGCATGCTGGCCACGGCGTCGGTTATTGGGGTGGCTTGGCAGTTTTCCTGTTCGCCGTGCTGTTTGTCTTCTTTCTGATTCGCACGACGCTTGATCACGACGAAGCCGGACACTAGTCACCGGCGCTGTGGATCAACCCGGCGAGCCACAATGCGACCGCCCCTCCGGCGGCCGACAGCAGTGTCATCGCGTAGAACGCCTCGCCGCCGTACCCGGCATACAGCCAGCCCGTCACCAGCATCATCAATCCCATCACCAATCCGATCGCAAAGCCCGAATAAAGGCCCTGCGCCGATGCCGACATGCGTTCCGGCACGGTGCGCAGCATGTGGTGCATCGCCGCCAGATGCGCCGCGCCGAAGGTCAGGCCATGCAGCCACTGAGTTGCGAACAGCGTGGTCAAATCCGTGGTGTTCGCCAGGATCGCCCAGCGGACGACGCCGGCGGCGGCGGAGATGTACATCAGACGGATCGGGCTGACGCGCGCGACCACGGCGCCGGAAAACGCGAAGAGAATGATTTCGGCGATCACGCCTTCCGCCCACAGCGCGCCGATCACGTCGTCCGCGATACCGGCGTCGCGCCAGTGGATCGTACCGAAGACATACAGGACGGCATGGCTCGACTGCAGCAGGCTCACGGCGGCGATGAACACCAGGAAGCGTTTCTGGCGCAGCAGCGCGAAAGCCGGGAAACGCACATCGGGCACGGTTGCCGGGTCACGGGTCGGGCGCTCCGGCAGTCCGAACCCGGCGATGAAGGCGGCGATCATGGCCGCGACGATCATCCACAGGATCGCCGCGTCGCCGGTTTCCTCGACCACCCAGCCGCCGGCATAGGCGGCGAGGATGAACGTGATAGATCCCCACAGCCGGACACGCCCGTAGTCGAAGCCGTGCTCCACCGACGCGCGCGAGGCCAGGTTTTCGCCCAGCGGAATCAGCGCCATGAACATAGCGCTGGCCGCGACGTTGACGACGAACAGCATCCAGAACCCGTCGGCGATGCCGAACAGCGCGTAGGTTACCACGCCGCCGCCGGCGGCAATCATGATGATCTTCTTATTCGCGCCCGACCGGTCGGCGAAGTGGGCGATGAACGGGTTGGCAAAGGCGCGGATCCACACGCCGACCGACAGGATCAGGCTGATCTCCGCCGCGTCGAGGCCGCGGAATTTCAGCCAGGCCGGCCAGAACGGCAGATGAATGCCGACGGCAAGAAAGATCGCGGCGTAATAGAAGGAAAAGCGGACGGCCATGCTGCGGGCGGTTTAGCAGCTTGGGGCCTGCGTGTCGCGCCCGCTCTGCGTTGCCAATTTGCACTCTCCCCCTTGGGGGCGAGGGGGTTTTTTTGCCGTCAAATCGGCATCGCGATGCGCAGGTGACCGGATTCCTGATCGCTGTTCAGAAGATCGACACGCTTTGATGCGATGGCAAAACCGTCCCCCTCGGCGACCAGGGCCCATGTCACATGGGCCGAAAACATCCTCTGCTCGTCACGGCGGTATTCGACGAACAGCAGGCTCGCCTTTGCCGTCAGGGTGTCGCCGGCATCGCTCCCGACCTGTCGATGGTGAAAAGGGTGCCGAATTCGTCGAACTTCAGCACATTGTCCAGGGAGCCTGCGCCCGTCATCGGGGTCGGGATTGATGTCAGCAGGCCGGTCGTCCGGTCCACCGTGGCGATAGCAGCGATGTCGTGCATGGACAGCGAGCCGGTTCCGTCGAAGGCCAGACCGGTGCCGAGATCGATCGTGACAAGGTCGTCTTGGATCGTACGGGCTTCGCTCCGACCGTATAAAATTCCCGATGAATCAAACGAGCTATCGGGAACCTGCGCGCCCGAGTTTCCGATCATGGTTACCGCGCCCGTGCCCTTGTTGATCGAAATCAGCTGCGTCGCGCCCGATCCGAACAAGTTGCTGACATGGCCGTGCAAATCGCCAGTGACGGGATTTACCGCAAGTCCCGTGACATGGGAAAAACCGGTCGCACCGATCAGTGTCGCAGTCGCGGTCGAAGTGTCGAGCGCGTAAAGCGACGAGCTCGCGCCCGACGCACCCGTGATGGCGTACATGACGCCTGCGTGCGCTTTTGGCGCCGCGCAAAAAAAGCGGCCGCACAGATGACGCCCGTAAGATATCGTTTCGCCTGTATTCGGAACGACATATCAACCTCCCCCTCCCACTGGCTGTACGCGTGAAAAATCCGTTGTCAGACTGTACGCAAGCTTTGTGCCACGAAATTATTTGCCATGTTTTTCAACATGGTACCGAAATGCCGTATGTTTTGTTTTGTAAAACCGTAAAAATCATCGACGCCCCGGGGAGGGGTTTTCCGCCGCCGAAACGCCGGGCCGGCGGGGTGCGGCCTAGATCAGCCTGGCCTTCCATGCTATCGGACAGACACACAAAGGGATGAGGGACAGCAGCTATGCCAGCCAAGACAATCAAGGTCGATAGCGCCGCCGAAGCCTATCTGACGGTCCTCAAGGACCGCGAGGTCGATTACCTGTTCGGCAATGCGGGGACGGATTTTCCGTCCATCATCGAGGGTCTTTCCAAATCGCTGACCGGCGAGGGCAGCGCGCCGACGCCGGTGACCGTGCCGCACGAAAATCTCGGCGTCGCCATGGCGCATGGCTATTTCGTCTCCACCGGGCGCATGGCGGCGGTGATGGTGCATGTGAATGTCGGCACGGCCAACGCGATCTGCGGCATCATGAACGCGGCTCGGGAGAATGTGCCGATCCTGATGACGTCCGGCCGGACGCCGCTGACCGAAGAAGGCTTCGACGGGTCGCGCTCGCTTTATATCCACTGGGGCCAGGAAATGTTCGATCAGGCATCGACCCTGCGCGAAATGGTCAAGTGGGATTACGAATTGCGCAACGCCAAGCAGATCGAGACCATCGTCGACCGTGCTGTCACGGTCGCGATGACGGAACCGCGGGGGCCGGTCTATCTGTCGCTGCCGCGCGAAGTGCTGGCCGAGGATCCGGGCGAGTTCACCTACCAGTCGCCGACCCGTCGGGTCGTGGCGCGGGCGGCGGCGGCCGATCCGGCGGCGCTGGACGAAGCCGCCGAAATCCTGGCAAGCGCGGAAAATCCGCTGATCATCACGGCCAGTATGGGGCAGAATCGCGCAGCCGTGCCCGCGCTCGAGTCCCTTGCCGAACACTATGCCCTGCCGGTGATCACCTATCGGCCGCGCTATGTGAATATCGCTTCCGATCATCCGATGCATCTCGGCTACGAGCCCGGCGCGTATCTGCGCGATGTCGACGCCGTGCTGGTGATAGATTGTGATGTGCCGTGGATACCGTCACTGCACAAACTGAACCCGGACGCCAAAGTCATTCACCTCGGCGCCGATCCATTGTTCGAAAACTACCCGGTGCGCGGATTCCCCTGCGACCTCGGTATCAGGGGCAGCTCGGCGACCGCCCTGCCGCAGCTGGAGGAAGCGATGGCCAGCCGGGAAAAATCCGCGAAGGGCCGGATCGACGCCCGGCGCAGGAAAATCGCCGACACCAAGGCTGACCAGGCAGCGGCCAATCAGGCGCGGATCGATAAAATCGCCTCTGGCGCCGCCGCCATGGACAATGCCTGGGTCGCGCATTGCCTCGGACAGCTCAAGGAAGACGACGATATTCTGGTCTCCGAATCCCAGCTCGCGCTGGCCAACCTCTCGCTCCGGAATCCGGGCACGTATTTCGGCACCAGCCCGGCGGGTGGGCTCGGCTGGGGACTGGGCGCGGGGATCGGCGTAAAGCTCGGCGACCGCGACAAACGGGTGTGGAACGTGGTCGGCGACGGGTCTTACATGTTCGGCAACCCGACGCCGGCGCATTTCGTCTCCGCCGCCTACGACCTGCCGGTCCTTACCGTCATCATGAACAACAAGATGTGGGGCTCCGTCCGCAAGGCCACACTCGGCCTGTATCCCGAAGGCGCCGCTTCCAGCGCCAATCAGGCGCCGCTGACGTATCTGGATCCCGCGCCGGAATACCACAAGATCGTCGAAGCGTCCGACGGCTACGGCGAGGAAGTGAAAGACCCTGCCGATCTGCCGGCCGCGCTCGAACGCGGGATGAAGGCGGTCGATATTGACGGCAGGACAGCCGTCATCAACGTCCACACCACCTATGACGATGCTGCCGCCAAGGCGGACGCGGTGCGCTGATGTCGTCCTCCACCGACGCGCTGAATGCGCAGCTGGAGAAACTGTCCAGGCACCCGTTCTACAAGGGGCGTGTGCCGTTCTCCGTCGCAGATGCGGCGGATTTCGCGGCGAACGTGCCGTTGATGAACCGTGCCGACCTGGTGGCCGAGATGACCAGACCCGGGTATGGCGCGTTCGGGGGCAGCAACCCGGTGCGTATGAACCTCAGCCCGATGGGGGCGTCGCTGGTGCCCGCCATGCAGACGGCGGGCGACCTTGATAACCTGATCGCCGCCGCGCTGACGCATCTCGATGCCTGCGGGATCGGACCGGGCGATGTCTGCGCGGTGACGTTCGGTTATCACATGTTCGTGGCCGGACTGTTCTACCAGTCGCAGATGGAAGCCCACGGCGTCGCCTGTATTCCACTGGGGCCGGGCGAAGCCGAGCGGACGGTCGAGGTGTGCGCGGCCCATAACGTGACGGTGCTTGCGGGCAATCCGTCCTTTACCCTCAAACTCATCGAGGCCGGGCTGACGCCGCCCAAGGTGTTTTTCGCCGGCGGCGAGGCGTTTACAGGCAATCCGACGCTGTACAACGCGGTCCGCGCCGCGATGCCTGACACGGTGCTGGTGGACTCATTTTCCCTGTCGGAGTTCCTGCCGGTCGCGCGGACATTCCCCGGCGGAGAGGGTGTGCATGTCTTCGACGAACTGGTCTATGCCGAGGTGATCGACCCTGCGACGGGCGATCCAGTCGCCAACGGCGAACGGGGCGAGTTGGTGCTTACCCATCTGAAAAAGGAAGCGCAGCCGCTGCTGCGCTACCGAACCGGCGATCTGACCGTGCGCCGGACGACGGAACCCGTGCATGGCCGGACCGTCAATTTGCCGCGTGTCGTGTTCGGCCGCACTGACGATATGGTTAAGGTGAAGGGTGTGAAAGTCTACCCGTCGGAAATCCGCAGTGTGCTGCTGGGCCTCGACGGACCGACCGGCGCCTACCGGCTGACGGTCTCGGCCAGGGACGGTGGCGGCGACCGGTTGGCGCTAGCGCTGGAAGGTGCGGGCAATGACGATGTGTCGGAACAAATTGCCCGTAGGTTCAAGAGCCAGACGTTGATATCGGCCGACGAAATTACGTTTGTGGAGAAGCTGGAAGAGGGCCCGGCTGTGCTGGACGAGCGCTAGATATTTGATCTCTTCATTCCCGCGGAGGCGGAGATCTTCGTTTGGACGTGAACGAGTAGACAGAAAGTTCCCGCGTTCGCGGGGCTGACATGAAGAGGAAAGTAACGGATGACCGATACCCCCTGGCGACTGATCGTCGACAAGAATTCCTATGCCGATTTTTCGGTTTCGGTGTCTCCCGCCGTGGAAAAGGCGGTCGTGAACGGCGATGCGCCGCCGACGATTTTTCTCAACATCTTCGACCGGGACTCGATCACGATCGGCGTCAACGAAGACCCGGAACAGGTGCTGGATCTCGACTACTGTCGCGACAACAACATCGATTTCCGGCGCCGCGTTAATGGTGGCGGGGCGATCTATACCGGGACAGGATCGGCGTTTCTCGTCTATTTCGTGCCCACCTCCCATCCCGACGTGCCGGAAACGACGGCAGAGGCATTCCCCAAGATTCTGACGGCACTCGCCGAGACGTTTCAGGATCTCTACGGGTTTCCCGCGGAATACCGGCCTCTGAACGACGTTCAGGTCGAAGGCCGCAAGCTGGTTCCGACATCGCTGAAGATCGAAAACGGCGTGATGACGTTCCGCATCGTCGTCAACGTGAAGGAGATGGATACCGAAACCGCCGGCGCGGCCATGCCGATGCCGCCCGAAAAGGTGCAGGACAAGGTGTTGAAGGATCTGCAGTCGCGTTTCACCTGTCTGGAACGTGAAGCGGGCAGGGAACTGTCGGCGGACGATCTCGAACGGATGACGCGGGCCGCGGTGGAGCACGCCTTCGGTGCGCCGGTGCTGGAACCGGGAAAACTGACGGATGCCGAACGAAAATATGCCGAGGAATTTCGCGCCGAATACGACAACGACGGCTGGCTGTTCGGCAAATCCGAACGCAACCGGTTCCGCGCCGACACGCAGCCGGGCGACACTGTCGGTTACGGCCGCGAGAAAGCGGTCGGGGGCATGTTGTGGGCAACCCTGGCGGTCCGCGACGGCAAGATATTTCATGCCATCCTGAACGGCGACTGGCATCCGCGGCCCATCGATTCCGTAGGCTGGCTGGAACAGGCGCTGGTCGGCGTCGACGCGGCCGAAGACGCCGTTCGCGACGTCGTGACGTCGTTCATGGGGCGCGATGACGTGGAGTTCGCCAGTGTCGAGATCGACAACCTGATGGCGGCGTTCGGCAAGGCGCTGGCGGATCAGAAACCGGTTGGCTGATCCCGACGCCGGATCGCTGCCGGGTGAAGGTGGCGCTTACGCGCTGTATTTCGAGCTCTCCGAACCCGTCGCGCTTCCGATTGCGCGTCTGAATAATCCCGTCCTCGACCCCGGCGTCTATGTATATGCCGGCAGCGCGTACGGCCCCGGCGGTATCCGGGCCCGCGTCACGCGGCATCTTCGCCGCGACAAGCGACCTCACTGGCATATCGATCATCTGAGCGTGCGGGTGGGCTGCCGGCGGGTGGACGCATTTCCCGGCGGGAAGGAATGCGACTTGGTCGCGGATTTTTTGGAGGCGGGCGGCTATGTGCCCGTGCCGGGCTTCGGCAGTTCGGACTGCAAGACCTGTGCGGCGCATCTGGTGCGCCTTGCCGGAGAATAGCAAAACGGCAATATTGCCGCCGGGACAAACGAGGGAATACAGGATATGGGCGTCGTAAACATCGACCGCCGCGACGACGGGATTGCCAGCGTCGCGATCAACCGTCCGGACAAGCGCAACGCGCTGAACGACGAGGTGCGCGCCACGCTGATCGCCGAATTGCCGGGTCTGCTGCGCGACGCGACCGTGCATGCGCTGGTGCTGACGGGCGAAGGCGGGCATTTCTGCGCCGGCGGCGATATCGCCAGCATGGAAGGGCTCGATTCCAAGGGCGCTCGTGCCCGTATGAAAGACAACCACACCATCGTCCGGCTGATCGCGGAATCCGAGAAACCGGTCGTCACCGCGATCGAGGGGTTTGCCGTCGGCGCCGGCGCCGGTCTGGCGATGCTGGGCGACACGGCCGTTATTGCCGAAGGCGGCACCATCGGCTTTCCGTTTTTCCGCGTCGGGCTGATACCCGATTACGGCATCCTGCACACCCTGCCGCGCCGTGCCGGCGGCGCGAAGGCGCGCCAGCTGCTGCTCTATGCGAAGATGGTCAAGGCGCCCGATGCCGTCGCCTGGGGGCTGGCCGACGAGCTGGTTTCCGACGGCAAGGCCGAGGAGACGGCCATCGAACGGGCGCTCGAACTGGCGCAGATGCCGCCCTTCGCCTTCGCTATCGCCAAGCAACAGCTCGGCCTTGCACCGGTGAAGCTGGATGAAGCGCTGGAAATGGAAGCGCTGGCGCAGGCCGGATGTTTCGGCGCCGACGAATTCCTCGAAGGGTCCGCTGCATTCCTCGAAAAGCGCAAGCCGGTTTTCCGGAAATAAGCACGGGATGGTTCCGCAACCATTCCGGACCCGTATTACCGATCTGTTCGGGACCGAGCATCCTGTCGTGTGCGGCGGCATGATGTGGCTTGCCGACGCGGAGTATGTGTCAGCCGTGGCGCGCGCCGGCTGCATCGGGTTCATTACGCCGCGTTCCTTCCCGACGCCCGGGGATTTCCGCGAACAGCTGCGTAAGGCGCACGATCTGTCGGAAGGCAAGCCGTTCGGCGTGAACCTCTATATATCGGCCCGGCCGGAAGCCAATGAACTTCTGCAGACTTTTCTCGACATCTCGATCGCCGAAGGCGTCCGGTTCGTCGAGACCGCGGGATTTTCGCCCAAGGCGTTCATGCCCAAAATCAAGGATGCCGGCATCACGGTGATGCACAAATGCACCACCCTGCGGCATGCCCTGTCGGCGCAGAATGCGGGCGTCGATGCGATTGCGATCCTCGGCGCGGAAGCCGGCGGCCATCCTGGCATGGACATGATCGGCACCATGGTGCAGGGCGCGATCGTGCCGCATGAACTGGATGTTCCGGTCGTGCTCGCCGGCGGCATGGGCACCGGACGCCAGCTCGTCGCCTGTCTCGCGCTGGGCGCGGAAGGCATGCTGGTCGCGACGCGCATGGTGGTCGCCGATGAAATCTGGGCCCACGAGAATTACAAGAAACACCTGGGCGGACTGGGTCCCGACGGCACGAAAATGATCATGTCGATCTTTGGCGACAATTCGCGGGTGATCGACAATGCCTCCACCCAGGCCGTGCTGGCGCTGGAAGCCGAGGGAAATACCGATTACGAGGCGTATCGGCCCCATGTGCAGGGCACGCTGCAAAAACAGGCTTATGAAGACGGCGACTGGACCAGGGGCACCATGTCCATCGGCCAGTCGGTTGCCTTTGCCGGCGATGTCGAGCCGGTGGAAACCATCATCGACGGGATCGTGGAAGAGGCGGCCGCCGTCCGCGACCGTCTGAACGGACTTTAGAAAAAAAGGGTAAATCAATGGCGCAGGACATCAATTCCCCCGACTACACCATCGGCGTCATCGGCACCGGAACCATGGGGCGGGGCATCGCGCAGATTTCCGTTGCCGGCGGTTACAAGGTCAAAATGTTCGACGCGCAGGACGGCGCCGCCGCCAAGGCCGAGGAATTCATCCACCGGATGATCAACCGTGCCGCCGAAAAGGGGCAGATCACGGAGGGCGAAGCGGAAGCCGCCAACGGACGGCTGACCATCGTGAACAGCCTGTCGGAAATGGGCGACTGCAGCCTGGTTATCGAGGCCATCGTCGAAAACCTCGACGTCAAACGCGCCGTGTTCTCCGAACTGGAAGGCATCGTCGCCGATGACGCGATCCTGGCATCCAACACCTCGTCATTGTCGGTCACGCAGATCGCGGCCGGTTGCGAAAAGCCGGAACGGGTAGCCGGCTATCACTATTTCAATCCGGTGCCGCTGCTGAAAGTCGTCGAAGTGGTCGACGGGCAGATGACGGCGCCCTGGGTTGCCGACAAGCTGGACGCTATTGCGCGGAAATGCGGTCACGAACCGGTCCGTACGCAGGATACGCCGGGTTTTCTGGTCAACCACGCGGGACGCGGACTGTATACCGAAGGGGTCCGGATTCTGGCGGAAGGCATCGCCGGGCCGCATCAGGTCGACGACGTGCTGCGCGAAGGCGGCGCGAATTTCCGCATGGGGCCTTTCGAGCTGATGGACACCACCGGGCTCGACGTGTCCGGCGTGGTCATGGAATCCATCTACGAGCAGTTCTACCAGGAACAGCGCTTCAAGCCGCAGGCCTTCATCCGCAACCGCATGGCCGCCGGTCTGTTCGGTCGCAAGGTAGGGCAGGGGTTTTACACCTACGAAGATAACAGGAAGGTCGCGCCCGCCGAACCGGCGGCGCCGGCGGATCTGCCCGACAGCGTGTGGGTCGGGCCGGAAGGGCATGACGGCGCGAAAATTCTGGCCGAATTCCTGAAAGATCATGTCGAGGTCGAGACCGGTGCCAAACCGTCGGCCAAGGCGATCTGCATGGTCGCGCCGCTCGGCCGCGACGCCACGATGACGGCCATCGACCTTGGCATCGAGGCGGAACGCACGGTCGCTGTCGATACGCTGTTCGGACTGGAAGGCCGGCGCACGTTGATGACCACCAGCGTCACCGACGACGGCGTGCGCGATCTGGCGCATGGCGTCCTCGCGGCGGATGGCGGGGCGGTGACCGTCATACACGACAGCCCCGGTTTCATCGCCCAGCGTGTGATCGCCACCATCGTGAACATTTCGGCGGAAATCGCGCAGATGCGGATCGCGACGCCCGAAGACATCAACAAGGCGGTGAAACTGGGGCTCGCCTATCCCCGGGGACCGCTCGAATTCGGCGATACGCTGGGTCCCGCGAAAATTCACGCCATTCTGACGGCGATGCACGATTTCTACGGCGATCCGCGCTATCGCCCCAGCCCGTGGTTGACGCGGCGCGCGCGGCTCGGCATTTCGCTGATGACCCCGGAGGCATGATCCGGTGTCCGGGCCTTACAGCGCCCGGGCAATCAGCAACGCGCCTGACGCCATGAGCAAAAGGATGACAAGCGTGCGGAAGAGATCCGGCGATATTCGCCGCCGCACCGGGGCGCCGAGTTTAAGCCCGATCCATACCGGTATGATGCCGAGCGTGGAGACGAGCACCCTTTCCCAGTCCATCAGGCCGATTTGCGAAAGTCCTGCCGCCATTACCAGACTGGATGCCGTAAACGAACAGTTGATCGCCTGCACGAACCGTTCCCGGTCCAGTTTCAGGGCCATCAGATAGGGGAGTACCGGCATCAGTTGCGAACCGGTCAGCCCGTTGACGATTCCGGTCGTCAGGCCCGCCACGGGCGCCAGCGGCTTTTCCAGATGCCGGGGCAGCGACATGTCCGGCGTACGCAGCGCGAACACGCCATAGACGAACAGGACGGCGCCCAGCACGGCTGAGGCGAAGCGTGTCTCCACCACCGACAGCAGGTAAATCCCGATCGCGACGCCGAACATCGCGGCCAGCACCATCGGCCAGAACCGTCGCATGGTTTCCCGGAAATGCCCGGCGTCGATCTGCACGATAATGTTGCTGGCCACCGACGGCACCAGAACCAGCGGCAGCGCGAATTCCAGCCCCAGCGGCAATGCGATCAGCGGCAGGCATGTGGTTGCGAATCCCATGCCCGTGATGCCTTTGGAAAAGGCCGCAAAAAAGAAAGCGCCGCCGGCGATGGCGGCAACAGCTAAGTCCATGAGCGGAATGTTGTTGTGCCGGGTGACAGGGCCATGTCGATATACCCTCCCCGGGGCTGGACCTTCGATCAAATTCAGAGTGACATAAGAGATCAAAAGGGGGAATACGCGATGACCGACGAATTGTGGAAATGGACGGCCACGGACCTGGCGGCAGCTATAAAAGAAAAGAAGATTTCCAGCAGGGAAGCCCTGAAAAGCTGTCTTTCGCGGATGGATCAGGTCAATCCAACCATTAACGCGGTTGTCGACGATATGCGCGATGAAGCGCGAGCGGCGGCCGACGCTGCAGACAAGGCCATGGCCGACGGCGAGGCGCTGGGTCCGTTACACGGCGTACCGGTGACCGTGAAGATCAATGTGGACTATGCCGGCCGGGCGACGACCAACGGTGTCGAAGCATTCGCCAATACGATCGCGGCAGAGGACAGCGTGTCCGTCGCAAACCTGAAAAAAGCCGGAGCGGTCATTTTCGGGCGGACAAACGTGCCTGCGTTTTCGACCCGCTATTTCACCGATAACGCGCTGCACGGCCGCACGCTCAATCCGCGCAATCCGGCGCTGACGCCGGGCGGATCAAGTGGTGGCGCCGCCTCGGCAGTGGCCTCGGGGATCGGCCCGTTGGCTCACGGAAACGATCGCGCGGGGTCGGTGCGCTATCCGGCCTATGCCTGCGGTGTTGCCGGTCTGCGGGCGTCCGTCGGGCGGATCCCGGATTACAATCCCGGCACAACGGAGGAACGGGGCATTTCCTCTCAGCTGACCAATATCCAGGGCCCTCTGGCCCGAACCCTTGCCGATGTCCGGCTGGGCTACGAGGCGCTGAGGTCGCCCGATTCACGCGATCCATGGCATGTGCCCGCCGTATTCGACGCTTCCCGAATTCAGGAGCCTCGCGTCGCCGCGATCTATTCCGGGCCGGACAGCGCAGACGTGCATCCTGCCGTCGCCGGGGCCGTGGACAGGTCGGCAAAGTGGCTGGAGGCCGCCGGATACCGGATCGAAGAAGTTGCGCCGCCCGATTTTACGGAGGCCGCGGATTTGTTCTGGGCGTTGCTGATGGCGGAAGAACGGGCCGCATCGCCTGAAGAACGCGCAGCGTCTTCCAGCGGGATCGAGAAATTCGGGGATGACGCGGTGAAGCGCGCCCGTGCATCCACCCGCGCTTATGCAGGCGATATGGACTACGCCGAATATATCCGCGGTCTGGCCAGAAGAACCACGATCCAGCGGGAATGGCAGCTTTTCTTCGACAAGTACGCGGTGCTGGTCATGCCGGTCTGTTTCCAGCCGCCGTTTCCCATCGACCACGACCAGCAGGGAGATGCAGCGGTGGCGCGGATGCTGGATGCCCATCACCCGATGCTGGCCGTCTCCATTCTCGGTTTTCCCGGCCTGTCGGTGCCGGTGTCATATGATGACCGGACGCCCATCGGCGTCCAGATCGTCGGACCGCGCTTCGGCGAGGAACTGTGCTTCCACGCGGGCGAGATCATCGAGGCGCAGTATTCCGCGCGGGACCCGATTGATCCTGTCCTTTGAGGCGAAGCAACCGGGAAAGAGGGCCGTCGATGCGGCGGAGATAAGGGATGATCGAAAAAGGGTTTTAGTGCGTGTCGAACACCGTCTGATACCCCGCCAGCTTGTCCATTATCCTGCTGCGTTCCGCGTCGGTCGGGTTATCGGGATTGGCGGCGGGGGGCAGGGCGCCGAACTTCATCAGGCACGCAATCAGCAGCAGCCGCGCCTTGGTCGAGGTCAGATTGCCGCCTCCCAGGAACACGCCCGCAGGGGCGGAGAAGCCTTCGTTGTTGCCGCGGCCGACACGGACCACCGGTATCCCGCTGAACACGGCCTTCGTCATCAGAGCGTTTCGAACCGAGCTGGTCATCGAGCCATAGGGTGACTGGCCTTCGACGACAAAGCCGGACAGCGGGGCATTCTCGAGGTTGTCGTCCATCTGCGCCAGGATATCGACCTCGCGCTCCGGCCCGCTGTCCCAGCTTTCGGGGCTGTAATTTCCCTCTTTCAGGATGGTGACGGTCGGCACCGCGTCTTCACGCAGCGCGCCGTCGGAGTTTTTAATCGCGACCTCCACGGCTTCGAAGGCATTTCCCTTGCGCAGGTTTCCGGTCACGCTCTCCGGCAGACGAGAACGGTTTACGTCCGACAGATAGGTGTGCCTGGCGCCTGGCAGATAGGTCAGTATCGGCGGCATGCCGTGGCGCACGGCGCCCAGCAACCCGCCGTGCCCGCCGGTGGCGACATAGCCGCCGGGGCGTGCCTCGCCCTTCTGCACTTCGCGCGACGCGAATATCTGCTGTTCCTGAATGACCACCGTGCCGGCGCGGTTTTTGCCGTTGCCGTCGCGCCAGATTTCCGACGTGATGTAGTCCACAGAATCCACCAGATTCTTCGGACCGTCATTACTGATCTCGCCATGGGTGCGCTGGGCGGCGTTGCCGCAGACGGGCAGTGCGGTATCCAGCAGCAGGTTCAGCCAGTACAGCGTTTCCTCGACCCGCGGGCTGCCCTGGGTCCAGATCGCGCCAAGATAGTCGCCGGTGTCCAGGATGGCCTGTATCTCGTTGACGATGCGGGCCAACCATCCACGCGATGGAGATGTCGCCAGATGCACCGGGCGGTAGGCGAAAAAGTCGCGGCCCATCGTTTCCGGTTCGATATCGCCGTCGCCGTTATCGGTGCGGTCGGCGGCGGCCAGTCCTTTGGTGTAGCCGCCGGACGGCATGACGCGGAAGAAATCTACGTCCGCATGCTGCGAGATCAGGTTGCCGGTACCATCCTCGGCAATACCGAACCGGTCGATCTCCTCGAAAATGCGCGATCCGTCGGGGTAATAGGCCTGGCGGGATTTCTCCGCCGGTGCGCCGGGGAAGGCGCAGTCGTCCTCCCAGGCGCTGCCGTCTGCCTGTCGCGCCATATAGGGCATCGGGTAAAGCCCGTCTTCGGGCGTAAGTTCGATTTTGTAAACCGGCGTGTCATCGTCGGACTGACGTTCGGCGTGAAACGCGCCCGCCGCATCGATGTAGCCGTCCGGCGGGCCGTACAGATCGGCGGCGTCCGCTTCCAGCGGGTGAGCGCTGAACTGTTCCACGTAGACGGTCGCCGGTGCCGCCAGCCGCTGCGGGCGCAGCACGTCGAACCGGGGCGCGCTGCCGTCCGGATTGGTTTTGGGCGGCAGACCGTACAAAGCGCGGGCCTTGTTGCTGGTCACCAGCGGCGGCGAGTTACTGATCGTGGCGTTGGCGCCGGACAGATAGGCGATGCGCGGTTTGTCGGTCATCTGCTCATTCCCCTGTTTCGGTTCGGCTATATCCTACCAGCTTGCCGGGGGAGATGACGACCGATTGCAAACAAATTCGTCTCTGTGGGGGCGCTGGCGGACGAATTCGGTCACAGCGTCGCGCTGGAAATTCCGACCAGTGGGACTTATCTTTCGCGGATATTTCGGAGCCCCTGTCGATGCGCATGCAAAGATTCCCCGTCGCGTTGCTGGCGGCCGCAATGATGATGTTTGCGGCAGGTCCCGCCGTGGCTGCCCCCGTACCCAAAACGACGACCTGGGAAGAACTGGCGCCCGAACCGGAAAAACCGATCGAGGATCCGCTGGCGCATATGGATCCGTTCATCACGGCAGAGCTCTACAACATCGCTTCCGTCGTCCGTCAAAAGGAAACCGGCTTCCTGTCTGCGGTCAGTCCAGAATACGAAGAGGCCATGGAGGCGAAATACCGGCTCGAGAAGCGCGGCGTCGAGGTCGATAATATCCTGGTGCGTCTGGCGAAGGTCGAGGCGGAAATCCGGCGTCTGGACGAGCAGATCGTCCACGCGCTGGACGGCCAGTTCATCAAACTGCCCGGATACGCCCTGCCGATCGAGTTCGACGGCGTTGCGGTGCAGGAGTTTCTGCTGGTGCCTTATGTCGGAGCCTGTATCCACGTGCCGCCGCCGCCGCAGAACCAGATGGTTTTCGTGAAGCTGTCCGAGCCGTATCTGGTCGAAAGCCTGTTCGAGCCGGTCTGGATCACGGGCCGGATCGTCGTCGAGCGCACGAAGAAGATTCTGCCCGTTTCGGACGGCAAGATCCCGGTCTCCGCCGGATATACGATCGAAGGCGCGACGGTCGAGCCCTATAAGGAATAATGCAGACCGGCGCACTTCCTCCGGTGGACATCTGTCATTAATATGTTATGTTATAACATTATTATCGAGGCCGGTTGTCCCGGAACGTGTCACTGGAGAAAATGTCTCAATGAAAATCCTTACGTGTGAAAGTCGAAACATCGCCGCAGGGCTCTGCGCGCTGGCGGCCGTAACCGTGTCCCTGCCGGCGTTATCGGCGGATCGTCATCATGACGCCCACCAGCACGGGGTCAGCAAGCTGAACCTCGTGATCGAAGGCAAGCGGCTGGAAATAGAGCTGGAATCGCCGGGCGCCGATATCGTCGGGTTCGAACATGCACCCGCCAACGATGCGGACCGCAAGGCGATTGCGGATGCCGCCGCGCGCCTGAAAGACGGCGGGGCGCTGTTCGTGACCGCCGCCGCCGCCGGCTGCAAGGTTCAGTCGGCAGAAATCGAAGCGCCGGGGACGGAAGAAAAGAAACAACACCACGGGCATGGTCACGATCACGATCATGACAAGGATAAGCACGCCCGGGACAAGCACGGCCATCACGCCGAAAAGGCCGGGGGAGAAGCCCACTCCGAATTTCACGCGCATTACCGGTTCGAATGCGACCGTCCGGAAAAACTGACCCACATCGATGCTGAATTCTTCGGCGCCTTTCCCCGCGCGAAGGAAATCGACGTGCAGGCGGTGACGCCCGGAAAACAGTTCCGCCGGGAATTGACAGCAGGGAGTTCCCGCCTGACTCTCTGACGGTTTCGAGAACGCGGAGACACGGCTTTTCATGACGTTGGCGGTAGACTTGGCCGGGATCGTGTACCGGTGGCGCAGGGGAAACCCGGTCGTTCTGGATATTCCTGAATTCGCCGTCCCCGTCGGGGAAAAGCTGTTCGTCGCCGGTCCCAGCGGCAGCGGCAAGACGACGCTGCTGAACCTGCTGGGGGGCGTCGCCCTGCCGGAGCAGGGCGAGATCACGGTTCTGGGCGAACGCCTCGATGCGAAGTCCGCCAGCCGGCGGGACAGGTTCCGCGCCGACCGGATCGGCTTCGTCTTTCAGCAGTTCAATCTGGTGCCCTATCTGTCGGTGATCGACAATGTGCTACTGCCGTGCCGGTTTTCGGCACGGCGTCTTGCCAATGCCGAAAACCGCGCATCGAATGCCGCAGAAGAGGCCCGGCGTTTGCTGACGGCCATGGACCTGCCGGTCGAGGATCTGATCCGGCGCCCGGTTACCGAACTCAGCGTCGGCCAGCAGCAGCGCGTCGCCGCGGCGCGGGCCCTGATCGGCAAACCGGATCTCATCATCGCGGACGAGCCCACATCGTCGCTGGACGAAGAAGCGCGGCGCGCGTTTCTCGATCTGTTGTTTGCGGAGGTGGAAGCCGCCGGCCAGACGCTTGTCTTCGTCAGCCATGACGGACGCCTGGCGGAGACGTTCGACCGAACGGTCGCGCTTGCCGAGATCAACCGCGCGGCGGTGCGCGACGCCGCATGATACGCGTCTTCCGCCTTGCCCTCAAAAGCCTCGCCAGCCGCCGGGTGACCGTCTCGCTCACCGTTTTCGCGATCGCGGTCAGCGTGTCGCTTCTGCTTGGGGTCGAACGTCTGCGCACCGAAGCGCGCGCCAGTTTTTCGAATACCGTTTCCGGCACAGATCTGATCGTCGGCGCCCGCAGCGGGTCGGTGCCTCTGTTGCTCTATTCGGTGTTCCGCATCGGCAACGCCACGAACAACATTTCCTGGCGCAGCTACCGGGACATCGCGGCCCATCCGGATGTGGCATGGACGATTCCCGTTTCGCTTGGCGATTCCCACCGCGGTTTCCGCGTCCTTGGCACCAATGCCGATTACTTCCGCCATTTCCGCTTTGCCCGAACGCGGGCGCTGGCATTCGCCGCGGGCAGGCCGTTCGACGACGTGTTCGATGCCGTGCTGGGAGCGCATGTGGCGTCCAAACTGGGCTACAGGGTCGGCGACAGCATCGTCATCGATCACGGCGTGGGGCAGATCGGCTTCGCCAGTCATGCGGACAAGCCGTTCAGGGTCTCCGGCATCCTCGCGCGCACCGGCACGCCCGTGGACCAGACGGTGCATGTCAGCCTTGCCGGGATCGAGGCGATTCACATCGACTGGCGGTCGGGGCGGCCGATACCCGGCCTCCGCATCGATGCCGACCGCGTCCGGCAGATGGCCCTGCAACCGAAGGCGATCACAGCCTTTTTCGTCGGCCTGAAGTCCCGGTTCGACACCTTCGGCATGCAGCGGCGGATCAACACCTATGCCGATGAACCTCTGCTTGCCATTCTGCCGGGCGTTGCGCTGCACGAATTGTGGTCGCTGATGGGCACGGCGGAAAGCGCGTTGTCGGTGATCACCGTGTTCGTCGTCGTCGCCGGTCTCATCGGCATGGTGACCATGCTGATGGCGAGCCTGAACGAACGGCGCCGCGAAATGGCGATTTTGCGGTCCGTCGGCGCACGGCCGCATCACGTTTTCTCGCTCTTCGTGCTGGAAGCAGGGTTCGTGTCCGTCCTCGGCGCCGTCCTCGGCGTCGCGCTGCTCTATGCCGGTATGGCCACCGTCCTGCCCGCCATCGAAACCCGCTACGGATTGTTCATCGCGATCAATCCGCTGTCGGTCAACGAGTGGATCTATCTCGGTGCGGTCGTCGGGGCTGGCATCCTGGCCGGCATGGCCCCCGCCATCGCGGCCGTGCGAATGGCGCTGGCCGACGGCATGGTGGTCCGCAGTTGACCGTTTCCCTGGCCCGTTACCACATCAATTGCCCGCCATTGGGGTGCACGATCTGGCCCGTCATGTAGGACGACCGGTCACTGAGCAGAAAATCGAGGGCCGCGGCGACTTCGTCCGGCCGTCCCAGGCGGCCGATGGGCAACTTGTCCGCCAGCATGTTCCGCGCGTCTTCGTATTCCTGAGCCGTCCGCCCGGACTGCAGGATCGGTGTGTCGATCGGCCCCGGCCCCAGCGCGTTTACGCGGATGTTGTGGGGGGCGAATTCCAGCGCGATGGTTTTGGTCAGCGAATAGATTGCCGATTTGGCCGCCATATAGGCGGCGGCGCCGGGTACCGCCATCACCGCGAAATCCGACGACATGTTGACGATTGCGCCTTTTCCGGCCGCCACCATGTCGGGAAGGACCGCCTGGCATCCCAGGAACGTGCCCTTGACGTGAATGTTGATCATCCGGTCCCAGTCGTTTTCCGGGATCTCGCCGACCACGCCGCGGATGAAGATACCGGCCGCGAAAAATGCCTTGTGCACCGGCCCGATGTCTTTTTCGATCTGCGCCTTCATCGCCGTTACCGATGCCTTGTCGCTGACATCGACCTGGATCGCGGTCGCGGATCCGCCATCGGCCTCGATCAGCGCGACCGTTTCCGCCGCGCCAGCCGTGTCCCGGTCGGCGGCAATGACGTGCATGGTCTTTGCCATGCGTTGAGCCGAGGCGCGGCCGATGCCGCTGGCTGCGCCGGTGATCAGTATGTTTTGTTTGCCGGTCATCAAAATAATCCTGCCCCGCCGTTAACCCGGATATCCTGGCCGGTGACGAAACTGGCATCGTCGCTCAGCAGGAAATAGGCGGCCTCGACCATGTCTTCCGGCATGCCGATGCGGCCCAGCGGGATGTCGTCTCCCTTGGCGAACAGATCGGCTTCCGCCATGACCCGGCGCGGCATCGCGGTGTCGGCGATGCCCGGCGACACCACATTGGCGCGAACTCCCGCCCGCGCATGATCCAGCGCCAGCGCCCGGCAGAGCCCCAGCACGCCGCCCTTGGTCGCGGCATAGGCGGCGCTGTTCATCGCACCGCGCCGGGCGATCAGCGACGAAAACATCACGATGCTGCCCGATCCCTGGTCCAGCAGGGCAGGCAGAACGGCCTGACAGCTCAGCAGCGTGCCTTTCAGATTGATGTCGAGATGGTCGTTCCAGTCGTCTTCCGATATCTCCAGAAACGGGGCGGTTTTGTATATCGCGGCGCAAGTCGCCAGCCCGGCGATCCGACCGGCGGAGTCTGCTGCGGCGGCTGCCGCGTCCGACAGGGCGTCCGCATCCCTCACGTCCAGCTGATGAAACGTGAGATTGCCGTCGTCGATGTCCGCGAGGTCGCCCGGCGCGGCGTCCCAGGCGGCGACGCGATAACCTTCGGTCAGCAGTTTCCGCGTCAGCCCCAGGCCGATGCCGCTGCCTGCGCCGGTAACGATCATGGTCTCCATATCGACGTGTCCCTGTATCTGCCGTCTTTTTTCATCCTCCGAGTCTACGCGTCAGTGCGTCATGGTGTCGACTCCGTCGACAACGCAAAAAGCCTGACGATTCGGCCCGAAGGGGGTTGAATCAATTGGTGGGGCGGATACATTGCGCCCGTTCCGCATCGGAGAAGTTTCGCCTGCCCGGACACCGCGAAATGTCCGGCGCATTCGTCTGTATCCGCCGCAGAATTCCTTGGCCAAACCCGTCTGCGCGAACTTGCGCCGGCCAGAATGAAGACCACGTCTTGCCAGAAGCTCAAAACGTCGATCACGCCCAGCTCGCCAATGCCATCCGCGCGCTGTCCATGGATGCGGTCCAGGCCGCCAATTCCGGTCATCCCGGCATGCCCATGGGCGCTGCCGACATGGCGACGGTGCTGTTCACCAAGTACCTGAAATTCGATCCGGCCGATCCCGGCTGGGCCGACCGCGACCGTTTCGTGTTGTCCGCCGGGCACGGCTCGATGCTGCTCTATTCGCTGCTCTACCTGACGGGTTATGCGGATATGACCATCGACCAGATCAAAAACTTCCGGCAGTGGGGATCGAAGACGGCGGGTCATCCCGAATACGGCGAAGCCGGGGGGATCGAGATGACCACCGGGCCGCTGGGGCAGGGGATTTCCACGGCGGTCGGCATGGCCATCGCCGAACGGTCGATGAACGCGCGCTACGGCGACGATCTGGTCGATCACCGCACCTGGGTCATCGCCTCGGACGGCGATCTGATGGAAGGCATCAGCCACGAGGCCGCGTCGCTGGCAGGGCATATGAAGCTCGGCCGTCTGATCGTGCTGTACGACGACAATGAAATTTCCATCGACGGCGGCACGGAAATGTCGCTGTCGGACGACGCGCTTGGCCGTTTCGAAGCCTATGGCTGGCATGCTCAGCGCTGCGACGGACATAGCCCGGGTGCGCTGTCGGCCGCCATCGACGCGGCGCTCGCTTCCGGTCAGCCGTCGATCATCGCCTGCCGTACCACGATCGGCTACGGCGCGCCGACCAAGGCCGGCACTTCCGGTTCGCACGGGGCGCCGCTGGGCGAAGAAGAGATCGCCGCCACGCGCGAAGCGCTCAACTGGCCCCACGCTCCCTTCGAGGTGCCCGATGACATCCTTTCGGCGTGGCGTGCCGCGGGCAGCCGCGGCGCGGAGGCGCGCGAGGACTGGTCCGGACGGCTTATGAAGTCCGACACGCGTGCGGAGTTCAAGCGCGCGGTCGCGGGCGAACTGCCGGCGGGCTGGGAGCAGTCCGTCATCGACGCCAAGAAGGCGTTTTCCGAAGAGGCGCCTAAGCTGGCGACCCGGGCGTCGTCCGGCAAAACGCTCGACCGGATCACGCCGGCGGTGCCTGAAATGATCGGCGGCTCCGCCGACCTGACCGGGTCAAACAATACCAAGGCCGCCGGGTTCGAAGGCCTGCTGCCGCCCGACTACGCGGGCCGCTATATGTATTACGGCGTTCGCGAACACGGCATGGCGGCGGCGATGAACGGCATGGCGCTGCATGGCGGCGTGATTCCGTATTCCGGCACTTTCCTGATCTTTTCGGATTATCTGCGCCCGTCGCTGCGTCTTGCCGCGCTGATGGGCGTGCGCGCGATCCACGTGCTGACCCACGATTCCATCGGGCTCGGCGAAGACGGTCCGACCCATCAACCGGTCGAGCACATGGCGGCGCTGCGGGCGATGCCCAACGTCAACGTGTTCCGTCCCGCAGACGCGGTCGAGGTCGCGGAATGCTGGCAGCTTGCCCTGGAAAACAAGAGCGGACCGTCGGCGCTGGCGCTCACCCGTCAGGGACTGCCGACGCTGCGCACCGATCACACGGACGAGAACCTGTCGGCCAAGGGCGCCTATGTGCTGGCCGGGGCCGACGGCGACCGGGCCGCAACGATCCTGGCGACCGGCTCGGAGGTCGAGATCGCCATGGCGGCGCGCGATACATTGCAGGCCGACGGCGTGCCGACGGCGGTGGTGTCCATGCCCTGCTGGGAACTTTTCGCCGCGCAGGACGACGTCTATCGCGCGTCGGTGCTGGGTGACGGCGTCCGCGTGGGGGTCGAAGCGGCTGTCCGGTTCGGCTGGGAACAGTGGATCGGACCCAACGGTGGCTTCGTCGGCATCACGGGTTTCGGCGCGTCGGCGCCGGCGGAGACGCTATACGAAAAATTCGGCATCACGGCGGATGCCGTTGCCGCCGAAGTGAAAAAACGGATTTGAAGCGGCCGGATTCGGCCATACATACGGTGAAACGCAAACAGTACGGTAATCGGAGGAATTAGACATGGCAGTTCGGGTTGCAATCAACGGCTTCGGCCGCATCGGGCGGCTGACGCTGCGTGCGGCGCTGGAATCCGGTCGCAATGACCTGGAATTCGTCGCGATCAACGATCTTGGCTCGACGGAAATGAATGCGCTGCTGCTGCAACGCGACACCACGCACGGTCCCCTGGCCAACAAGGTGAAAGCCACGGCCACCGGCATCAACGCCGGCAACGGGGTGATGAAAGTCTTCTCCGAACGCGATCCAGAAAACCTGCCCTGGGACAAGCTCGGCATCGATGTCGTGCTCGAATGCACGGGCATCTTCACCAAGCGTGAAATGGCCGAAAAACACCTGAAGGCCGGCGCCAAGAAGGTGCTGATTTCCGCCCCCGGCACGGGCGAGGATCTGACCGTCGTCTACGGCGTCAACGATCACAAGCTGCGCAAGTCGCACACGATCGTCTCCAACGCGTCCTGCACGACCAACTGTCTGGCACCGGTCGCCGCCGTCATGCACAAGGCGTTCGACATCCAGCAGGGCTACATGACGACGATCCACGCCTATACCGGCGATCAGCGCATCCTCGACACGCTGCACGGCGACCCGCGCCGCGCCCGCGCCGCCGGGCAATCCATGATCCCGACCTCCACCGGCGCCGCCAAAGCCGTCGGCCTGGTGCTGCCGGAACTGAACGGCAAGCTGGACGGTACCTCCATCCGCGTACCGACGCCGAATGTCTCGGTGATCGACTTCACCTTCATTCCGAAGAAAAAGACCTCGGTCGAAGCCGTGAACGAGGCCGCGGTGAAGGCAGCCAATTCCAAACGGCTGAAGGGTATTCTCAACATCAACGATCAGCCGCTGGTGTCGTCCGACTTCAATCACGATCCGGCCTCGTCGACCTTCGACGTGACCCAGACCCAGGTGGTCGACGGCAAGCTGGTCCGTGTCGTCAGCTGGTACGACAACGAGTGGGGCTTTTCCAACCGCATGCTCGATACGGCGGCGGCAATGGGAAAGCTTAAGTAACAGATCGCCTCTCACCAATTGAGGTCGCGTTTAAAAATCCCTCATCCCCAGGAAGGCCGGCCGGGTCATCCGCGGGGGTGAGGGATTTTTCGTAGAAGGACGGAGCAACCATGTTCAAAACGATAGACGATCTAGACGTATCCGGAAAAAAGGTCTTCGTGCGCGCAGATCTGAACGTGCCGATGCGGGACGGCGCCGTCACCGACGCCACCCGGCTGGAGCGCCTCGCCCCCACATTGACGGAGCTTGCCGACAAGGGCGCCGTCGTCATCGTGGCCTCTCATTTCGGGCGCCCAAAGGGCGAACGCAACCCGGACATGTCGCTGGCGCCGCTGGCCGGACCGCTGTCGGGCGTGCTGGGCGGGCGGAACGTGGCCTTTGCCGATGACTGCATCGGCCCGGACGCCAGGAAAGTCGTCGATGCGGCAAAGGGCGGCGAGATCGTGCTGCTCGAAAACCTGCGCTATCACGCGGGTGAGGAGGCCAACGATCCGGGTTTTGCGAAAGACCTGGCCGCGCTGGCCGATCTCTACGTGAACGATGCGTTTTCGGCGGCGCACCGCGCGCATGCCTCGACCGCGGCGCTGGCGGGCCTGTTGCCGAATGCGGCGGGGCGTCTGATGCAGGCGGAACTGGAGGCGCTGGATTCCGCTCTCGGCAATCCGGAACGCCCGGTTGGCGCCATCGTCGGCGGCGCGAAGATATCCACCAAGCTCGACCTGCTCGGCAATCTGGTCGAAAAGGTCGACATGCTGGCGATCGGCGGTGCGATGGCGAACACTTTCCTGCACGCGCTCGGCACCGATGTCGGCAAATCCCTGTGCGAGCACGACATGGCGGATACCGCGTTGCAGATTCTCGGCCGTGCCGACGAGGCCGGCTGCCAGGTCGTCCTGCCCTCGGACGCCGTGGTGTCGGCCGAATTCGCCGAGGGCGCGCCGAGCCAGGTGGTGCCGACCACGGCGATCCCCGCCGATATGATGATGCTCGATGTCGGCCCCGGCAGCGCGAATGCGCTGGCCGCCCGCCTAAGCGATCTGAAAACCCTGGTGTGGAACGGCCCGCTGGGTGCGTTCGAAATCCCGCCTTTCGATGCGGGGACCGTTATGGTGGCCAAGGTCGCCGCCGATCTGACCCGGTCGGGCGCGCTGAAGACCGTCGCCGGTGGCGGCGATACGGTGGCGGCGCTGGCGGCCGCCGAGGTGCTCGACGATTTTTCCTACGTCTCGACCGCCGGCGGCGCGTTTCTCGAATGGCTGGAAGGCAAGGAACTGCCCGGCGTCAAGGCGCTGGGGTAGATCAGACGAAAAACGACCGTCATCCCCGCCTTCGCGGGGATGACATCGGTAAATAGCACTAACCCCGCGTATTCTCCGCGATAAATGCGTCGATCTCCGCATCCGTCATGGCGCCGGAGAACATTTCGGCGCGCATGGCGACGCGCTGGGCGCTGATGTCGCGGATGGCGTCTTTCATGCGGGCGAGGTCGTCGTCGGTCTTGATCAGATCGACGCAGATCTTGGCCTGTTCGGCGTAGTGATCCTTCTCGTCGTCGTAGATGATTTCCATCGCCTTGGCCGTCATGTCGTTGACCGGGCTGCCGGACAGTTTCGCGCCTTCGCGGAACAGGCGCGCGCCGCCGCCTTCGGTAAAGCCGACGGCCGCGCGGGTCAGTTCGTCATCGACATAGCCGCGTCGTACGTCGCCCAGTTTCTTCTCTTCCGGCAGCTGCACCGTGTCTTCCGCAGTGATGGGGCGGCCCATGACGTGTTCGAAGATGTCGGCCAGCATGACGTAGTGATTGAACTCTTCCGTCAGCTGGGTCAGCAGGAAATGGTATTCGTGCCGGTCCATGGTCTTGTCGACCTCCGGAAACCGGTCCACCAGTTCTTTCAGTTCCCGGTGCAGGCCGTTGAAAAACCCGTCCACCGGATGCAGCTCCTTCCACAGCTGGGCCTTCAGGTAAAACGCGTGATCCTCGTCGGTCGCGTCCGCGTAGTAGCGCTTGGCGATCTCGCCCTCGCATTCCCAGTAGGGCCACGCCACATCCACAAGCGCCTGTTCGGTGTCGGTGGTCATTGTTCTCTCCAAGCCTGTTCGAATCCGACTGCGTTTTTAGCAACCCCCTATTCGCAGCGCCAGATTGCGAAAGCATGGCGGATTGGCGAAAATGCATGGAACAGGAGTTCGAATAAAATGATTCATCTTGAAACCGACGTTCTCGTCGTCGGATCCGGCGGCGCGGGCATGTATGCCGCCATCGGCGCGGCGCGGAATGGGGCCGACGTTATTCTGGCTGACAAATCCATGATCAGCCGGGGCGGCGCCACCATCATGGCGCAGATGACCACCGCCGCCGCGCTGGGCGAGCAGGAACCGGACAGCTGGGAAAAGCATCTGGAAGACACGCTGGAAGCCGGGCGCGGCCTCTGCAACGAAGAACTGTCGGCGATCCTCTGCGAAGAAGCCATCGACCGGATCCGCGAAATGGACGACTGGAAGGTCGGCTGGGCGCGCAAGGACGGCAAGATCACCGGCGTCATGGCTCCGGGTCACAGCGTGCCGCGCTGCGTCTATGTCGATTTCCTGAACACCGGGCCTGCGGTGGCGAAATGCCTGCGTACCCAGGTCGCGCGCGCCGATTCCGTGATGCGGGTCAGCGGTCTGGCTATCAACGACGTGGTGGTCGATGACGGCGTCGTCGTCGGTGCCGTGGGCTGGAATCTGGAAGACGAAACGCCGGTCACCATCGCCGCCAACGCGGTGATCCTGGCGGCGGGTGGACTGACCCGGCTGTACGCACGCAACAGCGCTTCGGTCAACATGAACGGCGATGCCTACGCCATGGCGCTGCGCGCCGGCGCCGATCTGATCGACATGGAATTCCCGCAGTTCTTCCCCATCGGACATCTGGCGCCGCGGCTCGTCGGGATGGACCCCATCATGTGGGATCCGTTCCGCTACAAGCTGGGCGGGCGTCTGTTCAACGCGGAAGGCGAGGAGTTTCTTCATCGCTACGGCGGCGAGGACGCGGAAAAATACACCACCACCCGCGACATCATTTCCTACGGCATTACCAAGGAGAACGAGGCCGGCCGCGCCACCGAGAACGGCGGTGTGCATCTCAGCTTCCAGCACATCCCGGAAGACCAGCTGCGCGAAGCGTTCGGCCCGGTCATCGACAAGCTGGCGAATAACGGCATCGATCTGACCAAACGCACCGTCGAGGTGTCGCCCATCGCCCACTATCACATGGGCGGTATCCGGGTGAACGGACAGATGGAAACCGGCATTCCGGGCCTCTACGGTGCGGGCGAGGCGGTCGGCGGCGCCAATGGCGCCAACCGTCTGTCGGGCAATGCGATCCCGGAAGCCTTCGTGTTCGGCGAACGGGCCGGCAGGTTTGCCGCCGAGTACGCGCGCGGGCGCAACCGTGCCTGGTCGGATGCCGCCGCGGAAGAACATCTCGATCTCCTGAACAGCGTGATCGGCCGCCAGACGGACGCCAACGGCGAGATGGCGGCGCTGGGCGAGATGTGGGCCGAGCTGCAGCAGCTGATGTGGGACAAGGTCGGCGTGCTGCGCACCGGCGACAAGCTGACCGCGGCCCTCAATCGAATCCGCGACATGCGCACACAACTGGACGGCATCGCGCCCGCCGACGACACCGAATTCAACCTGACCCTGCAGGACTGGTACGACCTGCGCTCCGCGCTGCTGACGGCCGAATCCGTCACCCTGGCGGCAATCAACCGCACTGAAAGCCGTGGCGCGCATCAGCGCGAGGATTACGAGGAAACGGATCCGGCGCAGACGCACAATCAGCGCTTGCGGCTGGACGATGCCGGTGCGCTGGTGTCCGATTATCTGCCGGTAGGAGCCTCGCTATGACCGATCTTCCCAAAACGGTGCCGATTACGATCCAGCGCGGCGCGCCGGGCGAGGAAAGTCGGGCCGAAACCCACGATGTCCCGTACCGCGAAGGCATGTCGGTGCTGGATGCGGTGGTATGGATCCGGACCCATGTCGATTCCTCGGTGGCGTTCCGCTACAGCTGCGTCAATGCGAATGCCTGCAAGGAATGCATGGTGGCGGTCAACGGCAAGACCGAATACGCCTGCACTGCGCGTCTGTCGACTGAGGGAACGACTGTCGGCCCGCTGACCAACAAGACGCTGATCCGAGATCTGGTCACGGATATCGTGCCGCCGAAGGAAAACCTGCGGACCATTCTGGCCGAGCGCGGCGAGGGGTAGGTCGCGACGCCGTCTTCCCGCCTTCGCGGGAATGCCGGCCCATTTGCAAATGTAATCTCCGCGCAGGCGGGGATTTCCGGCAGTCTAGGCCTCAGCGGCCAACAACCTGTCCACCACCCGCCGCGCCTGGAGTACGCCGGCATCTGCATTGATATCGATCCCCTGCCAGTCCGGGCCGGCGCCGTCCATGCTGCGCTGCTGGGCGGCCAGGATGTCGACGTCCTCGCCGAACGCGGTGCCGGCGGCATTGGCCAGAAACTTGGTCAGCTCTGCGTCATCGAGGCGGTAATTGCGCGCGTGATGCCAGAAATAGTGGCAGGATTTTCCGGTTTCGGGCGTGATGGTGTGGTTCGAATAGACGGTGATGCCCTCGTCGCGGTTGCCGTCTCGCGCGCCGGTGCCGGCATTCGCGCAGCCCGCGTCGATGACCACATGCGTCGGTGCTGTCCATGTGATCAGCTGCCAGCGGTCGACATTGGCGGGAAAGTCGCCGGCGCCTGCGAACATCGCCGGCGGCGGCTTGTCCATGATCCAGCGGTCGATATGCACCCGGTCGCCGTCGCGCCTTGTGTCCAGCGGCGCGTCGGTCACCCCGTCGGCGCCGAGCGTCGTCGCATGGACGAACTGCACGTGCGACAGGTCCAGCAGGTTGTCGACTAGCAGCTGATGATTCCCCTCGACGTAAAAATAGCCGGTGTTGGAAATCCAGTCCGGGTCGTCGTTCCAATGATAATCGGGGATCAGCGCTGGGTCGGCCCTGTTCGCGTCGCCGGTCCAGATCCAGATATAACGATAGCGTTCGACTACGGGATACGCGCGAATATCGGCGCCCGGCGGTACCCGCGATTGTCCAGGCACCGCGACGCAGGCGCCTGACGCGTCGAATTCCAGCCCGTGATAGCCGCACTGCACCCGGTTGCCGACCCGCTTGCCCAGCGACAGCGGCAGATGCCGGTGACAGCAGCGGTCTTCCAGCGCCGCCGGCGTGCCGTCCTCGGCGCGAAACAGCACCACCGGATCGCCGCAGATCGTGCGGCCGAGCACACCGTCGGCAACCTCGTGGCTTTCTGCGGCGACATACCAGGCGTTTTTGACGAAGGCGGTCATGCGTCATTCTCCCGTATCATCTCCACGATCCGCTTGGGTTCGATCGGCAGGTCCCGGACCACAACGCCGAACTCCGACAGGGCGTCGTCGACGGCAGAGGCGATGGCGGAGGTGACAGGGATGGTGCCGCCTTCGCCGGCGCCTTTGACGCCCAGCGGGTTCAGCGGGGTCGGGCTTTCCATATGAACGATGTCGAAGGAGGGCACTTCCGGCGCGGAAGGCAGCAGGTACTCGCCGAAATTGGTGGTCTGCGGCTGACCCTGGTCGTCGTAGATCATGCGTTCGAACAGCGCGCTGCCGAGACCGTGTGTGGCGCCGCCGGTGATCTGGCCTTCGACGATGGTCGGGTTGATCAGCCGGCCGCTGTCATGGACGATCACGTAGTTCAGGATCTCCACATGACCGGTGCCGGGATCGACCTCGACCTCCACCACATGCACGCCGTTGCAGTAGGTCAGGGTCGGCGGGCTGAAATTGGCGGTCGCTTCCATCCCCGGATCGACGCCGCCGGGCAGCGAGAAACCGGGCATGCCCTGCACCGCGCGGGCGACATCGCCGAGGCTGACCGACATGTCGGAAACGCCGCGGACCGATATTTTGCCGTCGGCGATTTCGAGGTCTTCCTCGGCCGCTTCCAGCATGTGGGCGGCTACCTTCAGCGCCTTGTTGCGGACCTCCATCGATGCGACATGGACCGACGATCCGGCCGTCACCGCCTGGCGGCTGGCGAACGCGCCGAGGCCGAGAGAGACATGGCCCGTATCGCCTGTGATCACCTCGATATCCTCGATCGCGGTTCCCATCTGTTCGGCGCAGACCTGCGCCAGCGCGGTTTTCAGTCCCTGTCCCTGGTCGGTTGCGCCGGTATAGACGGCGATCCTGCCCGACGGCTTGACGCGGACGATGGCGGATTCGAACGGGCCCCGTCCGGTGCCTTCGACGTAGTTCGCGACGCCGATCCCGATATGGCGGCCTTCCGCGCGAGCGGCGGCGCGGCGCGTCTCGAAACCGGTATAGCCGGCGCGCTCCAGCGCACTGTCGAGTGCTGCCGGGTAATCGCCGGAGTCGTATGTCATGATCGCGCCGTCGCGGGTCTTGATCCGGGTGTCGTAGGGCATGGCATCGGCGGGGATAAGGTTGCGGCGGCGGACCTCCACCCGGTCAAGGTCCAGTTCGCGGGCGATGCGGTCCAACAGCCGCTCCATGGCGAACGTGCCCTGCGGCCTCCCGGCGCCGCGCACCGGGGTGACGGGCGTCATGTTGGTCAGCGCCAGCTTCACGTCCAGCGACATCGTCGGCAGTTCGTAGGGGCCGAGGAAATTGGTCGCGGCGTTGTAGGGAAGATTGACCCCGTAGGGCGTGTAGGCGCCGTGGTCGTGCGTCATATTCCCCCGCACGCCAAGCAAGCGCCCGCCGCTGTCGACCGCGACTTCCAGATCCCACAGCTGGTCGCGTTCCATGGTGGCGGAGGTAAAATGTTCTCGCCGGTCTTCGACCCATTTGACGGGCCGTTGCAGCAACATCGCTGCCACCGGGATGACGACCTCTTCCTGATAAAAGACGAATTTTGGGCCGAAACCGCCCCCCACGTTCGGTGTGATGACGCGGATGCGATCTTCGGGCAGGGCGAGAAGTTCGACCAGAATGGACTGCGCCCGGTGCGCCATCTGCGTCGCTGACCAGACGGTCAGACGGCCGTCTCGTTCGTCGATTCGCGCGGCCACGCCGCGGCACTCCATGGCGTGCCCAAGGCCCTTGTGCTGGTTCAGGGTCTCGCGGAAGACATGCGTGGCATTCCCAAAAGCCGTGTCGACATCGCCATAGGCCAGCGTAAACCCGGCAACGAGATTGTCATTCAGCGCGCTGTGCGCCCGGGGCGCGTCCTCCTGAAGCGCTACGAGGTAGTCGGAGGACACGGGCAGAGTGTCGAAGGACACGTCGACCAGCGCCGCGGCGTCTTCGGCGCCGTACGCCGTTTCGGCGATGACAACCGCGACCGGTTCGCCGACATGCCGCACTTCGCCATCCGCGAGAACCGACGGGCTGGCGGACTGTTTCAGCGCGCCGGACGGTTGTTCCACCGGCATGACGGTGTCGGTCAGAGTGCTGCGCAGGTCGTCCAGCGTGTAGACGGCGACGACGCCATCGGTTTCAAGGGCGGCCGAGGCATCCACGCCGGCGATCCGGGCATGGGCGAAGGGACTGCGCACAAAGGCCGCGTGCAGTGCTCCGGGCAGGTGAATATCGTCCAGATACCGGCCCTTGCCGCGCAGCAGCGCGGGGTCTTCCACACGTTTTATTTTTTCGCCGAACATTGCCGCTACGCTCCTTTGACCGGAGCAGAATACCGACCTCAGGCGCACGCGTCATCCTCGCGAGCAGATATCCATGAATATTCCCGCATTTCACGCCGCGGCGCAAACGCCGCAACTTGCCGAGACGATGCCCAGTTCGTCCTTGCCGCGCGAAGCCGCCGAGCGTGCGCCTGAAGCGTGCCCCGTGATCGAGGCCTCCGAACCGTCCCTGACGCCTCGCGACCTGCCGCGCGGATAGCTCATTGATATCGTTGCGTAACTGGTCCTCATCGGATCGCCCGGACCGGTTTTCCCTTGCCTCCGGCTGCGCGCCATTCCATTTTCAGTGTATGGCCGATACTCCCGATCTCGCCGGACCGTCTGTTCTGCAAATCCCGGAAGGCGATAACCGCGAACGCCTCACCTGTCCCGATTGCGGGTTCATAAATTACGAGAATCCGAAAATCGTTGTCGGCGCGGTATGCACCTGGGAAAACAAGTTGTTGCTATGTCGCCGCGCGATAGAGCCACGGCGCGGCTTCTGGACGATACCGGCCGGATATCTGGAACTCCACGAAACCGCCGATGCCGGCGCCGCGCGGGAGGCGAAGGAAGAAGCCTGCGCGGATATCGACATCGAAGGGCTGCTCGGCGTCTACACGATTCCTCGGATCAGCCAGGTTCAGCTTATCTACCGGGCAACGGTGAGAGACGGCGTCTTTGCGGCGGGCGACGAGACAGAGGAAATCGATCTGTTCGGCTGGAACGACATCCCTTGGAGAGAGCTTGCCTTCCCGTCCGTCAAGTGGGCGCTGGATCACTGGCGCGAAATCGCCGACGCGGAAACGTGGCCGCCCTTCGCCAATCCGCCCGGCCAGGACGGCAATTATCTCTGACAATTGATAGAGGGGGGTCTGTGGCCTTATCAGGCCCGCAGTTCCGCCGGCGGAAAGACGCCCGCCTTGCCGATCATCGCCGGAATGGCGTGGCCGAGCTGTTCGCCGATCCAGTCGCCGGCGGCGATCAGCTTGTCGATATCGATCCCGGTTTCGATTCCCATGCGATCCAGCATATACACAAGGTCTTCCGACGGCACGTTGCCGGTGGCCCGCGGTGCGAACGGACAGCCGCCGATGCCGCCGGCGGAGGCGTCGATCGACTGAACGCCGGCCTCGACCGCGGCATAGCAATTGGCCAGGCCGGTGTTCCGGGTGTTGTGAAAATGCGCTCGGAAACGGGCGTTCGGCGCGATATCCATCACTGCGCCGAACAGATCGACGACCTGGCTGGGAACGGCGCAGCCGATCGTGTCCGCCAGTGCGATTTCGTACGTGTCGTCGCCGGCGACACGCTCGACAAGACCGATCACGCGCTCGGGCGGAACTTCTCCCTGAAACGGGCAACCGAAAGCGGTTGAAATCGTCAGCGAACAGCGTACGCCGGCGGCCTTCGCCTCGGCGGCGATTTCCTCGTATACGTCGACGGCCTGTTCGATCGTCGTGCCCTGGTTTTTCTGGCTGAAGGTGTCGGAGGCCACCAGGGCATAGTTTACTTCCCTGCAACCCGCCGCCAGCGCCCGGTCCAGCCCGCGTCGGTTCAGGACTAGACCGATATAGGTGACGCCGTCGTCATCGGGCAGAGCGGCGAGTACTTCTTCCGCTTCCGCCATCTGGGGCACGCGCTTCGGGTTTACGAAGCTGACGGCTTCCATGCGCCTTATACCGGCATCCGCCAACCTGCGTATGAACTCGACCTTCGTGTCGACATCCAGAATTACCGACTCGTTCTGCAGACCGTCGCGCGGGCCGACATCGATAATCTCTATGCTGCGCTTGTCCGCCATTGGGTCCGTTCCTTCGTCTGTTCCGTCTAGCTCATTTTAACGTATTTCGTCACCTGTTGGCACGACGTTCCAACGGACGGGATATAAACGCCAGCACGACGCCGACAGTGGCTATGGAGGCGACCAGCCAGATGACGTCGTTCCAGTTACCGGCGCTTGCGCGAACCGCCGCGACAGCGGGTGGTCCGAACAGCATGCCGGCGTTGGTGCCCATCACCATCAGCCCGTTCATGGTGCCGATCTGGGCGGGCGCCGGCGTATAGGTTGCGACGGAGCCCAGGGCCGCCGCGGGTATCATGCCGCCGAAAACACCGAACATCAGGGCGCAGACCACGCGGGCTTCATCAACCAGCACAGTTGAAAACACGCCGAACTGGCTCAGCCCCATGCCGAACGCGCCGACCGCCAGCAGCAGCCAGCTTTGCATGCCCCTGCCCATTGCCCAGGCGGACATCCAGTTACCGCTGGCATTGAACAGCAGCACGACCGCCGGCACCGTCGCGGCGAACAGGGTCGATGCGCCGTATTCTTCGCGCATATAGGTCGGCAGCCAGGCCATCATGGAAATATGCTGGGCCGCATAGATTGCAAAACACGCCGCCACCAGCAGGGCGCCGGGCTGTTTGAGGCAGGCGGTGATGTTGCGCAGCAGTTTCTCGGCGCCCACGCCTCCGCCCCGCCGTCGCCAGCCGCTGGTTACGAAAAACGCGATTGCCGCCCAGGCTATCGTGAGAGCGGCGTTGATCAGCCACAGCGTTCGCCAGTCCGACACGTTCAGGATCAGCGAGCCGCCGATCAGCATGCCGGAAAAGCCGACCGGCACGTATGAAGACCAGATGCCAAGTGACCACTTTCGATCCTTGTCCGCAGTGACATGCGTGACCATGCCGGCACCCGCAACCGTGGCGGCGCTGAATCCGATGCCTTCGACAAAACGGGACAACAGCATGATTTCGCCGGAGCGTGCGAACGCACCCAGCAGACTACCGGCGGCGATGATGAGTAAACCTGATATCAGCACCCGACGCTGACCGAACCGGTCGCCCATCGTCCCCGCGATCAGGCCGAGCGCGAAGCCGGTGAACGAGATCATCGAGGCGATCCAGCCGCCCATCACCAGACCCGCGTCCAGTTCGATCATGATGTCGGGCAGGGCTGGGGGGAGTTTGCCCAGATGGGTGGCGGCTACGATTCCGCCGCCGAACGCGATCCACATGATCGCCCACTGGGTTTTGTCTTCCGGCTGGGGGAGTGTCATGCAAAGGTTATCCCCTGTCCGCCTTGACCCGTCCATACCTGTCAGCGACCATGCAAAAAAACCGTCTAACAGGGAGATTTCAGACTATGGAGACGGAGTCCGCTGCGCGGTCTGGGCCGCTTACCGACATTCGGGTGATAGAAATGGGCACCATGATCGCTGGACCGTTTTGCGGCCAGCTTTTGGCCGATCACGGGGCCGAGGTGATCAAGCTGGAGCAGCCTGAAATCGGCGATCCAATGCGCCAGTGGGGCAAGGAAAAGCCCCATGGAAAACCTCTGTTCTGGCCGGTACTGGCGCGAAACAAGCTGTCGGCGACGCTGAATGCGCGGGAAGCCGAAGGCCAGGCGCTGGTCAAGAAACTGATCGAGAGTGCCGATATCCTGCTGGAAAATTTTCGCCCCGGGACGATGGAGCGCTGGGGGCTGAGCTACGAAGATCTGTCGGCCATCAATCCGAAGCTGATCATGATCCGGGTGTCCGGTTTCGGTCAGACCGGTCCCTATGCCAAGCGGGCCGGTTACGGCGCCATCGGCGAAGCGATGGGCGGGCTGCGCTACACCACTGGCGATCCGTCCCTGCCGCCGAGCCGGGCCGGTATCTCGATCGGCGATTCGCTTGCGGCGACCCATGCCTGTCTCGGCGCGATGATGGCGTTGCACCAGGTTCATCTGACGGGCAAGGGCCAGGTGATAGACGCGTCGATCTACGAATCCGTGCTCAACATGATGGAAAACATCGTCACCGAATACGACGTCGGTGGCTATATCCGCGAACGGACGGGATCGTTCCTGCCCAAGATCGCGCCGTCTAATATCTATCCCACCAAGGACGGCATCTGGCTGGTGATCGGGGCCAATCAGGATTCCGTCTGGGTGCGCATGGCCGAGGCCATGGACCGGCCCGAACTGGCGACCGACGAACGCTACGCCACGCATGGCGCTCGCGGCATCAACCAGATCGAACTTGACGAGCGGATCTCCGAATGGACCAAGACCTTTTCGGTGGCCGACCTAGAAGAACGTTTGAACAAGTTCGGCATTCCCAACGGCAAGATCTACCGACCGCCGGAAATGCTCGAAGACCCCCAGTTTCAGGCGCGTGAGAGCATCGTGCGGGTCGAGCATCCGGAATTCGGCAACATCGCAATGCAGAACGTCACGCCGCGTCTGTCGGAAACGCAGGGGGGCGTGCGCCATCCCGGACCGGCGCTGGGCGAACACAACGACTATGTCTGGGGAAACGTCGCAGGAAAGTCGGCCGACGAAATATCCGATCTGCGCGACCGCGGGATCATTTAGCCGTGATATAGCGGCGCCGGCCCGCTCCCCTCCCGGCCACCCATAAGGATTGTCCCGCGGGTGGCCAGGAGGGGGAGAGGCCTGGAACGGGAGAAAACAGGATATGCTGAAAACCGGCAAGGAACATCTCGAATGCCTGCGCGACGGGCGCGAGGTGTATATCGGCGGGGAAAAAGTCGACGACGTGACGACCCATCCCGCCTTCGCCGCAAGCGCGCAATCCGTTGCCGCGCTGTATGATGTGAAGGCCGACCAGGCGAACCGCGATCTGATGTCGTTTGAAGAAGACGGCGAGCGGTTCTCGATGTACTACCTGAAACCGAAATCGCAGGACGATCTGCGCCGCCGCATGCGGGCGCACAAGAAAATCGCCGACGAGACCTGCGGTCTGTTCGGCCGGTCGCCCGATCATGTATCCAGCTTTGTCACGGGCCTCGCCATGAAACCGGAGGTGTTCGACGACGTTGGACCCGGCTACGGCGACAACCTACTGAAACACTACGACTACATGCGCCGCAACGATATCTACGCGGCCTATGCGGTCCTGCCGCCGGCCGGCGCGCGCAATCCCGATTTTTATCACCGGAAATCCATGCCGGTGCCGACGTTGCGGGTCGTGGACGAACGCGACGACGGGCTGGTCATCAGCGGCATGAAAATGCTGGCGACAGGCGGCGTCTATGCGGACGAATTGTGGGTCGGCAACCTGCTGCCCATCGCCAAGGGCCAGGAGGCCGAAGCGATCACCTGCGCCGTGCCCTGCGGCACGCCGGGGGTGACGCTGTGGTCGCGAAAGCCGTTCGGCCAGGGGCTGCGGAACGATTTCGACTACCCGCTGTCCGCAAAATATGACGAGAGCGACGCCATGGTGCTGTGCGACAACGTACTGGTGCCCTGGGAAAAGGTCTTCGTGCATGCCAACACGGAAAAGTCGCGCGGCATCTACGTGGAAACCCCCAGCCACGCGATGGGCAACCATCAGTCAAACATCCGCTTCTGGGCAAAGCTGCAGTTGCTTACCGGGGTGTTGAGCAAGATCACGCAATCCTCCGGCAACAATCAGATACCGGCAGTTGCCGACCAGCTCGGCCGCATGGCGGCACTGGAAGCGACCCTAGCGGGTATGATCCATGGCCAGATCGAAGGCTTCGAGGCGTGGCCTGGCGACGACGAAGGCTACGTCACCGTCAACCGGCGCTATATGTATGCCGCGCTGAACTGGTGCACGGAAAACCATTCGATGATCATCGAAATGCTGCGCGAGCTGATGGGCGGTGGCGTATTTCAGATGCCGGCCGATGTCAGCGTCATGGAAGACGACGGCCTCCGTCAGAAGTTCGAAAAATTTTGGTCGACGCCGTTCATGGAAAGCTTCGATAGGATGAAGCTGTACCGTCTTGCTTGGGACCTCGTGGGCTCGGAATTCGCAGGCCGTCATACGTCCTACGAGAAATTCTATGCTGGGTCCTATTTCGTGGTTCGTAACCATTCTTTTCGCGAAGCACCTTGGGAGGAATTTCACGCCATCGCCGACCGCCAGCTTGATGCGATGGAGGTGCCGGACGCTTCATGACTCTGTCAAGGAATTCACCTTTGTGACTGTTCCGTTTCAACTTTCGCATAGAAGCGGACGCTACACGTGACTCCCAACCAAATCTAGCTGGCAAGGGAAAGTTTACAGAAAGTCGTTTCTATCCGCGATCAGGCGGTCGAGATTTTCCAGGGCAGATTGTTCGAGATCGCACTGGAAGCGCGGCCCGTGTTTAAGGCTGACATGAAAAAGTTGAGCGCCAAGCTGATGGCGGCGCTGACAGCGGTTGTGAAGGGTCTTGAAGATCTTGATGTCATCTTGCCGGTAGCGACCGATCTCGACAGGGGCCACGTCGACTAAGGTGTTCAGCCGGAACACTAAGCCCCGATGGGACAGGTTGTTAACTAGACACTCGGCCCGGGACACTGCAACGACTTCACCGGTAACGTCGGTGAAGCCCGGATAACGGCATACGGCGTACTTAGCGGCGCAATGATCGCGGCGGCATATCCGAAGGTCAGGCGGCTTAACGACTGTTACTCCGCCGCCGTCGCTGGTCATCAGGGACGTCTTGCCCTTAATGCAGAGACCGAGACCGGGCAGGGGGTCGAGTCGGGCGGTGCCGCTGGCGTCGGTTTCGACCGTATAGGGGCAGTCCAAGCTAAGCTAAAATAGCGATTGACGCAGGCCTGCCGGCGTATTGCGTCGTTGCGTGATTTGATTTGCGGATCGTCGAGCAAATCTGGGCGGTCTGTAGGGGCGGGAATGCAATCGACCGGCGACCCGGATAAAAGGTCCGAGTAGTCAATTGTCCCTGTTGCGGCTTTTGGCCTCAGATCGCGCGAGTAGATACGTGCTAGTGAAGATTACGATGGCGCCGGCAACAGTCCAGATGTCGGTGGATTCGTCGAACAACAGCCACCCTACCGCTCCGACCAGCGGCAAGCGCAGAAAATCGAAGGGGACGACCGCGCTCATGTCGGCGGCACCGTAGGCACGGGTTATAAACCAGATACCGGCCGTTCCGGTGATCCCGACCCCGAACAGGAGGAGCAAGTCGGTCGTCGTCGGCGGCACCCAGTAGATTGCCGCAGGAATGCCAGCCAGCGGGCACATCAGGATGTTCACCCACAGCGTCGTCGCGCCGACGCTTTCGGTCGTCGTAAGCTTCTTGATGCATATGTTGGAGCAAGCGTAGGAGACCGCACCGCCCAGCACGACGGCGGCGCCGAACCCGATCTCGTTGAAGCCCGGGCGCAGTAGGATCAGCACGCCGGCAAACCCGCCCAGCGTGGCGGCGAGGCGCGTGCCGCCGAACTTTTCCCCCAGCAGAACGGCGGCCAGCACGACGATAAAGATCGGTTGCGTAAAGCTGAGCGATACGACGTCCGCAAGGGGGATTTCGCCGATCCCGATGAACAGTCCCAGCATGCCGAAATAGGCGAACACCGCACGCGTCAGATGCATCGGGAATCGCCGGGTTTTGAGGACGCGCAGGCCGGATGTACGCATCAGCGGCGCCAGCACCAACAGTGCGACGATGGTCCGGACGAAAAGGATCTGGAATGACGAGTAATCCGCCGACAGCGCCCGCACCAGTACCATCATGGCCGACCATACCGCGACCGCCACCAGCATGTAGCCGATGCCGCGCAGCGAATTGTTCCGGACCGTGGTCACCTGATTTTAAGGGGCGTCGGCCGGGTTTAACTCAACCCCGTCATCACATGCGCACGAAATGCCGGTCGTTCGCACAGCGCATCGTACCAGCGTTTCAGGTTCGTAAAGTCTTCGCGCTCGATGGGCAGTTCGTACCAGCGATAGGCGATGGGGCCGATCGGAATATCCGCCATGGTGAAGCTGTCGCCGCCGACATAGGCATTGCGCGACAGATGATCGTCCAGAATTTTCCACTTTCCGGCCCAGCTATCGCGCGCGGCGTCGATCGCCTCCATGTCGCGTTCTTCCGGCGGTTTCCGGATCAGTCCGTGAAACACGGGCACCATATCCATCACAAGTTCGGTGAGTTGCCAGTCCATCCACATTTCGCACCGGGCGCGGTCTGCCGGATCGGCGGGGCATAGTGTTCCCAGGCTGTGTTTCGACGCCAGATACCGCACGATGGAATTCGATTCCCACAACACCAGGTCGCCGTCGATGATGGTCGGAATACGGCCGTTGGGGTTCAGGCTCAGATACGGTGTTTCGCGGTTTTTGCCGAATTGTCCGCCGACGTCTTCGCGGTCGTACTCGAGGCCGATTTCATCCAGCACCCACAACGCTTTCATCACATTGGAGGAATTCGTCCGTCCCTTTAACTGCAGCATTCTCAATTCCTTGCGCTTTTACTTAATGCATTCCGATGTCGATGACGTGTTCGCGGAACGCCGGACGTGCGCAGATTGCCTCGTGCCAGCGTTTGAGATTCGGAAAATCTTCCCGCTCGATATCCAGATTGAACCAGCGGAACGTGAACGGGGACGCCGGAATGTCTCCGATTCCGAATTCGTCGCCCGACAGATATTCGTGATCCGCCAGCCAGGTCTCCAGCACCTCGTTGGCCTTGGCCCAGCCGTCCCGTGCGGCGGCGATTTTCGCCATGTCTCGTTCGGCTTCCGGGGTCCGGACCAGTCCCTGATAGACCGGGACGTGCGTGCCGGCCAGCGTGGACAGCGTCCAGTCCATCCATCGGTCGGCGCTGGCGCGGGCCCGGACATCATCCGGCCGCAACGGGGTGCCGGTCCCGTGCTTGTCCGCCAGATACCGGACGATGGCGTTCGACTCCCACAGAACGAAGCCGTCGTCGTCGATTGTCGGTACGCGTCCGTTCGGGTTCAGGGACAGGTATTCCGCCTTGTCGTTGCCGCCGAACGGTCCGCCGATATCGGTGCGCTCATACGGCACGTTCAGTTCTTCGCAGATCCATACAACTTTCTGAACGTTGGACGATGTCGCCCGTCCGAGAATTTTCAGCATATTTCGTCTCCGTTTAATCGAGTTGCAGAAACAGGCATTTCAGATAAGCGCTTTCCGGCAGGTTCGGGTGCACCGGGTGGTCCGGTCCCGCGCCGCCGGCATGCAGTATGCGCCCCGACCGTCCCGCATCCCGCATCCCGCGCTGCACCTGCTCGGCGAATGACGCCGCATCCATGTGATGCGAACAGGACGCAATGCACAATATGCCCCCCGGTTCGACCAGCGCAGCCGATAGCCGCGCCAGCTTGCGGTAACCGCGCGCGCCGGGTTTGAGGTCTTTCCTGGATTTCACGAACGCCGGCGGATCGGCGATGACGATGCCGAACCGTTCCCCGTCTTTTCCCAGCCGTTCCAGCGCGCCGAACGCTTCCGATTTTTCGAAACGGCATTTGTCGGCTGTTCCAGCTGCCGATGCCGTCTGCTCGGCGATTTCCAGCGCTGGTTCGGACCGGTCGATGCACAGCACGTCCGTCGCGCCGTGCGCCGCGGCGGTCAGGCCGAAACCGCCGAGATAGCTGTATACGTCCAGCACCCGCTGCCCTTTCGCCAGCGATGCGGCCCGCGCACGGTTTTCGCGGTGATCGAAGAACCAGCCGGTTTTCTGTCCTGCGGACAGGTCCGCAAGGAATTCCACGCCGTTTTCCAGTACGCGCGCGGGGGACGGCAGATCGCCGATGATGTCGGCGGCTGTGTTATCCAGCCCTTCCATACGCCGCGCCGCGCCGTCGCGCTGCAGGACGATTCCCGTTGGCGACAGCGTCTGCTGCAATGCCGCCACGATGTCTTCCGCCAGGGCATTCATCCCCGCCGTGTTGAGCTGGACCACGCAGATATCGCCGTAACGGTCGACGATCAGGCCGGGCAGGCCGTCCGCTTCGGCGTGAACCATCCGGTAGAACGGCGGGTCGAACATGCGGTCGCGCAAATTCATGGCGACGGCGAACCGGGCGGCCAGCCAGTCCGCGTCGATCACGGCATCCGGATCGCGATCCAGCACCCGGGCGCAGATCAGCGGGCGCGGGTTGAACATGGCTGTGCCCAGCGGCCGTTCGTAGGCGTCGGTCAGGGTGACGACCGTGCCGGGCGGCAGGGCTTTCAGTTCCGCCGTCATCTCGATCTCGTTGGAAAAGACCCAGGGATGACCCGCATAAACGCGCTTGTGGCGTCCGGCCAGCATCGGGATTGTCGGGCGGGTATCCGCGGTCGCCTCTTCGGGCGGTACAATGTCGTTCATCGCGGCAGTCTACAGGCTTCGCACTGCCAAGGGTATCGTCCGGCGCGATTTACCCGGAACGCTTTGCCTCGCGAACAGTGCTGTAATACCCGGCGGCAAAAATGATCAGCGCACCGGCGACAGTCCAGATATCCAGAACCTCGGTAAACAGCAGCCAACCCATTATCGCCGAGAACGGCAGGCGCATGAAATCGAACACGATGACGAAGCTTGCGTCGCCTACGGCCAGCGACCGAGTGATGCAGTAATGCGTCGCATACCCGGTGACGCCGAGCCCGATCATCGCCGGCATATCCCCCCAGGTCGGCGTTTCCCATACGAAGAAAGCGGGGATTGCGGAATAGACCAGAATCGTGACGCTCATATAAAACACGACCGTGCTGCCGGATTCGGTATCCGAAAGCCGCTTGGTAACGACATGGGCGCAGGAATAGAGAAATGCCGCCAGCAGGATCGACAGCGTGCCGATATTCACCGGAATGATGCCCGGCCGGATGATGATCAGCGCGCCCGCGAACCCGACCAGGATGGCCACCATCCGGTGGCCGCCGATGCGCTCGCCCAGAAACGCGGCCGCGATGATCGCGGTGAACAGCGGCGATGTGAACTGCAGCGATGCGACATCCGCCAGCGCGATCTGGGTGACCCCGAAAAACCAGGCGACGTTCCCGCTGTAGAGGAACGCATTGCGCAGCGCATGCGTCCCCAGACGTTCGGTTCTGAAAACCGCCTTGCCCTGCCGGACCAGCGACGGCGCCATCAGGAACAGGTTGATGACGTTGCGCAGAAAGATCATCAGCAGCACGGAATAGGCCGGCAGGTAGCGGATGCATACCGCCATCGCGGTCAGCGCGCCGGCTGCCGCGATCATCCACCAGGCGCCCTTTGCCGCGTTGCTCATGGCTGCATCATAGACCGTGCGTTGACGGAAAACATAGTACTAGTCACCGAGTGCCTCGCCTTCGCGCCGTCGATCGGCGCCGCCGTCGTATCCGTAGGGCGTCACGCGGATGCCGTGCAGGCCGCTCGTCAGCGTCCGGATTTTAACGTCGTGTCCCAGCCGCCGGAGCCCGTCCGCTCGCTCTTCCAGCGGCGTGCCTTTTTCAAGCTCCGTCGTTCCGTTGCGGTTTACGTGGGTCGGCAGATCGATGGCTGCCTGCATACCGAGTTTCCAGTCGATCAGGCCGATCAGCGTTTTGGTGACATAGGCAATGATCCGCGAACCGCCGGGCGAGCCGACGGTTGCGAACAGGTCGCCGTCTTCGTCGAAGACAAGCGTCGGTGACATAGAACTGCGCGGCCGCTTGCCCGGCGCGACGGCGTTTGCCACCGGCAATCCGTTCCGGCGCGGCAGATAGGCGAAATCGGTCAGCTGGTTGTTCAGCAGGAAACCCCGGACCATCAGGCGGCTGCCGAAGGCGCGCTCTATCGACGTGGTCATGCTGACCGCATTCCCGGCACCGTCGATGACCGACAGATGCGACGTGGACGGGTATCCGTCCCGGTCATCCGTCGCGTACTCTGCCCCGTCAGGTCCCGGCGGTCGTCCCGGCAGCGCCTTGCCCATGGACCCGGTGGCGGATATCCGCCCGGCCCGGCGGCGAAGATAGGAATTTTCCAGCATGCCTTTCACCGGTACGCTGACGAAATCCGGATCGCCGATATATCGACCCCGGTCGGCGTAGGCGAGGCGGCTGGCCTCCGAGATCAGATGCACCGCATTAACGGATCCGGGCGGAATCCGCGCCATGTCGAAGCTTTCCAGCAGGCCCAGAATCTGCAGCGTCGTCAGCCCGCCGGAGGTCGGTGGTGGCATGCCGCACACCCGGTAGGTCCGATACGGACGGCAGACGGGCTCTCTCTTCTTTGCGGCGTATGCCTCGATATCGGCGACCGTCATCTTCGCCGGATTGCGGGGCGCGGTTCGAACCGCTTTGGCGATGTCCGTGGCGATGGGGCCGGCGTAAAAGACATCCGTGTCGCCAGCGGCGAGCCGCCGCAACGTATCTGCGAGCGCCGGATTGCGCAGGCGATGGCCGATCGGCAGCGGATCGCCGGACGGCGAGAAAAAATAGGCGCGCGCCGCCGGAAAGTTCTTCATGTCCTTCGCGCGGGCGATCATCCGATGAAGGCGGGGAGAGATCGGGAAACCGTGTTCCGCCAGTCTGATGGCCGGATCGAAAAGCCGGGCCCAGGGGAGCTGTCCGTGATCGCGGTGTGCCAGTTCCAGCATAGCCATGACCCCCGGCACGCCGACCGCGGCGCCACCGGTGCTGACATCCCGAAACGCCCGGCGCTTGCCGTCCGCCGTCAGAAAGACATCCGGTCGGATGGCCGCCGGTGCGGTCTCCCGCCCGTCATAGGCCTCGACCTTTCCGTCCTTGCCGTGGAAGTGCATCAGGAAGGCGCCGCCGCCGATACCCGAACTTTGGGGTTCGACCAGCGTAAGAACCATCTGGGCGGCGATCGCTGCGTCGACGGCGCTGCCGCCGGCCCGCAGAATTTCGCGCCCCGCTTCCGATGCGAGCGGATTGGCCGCCGAGATCATGTGGCGGCGTGGAAGTTCCGGCGTCGCAGCGCAGGCGCATATCGCCAGACAGGCACCTGTCAGAATCGCGAACCGGCCCCAAAATGACCTATTTTTTTCTTTATAAATCAGTGTGATGTCGGAAATTTTCGTAAATCCTTTCGCAGGTGCGAAAAAGAAGGTAGAACAGCCGGACCTTTCGCCGGACCAGCCCTCGGAGGGCGACGATGAGCACCCCAAGCCGGATCAAACGGATTACAGCGCCGGAACTGTCGGCGCGCAAGGGCCAGGAACCGATAGCGGTTCTGACCGCCTATACCGCGCCGATGGCGCAGTTTCTCGACGAACATGTCGACTGTCTTCTGGTCGGAGATTCGCTCGGCATGGTGGTCTACGGTCTCGACACCACGCTCGCCGTGACGGTCGATATGATGATCAATCACGGTGCCGCCGTCGTGCGCGGTTCCAGCCACGCCTGCGTGATCGTCGACATGCCGTTCGGGTCCTATCAGGAATCGCCGGAACAGGCCTATCGCAATGCCGCGCGTATGATGCAGGAAACAGGCGCCGACGGGGTAAAACTGGAAGCCGGCGTTGCGCTGGCGCCGACCATCGAATTTCTTGCTCAGCGCGGGATACCGCTGATGGGCCATGTCGGACTGATGCCGCAATCCGTCAATACCTATGGCGGTTTCCGCGTCCAGGGCAAGGAAACGGGCGCCGCCAGACAGGTGATCGACGATGCCCGCGCGGTATCGGATGCCGGTGCGTTCTCGATCGTGGTCGAAGGCGTAATGGAACCCGTCGCCCGGGAAATCACCAATGTGGTGCCGGTGCCCACTATCGGTATCGGCGCGTCCGCCGAATGCGACGGTCAGGTGCTGGTGACCGAAGACCTGCTCGGCCTTTTCAGCGATTTCACGCCCAAGTTCGTCAAACGCTATGCGGAGCTCGGCGAAGAGGTTTCCGCGGCCGCGGCCGCATATGCCGAGGACGTCCGCGCCCGTCGATTCCCCGCCGCCGAACACTGCTTCGGCGCGCCGAAGGCCGACGGCGCAGAGGTAAGACACCTTAAATCCTGATCGGCGTTTCCCGTGAATGGCACCCCGACTGATACCGGCGCCACTGCGTCTTTGCGGATTATCCGGACGGCCGCGGAATTGCGGGATGCGGTAGAACCCGCGCGTGCGAAGGGCGCCGTCGTGGGACTGGTTCCAACAATGGGCGCGCTGCACGACGGGCATATCTCGCTGGTGCGCCGGGCGCGGCGCGATTGCGGTCTCGTGGTCGCCAGTCTGTTCGTAAACCCGACCCAGTTCGGAGAGAACGAGGATTTCGATTCCTATCCCCGCGACGAGGCCCGCGATCTGGCGCTGTTCGGAAAACACGGCGTCGACATCGTCTATGCGCCCCACGTCGAAGAAATGTATCCCGATGGGTTTGGAATTACCGTGACCGTATCCGGCGTGACCGAGGGGCTGTGCGGTGCGACGCGGCCGGGGCATTTCGATGGCGTCACGACCGTGGTGTCCAGGCTGTTCGATCACTGCCGCCCGGATGCGGCCTATTTCGGCGAAAAGGACTATCAGCAGCTGAAGGTCATCCAACAGATGGTGCGCGATCTCGATCTGTCGATCCGCATCGTCGGTATTCCCGTCGTGCGCGAACGCGACGGTCTGGCGCTGTCATCGCGCAATGCCTATCTCGACGTCTCCGAACGACGCATCGCCCCGGCGCTGCAGGGGACGATGCGGGCAGTCGCCGGGCGTCTCGCCGCCGGCATCGATCTGGACGCGCAGTGCCGTTGGGGGCGGGATGCGCTTCTCAGCGCCGGTTTCGACAGTGTCGATTATTTCGAGATCCGTGACGGCGAAACGCTGAAACCGGTGGACGGATTCCGTCCCGGCCTTCGTATCTTTGCCGCCGCCTGGCTACGCGAGACGCGCCTGATCGACAACCTGGCCGTGGACGAAGCAGATTAAGCAGACGGGCGGCGGGGTTTGCCATTTGCCGGCGCGCCCTCGATAATCCTCCGGAACAACCGGAGGCAATCATGTTTTACGAGACGGCCAAAAACGATCACGGCCTGCCGTACAACCCTTACAAATCCATTGTGGTGCCGCGGCCCATCGGCTGGATCACAACCCTCGATCTGGAGGGCCGGATCAATCTCGCGCCCTATAGCCAGTTCAACAATCTTGGGTACGATCCGCCCTATGTCATGTTCTCGTCCGGATCGGTATTCGGCGACGGCGGGCCGAAGGACAGCGCCCGCAACGCCCTGTTGACCGGAGAATTCGTGTGCAACATGGCGACCTGGGAACTGCGCGATCAGATCAATACGACGGCGCAGATGGTGCCGTCCGATGTCGATGAAGCGGAACTGGCCGGTCTTGAAATGGTGCCGTCCAATATTGTCGCGCCACCGAGGGTGAAAGCGTCGCCGGTGCATCTGGAATGCCGGTACCACACAACGCTCACCCTGCCGGGCAACTCCGTCGACAACATGGTTTACGTCGTCGTCGGCGAGGTGCTGGGCGTGCATATCAGCGACGACGTCATCACCGACGAAGGCAAGATCGATATTCTGAAATGCCGGCCGCTCGCCCGGATGGGTTACTTCGACTACACCTCGGTTGAAAACGTTTTCGAGATGGCGCCCGACGGCCCCAATATCGAGAAGATCCGGCGCGGGCTGGAAGGCCGCGCGCAGGGCAGGCAGGACGCCGCCGAATAAAAAAACGGGCGCCCGCGGGCGCCCGTTTTTTCTCCTGTCCGGGATGTATGTCTACCGGACGTAAAGATGCACTTCGTTGGTCGCCGCCGTGTTGCTTGTCAGCGCCGACAGGCGTACGCGGTCGAGCGGCAGGCCCATGTCGGACAGCGACCGCAGGACGGTTTCGGCATTTTTCTTCGACGAACTGGCCGACAGAGCCACCCGGGCGGCGTTGCCCCGGTTCGGCGCCACGGCGACGAGATCGAACATGGCGTTGGGCCGGCGCTGCAGCGCCCGGCTGACCGCATTGTAGAGCGGCTGTTCGTACTGGACGTTGGCCCGGTCGAAGCGAATCACGACCAGCGGACGGCGAGCGCCGGTGGACGCCATGGGTGACGGCGCAAAGCCGCTGCTGGCCGACGGTGCGGACGACGAGAACGCCCGGTTGCCGAGGCTCGATCCCAGCATTTCGCCGTTCTTGATCGCGAGCGCCAGGGTCGTCAGGTTCGTTCGCTCGGTGCTCAGATAATTGCTCTGCCGCGAGATGTCCTCGCTCAGTTCGTTCAGGAGCCGGTCGATCAGGACGACGGTACGGTTGACCTCATCCTCGAGAATCGAGAGCTGGCGATGATCTTCGTCGATGGCGCCCGACAGCCCGTAAGCCGCGCGCGTCGTTTCAAGGAGATAGGCCGACAGGGTCGACGTGCTGGCAACGCCGTTCGCCAGCGTGTTCATCTGCGCGATATCGTTTTCGACCTGCGCCAGACTCGCCTGCGCGACGTTCCACTGGTTCACCAGCGTCGGGTTGCCCGGCGTGGTCCCGACCTGCAGACGCGAATTAATGGCGCCGACAGTGGTGTGATAGTTCTGCGAATGCTGCACCGTCAGGCTGCGGATGGATTGCAGCTGCGTGTTCTGCTGGTTGATCTGCGACTGCAGCCGCTGCAGTTCGCCCCGGATTTCGAGGACGCGCTGACCGACATAGGTTCCTGTGCTGGCCCCCTGCGATACCCGTGGCGGCACGAAGTTCGTCCGCCCGAGCGCAGGCGGCGGGGGCGGCGACAATGTCGGCTGCGGATTGCTTTCCGCGCGCGACGCCGGAATGTTTTGCGCGTTCTGGCCGCCGGCCGGGTCTTCGCCGGTCAGCGACGGCCACAACGCATCCGAAGCGACGGAGCACCCGCCAAGCAAGGCGCCGGTCGCCACGATGATCGCACAACTTTTTATCGTGTTCGTTCGGGTTTTCTGAAGGGCCATGATGAAGGCCTTACCCCCACTAATTCGTTTTTCGGCGGTCCCGGCACTGGAGCATGGCAAATGCTTGTAAAAACATAAGAATCTGCCAACCCGACCGAACCGGCGCGCATATTACTTTAACGATTCTCCGTCTACAAGCCGATTGTCGGTGACAAATACCGGGCACTACCGGTCAAATTTTATCTGTGTTTGCAATTATCTTGCGGGAATTCTGTAGCCGGTCGCCGATTAAGAGGCGTTTCACGGCGCTACCGCGGCGCGACGTGACGAAACGGACCGGTTGATTTCGAATCGCACCCGAATACGAGGTCGGAAAATATGCTGCCGGAAGCACGAAAGAACGCATTGCGCCGCGGGGCCGCATTGGCTATACCCTTGCGGCCCGCGCGCCCGTAGCTCAACTGGATAGAGTGCCTGACTACGGATCAGGAGGTTGGGGGTTCGAATCCTCCCGGGCGCGCCATTTTTTCAGCATCCGATTATCCGAAGCATGGTCCGCCGCCCGAAGGCGCGGTTTAACTCCGCCCGAAGGCGTGGTTTACCGGGGCAGTCCCGCATCGTCCGACAAACGCTCGCTTGCGTGCTTGATCCGCGCCTGTTCGGCACGGGCGCGGAGCTCGGGGCTGTCGTTCATCAGGACGGCGATCCCGGCAGCGGCGGGACCGCCGATTTTGAAAGAGGGCGCCCGCTGCGTGCGCGCAAAGCGGTGTGTCGGGACCGTTTCGGAGCTGCTGGAAATCTCTGGGATTAAAGGTGTCATCGTCCGAACCCTGTCCGGATAACCCGCGCTGACGATCACGCCTGCCGCGACCGCGATCAGCGGCACACCCAGCATCCACTTGCCGAAGTTGCCTTTTGAGTGCCGGAGGCTGCGGGTCGGATACGCGGTCAGCATAAGACGGCCAAAATGTTTCGATCACCTCACGAACGATACCGTACGCGTCTTGATCTTTGGTGAAAGAACAGGGTTAAGCAATCGTGAGGGGTGGACCGCATCCGACAGGCAACCGGTCCGGCTTTGCCGGCTTGAATAAATCTGCTATCAGCGGGGAAAGAGAGGCTTCAAAAAACGCCATGTCAGACCGGCAACCAATACTAGAACCCATAAATACACCGCTGCCGGGAATTGCGGGCATCTTTCGCCACGCGTTCGGGCATAATCTGGTCAACGGGTTTAGCGCGTTTCTTTTTGCCGCCACCGGACCCGGCGCGATGACGCTGGCCGTCGGGACAGCCGCCAACCTGCCGGCCGACCAGATCGCCGTCTGGCTGTTCGCCGGGTATGCGCTGAGCGGCCTGCTTACCATTTTCGTCTGTTATCTGTATCGCCAGCCGCTCGCTTTCGGGTACAGCATGCCGGCGCTGGTCATCGTCGGGCCCGCGCTGATGCATCTTTCGCTTGCCGAGATGGTCGGCGCCTATCTGATCACAGGCGTACTGATCCTGGTCCTGGCCTTGACCGGTTTCATCCGCAAGGCGACGCGGGCATTGCCCGAACCGATCGTCATGGCGATGGTCGCCGGTGTCTTCATGCCTTACTGCCTGCGGATGATCGACGCGTTCGGGACCGGCGTGTGGGTGGCCGGCGCTATGATTGCCGGTTACCTCGCCTCGTCGGCGTCGCCTGCCCTGCAAAGACAGTTTCCGCCGCTTCTGTCGGCGCTGGTCGCCGGCACCGTCGCCGTCGTGGCGACAGGACAGTTCAGCCCCGATGGTGATGTCGTGCTGCGGGTCGTCACGCCGGTTCTGATCCGGCCGGAGTTCAACGTTACCGCGATCATCGAATTCGTCATTCCGCTGACGGTGACCGTGGTCGGAATCCACAACACGCAGGGCTTCGCGATTCTGCGGAATGCCGGCTACCGCCCGCCGGAAAATCTGTCGACGCTGATCTGCGGCGGCGGGACCATGGCGTACGGCATGATGGGCTGCGTGCCGGCCGTGGTGACCGGCCCTGCCAACGCGATCCTGAACGTTTCCGGCGATCGGGACTGGCGCTTCGTCGGCGGCATCTGGTTCGGGATCTTCTTCATTCTGTTCGGTCTGTTTGCGCCCTCGGCCCTGCAGATCGGGCTGGCGCTGCCGACGGCCTTTATCGCGACCCTCGCGGGGCTGGCGATGATCCCTGTCCTGCAATCCGCCTTCGTCAGCGGTTTCGGCGGCAGGTTCTCGCTTAGTGCGCTGGTGACGTTCCTGACGACCGTGGCCGGTGTGTCGATCTTCGGTATCGGCGCCGCGTTCTGGGGGCTGGTGTTCGGCTATGCCGTGGCGCGCATCGTCGAACGCCGGGACTTTGCCGAGCTCGAAAAGCCGGAATAAAAAACGGCCGAGCTAAAGGCTCGGCCGTTTTCGCATCGGAGTCCTGATGAACTCTTTCGAATTGTGACCGTCAGGCCCGGGACGCGCGCCGTGCGCGCAGTGCTTCCAGTCCGCGACCCGCGGCGATTCCCGCCAGCATCACAAGCGTCGCCGAGGCCAGGAATCCCGCAAAAAAGCTGACCGGTGCCGCCGATCCCATTTCGGCCCCGTGGGCTGCGCCATGGAAAAAAGCGAATGCGCCCGTGACGAGAACGGAAACAGCCGGGCTCAGCCGCAAGGCGATGGCCGCCAGGAAAATCAGGATGGCAACCGAGGCGAGGACCGCCGTCTCTGTGCCGGGGATCGCGATTCCGGTAAATGCAATTGCCGCACCTGTGGCCATAACAGCCAGAAACGCCACCGGAATGGCCCACACCGATTTGCCGGCCGCCCGGCCCGCCAAAACGCCGACCGCCAGAAGCGCCAGCAGATGATCGATCCCGGTAATCGGATGTAGAAATCCGGCGCCGACACCGGCCGTGCCGTGGGCATGTGCCGACGTCGCGCCTGCCGTCGCGATCAGGGCGGTTAGTGAAATTAGTCCTAACTTGTTCATCATTTGGTTCCCCAGAGTAGTGACGTCGCCGGAAACGCCGGCGCGGTCCATCGAAATAAGCGTGTCCGGTTTACGACTCTGATTGAGTCAATGCAAGGCGACGCGCCGAATTTGCGACTTTCGCCGCCCCTTGGGGCGCCTCGCCTTAACGTTACGTTAAGAAGCATTTTGCTAAATTTTGGCCGTAAAGCTCTTTCGGCAGTCGCGAGGGCTCCGATAGTTCGGGAAGACTCGATGGACAACAGCGCCGCCATACCGTCAGAATCCGGAGCCGACCAGGTTCCCGACCCGGTCAAAGATGCCGAGGCCGCCGTTGCTGCGCTTGCCGACAGTTTTCTGGAATGGATCACCGCGGATATCGACAAGGCCAAACAGGCGCTGGCCGCGGCACAGGGCAAGCCAGGCGACAACCAGCCGGAACTGCGCGAAATTTTTGGCGTCGTTCACAACGTCAAGGGTCAGGGCGGCTCATTCGGCTACGACCTGCTGACCAAAATCGGCGGTTCCATGTGCGATTATCTGCGGTCCGAAACGGCATCGGCCAGCGACAAGCAGCTCAAAGTCGTCGCCGCGCATTTCGCGGCCATGGATTTTGTTCTCGAAAAGAACATCCAGGGCAGCGGCGGCGATGTCGGCACGCAGCTGATCGGCAAGATCCAGCAACTGGTATCAAACATACCCGCGCCTGAATAAACCGCCCCGGCATCTCCGGCAAAAATGGCGGCGCGGACCGGATTGTCCGCGCCTTTTGGGTTGTAGCGCCGGATCAGTGCGTCAGTTCGATTTCGACCCGCCGGTTGCGGGCCTCGCGCGATCCGTTCGGCGTCCGGATCGCGGGTTTTTCCTCGCCGAACGCCAGTGTGGCGACCCCGACATCCGGCAGGCCGACCCGACGCAATGCCTCGACAACCTCGCGCGCGCGCTGGCGACTGAGGGCCAGGTTGTGGCTTTCCGGCCCGGCCCGGTCGGCATGGCCGCTGACCCTTACCATTGCCGCTCCGATCCGGCGTGCCGCGTCGGCGGCGCGGGCGAGTTCGGCCTCCGAACTCGGCGCGATCCTGGCCGAATCGAAATCGAAATAGACCACGAACTTCGTCGCCAGCGGCGGACGAACGGCGGGCGCCGCCAACACCGCGGGAACGGGCCTGGGCCGTGAGTCGGGCGCCGTCGCCAGCGGCTCCGTTTCCAGCGCCGTCATCGCCGATGCGAACCTGCTTCGGCAGTTGGCGATATCCAGGGGCTGAAGATTCTCTTCCTGTTCCTGTATCCAGCAATCGAATGCGATCTGCGCGTCCGCGGCGGCCAGCGGCATCTGACGGTGCGCCCCACCATCAAGCGCGGCACCAAGCCGTTTCCGGGCATGCGCGAGACCGGCGACCGCTTTTGCCGGCAGGTTGCGGCTTGCGAGCACCTGCGGCGTCGGTGGTGCGCCCTTGGCGGCCGCGAGTCCGCGACCCGCGAAATAGTCTGCATCCGCGAAATCGTTCTCGTCGCGTTCGCGATGCGCCAGTTCGACGTAGCCGCCCTGCAACGCCCTGGCGAACGGATCGGCGGGCGGCGGCGCGGTTTCCGCCTGATGCAATGTGCCGCTGCAGGCCGCGAGAGATGCGGCCAGCCCGCCGGCGGTCAGGAGTCTGGCGATCGTTTTCATGTCGGTTCTCCCCGATTGTCGGAATATTCGAGAACGTCATAGAGCATCGCGATTTCGGCGGCCGCGTGGCGAAATTGTGGAAATATCGGGGCGGGTGCGGTCTAATCGTTTTGTATGAGCATGAATGAACGCGATCCCGGGCGAAGCGCCGGTGATTTCCGTTTCATATGTGAAACGCCGTGATCACCAGCGATACCCTCTCGAGCCTCGACAAAGAGGATTCGCTCGCGCCGTTTCGCGATCAGTTCGACCTGCCTGAAGGCATCATTTATCTCGACGGAAATTCTCTCGGCCCGCTGCCGCGGCGGACACTGGCGCGGTTGATCGACGTCGCCCGCGAAGAATGGGGCCAGTCCCTGATCCGCGCCTGGAACGATCACGACTGGATCGGCGCGCCGCAACGCATCGGAGACAAGATCGCGAAAATCGTCGGCGCCCGGCGCGGCGAGGTCGTCGCGGCGGATTCGACATCGGTCAATCTGTTCAAGCTGCTCGCTGCCGCCTGCGCCCTGCGCCCGGACCGGCACGTGATCCTGACCCAGGCCGGCAATTTTCCGACCGACATCTATATGGCCGAAGGCCTGGTGTCGCTGCTGGGCGACGGCTACGAGATACGTGCCGTCGAAAAGTCTGAGATCGCCTCCGCGATCGACGGGACTGTGGCCGTCGTGTCGCTGACCCATGTCGATTACCGCAGCGGCGAGATGCTCGACATGCGCGCCATTGGCGCCGCCGCGCACGATGCCGGCGCGCTGGCACTGTGGGATCTGTCGCATTCCGCCGGCGCGGTGCCGGTGGACCTGAATGCCGCGGGTGCCGATTTCGCGGTCGGCTGCGGTTACAAGTATCTGAACGGCGGACCCGGCGCGCCGGCGTTTCTGTTCGTCGCCGAAAAACACCACGCCGACGCACGGCAGCCGCTGTCGGGCTGGATGGGCCATGCCGCACCGTTCGACTTCGAGGACAGCTACCGGCCCGCCGACGGCGTCGCCCGGCATCTGGCAGGGACGCCGGGCATTCTCGGGCTGGCGGCGCTGGAACAGGGGCTCGATCTGTTTCTCGAAGCCGACATGGCTGCCATCCGTCACAAATCCGTGCTGTTGACCGAGGCCTTCATCGCGCTGGTCGAACAGGAGTGCGCCGGACACGGGTTTTCGCTGGTCACGCCCCGCGACGCGGCGATCCGCGGCAGCCAGGTCAGCTTCCGCCATCCGGACGGCTACGCCATCGTGCAGGCGCTGATTGCGCGCGGCGTCATCGGCGATTTCCGCACCCCCGACATCCTGCGCTTCGGCTTCGCGCCGCTTTATATCCGGTTTCGCGACGTGTGGTCGGCGGTCTCCCATCTCAGCGATATCATGGAGAGCGGCGACTGGGACCGGCCCGAATTCAAACAAAAGGCAGCCGTGACATGACAGACAACGCCAAGTCGCCGGACGACCTGCCGGACGGCGCGCATACCGACTTCGCCGAGAACATGACCTATGGCGATTATCTGCAGCTCGACTCGATCCTGTCGGCGCAGAAACCGCTGACCGCGGAACATGACGAACATCTGTTCATCATCATCCATCAGGCGACCGAGCTGTGGATGAAGCTGGTGCTGCACGAAATGCGCGCCGCCATCGCCGCCATCGCGGCCGACGATCTGCGTCCCGCGTTCAAGATGCTGGCCCGCATCGGGCGCATTCAGTCGCAAATGATCCAGTCGTGGGACGTGCTGTCGACCCTGACGCCGGCCGATTATCTGACCTTCCGAGATGCGCTGGGCCAGTCGTCCGGGTTCCAGTCCAGCCAGTACCGCCAGATCGAGTTCCTGTTCGGCAACAAGAACCGGGCCATGCTGGAACCGCACCGCGACCGCCCTGCGGATTTCGCGGTCCTGCAGGAAACCCTGGAAAGTCCGACGCTGTACGACGTGGTCCTCCGCCTGCTGGCGAAACGCGGCCTGCCGGTCCCCGACGAGGTGTTGAGCCGCGACGTGACCCAGCGATACACCGGGCACACCGGCGTCACCGAGACCTGGATGACTGTCTATCGCGACACCGAAACCTGGTGGACGCTGTACGAGCTGGGCGAGGAGCTGGTCGATCTGGAGGACTGGTTCCAGCAATGGCGGTTCCGCCATCTCACCACGGTCGAACGCATCATCGGGAACAAGCGCGGCACCGGCGGAACGGCGGGCGTGCGCTATCTGCAGAAGGCGCTGGAGAACCGCTTCTTCCCCGAATTGTGGGATGTGCGGACAGCGTTGTAGACTTGGAGGGAGTACTTTTCCCGTAGCCGGAGCGACATCGCCATGACCCCACCCCCCGACGGCACCATCACAGCGTCCCACTGGGGCACCTACCGGGTGCAGGCATCCAATGGGCGGGTCACGGGGGTACAGCCGTTCGAGAACGACCCCGAACCGTCGCCGATGATCGAGGCGATGCCGACGATGGTGCATTCGGACTGCCGGGTGGCGCAGCCGATGGTGCGCAAGGGCTGGCTGGAAAACGGCCATCGCAGCGACACCTCCGGGCGCGGGGTCGAGCCGTTCGTGCCGGTGTCGTGGGGCACGGCGCTCGATCTGGTGGCGGCGGAAATAGACCGGGTGCGGACCGAGCACGGGAACGAGGCGATCTACGGCTCGTCCGGCTGGGCCAGCGCCGGGACGTTTCATTCGGCGGCGACGCAGCTAAAGCGGTTCTTCAACGATATTGGCGGCTTCGTCGACCAGGTGACGAACTATTCCTTCGGCTCCGCCTCGGTGATCGTGCCGCGCGTGACCGGCGGGATGGAGCCGGTGATGCGGCCGACCAGTTGGCCCAACATCGTCGCCAATACGAAACTGCTGGTGGCATTCGGCGGAATCTCGCCCAAGAACAGTCAGGTGTCGAAGGACGGCATCGGCCGGCACGAGACGCAGGACCACGTCCGCGAGGCGAAACGGGCCGGGATCGATATCGTACAGATCAGCCCGGTGCGCGACGATTTCATCTGCGAGGTCGAGGTCGATTGGCTGGCGCCCCGGCCCAACACCGACACCGCGCTGATGATGGGCCTCGCCCACACGCTGTTGGCGGAAGGCCTGCACGACCGGGAGTTTCTCGACCGTTACTGTACCGGCTATGACCGGTTCGAGCCGTATCTGCTTGGTGAGTCCGACGGCATCGCGAAAGACGCCGGCTGGGCGGCGGAGATCACCGGCCTCGATGCGGAAACGATCCGCAATCTCGCCCGGCGCATGGCGGCGACGCGGACCATGATCACGGTCAGCTGGTCGGTCCAGCGCTGCGATCACGGCGAACAGCCCTGCTGGATGGCGATCACCTTGGCCGCGATGCTGGGCCAGATCGGCCTGCCCGGCGGCGGGGTCGGGATCGGCTACGGCTCCAACGCCACCATCGGCCAGCAGGCGTCGAAGATGCCGAATTTCGGCCTGCCCCAGGGCGGCAACGCGGTCGGTACCTATATCCCGGTCGCGCGCGTGGTCGACATGCTGCTCAACCCCGGCGCGGAATACGACTTCAACGGCGAAAGGCTGACCTATCCCGATATCCGGATGATCTACTGGGCGGGGGGCAATCCGTTTCACAAGCAGCAGGATCTCAACCGGTTCCTGAAAGCCTGGCGGAAACCGGACAGCATCATCGTGCACGAGCCGTGGTGGACACCGGCGGCCCGGCGCGCCGATGTCGTCCTGCCGGTGACGACGACGCTGGAACGCAACGACATCACCGCCGGTCTGCGCGACCGGTTTTTCGTCGCCATGTACCAGGCCGTGCCGCCGGTCGGCGAGGCGCGCAGCGATTACGATATCTTTTCCGGCCTGGCCGAACGGCTGGGCGTGGCGGAGGAATACACCGAGGGCCGCGACGAGATGGCATGGCTGCGCCACATGTACGCCAACGCGCAGAAATCGGCGAGGAAGCAGGATATCGAGATGCCCGATTTCGATGAATTCTGGGAACGCGGGTTCTGGGAATTCCGGTCGCCGGTGGATTCTTCTATCCTGTTCGAGGGGTTCCGCGCGGACCCGGACAAGATGGCCCTGAAAACGCCGTCCGGGCGGATCGAAATCTTCTCCGAAACCATCGACGGGTTCGGTTACGACGACTGCCCCGGCCACCCGTCCTGGATCGAACCGGCCGAATGGCTCGGGTCGGACAAGACGAAGAAACATCCGCTGCACCTGATTTCGAACCAGCCCGTGCGGCGCATGCACAGCCAGCTCGATTTCTGCGAGCCCAGTCAGAACACCAAGATCGCGGGTCGCGAACCGGTCTCGATCCATCCCGACGATGCGGTGGCGCGGGGCATTTCCCACGGCGACGTGGTACGGCTGTTCAACGATCGCGGCGCGTGCCTCGCCGGCGCCGAGGTGACAGACCGGGTCCGCCCCGGTGTGGTGCGGCTGTCGACCGGCGCCTGGCTCGATCCGCTGGATTCGGGCGAGATCGGCAGTCTCGAAAAGCACGGCAATCCGAACGTGCTGACGATCGACAAGGGCTCGTCCCGCCTGGCGCAGAGCTGCATGGCCCAGACGGCGCTGGTCGAAGTGGAACGTTATGATGCAGATCCGCCGCCGGTCACCGCGTTCGACACGCCGGCCATGGCTTCGCAATAGCCGGGAGAACAGGAGGAGAAGATGGAAAAATTTCTCAACAATGCCTGGTACGTGGCTGCCTGGGGCACCGAAATCGGCCGTCAGAAGCTGCTGCGGCGCACGCTGCTGAACGAGCCGGTGGTGTTCTTCCGCCAGGAGGACGGCACGCCGGTCGCGCTGGCCGACAAATGCGCGCATCGTCATGCGCCGCTGTCGGCGGGCAAGCTGGTGGGCGACAATATCCAGTGTCCCTATCACGGCATCGAATACAACGCCGCGGGCGACGGGGTGCGGGTGCCGGGCCAGTCGCAGGTGCCGCCGGGCTGCCGGGTGCGGTCGTTCCCCGTCGTCGAACGCTACAAATGGATATGGGTATGGATGGGCGACCCGGCGCTGGCGAACCCCGACGAGATCGAGGATTTCCACTGGATGGATGCGCCCGGCTGGGTGGCCAAGGGCGAACGCATGCACCTGAAGGGCAATTACAAGCTGCTGATCGAAAACCTGCTGGAACTGTCCCATCTGTCCTATGTCCACGCCAACACGCTGGGCACCGGCGCTATCGCCGAGGTGCAGATGGATTTCGACCGCGGCGACCGTCATGTCACGCTGACGCGATGGATCATGGATTCGCCGGTGTCGAACATGTTCCAGAAACTGGGCGGGTTCGAGCCCGGCGAACATGTCGACCGCTGGCAGCACGTCACCTGGACGCCGCCGGCCTTCGTCAAGCTGGACGTCGGCGCCGCCCGGGCCAATACGGGCGCTATCGACGGCGACCGGTCACAGGGTTTCGGATACCGGAACCTGAACGCGATCACCCCCGAAACCGACAAGACGGCCCATTATTTCTGGGCGCAGGCGCGCGATTTCCGGACCGACGAAGAATGGATATCGGACATGTTCGTCGACAGCACGCATGAGGCGTTTTCCGAGGACCTGTGGATCATCGGGCACCAGCAGGCGAACATGGATGCCGGCACCACGCTGGACCGCGTCGACATCAATCACGACGGTGCGGCGATGCAGGCCGTGCGCATCCTGGAACGGATGATCGACGCCGAACACGCGCCCGGCGCCGCCCAGGCGGCGGAGTAGCGGTTTTTTTATCGCCGGCGGGTGGAGCGGCAACCGGCAACACCTGCAAGGACGAAGCCCAGCAGGAGGCCGACCGGCGGCGCGGAGATGGCCGTATGCGTGGTTTCGATCTGGAAGGTTGCCGAGAAAACATTCCCGTTCAGCAGGGAAAAATTGATGTTGTCGGTTTCGATCGTCACGCTATCCGCGGTGAAAGACGTCGATAGAATGGTGAAGTCGGTCGTGCCGATCAGCGACAGACCTGTGACCGACCCGGATGTGCCGATCCAGTCCAGATCGGCGAACTGCCAGATGTTCGCGGCATGGCCGCCGCCGGTGAAGGTGCTGTTGGTGCCGTCGACGGCAATGGTCACCTGATCGCCCGTCAGGTCGGCGGTCAGTGTCCGTTCGGCGGTACCGCCGGGGCTGAGAACGCGCGTGAATTCGGTTCCCGGGCCAACGACGGCGGCTAGCGGCCCGACGTTGAATGAGAAGAAATTTATCGAGCTGTCTTCGCAGGTAAAGCCGGTGGAATTGGTCGATACGCAGCCCGTGACGGTATCGCCAAGCAATGTTGCATGCGATGGCAGCGAGACGGCGAACAGCATCACAACCCCGGCAATCGCCCGTGACGCCATCGACAGAAACTGTTTATACATGTGAAATACTCCGCTAAACCATCCTGAATCGGCGTCTCCAGATTTGCCGATTCACGGCAGGCGGAAAAGCCGCCTGGCTTGTCTGGCTCGGGCATTTCGGCCAGAATTTTGCACAGAATGCCGGATCGGGGGAGATGACGGGCGATGTTGACCGCAGAGGAGAACGAAACGCTGACGCGAACCGGCGCCGACACTCCCTTGGGCCGGATGATGCGGCGGTTCTGGCTGCCGGTGGCGTCTGCGCATCAGGTGGCGGAACCGGACGGCGCGCCGTTGCGCACCCAGCTGCTGGGCGAGAATCTGGTGGTGTTTCGCGATACCGACGGCAATATCGGCGTGCTCGACGAATTCTGCGTGCATCGCCGCGCCTCGCTGGCGCTGGGGCGAAACGAGGAAGGCGGGCTGCGCTGTCTGCTCCATGGCTGGAAGTTCACCTGCGACGGCACGATCACCGAGACGCCCAATCACCGGTCGTCCAACGTGCGCGACAAGATAAAGCAGCCGTCCTACCCGGTCGTCGAGGCGGGCGGCATGATCTGGACCTATATCGGCGATCCGGCGCAACAGCCGCCGTTCCAGAAATACGGCTGGTTCGATGCGCCGGAAGAAAACTATGTCGTTCTGCGGATCAACAACCCGGCGAATTATCTGCAGCTTTACGAGGGCGGCGTCGATTCCGCCCATGTCGGTATCCTGCACATGAACATGATGAACCCCGGCTGGAAGGATTCCGCCTTCGTCGACGGAAAGACCGATCAGGACGACGGCAAGGGCTGGGGCGCCGATGCGGACGACGCCGGCGGCGCGGCCAGCAAGGCGGGCATGTACATGTCATCGACCGTGTTCGAGGAAACGCCCGATCTCGGCATTGAGGATACGGCCTACGGTTTCCAGTATGCCGCCCTGCGCGACGGCGGGAAGACAGACGCCGGCGATCCCGCGTGGAGCGTACGCATCACGCCGGTGATGTTCCCGACCGGGCGCATCATTCCAGCGAACGCGTTCCAGTTCTACGTTTTCGAAATTCCCATGACCGACGAAATGACGGCGACGTATCTGGTGTTTCACGGGCCGCAACCGCAGGACCGGGATGTCATCATCGATACCATGGGTCTCGCCGATCCGCGGTTCTGGACGTATGAGGGCTGCGATTTCCGCGCCAGCTGGGACGACCGTCTCGGTCAGGACCGCGACAGCATGGACCGCAACTGGTCGGGCTTTGCCGGGATCGAACAGGAAGATTCCGTCATCGCCATGTCGATGACGCCGATCGTGGATCGCACGCAGGAATACCTGGTGCCCAGCGACGAGGCGGTTATCCGCCTGCGCCGGCGATTGCTGGATTCGGTGGCGCTGAACGAGGCCGGAAAGGATCCGCTGGGCCTGCAGGTCGAAGATTATTCGGATGTGGTGGCGGTGCCGGACACGATCATCCCGCAATCGGGTCGGTGGCAGGATCTGGCGCCCGGCAATATGCGAACGGGCACGGACGCGAAAGGGCAGGCGGCAGAGTAATCTGCGGCTCTACTACTCCGCCGCGTGAACCTGCGCGGCGTCCTGTTCGGCGATGAGATCCTCTTCCTCCGCGATCATTTTGCCGATCACCCGCCGGGCGCGGATCGCGCCGCCGTCGACGCCGATATTGACCGGTGTCAGATGCGGGTGGCGGTCGAGACCCGCCTGCACGCCTTCAATGACATCGATATCTTCCATGAAGGCTTCGATGAAATTGGCGCGGATGGTGTCGGTCAGTTCCTGGTTGTCGTGTGCGAAGGGGCGGGTGTGCGACCAGAAATACCAGCTGGTTTTCTCCGTTTCCGGCGTAATCAGATTGTAGGAATAAAGCTCGAACCCCTGAGAGCGGTCGCCGTCCAGCGCGCCGGTGCCGGCAAGGCAGCTGCCCATGTCGACTTCCACCATATGCGGCGCGGTGAAGGTCATGATCTGCCAGCGGTCGACGTTGTCTTTGAATTCGCCGAACCTGGTCAGCTTGCTGACCTTGGCGTAGACCGGCGCAACCGGCCGGTCGAGAATCCAGCGGGTGACTTTCACGACATCGCCATCCTGCGATGCGATCTGCGGAATCTCCGCGACGTCGTCGGTGCCGAGCGTGGTGCGGTGAACGAACGATACGTGGCTGGGGTCCATCAGATTGTCGAGGAACAGTCTGTAATCGCCCCTGATATAGAGCGTATCGCCGACGATCGGCGTCCAGTCGGGATGATCGTTGCGCGGGATATCGGGAATCAGGTCTTCGTCCGCCAGTTCCGCATCGCCCATCCAGATCCAGACGAATTGCCATTTCTCGGCAATGGGGAAGGATTTGATGTCGGCGCCCGGCGGTCTCGATTTCTGGCCGGGCACGTGTTCGCAGGCCCCGTCGCAGCCAAATTCCATGCCGTGATAACCGCACTGGACCCGGTCGCCGACCAGAAATCCTTTGGACAGCGGCAGGAAGCGGTGGGAGCACCGGTCTTCCAGGGCGACGGCGGTACCGTCTTCGCGTCGGAACAGAACGACCGGCGTGTTGAGAAACGTGCGTGCCAGCAGTTCCCGGCCGATTTCATGCGCCGGTGCGGCGACGTACCAGCAATTGCGAACCCATGTTTCAGTCATGTCCTCATCCCCGTACCGACGTCCTGATGCGAATGACAAAAAAGATAGACTCAAAATCCGGCGGCGTCACGAACTGGTAAATACAGGGTTAACGGTCGCGGAATTCCGGGCTTACCGGACGGCATTCTCCGAATTTTCGCCCAGCGCGGCGTTGACCCGGGGCATGACTTCCTCGGCCATCAGCTGCAGCGACCGCTTGGTCAGGTCTTCGTCGACCCAGTCCATGCCGGCGATCACCAGTTCGCCGAACGGGCCGGTGACTTCGCGCAGGGCGAGAATCTGATCCACCACGCTGTCGACAGTGCCGCAGATCACCAGATCGTCGAGCACGCGGTCGATGGTAATGGCGTCGTCCGGTTCGTCGCGATCGTGTTTGAAGACGGCCTGGCGTCCGCCCTTGGTCAGCTTGTAGACCAGCTGGCTGTAATAGAAGCGATAGGGGCTGTTGGCATCCGTCTTGCCGTAAGCTTCGGCGACCTTGTCGTCGTCGGCGACGAACACGGTCCGCGCGATGCGCCAGTCCGCGGGATCGGCGGTGCGTCCCGCGGCTTCGCGGCCTTCGGCGTAGCCGGCCCAGTGGGTGGCCGCCCATTTGTCGAACAGGAAATTGGCCGATATGGGATGAAAATCCTTCTTGCCCATTTCGATTACGCCCTTGGAGAAAGGCGCGACCACCGTGCCCACGATTTCCGGTCGGGGCTGCTGATAGGGTTTCTGCATGATGCCGGTGCCGTAGGCGGCATCCAGCGTCGCCTCGGTAGTGACGGTCCAGCGGTTGTCGGGGAAATCGATTTTATAGGGCGGCTGGCCGTCCCAGATCGCGAGGATGACGTCGATCGCCTCGGCGAACATTTTGTTGATGTCTTCGTTGGCGATGCCCAGCACCTCGCGGTCGGAGCGCAGCGTGCCGGGGCTGACGCCGAGGATGAACCGGCCTTCCGCCAGATGATCGAACATCGCCGCATGCGAGGCGACAAGCACCGGGTGCGTGTGGGTCAGGTTCGTCGTGCCGGTGCCCAGCATGATGTTTTCGGTGCTGTGGATCAGTGTGCCGAGAAACAGCATCGAATTGGTGATGTTCTCGGCATCGTCGGTCAGGTGTTCGCCGACGAACGCGTCGTGATAGCCCAGCTTGTCGCACAGGATGATCGCTTCGCGATCCTGTTTCAGCGTGGTCGTATAGTCCGTGTCCAGCGGATGCATCGGCATCGTGAAGTAGCCCAGACGCATTGTGAATTCTCCCGTGAGCAGTCCTTCAGAGACTAGAGCGCCCGCGCCGGAAATGCACGTATCGGCAACGAACGACCGAACCCCTTCGCGACGACTTGCCCGATCTTGATATCTGTCGGCTGCCGCTCTTAAACGCAGATGCCCGCCCGGACATCGTCCAGGGCGGGCATCCTGTTCGTGCGCCGGCCGGCCGGCGGGGTGCGCGTTTTCCCGTTAATGCGCCGCTTCGGGATCGCGGAAGCGGATCGCTTCGAACAGCGCGTCGGGCAACGGGGCCGCGCGCCTGTGCGCGTCGATCCAGCCCGGCATTTTCGGCGGGGAACCGGAGAGCGCCGATTTCTTGACCGCCCAGGCGGCGCCTTGTTCGATCTCTGCCGCAAAGGCCTTCGTCAGCTTGGTGTTGGTGATATTGCGCAGGCCCGCCTTTACGCGGTGCTGAAGCGCCAGTTCGGCCGCTTCGTCAAAGGCATCTTCTTTTATGCGTGTGGCCATAGCGTTTCCTGTTCCCTCCTGTTGTGCCATCAGATCTGAATATGCAATTTTAATCCGTGTACGGAGCAACGGCCTTAACCTGGATCAAGTTTCAACGAAAGCAGGGGGCAATTTGACACGTTGCAGAGTTTGATCTAAATTTTACTTAGATATCGAAGTAATTACGCAGGACCTCGAAAATGACAGTCTCGGTGGAACCTCTTTCCGATGCCTTGGGCGCCCGGCTGACGGGCGTCGATCTGCGTGGCGGACTCGATGATGCGACGATGAACGACATTCGCCGGGCGTGGCTGGATCACTTCGTGATCGTCATACCGGGCCAGGATTTGTCGGGCGACGATCAGATCGCGTTCACCGAATGGTTCGGCCCGCGGCAGGAAGTACGGACGGTGAAGGTCGTGGACGAAGGGCCGCAAAACTTCATGTATGTCGCGAACAAAAAGGTGGATGGCATGGACGGCGTTTTGCCGGACGGCGAAATGCAGTTCCACACCGATCAGTGCTATTACGAAACGCCGTCCCGGGCGACGATCCTGTTTGCGCTGGAAATACCGGCGGAAGGCGGCAACACGAAATTCGCCAACGCCTACCGCGCCTACGATTCGCTGGATGACGCGATGAAGGAGCGCCTGAAAGGCCTGAAAGCGCACAATGTTTACGATTACGATGCGAACGCGACCGTCAAATCTAATGAAAGCGCGCCGGATGCGCCGCGCTACGAACATCCCGTCGTCATCCGGCATCCCGAAACGGGACGCGAAGTGCTGTATGTCAATCGTCTGATGACCGACCATATCGTCGGCATGGACCGGGCGGAGAGCGATGCCCTGCTGGAAGACCTGTTCCAGGTGCTGGAAGACCCGGCGCATGCCTACGAACATGTCTGGACGCCGGGCGATCTGGTGATGTGGGACAATCTCTGCACGTTGCATGCGCGAACATGGTTCGACCCGTCGATGAGCCGCGTTCTGCGGCGCACCACCGTCGCCGGAGAAGCGCCGAAAGCGGCTTTTGCCGCGGCGGCGTAGACTGATATCCCCTTATTGGGGCTCGTTGCTCAAACTGACAATTCCCTGAGTTCTCAGGCGTGCCTGCAACCGGTGCCAGCCAGAAAACAGCTCAGATATCGCAGGGCCGTTGTCGTGAAACCGTAGCGCAGGTCGTAAAGGCGATAGTTCAACATGTGAAATCCTTCCCGTCGTTCTTTAATATACGACGGGAAAGCGGATCGGTTTTGTGATTTGGGTCACATGTGACGAATTTGTCACCGCCGCCGCATTTGCGGCGGCGTTCAGTGCCGATCGGTGCCCAGAAACACGGTGCGGACCATTTCCCGGTAAAGCATCAGCTGGCGCGGCAGCAACTCCTTGTCCCGGACAACCTTGGACAGGATGATTCCGCCATCCGCCAGCGCGGAAAACATGTCGGCCAGATCGTCCAGATTCACATTCGAGCGCGGCGGATAGCGTTCCTCGATCTCGTCCAGATACTGCCGGAACCGTTTGCGCCAGCGCAGAACGCCTTCGCGGTTCAGATCGCGGACGTCGCGGTTGAACATGTTTTCCTGATAGCAATACGCGGCAACCAGGCAGCCGGGATGTCCTTCCGGCAGATCCGCCATCAGCTCCGCCATCAGTTTCAGACCGATCAGAAAGGCATGCAAAGGATCGTCGTCCAGTTCGCGGGCACGGCTGAACAGATCGTCGAACAGGGTTTCCTCGCGCTGGAGATAGCGTTCCAGCAGCGCCTTGGCGAGCGCGCCCTTGTCGCTGAAGTGATAGAAAAAGCCGCTTTTCGTGATGCCGACTTCGGCGATCAGTTCTTCTATGGATGTCGTAGCGAAGCCCTTGTCCAGAATGGACATCTCCGCCGCGTCAAGCAGGCGCTCGCGCGTGTCGGCGCCGCGTTTACGTTCCGGTTCGGCCATGACGTGTTCCCGTCTCCTGCGCCGATTTTACTGTACCGCGAGTCGTCTGGCGGCAGCGGCAAGGCATCCTCATATTCTCGCCAGCCTGCCCGCACACGATTGAAAAGGATAAGACAATGGCCAAATATCGAAACAACCTGCCGCAGCTGAACGGTAAAACCGTTCTCACCGATGGCGGACTCGAAACCGTGATGGTTTTTCAGGAAGGCATCGACCTTCCGGAATTCGCCGCTTTTCATTTGCTGGGAACCGCCGAAGGCAGGCAGAAATTGTCCGATTATTTCGTACCTTATGTCGACATCGCGCGTGCGAGCGGTACGGGACTGCTTCTGGAAAGCTTCACCTGGCGGGCCAGCGCCGACTGGGGCGATCGCCTCGGCCTTTCGCGGCGGGAAATCGAACAGGTGAACAGGGATTCGATCTCGTTTCTCCAAGGTATCCGCGCATCCTGTGAAACCGATGACACCCCGATGGTGATCAGCGGCTGTCTCGGCCCCCGTGGCGACGGCTACGATCCGGGCGAACTGATGACGGTGGCGCAAGCGCAAGCCTACCACGCGCATCGGATCGATACGCTGGCGGACACCGCCGCGGACATGATCTCCGCCCTGACCATGAACAACGTCGAGGAAGCGACGGGGGTCGCGCTTGCCGCCCGTGCTGCCGATATTCCGGTTGCGATTTCCTTTACGGTCGAAACCGACGGGAACCTTCCGACAGGCCAGTCGCTTAAAGACGCGATCGCGGAGGTGGACGCGGCGACCGGTGCGTCACCGGCCTATTTCATGATCAATTGCGCGCATCCAACCCATTTCGAAGGCGCGCTTGCCGGTCTCGACCGTGTGCAGGGATTGCGGGCGAACGCGTCGCGGTGCAGCCACGAGGAGCTCGACAATTCCGAGGTGCTGGACGATGGAACTCCGGTGGAACTGGGGCAGCAATTCGTCGCCCTGATGCGGGACAATCCGCAACTGACCGTCCTCGGCGGGTGCTGCGGCACCGATCACCGGCATATCGCGGAAATCGGACAGGCGACCAGGATGGCGGCTTGACGTTCGGTCGGTTGCCGTATGACACTGCACCCGACCGTAATTATCTGGAGGATAGTGCCATGGCTGTCGTGACGCCGCTGTTCAAGGGGCACGACGATCTGCCCGATCTCGCATCCCGGTTCGTCGAGGTCGACGATATTCCGTGGAAACCGACGCCGTGCGAGGGCATCGAGATGAAGGTGCTCATGGAGGACGAGGAAACCGGCATGATGACGGCCCTGTTCAAATGGGCGCCGGGATCGAAACTGACGTTTCATGAACACGTGGCGCTGGAACAGACCTTCGTCCTCGAAGGCTCGCTGACCGACGACGAAGGCACGGTGACTGCGGGCAACTACGTCTGGCGGCCGGCCGGCAGTCAGCACGATGCCTGGACCGAGGACGGTGCGCTGATCCTGTCGATGTTCCTGAAGCCGAACATCTTTCTCGACGGAGAGAACGAGGGCGTTCAGCTGCGATAGGCCTGAATACGAAATAGAGTCCCCTCCCCCTTGAGGGGGAGGGCTAGGGAGAGGGTGCAATAAGCTTTTCTCCCCCTCTCCCTATCCCTATCCCTCTCCCCGTTGGGGCGAGGGGATTTTTTTGCTTGCTCTATCGGCGCGCTACTGCGCCAGCGAATTCGCGAAATCGGGGAGGACCGTCACGATTTCCGGGAATACCGTCATAATGAACATGCCGAACAGCGTCAGGCCCACGAACAGCCAGGAGGCGCTGAAGATCTCTCCCATCGATACGTCTTCCGCTGCCGCTTTCACCGCGAACATCACATACCCGAATGGCGGCGTGATGGCTCCCAGCGTGATGTTCAGCAGGAACAGCAGCCAGAACCAGACCGGATCGAATTCCAGCGCCTTCAGGATGGGTAGATAGATCGGCACAACGATCAGCATCAGGCCCAACTGGTCGATGAACATGCACAGGATGAACGGCAGGGCCATCAGGATGAAGAACATCACCCAGCGGTTGACCTCCAGCGAGGTGACGACCTCCGTCAGCGCGGACGTTGCGCCGGTAAAGGCCAGCAACTGGGTGAACATGACCGCGCTGCACAGGATGAGAAGGATGACGGAGGCCAGCAGAGCGGCTTCGCCGACCGCTTCGTACAACATCTTGAAGCTGAGGCGCCGGTAATAGGCGGCAGTCAGGATCGCACCGAGCACGCCTGTCGCGGCGGATTCCGACGGGGTCGCGACGCCCAGCATGATCAGCCCCATCACCATGAAGATAATGACGGAGAACGGCAGCAATCCGGCGATCGCACGCAGCTTGCCGGCGGCGCTGATGGACTCGCCCTCTTCTTCCGACGGCGCAAGACTGGGATCGATTTTGACCTTGATCATGCAGGCGGCAATGAAAAGACCCGCCAGCATCAGCCCGGGCAACACGCCGGCGATCAGTAGCGAGGCGATGGACACATCGGCCAACGTGCCGACGATGATCGCCAGTATCGAGGGGGGAATGATCGGCGCCAGACAGGCGCCTGCCAGGATGGTGCCGATCGACAGTTTGGTGTCGTAGCCGCGTTCGCGCATGATCGGCAGCAGGGACCGGCCCAGCATCGCTCCCACTGCGATCGCGGATCCCGACAGCGCGCCCAGCACTGTCGACAGCGAAATCGACAATACGTATTGCCGGCCCTTTATGCGGCCGACCAGCTTGTCGATGGAATCGAGCAGCACTTCCATGCAGCCTGACCGGAACAGAATCTCGCCAAGCAGAATGAATAGCGGCACCGTGCCCAGCGAGGCAGTTGTGGCCGTTTCGTATATCGAGTTCGAGACCATGCCGAATGCAGCCGGTCCCAGCATAAAGACGACGCCGCTCGAAATGATGATGAAAAACGCGAGAAAGATCGGCGCGCCGGTCAAAAACAGCGCGACCAGCAGCGTTATTCCGATGGTCAGAATCCAGTACCACTCCATCAGAGAACCGTCTCCGTTTCTTCGCCGCGCAGTGCGGCGCGACCGGGTGTGATCCAGGACTTCGGCTTCACCGCTTCCCCGGGGAACAAACCGCGCAGGAAATAGAACGATGCGAATAGGAACCCGAAGGTCAGCCACACCGACATGAGGATTTTCGGTGTGGGACGGTTCTGTTCCGTCACGATCTCCAGTTCGATGTGGCGGATATTCTCTTCAAGGCTCATCCAGGCCGCGAACAGGCACACCGCCACGCCGAACACGCCGGCGAATATTCTGAGGGCTGTCCGCATCGATGGAAGGAGTTCCACCAGCAGACTGATGGCGATGTGCTGACCCATTCGGGTTGCATGCGGCACCATCGCGAATATGGTGACCAGCAGCACATTGGCGAACATGTCGTTGGCCCAGTCAGTCGCAAGGCCGAGGAAGTATCGCGTGATGACCTCGTAACAGTAGATCGTGGTCATCGTAGCCAGTCCGAGCGCGCCGACGACGTACCCGAAATCGGATATTGCGTCATGAAGACGGCAAAGTCCCTTTACGAGAAACATCGTTGGCGCGCCCGACCGGATCTGCGTTGTTACTTCAGGCTCGCGGGCGCATCGCCGTTTTTCTTCGCCATTTCGTATAGTTCCTTGGCGCGCGGGCCCGTCTTCTTGTTGAAGTCGATGGCGAGGTTCCAGACGCCTTTCAGGAATCCATCCTGCATTTTCTTGGCGACCGCAGGCTCGAGGTGGGTTTCCTGGACGCCCTCCTTCTTAAGCAGCGCGATTTCCTCGTCCGTCGCCTTGTCGAAAAGCGCGGGCGATGTCTGTTCGATCTTGCGACCGACGCTGAGAACCAGTTCCTGGTCGGCTTTCGAAAGCTTCTTGAAGCGGTCCATGTTCATGGTCACCGTGTAGGGCGAGACGCCGAAACGGGGGCGCATCATGAATTTGGCCTGCTCGTGCCACTTGAACTTGGTATTGCCTTCGACCGGCCAGGCGGCGCCCTCGACGACACCTTTCTGCAGGGCGGAGTAGATTTCGCCGCCATTCAGGTTGACCATCGATCCGCCGAGCGGCTCGATCACCGGCTTGTAAAACGCGTTGGCGCGGATTTTGCGTCCTTTGAGCGGCTGGTCGCCCTTGTCCAGGGGACGTTTCAGCAGCACGTGGAACATGTACGGCCCGCCGCCGCCCGTGACATGGGCGATCATCTTCTGGTTAAACCGGCCCATTTCCTTGTCGAAAAAGTCCCAGTATCCCTTTTTGCGCCAGTCTTCGACATCCGCGTGCAGGGCGAAACCCGCCATCGGCACGCTGGTGGTGCCGAGATAGTAGGGGGCGACAGACAGGTTCATGTCGAACACGCCGCGCGCGGTCGGCTGAAACTGCTGGCGCGATTTGATGACTTCCGGTCCGGAGTACTTGAACGTGATGCGGCCCTTGCTTTCCTCCTCGAGCATCTTGCCGAGGCGCTTGGCGATCAGGGGCGTGCCGGCCACCCGGTCGTCCCAGGCGGTAAGGAATTTAAGCGAAATATTCTGAGCGGAAGCGGCGGCCGGAAGCGTGACAGCCAGTGCGGCGGCCGCAATTGTGACGTTGCGAAGTTTCATGGGGTATCTCCCTGTTGAAGCCAGGCCGGATGTTTTCCGGCACGTTTAATTGCCGTAATCGTATTGGGACGCTCGAACACGGTCAAGCCGTTGATTAGATACCGAACGTTTCCCACGCCGATATCGTTTCCCATTCCACCGCGCGACGGGCTAAAGTCGGTCCATGTCCGATACCGATGCCGTGCTGTTCGCCAACGAAGCGTTTTACCGCGCTTTCGCAGATCGCGACGAAGCCGCGATGGACGATTTATGGTCGGCGTCGGCGCAGGTGGCCTGCCTGCATCCGGGATGGGGTCCGCTGATGGGACGCGAGGACGTTTTGTCGAGCTGGATGGCCATTATCCGGAACCCGGAGTCACCGGCAATCCTGTGTCACGACGCGCGCGCGCATGTCTATGGCGATACCGCCTATGTCATCTGTTTCGAGGAAATCGCCGGCAATTTTCTGGTCGCGACCAACGTGTTCGTGCGCGAAGGGCGGGTGTGGAAAATGGTGCATCATCAGGCGGGGCCGACCTCGGTCCGCCCGGACCCCGAAAGCGGCGAACCCGCCGGGCCGGTGAACTGATTCGGTCCTCTGCCGCCTAGTCCTTCTTTCCGAACAGTCCCCTGATCGACCGGACGATCTGGTTCCAGAGAACCTTGAATGCCATGCCGCCGACCTGTGCGGGCGCTGCCGGTTGTTGGGGCGGCGGCGCGGTGTCGGCAGGGGCCGCCGGTGCGGCGTCGGCGGCCGGCTGGTCGGCCTCGATCTGTTTCGACAGATTGTCGGCGAACTGGCCGATGATCTGGCTGGCGAGATCCTGGATCATCCCGGCGCCGCGCCCGTACTGGGCGACCGAGCCGGACAGCTGCAGGTCGGTGTGAATTTTCACCGACGATCCGGCATCCGACGGTTCCAGATGAAAGCCGACATTGGCATTGGCGCCGCCGCGGCCCTTGGCGTCCGCTCCTTGCGCCTTGACCGTGGCCTTGTGCGCGGCATCGTCGACGTCCTCGAACGTCGCCGTGCCCTGGAAGGTCAGGGCCACGGGGCCGAGACGGACGGACACCTTGCCCTTGAAGGTCTTGTCGTCGACGATCTCCGTCAGCTCCGCGCCCGGCATGCAGGGCGCGATGCGTTCGATGTCCATCAGGGTCTTCCACGCCTGATCCGGCGGCAGCGGTAAGTCGAAGCTGTTATCGATTTCCATGGATAGAGTGTTCCTTTTCTATTCGGCGGCCTGGGCGGGAGAACTGTTCAACGCCTGCCAGACGCGGTTCGGCGACGCGGGCATGTCGAACGTACGAACCCCCCGGGTCGCCAGCGCGTCACAAATGGCGTTCATGACCGCCGGCATGGCGCCGACGCAGCCGGCTTCGCCAGCGCCCTTGATGCCCATCGGGTTGGTCGGGGTGGGAACTTCGTTCTCGCCCATCTCGAAGCTGGGGCAGTCGTCGGCCCTCGGCATCGTGTAGTCCATGAACGAGCCGGACACCATCTGACCCGATTCGTCGTCCCACACCATGTTCTCGCACATGATCTGGCCGATGCCCTGCACCGCGCCGCCATGCACCTGACCGGCCAGCAGCAGCGGGTTGATGACCGTGCCGACGTCGTCGACCATGCAGTAGCGCACGATCTCGGTTTCGCCCGTGTCGGGGTCGATCTCCACCTCGGCGACGTGGCAGCCATTGGGGAAGGTCGGCGCCGGCGGCGACCAGGCGGCCCATTCGTCGAGACCGAGTTCGAAGCCGGGCGGCGCGGTCATGAAGTTGTGCGCGTGTTTGGCCGCGTCCATCAGGTTCATGGTCTTGTCGGTGCCCGCGACCGTGAAGGTGCCGTCGTCGAACTCGATATCCTCGACCGCGACTTCCAGATGATGCGCGACCAGCGGCTTGCATTTCTCCACGATCTTTTTGGCGGCCAGCTGGATCGACGCGCCGCCGACGCCGGACGACCGCGATCCGAAGGTGCCGGTGCCCATCATGGACACATCGGAATCGCCCTGCGCGAGCCGCACCTGTTCGAATTCCAGCCCCAGCATGTCGGCCAGCATCTGGCGGAAAATCGTCTCATGCCCCTGGCCGTGATTGTGCGTGCCCATGATCAGGGTCACAGTCCCCGACGGGTCGAACCGGATCTGCGCCCATTCGGGCGGTCCGCCCGCCGATTGTTCGATACAGTTGGCGATGCCGATGCCGCGCAGCTTGCCCGCGCTTTCGGATTCGGCCCGCCGGGTTGCGAAGCCGGCGTAATCGATCATCTCCAGCGCGCCGTCCATGTTCTTTTCGAACTCGCCGGAATCGTAGGTGAACAGGAACCCGGTGCTGTAGGGCTCGCTGATTTCGGGGATCAGGTTGCGGCGGCGGATTTCGGCGGCGTCGATGCCCATTTCGCGGGCCGCGGTATCGATTACCCGCTCGACGCAGTAAACCGCTTCCGGCCGTCCGGCGCCGCGATAGGGGCCTGTCGAATTCGTGTTGGTGAACACACCGGTGACGCGGGTATAGATCGCGGGCGTTTTATAGGTGTTCGACAGCGAACCCAGATTGTTGGTCGACGAATGCGGTCCCAGCAGCGTCAGATAGGCGCCGAGATTGGCGACCGTCGTGACCCGCAGGCCGGTGAAGATGCCGTTTTCGTCCAGTGCCAGTTCGGCGGTCACGACGTTGTCGCGCGCCTGATCGTCGGACTGGAACGCGTCGGTGCGGTCGCCCGTCCACTTGACCGGGCGGCCCAGCAGTTTCGCCGTCCACAGCACCAGGATGTTTTCCGGATAGGGGCCTGACCGCATGCCGAACGCGCCGCCCATGTCTTCGGAGACGACCCGCAGCTTGTTCTGCGGCACTTTCAGAATCGGCTCGGCCATCGCCTGACGTACGCCGTGCGGGCCCTGCGTGCCCGTCATCAGGGTATAGCGTTCGTCATAGGGGTCGTATTCGCCGATACAGGCGCGCGGTTCCATCGGCGCGACCGACACGCGGCTGATATCGATATCCAGCTTGGTGACGTGATGCGCGGCGGCGAACGCGGCGTCCGTCTTGTCCTTGTCCCCCATTTCGAACACGAAGCACACATTGTCCGGCGCCTCGTCCCAGACCGTGCCGGCGTCCGCATCAAGCGCATGCGCCGTGCTGGTAATCGCTTTCTGTTCCTCGTAGTCGACGATGATCATCTCGGCTGCGTCCTGTGCCTGCCTGGCGGTTTCCGCCACCACCCAGCACACCGGATCGCCCACCATCTTCACCGCGTCTTTCCGCAGCGCGCCGTTCGGCGGCAGGAACATGGGCGAGCCGTCGGGTTTCTGGCGCGGGACGGCGCAGGGGATGTTGCCGAGGCCCGATGCGGCATAATCTTCGCCGGTCCAGACGCCGAGCACGCCCTGCGCGTCCTTCGCCGCCGAGGTGTCGATCGACAGTATCTTCGCGTTCGCGTAGGGCGATCGCAGCACGTAGCCATAGGCCTGCCCCGGCCGGTTGAGATCGTCCGAATACCTTCCGCCGCCACGCAGCAGCCGCGGATCTTCCCAGCGCGGCACACCCTGTCCGATTCCGAATTTGGTCATCCCGTTACCCTTTTGAAAGGTGTTGAATCCTGTGCGTTTTGTGTACCGCCCACGGCATCGCGTTGCAAGTTGGCGGGTGGGCTGGAACGGAAGTATCTACGCCAGCAGCAGAACGAGGATCCCAATCACGATGGCTACGCAGCCCGCGACTTCCAGCCGGTTTATCTTCTCTTTGAAAATGAACACCGTCGACGCGAAGGTAAAAATCATTTCGATCTGGGCAACGGCCTTCACGACGGCGGCTTTCTCGAGGGTCATCGCCGTGAACCAGCCGAAAGATGCGCTCGCGCCGACGAAGCCCACCGCCAGCGCCGGCTTCCAGGCGGCGGCGATACGGCGGAGTTCGGCGGGGTCGCGCAGCGCGATGAATACCAGCATGACGATCGTCTGGAACAGGATGCCGGCGCACAGCGTCACCCCGCCCTGCATGAGGAAATTCGGTCCGCCCAGCGACAGAGATGCACCCCGGTATCCGACCGCGGCGATCCCGAAAAACGTGCCGGAACACAAGCCGATGGCGACGCTGCGCGTGGCGAGCGACGTGACCAGCGCACTCGGTTTCAGTTCGGTGCGGGCGACCGAGATCAGCATCACGCCGGCAACCGAAATCGCGATCGCCAGCAACGCCACCCAGGACACGGTTTCCGACAGGAAGATCAGCCCGAACAAAGCGGCCTGCGCCGGCTCGGTCCGCGAATACGCGGTGCCGACCGCGAAATTGCGATAGCTGAACAGGTGGATCAGCAGCGCCTGTGCGAAAATCTGCGCCAGCGCCGCCAGCACCACCCAGCCGAAAAATACCGGGTGCAGACGGGGCAGGGGATATTCCGCGCCGTAATACAGAATGGCCAGAAACAGAAAGGCGAACGGCAGGCCGTAGCCGAACCGCACGAACGTCGCCCCGGTCGTGCCGATCCGGCCTTTCAGATATTTCTGCAACGTCGAGCGGACGTTCTGCAGGAACGCCGCCGCGACCGTGATGGCGACCCAGGTTTCCATTCAGGCGGAACGCCCGGGCGTCAGGTCCGGTCCCCGAACCCCGCCGGCGCCGAGCATCCTTTCGCGGCGTCGTCCGCCGATGCGCTGTTGTCCCACAGCCGGCCGATGAAGCGTTTGCCGTTCCAGCCGTCCGACGCTCTCGACGCCAGCCAGACGATCGGCGCCTGCATCACCACGGGGTCGACCAGCATGCCGTCGGCGCCCGACCGGCCCTCGTCGCCCGGGTTGCCGGGCAGCAGGTTGGTGTCCGCCGCGCCGCCGGGGATCAGGATGTTGCAGGTCACGCCGGTACCGTCGAGGTCTTCCGACCAGCAGCTCGTTGTCGCTTCCATGGCCGCCTTCGACGGACCGTAGGGCGAAAAACCGGCACGCTGCATGGTGTGGATCGACGTGGTCACGTTGACGACCCGTCCCCAGCCTTTTTCCAGCATGTGGGGTACGGCTTCGCGCGCCATCTGGAAGCCGCCATTGACGTTGGTTTCGATGATCTGGGCCCAGGTTTCCGGCTTCACGTCCCAGAACTTCGTCGGCGTCCGGTTGAACGTGTCGGAGACCAGCAGCATGCCGACGCCGGCATTGTTCACCAGCACGTCGACGCCGCCGAACTCCGCCACCGTGTCGGCAACGATCTTGGCGCAGGCATCCGGATCGCGAATGTCCGATACCATCGCCTTCACGTTACCCGCCAGGTCCTTCGTTTCCGCCTCGATATCGTCGGCGATGTGCATGGCGGCGGTCACGTTCGCGCCAGCGCCGGCCAGCGCGTGCACCATCGACCGCCCAAGTCCCCGGCCGCCGCCGGTGACGATGCAGGTGGTGCCGTTCAGATCGGTTGTTGTCATGTGTGTGTTTCCTGTCTCTGAAATTTGAGGCGGGCAACCTAGCACGCCGCCGGGCGAATGACAGTTACCCCCGCCCCTGCACCGCCCGCAGCCGCATCAGGATCAGCATCAGCAGGCAGGCGACGCCGAACATCATGAACAGCGAGGCGTCGAAATCGCCGGTGGCGTGGGCCAGCGCGCCCATCGACATCGGGCCCAACACGCCGCCGACTTCGCCGACCGAGAAATAAAGTCCGCTGGCGGCGCCGACGCGGCTGGTGTTGCCGTCGCCGCTTTCGATCAGCAGCAGGATCGAGATCGACGTCATCGCGCCGCGGCACATGCCCTGCAGCACCAGACCGGCGGCCAGCAGCGGTCCCGACGCGGCCCAGACCATGACGGTGGCGACGGCGGCGCAGACGAACAGTCCCAGCAGGATGGCGAAGCGTTTGTCCGGCGTCGCCATGCGCGGAAGCGATAGCGACGCCACCATGCCGAACAGGGTCGGGATGGCGGCCCAGTAGCCGGCTTCCGAGGGCGTCATGCCGTAGGACCGCAGCAGATCCGGCAGCCAGTGGTTCATGCCGTGATTGTAGAAAAGGATGAAAAGCCCCATCAGCAGGACGAGGCGGACGACGGGGTCGCGCACCAGTTCGAGGAACACGTCCATCGACCGGCGCTTATCCTCGGCCTTCAGTTTGGCTTCCATGTCGCGGCTGGCCGGGTGCGCGCTGATCCCCAGCCAGATCACGCCGACCAGAATGATGAACAGCGCGTAGCCCGACATCAGATCGCGCCAGTCGCCGCCGATGGCGGGCAGGAACACGCTGTTGGTCAGTGCCACGGCGACGATCCCGCCGGTCGCGTTGCCGGTGAAATAGATGCCCATGGCAAGCCCGCGTTCCTTGCCCGTGAACCACAGGCTGACCACTTTGGGCGCGCCGGACGAAATCAGCGGCCCGCCGAGACCGAACACCATGACCGCCAGCAACAGCGTAACGTAGTCCGATGCCACGCCGCGCAGCGCGACCGAGACGGCGATTACCAGCACCGAAGCGAACATCATCCGGCGCGGGCCGAACCGGTCGAGCAGCCCGCCGCAGGGAACCGAACAGAAAATATAAGTGAGCTGCCATGCCGCCAGCACGGTGCCCATCTCGCCCCGATGCATGCCGAGATCGGCCATCAGCCGGTAGACCAGCGGCGCCATCGACGCGATCGCCAGCGCGAAAGCGAAATACAAAAGCCACACGCCGCCCAGCATGGCCCAGCGATAGGGGTGGGGCGGCCCGGCGGCGATATCGTCGGAAAGGTTAGGGGCGAGCGCCATAGTCAGGGTTTAGGGGATTTCGGCGCGGCGGGGAATGGGGGTGGCGGGTTCGAAGTTTGCCGTTTGAAAATAAAAACCGTCATCCTGGCGAAAACCGGGATCTCTCTTCAACGAAAACTGCCGGAGATTCCGGCTTTCGCCGGAATGACGACAAATGGCTTTGTAAACCTGGTGCAGGGCGCCCTAAAACAGCCCTTCCACGATGCCCCCGTCGCCCAGCCGGATCGAATTGGCGGCGGGCACGCGGGGCAGGCCCGGCATGGTCATGATATTCCCGCAGATCGCGACAACGAATTCGGCACCGGCGGACAGGCGGACCTCGCGCACCGGCACGATGTGATCCGATGGTGCGCCTTTCAGGTCCGGGTCGGTGGAGAAGCTGTACTGGGTTTTCGCCATGCAGACAGGCAGGTGCCCGTAGCCTTCGTCCTCCCAGCGCGAAAGCTGGTCCTGCAGGCTCTTGTTCGCGATGGCTTCGGACGCCCGGTAAATTTCCTTCGCGACCGCGTTGATCTTGTCGAACAGCCCCATGTCGTCGGGGTACACCGGCGCAAAGGAGGCCTTGCCGCTGTCGGCCATCTCAACGACCTTGTGCGCCAGCGCTTCGGTGCCGGCGGAACCGTCGGCCCAATGTGTGCACTCGACGACCTCCGCCCCGGCTTCGCCCGCGGCATCGGCGACGGCGGCGATCTCCGCGTCCGTGTCGGTCGAAAACCGGTTGATCGCGACCACCGGCGGGACGCCGAATTTTTTTACGTTCTCGATATGCCGTTTGAGATTGGCGATGCCTTCCGTGACTGCGCCGACGTTTTCGGTGCCGAGATCGTCGCGTCCGACCCCGCCATGCATTTTCAACGCGCGGATGGTAGCGACGATGACGGCGGCATCCGGTTTCAGGCCCGCCTTTCGGCATTTGATGTCGAAGAACTTCTCCGCGCCCAGATCGGCGCCGAACCCCGCTTCGGTGACGACATAGTCCGACAGCCGCAGCGCCGCCTCGGTCGACATGACGGTATTGCACCCATGGGCGATATTGGCGAACGGCCCGCCATGGACGAAGGCGGGGTTGTTCTCAAGGGTTTGCACCAGGTTGGGCATCAGCGCGTCTTTCAGCAGGACCGCCATGGCGCCGTCTGCCTGAAGCTGCCTGGCGGTGATGGCTTCGCGCTTGCGGGTCTGGCCGACGACGATGTTGCCGAGGCGGCGTTCCAGGTCCGACAGCGAATTCGCCAGGCAGAAGATCGCCATGATCTCGGACGCGACCGTGATGTCATAGCCGGTTTCGCGCGCGAATCCGTTGGCGATGCCTCCCAGTCCGACGGTGATATCGCGCAGCGCGCGGTCGTTGATGTCCACGACCCGTCGCCACGAAACGCGCCGCGAATCCATCCGCAGTTCGTTGTCCCAGTACATATGATTGTCGATCATCGCCGACAGCAGGTTGTGCGCCGCGCCGATGGCGTGCATGTCGCCGGTGAAGTGGAGGTTGATATCTTCCATCGGCACGACCTGTGCATAGCCGCCGCCGGCGGCGCCGCCTTTCATGCCGAAACACGGGCCGAGGGACGGTTCACGGATGCAGATGGCGGCCTTCTTGCCGATCCGGTTCAGCCCGTCGCCGAGCCCGACGGTCGTGGTGGTCTTGCCTTCGCCGGCCGGCGTCGGCGTGATCGCGGTGACCAGGATCAGTTTGCCGCGCGGACGGTCTGAAATTTCCTCCAGAAATCCGTAATCCACCTTGGCCTTGTTGGACCCGTAGGGGTGCAGCGCGTTTGCGGGAATATCCAGCTTTGCACCGATGTCGGTAATGGGAAGCTGCGTCGCGGCGCGCGCGATTTCGATATCCGTACCCTGGTCAGCCATGTCGGAGAATCCGTTTCTGAAAGGAATGATCCCCGAAGTTAGGCGGGAAAGGATGGAATCATCAACCGCGCGCGCAACGCATCAGGCGGCGAGATCGAAGACCAACACCTCGGCGTCCGACGTCCCGGTCACCGTGACCGCGTCTTCGCCGGTCATCCCCGCCCCGTCTCCGGGATAGAGCTGTTCGCCGTTGACCTGGACCGTGCCGCGCGCGACCTGCACCCAGGCTTTCCGCCCGGGCCGCAGCGGCAGGGACACTTCGTCCCCGTCATCCAGCAGCGACGTATAAAGATCGGCGTCCTGATGGATTTTCAGCGATCCGTCGCGGGCGTCGTTGGATGCGACAAGGCACAGCTTGCCGCGCCGTTCCTCGTGCACGAACGCCTTCTGCTCGTATCCCGGCGGGATGTCGTGCTCGTTCGGGATGACCCAGATCTGCAGGAAATGGACAGGGTCTTCGTCCGACGCATTGAACTCACTGTGCCGGATGCCGGTCCCGGCGCTCATCCGCTGGACCTCACCCGGCCGGATCACCGACCCCGTGCCGATGGAATCCTTATGCTCCAGCGCACCGTCCAGCACGTAGGAAATGATTTCCATGTTTTCGTGCCCGTGGGTGGGGAATCCTTCGCCCGGCTGGACGCGGTCCTCGTTAATAACGCGCAGCGCGCCGAACCCCATATGCGCGGGGTCGTGGTAATGGCCGAACGAAAAGCTGTGCTTCGAATTCAGCCAGCCCATGTTGGCGGTGCCCCGTTCTTCGGCGTGACGGATATCGATCATGGCAAACTCTCCTGTCTATATAAGAAATGCGCCGCATCCACGGCGCCGTTTCCGCATAGATGGGGAGCGCGCCCCGCCGCATAATCGTGCATCCATGCATGTCAGTTTTGACGTATGCGAACAAATAAACGCCGACATTCCCGTCAGGCGTTGTTTCCCAACGATGCCGCCGCGTGCCGTCCGGCGATCCGGCCTGACGTGAACGCCCAGCCGATGTGATGCCCGTGTCCTTTCAGCATCAGCCCGCCCTGACCGGCCGACCCGGCCGCCCATAATCCGGGGATGGGCCGGTCTTCGTGTCCCAGCAGGCGAAGCTCGGTGTCGACGGCAAGGCCGCCATCGGTAAGAACGATATAGCTTTTGGCCGGGCCGAGGGCGTGGAAAGGCGGCGTCGCCAGCGGTGCGGGAATGTCGCCGGCATTGTGGGCATCGAGGGACTCTTTCAGGGTTGAAGGATCCATTCCCAGTTTTCCGGCCAGTGCCTCGATGCTGTCGGCCTTGAAATAGAGGTCAGGCCGCGTTTTGCGGAAATCGTCGAAATAGGCGTAGGCCACCCCCGGCGCCGTGGCGACGAAGTCGGGCCATTTCGAATACCGTTTTGCGAGCGCCGAATCCATGATCACGAATCCGATCTTGTCGGGCCGGTTCGCGGTTTCCAGTCCCAGTGTCGCCGCGGGCGCGTCGATGCGCGCACCGGCCTTGTCGACCAACAGCGCCCCGTTGCGGAAAAAGTCGAGCTCCGGCGCCATCGACGTGGTGGTAAACCGCAGGACGAAGGGTCGCAGCAGCCAGCCGGGTGCATATTTCAGCCCCAGTTTCATGATTTTCGTTACGATGCGCGACGGCGGCAGGCGGCGGTCGATGGTCTCTTTCGGCGGCGGCACGAAGCGCAAATTGGGACCCGACAGCACATCTCCGTTCAGCACCCTGGCGCCCAGCGGAAACGCCATTTCGTGTCCGTCACCGGTGGCCGTGGGATTCATCGCGTCGACCCGGGACACGGCCTCCGAGATGTATTTCGCTTTCAGATCCGCATTGGCCGCGTAATCGCCGCTGGCGAGGATGGTCGCCCGCGCCGAGATCTCCACCGGGCCCACCGGCGATGCCCCTGCGATCCCGGTGACGGTGCTCTCATCCGTCAGGAACTTTTCCGCACGGACCCCGCAGCGGATATCGACGCCGATCCGCGCGGCGTGCCGGCTCAGCAGTTTTATATAGGCGCGCGAATTCGGCAGTACGTTATGCATGCGCGGTTTGGTGTGCGGCGGCTCGGGCATCGGGCCGAAAAACTCGACGCCCATCGACATCAGCCAGCGCAGCGTGTCGTTGGCGTTGTCGACGAATATGCGTCGGAGTTCGGGATTGTCCCGGTCCGCGTCCTTGCCGGAGAATTTGGGCATGTCGTCGAAATGCGCGTCCGGGTCGTCCTCGATGCCGGCGGCGAGCTGTTGCGGCGTCTGCGTCGCCGTGAACGAGCCGATCGACCAGGCGGTAGTGCCGCCGGGCGCGTCGTTTTTTTCGATCAGGATCACATTGGCACCCTGCGCGCGCGCTTCAATCGCGGCGGCGAGACCCGCGCCTCCAGCACCGATTACCAATACATCGCATTGCAGATTCTTCACGCGATCATCCCCTTGTTCCTTTGACAGTCTCAAACTATGTGACTTCCCGGCCGCGAACCGATAGATTCGCCGCGGCTGCAATCACTTATTATCCATGATCCCGTATATTCGCACATCTTTGTTATTCGCGGCGACCGCGACCCTGCTTGTCCTGACCGCTGCGTCGGCGCCGGCAAGCGCGCAGTCGCCTGCCGTGCTGAAGGCGCAGCAGGCGCAGAGCGAGTCGCAGAAGCAGTCCATTGCCAAGCGCCAGGCAAGGGAGAAACGCGAGGCGCTGGAAGATTCCGGGTTGAGCAGCGCCGATGTCGACGATCTGATCAGTACGCTGGAAGACCCCGAGGCGCGCAGCGAACTGGTCAACCGACTGAGGGCTCTCAAAGCAGGTACCGGCGCTGGCGCGCAGGCAGCCGAAACCGAAAAACAGTCCGGCCGATTCGGCGGCCGCATCGTCGAAACTCTTTCCATGCGTATCGACCGGATCAGCGAGGATCTGGTGAGCAGCGCGACGATCGTTCTCGATGCACCGCGGCTCGTCGACTGGGTGAAACGGCAGATGTCGGTTCCGGAAAACCGGCAGGTATGGGCTGAAGTACTGTGGAAGGTTCTGGTCGTCCTGGCGGCCGGCCTGATAGCCGAATGGGCGGTGCGGTTGCTGCTGGCCCGGACGCGAAAATCCGTCGAAGGGCAGGATCGCGATTCCATCTGGATGCGCGTGCCGTTTCTCCTGGCGCGAACGCTGATCGATATCGTTCCGATCGCTGCCTTCCTGGGCGCGGCTTATCTGGTGTTGCCGCTGCTGCATCCGGATGAAATTACCCGTCTGGTGGCGATATCGTTGGTGAATGCGAACGTCATCGCCCGGGCGATCATGGCGGCGGCGCGGATGTTCTTCGTGCCGCGCGCGACCAATCTGCGGGTTCTGCAGATCGACGACGAAAGCGCGAATTATCTGGTGCTGTGGATCCGTCGTCTGACCCATGTCACGGTCTACGGGTATTTCATCGCCGAGGCCGCGCTCCTCGTGGGACTGCCGCAGGCCGGGTATCTCGCGCTGATTAAGATGATCGGATTGCTGACGGCGTTGCTGCTGATCATTTTCATCCTGCAGAACCGGCGCGTCGTTGCAGGCTGGGTACGCGGATCCGAAACCTCCGGTTTCTCGGGGCTTCGGCTGTTGCGCCGGCGTCTCGGCGACATCTGGCACGTGCTTGCCGTCATCTACGTCGTCGCCGTGTATATCGTCTGGGCGCTGGAAGTGTCCGGCGGTTTCGACTTCGTCTTCCGGGCGACGGTCCTGAGCATCGTGATTCTGTTTGCCGCCAAGCTTCTGATCATCGGGTCGCACCACGCGGTGCAGAAAGGGTTCGGCGTCCGGCAGGAACTTATCGCGCAGTATCCGGGCCTGGCGCAGCGGGCGAACAGGTATTTCGCCATCCTGCAGGCGGTGATCACCGGTGCGATCCTTTTCGTCGCCGTGTTTGCGATCCTCGAAGCCTGGGGTGTGGATTCCTTCGTCTGGGTGGGTACGGACACCGGCCGGCGCGTCATCGGCAGCATCGTATCGAGCCTGTTCGTGATCGTGATCGCCGTCGTGTTCTGGGAGATGGTGTCGTCGGTCATCGAACGCTATCTGGCGCGCAGCGACGAGGGCGAAGTGGAGCTGAGCGCCCGCGCCAAAACGCTGCTGCCGCTGCTGCGCAAGGCGCTTCTTGTCGTCGTGTCGACGATCGTCGGCTTTATCGTCCTGTCCGAGATCGGCGTGAATATCGGCCCGCTTCTGGCCGGCGCCGGCGTTATCGGTCTTGCCATCGGCTTCGGCTCGCAGACCCTGGTCAAGGATGTCATCACCGGCGTGTTCATCCTGGCCGAGAACCAGTTTGCCGTCGGCGACGTTGTCCGCGTCAGCGACAAGGCGGGCCTGGTGGAGGACATCACCATCCGTACCATTCGTCTGCGCGATCTTGGCGGCAACGTTCATATGATCCCGTTCAGTTCCGTCGGCATGGTCGAAAACATGACCAAGGATTTTTCGCGCTACGTTTTCGAAGTCGGCGTCGCCTACCGCGAGGATGTGGACGAGGTGATCGAGGTGTTGCGCGATCTCGGCGCGGAAATGCAGGAAGACGATTACTACGGACCTCTGATCAATCAGCCGCTGGAGATCATGGGTCTCGACAAATTCGCAGATTCCGCCGTGGTCATCCGGGCGCGGTTTACGACCAAACCGATCAAGCAGTGGGAAGTCGGCCGCGAGTTCAACCGCCGCATGAAGCGGAAATTCGACGAGCTCGGCATCGAGATTCCGTTCCCGCACCAGACCATTTATTTCGGCGAGGACAAATCCGGCGCCGCGCCGCCCGGCTATATCGAAGTACGGGACCGCCGGGAAAAGAAGAACGACGCCCCGGACCGACCCGACAGACCGGCCCGCACCGATCGCGTCGACAACGTCGCCGATGACGGCGAATAGTACCCGATGACCTCACCATCCCGTCACATGGGCCGCGTCAACTGGATCGGTCTGTGGACCCATTACTGGAAGGAGGTGCACCGGTTTCTGAAGGTCGCCTTCCAGACGCTGATTGCGCCGATGGTGACGACGCTGCTGTTCCTCGCCGTCTTTACGCTGGCGCTGGGCCGTGCGGTGGAGACCGTAAAGGGCGTACCGTTCGAGGTGTTCCTGGCGCCCGGGCTGATCGTGTTCGCCATCATCCAGAATTCCTTCGCCAACACCTCTTCGTCCATGCTGATCCTGAAGATACAGGGCAGCATCGTGGATCTGCTGATGCCGCCGCTGACCGCCGGCGAGCTGGTGCTGGGCTTTATCGCCGGCAGCGTGACGCGCGGCGTGATCGTCGGCGGACTGGTCGGCACGGTGATGTGGCTGTTCACCGATCTGCAGATCGTCAATCCGTGGATCGTGATCTTTCACGGCGTCGGGGCATCGATGATGCTGTCTCTGGTCGGGCTGATCACCGCGATCTGGGCCGACAAGTACGATAACGTCGCCTCGATCACCAACTTCGTGATCACGCCGCTGTCGTTCCTGTCCGGGACGTTCTATTCGATCGACCGGCTGCCGGGCTTCTGGCACAGCGTCGCCCAGTTCAATCCGTTCTTCTACATGATCGACGGCTTCCGGTCGGGCTTCATCGGCACCTCCGACGCGCCGATCTGGACCGGCATCGCCGTGATAACGACGCTGAACGCGATTCTATGGATGATCTGCCACCGGCTGTTCGCCCGGGGCTGGAAGCTGAAGGACTGAGCGGAATCAGGCCCGCCGCCACTGGACCCAGGCGTTGACGACCGTTCCGTCCGGCCAGGCGCGGGACAGCAGCAGTTTCATCCCGCCATCGGGCAGCAGTTCCACCCCGCGTCTCTGCTCGCCGCCGACCCAGCCGGGGTTCAGCGCGAATTCGACCTTTGTGATGAACGTATCGCGCTCCAGCCGCCACTGGCCGCCATAGGAGATATAGGTGTCGAAGGCCGCCAGGCGGTCCGCGTCGGGTGCGTCGGTGTGCCAGGCGGGATCGCCCGACAGCGGTGCGCGGTCGCCATGGCAGAGCGAGGCGTTCATCCACCCGTCCGGCGAGATGATCACCATGCCCCGCGGATCGGGGCCATAGCGGTCGAGCGATACCTTCTCGTCGTTCGGATCGTCGTTGCCGCGGGCGACGAGTATCCAGGTGCCGGTGATATCCTGTTCGGTGATCATTTAATCACTCCTATCTTTTCTTTTCAGGCGGGCAATCAGATCGATCATTACCGGTGCGTTTTGCGGCAGGCGCATCATGCCGAGGACGCTGCGCGGGTGGCGGCCGTCATCGCCGAACGCCGTCATGAACACCTTCGACGCATGGTCGGCGACCCGCGATATGCCGTCGAATTCCGGCGTACAGGCGACGTAGCATTTCAGCTGCAGGACGCCGGTGACCCGGTCCAGATCGCCGTCCGCCGCTTCGCGCAGCCAGTTCAGCGCCTGCAGCGCGCAGATCTGCATCTGGCGGCCGGCTTCTTCCTCGCTGATTTCCGCGCCGACCTTGCCGGGGTTCCGGACCGCGCCGTCTTCCTTGCCCAGCGTACCGGCGAGATAGATGGTGTCGCCGTCGCGCTTGTAGGGGTCGTAGTCGTAGGCCGGCCCTTCCCGAGGCGGGAGGGAGAGGCCGATCGCGGCGAGGCGGGCTTCGGTCTGGCGGGACGCAGCCATCGTGATCTTTTCCTGTCGTGATCCCGATACCCTAGCAGGGTTGGCGTCCGCTTGCGTATAGTCAGGCGGAAACAGGGGGGCGGTATTTCTCATGATCCTTATCGACGGCTGCCAGTATGCCAACTGGTCGGAAAAGATCTTTCGCGAAATGAACGCGGGCGGCGTGTCCGCGGTGCACGTCACGATCTGCTATCACGAGGATTTCCGCGAAACGGTCGAGAACATGGCCGACTGGAACCGCATGTTCGAGCGCTTCCCCGATCTGATCGTACCCGGCCGGACGGCGGAAGATGTGCGTCGGGCGCATGCGGAGGGGCGGACCGCCATCGTCTTCGGGTTTCAGAACTGTTCGCCCATCGAGGACGATATCGGGCTGGTGGAAATCTGCCATCAGCTCGGCGCGCGGTTCATGCAGCTGACCTACAACAATCAGAGCCTGCTCGCGACCGGCTGCTAAGAGGAAAACGATACCGGCGTCACCCGCATGGGCCGTCAGGTGATCGCCGAGATGAACCGGGTGGGGCTGGTCGTCGACATGAGCCATTCGGGCGAACGATCCACCCTGGAGGCCATCGAGATTTCCGATCGCCCCATCGCCATCACGCATGCCAACCCGGCGTTCTGGCACCCGGCGCTAAGCAACAAGTCGGACGACGTGCTGAAAGCGCTGGGCGACAGCGGCGGCATGCTTAAGTTTTCGCTGTACCCGCATCATCTGAAGGAAAAGTCCGACTGCACGGTCGAAAGCTTTTGCGACATGGTCGCGCGCACCGCCGACCTGATGGGGATCGATGATATCGGCCTCGGCAGCGATCTCTGCCAGGATAACCCCGACAGCGTCGTCGAATGGATGCGGGTCGGCCGCTGGACCAAGGACATCGATTACGGCGAGGGTTCGGCGTCGGACGCGGGTTTTCCGCCGATGCCGTCCTGGTTCGGCGGGAATCTGGATTTCGGGAACATCGCCGACGGGCTGCGGACGCATGGCTTTACCGACGCCGATGTCGAGAAGGTGATGGGCGGCAACTGGCTGCGGTTCTTCGGGGAGTCGTTCGGGCCGGCCTAGGAGGTTGCGTCCGGGTCGTGTTTCACCCTCTCCCTGGCCCTCCCCTCAAGGAGGGGGTGATTAAGACTATTTGTTGCGGCACACCCAGTCCCCTCGCCCCATCGGGGAGAGGGTTGGGGAGAGGGGGACGAAACCCTACTCCGCCGCGTCCAGAATATGCTGCGGCGTCGACGACACGACCTCGCCGTATTTCGGCACGAACGCGCCTTTTTCCAGGTCTTTAATATGCTTGACGAATTCCGGCGCGATTTCCTGCAGCTCGACCAGGATGCGTTTGTGTTCTTCGACGCTCGCCCATTCGCCGATCAGCCAGAAATGGTCTTCGTCTTCGGTGTCCCGCAGCATGACGCCGTCTTTCACCTGATAGGGCGATTTGTGCATCGGATTGCCGTCGGAATAGTCGAATTCCTCGAACAGGCGCACGAATTCCTCGCCCGTGCCGGGTTTCACGTAGAAGTCGTAGATATGAAAAAAGTTGCCTTTTTCGGCCAACGGTACGAGTGCCATGAGGTTTCTCCCTTGGGGTTGATCCCGCGTTGCGTCCGCTACACGGGAAAGACCAGACAATTGTCGATCATCACGCTGTCATAGGTGCAGATGCGTTCCTTCAGCAGCAGCTTTCCGCCATCGCGGACGAACACGTCGCGGTATTTGCCGACCTGCTGAATCCGGCTCGGCTCTTCGACCAGGGTCTCGATCAGCGTGTAATTGGCCGACGCCTGTATTTCGTTTCCGTCTATCGCCAGCGCCCGGGTGTTGGTGATCGACAGATGCAGGTATCGCGGCGCAAACATTTCCGTGTTCAGCAGCGCATAGGCGCGGTCCTTCATCATCGCCTTGCCTTCGCAGTAGATCAGCCCGAGCGGCAGGCCCGATTCCGCGTTGTCGCGGGCGATGACGTGGTAGTAGGCGTCTTCGGTGAAGTATTCGACCCAGCCGTCGACATCCATCGCGTCCAGCGTTTCGGCGTACGCGTAGTTGAACTCCTCTATATCCAGCCGTGCCTCGCGCAGGGCGGCGTCTTTTTCCTTTATCGCCGTCGCCATCGTCAGAACTCCATCACGTCGCGGTAATAACGATACATGCCGCGGATCGCGCGTTCGGTGATGATGGTTTCCGTCGGTTCGTCATCCTCGCCCAGGATGGCGAGCCCTTCGCGCGGCATCGCCGTACGCAACCCGTCCTGCAGGAATTTGAGCGCCTCATTGTCCTCGATTCCGAGGAAGCCGGCGGGTCCGAAGATATTGTTCTGGCGCAGGCGGTGGCGCGTCATTTCCTCGTCGTCGTCGGCACGCCCGAAGACGGTCCACAGCATCATGAATTCGTTGGGGCCGCGCGGCACCAGAAGGCGCGTGTTCAGGATGTTGGTCTGGCGCAGGGCGGTCAGCGTCGGAAAGATCGTCAGAACCGATCCGGACCATTTGGAATCCGCTTCCGGAAAGAACGCCAGGACGCGCGGATCGTTCAGTTCCATGGTTTTCTTGAACGCCTGCATGCTGGCCTGGTCTTCTTCCGACACGTCGGGACGTCCGTCCGACCGGCGCGACAGCAGTCCGCCGTGACGGCCGTACTTGTCGGTCGGAATATTGGATTCGTTGGACGACACGAACAGGCCGAACGTCGTCAGATAGGTATGCAGCAGCGTGGCGTGATAGGGGTCTTTCAGGTTTTCCTGATACAGCTTCCAGTTGCTGGGCAGGATATTGCGGTGAACCCCCAGCAACTTGAATTCCGTTCCGTCGAAGGTGGCGTCGAACTCGGCGCAGATTTCCGGGCCGAGATAATCCTCGACGGATTCCATGTCATCGCAGGCGGTCGCGAAGATCACGCCGCCCCTGGTCGCGACATGGAACCGGCGCAAACCGAATTCCGCCATGTCGAAATCCTTCGGCGCGCCGCCCAGTCCCTTCACGCCGCGGCGGAACGGGATGGCCGTCAGGTCGCCCTTCAGATCGTATGTCCAGTTGTGATACGGGCAGATGAAACTGTCCGCAGTGCCGCGGTATTCGCGGCAGAATTCCACCCCGCGATGGGCGCACCGGTTCTCGAAGACGTGTATTTCGCCGTCCATGTCGCGGGTGACGACGACCGGATACGGGCCGACATAGGACCGCATGTAACTGCCCGGTTCGGGGACTTCGCAGTCGAGCCCGACGTAATTCCAGTGCCGGCCGAGAAAAATCTTCTCGATCTCGCGTTCGTAGACGTCCTGATCGGTATAGATCCAGTCGGGGATGCGGGTTTCATCCGCGGGCCAGGTACGGTCCGTGCCGTTATGCCCGTCGGACCCCGCTAAAAGTCTGCTGTTGCCGTCCATGCTTTCTTCTCCCGCCGGGAGGGCGTTGATCAAGTATTGAGGACTGGCAGGCTGCCATCAAGGGCTATTGTGACGCATGGAAACGCCCGAAAACCGCCGTTGACAGCGCGGGCCCACCTCAACATACTCCCGCTCTTTTTTCGGCCCGGCGACGGGCCGATTGGATTCGGGCGCACATGCGCGGGAGAAAACCGGTGAATCAGTCAGTCATGCCATCCTACGGGCGCACGGACATCGCCTTCGAAAGGGGCGAAGGTCCTTACCTGTATACGTCTGACGGCCGCAGGTTTCTCGATTTCGGCGCCGGGATCGCGGTCACCGCGCTGGGGCACAATCATCCGCATCTGGTCAAGGCGCTGACCGATCAGGCGGGATCGCTGTGGCACACGTCGAACCTCTATCACATACCGCAGCAACAGAGGCTTGCCGACCGGCTGGTCGAAACCTCGTTCGCGGACACGGTGTTTTTCTGCAATTCCGGAGCGGAATCCGTAGAAGCGTCCATAAAGCTGATGCGCAAGTATCACAGCGCCAACGGCAATCCCGAGCGCTACCGGATGATCTCGTTCGAAGGCAGTTTCCATGGGCGGACGCTGGCGACCATCGCCGCCGGCGCCAACGATGCGCACCGGGCCGGGTTCGGACCGGCGGTCGACGGGTTCGATCACGTGGCATTCGGCAACATGAACGAGGTCCGCAACGCGGTCACAGCCGAAACCGCCGGCATCATGATCGAGCCCGTGCAGGGCGAGGGCGGCATCCGCCCGGCGGACGAACAGTTTCTCAAGGACCTGCGCGCGTTGTGCGACGAAGCCGGACTGCTGCTGATGTTCGACGAGGTTCAGACCGGTGTCGGCCGGACCGGCAGGCTCTGGGCGCATCAATGGTCGGGCGTGACGCCGGACGTCATGTCGTCGGCCAAGGCGCTGGGCGGCGGATTCCCGATCGGCGCCTGCCTGGCGACGGCGGAAGCCGCCAAAGGCATTGTCCCGGGCACGCATGGCAGCACCTTCGGCGGCAACCCGCTGGCGGCGGCCTGCGCCAATGCGGTGCTCGATGTAATTCTGGAAGACGGTTTCCTCGACCATGTGGTCGAAATGGGCAAGCGTGTCGAAACGGAACTGAACGATGTGGCGTCACGGTATCCGAATGTCATCGAAAGCGTGCGCGGCATCGGCATGATGTGGGGGATGAAATGCGTCGTGCCGAACGGGCAGATGGTCGCAAAGGCGTTCGATCATGGTCTGCTCACGGTGCCGGCCGGCGACAATGTCGTCCGGTTTCTGCCGCCGCTGATCGTCGATGAAACCCATATCGAAGAGGCGGTCGGTGCGATCGAGGCCTGCGCCAAAGAATTCGAGTCATGAAAAGCGTGCCCCGGCATTTCCTTGAGCTGAAAGAAGTCGCGTCGGACGAATTGCGCCGTATCGTCGATATGGGGGCGTCGTTCAAACGCGGCGAAAAGCTGAACGGCACGGCGCAACCGCTGACCGGCCGTGCGCTGGCGATGATTTTCGAAAAACCGTCGACGCGGACACGGGTTTCGTTCGAGGTCGCGATGAAGCAGCTCGGCGGTTCCGTCGTCGTGCTGACGCCCAACGAGATGCAGATCGGCCGCGGCGAGACCATCGCCGATACGGCGCGCGTCCTGTCGCGTTACGTCGACGCCATCATGATGCGGACGACGGAGAATACGAAGCTGGCGGAGCTCGCGTCCCATGCCGAGGTGCCGGTGATCAACGGACTGACCGATCACTCGCACCCCTGTCAGCTGATGGCGGACATCATGACGTTCGAGGAACATCGCGGCGGTATAGCCGGCAAGCGGATCGCCTGGTGCGGGGACGGGAACAACATGGCGCGGAGCTGGATCGAGGCCGCGGCGAGGTTCGATTTCGAAATGCGGCTGGCCTGTCCGACCGAACTGGCGCCGCCCCAGGACGCCATTGACTGGGCGCGCCGGGAAGGCGCCACGATCGTATCGACGACCGATCCGGATGAAGCCGTCGACGGCGTCGACTGCGTGGTTACCGATACCTGGGTGTCGATGGGCGATACGGAAGCCGAGAAACGTCATAATCTGCTGTCGCCGTACAAGGTGGACCGGCGCCTGATGGAGCGGGCGGCAAACGATGCGATTTTTATGCATTGCCTGCCGGCGCATCGCGACGAAGAAGTCACCGCCGAGGTGCTGGACGGCCCGCAATCGGTAATCTGGGACGAAGCGGAAAACCGCCTGCACGCGCAAAAAGGCATCCTTGCCTGGTGCCTGTCCTGACCCGGTGATGGATATCCCCGCCGTTCCCGACGATATCGTCCAGCCGTTTCAACTCGAAAACGCGGTCGCGCGCGGCCGCCTCGTTCGCCTGGGGCCGGCTGTTCAGGACATCCTGAACGCGCATGATTATCCGGACCCGGTGGCGGGCATACTCGCCGAAACGCTGGCACTGGCGTCGCTGGTGGCCGGGATCTTCAAGTTCGACGGACTGTTTTCCTTGCAGGCGAAAGGCGATGGGCCGGTCGGCATCGTCGTCGCCGATCTGACCAGCGACGGCGCGTTACGGGGATTCGCGCAGTTCCGTGCCGACGAGGTCGCGGCGCTGGGCGACAAATGGCGTGACGGGCCGGTGCCGCATCTTCTCGGTGGGGGGTATCTCAGCTTTACGGTCGACCAGGGCAAGGAAACCGATCGGTATCAGGGTATCGTCGAGCTGACCGGCGCAACGCTGGCCGACTGCGCCCACAACTATTTCCATCAGTCCGACCAGTTCGACGGCGTGGTCAAGCTGACGTCGGGCAAAACGACGGACGGCGCCTGGCGTTCCGGCGGATTGCTGGTTCAGAAATTGCCGCCGGAGGGCATGGTCCTGCAGTCGGGCGATGCGGCCGACGAGGATTTCGAGGAAGCGTGGCGCCGCGCCGTCGTGCTGATGAGCAGTAGCCGGGACGTCGAGCTGCTGGACGCGGAATTGCATCCTCACGATCTGCTGTTTCGGCTGTTTCACGAGGACGGCGTTCGGGTATTCGATCCCGACAGTCTGGAAATGCGATGCCGGTGTTCTTCCGAGCGCGTGGAGAACATGCTGAAATCCTTTCCCCGCGAAGAGATTGAAACCCTGAAGATCGGCGATGACGTCGTGGTGTCCTGTGAATTCTGCGGCCGCGACTATGCGTTTTCCGAAAAAGAACTCGACCGTGTCTTTGGCGGTTGATGTTCGCCCCGATCGGGAACATATAGAAACGGTACCCGCAATCAGGAGAGACCGCATGGGGCTCGGATCCTTTAAGACCGCCTGTCTGGCGTTTGTCGCCATTGTGGTTGCCGGGTGCGCCGCAGAGGTGCAGAAACCCGGCTTCCCGCAGATTTCCTTTGCACATCTTCAACCCATTTCTCTGAACGTCGCCCGGGTGGAAGTCGAAAACCGTTACGTTTCGCCTGCTGCGCGACCGAATGTAGAGCATGAGTTTCCGGTTTCGCCCGCCGCCGTTGCGATGAACTGGGGGCGGGACCGTCTGCGTGCCGCCGGCGCGTCCGGCGTTGCGCGGGTTGTCGTGCGTCGGGCCAGCGTGGTCGAAGTGCCGTTGAAACGGTCCGAGGGCGTGAAGGGATTGTTTACGCGGGATCAGTCGGAGCGCTACGACGCGGTGATCGACATGATGGCCGAAATTCGGGACGAGGCCGGCAACGTCCGCGTTACCGTCGAATCCACGGCAAAACGGTCGCGAACGGTGTCGGAAAACATTTCCCTGATCGAACGCGAAAAGGTCTGGTTCGAAATGACCGAGGCGATGATGTCGGATCTGAACATGGCGCTGGAAAACCAGATGCGGATTCATATGAAAGCCTGGATCCGCTGACCGGATTCGCCACTGCTTGCCTCCCCTTGTTGCTATGGCAAGCCGCCGATACGCTCTGTCTGCGTTTTCGGGGTCGCGATAAAGGGAATCCCGCAACCGGTTACGGAGAAATATCGATATGAAGAACATTGTTGCTACCGGCGTCGCTTTGGCGACAGCCATTTCATTTGCCGACGCCGCCTCGGCGCAGATTCATGGAATTGCGACGACGAAAGGCGGCGCAACGGCTCAGGTCTCGACCGCCATCGCAAAAGTGGTTTCCCTGAACAGTCCGTTAAAACTGCGCACGCAGGTATTGGGAGGCACGCAGCAATACATCCCGGTCGTTAATGCGGGTGAAATGACCTTTGGTCTTTCCAATCTGCCGCAATATACGATGGCGAAAACCGGTACCGGCCTGTCGGCCGGCACGAAGTACGAAAACCTGCGTATTGTCGCGACGATGATGGTGTTTCGCGTCGGTCCCATCGTCGGCCGGAGTTCCGGCATCAGCAAACTGTCCGATCTGCGTGGCAAACGGGCGCCCGCCGGTTTCAAGGCGGCGCCGCTTTTCAATTACGTCCTCGGATCGATGCTGGCGAATGCCGGACTGTCTCTCGAAGATACCAAGAAGGTTCCGGTCATCGCCTTGCGTCAGCATTGGAACGCCTTCAAGCAGGGCAAGATCGACGTCATGGTCGGCGCCGTCGGTACCGGGGTGCTCAAGGAAATCAATGCCGCGGTGAACGGCGGCATCAAGTATCTGACGCTCGATCCGTCCGACGAAGCAGTCAAACGAACCGTTGCGGTCTATCCCGGTTCGTACCTGAAGGTCGTCAAGCCGGCGAAGCCGCTGACCGGCGTTCTGGAACCTGTCCATGTACTGCATTTCGACTATCTGTTCTGGACGCACAAGGATGCGCCCGACGATGTTGTCTACACCGCGACCAAGACGATGTATGAAAACGAAAAGCTGCTTCGGGAATCGAGCCCGCTGTGGCGGTCGCATTCGTCCAAGCGCATGTCGAAGGACCAGGGCTTCGCGCTCCATCCCGCGGCTCTCAAATTCTACAAGGAAGTCGGCGCGCGGTAGCCCGGTTGTCGAGCCCGTTCGACCTCCCACCGCCCGAACAGCGTACGCATCAGGTAGACGGCCTCCATGTTCAGGAGGCCGTCCCGCCTGACGGCGGCGCCTTCGCCCTGCCGGTTCTGTTCGTGCATGGCGCCTTTCACGGATGGTGGGCCTATACGCGGTGGCTGCCCTGGTTCGCGAATGCGGGCGTGCGGTCCTATGCGTTATCGGTGCGCAATCATGAAGGCTCCCGGCAGCTTACGGCCGAGCAATACCGTACGACCGGAATTGAGCACTACGTCGAGGATATCCGCGCCGTTCAGGGCTGGATCGGCGGCCCGGTAGTGCTGATAGGGCACAGCCTGGGCGGTCTGATGGTGCAGAAGGCCGCCGAACAGGGCGGTGTCGCCGCGGTGATCTGTATCGGGTCGGCAAGCCCGGCGGGTATCGGCGCGACGCGGGATTTCGAATGGGACGAGGAAAAGCCCCTGCTGTTCGACCGCGACCGGATGCGCGGTGCAATGTTCGCCGATATCGACCGGTCGGCGTTCGACGCGATCTATGACAGGTTGGTGCCGGAATCGACTCGGGCGCTCAATCAGTCGGGCCTTGCGGGTGTCGAAGTGGATCCCGCCCGAATTTCCGCGCCGATGCTTTTTGTCGGTACCGATCACGATGGCGTCGGACTGCACCCCGCCGAAAAGCTTGCCGCGTTCTACGGCGCGGCGCACATGACCGTTCCCGGCACCAGTCACGACGTACTGCTCGAAGACAGCGGTCTGCGCATGGCGGCGCATATTCTTTCCTGGCTCTGCCGGACCGTGGACGGTTTCGAATCGCCTTAAGCGGGAGCGGATGCGATCCGGTCCAGAAATTCGAGACAGGCGGCAAGCTGATCGCGTTCGATGAATTCGTCCGGCTGATGGGCCTGGGCGATATCGCCCGGTCCGCAGATGACGGCCGGGATGCCGGCGCCGGCGAACAGGCTGGCCTCGGTGACGAACGCGACAGCGCCGGCGCTGTTCAGTCCCGATGCCTTGCGCGCGATATGTTCGGCCATCGATTCCGGCGCGTCGAACGGCGGCACCAGCACGTCACGCACGGTTTGCACGAAGGCGTTTGCGTCCTTGGCCCGCATGCGGGGCAGCAATTCCGCTTCCACCCAGTCGTTCACCCGTGCCGTGATGGCGTCCGGATCGGCGCCGGGGATCGGACGGAATTCCCAGTTCAGCCGCGTTTCGCGCGCGATGATGTTCACCGCATCGCCGCCCGCGATCTTTCCCGCGTTGAACGTTGTGTAGGGCGGTTCGAACCGGTCGTCGCGTTCGGTTTCGGCCAACTCGTCGCACAGCCGATACAGATAGGAGACGAAAGAAGCCGCAGCTTCTATCGCGTTGACGCCGTCCTGGGGACGGCTGGAATGAGCCTCGCGGCCATGGATGGTGGTGGTGTTGGCGCAGATGCCCTTGTGCGTGTTGGCGATCTGCATGTTCGTGGGTTCGCCCACGATCACGGCGCAGGGCTGCGGAATTTCGGCGGCGATGACGACGATCATGCGTCCGACGCCGAGACAGCCCACTTCCTCGTCGTAGGAAAAGGCCAGATGGATCGGGCCGGGAAGTTCGCGCCCGGCGATGACCGGCGCCATGGCGAGCGCGCAGGCGATGAAGCCTTTCATGTCCGCCGCGCCGCGGCCGTAAAGCCGGCCGTCCCGTTCGGTCATGTCGAACGGATCGCTCGACCAGTCCTGACCGTCCACGGGCACCACGTCCGAATGGCCCGACAGCACGATGCCGCCCTCGGTATCCGGGCCGATGGTGACGAACAGGTTGGCCTTGTCCCCGTCGTCCGATCTGATTATCCGGGGCGTCAGATTGCGGTCTGACAGATAGTCGGCGACGTAGTCTATCAGCGGCAGGTTGGAGTTGCGCGACGTGGTGTCGAACGCGATCAGGTCGCCGAGAATCGAAGTTACGGTATCGACCGACGCCGGCATCAGCCGCGCCAGAACCAGGGGGCGAACAGCACCAGGACGGTAAACAGTTCCAGCCGGCCCAGCAGCATGCCGGCGGACAGTACCCATTTGGCGCTGTCGGGCAGGGCGGAGTAATTGCCCGTCGGGCCGATGATATCGCCGAGCGCCGGGCCGACGTTGCAGATCGCCGAGGCGGCGCCGGAGATCGCGGTCAGGAAGTCGAGCCCGATGAAATGCAGCAACCCGGCGATAACGGCGAATGTCAGCATGAACAGGAAGAAAAAGCTCATGACCGAGTTTTCGACTTCGTCTGTAATCGGCCGGCCGTTGAAGGTGCCGATGAATACGCCGTGCGGGCGGATCAGGTGTTTCATCTGAACCTTCGCCGTCTGATAGAGAATCTGATAGCGGAAGATCTTGATCGAACAGGTCGTCGAACCGGCGCACCCGCCGATGAACATGATGAAAAAGAACACGCCGGTCGCGAACGATCCCCACCCCGCGTAGTTCGCCGAAGCATATCCGGTACCCGTCATGATCGAGGTGACGTTGAAGGAGGCCTCGCGGAGCGCGCGCCCGATATTGATGTCGTTGTTGAGGTGGTGTGCGAACGTCACCGACAGGATGAAGAACGCGATGATGAAGAAGAACCACCGCACCTGATTGTCGCGCCACAACAGCAACGGTTTGCCGCGCAGCGCCTGCAGATAGAGCACGAACGGCAGTGCGCCCAGAAACATGAAACAGGTGATGATGACTTCGGCGCCCGGATTCAGGAACGCGCCGATGGACCCGTCGCGGGTGGAGAACCCGCCGGTCGCGATCGTGGTCATCGCATGCGCAATGGCATCGAACCCCTTCAGCCCGGATAACCACAGCAGGGCGGCGCACAGTGCGGTCAGGGCCAGATAAACGAAGCCGACCCCGCTCGCGATCTGGGCGACGCGCGGCAGCACTTTTTCCGAACTGTCGGAAGATTCCGTCTGGAACAGCTGGTTTCCGCCGATTTTCAGCATGGGCAGGATGGCGATCGACATGACGATGATGCCGATGCCGCCGAGCCATTGGAGGATCGCCCGCCACAGCAGGATGCCGCTTGGCGCCGAGTCCAGGCTGGTGATGACGGTTGATCCGGTGGTCGTCAGGCCCGACATGGCCTCGAAAAACGCGTCTGTGAAATCGAGCTCGAGATCTGCGAAAGCGAAAGGCAGGGCGGCGAAGAACGTCATCGCCAGCCAGCTGCTCGTCGTCAGGACGAATGCCTGGCGCACCGACAGCCGGGACGGCGGCGCCATCGTCGTAAGCAGCAAGGTGATTCCGATAAAGGCGGTCAAAGCGGCGGCGGCGGCGAACACCTGCCAGTCCGGGTGGCCGACAACCAGATCGGCGACGAGCGGCGCGCACATCGCCGCGGCAAGCGTCGTCAGCAGGATGCCGATAATGTAGAGAACGGGGCGGAAATCGAGCACGGCTCAGATCCGGTACTGTGATGCCAGCTAGTTTACCTGTCGGGCTTCATGCGGCGAATCCAGCGAAAACGCGGGGATTTCAATGTCGAATTTTTCTCCGCCGGGAGTTTTCATCTGATAGGTGCCTTTCATGATTCCCGAAGGCGTCGGCAGCGGCGTGCCGCTTGTGTATTCGTAACGTTCGCCGGGATTCAGGACGGGCTGTTCGCCGACCACGCCGGCGCCGCGCACTTCCTGTACCCGTCCGAGCCCGTCCGTTATATGCCAGTACCGCGTCAGCAACTGCACCGTCTCCGCGCCTTCGTTTTCGATCTGGACGCGATAGGCCCAGACGAACTGCCCGTCTTCCGGCTCTGACTGGTCCTCGAGATAGATCGGCTCGACATCGACGCGAATCTCTCGGGTAACGGCTGAATACATATGTTGCAGTCCAGGTTGTGACGGGCGCCAGTCTAGTCGATTTTCCGGGTCGGCGAAATCGCGTCGGTCTGTCGGGTTTTGCGCCTCATGCGGCGGCGAATGCCTGTTCCAGATCGTCGCGCACGTCCAGCGGGTCTTCGAGGCCGACCGACAGACGCACCATGCCGTCGTCCAGCCCCAGGCTCGCCCTGTCTTCCGGCGTCAGGCGCTGATGGGTCGTCGTGGCGGGATGCGTCAGCAGGCTTTTGGAATCGCCCAGATTGTTTGAGATATCGATCAGTTTCATCGCGTTCATGAACCGGAAGACCGCCTCCTTGCCGCCTGCGTGCGAAAACGTCACCACATTGCCGAAATCCGACATCTGGCGGGCCGCAAGATCGTGCTGTGGATGACTCTTCAGTCCAGGATAGCGCACCTTGGCGAGATCGCCCCGCGTTTCAAGATAATCGGCGATGACGCGCGCGTTCTCGCAATGCCGTTTGATGCGCAGATCCAGCGTTTCCAGCCCTTTCAGCATCACCCAGGCATTGAACGGGCTGAGCGAAGGTCCGGTATGGCGCAGGAACGGCTTCAGCGTGTTTTCGCAGTAATCCTCGTCGCCAAGTACGATGCCGCCGAGGCACCGGCCCTGTCCGTCGATATGCTTGGTCGCCGAATAGACCACGATGTCGGCGCCAAGCTGCATCGGTTTCTGCAGCAAGGGCGTCGCGAACACGTTGTCGACGATGACCTTGGCCCCCGCCTTGTGGGCGAGGTCGGACACCGCCTGGATGTCGATGATGTCGAGGCCGGGGTTCGAAGGCGTTTCGACGAACACGCATTTGGTCGGACGTTTCAGCGCGTCTTCCCATTGGTTCAGATCGGTTCCGTCGACGATGGTGGTTTCGACGCCGTATTTGGGCAGAATCTCGGTCAGGATATACAGGCACGATCCGAACAGCGCACGGCTGCCGACGACGTGATCGCCCGCTTCCACCATGCACGCCATCGAAGCGAACACGGCCGCCATGCCGGTCGCCGTCGCCTTGCCCCTGTCGGCGCCTTCGATCAGCGCCATCCGGTCCTGGAACATGTCCACGGTCGGGTTCGAAAACCGCGAATAGATGAACCGGTCGACCCGGTCCTGGAAGGCGTCTTCCGCCTGTTCCGCATATTCGTAGACATAGCCGGACGTCGCGAAAATCGCTTCGCCGGTTTCGCCGAATTCGCTGCGGCGCGTACCGCCGCGTACCGCCAGCGTCTGTGCGCGCCAGCTGTCCTGAACGGGTTTGTTTACTGCCATGTTCTGCTCCCGGGCACCGCCCCAAATAAAAACCCCCGACCGAAGGGCCGGGGTTTTCAGGAACCTCCCGACCTTTTAGCGATTCATTTTTACGTGGCCGCAAGCCGGTCGGCTCAAATCACCACGAACGGCGGGAGTGATACGCTCGTGTCGGAAAGGCGTCAAGCACCTGTTTGAGGGCGGGTTTCCCGCCAGCGCCAGATGGCGGCGGAGAACAGGACCATGGCGCCACCCTGATGCGCCCAGGCGATATACATCGATGCGCCGGACAGGATCGTCGCCACGCCAAGGCAGAACTGCAGGATGGCGAATACGGCAAGCAGCCGCAGCGCCGTCGACCCGGCGGTGCGGTCTCGCCACCAGAACCAAAAGATCGCCGCAACCGTGACAATCGCCAGCACGCGATGCAGCCACTGCACGAACCCGATGTTCTCGAACAGGTTCAGCCACACCGGCGACATCGTCAGCGCGCCCGGCGGAAACAGACTGCCGTCCATCAGCGGGAACGTGTTGAAGACCGCCCCGCCGTCCAACCCGGACACGAAGGCGCCCCAGATCATGGTCGCGAAGACCAGCGCGGGCAGCCATCCCGTGCCGCCGGCAGGAACTGTCCGGCCAACTGGCCGGGAACGGAGGCTGGCTGCGATATAGAGCATCATCCCGTATATCGCGACGGCAAGACCCAGATGCGCCGCCAGCCGGTACTGGCTGACGGACGGCTCGTCCACCAGCCCTGATTTGACCATGTACCAGCCCAAGGCGCCTTGTGCGCCGCCGAGGACGAACAGAATTGCCAGCCTGCCGGTGAGGGCTGCGGGCAGACGATAACGGATGACGAACCAGAGAAACGGCAGGAAATAGACGACGCCCAGAATGCGGCCCAGAAGACGGTGCAGGTATTCCAGCCAGAAAATGCGTTTGAAATCTTCCAGCCCCATCCAGAAATTGAGCTTTCGGAATTCCGGGGACTCGCGATAGGCATCGAACATCGCCGCCCAGGCGGTATCCGACAACGGCGGCAGCCAGCCGGTCACTGGCCGCCAGTGGACAATGGACAGACCGGATTCCGTCAACCGCGTGATCCCGCCCAGCAACACCATCGCGAAGACGAGGCCGCAGCAGATATAGAGCCACGTACGGATCGATCGGTAGGGCGGGTCGGCGCGAAAGCTTGCCATCGGGAGGGAGCCGTTGAATCGTTGCGTACACTCTAACTAATGGGGGCGGACGTATCTGGCAACGGGATGCGGCGCTTTGTCCGGGAATGGAGTAGTCGACGTTGGAGTATCCCCCACGGCGCGGGGATATCCCTGACTGCTTACGCTTACTGTCACCCTCGGGCTCCGACCCGAGGGCCCACAACAACGGCTAACATGGATCCTCGGCTTAAAGCCGGGGATGACAATGGCGGTTGTTGAGGCGGGTGTTTTCGCGCCGTCGATGCGCCGTCAGTGCAGCGCCAGAGAATGATCGACGTGGCGCGCCTGCGGCGGTCTCAGAATCTCGACATTGGCCACTTTGACCTGATACAGCGGTCCTTCGATTTCCCGTTCCCAGAACCCGAGGAATTTGTGAAGCTCCGGGAATTTGGGAGCCAGATCGAGGGACTGCCATACATAGGTCTGCAGAATGTCGAGGTGATCGGGCAGGCGATAGACAATTTCGGCGGTGGTAAGGCGATAACCACTCAACTGACGCTCGATATCGGTCATAGGGCGTGATCTCCGATGTTATCCACCCGGAAATTCTGCCGAATCTATGGTTAATGCACAATTAAAATATAACTAAATCAACGCATTAGCACCGATCGATCGAGAGTGCTGCTAAATTCGCCGTCGCCGTTAGATACGTGCGTGCCGTGCCCGCGCCCCGCGCTGGATCGCTGCCGCCGCCAGCGGATCGATTTCCAGGTCGTAGGAGAGGACCTCGAGAAACTGCAATTCTTCCTGACTGGCATGACCGTCAGCCGCCACGATTTCGCAGGCGAAGGCGTAGGCCGTTTCCCGCAGACGCGCTGGCAGGGCGGCCTTGATCTGGTCGATGGCGGCATCGACGCCCCCGTCGCTGGCCAGTAAATCGGCGCAGGCTTCCGCGTCGGTGGTCAGGTTGTCGGGCTCGTAGTCTTCGAACACCGGCATGCGATCGATCAACTGACCGATCCGCAGAAGTTCGCTGTCGGTCATTTCCGCGTCGATGGCGGAGGCCATGACCATGGTATGCACCAGAGCGCTGTGGGGCGTAAGGCTGCTCATTTTTTCTTCTCCTCGGTTGAATGGCAGGCAATGCGCCACCGTCCCGCCGTCAAGTTATTCCGGTCGCGACAGGAAATCCCGCGTGACGGCGACGGCATCCGCCAGACCCACCCTCTCGATCTCCACGCCGTCCGGAAAGGCGCCGGCCAGACGCGACGGCATCATCGGGTCCAGCATCACGAACACGCCGTAATCCGTGGCGCGGCGCACCAGCCGTCCATACGCCTGTTTCAGCCGCAGGCGGGTAATCAGGTCGTCGTACTTGGAACGGGTAAACGCCTTGCGTCTTGCGCGGTGCAGGATCGACGGTCGCGGCCAGGGGACCCGGTCGAACACGATCAGGCGCAGGCTGCGCCCCGGAACGTCGACCCCGTCACGTACCGCATCCGTGCCGAGCAGGCAGGACCGTTCCTCGGCGCGGAAGATTTCCACGAGGCTGCCGGTGTCCATCCGGTCGACGTGCTGCGCGAGGAGCGGATAGCCCGCATCTTCCATCATTGGTGCAATATTCTCGTGGACGGCGCGCAGCCGGGTGATGGCGGTAAACAGGCCCAGCGCACCGCCGCCGGAGGTCAGAAACAGTTCCCGGTAGGCGGCGGCAACCTGGGTCAGATCGTCCTTGCGCACGTCGGTTACTACCAGCACGCGGGTCTGGGCCGGGTAATCGAACGGCGACGACACCTGGGCGCGATAGGGCGGTTCCTCCAGATGGATGGCGCCGGTGCGTTCCTCCGCCGACAGCCAGTCGATCTCCGCGTCGCCTGTCCCGTCGCGAAGCGTGGCGGAGGTGACGACGATGCCGTGAGACGGTTCCGCCACCGCTTTGGCGAAGGGCAGCATGGGGTCGATCCAGTGTCGGTGCATGCCGATATCGACATCGCGCCCCTGCGAGCGCGTGACGGAGAACCAATCGACGAATTCTTCCGGCGTGCCGTCGGAAAGGGCGTCGAGCATCGACCGCCAGGCTTCGATCTCGCCTTCGGCGCGGCGGCGGAGGCCCCGGCTGACGCTTTCGATACGATTGCGCAGCGCTGTATCGAGATCGCCGGCGTTTTCATCCAGCACTACCATCAGCCGTTCGGACAGCGCGCGCAGCGGCTGGATCAGCCGGTTGAGCGATTCCCGCAGCGTGTCCGCCGCGTCCAGCAGGCCCGGCACCGGGCTGTCCGTTTCCGTTTCCAGGTCGTAGGGGGAACGTGCGTCCTTGGCGCGGGCGTATACCTGCTGGCGCAGTTCGGCGAGAAAACGTTCGGCGTCGCCGCGCGGAGTGCCGCCGGCAATCCGCTGGTTCCAGCCCGGCCCCGGCAGGATGTGCGCCGCATCGACGATGGCTTCGACGAATTCGCCGATCCGTTCGTCCAGCGCGGCGACGTCCTCGATACGCCGCTGCAGACCGCGGGCGCGTGTTTTTCGTCCTTCTTCCGGTCCCAGCAGCCAGCGCCGCAGCTCCGCGCCTTCCTGACCGCTGAGCTGGGCTGAAAACGCGCTATCCGCGGCGTCGAAAAGGTGGTGGCCCTCGTCGAACACCAGGCGGGTAGGTATCTGGCCGTCATCCATGCCGCCGGTCGCGGTCTGCGCCAGCACAAGGGCGTGATTGGCGACCACGATGTCGGCGCGTTTGGCGCGGCGCACGGTCTTTTCGACGAAACATTTGTGATAGTGAGCGCAGGCGGAATAGATGCATTCGCCGCGCCGGTCAGCCAGTCCGATGGTGTTCCGGGCGCCGGCAAGATCCACCAGCCAGGCGGGAAAATCGCCGCCGCCGATATCGCCGTCGCGGGTTGCTGTCAGCCAGCGCGCCATCAGGCCGAGCCCGACCGCATCCTGCGGCCGGCCGCGCAGCCCGGTCACCGCGTCCTCGTAGTTCAGCAGGCAGAGATAGTTTTCGCGGCCCTTGCGGATGACCACCTTGCGATTCTTGGTCACGGGGTCGGGGTGAAGCCGGTTCAGCTCGTCGTCGATCTGGCGCTGCAGGTTGCGGGTGTAGGTGCTGATCCAGACGGTGCCGTCGTTGCGCTCCGCCCACAGGCTGGCGGGCGCAATATAGCCCAGCGTTTTGCCGACACCGGTTCCGGCCTCGGCCAGCACTGCATTGGGGGCGCCTTCTTCGTCGCGCGGCGCGAAGGCCTGGGAGACCGCGGATGCGTAATCGCCCTGCTGCGGGCGGTCCTCCGCGTCGTCGCCGACCAGGTCGGCGAGTCGGGCGCGCGCTTCGTCGGATGTTACGGGTATGTTTCCCGGTTGTCCTTCCGGCGCGAACTCCGACCACTCCGGCAGCCGCCGCCAGACTTCCAGCGCCCGGTTGGCGAGCCCGTCGAATGCGGGTGGCACTTCCGCCGCCAGGGCGCGCAGCACCAGCGGCGTCCAGCTCCATTTTCCGGCCTCCATCATGCGGGCGGTTTCGGCGACGAGGTCGCGGTCGCGTCCGGGCTCCATCCGGATCAGATCGGTCAGCAAGACGCCGCTGGCCAGTTGCAGCAGCCGGGCCTCGTCTTCCAGCCCGTCGGGCGGGGGCAGCTCCAGGGCATCCGCAAGTCCCGACGGCGTCGGCCGGCAGAACCGGGCCGGCCGCACGAAGGCGTAGAGTTCCAGCAGGTCGAGGGCGGGGAACGGCGAGGTGTTCAACCGGCGGGCGGTCGCCGGCGCATGACACACCATGGGGACCAGCCCGTCGGAAATTCGTCGCACGGCTGCCGGGTGTGCCAGCGCCTCGAACGTCCCGTCGGCGGCTGCGAGCAAGGCGCCCCGGTGCCCGGCCGCCAGCGCGGGCATGTCCAGCCGCCGCGCCGAGGCTGGTTCCGAATGGGACAGGGAAGCATCGACCATAAGCGGATTATAGCCGAATCCGGTTCCCGCGTGTTCGCCAGTCGGCAGAAATCCGATCTCTTGCCTCCACTCCCGGCTTGATTTACAACCGTGTTTTACATATGTGTAAAATTATTCGATTGTTCTATCAAAGGTGCCATCATGACCGATGAATATGCAGATATCAGGGAACAGGTGCAGAAGCTGTGCGCCCAGTATCCCGGGGAATACTGGCGCAAGCTCGACGCCGAGCGCGCCTATCCCACCGAATTCGTCCAGGCACTCACCGAAGCGGGTTACCTGTCCGTCCTGATCCCAGAGGAATTCGGCGGTTCCGGTCTCGGCATCATGGCCGCCGCGGCGATCATGGAAGAGATTCAGAAATCCGGCTGCAATGGCGGCGCCTGCCATGCCCAGATGTACACCATGGGCACGGTGCTGCGGCACGGCTCCGACGAACAGAAACAGAAATACCTGCCGGGCATCGCCTCGGGCGACCTGCGCATGCAGGCGTTCGGCGTGACCGAGCCGACCAGTGGCACCGATACGCTGAGTCTGCGGACCACGGCGACCAAAAACGACAATGGCGATTACGTCATCAACGGCCAGAAAATCTGGACGTCGCGTGTCGAACACTCCGACCTGATGCTGCTGCTGGCCCGTACCCAGGCCAAGGAGGAGGTCGAAAAACGTACCGACGGGCTGTCGGTCTTTATCGTCGATATGCGCGAAGCACTGGGCAACGGGCTGGAGATCAAGCCGATCCGGACCATGATCAACCATGCCACGACCGAAGTGTTCTTCGACGATCTGGTGATTCCGGCGGATTCGCTGGTCGGCGAGGAAGGCAAGGGGTTCCGCTACATCCTCGACGGCATGAACGCCGAACGCATCCTGATCGCCGCCGAATGCATCGGCGACGCCCGCTGGTTCATCCGGAAGGCGACCGATTACGCAAACGACCGCCAGGTATTCGGCCGCGAGATCGGCAAGAACCAGGGCATTCAGTTTCCCATCGCCGAAGCCTACATGCAGACCGAGGCCGCCAATCTGATGGTCGAGCACGCGGCGCGCGTGTACGAAGCCGGCGGCCGCGCCGGTGCGGAAGCAAACATGGCGAAGTACCTTGCGTCCGAGGCGTCGTGGAAAGCGGCCGACATGTGCATGCAGACCCATGGCGGTTTCGCGTTTGCCGAGGAATACGACGTCGAGCGCAAATTCCGCGAAACGCGGCTTTACCGCATCGCGCCGATTTCGAACAACCTCGTTCTGTCGTTCGTCGCCGAACATGTGCTCGGTCTGCCGAAAAGCTACTAAGGGAATACGACATGGCCCGGGATGCGCTTAAACCGCTCGACGGCGTGCTTGTCGTCTCGATGGAACAGGCAGTCGCCGCGCCGTATTGCGCGTCGCGGCTGGCGGATGCCGGCGCCCGGGTCATCAAGGTCGAACGGGCGGAAGGCGATTTCGCGCGGGCGTACGATTCCGTCGTGCACGGCGAAAGCGCCTATTTCGTCTGGCTCAACCGCGGCAAGGAATCACTGACCGCCAATATCAAGGACGAGGAAGACCGGGCGCTTCTCTACAGCATCATCGACAAGGCGGACGTGTTCATCCAGAACCTCGCACCCGGCGCCGCCGCGCGCGCGGGTTTCGGCTCCGACGAGCTTCGCGAACGCAATCCGCGCCTGATCACGGTCGATATTTCCGGCTACGGCGAGGAAGGCTCTTACGCCGATATGAAGGCCTACGATCTTCTGGTGCAGGCGGAATCTGGGCTGTGTTCGATCACCGGCCTGCCGGAAGGCCCCGGCCGGGTCGGCGTGTCGGCCTGCGACGTGTCCTGCGGCATGTATTCCTACATGGCGGTGCTGGAAGCGCTGATCGCGCGCGACGCCACCGGCAAGGGATCGTCGATCAAGACGTCGCTGTTCGCCGGCATGGCCGACTGGATGACGGTCCCGCTGCTGCATTACGATTACGGCGAAAAGATCATGCCGCGGGTCGGTCTCAACCATCCGTCGATTCACCCTTACGGCGCGTACGACACGCAGGACGGCGGACAGATTCTGATCGCGATCCAGAACGAGCGCGAATTCGCCCGTCTGTGCGAGACGGTGCTTCTGGACGCCGATCTGCCGAAGGATCCGCGCTTTGAAAGCAACGAGGCGCGCTGCGCCAACCGGGCGGCGTTCGACGCCGTGATCAACGATATCTTCAACAACACCGACCGCGACGAACTGGTCCGGCGCCTGCGCGACGCGTCCCTCGCGTTCGGCGAGGTGAACGATGTCGCGGGGCTGTCGAACCATCCGGCGTTGCGCCGGGTCCAGGTCGGCTCGCCGACCGGGCCGGTCGACATGGTCGCGCCGCCGGCGCTGATCGATAACGGCGTCCGCGACCTGGGCGACGTGCCTCCGGCGGGCGCGCATACGGAAGCCATCAGAGAGGAATTCGGCGGATGAGCGGAGAGACGGATTTCAGCGGCTGGATCGGCAAGTCCGAAACCGAGCACGGCATCGCCTCGGCCTATGCCGCCGACTACTTCACGCTGACGCTCGACCGGGACGATCCGCCCTTCGGGGATGGCGATGCCCTGCCGCCGGCCTGGCACTATTTCTATTTCCACGAGCTTGTGGCGCTCGCCGCCACGGGCGAGGACGGCCATCGCGCCAAAGGCGATTTCATGCCGCCGCTGCCTTTTCCGCGGCGCATGTGGGCCGGGTCGAAGATGAGGTTCGAATCGCCGATCCGTATCGGCGAAAAAATGCGCAAGGTCATTACCATCGCCGATATCGCGATGAAGGAAGGCAAGTCCGGCAAGATGTGCTTCGTGACGACGACCGAAGAGGTGTTCGGCGAGGACGGCCGCCTGACCACCAGCGAGGAACGCACCCAGGTCTATCGCGAACCGGCAGACCCGAACGCCCCGCCGCCGCCGCCGCGCCCGGCGCCCGCCGATGCGGTGTGGAGCCGGACGGTCCATCCGAGTTCGGTATTGCTGTTCCGATATTCGGCGCTGACCATGAACAGCCACCGCATCCATTACGACAAGGACTACGTCCGCGATGTCGAGGGGTATCCGGGCCTGCTGGTACACGGGCCGCTGACCATGACGCTGATGCTGGATCTGTTCCGGCGCGAGAATCCCGACGCGACGATGAAAACGCTCGACCTGCGGGCAGTGTCGCCGGTCTACGACACGATGGATTTCTCCGTCCACGGCGCGCCGGGCGAAGACGGCGCCTGCAAGCTGTGGGCGATGACCGGCGAAGGCGCGCTGGCGATGTCGGCGGATATCACCTTCGAGGCGTGATCCCTGCCGGTGTTTGCCGGGCGGCGTCCCGCCGGGCCCGTTCGGCCTGCCAGGCGGTCAGTTTTTTCTTGCGCTGTTCGGCGTAATACCGGCGGCGCTCCTGATTCCACAACTTGACGACCTTGCGCGTATAGGGCCGGTTGTATTCGCGGGTGGTCGAATGGTAATGCGCGATCGCATGGGTGATCGACCGGTTGGCGCGGCGCAGTTTCGAGAACAGCTCGCCCGCATATCTGGCGTTGGCGTGCGGGTCGAACGCCTGTTCCAGACTGTCGAAGGCCTTCGGATGATACATCAGGTTCACCTGCATGCAGCCCACGTCGATATTGCGGACGCCCTCGGCCTTCAGCCGGCGGACGGCGGCGATCGCTTTGTCCTTGGATGGGTAAAAACGGCCTTTCCCCCGGGCGGTGACCGTCCACGGCCAGGCAAAATGTGACCGGCTGGCCTTGTGCCAGCGGCCCGATTCAGCCAGTGAAATCGCCTGCAGGATACTCGTCGGCAGCCGCATCGCGTCTTCGATCCGGGAGATGGTGATCTTGCAAGTGTCTGAATATGCGAGGGAATTTCCCCTTTGAGTCGCGCCGCCGGCGGCCGGGCACAGCAAACCGGCGCCCAGAAGCAGGGTTGCGACGATATTTCCCCCACGGCATGTCATGACAAACCCGACGCAAATATCGTGCCGGTTTCGTTCAAACGGGAAGTGAGCCCCGATTTTTGCCGCATTCCAGGGCATCGGGCCCAAAATTTGTGCACCGCACCCAAATTGTTCGGTGTCTAACGATTACAGATTTATGAATTCGGATAAATTATGTGGATTTTCCGTGTTTTAGGGTTGATGGAGCTTGGGTGCGGTTATATATTGCGACGCAACACAATTTGGTTGTCCAAGCGAATTGTGTGTTCTTCTTTCTTGGACGTTTCCTCCCTATCAAACTCAGGCCGCTCTTCGGAGCGGCCTTTTTTCTTCGTATTTCAATAGTTTGTGAAAGCCGCGTTTGGCGTGGCCGGCGGCTGGGAATATGCTGCGGTACAGCATAAATCCAGTCCTAACCGGGTCGGCTCCTGTCTCCGTCCCCCAGCGGCCGGGTCATCAGCACGGTGTCGGCCCATTTGCCGAGCTTGAAACCGGCCGACGGCACTACGCCGGCGACGCGGAAGCCCAGCCGGCTGTGCAACCCGATCGACGGCGCGGTCGTCGACCCGCCGATCACGGCGATCATCTGTCGCTTTCCCAGTTCGGTGCAGCGCTCGATCAGGGCGCCGAGCAGCGCGGTGCCGTATCCGTGGCCGGTCGCCGCCGGATCGACATAGATCGAATCCTCGACCAGAAAGCGGTAGGCCGAGCGGTCGCGATAGGGCGCCGCATAGGCATAGCCGCGCACGTCCCCCGCCTCCTCGACGGCGAGCCAGGGCAGGCCGCTTTCGGTCACCCGGCGGAAACGCGTTTCCATCTCGGCCGCGTCCGGCGGGATTTCCTCGAACGTGGCGATGCTGTTGAGCACGTAATGCTCGTAGATTTTCGCGATGGCCGGCAGGTCTTCCGCCGTGGCGGCGCGGATGTCGAAGGGCGAACCGGCGCCGGTCATTCAGCGGCGAGATCCTGCGCCGTCAGATGGGCCAGCGCGGCGACGACGTCGGTCATCTGCGCCGCGACCCGGTCGAACCCGGCGCTCTTCTCGATGCGGAGCTCGTTCATGTAGAGCGCGCGGTTGATCTCGATCTGGACCGTGTGCACCCCGTCGCGCGGCTGGCCGTAATGCCGCGTGGTGAAACCGCCGGCGAACGGCTTGTTGCGGGCGACGGCATAGCCGAAACCGGCGATCGTGCGTTCGATGGCGTCGGTGATATAGGGGGCGCAGGTGCTGCCGAAGCAGTCGCCGACCACGAAATCGGCGCGGCCGCGCCCGGCATCGGGGTCGAGCGGGCCGCCGATCGACGGCATCGAATGGCAGTCGACCACGACGCAGAAGCCGAACCGCTTGCGCGTTTCGTGGATCAGCGTTTCCAGCGCCTTGTGATAGGGCCGGTAATAGGCATCGATGCGTGTCGCCGCCTCCGCGAAGGTCAGCTTGCGGGGATAGATGTCCTGGCCGCTGGACACGACGCGGGCGATGGTGCCGAGCCCGGCGGCGACGCGGGCCGAATCCGTGTTCGCGTAGTCGGGCAACGGATCGGAAAACATATTCTGGTCGAGCTCGAACGGCTCGCGGTTGGCGTCTATGAACGCCCGCGGAAACGTCGCCCGCAGCAGCGGCGCGCCGTAGCCGGGCGCCGCGGCGAACAGATCGTCGACGAAGCCGTCCTCGGACCGGCGCAGCGAGACGGGATCGAGCCGCGCGCCGGCGACGAAATCGGCCGGATAGTCGCGCCCGCTATGGGGCGACGCGAAGACCAGCGGCACCGATTGTACGTCCGGATGCAGGATTTCGAAGGGCGGTACGGGCGCCGGAGCGTCCGGCGCGGATTCATCGACTGACATGACCCTGATTTAGACCAAACTCTACGCATTGTCATCCGCGCGGCGGTGATTCTGAAGTATCGCGGGCCCGCTCCCCCTCCCGGCCACCCATAAGGATCATCCCGCGGGTGGCCGGGAGGCGGCTGAAGCCGCAAAGCGGATGAAGGCCGGTGCCCTCCCGAAATAACGACCCGGTGTGGGCAAGGCATGGTTAGCGGAGCCTTAACGCCTCGTCCCGCGATGTTTACGCTTTCCTAAGGGCGGGGGTTTAGCAATAGTAGCCAGGCCGGTTTCCAAGGTGGGGTGCTGGCGGTTCACTAACGCGCGGACGGAAGATTCATGGCAAGCATTCTCCTGGCGGAAGACGATTCGTCGCTCCGGACATTTCTATCGAAGGCGCTCGGCTAGGCCGGCCACATGGTCACGTCCTGCGAGGACGGCGTGGAAGCCATCGCCGCGCTGGAGCTGCGCGAATACGACCTGCTGCTGGCCGATATCGTGATGCCCGGCATCCACGGGATAGAGCTCGCCCAGCGCGCCACCGCGCATCTGCCCGATATCAAGGTGCTGTTCATCACCGGTTTCGCCGCCGTGGCGCTGAACGCCCAGAAGACCGGCGCCAACCGCAACGCCAAGATCCTGTCGAAGCCCTTCTACCTGCGCGAACTGGTGCAGGAGGTCGACCGCATCCTGCAGGACGAAGCCACCTGACGGCGCCATTCGCCGCCGGGCACGCGGGTGCGGGACAGTGGCGCTTGCTATCCGTTCCCGAAAACGATAAAACGCGCTGCCTTTTCAGGCACACGGGCGATTAGCTCAGCGGGAGAGCACTTCGTTGACATCGAAGGGGTCGCTGGTTCAATCCCAGCATCGCCCACCATTTTTTTTCGACAGATTTCGGTTTTCAGCGGCCCGCGGGTCCGCTTTGATCGGCGTTGACGAAATCGCCGCCGGATCGGCATTGGCGATGCTGCCGCCGATGGTGCCGCGGCTGCGAATGGGCAGATGCGCGATGTTGAGCGTCGCGTCATGGACCAGCGGGCACGCCGATTTGACGAGGTCCGAGTTTTCGATCGTCCGCTCGCGGGTCATCGCACCGATGGCCAGGCAATCTCCGTCGTCCCGGATATAGGAAAGGTCGGAAATTCGGTTGAGATCGACCAGAACGTCCGGTCGCGCCAGGCGGAAATTCATCATCGGCACGAGCGACTGACCGCCGGCGAGTACGCGGGCGTCGGGTGCATGCTGACCCAAAAGTTCCACTGCCTCCGGCACGCTTGTTGGTGCGAAGTGATTGAACGGAGCCGGTTTCATCGCGGCTGTCCCATCCCGTTTGTTTATCGACCGACATTGGTGCATTTATGACTGCGGAGGTCAATTGGGGGCTGCGAAGCCGCGCCCACAGCGTTATCCTTAATCGAACGAAAGGGAGAATTCGAAATGAGTGTTGCCAGACATCCCCGCCCGCCCGAACTGGAGGGCGTCAAGAAGGAAGAAATCGTAGAGCGGTTCGTTGCCCGCTTTGCCGAACGCAAAGCCGATTGGGAAGCGTTCGAGGACGCGAAGATCGAAGGCTGGAAACGGGCTCAACACCGCTACATCGGCGCAGGCGGGTCCGGCAAGCACGACGACGCCGATGCCATCCCCGCCCGCGCCCATACGCTCAGCATCATGTATGTCGAGCCGGGGCAGGGAAACGCGCCGCATACGCACGAGGTCGAAGAAACCTTCTTCGTCCTGAAAGGGCATCTCGATGCGTTCGTCGAGGACGAAGACGGCACGCGCTCGACCGTGCGGCTCGGTCCGTGGGACTGCATTTCCTGTCCGCCGGGCGTGATCCACGGCTATGACAACAACAGCCTGGAACCGGTGTGGTTTCAGGTCATGCTCGGAAAAGGCCGTCCGGAAACCATGGGCTACGCCGACGAAGAGCTGTACCAGCGCCGCGACGCGCATCTGAAGGAAGTACCGAAGGACTAGGGCCGGACGGCTTTAGTCGTACGCTTCGCGCGACGCCCAGGAAACAAGTCCCCGCTCCGCATCCGGCATGCGGGCGAGCGTGCTGTCGTCTACGATCACGGCAGGCATGTCGCGGAAATTGGATACGTCGCGGTACCACGTGCGGTGATAGGTGCAGTACAGGATCGGTCGCGGTGAGTCCGAGCGGTTGGCCTGGCCGCCGTGAAGGATACGGCTGTCGAACAGGATGGCATCGCCGGGTTCGGCGTCAGGGACCGCCATCGTCAGGTCTTCCATGTCGGGATCTCGATGGGAGCCTGGATAAAATCTTGTGCTTCCCGTGATTTCGTTCAGCGCCACCAGCGGGATGACAAGCGTGATACTGTAGGCCGGCACGCTGGCGTCGAGTGCGACGTCTTCGAACAGACCGGCCTGGTCGGCGTGGTCGCTCTGGGCGGCAGCGCCGGGCTGCGAGGTGACGGCCACGTATGATCCGAGAATGAAATCTTCGCCCAGCAGTTCGGCAACGATGCTGAGCGCGACCGGGTTCGCAAATATATCGGGCGAGGCGAACGCGCCTTCCATCGACAGCGTGATCATTGCGCGGTCGTCGCCAACCTCTTTTATCCGGTGTGCGGAAATGCCTGTGCTGTAGCGTTCGGTATATGCGGTACCGAACTCGGCGACCCGGTGCGCCGGCAGCAGGTTTTTCAGAATGATCACGCCGGCGTCGGCGAACTGTCTGGCGGCATGCGCGGCGACCGGTGCCGGCAGCGGGTCGGCACTCCCGATGGTGATGGTGGGCAGCGAAGCGGTCATGCGCTTTGGCCGGTCGCGAAATCGATCTGTCGGCGCAACGTCCGCCCGGCGAGGGCGCCGGTGTGTTCTCCATCGCGCAGGACGGTTATGCCGTTGACGATGACCCGGTCGATCCCGGCGGCGAAACTGTGCGGATCTTCATAGGTCGCGGTTTCGGCGATGGTGACGGGGTCGAAAATCGTAATGTCGGCAGCATGGCCGGCGCGTAGTACTCCGCGATCCTTCAGCCCCAGCGCCCGGGCCGACGCGCCGGTCATTTTCCACACCGCCCGGGATAACGGTAGTGCTTCGTCGTCCCGGGCATACTTTCCCAGAACACGGGCAAAAGTCCCGTAAAACCGCGGATGTGGCTTGCCCTGTCCGGTAGTGCCATAAGGTGCTACCGAATTTCCGTCGGATCCGATCATCACATCCGCAGAGCGCACGAAATCGCGCACATCGTCCTCCGATATCGACGACACCAGCACCCGGGTCTGACCGCGATCTTCGACGATGTAATCGAGCGCCATATCGAACCCATCGATGCCCCGTTCGGCCGCGAGGTCGGCGATGGTGCGGCCGGCGTGTTGTGGCAGGTCGGGAGAAATCGAAATCCGGATCGCATCCCAGTCCGGGATGCGCCCAAAATTGTTCAGGCCCTCCGCCTCGAGCGTTTCGCGCAACCTGCGCCGAGCGCCCTTGTCGCCCAGCCGCGCGATCATGGCGTCGACGCCGTCCTCCTGAAGCCACGGCGGAAAGAGGTTTTTCAGAGGATTGCTGGCAGCGGTGTAGGGGTAGATGTCGCAGTCGATCGGTACGCCGTTTCGGCGTGCGTCGGCTAACAGGTCCATCGCCTTTCGGGCGCCGCCCCAGTTGTCGGTGCCGGACAGTTTCATATGCACGATCTGCACATGTACGCCCACCTGTTCGGCGAATTCCATCGCCTCCTGCACGGAATCGAAGACCGTATTTCCTTCGTCCCGCAGGTGAGTGAAATAGCGCGCGCCGGCGCCGGCCAGGGTTTTGCCCAGCGACACCATCTCCTCCACGTCCGAGTATGACCCAGGTGCGGTGAACAGGCCGGACGACATGCCGAGCGCACCGGCATCGAGCGCTTCGGTCAACAACGTCCGCATGTGTTCCAGTTCGGTTTCGGTGGGCGGGCGGTCTTCCATGCCCATCGCCATCAGCCGCAATGTGTTGTGACCGACAAGATGAACCGTGTTGACCGACAGGGCCGGGTATTGTGCCAGGTAGTCGGCGAAGCCGGTCGCCCGGAAGGTCAGCCAAGGTGCGCTCGGGCTCAGGTAGTCGGCCAGCGCGTCGACCTTTTCCGGCAATGCCGGCGCACAGGAATACCCGCAATGGCCGATGACCTCGGTGGTCACGCCCTGCCGGATTTTGCTTTCCGCCTGCGGCATCAGCGGCAGGGTCCAGTCGGAATGGGTCTTGATATCGATGAAACCGGGGCAAACCACCCGGTTTGAAGCATCCACTATGTCCGCGCCGGTACTCGAAATATCGTCGCCGATCTCCGCGATGCGGCCGTCGGCGACGGCAATGTCGGCATCGCGACCGGGCGCGCCGGTGCCGTCGATGACATGCCCGTTGCGAATAACGGTCGCGTTCGTCATGCCGATTTCTCCTCTGCCGCTGCCCGGCGGGCGCGTCCCTCGCGATAAACGATATAATAGGATGCGGCAAAGATCACCGCCGCGCCGATCCATGTCCAGAGATCGGGCAGTTCGGAAAACATGATCCATCCGATGGCGGCAGCGAAAACCATGCGCGAAAACTGAAAGGGCTGGACGATCCGCGCATCCGCGGCCGAAACCGAGCGGGTAAAACAGTAGCCGCCGATACTGCTGATGACCCCGATCCCGATCACCAGCGGCCACTGCGCCGCCGTCGGCGTCACCCACAGGAACAGGGTGGGAATCAGCGCCAGCGGCAGCATCCCGAAATTGGTCCACAGCGTGATGACCTCCGGATTGTCGCGGCGGGCCAGAATCTTGATCGTGGTGTTCGACCCGGCATGCATCAACGCGGTCGAAAGGGCCGCCATCGACGCCAGCGTGATCTCGATGATGCCCGGCCGCATCACGATCAGCGTCCCCATGAACCCGACGAAGCAGGCTGCCCAGCTGTGTATGTCCGCGTGCTGCTTGAGCACGATCACGGCGAGCAGGATGGTGAACAGCGGGATGGTGTATTGCAGCGCGTATACATCCGCGATCGGCATGCGGGCGAGCGCGTAGAACAGAAACACCATCGCCGTGTAGGCGAACAGAACCCGGAGGACATAGACCGGAATCTGCGATTTCGACGGCAGCCCCACCCCTTGTCGAACGACGATGGGAACCAGAACGATCAGAGCGATGACGTTTCGGAAAAAGACCAGTTCCATTGTCGGAATCTGTCCGGCGAGTTCGCGCACCATTCCACCGGAAACCGAACTGATCAACGTCGCCATGCACATCCAGAATATGCCGGCGGCGGGGCCGGATTTGAGCACGCGGAACCTCTTCGTGGAAATAGAACCGACTTATTCTAGCGGATGCAACGTGGCGGCGCGAACAGGCCCTTCTCCGGTGTCGTTCCAGCGTGCCCTGCTTGCGGTCGGATTCGGATTCGGGCATGTTCCCGCGAAGCAAAAAGCGCTGAATACCGGGTAAAACCGTCTTTCGGCACCGTCTGGCTGTTCGCATTCATTGATCGGGAATTATCGCATTGGCTAAAAAAGATTTAGCCCTGCTTACGCTGCAGTCTCTCGTCTATCTTCCCGTACTGATTTTGTTGCCGAAGAGTACGGTGATCGTACTCGCGATTACTGTCGTGTCCGGCCTGTTCTATGTGCGATCGCGCCCCGAACTCAAACCGCTGACCCTGTGGATCATGCTGCTCCTCATCGGTGCGTTGAGCGCCGCGTGGTCCATTACACCGGAGCAATCGCTGGAACGTGCCGGGAAGTTCGCCCTGTTTCTGATCTTGTTGGGCGGGCTGATGCACGTCGTCGGCCGATGGACCGATGGCGACCGCCGCTATCTCGCGGATCTGGGGCTCAAAGCCTGGTGGATTGCCCTCGCCATCATGTTGCCGCTGATAATATTCGAGAGCGACCTGAAGGCGGCGCTCATGTCGGCAAACCCGAACCAGACGATGAAAGACTTCATTGTCAGCTGGAAACCGATCCCCAACACTGCGGTGATCCTTCTGGTCGTGACAGCGTTTCCGGCGTTGGGACATGCTTTGTCGGTCGGGCGGGCCAAATTCCATGTCCTGATTTCCGTGATCGGACTTCTGGTGGCGGCGCTTGCTTCGGGCAGCAGCAGCGCCTTGCTCGGACTTGTAACAGGCCTTTGTGTCTGGTTTTTCTATGTTCGGTCCGCCCGGGTAACCGCCAAAATCCTGACCGTCGCGCTGCCGCTTGCGCTGCTGACCATGCCAGCGCTGGTATACCCGCTGGCAAAAAATCCCGAGACGATCGCGCGCAGTATTCCGAATTTTCCGAATTCGTTTATCCACCGGCTGCTGATCTGGGACTTCACGCTGGACAGAATTGCGGAGCGCCCGTTGCTGGGCTGGGGGCTTGATACGTCGCGCGCCATCCCGGGAGGCAAGGAACTTCGCCCTATTCACTACGTCGTACCCTGGTCGGACAAACCCATTACCCACCCGGATCAGAATCTGCCCCTTCATCCGCACAATGCTGTGCTTCAGATCTGGCTCGAACTCGGATTGCTCGGCATTGTTTTTACGATGATCGCGGTTTGGAGACTTCTGAAAACCCAGCTGGTTTCCCGGGGCGGCGGTCCGATGGCCGCTTTTATCGTTTGTTCGATGGCAATTTATTGTGTCGCCCACGGTTTGATGCAATCGTGGTGGTTGGCGCTGCTTTTCCTTGCCTGGGCGATGGCGAGAGCGGCCGAACCGACCGAAACGCAACCGATAACTGACCGGTAACCCATGGCCAACATCCATTATAGCGTGCCCGAAAAAAAGGCGGTTCGGGATTTTCTGCTGAAGCACAATCCCCGCGTTTACGAATGGTATCAGGTCAGGCGCTGGAAAATAAAGGACTGGCTGTGGTGGGCCCTGCAAAAGGAAACCTTCGAAAAACTGGTCAGCCAGGCCGATAAGCCGACCCACATCTAGATAGAAACCGTCAACCGGTGCAACAGCACCTGTTCGTTCTGTCCGGTGAACCGGCTGATCGATCCGCGCGACGGCGCCCGGATGACCGAGGAAACCTATCGCGGCATCATCGACGAGCTTCGCGAATGGAACTACACCGGCACGCTGAACCTGTTCTCCAACAACGAGCCGTTCCTCGACAAACGGATCATCGAATTCGTCAATATCGCCCGCGAAAACCTGCCGGATGCCTATATCCAGATCATCACGAACGGAACGCTGCTGACCCCGGAAAAGGCGGTCGGCGCGCTCGAAAACCTGTCCAACATGGTGATCAACAACTATGCGCCGGAACAGGTTCTGCACAAGAATATCCAGGAGGTCGTCGCATATCTGGAGGCTGAGCGGCCCGACCTCGCGGCCAAGGTAACCGTCGGCTATCGCAGCACGGAAGAGGTCAAGACCAACCGTGCCGGCAACGCCCCGAACAGGAAGCAGCTTCCCACCATTTTCAGAAGCCGTTGCGCCTATCCGTTTTTCCAGATGGTCGTGCGGCCCGACGGCAGGGTCAGTCTGTGCTGCAACGATGCGCTGGGCCAGGAAACCCTCGGCGACGTAACCGCCAGGGGGCTGCGGGCCGCCTGGCACGATCCCGCGCGTAAGGAAATCCAGGAATTGATGAAAGCCGGTCGGCACAAAATCGATCTGTGCGCGACCTGCGACAATCTCGGCTGGGCGCGGCCGCGGCGGATTGCCCGGCTCGTGAACGGATAGAACAATAACCGTACGGAAGAACCGGCGGATAATGCCATTGGCGCTTAGCGCGGCGCAGCCGACGTGCTATACGCTCGCCCGACATGAGCAACGATATGACAGACACTGATGATGGGCCCGTCCGCGATTTCATTCGCGATCGTATTCGCGAAGATTTGGACAATGGCGCCATAGAAGAGGTCGTTACCCGGTTTCCGCCCGAGCCGAACGGCTATCTTCACATCGGTCACGCCAAATCGATCTGTCTGAATTTCGGGGTCGCCCGTGAATTCGACGGGCGCTGCAATCTGCGCTTCGACGACACCAACCCGGCGAAAGAAGATCAGGAGTTCATCGATGCCATTCAGGCGGATGTGGAATGGCTGGATGTCGGTTGGGACGGCCAGGTCAAATACGCGTCCGACAACTTCGAACAGCTTTATCTGTGGGCGGAGCATCTGATCGGCGAGGGAAAAGCGTATGTCGACGATCTGAACGCGGAAGAAATGCGCGAATATCGGGGCACGCTGACCGAGCCGGGACGGAACAGCCCCCATCGTGACCGCCCGGTGGATGAAAACCTCGATCTGTTCCGGCGGATGCGGGCGGGCGAGTTCGAAGACGGCGCCCGTGTGCTCAGGGCGAAAATCGATATGTCGGCCGGCAATATCAATCTGCGCGATCCGGTGTTGTACAGAATCGTCCGCGCGCCGCATCCGCGGACCGGGGACGACTGGTGCATCTATCCGACCTATGATTTCGCGCATGGTCAGACCGACGCGATCGAGGGAATTACCCATTCGCTGTGCACGCTGGAATTCGAGGATCATCGCCCGCTTTACGACTGGCTGATCGAGAATCTGCCGGTCCCGGCGCGGCCGCGGCAGTATGAATTTTCACGCCTGAACATGACTCACACGGTGCTGTCCAAACGCCGGCTGACGCAACTGGTCGACGAAGGCCATGTATCCGGCTGGGACGATCCGCGCATGCCGACCGTGTCCGGATTGCGGCGGCGCGGCGTGCCGGCATCGGCGATCCGCGATTTCATCGGTCGCCTGGCGATATCCAAAAGCGAAGGCACAGTCGAAGCGGCGATGCTCGAACACTGCATCCGCGATCCGCTGAACGACAGCGCGCTGCGCCGCATGGCGGTGCTGCGACCGCTGAAGGTCGTGATCGAGAACTACCCCGAAGGACAGTTCGAGGAACTGGAGGCCGCCAACAATCCGCGCGACGAGACCGCCGGGACGCGCATGGTGCCGTTCGGCCGGGAAATCTGGATAGAGCGGGACGATTTCATGGAAGACGCGCCGAAAAAGTTCTTCCGGCTTAGCCCGGGCCGCGAAGTCCGCCTGCGGTCGGCCTATTTCATCACCTGTACTGACGTGATCAAGAACGATGCCGGCGACGTAACAGAGCTGCGCTGCACTTACGACCCGGAAACCCGGGGCGGCGATGCCCCCGATGGTCGCAAGGTGAAAGGAACGCTGCACTGGGTATCCGCGGCGCACGCGATGGACGCCGAGGTCCGGCTCTACAGTCCGTTGTTTCAGGATGAAAACCCCGGCGCCGCCGAGGATTTTCTTTCCACACTCAATCCCGAATCGCTCGAAGTGCTGACCGGTTGCAAGCTGGAACCGATGCTGGCCGATGTAGAGGACGGACAGGTCGTCCAGTTCGAACGTCTGGGCTATTTCTGCACCGATCCCGACAGCACGCTCGATGCACCGGTGTTCAACCGGACCGTCGGCTTGCGGGATTCCTTCGCCAAGGCCATGGCGAAAGGCTGAAACTATCCCCGCAGCGCGATGAGCTGTTCCCGGTATCCGGACGGATCGACGGAGACATCGATCAGGGTCGGCCCTTCGGATTCGAAAGCTTCCGCCAGTGCGAATTCCAGAGGATCCTGCCCGCCAACCGTCCAGGCATCGCATCCCATTCCGCGGGCAGCGGCGGCAAAATCGGCCCTGGGATACCGGACGCCCAGCGGCGGGCGTTGCTGGCGTTGTTGTTTGATATCGATCAGAGACAGCGCGGCGTCGTTGAGGACGATAACCGTCAGATTGGCGCCGAGCCGGGCGGCGGTCGACAGCTCCGCCAACGACATCATCATGCCGCCATCGCCCGTGATCGCGACCGCGGGGCTGGCCGGCTCCTGCAGCCAGCTGGCGAGGGCCGCGGGGACGGCATAGCCCATGGTGGAAAGCCCGTTGGATTTCAAAACGTCGTGCGGCGCGTTTGCCGGCCACCGGGCCATCGCGGAAAACATGTGCGCGCCGGCATCGACGGCGAGCCGCGCGCCTTTCGGCGCTGCCGCCGCCACCGCATCGACGATGTCATCGGGCGACCGCTGAGATGTCGCGTTGTTGGCCACCGTGTCGCGCAGGCGGGCTCTGTGCCCATTAATTTCTTCCGGCGTCCAGGCCGATGAAGGGGGCGATTGCGCAAGGCGGCACGCGCTGTCTTCAACCGGTCCGGCGATTTCCGCGTCGGGCTCGAACGGGAACGCCAGTCGGGGCGTTTCGGACAGGACGATCGTGGGCGTCGAATGCGGCCATTTTCCCGGGATCATTTCCACCGGATCGACACCGCAGAACACGATCAGGTCGGCTTCCCGCAGGACGGAATTGTCCAGCATGGCGCCGGTGTAGAGTCCGACATTCAAGGGACCCGACTCCGGCACGATGCCCTTGGCCTTGTATGTCGTCATGACCGGGCCGCAGATCGCGTCCGCCAAAGTGTTGGCGGCCTCCGCCCGGCCCCCGATGCGGCATTGAAGCCCCACGATAAGAGCGGGCCGGGTCGCCGATGCCAGCAGTTCGGAAGCTTTCTGCATCGGATCTGGATCGATTTCGGGCGCGGGGAGAGCCTCCCACGAAACGGCGGCGGCACAATCGGCGCCGGCGTCTTTTGCGGACAGATTGATATGTACCGGGCCGGGGGGCTCGGCGGCGGCAAGGTCGAACAGGCGCTCGAAAGATGTCGATCCATCCGGCGGCGTTAGTCTCTGCTGCGCTTTCGATATGGGCGCGAACAAAGACGGTTGATCGAAAATCTGATGCGGCGGCGCCGTGGCGGCCTCGTCGTGAGCGTCCGTAAATACGATTACGGGCGCGCGTTCGAGCGATGCATAGGCAATCCCGTTCACGACGCTGGCCGCACCGGGTCCGATGCCGGTCAGCACGATTCCCGGAACACCGGTCAGTTCGCCGGTGACGGCGGCCATGATGGCGGCGGCGGTTTCGGTTCGGCACAGGACGAACTCGATCCCGCGATCGGCGGCCGCGTCGATAAGGTCGAGGCTGGAGCCCCCGCCGGGGACGCCGAACATGCGTTTTACACCGCGCGCGGAGAGCGTTTCGGCGACGCGTTGGGCGAGAGAAACGGATGGTTTGTTGTGTGTGGTCGTCGTCATTTGCGGTCAAGGGTACCGGTATTGTGAATGCGCCCGCAAACTCCGAAAAATCGGCCGCCGCGTACGGTTGCCGAACACCCTATTTCGTCTCCAGCGATACGCAAGAGGCGCGCGAGATCGACGCGCATTGCGGGTTCGCGCGTCTCAGCAAATTCGCGCAGGCCTATAAGGACAGATTCCGCGAATTTCCGTCGCAAAAACTCAAAAACGCCAAATAATGGCGCTACAGGGATATTCTCTGCCAATATGGGCTGGTCTGATGCGCTGCGAACTGGGAGCCAGAAGTCCGGCGCATCGCAAAAGCGGATGCCTAACAGACAGATGGAGACGCGATCATGACCTGGACCACCGAACAGCTTGCCGGACTGGTGGAGCCCGACCGGGCGCACCGGAAGGCCTATACCGATCCTGAAATTTTCGATCTCGAAATGGAGCGCATTTTCGAGCGCACCTGGATTTATATCGGTCATGAAAGCCAGGTCAAAAACCCGGGCGATTACTATCTGGCGCAGGTCGGACGCCAGCCGGTCATCATGATCCGCGGCCAGGACGGTGAGATACACGTTCTTTACAACCGGTGCCCGCATCGCGGTGCGCAGATCTGCACGGCGCGTAAAGGCAATACCGGGAATCATTTTTATTGCTCTTACCACGCCTGGACGTTCGAACTGGACGGCAAGCTGGAAGGCATGCCGGCCAAGCGCGAATACGAAGGTACCAATCTCGATTTCGACGATCCGGAATTCCACATGGCCCGCCCGGCGCAGGTCGACAATTACCGGGGGTTCTGGTTCGCCAATCTGTCGGAAGGCGGCCCCGATCTGGCAACCCATCTCGGCGAGTCTGCCGGCGCTTTCGATCAGCTGATTGACCGCGCGCCCGGCAAGGAAACGGAGATCGTCGGCGATTGCTTCCGCATGGTGCAGCAGTCGAACTGGAAGATATTTCTCGAGAACCAGCTTGATTCGTCGCATCCTGGCGTGACCCATGAATCCACCGGCAAGGCGGCGCAGAAGCTCGAAGCCAAAATCAGGGCCGATGGCGAAGAACCGCCGATGGAACTTTCGTTCCTGACCGATTTTGCCCGCCTCGGCCATGACGGCTGGACCAAGTTCGGCACTGTCGGCTATCGCAACGGCCACAGCAGTCTCGAAGGGTATATGGGGCTGCGGCCTGACGATCCGGACACCAACGAATACGTGCGACGCATGTACGAAGCCTATGGCGAGGAGAAGGCCGAGGAAATTCTCGCGGTAGATATTCACCACATGATCGTCTATCCGTGCAATTCGGTGCAGCCGCCCCTGCAGCAGCTGCGGACCATCCGTCCGCTCACGCAGGATAAGACGCTCACCGAAATCTGGCATTTTCGGCTGAAGGATGCGCCGGAACCGATCTATCGCCGGTCGCTGGCCTATTATTACATGGTCAATTCGCCGTCGACGCTGATCAACGCGGACGATCTGTTTAACTGGTGGAAATGTCAGCACGGGCTGGAATCGTCGGCGAGCGAGTGGGTGAGCTTCCACCGCAAGGCCGGCCAGGACGAGGTCCGCGACGGAATTTCCTATTCCGCCCCGGAAAGCATGAGCGAACTGCCACTGCGCCACATGATGCATGCCTGGCGCGACTATATGACTGCCGACGCGGGAGCGAAATCATGACTGCCGCCTGCGATACCCTGGCCGCGGCCGATGCGACTGCGGTGGCCGATGTCAGCGTGGAAACCCAGCGCGCCGTCGAACAGTTTCTATACCGTCAGGCCGAGATCCTCGACGAAAGACAGATGGACGACTGGATGGGCCTCTTTACCGAAGACGGCTGGTACTGGATGCCGGCCGAGGAAGACCAGACCGAAGGCGACGGCCAGCCCAATATCTTCTGGGAAGATCAGGGGCTGATGATGATGCGGATCGCCCGCAACACCCATCCGCGGGCACACAGCCAGGCGCCCCACAACCGCCTGAATCACGTCGTGTCCAACGTCATCATCGAAAGCGAGAACGCCGACGGCGACGTGATCGTACGGTCGCGTTTCCACTGCGCGGAATATTTTCGGTACGAGATCCGGACATTTTCGGGGAAATACCGGCATCTTCTGAAAAAGACACCGGACGGATACAAAATCGCGCTGCAACGGGTCGATCTGGTCAACCGCGAAGGGCCGTACGACTACGTTCTGCAGTGGTGGCTCTAGACTAAACCGACTGGGCCCGGCGGAACCGGGCTCAGTTCACGTTTTCGTATTTTTCGAGACCTTCGATCTCGTCCAGGTTTTCGGCGCGGGCGCGAAGCTCGATCACATTGCGGTCGGGGTCGCGCACGAATAGCGAGACATGCCCGTCCTGTCCGAACATGACCGGGCCCTGGGTGATGGCGATGCCGTTGTCCTTCAGCACCTGCATGGTGTCGACGATGGAGGATACGCGCAGCGCGATATGCGTGATGCCGGCATGCTTGGTGTCCACGTCCATCAGGATATTGCTGCCGTCGTTCTCTTCCGCCGCGTTGACCACCAGGTTGATTTCAACATCCTGCGGATTGCGGATGATGACGACGGGATCGAAATCGACCCGGGTCATGACCTCGAAGCCCAGCACTTCGTAAAATGCGATCGCGCGTTCCGCGTCCCTGACCCGGATGCCCGTGTGATCGACGCGCTCCACGTTGATTGCAGCGCTCATGACAGGTTCCTCGCGATTGGCAGCCAGATCTTCATGCGTCAACTAGGCCGCAATGTTCATCGGGGCAAGCGGCGCGTTCCCCATCATCAGGTCGGCGGCGCGGTCGGCGAAGGCCATGGTCGGCGCGTTGATATTGCCGCCCAGCATGTCCGGGAAGATCGACGCGTCGATGACGCGCAGGTTCTCCGCGCCGCGGACCCGCATTTCCGGATCGACCACGGCCATGTCGTCGCTGTCGGGTCCCATCTTGCAGGTGCCAAGCGGGTGGTGGACCGTCCAGGCGGTTCGCTTGATGAACTCGTCGATGGATTCGCCCGCCGGCTGGATTTCCGGGCCGCGGAACCCGTCCAGTGCCTTCTGACCCGCGATTTCCTTGACGATGCCGATGCCTTCGCGCAGCAGATCCCAGTCTTCCTGCTCGGACAGGAATTTCTGATAGATCAGCGCGTGATCCGCAGGGTTGGCCGACGCCAGTTTCAGTTCACCCCGGCTTTTCGGGTGCAGGACGACCGGGCGCACCATGAAGGCGTCCTTCGGCTTGGGCCGGATGCCCGGGAACCAGGGCTGCGATTCCGGCGGGATGAAACGCGCCAGCAGTTGCAGGTCGGGCTGCGGCAGGTCCTCTTTTGTGGTGATATAGCCGGTCAACGGGCCCGGCATCTCGGTCGCGAATCCCGTGCCCATGAAATAGGCCTGCGCCATGGACATGATCAGCCGGTCCCAGCGCAGCGTTCCGACGAAGGGCCCGTCGCCGATGCGTTCGTATTCCACGCCGACCGACAGGTGGTCCTGCAGATTCTGGCCGACGCCTTTCAGGTCGATGGCGGCATCGATGCCGTGTTCCTTCAGATGGTCGCCATTGCCGATGCCCGAAAGCATTAGCAGTTGCGGCGAATTGATGACGCCGCCGGAAACGACGACTTCGCGCTCGGCGCGTGCCGTGGTGACGGCTCCGCCGTTCACGTCGGAATACTCGACCCCGACGGCCTTGGTGCCTTCCAGCACCACCCTGTGCACCAGCTTCTTGGTAATGACGGTCAGGTTCGATCGTTTCATGGCCGGCCGCAGATAGGCCACGGCGGCACTGCAGCGCTTGCCGTTGCGGATCGTGGATTGCAGGGTGCCGAGGCCTTCGTTCTGCGCGCCGTTGTAATCCGGCGTGCGCGAATACCCCGCCTGTTCGCCGGCTTTCAGCCAGGCTTCGTGCAGCGGATCGGGATATTTGTTCTCAATCGTGGTCAGCGGTCCGCCGGTGCCGCGCAACGGCTGGTCGCCCTTTTCCCAGTCCTCCGCCTTGATGAAATAGGGCAGGATATCGGCATAGGACCAACCGGCGCAGCCGTTTCGCGCCCAGCGGTCGTAATCTTCGCGATGGCAGCGGACATAGGCCATGGCGTTGATCGACGACGATCCGCCCAGCACCTTGCCGCGCGCGCATTCGACCTTGCGGTTGTTGAACTCTTCCTCTTCCTCGGTGAAATAGCCCCAGTCGAACAGACGTTCGAACAGGATCTTGCCCCAGCCCAGCGGCACCGCGATCAGCGGGCTGCGGTCGCTACCGCCGGCTTCGATCAGCAGCACTTGCGTGTCGGGGTTTTCGGTCAGGCGGTTGGCCAGCGTGCAACCCGCCGACCCGGCACCCACGATGATGTAGTCGTAGCTTTTCCCGTTGCTCATTTTTCGTGCCCCTGCGAATGCGTCTTGTTAATTTACCGCAGGATAGCATACGGATTTCACATCCCAACAGCCCATCCGCGAGATCATGACCGTATCCGAAGATTTCATCCGCCGTCTGCCCAAAGCCGAACTGCATCTCCACATCGAAGGCAGCTTCGAGCCGGAGCTGATGTTCGGGATCGCCCGGCGCAATGACGTAACGCTTGCCTACGCCACCATCGAGGAGCTGAAAGCGGCTTACGATTTTGCCGATCTGCAGGAATTTCTCGATCTCTACTATTCGGGAATGAGCGTCCTGCTGACGGAACGGGACTTCTACGACCTGACGGCGGCCTACCTGAAACGGGCGGTTGCCGACGGTGTCGTGCATACCGAAATCTTCTTCGATCCGCAGGGGCACACGGAACGCGGCGTCGCGTTCGACACCGTGCTGGACGGCATCTGGCGGGCGCTGCGGGACGCGGAGGCCGAACACGGCATCACCTCGCGGCTGATCATGTGTTTCCTGAGGCACCTGCCCGAGGAAGACGCGTTCCCGGTGCTGGAGGCAGCGATGGACCACCGCGACCGGATCGTCGGTGTCGGGCTTGATTCTTCGGAACTCGGCCATCCGCCGCAGAAATACGAACGCGTCTTCGCCGCCGCGCGCGAGGCCGGCTTCAAGCTCGTCGCCCATGCGGGCGAGGAAGGCCCGCCGGAATACGTCCGCGATACGCTCGATCTGCTGAAGGTCGACCGCGTCGATCACGGCAATGCCGCCATGCAGGACCCGGATCTGGTCGCGAGGCTGGCCGGGGAGAAAACGCCACTGACGGTTTGCCCGCTGTCCAACTATCGGCTCCAGGGGGTGACCGACATGTCCCGCCATCCGCTAAAGGCGATGCTGGATGCCGGCGTCGTGGCGACTGTGAATTCCGACGATCCCGCCTATTTCGGCGGTTACGTTCTGGACAACTATACTGCGGTCCGCGACGCGCTGAACCTGTCGCGGGACGAAATCGTGACCCTGGCGAAAAACTCGATTACAGCGTCGTTCCTGGATGGGCATGCGAAGGCGAAGTGGCTGGGGGAGATCGACGCGCTGGCGTCCTAGGATTTGACACTCCGCCGGCTCCGTAGCACCCTTCGCGCCGTATATTCCGCCGTTACCAAAGGTGCCCGAGATGGACGACCGTATCGCCCGCTGGGAAGCCCGCCCAGATCTGCCGCCCACCCATTACGTCGACAACCGCATCTTCACCGATCCGGCGATCTTCGATGACGAGCAGGCGCGGATATTCGCCGGGGGCTGGAAGCTGGTGTGTCATGAGTCCGAGTTGCCGGAAGCCGGCAGTTACCGGGCGCTGACGCTGGGCGGGCGGCCGATCCTGGTGGTGCGGGGCCGGGATCAGGCAGATGGCAGTCCCGGCGACATCCGCGCCTTCTTCAATATCTGTCCGCATCGCGGCGCGCCTCTGGCGCGGGACGAGCGCGGTACGTTCGGCAAGCGTATCCAGTGTTTCTACCATCTGTGGACGTTCGATCTGGAGGGTGCCTGCACCGGCATCACCCGGCCCGAAGGGTACGAACCGGTCGGGCTGTCGAAAGACGATGTAGGCCTGCGGCCGGTCCGGACAGAGGTGCTCGGCGGGCTGGTGTTCGTATCGATCGACGACGACGTCGCGCCGCTGGCGGATTTCCTGGGGCCGATCGCCGACAATATCCGCCTGCATTTTCCGGAGGACGAGGAGCTGGAAGTCTTCCACTTTCACCGCTCGGAAATCCGCTGCAACTGGAAGCTCTGGGTCGATAACAATTCCGAGCAGTATCACGAATTCCTGCACGTCCTGAACCGCAAGACAGGTCTGTCGCAGCCGAACTATCACGAACGCCGCTGGCATCTGCATCCCAACGGCCATCATGCGATGGACCAGGGGGCGATGAATTACGGCGGCGTCGGGCTGGAGGCGCGGCGCGATCGCCTGATGCCGGGCATGGAGCCGGATGCGCTGATGGTGATGCTGCTGTTCCCCGACGTGATGATCAACGTGCGCGCCACCGTGATGCGCCTCGATACCATCACGCCGGTGGCGCCCGACCGCACGGTCGTCGAATGGCGCGGTCTGGGGCTGAAGTCCGACACGCCCGAACAGCGCGACGAACGGATCCGCCATCACAACCAGGTCTGGGGGCCGGCGGGCCGCAACCTGCCGGAAGACATCGCGGCGGTGGAATCGCAGCAGCGGGCGATGGAAAGCGGCGCGTTTCCATGGTCGCTCTATGCGCGGGAGGAAGACCTGCGCCCGCAGGACGATTCCAACCTGCGCTCGTTCTATCAGGAATGGGGCCGGCGCATCGGCCGCTGGCCGCACGACGTGGACGCGGAACGCGGCGACGAACCCAGCCTGTCGGTAATCGGCGGGGCCGCCGAATGAGCGCTGACGCAGGCAGGCTGCAGGATCGCGAAGATATCCGCACCCTGATCAGTCGGTCGGTCCGGTCGCTGAACGAGGGCCGGTTCGCCGATTTCATTGCCTTGTTCGCGGACGGCGGACATTACGTGCTGGAAGCCGACAGTGCCGAAATCGGCAAGACCATGATCTGGCTCGATCTCGATCGGAACGAACTGGATGCCTTGCTCGAAGAATCGCCGCAGCACGTGCACGACCTTGCCGCCCGGAAACATATGGTGACGGTCGAGGAAGTCGACTTTGCCGTGGATGGCACGGCAGTGGAGGCGCTTTCCAGCTTTTCGGTGTTTCGCACCGATATCGATGGCCGGACGGAGGTCTATGCCGTCGGGAATTACGAAGACCAACTCGTTGGCGGCGAGGACGGCTGGCGGATCGCGCGGCGCCGGGTGAGGGTTCAGACACGGATGTTTCGCACGCCGACACCGACGCCGCTATAATGCCGCTGCGCATACCTATCCGGAAGTAACTCCATGATCGAAACACCTGTTATCATCGTCGGCGGCGGGCCGGTCGGTATGAACCTGGCTCTGGATCTCGCCTGGCGGGACGTGCCGTGCATGCTGGTCAATGAACCGAAGACGACGCCGAACCATCCGCAGGGCAATACGCATAATGCGCGGACCATGGAAATCTACCGGCGTCTGGGGATTGCCGACCGGATGCGCGATGTCGGCCTGCCGATGGATCACTGCGGCGATGCGATTTTCGTCACCCGGATCAATTCCCATGAAATCGGCCGCATCAGGATTCCCACCCTGCGCGAACGTCTTACGCCCGGGTCGTTCGACCTGGAAATCGGCCCGGAACCGCTGCAGCGCGCGTCTCAGATGTTCGTCGAACGCATCCTGAAGGAGGAACTCGATACGCGCGATACCGTCGATATGCGGTTCGGCTGGAAGATGACCGGATTCGCGCCGGCGGAAGACGGCGTGACCGTGGACATCGAGAACGTCGAAACCGGCGAAACCGAAACCGTGTCCTGCGGTTATCTGGTCGGCTGCGACGGCGGGCGCAGCACGATCCGGCGCAGCCTCGGCATCGAATACGACGGCAAGTCAGGCGAGGAAGTCGACTTCATGATGGGCCAGATGCTGTCGGTCTATTTTTATGCCCCCGCGTTGTACGACGTCATGAAGACCGACGCGCCGTGGCAGTTTCATTCCATGAACCCTGAAGGCCGCGCCTCCATCGTCGCCCTCGACGGCAAGGGACATTTTCTTACCTGGGCCAAGCTGGAACCTGGTCAGGATGCCGAGACTCTCGATCCGCGCCCCTATATCTGGCGCGTCGTAGGAGAGGAAATTCCGGTCGAGATTCTGTCGTCCAAGCCCTGGCAGGCCGGTCTGTCGCTTGTGGCGGACGAATATCAACGCGGTCGCGTGATCCTTGCGGGGGACGCGGTACACCTGTTCACTCCGACCGGCGGGTTCGGCATGAACACGGGCGTTGGCGATGCCGAAAACCTGGGCTGGAAGCTGGCGGCCTGGCACGATGGCTGGGCCGGAGACGGTCTGATCGACACGTACGAAACCGAACGCCGCCCGGTGGCGATCCGGAACCTGGCGCAGTCCTATGCTCTGGCGCAGGCGAAATCTTCGCTGTCCGTACCGCAGGGGATTGAAGACGAAACACCCGAAGGAGAGAAACTGAGGGAAGATCTCGGCGCCCGTACGGAAGAGGCGCTGGCCGAGGAGTATTTTTCCATGGGTATTCAGCTTGGCGCCCGTTACGACGACTCGCCGATTATCCATGCCGAGGAAGGCGAGATCCGGACCAGCGATCCGTTCACCTATGTCCCGACGGCCTGGCCCGGAGGTCGGGCACCACATCGCTGGCTGTCGGATGGAACCGCCTTGTTCGATCATTTCGGCAAGGGGTTCACTCTGTTGCGCCTCGGCGGCACGGCGGCGGATACGACGGCGCTGGAACAGGCCGCCGCCGAAAAGGGAGTCCCGCTAACGATCTTCGACGAGCCCGACCCTGAAACCCGGGCGTTGTACGAAGCGGACCTGGCGCTTATACGTCCCGATCAGTACGTGGCCTGGCGTGGTCAGGCGGTGCCGGACGATCCGGCGACGCTGATCGATCTGGTGCGGGGAAGCTAAGCACGCACCGTTTTATTGTTCTGTCCGCAATATATTTTTGACCGTCCGATAATCTCACGCGCTTTCATCGCGGGATCGGCGCTGTATTCTGTCGGCACTATAAACAGCGGCTGATTGAGACGGGGAAGCAGAGACGATGCCCATAGACGTGGACTGGTGCGAATACGATGTCGTTGTCGTGGGGTCCGGCGGCGCGGGCAGCCATGCGGCGCAGGCTGCCGCAGCGACCGGCGCGCGTGTGTTGGTGGTTTCGAAAGATCCCATCGGCTGTTCCGATACCAAGATTTCCGAAGGTATCGCGACCGTGCGCGAATCCGGATCGAATGACGATTCCGAGGAAACGCTTTCAGAAAACCTGAAGATGGCCGGTGGCGATCTGCCGGTGAATGCGATCACCGATGCCTTCGCCGCCGACAGTAAGGACGCCTATGACGCCTATCGGATGCAGGGATTGCGTCCCGATATCGATGCCGAACGGGACACACCGAAACCCCTGCCGCTGCCGATGGGCGGACACACAAGGCGCCGCTCGGTCGGGCACCGCAACAGCGGCGTGGCATTCGGCCATGCCAACTGGAATGCCGTGGTTCAGGGAGACAGCATCGATTACCTGGAAGACAGCTGGTTTCTCGATCTCGTGACGGAGGAAAGCGATCACGGCGCCAAAACCGTGGCCGGCGGGCTCATCTATCATGCCGCGCTGGGCAAGCTGATCGCCGTTAAAACGTCTTCCGTCGTCATCGCCTGCGGCGGGCTGTCGACGTTGTATTTCCCGAAGACCGACACCATGCGCGGCAACACGGGCGATTCCTATGCCATCGCCGCACGGGCCGGGGCCGACCTGGTCGATATGGAACAGGTCCAGTTTCTGCCGTTCTGTCTGGCGTCGCCGCCGTCCTACGAAGGGCTGCTCGTCGGCGAACCGGTCACGGCGAGCTATCTCGGCGTTCTGCGCGACAGGAACGGCAAGGTTATTCTGGACGGCGTGTTCCTGCGGACCCGGGCGGAATGCTCGTCGGCGATCATGCGGGCGGTAGAAGACGGCCGCGGTAGCCCCAATGGCGGCGCCTATCTGGATATGACGGCCAACAAGCGTCCGCCGCGATCCGGCCCCTATTTCATGCGGTTTCTCGAATCCGCGTTGCCGTCTGCTTACAAGGTCGCCCGTCAGGCGATGAGCAAGGCGGCGGCAAACTGCGAGGAACCCTGGGAAGTCCGTCCGAGCGCCCATTACATGATGGGAGGTATCCGCGCGGACGAACACGGGGCCGCGGTCGCCGGCGACGGCGATGGATCGGCTGACCGGGGTCTTACCGGTCTGTTCACGGCCGGCCAGGCCATGGGCGGGGTGTTCGGCGCCAACCGTCTCGGTTCCACGTCGCTGACCGAAGGGGCGGTCTTCGGAAGGCGCGCCGGCGCGGCAGCGGCGGCTCTGGCGCGGCGCTCCCAGTCGCGAAAAATTCGCGAAGACTTGTTCCGACCCCTGATCGAGGCGACGCGAGCGCGGTTCGGGCAAAAGGGCGACTGCGCGGCGGCAGGTCTGAAGCTCGAACTTCAAAAGGCGGCCTGGATCGATATCGGGCCGGTTCGGACCGCCGACCGAATCGCCGAAATGGAGCGGGTTCTTTCCGATCTGGAGGCAAAGCTGGAACGCGTGGTTATTCCCGAATACGCGGAATGGAATCAGGCCTTCATCGAATTCGAGGAACTGCGCAATCTGATCGCGTCGGCACGGGCGGTATCGGTCGCCTCGCGCGAACGTGACGGCAGCCTGGGCGGGCATGTCCGACTCGACGGCAAACAGATTTCGCCATTCTCTCAGCCCTATTCCACGGTCGTAACGAAGAACGCTGCCGGCGATTGGCAGGTCCGGCGCGTCGAACGCGACCGCACTCCGTTGAAACAGATACTTTCCTTCAAATACCAGGATATGAAGCGCAAAGCCCAGGTGAAGTGGTTGCGCATGCTGCCGGCCGGCATGCAGGACCGGGCGCTCGAAAAGAAATATCTTGCGGTCATGGGGACCGGCGGTGCCGCGGAGGAAGTGATGCCCGGCGGCACGAACGCCGCCGTCGGAGAGGCAACGCAGGCATGAAGGTCGAAATCGTTACCCGCCGCGGCGGTGAAGAAGCAGTCGTCGAATACGACTACGTCCGGCGCGATGAAAACGAAAAGCCGATGATTCTGGACGTGCTTCTGCAGGCGCAGGCGACGGAGATGCCCGACCTGGCGTTCCGCTATGGCTGCCGCGCCCGGAACTGCGGGGTGTGCACCGTCGATATCAACGGCCGCCCGCGCATCGCCTGCCGCGCCCGCATCAAGGAGGGCGACCGTATCAGCCCGATGGCGACATTGCCGGCGCTCAGCGATCTGGTGGTGCGCCGCGACGGCGTCGCCCGCCAGATGCGCGGCCGCTTGGCGACGGCGGGGCAGGGCAACGACCTGAACGTCGAGGCGCCGGACGATTATCACGCCCTGACGGGGTGTATCGAATGCTATGCCTGCCTGCACGAATGCCCCATGCATGCGCGCAATTTCGGCGGCGGCCTGCCGGAAGACCAGACGCCCGAAAACCGTCCCGATCCGGCGGAAGGTTATCGGTATGGAAATCCCTTCTCGCTGCTGAAACTGCAGCGTATCCGCATCGATCCGCTGACCTCCGAGGCCGGGAAAGCGGCGGCGCTGAACAACGCCATCGATCTCGGCCTCGACGCCTGCGTGGGCTGCAAGGGGTGTAAATGCGGCGTCGGGATCGACCTGATGGGGAAAGTGGTCCGGCCGATGCTTGAAGCGGCCAGTGATCGGCTGGACTCCAAGATCTAGGTCAATAGCCCGATTACGACGGCGAGCGTGCCGGCCGAAATCGCCGTCGAGATCAATATCGACGACGTCACCGGCCCGACGAACACGCGGTATTGCTGCGCCACGGTGAAGACGGTCGCGCCGACCGGGACCGCCGCCATCATGGTGGCGACGTTGGTGGTCAGTGTATCCAGCACGAAGACCTCGGTGCAGAGCAGCCAGACGAGAACCGGGTGCACGATCAGCTTGGCGATGGTCATCGAGGCGGTTTCGGCGGGCTGGCCGGCCAGCTTGTACTCGGCAAGGCTGGCGCCGAGGACGAACAGGGCACAGGGTCCCGCTGCACCCGACAGCAGATCGATAAACCGTTCCAGCGGCAGGGCGAGGCCGGTAAAGCTCCACGCGGCGCCCGCAACAATGGCGATCAGAATCGGATTGCGGATCATGCTCGCCAGCGGCGCCAGCGCGATTTTGGCGATGCTCTGCTGGTCGCGGCGGCCGCGCGCGATCTCGACAAGGATGATCGTCGTCGGCAGCAGGATCAGCGTATTGAATGCGATCATGGTGGTGATCGGGCCAAGCGACGCGTCGCCGAAGGTGAGAACGATCAGGGGCAGGCCCAGCAGCACGGTGTTGGAAAAACCGGCACTCATCCCCATCAACGCGCGTTCTTCGCCCGACAGGTCGAAGACCAGCCGGGAGAAAACCATCAGCAGTATCATGGAGATCAGCCCGCCGCCGAAATAGGCGGCGACGATCAGCGGTTCGACCCCGTCGAATGCCTCGCCTGAAGCCAGCTTGCCGAACAGCAGTGTCGGCAGCGCGACGTAGAAGACGAAATTGTTGAAGTAGCGCGTCGCGTCCGGCGTCCATTTCGGGGTGCGGGCGACGGCGTAACCGACCAGGATCAGCGCGAAGACCGGCGCGATGATGTTCAGAATGGCCGACATGATCTTTCAGCCTGGGACGATCAGACCCTGGCCTTGGCCCGCTCTGCGTCCTGGCGTTCTTTCAGCGCCTTCCGCAGCGCTTCCTCGGCGGCCTTGGTGTCTTTCAGGCCCTGTTTCCGGTCGACGGGGACCGGTTCCTTCTGGTCAGCCCGCGGCAGTTTTTCCACCGGGTAGGTCGCAATCTTGTCGTTACCCATCGATGTATCGCGGTCGAGCGACAGGTCGCGCGCATTGGCGTTGTCCGAATGGAAGGACCGGCCGTCTTTCTTTTTCGTTTCGAGGTCGAGCCACCAGCGATTGGCCTCGCCGCGCGTACCGTAACCCATCTTGTCGTCCAGCCAGATCAGGAACCGCCGCGACCACGGCAGCTTGATAGCCGCCCACATGGCGAGGCGATGCTGCAGCAGGCCTTCCTTGTTCCAGGGGCACATCTTCATGCAGCGGCCGCAGGACGAGCCCTTGGCGTTGGTCACCCGGTACTTGGTGCATTTTTCGACGTCGGGCTTCCAGATTTCGTAGCCGTTGTAGAGCACTTTGTCGCCGAACGGGATGGCCTGGGCCGGGCATTCGCGGGCGCATTTTTTGCACTTGGAGCAGAAATCCTGCAGTCCGAAATCGATCGGCTTGTCGGTCGCCATCGGCAGGTTGGTGGTGATGATGGCTGTCTTGTGGCGGGGGCCGATAAAGGGGTTGAGCACCAGTTCGCCGATCCGGCTCATCTCGCCCAATCCGGCCAGCAGCATCAGCGGAATCTGCATCACGTCGCCGTCGGCGTTGGAATGCGCCTGCGCCTCGTACCCCAGCCGCCGGATATAATCGGCCACGATCACCGCGGTGGTCGATCCTTTCAGATAGGCGCGGTAGCTCTGCGCGCCGGACACCCAGTCGTCGCCGGAGGAGGAATCCAGGGTTTCCCAGCGCTGGTCGTTGACGACGACGATGGCGTATTTGTGTTTCGCCTCGATCGGCTTGCCGTCCATGTCTTCGCTGTACCACGCCCAGTCCGGGCATTCGCAGATGCCGACCATGTCGGAATCGAGGAAGTAGCACAGCGACTTGATGTGCTTCGCGATCTCTGCCGGGTCGTCGGGCAGCTCCGCAGGGTCGGTATAGGGCTCGCCCTTGTGGATCGGCACCTGCGTCCAGTGCACGTGGCCCATGGCGGCGTTCAGCGGGTTCTTTGTGATAAAGCGGCGGATTTCCTTGCCCGCCTTGGGGCCAAGATCCCCAAAAAACGCGCGGACGAAAAAGCCCGCGCGTTTCGGGAGGCGCTGGATATTGTCCGTGATCAGGGTCGTCGGTTCGTCCACGCGTTTGATCTTTTCCATCGGGTACTGACCCATATGGAGCGGCCGGTTGCGCTTGGAGAATATGCCGAGCATTTCGATTGCCCTCAGGGAAGCCGGACGACTTCGTTGTTACTGCGCGTTTTCTTGTCGAGGAATTTTTCCAGCGCCTGCTTGAAATAGGGGTGCATGACCGATTCCCGTACGTTCTGGATCTCGAATTCGGTCGCTTCCTCGATCGACCGGCGCCAGCCCATGTGAAAGCTTTCCTTCGCCATGCCCTGCAGATGCGTCGGCCCGGCCGCGAGATCGCGCGCGATCTGCGAGGCGTTTTCCTTGAAGTCTTCCCTGGAATAGACCCGGTTGACGATCTGCCAGTCGAGCGCGTCCTGAGCGCTGAGCGTCCGGTTGGTGTACATCAGCTCCATCGCGCGCCGAAAACCCACGATCTTGACCAGCGAATAGCTGGTCGATGCGTCATTGGCGAGGCCGATCGAATGCCAGGCACACAGGAAACGGGCGTCGTCCGTGCAGACTGCCATGTCGGAGCACAGCGTGATGCCGAGACCCGATCCGGCCGCCGCGCCGTTCACGGCGGAGAAAACGGGTTTCTTGATGCGGACGATCATGTGGAAAACCTGATGCCACCACATGGCCAGTTCGCGGAAATGCGACGAGATGCCCTCCTGCCCGTCGCCGACATCCGGAATTTCCTTCAGATTGAACCCGGCGCAGAACGATTCGCCGGCGCCGGTAAACAGCACGGCGCCCACATTGTCGTCCGCCTCGGCGTGGAACAGCGCGTCGAGCGTTTCCTGAACGCCCTGCAGGTCCAGCGCGTTGCCGTATTGCGGCAGGTTGAAAATAATCTTCGCGACGCCGTCTTCGACGACGTAGATGATGCTTTTGTAATCGGGGTTCGACAAAGTTCCGCCTCCTGTATCTGATCGTATCAGATGAGGCGAACGCGGAACAACCGATTCGCCCGACCTAGTTGAGCTGTTCGGCTTTCCGAATGATTTTCTGCAGCGCCCGGACCATGGCATCCGATTCGTCACTGTCGATCGCGGACATCAGTTCGTTGTAGCGCTTGTTCGCGGTCGGCGAGATCTTGTCGTAGAGCTTCCGGCCCTTGGACGTCAGCGCCAGCCGATAGCTGCGCCGGTCGTCCGGGTCGCGTTCCCGGGTGACGCAGCCATTGTCGACCAGGCGCTGTATCGCCCGGTTTACCGACATTTTTTCCATGGCCCATCGATTGGTGATCTCTGCCGCGGAGACGCCTTTTTCCGAGGTCAGGGTCAGCAGCACGCGCCATTCGGCGATAGTGATGCCGAACTTGGTCTCTATCTCGCCGTGAAAGGCGCGTCCGATCCGGTTCGAGAGAACATGAACCAGGGACAGCGGTTTATCGTCTGCGATCGCCATGTCCCGATTATAGCAGAAAATCTATTCCGCTGCCTCCGAATGACCGATCGCGGCGTTGACGGCGGGCATGACCTTTTCGGCCATCAGCTCCATAGACCGGCGGCCGAGCTCCTTGTCTTCCCAGTCCTTGCCGGCATAAAGCAGTGTGCCGAAATCGCCCGTGACCTCGCGGAAGGCGAGGATCTGATCGACGACGCTGTTCACGTCGCCCGCGATGACGAGATTATCGACGATGAAATCGAGATTCAGGTCCTCGTCCGGGAAATCGCGTTCGGGCTTGAAGACTTCGTGCCGGTTGCCTTTTTTCAGCTTGGTGAAAAGCTGATTGTAATAGAACCGGTAGGGACTGCGTTCGTTCTCCTTGCCGTAATCGATTGCGGTCTTGTGATCGTCGTGGACGAAGATCGACCGCGCCACGCGCCAGTCCGCCGTATTGGCCTCGCGCCCGCCTTCCTCGCAGCCCTGGGCGTAATTGGTCCAGTGGGTTTTGACCCATTTGTCGAGCAGGAAGTTGGCCGAGATCGGCAGGAAGCCCTTCTTGCCCATTTCGATCACGCCCTTGGAAAACGGCGCGACCACGGTGCAGACAACCGGCGGATAGGGTTTCTGGTAAGGTTTGGCGATCGGGCCCAGGCCGATTTCCGCAAACTGGGTTTCGCGGGTCGAAATGTTCCAGAAATCGCCTTTCAGATCGTAGGGCGGTTCGCCCGTCCAGATATTGAGAATGTGATCGATCGCTTCTGCGAACATCGCGTTGCGGTCGATGCCGCGGATGCCCAGCGCCTCGGCATCGGATTCCAGCGCCCCGGGGCTGACACCGAAAATAAAGCGGCCCTTCAGAAGGTGATCCATCATCGCCGCATGGGCCGCGACCAGAACCGGGTGACTGTGGGACAGGTTGGACGTGCCGGTCCCAAGTTTGATCTGCTTGGTATCCGAAATCAGACTCGCCTGGAACAGCATCGAGCTGGTGATGCTCTCGGCGGCATCGGTCAGGTGTTCGCCGACATAGGCCTCTGAATAGCCCAGCCTGTCGGCCAGGATGATGGCTTCGCGGTCTTCCTGCAGACACTCCGTATAGTCCCGGTCCAGCCGGTGCACCGGCATGGTGAAAAATCCGATTTTCATATGGGCGTTCCTCGCTTCCTGTCTCTGCCCGATTTGTAGTTCATGAAGGTGAAAATGATAAGGGGCCCGTCTGATCGGCAAAATCGGATTTATTGTGTGTCCTGCTCTGCGCCCACCAACCCGTCCACGAACTCCGCGTACGCCGCCATGTCGAATTTCCGGTTCAGGCCGTTGGCGTTCATGTAGCGGATCTTTCCGAACACCGGGCGTTCGGTCCAGGCGCGGTCGTGGAGGCCGTAGCACCAGGCGACATTGGCGTAGGAATTCGGATCGCGGCCATCGAGGAAATATTTGTTATTCAGCGCCAGCGTCGTCTCGAAAGCCTGCCGCGGCGTCGGCGACCATTCGAGGATTTTCTTGGCCCAGTACATGCGCATGTAGTTGTGCATGAAGCCGGTATGCACCATTTCGCGCATTGCATCGTTCCAGTGCGGGTCATGGGTGTCGCAGGCTGCCAGTTCTTCCATCGTGTACACATATTCGCGTTCGTCGCCGGCATGTTCGTCCAACGTCTTGCGCGCCCAGTCGGGGAGCGCATCGTAGCTGTCGAACTTCGGCTCGAACGCGACGTAGTTCATCGCAAGCTCGCGCCGCACGACCAGTTCCTCGATGAACGAGCCGCAGTCGTCGGACGATCCCGTGTCGGCGTCGCGTACGGCCAGCGCCATGTCGACCGGCGAGATATGCCCAAAGTGGAGATAGGGGCTGAGGAACGACGTTTGCCCCGCCGACGGTTCGTTTCGGCCTTCGGCATAACCGTCGAGGATCTCGGTGCCAAAGGAATCGAGCCGGCGCCGGGCTTCGTTTTCGCCGCCCCTGAAGCGGCTGACCGGGGGCACGGACCGGTCCAGCTCGAGTTTGGCCAGAGCTGCCGCCGGGTCCGCGACGTCGATGTCGCTTTCGAGGCCGAGCTTGCGGGCCGATAATTCCGGTTCGGTTTCGTCCAGCGGCACCAGATATTCGTCCCATACCCGATGGATTTTCGGGCGGATCGTGCGTGCCGCGTATTCGGATTTGTCCGATACCACGTCGACCGGCACCACGACTTCGGTTTCGACCTGCACCACCGCGCAATCCGCGGCCTCGGCAAGCTGCTTCCGCCAGCCGATCTGGGCGGGCATGTAGCTGCGATCGCAGATCACGGCTGCCGCATCCTGCGCCAGGTCGATCGCCACCTCTGCCGGCATGGCGCGCCGGACGACGAAGGCGATGCCGCGCTTCTTCAGGTTTTCCGCGACGTCCGAGAGACCTTCGAGCATGAAGGCGTAGTGCCGCGCATTGGCTTCCGGGTACCCGTCCATCAGACCGAAGCAGACGACGACCGGCAGGCCGTATTTGTTGGCGCCGCGGATTGCCGTTTCCAGTGCCGGATTGCCATGCGTCCGCTGCGCCTCCTGCATCCAGTAGAGGACATAGGCGCCGTTTTCCCGGCGTTTGCAGTCGTTGAGCTTTCGAATGCGGGTGTCTTGAATCACGATTGCTCCCCCGCCAGTCTACGTCGATTCCGCCGTCACGGATCAACAGCGACTCAGCCAAGCTCCAGAATCGCTTTCAGGCCCGGGCGGTTATCTTCCAGCCGGACCCGGCCGCCGTGAAGATGCGCCACCGCCTCTACGAGACTGAGTCCCAGGCCGCTGCCGGGTGTCGAGCGCGCCGCTTCCAGCCGGTGAAAGCGGCGAAACACTTCTTCGCGTGCTTCTTCCGGGATGCCGGGACCGGTGTCCGACACCGTCACGGCCCGGCCCGCCGCGTGAAGCGTGACGGTGCCGTCGGGCGGGGAATATTTGATCGCGTTGTCGGCAAGATTGGCGATGGCCTGGAACAGCAGGTCGCGGTCGCCTTCGATCTCCGCCGTCGCGTCGAGGCGAAGCGAAAAGGACAGGCCCTTTTCCTCCGCGACCGGTTCGTATAGCTCGGCCACGTCCGCCACGACTTCTCCCGGGTCGACCGTCGAGAAATTGTCCCGCCGCCCGCCGGCTTCGATCTGCGTGATACGCAGCAGCGCATTGAAGATCGACAGCAACCCGTCCGCCTCGCCGATGGCACGGTCGATGCGGGCGGTGCGTTCCGGGCCGCTCAGCCCGTCTTCCTCCAGACCCTCCAGCGTCTGTCGGAGTCGTGAGAGCGGCGTGCGCAGGTCGTGCGCGATGTTATCGGTGACGTGCCGCAACCCTTCCATCAGCGATTGGTTGCGGTCCAGCATTTCGTTCAGCTGTGCGGCGAGGCGGTCGAATTCGTCGCCGGTGCCGCGGGTCGGAATGCGCCGGTCGAGCGCGCCGTCCGCGATTTCCCGGCTGGTCTGGTTGATGGCCTCGATCCGCCGCGTGGTGCTCCGGCTCATGGCGATGCCGCCGGCGAGCGCCAGCGCCAGGGTGATCGCGATTCCCCAGATCATCGCGTTGATTACCATGTCGCGCGTTCGCACCAGTTCGCGGACCTCGCGCCCGACCAGCAGGTTGAGCCCACCTTGCAGGACAAACGATCGCGCCCGCGCCAGATAGACCTCCCCGTCCGGTGAATCCCGATCCCTGAGCTCGAACTCGATCCAGCCCCGGGCGTCGGGATCGACGGTCGGCCAGTCGCTGAGATTGCCGACCAGCGGGCGGCGAAGCGGATCGGTCAGCAGATAGACGGTACGCCCGCCCGGATCCCGGCGGACGCGTTCGGAAATAATGGCGGCGACGCCCGGCGTGCCGCGTAACTCGTACTGTTCCGCAAGGCCCTTGATGTCGGCTTCTATGGTGGCGTCGACCTGGTCGGACAGCGTGCCAGCGGTCGCCCAGTACAGGAACCCCAGCAGCACGGCCGCCGAGCCGCCGAACAGCAGGATATAAATCAGCGTCAGGCGAAACGAGGCGCTGCGCAGCAGCGGCGGTAACGTCATGGCGGCGTGGCGCGCAGCGCGTATCCCGCGCCCCGCACGGTGTGGATCAGCGGCGTGTCGAATTCCTTGTCGATTTTCTGTCGCAGCCGGCTGATATGGACATCGATCACGTTGGTCTGCGGATCGAAATGATAGTCCCATACGTGCTCAAGCAGCATCGTGCGGGTGACGACGTTCCCGGCGTTGCGCATCAAATATTCGAGCAGCCGGTATTCGCGGGGCTGCAGGTCTATTTCGGTGCCTGCCCGCGTCACCCTGCGCGCCAGCAGGTCGACTTCAAGGTCGCCGACGGCAAGATGCGTCTCGGCGCTGTTGCCCGATTTCGCCGACCGCCGGGTCAGCGCCTCCAGCCGGGCGAGAAGCTCGGAGGCGGCGAACGGTTTGGTCAGGTAATCGTCGCCGCCGGCTTTCAGGCCTTTCACCCGGTCGTCCACTTCGCCCAGCGCACTGAGAACCAGTGCGGGCGTATCGTCGTCGGAGGCGCGCAGTGTCCGGATGATGGTCAGCCCGTCCGGCGCCGGCAACATGCGGTCGACCACCAGAACGTCGTAATCTTCCGTCGTCGCCAGAAACAGGCCCTGTTTGCCGGTGTCCGCGTGGGTCGGATTGTGCCCCGCTTCTCCCAGCGCTTTTACGATGTATGACGCGACCTCGGAATCGTCTTCGATGACCAGTACGCGCATTGTTTTGCCCTCTGTTTGTAACGGTAATTATGTAGGAGCGATCGCGGACCCGGCGCAAATTAATCTTTGGTAATGTTCCTCGGCTCGGAACGGTTATTCGTAGTGCAGGGATTCCGCCGAGGAGGTCCGGTTTGCGACGAATGCGGGATAGACCGACGCCGCAACGCAGGTGAAAACGCACAGCGCCGAAATATACAATGTCGCGTCCAGCGAGATACGCAGGAAATAGTCGAACAGCGTGAAATGGTCGAGAAACCGGATGCTGATCGCTCCCAGCCCGTTGCCGATCACGATCGCAAGTACCGCACTGACGCAGCCGATGATCGTGCCTTCGATCAGCAGCATCCGCGCGACCTGTCCCCGGCTGATGCCGATGGATTTCAACACCGCGAATTCGCGGTCGCGGGCGCGTACCTGGATCAGCATCGTATTGGCGACGCCGATACCCGCCAGCACCACCGTGCCCAGCAGAATGAAGTCGAAAATCAGGAAATCGCGGTCGATCTCCCGGCTCTGCCAGTATGCCTGGAAACGGCCGCGCTTGACGGTGACGTACCAGGGATACAGCGCCTGCTCCTGATTCCTGTACAGATAGGGCTGAACCTGACCGAATGGACGCGCCGACGCGTAGCGTCCCAGGGATTTTTCCAGATTGTCGGCGAAGATCGGGTTGCCGTCGCTGAACAGCGCGTATGATTTCAGATCCACATACTGCGCGCTTTCCAGATAAAACCCGACGCTATCCGAGATGCCGATGACGGCGAACCGATGATCGCGCCTGCCGTCGGAAAAGACGATGGTATCGCCCGGCTGCGCGTCGTAGCGGGCGGCCAGGGTTTTGGACAACATCACGCGCCCGGGCAGCAGCGCAGGGTATCCCAGGGCCCGCAGATGCGGGTTAACGTCGCTTGCCTTGACCAGACGGATGGGGAAGTCGCCACCGGTCTTCGCCGACATGCGCATCAGCAGGATGCCGTTCGTGGCCAGCCGTTCCTGAAGCTGGGCTTCGTCGACCTGCCGGTCGGCGGGACGTTCGAAATAGGAACTGGCCCGCATCGCGTCCCAGGCCCAGATCGCGATCTCGTCCTTCAGGGCGCGGGTCACGTCGTGAAGGCCGGTCAGCAGGCTGAACACCAGGGTTACCCCGGTGACCGAGAACACCAGGCGCCGGCTGTTGAGCCGCATGCGGCGCCCGGTCAGGAACGCTTCCAGCGGCAGGATCGCACGAAAGACGGTCTCGAACAGGCGGATGGCACCGCGCAGAAACGGAGAAAGCCACCACAGCGTCGCGGTCGCCAGGATGGCAACGAACGCGGCTTCGAACAGGAAGAAATAGACGACCGACAGCCAGCTTTCCATGAAGGGGCGCATGCCGATCCACGCGGCGGCCAGCATCGGCGGGATCAGCCAGCCGAATCCCTTTTGCGCCAGTGCGACGCCGCCGTCGCCGTCGGCCAGAAAGCGGGGGTTCAGGACGTCGGGGATTTTCAGGCGGCGGATTTCTCGCAGCGGACTGGCCACGCCGAGATAGACGATCGCCAGGCTGACAAGCCCCATGCCGGTCAGTTCCAGCCAGGGTATCTCGAAACCCGGCAAAGGACGCCGCCCGTTGGTCGATATCCCGCCTGCAAGGAGGGCCGCGGCCGCCGGAAACGCAGCGATCAGCCCGATCACGGTAGCGACCGCGCCCAGCAGCGTGGCTTCCGCCATCAGCGACGCGCCGACATTGCGCCGGCTCTCGCCCAGGCACAGCATCAGGCTGAATTCCCGCGCCCGGGTCGAGACAGAATAACGCATCGTGTAGAAAACGATTACCGCGCCGATAAAGAACGCCAGCAACGACGCCATGCGTACCGCCAGCCGCATGGCCTGGTAGTCTTCCTCGCCCAGCCGGTTGCGCGCCGTATCGCTTGCGGCGGCGCCGCCGCGCTGGGTGGGGACGATCGAGCCGGATTCGGTTGTTTCGTTGCGGCGCTCGATGCGGATCGCAAACGGCTTGTCGCCGACGCGCTGAAGGGCCTCCGCTTCTTTCGCTGCTTCTGCGAGTTCTTCCGCCTCGAACTCGTCGACAGGGACGATCTGGCCCGACCGCGCCGTGTTGGCATCGACGATCAGCACTGCATTGACCACGCCGATGCCGATGGCGACGCCCAGCACCGTCGCCAGTGCGATCATTCGGCGATGGCGCAGGCTGCGGGCTGCCAGCCGGAAGGCGAGTCCGAGATTAAGCGGCAGGGCGTCGGCGGCAGACACCGGTCAGATCCCCAGTCGCTGCAGTTCCGCGTAGATGCCGGTCATCTCCTCCGGCCCTTTGTCCTGCGTCACGGTGCCGGCGATGACGCCATCCTTCAGAAAGCACACCCGGTCGGCCCAGGCCGCGTGTTCCGGGCTGTGGGTGACCAGCAGAACGCTGGTCTCTTCCTCGGCGACGGTATCGCGCAGTGTCTGCAGGATGGCGCGACCCACCGCCGGGTTGACGTTGCCGGTCGGTTCGTCGGCCAATAACAGGGCAGGGCGATGCACCAGCGCCCGGGCAATCGAGACAAGCTGCATCTCTCCGCCCGACAGCTGGTGGGGCAGGTGATCGCGCCGTTTGTCGAGGCCGACGCGTTCGATCAGCCCGTCGACGCGCTTTTTGGTTTCCGACCGCGCACCGCCCGCGATCTGCTGCGGCAGGGCGATGTTTTCGCGCACGCTCAAAGTCGGGATCAGGTTGAAAAACTGGAACACGATCCCGATATCGCGCCGCCGCAGCAGGGTGCGGGCGCGTTCGGAGCCGTAATTCACCGCCGAACCTGCGATCTCCACGTGGCCGCCGTCCGGCGCGTCGATGGCGGCGATGCAGTTCAGCAGCGTGGTCTTCCCCGATCCGCTCGGCCCCATGATGGCGATCATGTCGCCCCGGTCGACGCGCAGTTCCAGTCCCTTCAGGACGGGGATCGCCTCGCTGCCCAGCCGGTAGGATTTTTCGAGGCCGGAGACGTTCAGCGCGGCGTCAGGGAGGACTGGTTGATCGGTCATGCAGATTTTTTGGCGATGAGAACATTGTCGATATAGGTCAGCAGTGCCTTGTTTTCCTGATTTTTCAGCGTTGTCCGCACCCGCACGATGCCCCGGTCCGGCTTCGAACGGGATTCGCGGGTTTCCAGCACTTCCAGATAGACACTGATCCGGTCTCCGGGACGAACCGGCGCCAGATAACGCAATTCGTCGTACCCCATCGACGCCATTACGCCAGGCGGGATACCATTCCTGTGAAGCAGTATCTGTTTGATGGCCATCGAGTACTCGCCCGACGCGATCAGCCCGCCATGAATCGATTTCTCAGCGGCTTCGCGATCGACATGGAAGGGAAACGGGTCCCATTTTTCGGAAAAGGCGACCATTTCCTCTTCCTCGACCAGATACTCGCCGAAGGTTTGCGTGTCGCCCACCGACATGTCCTCGAACCAGCCATATACCATGATCACCTCGGTTTTTGCCGGGCGGGACCATCGCCGCCTCGCGCTCCGAATGCAAGTAAATGCGGTATAGTGGGGCATCATGAACCTGACGCCGATAGATCCCGAAATCCTGCCGCAGGCGCTGGCGACGGTGAAAGCGCGCCTGACGACCGGAACCGTTTCCGCAGTTGCTTTCGACCTGATCGCCGCAACCGCCGGGAACCCGGATGCCGCCATTGATACGCCCGATCACCGCCGGGCGGCCCGCGACCTGGTCGCGGATGCCGGCATGACCGCCATCGACGAAGTGCCCGCCGAGGCCTTCAGCTGGGACGGGACCGCTGTCCGGACCCGGAGCGAGGCCAGCGTCCTGATCCACGAAGTGGCTCACTGGCTGATCGCGCCGCCCGACCGCCGCCGCCTGCCGGATTTCGGGCTTGGCGCCGGGCCGGAAACCGGACGGGTTGCGGAGGCGGAGGCCGCCCGCTGCGTCGACGATGCGACGAAGGAAGAAGAGGAGTTGCTGGCATCGTTGCTCGGCATCCTGTTCGAGGCGGCCCTGGGACAGCCCGCCATTCACGCCTTCATCGAGCAGAACTGGCTGGAAGCGTGGGAGCGTCCCGCGGCGGCGGAACAGTTCCGGAGCGCGGCGGATATGTTATGCGGGAGGGGGCTTATCGACCGCCGGGGACTGCCCGTGCTTCCTCAGGACGGCAACGCCGCGACCGCCGCGATCTCGATCAGGAATTCGGGCCAGGCCAGCGCCGAGACTTCGACGATGGCCGATGCCGGGCCGTCGCTCGGGAAATAGCGTTCCCGGATATCGGAAATCGAATTGAAGGCCTCGATGTCGCGGACGTAGACCGTGACCTGCGCGATGTCGGCCATGGCGCCTCCGTTGGCTTCGACGATGGCGCGGATGTTTTCCAGCACCTGGGTCGCCTGGGCTCGGATATCGCCGTCGCCGACCAGCTTTCCGTCGGCGTCCAGCGCCACCTGCCCGGCGATGAACAGCAGCGGCCCGCTTTCGGTTCGTATGCTGTTGGAATAATGCGGCTTCATCGGCGGGGCGACGGAAGCCGGGTTGGTGCCGACGGATTTGCTGGTCATGTTCGAACTCCTCTCGTGGGTATCGACGCCATTAAACGCAATATAGGCCGGGCGCGCCATTGACACGTTCGGGCAGAGATCAGCATACTGATTTTAAGAACCTCGACCGTTTGGCCGGTTGCCTGCTGTCGTCTGGATTCTCTCGGGATGCACTCGTCCCGCTTAAACAAACCAAGGGAGATATAGGATGCGTACACCTAAAATTCTTAGCACCATTGCCGCCTTGGCCGTGGCTGGCTATGCGGGCGCCGCGACGGCGCAGATGGACATGAAAATCGGCTTCGCGACAATCAACGATCCGCAGCATGCCATCGCTGAAGAAATTAAAAAGCGCTTTACCGCGAACGCCGACCTGAAGATTTCGCCACGGGTTTTTCCGGCGGCTCAGATCGGATCGATCCCGCGGATGATCGAAGGTATCCAGTTCGGCACGCTGGAAGCGCTGATCACGCCGCCGGGTTTCATGGTCGGCATTAACCCCAATTTTCAGGTACCCGATGCGCCGGGCCTGTTCGATGACGTGTTCCACGCCCATCGCGCACTGAACGACCCCGAGTTTTTCGGAAAGTATTCGCAGCTTGCCGCCAATCGCGGAATCAAGATGGCGTCGCTCTATGTCTATGGACCGACATCTTTCGCGAGCAAGAAGCCGATCCGTACGCTGGCCGATTTCAAGGGCCAGAAAGTGCGTGTGCTGGCAACCAAGATGGAAAGCGCCCTGGTCGGAAGCTTCGGCGCCGCGGGCGTCCCGATGCCTTATTCGGAGGTTCTGCCGGGTCTGCAGCGCGGTACCATCGACGGGGTCCGCAGCTCGATCATCGTGATGGGCGGATCCAAGTTCTTCACGGTGACCAAGTTTATCACCGTCGTCGAGAGCGGCATGATCCCGAGCACGGTGCTGCTCAGCGAAGCATGGCTTAAGAAACTGTCGGCCGAACAGCGCAAAACCGTTGAAACCTCGCTGAAAGACATGAGCCAGTGGAATACCAATACCGCGGCCGATTTCGGCAAGCGCGCGGAAAAGCTCTGGAAGGATAACGGCGCCGAGGTCATCCGGCTGTCCGATGCCGACCAGAAGAAGTTCATGGATACGGTGCGGCCGCTGGGCGACCAGTTCCTTGGCGCCAATCCGAAGACCAAGGACATGTTTGCGCTGCTGAAGGCTGCTGCGGCCCGCACGAAAAAATAAGACCTGGATATACGGTCGGGAAAAGGGCGGCTTCGGCCGCCCTTTTTTATGTCGGGTTTCCGCGTCCCCGCGCCGGTGCACGGCTGAATTCGTTGTTGGCTTCCACCAGTTCGGTCATCAGCGACATCAGCGTCTCGCGCTTGTCCGCGGAGAGCGGTTCCATAAATTTCGCCTGCGCGGCCAGCGACGCATGTTCCATCTCGCGCGCGATGCGGGTGCCTTCTCCGGTTAGCCGGGCGATGCGCTGGCGCCGGTCCTGGCGGCTGGTCTTGCGGGCCACGAGCCCGCGCTGGTCGAGCCGCGCCAGCACATCCGCGACATTGGTGCGGTCGATCCCGGCGTCGCGGGCGATGGTCACCTGGTCGGCATCCGGGCGGTTCAGCAATGCGGTCATCACGGCGTATTGTACGGGCGTGATCCCGAATTCCGCGCATTCCTCCAGGAACATCGCGACGTGGATCTGGTGCAGCCGGCGAACCAGATAGCCGGGCCGGTCCCATAGGCTGGTCAGCGATCCTGTGTTCGCTACTGCGTTTTTCTGGCTGGATGTTTCTGTCATGCATCGACCATATCGACGGCAACTCCGTCAGTACACTGTCATTTCAACGGGTGGGTTGCCGGACGGTAGAAACGGGGTATACTGATGAATAAATATAGCGGGAGAAGACAGATGTTTCTCAGGAATTGCTGGTACGTCGCGGCCTGGTCGAAAGATGTCGGGCGCGAGCTTCTGGGGCGAATTCTGCTCAACGAATACGTCGTGCTGTACCGCAAGGAAGACGGCACGCCCGTCGCGCTGGAAAACCGGTGTCCGCATCGGAACCTGCCGCTGTCGGAAGGCCGGCTGATCGGCGACGAGATCGAATGCGGCTATCACGGGATGGTCTTCAACTGCGACGGCGCCTGTACGCACCTGCCGGGATCGGAATCCCCGCCGGACTGGGCCACGGTTCGACAGTATCCCGTCGCGGAACGCAATGGCTGGCTGTTCTACTGGCCGGGCGATCCGGCGCTGGCCGACGAAGCGCTGATCCCGGACTATCCCAAACACAACGAAAACGAAGACTGGATCCGCGCCCAGGGGCAGACTTACGTGAAGGCCGGCTACCGGCTGGTGCTCGACAACCTGCTCGACCTCTCGCACCTGACCTACGTGCACGGCTCGACCACCGGCAACCGGGCCGTCGCCGAAATGGCCAATCTGACGACGGAACAGGAAGGCGACACGGTCCGCGTCACCCGGTGGATGGAAGACATCGAACCGGCGCTGGCGTTCCGCGAATACGGCGGCTACGAGAACAATATCGACCGCTGGCAGATGAGCCAGTTCATCCCGCCCGCCTATATCAACATCAATAACGGTTCGGTCGATGCCGGCACCGGCGCCGACCGCGAAACCCGCAACAACGAACAGGGCAAGTGGGGCTTCGTGGTCTATCACGCGATGACGCCCGAAACCGAGACGACCACGCACCAGTTCTGGACCGTCGCCGGCCACAAGGACAACGTGCCCGAACATATGCGCGGCCAGTTCGTCGACGCGATGCACGGCGTCCTGAAGGAAGACCTCGACGTCTACGAGGCACAACAGCGCGCCATCGATATGGACCCGGAAGCGCCCAATCGCGACGCCAATCCGCGCGGCACGATCCCCGCCGACGAGGGCCTGCTGGCCATGCGCCGGGTGATCCGGCGGCTCTACGGCGACGAACAGAAATCGCTGCAGGCCGCGGAGTAGGGGGCGCATTTCTAGCTGATGTGATTCCCGTCTTCGTTGGAATTACAATGTATGGGGGCGAATGCCTTAAATTTGCCCCGTCTCAAAATTCATCCCAAACTGGCCCTGAGATTTAAAACGGGACACAAGCCATGATTCACAAAACACAGGTCGGCATCGTCGGCGCAGGACCCTCCGGGCTGCTGCTGTCGCGGCTGCTGGCGCTCCAGGGGATCGACAGCATCATCGTCGAACGCCAGAGCCGCGACTACGTTGAGGGACGCATCCGCGCCGGCGTACTGGAGCAGGGGACCATGGACCTGCTGGACGAGGCCGAGGTCGGCGAGCGCATGCACGCCGAGGGCCTGCTCCATGGCGGGGTCGAGCTCTGTTTCAACGGAAAGCGCCATCCGATCGACTTCGTCGAACTGACCGGCGGCAAGACCGTCATGGTCTATGGCCAGACCGAGGTGACGAAGGATCTGAACAACGCGCTCGATGCCGCCGGCGCGCAGATGGTCTACGAGGCCGAGGCGGTGACGGTCGACGAATTCGATTCTGATCAGCCCTTCATCCGCTACCGCAAGGACGGCGAGGCGCACGAAATCCAGTGCGACTACATCGCCGGATGCGACGGGTTCCACGGCGTTACCCGGCGCAGCATCCCGGCCGACCGGATCGAGCTGTTCGAACGTGTCTATCCGTTTTCGTGGCTTGGCATCCTGGCGGAAACGCCACCGGTGTCGGACGAGCTGATCTATGCCAACAGCGACCGCGGCTTCGCGCTGTTTTCCATGCGCTCGAAGACCCTCAGCCGGCTCTATATCCAGTGCGCGCCGGACGAGGAAATCGACGAATGGTCGGACGACCGGATCTGGGAGGAACTTGCCCATCGGCTGGACGAGGAAGGCGCGAAGAAACTGACGCCGGCGCCGCTGCTGGAAAAAAGCATCACCCCGATGCGCAGCTTCGTCGCCGAACCCATGCGGTTCGGGAACATGTTCCTAGTCGGCGATGCCGCCCATATCGTGCCGCCCACCGGCGCCAAGGGTCTGAACCTGGCGGCATCCGATGTGCGGTACCTGTCGCGCGCGCTGGTCGATCACTACAGGAAAGGCGACGACGGGCGGCTGGACCGCTATTCGGAAAACTGCCTGCGGCGCATCTGGAAAGCGCAGCGGTTCTCGTGGTGGCTGACCACCCTGATGCACCGTTTCCCGGAAGCCAGCCCGTTCGAACGCCGCACCCAGCTGGCCGAGCTGGATTTCGTCACCGGCTCTGAGACCGGCGCGCGGTCGCTGGCGGAAAATTACGTGGGTCTGCCGTTTGACGATTGACGCCCGCCCCATAAAAAGGGAGTATACTACGTAATTAGAAAACAGGGACGGGACCGGGAAGCCTCATGACCATTGCAATTCAATCGCCCCCCTGGCGCGTCGGCGTCGATGTCGGCGGCACGTTTACCGATCTGGTCGTGGCCGACAGCGACGGCCGGACCGAGGTTTTCAAGGTGCCGTCGGTGCCGGCCGATCCGGGCGAAGGCGTGATCAACGCGCTGACAACGGCCTGCGACGCGCTCGACCAGCCGATGGAAAAATTTCTCGGCGACTGCCAGTTCTTTCTGCACGGCTCCACGGTGGCGACCAACACGCTGCTCGAAGGCAAGGGCGCGACGGTCGGTCTGCTGACCACGGCGGGTTTCCGCGACAGCCTCGAGGCGCGGCGCGGTCTGCGCAAGGACCCCTGGGATCACCGCACGCCCTATCCGCCGGTGCTGGTGCCGCGCTATCTGCGCCAGCCGGTCGGCGGGCGCATCGATGCGCAGGGCAACGAGGTCGAACCCGTCAATCTGGATGACGTGCGCGCCGCCTGCAAAGTGTTCCGCGACGAAGGCGTCGAATCCATCGCCGTCTGTCTGCTCAACAGTTTCGTCAACACGGCCCACGAAGACGCAGTCGCCGACGTGCTGCGCGAAGAAGGCGTGTGCGACTGGATCTCGGTGTCGTCCGATATCGTGCCGATCATGGGCGAATACGAACGGACGTCCACCACAGCCGTAAACGCCTATGTGATGCCGCGCGTCGCGTCCTATCTGACGGCGCTGCAGCAGAAGCTGATCGACATGGGGCTGACGACCAAGCTGCTGATGCTGCAGTCCAACGGCGGTGCCGCGTCGCTCGACCAGCTGATCCGCCAGCCGGTGAACCTGCTGTTGTCCGGCCCGTCCGCGGGCGTCGGCGCGATGCAGCATCTGGCGTCCGGCATCGGCGAAAACAATCTGGTCAGCATGGAAATCGGCGGCACGAGCTGCGATGTCATGCTGATGCACGAAGGCCGGGTCGCGATCACGGATTCGCTGTCGGTCAACGATTACGACCTCGTCACCCCGTCGGTCGATATTCACACCGTCGGCGCCGGCGGCGGCACGATCGCGGGCATCGACGGCGCCGGGCTGATGTATGCCGGACCCGAAGGCGCCGGTGCCCGCCCCGGACCGGCGGCATACGGACATGGCGGCACGCGCCCGACCGTGACGGACGCGCATCTGGTGCTGGGGCGCATGCGGCCCGGGCCGTATGCCGGCGGATCGGTGTCGCTCGACATGTCGCTCGCGGAAAAGGCGCTTGATACGGAAATCGCCGACAAGGCAGGGATATCCCGCACCGAGGCGGCGGCCGGTCTGATCCGTATCGTCGAACAGAACCTGCTGCACGCGGTCGAACGGATCAGCATCCAGCGCGGCTACAATCCCGGCCGCTTCATGCTGATCGCCTGCGGCGGCGCGGGGCCGATGCACGGCGCCAGCGTCGGTCGCAAGCTGGGCGCGCGGGCGGTCTACATTCCCCGCCAGGCCGGGGCGTTCTGCGCCATCGGCATGCAGCATGCCGACGTGCGCCGCGATTTCGTCCATGTCGTCATGCGCGAACTGAACGACGATGCAATTCCCGCCATCGCCGAGGGCTACGAACGGCTCCGCGAGCAGGGGCTGGAAGCGCTGCAGAACGAAGGCTTCGACGAAAAGGACACCGAATTCGGCTACGAGCTGGACCTGCATTACGAAGGCCAGCAATGGGACGTGCGCGTCGCGCTCGATCCCGCGGCGACCCCGGACGATATCCGCGCCGCGTTCGAAGTCGAATACGACCGCCAGTTCGGCCACACCAATCCGGAAAGCCGCATCAACGTCGCCAAGCTGCGGGTGGTCGGCATCGGCAAGCTGCCGCCTTTGGAAGACCCCAAGTTCGACGCGGTCGACACCGAGGTGACGCCGATCGAAACACGCCCGGTCTATGCCGAGTCCGCGGGCGAGTTTCTCGACACGCCGGTCTATCGCGGCGCCGATCTGAGCCACGGGCAAAGCTTTCCCGGTCCGGCGATTATCGAGGAAGCGACGACGACCATTCTGGTCGGTCCCGGCGACCGCGTCACGGTCGATGCGCTGAACAATTATACTGTCACCTTCGAGACGGAGGACTGATCCGATGGATGCTCAAGCCAAGGCCAAGACTCTCGACCCCGTCATCCTGGCGCTGACCCAGAACCGGCTCGATCACATTTCCCATCAGATGGGCTGGGTGATGGTGCGCACTGCGCGCAGCCCGATCTTCAGTCAGGCGCACGATTTTTCCTGCTTTATCGCCGGGCCCACCGGCGAGGTAGTCAGCCAGGCCGACGGCATTCCCATCCATACCGGCAGCGGCGGGTTCGGCGTGCGCGCCATCCTGCGCGACTTCGGCGACGAACTTGCCGAGGGCGACGTGTATCTGCTGAACGACCCGTGGGAAGCGGGCGGCAACCATCTGCCGGACTGGGTGATCGCGCGCCCCATTTTCGTCGACGGGCAAATGGTGGGGCTGACCTGCAACCGGGCGCATCAGTCGGACATCGGCGGCGGCGCGGCGGGCGCCTACAACCCCACCGCGACGGATGCCTGGTCGGAAGGCGTCCGCCTGCCGGTGCTGAAACTGGTCGAAGCCGGCAAAACCCGCGAGGACGTCTGGAAGCTGCTGATGCTGAACACGCGCACACCGCATCTGCAGGACGGCGACCTGCGCGCCATGCTCGGATCCACCCGGATCGGGATGGAACGGGTCGCGGCGCTGGTCGAGGAACTCGGCGTCGACAATGCGATGGATTACTTCACCGGCGTGCTCGATCACGCCGACCGCTCGGTCCGCGCCGAGATCGCCAAGCTGCCCGACGGCGTCTACGAGGCCGAGGACCGGTCCGACAACGACTGTTTCGAAATCCGCGACGTTACCGTCCGCGTCAGGCTGACGATCGACGGCGAGAACATGACGGTCGATTTCACCGGCACCGACGATCAGATTCTGGGCTTCAAGAATTCGTCGCTGGGCAATACCTATTCGGCGATTTTCACGGCGCTGGCGTCGTTTCTCGATCCGCATCTGCCGCATAACGAAGGCGCCTTCCGCTGCGTCGACGTGATCGCGCCTGAAGGCACCATCGTGAACGCCAACGAAGGCGCGCCGACGACCATGTGCACGGTGTTTTTCGCGCACGAAATCATCCATGCCGTGTGGAAGGCGCTGGCGCAGGCGGACCCGGATCGCGGCTGCGCCGGCTGGGCCAAGAACGTGTTCGGCATTTCCGTCGGCAAGGAAGAAAACGGCCACCCTTACGTGTTCTATCACGGGGCGGCGGCGGCCGGATCCGGCGCGGTCGACGGGCGCGACGGGTTCAACCAGATCGGCCATGTCTGTACGCTGGGCGGGCTGACGATGCCGAACGTCGAAGTCTACGAACAGCTTTACCCGGTGATGTTCCACCGTCAGGAATTTCGCATCGACGCTGCCGGCGCGGGCAAGTACCGGGGCGGGTCGGGCTGCGACTACGAGGTCGATATCATGACGCCCGCGACCCATTCGTTCCGCGGCGAGGGCCTGAACTACGAAACCGGCTACGGGATCAACGGCGGCGGCAATGGCGCGCCCGGGAAAATGCATCTGCGGCACGGCGACGGCGAGACCGAGGAAGCGCCCAAGTTCGGCCTGCGCCGGACCGAACCCGTCCGTTTCGTCACCCAGTCTCCCGGCGGCGGCGGCTACGGACCGCCGCTGGAACGCGATCCCGCGCTGGTGCTGCGCGACTGGCGCGACGGCATTATTTCGGACGCCACGATGAAAGACGTCTACGGCGTGGCCGCGGCGGCGGACGGGAAATCCGTCGATGCCGGCGCGACGGAAGCGCTGCGGGCATCGATGCAGGGACTGAATAATACGTAGTATACTACATATAAATACTGGAAACCGGCCCTGAAACGGGGCACAATCGGGGCGCATAAACCGTTAAATCGCGTCCCAAACGCGAAGGAGGAACAGACATGGCCGACCTGAAAGTGGATTTCTGCGGGGTGCCGTTCAAGAACCCGGTCGTCATCGCATCGCTGGAAACGACCAACAGTCCCGACCTGATGAAACAGGCATTCGATTTCGGGGCGTCCGGCGCGATCATCAAGACACTGACTGACATCGAAGACATGGCCGTTCTGACCATGAACTCGAAATACGCGATCATGAACGACCGCGGCGACATCATCAAAGGCAAGGTGCCGCGCGACTTCAAATTTTACAGCCGGTCCGGCTATTCCAGCACCTATTACAAGGACTGGATCCCGTATCTGAAAGAGGTCGGCGCCTATGCCCGCGAACGCGATGCCCATCTGATCGGCAGCGCCGGCGCCAAGGACGTCGACGGCTGGAAGGATATCTGCCGCACCATCGAGGATTGCGGCCTGCCCATGGTCGAGCTGAACTTCGGCTGCCCGCATCCGGCGCTGATGCCCGGCGTGCACGGCGGCTCGATGATCGGCCAGGATCCGGAGGTCGCGTTCAATGTCACCCAGGCGGTGTGCGAGGCGGTCGATATTCCGGTCGTTATCAAGCTGACGCCTGACCAGTCGAAACCGGTCGAAATCGCCAAGGCGGTCAAGGAAGCCGGCGCCGCGGCGGTCACCGCGACCAACCGCTATACCGGTTTCGCGGTCGATATCGACACCGCGCAGCCGCGTCTCGGCGGCACGGCGGGCATCGGCGGCACCTGGACCAAGCCGCTCAGCCTCCGCTACGTGCACAACATCTACAAGCAGGTCGGCATTCCGATCGCCGGTTCCAACGGCGTGTTCGATCACCGCGATATCGTCGAGTTCATCATGACCGGCGCCGACATCGTCGAAGTCGGTTCTGTGCTGATGATCAAGGGCATGAAGTGGCTGCCCAACATCATTCGGGGTCTCGACCGGTTCATGGACGAGCACGGCTACGAAGACATCAAGTCGATGTACGGCATCGCCTCCGACGCGGCGGCGACGGACTATTCCGACCAGTTCGCCAAGGACCGCATCCACGCCAACGTGAATGCGGAAACCTGCCAGAACCCGACCTGCAACGTCTGCATCCAGATGTGCTTCTACGAAGCCCTGTCGCAGGACCCGGCCGGCAAGATCAACGTGCATACCGACAAATGCATCGGCTGCGAGCTGTGCCTCGACGTGTGCCCGTTCGATTCCATCTCGATGGCGCCGACGACGGAACAGAACTATGCCGACGGCTACTTCAAGATCCAGGACGAGATCTACGAACCGGCCGACGTCAAGTTCGCGACCAACCGCAACAACAACGACACCATCGAGGCCAACTCGCCGAAGATGGCCGCCGAATAGACTTTCGGCATATGGAATGAATGAGGGCGGCTCCGCGGGGCCGCCCTTTTTTCATTCTCCGTCCCGCCGTTTCAGCGGCGCGCGGCCTGAATCGTTGTTGTCGACCATCACCTTCTGCAGCAGGTCGATGAAGCGCTCGCGGTCGCGCTTGTTCAGGCTGCCGGTGAAGCGATCCTGGGCGCGTTCCATGGCGGCGTGGGCGTCCTCGACGAAGCTGCGGCCCGCATCCGTGATACGGTTCAGCTTGGCGCGTTTGTCGGTTTTGCTGGCAACGCGTTCGACGAATCCCCGTCGTTCCAGCCGCCGCAGCACGTCGGCGGCATTGTTGCGGTCGATCCCGACCTCGGCGGCAACGGAGACCTGGTCCAGCGCTGCGCCGCGATACAGCACGCTGAGCACGGCGTACTGCACCGGCGTAACATCGTAATCGCCGCATTCTTCCAGAAATACGGCGACATGCAGCTGGTGCAGCCGGCGGATCAGGAATCCCGGACGCGACCACAGATCGGTATAGGAGACGCCGTTGCTGTCTTTGTCGTCGTTCATATCCTGTTTCTACACGATGGCGCCCGAACACCCTAGAGACCAGAAGCCGTGTTTCGAAGGATGGAAGACAAAGCGCCGCCCGCCGCCTAAAATCCCGGAAACCAACAACCGGGATCGGGACATATCATGGAATTCGGGATCAGCTTTTTTCCCAATGTGGGGCCGGAGGAAAAGTCGGGGCAGGATTACTGGGGCGAGGCGCTCAGTCTGGTCGATCTGTGCGACCCGCTGGGTTACGCCCATGTGCGAACGGTCGAGCATTACTTTCACCCCTATGGCGGCTACAGCCCCAACCCGATCGTGTTCCTGACCGCCGCGTCGCAGCGGACGAAGAAGGCGCGGCTGGTCACCGGGGCGGTGCTGCCGGCATTCAACAACCCGCTGAAACTGGCGGGCGAGCTCGGGATGCTGGATTCCATCTCCGGCGGGCGACTGGATATCGGTTTCGCCCGCGCCTTCCTGCCGCACGAATTCGCGCGCTTCGGCGTCAGCCTGGACGAAAGCCGCGGGCGTTACGAAGAAGGCGTGCAGCAGGTCTGCGCCCTGCTGGCAGAAGAGAACGTCACCATGGAGGGCGAATTTCACAGTTTCAGCAACGTGACGTCGCTGCCGCGGCCGGTACAGCAGCCGCGCCCCCCGATCTGGGTGGCGGCGCTGCAATCCGAGGAAACCTTCGCATTCGCCGGGCGCAACGGCTTCAACTGCATGGCCAACCCGATCGGCGGCGCCAAGATGAAAGAGCTGCTGGGGGTCTACCACGACGCCTGGAAAAGTGCCGGACATCCCGGTCGCGGCAAGGTCGCGCTGGCGTTCATGATGTATTGCGCGCCGACCACGGAGCAGGCGATCGAGGAAGCAGGCCCGGACGTGAAGGCCTATTTCCAGACCCTGACCGACGCCGCGTCGGACTGGTCCGGGGGCGCCAGCAGCAAGGATTATCCCGGCTACGAAAAGGTGATCGAAATCCTGGCGAAAGAAGACGTGCACACCCAGCGCGAGAAATGCGCGGCGTTTATCGGCAGCCCTGAAGAATGCCGCGACATGATTTCCGATTTCCGGAAACAGACAGGCGGGTTCGACATCGCGTCGCTGCAGGTCAACACCAAGATGATGAGCGTCGACAAGGCGCGGGCGTCGATGGAGCTCTTCGGTAAAGAAGTGATCCCGCATTTCGCGGACACGTAAGGGAGGAGAAACCATGAGCAAATCCGACTTGCGTCTGGCGCTGGAGGCAGCGGTGGACGAACGCCACTGCGCCGATCACCCGATGTGGGACAAGCTGGCCGCCGGCGAGCTGGGGCGCAACGCCTGCATGGGCTGGGCGGTCGAGCATTATCACTGGATTTCCAACATGCTGACCGAGGCGACCTTTCAGATATGTTCAAAGGCGCCCGCCGACGTGATCGATCTGGAACTTGAAAACTTTCACGAGGAAGAAGACCCGGACGAACCGCACATGGAGATCGTCCTGCAGTTTGCCGAGGCGAACGGCGCCGATCTGGCCGCGGTGAGGACCGGCGAAGGACTGCCGACGACCCGGTCCTGGGCGGCATGGCTGAAAAACGTCGCTAAGGAAGAGCCCTGGTATTGCGGGATCGCCGCCATCCGTATCGGCACGGAGTCCCAGTCGCCGCGTCTGTACAGCCGCGTGCTGCCGTCCTTGCGCGAAAATTACGGTTACGACGAAGAAGCGATCAAACATTTCTGGCTGCATTCCGAGGTCGATATCGAGCACAGCAACCGCGGCTTCGAAATTCTGGACCGCCATTGCACGACGCCCGAAATGAAAGAGGCCGCGATCCACTTCGCGCGCGAAAGCGCGCGCATGCGATGGTTCTATTTCGATGGCATTTATCTGCATTACGAACAGGGTTACGCGCTGCAGTAGCAAAATCCCTTGAACGCGCGGTGCGATGCGTTAGGTTCGGCGCGCAATTCCGATCGCGGCGGTTTCGCCGCGCCGGGTAGGACCTCGTAACAACGGCTTCACGTATTCATCAGAACAACACGCAAAATGGGAGACTAAAATGCGTTTCGTTTCATTCAGGAAAGACGGCGAGAACAAGCTCGGTGTGCGCACCGATGCCGGCCTGGTTGACCTGTCGAAGGTCGACAAGAAATTCCCCACCGATCTCAAGGAACTGATCGCGCAGGGCAAGGGCGCCATGCAGCGGGCCGGTCGCGCGGCCAACAAGGCGAAACCGAGCGCCATCGTAAATGGCCGTGTCAGCTACCTGACGCCGATACAGAATCCGGACAAGATTTTCTGCATCGGTCTGAACTACAAGGACCATGCCGCCGAAGCCGGGTTGAAGATCCCGACCTATCCGGTCGTGTTCACGCGTTTCGAAACGTCGTTCGTCGCCAACGGCCAGGCACTGATCCGCCCCAAGGCGTCGAAGCATTTCGACTACGAGGCCGAGATGGTCGCCGTCATCGGCAAGAAGGCCCGCAATATCAAGAAATCCGAAGCGCTGGACTACGTGGCCGGCTATTCGATCGCCAATGAAGGCTCCATCCGCGACTACCAGATGAAGGCATCGCAGTGGACCATCGGCAAGAACTTCGACAAAACCGGTTCCATCGGCCCCGATTTCGTGACCGCCGACGAACTGCCCGCCGGCGCCAAGGGCCTCGACGTACAGCTCCGCCTGAACGGCAAGGTGCTGCAGGAAACCAACACCCGCGAAATGATCTTCGACGTGAAGACCCTTGTCTACGAATTGGCGCGCGCCATCACGCTGATGCCCGGCGACGTTATTCTGACCGGTACCGGCCCCGGTGTCGGTTTCGTGCGCAAGCCGCCGATTTTCATGAAGCACGGCGACACCTGCGAGGTGGAGATCGAAAAGCTCGGCGTGCTGTCGAATCCGGTGCGCAACGAGAAGTAAGCCGGACGTTTATGACGAATTAGGCCGCCGCGCCTCACCGGAAGTTTACTGGCCGGGGCGCGGCGGTTTTTTATATTTGGCGTATGAAAATGTTGCGCCTTTTTTCAGCGGCTCTGCTGGCGATGCTTCTGTCCGCCCCGGTTGCCGCACTCGCCGCCGACAAGATCAAGCCGGTCGTGGTCGAACTGTTCACCTCCCAGGGCTGCTATTCCTGCCCGCCGGCGGAGAAGTTTCTCGGCGATCTGGCGCAGGAAAAAACCATCCTGGCGCTGGAATTCCATGTCGATTACTGGGACGATCTCGTCTACGGCGCAGCCGGCAAGTGGAAGGACCCGTTTTCCAGGAACGAATATACCCAGCGTCAGCGCGGCTATAACCAGCGCATACGCCGCACCGGTAACGTCTACACGCCCCAGATGGTCATCGACGGCAGACTCGAAGCCGTCGGCTCGCGGCGTTTGTCGGTGCTGTCGGCGATCCGCCGTGCCGAGGGCGCCCGCGGCGATCGCGTCGACATCGATATCATGCTGGACGGCGTCAAGGGCGTCAGGGTCGGTCTGTCCGGCAAATCGGCGACGCCGGGGTCCGTCTGGCTGGTACGGTATATCAAGCAGAAGGAAACGCGGGTGAAGTCCGGCGAGAACAAGGGAAAGGCCCTGCTGAGCCACAATATCGTGACCGGTTTCAGCAAGATCGGCCGTTGGTCCGGCAAGGCGGATGCGATTGCGGTACCGGACTTCCGGCTCAATGAAGGCGAAGGATGCGCCGTCCTGATCCAGGACAACAAGCACGGCCCGATGCTGGGTGCGGCGCCCTGTCCGGCACAGACGTCCTAGATTGCGGTCGCCGGACTATTCGGCGGCCGCCCGGGCGTTTCCGCGGAATTTCGGCATCACCTTCTCCGCGAACAGCCGCATGGATTTTTCCGCAATGCCGACATCCATGACGTGCGGCATCAGATGCAGCGACGCAATATCGAAGCCGCCGAGCTGGCGGTCGTAGTCGGAAATCATGTCGGTGATTTCGTCCGGCGATCCGGTCCAGCAGATGCCGCGCTCCAGCTGACCGTCGAAGCTGTCTTCCTTCAGCGCCGCGATCATCTTGTCGTAGCCTTTGTAATCCTTGGTGCTGGCCCCGTTCAGCCAGCCCGACGCGGCATCGACCAGCCGTTCGAGATAGGCATTCAGCAGCGGGCGATAAATATCCCGTGCCGTTTTGCCGTCCTCGTCGGCGAACATCGAAAACGACAGCATGATCTTGCCGTTGCCGGGATGTCCCGCCTTCTTCCATTCGTCGCGATAAACGCCGACCAGTTCGGCCATGGTGCCGCCGCCCATGGGAATCCCCATGATGTAATGACCGTTGCGGCCTGCGAATTCGAACGATTCCCGGCTGCTCATCGCCGCTACCCAGAAGGGTGGCCGGGGTTTCTGCGTCGGTCGCGGTAGGGACGTGACATTGTCGAAGCTGTGGAACCGTCCCTTGCAGGTGACGTTTTCGCCTTCCAGCAGGGCCTGAATCTGCTCCACGCCTTCTTCGTAGCGGGCGCGGCTTTCTTCTATGTCGATTTCGAAGGTCTCGAATTCGTTCGGCAAAAAGGCGCGGGCGAATCCGATTTCCAGCCGCCCGCCGGAGATCGCGTCCAGCATGCCAAGCTCTCCCGCGACTTTTAGCGGATTGTTGAACACCGGCAGAACGGCGCCGGTCACCATTCTGGCCTTCTTCGAGCGTTGCGCCGCGGCGGCCAGAAATACAACCGGGTTGGGGCTGTAACCGCCATAGGCGTGAAAGTAATGCTCGACGGTGCGCACGTGGGTGTAACCCAGCTCGTCCATCAGGCCGCACAAATGCAATGCATCCGCCCAATAGGCCTGCGCCGATTTTTCGTCAGGTGCGCAGCTCGGAAAGAAGTTCAGACCGAATTCCATGGTGTTGTCCCCCTTTTGTCGTGCAGATTAACGCGGAGTCGCGGCGCTGTGCCAGCGGCAACTGGTTTGCTACGCTCACCGACGCAAGAAACGAAAGGAATTGAAATGAGCGCTTCCGATCCCTTCCAGATTCAGCAGTGGATTTCAGACAACGGCGACAAGCTGAAACCGCCGGTGGGCGGCGAAACCCTTTGGAAGGATTCGAACCTGATGATCACGATCGTCGGTGGCCCCAACAAGCGCACGGATTATCACATCGATGCGTTCGAGGAATTTTTCTATCAGATCAAGGGCGATATCGTTCTGCGTATCCAGGAAGACGGCAAGGCACGCGACGTCGAGGTCAAGGAGGGCGATGTGTTCCTGCTGCCGGCTTATGTGCCTCACGCGCCGATGCGCCCGGCCGGGACGGTCGGCCTGATCGCTGAAATCAAGCGCACGAAAGACGACCCGCTCGACGGGTTCGCCTGGTTCTGCGAGAAATGCAATCACCAGCTGTTCCGCAAGGATGCCTATATCGAGGTGCTGGAACGCGACATGCCCCCGATCTTCGAGGCCTATTACGCGGATCCGGGCAACCAGACCTGCGACAGCTGCGGCCATGTAAATCCGGGGCGTCCGGAATAACGCACCACCCGACTGGAGTTCCGATGTTCGATTTTACCTTCGGCGATATCACCGTTACCCGCATCGTGGAGATGGAAATGCCCATGCTGGGCGCGACCACGTTTTTCCCCGACTGGGACGAAGCGGCAATCGAACCGCATCGCGACTGGCTGGTGCCGCGACATTACGATCCGTTGTCCGGCAACGTGGTGATCAACATCCAGGCGTTTCTTGTGCGGACGCCGCGTCACACGATCCTGGTCGATACCTGCGTCGGCAATCACAAGCCGCGCAACCGCGAGATGTTCGACGATGCCGTCTTTCCCTGGATGGAGAACTTTCTCGCTCTCGGCGTGACGCCGGAAGATATCGACTATGTATTGTGCACTCACATGCATGTCGATCACGTCGGCTGGAACACGAAGCTGGAAGACGGACGCTGGGTGCCGACGTTTCCGAATGCGAAGTACGTTTTCGCAAAAACCGAGCTCGATTTCTGGAAGCAGCAGTCCGAGCAGGACCGGATGACCCGCACCGGCGACTACATCGTCGATAGCGTGGTTCCTATTCTGGAAGCCAAGCAGGAGGTGCTCGTCGACATGGATCATCAGCTCGACGACGGGCTGACTTTGCAGCCGTTGCCGGGCCATACGCCGGGGATGGTGGGATTGAATATCAACTCCGGCGGATCGGAGGCCGTTCTGTGCGGCGACATGATGCACCACATGATCCAGTGCCACATTCCGGACTGGAGCACCATCGCCTGCGCCGATATGGAAGCTGCACGGGTGACGCGGAAAGCGTTTCTCGACAGATATGCGGACACGGATGTGACCATCGTGCCGTCGCATTTTCCGAACCCCACCGCGGGATTGATCGTGCCCCAGGGCGACGCCTTCGGTTTCCGCTATCTCGGTGAGTAGTTAACCCCGGTTTAATCAAGTGAGATCATACTGTTAGCCCTTATACACGGCCGGAATACCGGCAGGCTAAGAGGATCGGTCATTGGCGGTCGCCGAGAAAAAATCCGACGACGACAAGAAAGGCGCGCGGCGGCAAACATTCGCTGAAGAAACGCCTGCACGCGTGGTGGGAAGGCTACGAATTGCCGCCGCTCCCGGCGGACGGGGAGGCGGCGAACGATTCCGCGCCCTCCGGTGGCGCCTCAGAGGGTGACGAGGCGCCCGCCGGAGAAGCGGTCAACGACGCGCCCGAATGGACCGAGGAACGTCAGAAACTGGTCGAAATCGTCTGGGGCGAGGGGTTTGCGGCGCCGGGTGGCGAGGAACGCGTCGTCGATCTGGCGCAGCCATTCGGTCTGACGTCTGAAAACAGCATGCTGGAGATCGGCTCCGGGCCCGGCGGCGGCGCGTGCGCGGTTTCCGAGAAAATAGGCGCCTATGTCGACGGGTTCGATCTGAACGGCGAAATGGCGAAGAAATCCCTCGAGATCGCTTTGCTGAAAGGCCTGGATTCCAAAACCAAGGTGAGGCAGTTCGACCCGGAGAAGCTCGATCTCAAGAAAGAATACTATGACGGGGCGCTGATCCGCGAGACGCTGATGTCGATCGAGGACAAGGAAGCGCTCTTGGACATCGTCATGGACGCGCTGAAACCGGAAAAGCCCCTGGTCATCGCGGAGATGTTTATCGAGGGGCGGGAACCGGCGGATCTCGCCAAATCATCGATCAACGGCGAATTCGGGGAGGTTTTTCCCTGCAACGTCGAGCGGATCGAAAGCAAGATTATCGAGGCCGGCTTCAATATCCGTGTGAACAAGGACGAGACCGAGGCCTATGTCGCGATGGCGCGTGCCGCCTGGGCAGACGTCGCCGGACGTCTGGCGGACGAGAAACTCCAGGAAGAGCTGGCGGATGCGCTTTTGCGCGAAACCACCATGTGGGAACGCCGTATCGCCGCCTTCGAGGCGTTCGAGCTGAAAATGCAGCGGATCGTCGCCTTCAAACCGTCGGCCGAAATCGTTTAAACCCGCCGTTGACAGGGCGATACCACCCCAGTATGTTCCGCCGCCAATGGAAGTGAAATACCGCTGCAGCGGTAAAGGATAAGACCATGAAAGTCGTCAATTCGCTCAAATCGGTCAAGAAGCGCGACCGTTTCTGCCGGGTTATTCGCCGGCGCGGCCGCACCTATGTGATCAACAAGCGCAACCCGCGGTTCAAGGCGCGCCAGGGCTGATCCCCGGTTCACGCAGAACGCAGACAGACCGCGCCTTTCGGCGCGGTTTTCGTTTGTAGACCGCTTGGGTAGACTGGGCATCGAAACCACTGGACCCGAATGCCAATGCGCATGCCCGACCCAGATCAAGACGTCCTGTCCCGGCGGGCGGAGATCATCGCCGCGCTGCGCCGGATCGTGCCGGGCGAAGGCGTCATCGCCGAGGAAGAAGAGCTCCGCGCCTATGAATGCGACGGGCTGACCGCGTACCGGCAGTTGCCGATGATCGTCGTCCTGCCCGAAACCACGGCGCAGGTCTCGGAAATTCTCAAATACTGTCACGGCGGAGGTATCAAGATCGTCCCGCGCGGGGCGGGCACGTCTCTGTCCGGCGGGGCGTTGCCGCTGGAAGACGGCATCACGCTCGGCCTCGGCAAGTTCAACCGCATTCTCGACATAGATTACGACAACCGCTGCGTGACCGCGCAGCCCGGGGTGACCAATCTTGCGATTACCACCGCTGTCGCCGGCGACGGTTTCTATTACGCACCGGATCCGTCAAGTCAGATCGCCTGTTCCATCGGCGGCAATGTCGCGGAAAATTCAGGCGGCGTGCACTGTCTCAAATACGGGCTGACGGCGAACAATCTGCTGGGCGTCGAAATGGTGTTGATGGATGGCGAGGTCGTGCGCCTCGGCGGTAAGCATCTCGATTCCGGCGGCTATGATCTGCTGGGCATCGTTACCGGGTCGGAAGGTCTGCTCGGTGTCATCACCGAAGTGACGGTTCGTATCCTGCGCAGCCCGTCGACGGCCCGCGCGTTACTGATCGGTTTTCCGTCCAGCGAAAGTGCGGGCGACTGCGTGGCTGCAATCATCGGCGCCGGCATCATCCCCGGGGGCATGGAAATGATGGACAAACCGGCCATCCATGCGGCGGAAGCCTTCGTCAATGCGGGCTACCCAATGGATGCCGAGGCACTGCTGATCGTAGAGCTGGACGGTCCGGCGGTGGAAGTCGACGAACTGATCGGACGGGTCGAGACGATTGCCCGGGAAAACGGTGCGCAGTCGGTGCGGGTCAGCACCAACGAAGACGAACGCAATAATTTCTGGGCCGGGCGCAAGGCGGCGTTTCCGGCGGTCGGTCGCATTTCGCCGGATTATTACTGCATGGACGGAACCATACCGCGTCATCGGCTGTCGGAGGTGCTGACGCGCATGACCGAGCTGTCAGGTCAGTACGGATTGCGGGTTGCGAATGTGTTTCACGCCGGCGACGGGAACCTGCACCCGTTGATCCTGTACGATGCGAATACCCCCGGCGAGCTCGAAAAAGCCGAGGAATTCGGCGCCGATATCCTGAAGCTCTGCGTCGAGGTCGGCGGTGTGCTGACCGGCGAGCATGGCGTCGGCGTCGAAAAGCGCGATCTGATGGGCGAGATGTTCACCGAGATCGATCTGAACCAGCAGCAGCGCGTGAAATGCGCTTTCGATCCGACGCAGCAGCTCAATCCCGGCAAGGTTTTTCCGACCCTGCACCGCTGTGCCGAGCTGGGCCGCGTGCATATTCGCAGCGGCCAGACCCGCTTTCCCGATATCCCCAGATTCTGACGGCGGAAATGGCGGAGAAATTCACCCCCGGGACGGCTGAAGAAACCCGTGCGATCGTTGCCGACGCGCTGGCGGCCGAGACCCCGCTCGCGATCGAGGGCGGAGGCACCCGGCAGCTGATCGGTCGTCCGCTGGAAACCCAATACTCTCTCAGCACATCCGCGCTCGCCGGCGTCAGTCTTTACGAACCGGAGGAACTGGTGCTGCGCGCCGGGCCGGGTACGCCCATGTCCCAGATCAGGATGCAGCTGGATCAACACGGCCAGATGCTGGCCTTCGAGCCGCCCGATTACGGGCCGTTGATCGGCGCGGATGCGGACACGGGTACTCTTGGCGGCATCATCGCAGGCAATCTTGCGGGCCCCCGACGCATCAAGGCGGGCGCCGCCCGCGATCATTTTCTCGGGGTGGATGCCGTATCGGGACGGGGCGAACTGTTCAAATCCGGCGGCCGCGTGGTCAAAAACGTCACCGGTTACGATCTGTGCAAGCTGTTGGCAGGTTCGTGGGGCACGCTCGGCGTGATGACCGACATTACGGTCAAGGTTTTGCCCGCACCGGAAAAGACACGGACGGTTCTGGTGGCTTGCGAAGAGCCGTCCGAGGCCGTGGCGGCCATGACCGCCGCACTGTCGAGTCCGCATGACGTATCGGCCGCTGCGTGGCTTCCCCGGACTGTCGCCGCACAGTCGTCGGTATCCTACGTGGCCGGAGCGGGGACACCGCTTGCAGCGCTCCGTGTCGAGGGGATCGGCACGTCGGTCGACGCGCGCTGCGCATCGCTGCGCGATGAACTGGCGGCGTTTGGAAATGTCGAGGAACTGCATTCGCACAATTCGATGACCTTCTGGGAGGAAATCCGGGACGTGCGCGCCTTTGCCGATGACGGTGGCGATACTTCCCTGTGGCGCATATCCGTTCCACCTGCGGACGCCGCCCGACTGCTGGACAGGCTGCACACCGGCATCGAGATGGAAGCGTTTATGGACTGGGGCGGCGGGTTGATCTGGGCGCGGGTGGCCCGCATGGAGGATGCCGGCTCGTACGTCATTCGACGCACGATGGGCGCCGCCGGCGGGCACGCGACCCTGATCCGCGGCAACCTGCATCAGCGAACCCGGGAACCGGTCTTCCATCCTGAACCCGCACCGGTCGCGCGCCTGACCCGGAACATCAAGGAAGCGTTCGATCCGAAGGGGATTCTGAATCCCGGCCGGATGTACGCGGGCGTCTGATAGATGCAGACCAATTTTTCCCTCGCCCAGCTTGCGGACGCAGATGTCGCGGAATCCGAGAAGATTCTGCGCAACTGCGTACATTGCGGATTCTGCACTGCGACCTGTCCGACATTCGTGCTGCTCGGCGACGAGCTCGACAGCCCGCGCGGCCGTATCTACCTGATCAAGGACATGCTGGAAGGCGGCAGGTCGGCCAGCGATAAGGTCGTGAAACACGTCGACCGCTGTCTGTCCTGTCTGTCCTGCATGACGACCTGCCCGTCCGGCGTGAATTACATGCACCTCGTCGATCATGCGCGCACCCATATCGAACGGACCTATAAACGTCCTGCGTTCGACCGCGCGGTTCGCGCGATGCTGGCCGCGGTGATGCCTTACCCGCGCCGGTTCCGCGCCCTGCTGCAGCTGGCGAAGCCGGGAAAGATGTTTGCCGGGCTGATGCCGGGGCGCCTGCGGGCGATGCTGGCGCTGGCGCCGTCGACGCCGTTGTCCCGACCGTTGGCGACGGGCCGTATCGTCTGGCCGGCGGAAGGAGAGCGGCGCAAACGCGTCATCCTTATGCAGGGTTGTGTGCAGCAGGTGCTTGCCGGGCGGATAAACGACGCCACCGTGCGGCTGCTGACCCGTCTGGGCTGCGAGGTGATCGTCGCCGACGGCTCGGGCTGCTGTGGGGCGCTGACCCATCATCTCGGGCGCGAACATGAGGCACATGCAGCCGTGAAAGCGAATGTGGATGCCTGGACGGCTGAAATCGCAGCGGCGGAGTCAGATGGCGGAATCGATGCCGTGGTGGTGAACGCTTCCGGCTGCGGCACGACCGTGAAGGATTACGGCTTCATGCTGCGGAGCGTCGGCGCCTACGCGGACCGGGCCGTCGCCATCAGCGCCCTGACCCGCGATATATCGGAATTTCTTGCGGAGTTCGACGACTTGCCCTTCACCGACGTGCCTCTCGACCGTGTGACCTATCACAGCGCCTGTTCGCTGCAGCACGGCCAGAAAGTAATCGCCGCGCCGAAGGACCTGCTGCGGGCGGCGGGGTTCGACGTGTCCGAACCCGCGGAGTCCCATCTCTGCTGCGGTTCCGCCGGAACGTACAACATGATGCAGCCGGATATTGCCAGCCGGTTGCGCGACCGCAAGGCGGACAACATTTCCCGCACCCGGCCCGATGTGGTCGCCACCGGAAATATCGGATGTATGATGCAGTTGCAGGATGCGGTCGACGCGCCGGTCGTGCATACGGTGGAACTACTGGACTGGGCGACGGGAGGACCCGCGCCCGGGGGACTTGACGGCAGATGACGAACTTTTTGCACTGGATCGCGACGGCGGCGACGCTGACATTTTCGGTTCCGATCCAGGCCGGCCAGAACGATGCCCGATTGCCGGTTCTCTTCGATCAGCTGAAAGAGGCCGAGACGCCCGAAGACGCGATGCCGGTCGAAGAGGCGATCTGGCGGGTGTGGCTGCTGTCCGGCAACGGCAGCGTCGATGCCCATATCCTGCGAGGATTGCAGGCCATGACCGATGGGCGGAACGAAGAGGCACTGGCCGCATTCACGAAGGCAACAGACACCCAGCCCGACTTCGCAGAGGCGTGGAACAAGCGGGCGACGGCGAATTACCTCCTTGGCCGGTACGAGGCGTCCGTTCTGGATATCCAGAAAACCCTGGAACTGGAACCGAGACATTTCGGTGCATTGTCGGGGCTTGGACTGATCAACCTCGCCCTCGGTCGGGAGCGCGAAGCGCTGAAGGCGTTCGAAGCGGCCCGGCAGATCCATCCGTTTCTGCCCGGGTCCGAGACCCATGTCCGGGAACTGCGCGAAAAGATCCGCGGCAGGGGTATTTAGGGATTCCCCCGCCTTTCAGGTGACGGGTTACGCGGTCGGCGGGAGCAGGGATTTGATTTTACGTCCCGGCAAAATCAGCAGGGCCTTTTTGCGGATGGCCGTCCATCCCAACCCGAGCACGAGCATTAAAACTCCGAGGATAAAGGCAGTAGCTGAGATCTCCTGATCGGCAAGATGAGGACTGGTCGAAATCAGGTTCGATATCGTGGCGGCGAGGTAGATCAGACCGGATACGAGCAGCGCCCGCCGGTCGATGAAAAGCGCGATAAGCGCGAGAACCGACATCGTTCCCAGCACCAGTGCAGTGTCGGGAACACGGAACATTTCGCCCGCCAGCAGGGCGTGGACAAGCATGGGTGCCGCAAACAGGTGCAGCCAGAACGCGCATTCGGAAAACCGGGTGATCCGAAGACGATCATTGATGTCGAACCACATGGCGCCGGCGAATACGGCGAGCCCCCACAACCCGAAAACCATGCGTCCGTGATCAAGAAACCAGGCCGAGCCCATGGCTTCGCGGACGAGAAGAATGGACAGACCGACCATGGAGCCCGCGATCAGTAACAGGGCAAACGGAAGCCTGTACCGCCAATAGAAGACGGCCACGCCGGTCAGCGACCCTGCAATGGTTGCGCTGACGATCACCGTAACGGCTTCTTCTGCCGACAGATAAGGTGACCGGCCCAAGAATTTCGCGGCAACAAGCCCGAACAGAAAGCCCCACCATCCTGCGAAACATATCGATATCACCAGACTTGAAAGTGGGAGCCGATAGCGGCGGGTGATGATCTCCGCGAGCCCGAATCCGATCGCGCAAAGGATTGCCGCCAGCAGAATCCCCCATGCGGAGATTTCGCCAAACGTCCGGTGGTTGCCGACACCGAAGATCAGGTCCATGAAACGGGACATGAGGGTGATCGATACACCTGTCGCGAAAATAACGACGCCGATCGCGATGAACACGTCCCGAAACCCCCGGAGCAGCCGGAATGGCTCATCCCGGATATCCTGGGAAAAATCCAGCCGGGAATCGTCTTTCGCCAGATCGCGCGTCGACAGGTCTCGGAGCCGAAGGGCTTGTTCGCGCGTGATGATGCCCTCGGCGACGGCGGTGTCCAGGTCCAGTCGATCGACGATCAAGGCTGTGCTCCACAGGGAAAGGGTCGCCGGGTCACGATAACATGGTCCCGATTCTTCTTCCGGTCCCAAGTTGCTGTCGGAAAAACTTACAATTCGGGGAAGGTTCTTGTTCGTGTCACCGTTAAGTTACTGTTTTAAAAAGGCATTATAAACTGGCACGAAGATTGCTAGGTGATTCTCATTCCGAGTAGGTGAGTGTCATGAAATTCCTTTGGCTGAAAATGAGAAACTTCCGTGCCTTTCTGGCGGGTGCCGTTCTGGCGGCTTCGTTATTCGGGGCTGTTCCGCTGGCGCAGGCCGGATATCTGGTCGTCAACAACGACGAGTGGACGTTTTCGAATGCCGGGTTTGCCAATTCGCCCGACGCCAGCGTTTTCATCAATAACGTCACAAATCTTTTCACCGGCGATCAACCCGGCAATTTTCTGGCCTACAGCCAGAACTTCGGCCTGACGGAATCGTCGCTGGCGAATGCCGTCACGGGGGCGGGACATACCTGGACCGTATCGACGGCCGGGCCGTTCACGTCCGCAGCGCTCGGCGCGTATGATGCCGTGTTCCTGGCAGGTACGGTCGGCGGCTTGTATCCCAACCAGCAGGTGATCATCGATTACCTTCAGGCGGGCGGAAACGTCTATATCGGAGCCGGCACCGGCAATGGCGGCGCGGCGGTGGAAGCGAATGCCTGGAATCAGGTTCTTGCAACCGCAGGGCTGGTATTCCAGGGCAACTACAATTTCCAGAGCGGCAATATTGCGCCCAATGGCCCCCACCCGCTGCTCGCCGGTGTGTCGAGCCTGTATTTCGATCACGTTAACAGCGTCTCCGACCTCGATACGGCCGGAACGAATGGCGAAATCCTGTTCGAGACGAACGGACACGGGATGCTGGCGCTCGGCAGTTTCGGCGAATTGCCGCCGCCTTCCGAGTTCTCGCCGGTTGCGGAACCCGGAACGCTTGCCGTTTTGGGGCTCGGTCTTATCTGTCTGGGATTTTCCCGCCGGTCGCGCGAGAGCGTCTGATATTCGACCGGTACGATTCCGCATAAACGGAATTGGATCTAGTCTCCCACCCACGCGATCCGCAGAATGTTCGTGGCGCCCGGCGTGCCGAAAGGCACGCCCGCGGTGACCACCAGCCTTTCGCCTTTCTGCGCGAGTTTCTCGTCCCGCGCGATGCGGCAGGCCTTGTCGACCATATCGGAAAAATTCCTGACATCCTGGGTTATCACGCCGTGTATTCCCCAGACCAGAACCAGCCGCCGCGCCGTCGCTTCGCTCTCCGTCAGGCACAGGATGGGTACGTCCGGCCGTTCGCGCGCGGCGCGGAGCGTCGTCGAGCCGGAGGTGGTGTAGGTGACGATCGCAGCGGCGCCAATGGTTTCCGCGACCTGCCGGGCGGCGGCGGTGATCGCATCCGGCGCGGTACTTTCCGGGTCGGGATGGGTGGTGTCCATGATCGCGCGATAGGCCTCGTCGCGTTCGGTTCGGGCGATGATCCGGCCCATGATCGAGACAGCTTCGACGGGGTAATCGCCGGCAGCCGTTTCCGCCGACAGCATCACCGCATCCGCCCCGTCGTAGATCGCGGTGGCAACATCGGAGGCTTCGGCCCGGGTCGGCGCCGGCGCGCTGATCATCGATTCCAGCATCTGAGTCGCGACGACGACGGGCTTTCCGGCCTCGCGGCAATGGCGGACGATCTGTTTCTGCAATCCCGGCACGTCTTCCGGCGGCAGTTCGACGCCCAGATCGCCCCGCGCGACCATGACGGCGTCCGACAGGGTGATGATCTCGTCCAGACGGTCGATCGCCGCCGGTTTTTCCAGTTTTGAAAGCACCGCGGCGCGGCCCTGAATAATCTTCCGGGCTTCGGCCACGTCTTCGGGCCGCTGCACGAAGGACAGCGCGACCCAGTCAACGCCCAGTGTCAGGGCGAACTGCAGATCGGCGCGATCCTTGTCTGTCATCGCTGCGACCGGCAGTACCGCGTTGGGCACATTGACGCCCTTGCGGTCGGTCAGGAGGCCGCCGGTCTCTACCACCGTGTCCGCGTAACCGTCTCCTATCTCCGTCACCCGCAGCCGGATTTTGCCGTCGTTCAGCAAAATCTGGGTGTTTTCTTTCAGGGCCGTGAAAATTTCCGGATGCGGCAGGGGCGCGCGATCCTGATCGCCGGTCTTATCGTCCAGATCCAGCCTGAAGGACTGGTCCTGTTCGAGGTCGACCCCGCCGTCCGCCATCCGGCCGATGCGCAGCTTGGGTCCCTGCAGATCGGCGAGCACCGAGATAGGCCGGCCATGTCTGGCTTCGACGGCGCGGACGGCATCCATGCGGGCCTTGTGTTCCGCATGAGCCCCGTGGCTGAAGTTGAAGCGAAATACATCCGCGCCGGCAACGAACAGTTCTTCGATCTGTTCCTGACGGTCGCTCGCGGGCCCGAGCGTGGCTACGATCTTGGCGCGCCGGTTGCGGTTCATGTGCCGGGTTATAGAGCAGGCGGCGGGCGTTCGCCACCGGAGATAAGGATGGCGCGGAAATCGTTGACGTTGGTGCGGGTCGGACCGGTGCGGACAAGATCGCCCAGCGTGTCGAAGAAGGTGTAGCTGTCATGGGCACTGAGCATGGCCGCGGCGTCCAGTCCCGCCGCTGCCGCCCGGGCCAGCGTATCGGGCGCCATGATCGCGCCGGCGGCGTCTTCCGTCCCGTCGATGCCGTCCGTGTCGCAGGCGATGGCATGTATGCCGGGCGCTCCGTCCAGCGCGATGGCGAGTGCCAGCAGATACTCGCAGTTGCGCCCGCCGCGCCCCTGGCCGTCCTTTACCGTGACCGTCGTTTCGCCGCCCGATAAAATCACGCCGGGAGACGCCGATTTGGCAAGCGCGGCATGGGATCGACCGAGATCGCGGGCTTCGCCTTCAAGATCGGCGCCCAGCAGTGTGGGTTCGAGCCCGGCCGCCTGTAGGGCGTCGGCCGCTGCATCCTGCGCGTTCGAGGGACGGGCGATCAGTTCGAATTCGGAATCCGCCAACGCAGCGTGATCAGGTTTTATCGATTCCCAATCGCCCCGGCGCAACGCCCCGCGCACGTATTCGGGAAGCAAGATGCCGCGCCGGTCCGCGACCGCCAGCGCCTCTTCACAGGTGGTTGGATCGCCGACGGTCGGTCCGGAACCGATGACGGCCGGATCGTCGCCCGGCACGTCCGATATGGCGAGCGTCACCACAGGGGCGGGAAATGCCGCCGCCGCCAGCCGCCCGCCCTTTATGGCCGACAGATGTTTGCGCAGGCAGTTCATTTCGTCGATCGGTGCGCCCGATCGCAGCAGTGCCTGCGTAATCGTCTGCTTGTCCTCGAGCGCGAGCCCGTCTGCCGGCTGCACCAACAGGGCGGAGGCACCGCCCGAAACCAGAAACAGTAACAGATCGTCACTCGTCAGATCCCGGGCCAGATCGAGAAACCGTCCGGCAGCGGCAAGGCCCTCGTCGTCGGGCAATGGGTGTCCGGCCTCGATCACCTCGACGCGTTCGCAGGCGACGCCGTGTCCGTATCGGGTAACCGCCAGTCCGGAGAGGTCGCCGTTCCAGTGGACTTCGACGGCGTGCGCCATCGATGCTGCCGCCTTTCCGGCGGCCAGAAGTATCGTGCGCCCTTTTGGCGGCGCCGGCAGAAAGGGCGGCAGCACTTTCGCCGGATCGGCGGCGGCGACGGCGGTGTCGAACAGATCGCGGAGAAACGACTTCGGATCCAGCAGCGTCATCGCCGGGTGCTCCCGCGGCGCGCCAGCATGATCCCTGCGAGAACGATCACGCCGCCGACCGCCTGCTGCGGTCCGATGACTTCGTCAAACAGCATCCAGGCCACCAGTGCCGCGGTGACCGGCTGAAGCAGCAGGCTGACAGAGGCGAAGGCGACCGGCAGATGCGCCAGCGCCCAGGCGATCAGGCCCTGTCCGAAAACCTGCGGTCCGGCCGCCAGAGCAATCAGAAAAGCCCACCCCGCCAGCGTTACGGGGAACAGTTCCTCTCCGCTGGCCAGTGCCGCCGGCACCATGCACAGCGCGCTGACCGGGATCGCATATTTCATGATCGTCATGGTCGAGAACCGCCTGCGCAGCCGTTCGACGGACATCTGATAGGCGGCATAGAACACAGCCGTCAGCACACCCAGAAGGTCGCCGTAAAAATGATCCTCGCTCAGCGACAGGCTGGCCCGCGACAGGATGAAGACGCCGGTCATCGCGGCGGCGAGGCCGGTCAGATACGTGCCGGTGACCCGTGTGCGGAACAGCAGCCAGCCGCCCAGCACCACGAACACCGGCGCGACATTGGCCAGCAACGTCGAATTGGCGACCGTCGTCATCTGGATGGAATAGTGCCAGGCCATGATGTCGGCGGCGAGATACAGTCCGGCCATGCCGATCAGCAGAAAATCGCGCACTGACCGGGGCGTTTCACTGCCCGCCGGCTCTTCCCGGCGCGGCAGGGCGGCGGCGATCAGCCAATAGAGCGGGATGGCGAGCAGAAACCGGTGAAATCCGGTCGCCATCGGACCCAGCTCGCTGAGGCGGACCAGGATCGGCGCAAACGCGATCGTGACCGCGCCGATGAATATGGCGAGTATTGCGATGCGTTCGCGGCGGAGGCGGGCAGGGTCGGAAACGGCGGTCATGGGCCGCCTTATATCGGCTGCGGCGCGCGGCTCCAACGGCCTTTTGCAAGCCGGCCCGATCCGTCCTATATCAGGCCCGAACACTGCCAAGGAGAACCCTCATGGATGACCAGACACGCCTCGAACTAGAAGCCGCCGCATTTCGCAGCCTCGTCGACCATCTGCGCGAACGCACGGACGTCCAGAATATCGACCTGATGAACCTGTCGGGCTTTTGCCGCAACTGCCTCAGCCGCTGGTACCAGGAAGCCGCCAACGAGAAGGGCATCGACATGGACAAGGACGCGGCGCGCGAAATCGTCTACGGCATGCCGTTCTCGGAATGGCGCGACAAGTACCAGACCGAAGCCACGCCGGAGCAGCAGGCCAAGTTCGCCGAGGCAAACAAGGGACATTGATTTGTTTTCCGCTCAATCGGTGCCGCACCAGCCCACTCCTGGTCCCGGCCACCTATAAGGACGATCCCGTGGTTGGCCGGGATGGGGAGTTGGCGGGACCAGTCATAATATAAATCCACTAATCCAGAGGGGTGCGGCCTGTTTTCCACTGGAAAATAGGCGTCTGTGGATAACCCGGCGGCCTCGTTTCTTTCCGATTCGCGGGCCCCTCCGTAGTCTCGGCCTCAGTATCACGGAACACCAAGGGAGTACCAAAATGGCTGAAGGCGGCCCCATCGCGCAGGACAGGCTGCGCTCGTTCATCGAGCGGATCGAACGGCTCGAAGAAGAGAAAACGGCCCTGATGGCCGATATCAAGGAAGTTTACGCCGAAGCCAAGGGTACCGGCTTCGACGTGAAAACCATGCGCAAGGTAATCAGCTTGCGGAAAATGGACGAAAGCGACCGTCAGGAAGCCGAGTTTCTCCTCGACACCTATCTTTCCGCGCTCGGCATGCTCGACCGGCCAATGGAGTCGGTGCAAGCGGCGGAATAAGGCTCGTCAACAATCGTGTCAAAAGGCCGGTCACAGACCGGCCTTTTTCGTTCGCGTCATCCCCGCCTGCGCGGGAATGACGATGGAAAAGCAGGACTCTAAAACTTCTCCACCCACGGGCGCAGCTCGATCTCCCAGCTCCAGGACGACCGGTGCTGGCGATGGACATGCAGGTAGTCCTTCGCGATTTCGTCCGGCAGCAGCATCGCGTCTTCACCGCGTTCCGCGGCGCGGCCGTCGTCCGGGCCCTGCAGAATGCCGCCGTCGATCACGAAATGGGCGACATGGATGTTCTGCGGCTGCAGTTCGCGGGCCAGCGACTGCGCGAGGCCGCGCAGGCCGAACTTGCCCATAGCGAACGACGATGAATTCGGATAGCCCTTTACGCTCGCCGATGCGCCGGTCAGCAGGATGGTGCCGCTGCCCCGGGGAATCATCTGTTTGGCAGCCGCCTGGGCGACCAGGAACCCGCCGAAACAGCTGACTTCGATGGCCGTCCGTACGGCTTCGGGGTCGAGATCCTGCACCGGGCCGCGGGCGCGGTTGGACGCGTTGTAGACCACCACGTCCGGCTCGCCGATATCGGCGGTGACGGCGGCGAACAGCGTATCGACCTGTGCGGCGTCGACCGCATCGCAGGCGTAAGCCTTTGCGCCGGTCTCGTTGCACAGCGCCGACAGTTTGTCGGTATTGCGTGCGGCGATGGCGACGTCCATGCCCTCGGACGCAAACAGCCGCGCCAGCGACGCGCTCAATCCCTGTCCAGCGCCGACGATCAGCGCCTTTTCCTTGTTCGCCATTGATTGTTCCCTCGTTTGCCGGCCCTATGCGGCCGATGTTTTCAGCTCGCCTTGGGCGGCCTGACCCACGCGTGGTTGACCACCTTCTTGACGCGTTCCGTGGTGCGGATGACGTTCAGCACCGTGTTCATTTCCTGCTGAGACCGGCCCGCGCCGATGACGTAGACGACCCCGTTGACCGACCGCCAGCGGTAATTGATCGACCGGATGCCTTTGGTGCCCAGCAGTTTCACTTTCAGCTTGGTTTCGATCCACAGATCGTTGGCCGCCGTGGCAGGCCCGTAATCGTCGGTGACCTGCAGTTCGTTGACGATGCGTTTCACGCCCTTGATGCCGCGGACGAGATCCGTGGCCCGCTGTTTGTTCTGCGCGAACTTCACGGTGCCCGTCAGCATGACCACGTGTTCGTAAACATCGGTGGAAATCTCGGCGAACAGATCGCTGTACTGCTTGCCCACCAGGGCTTCGTTGATGTCGAGCGTGATCGCTGCATCGTCGCGCAGCGTCTGCAGCGACCGGTCCTCCGCCGGAGAGGACGCGACGTTGACCAGTCCCGACGGTTGCGTGCAGGCGGCGAGAGCGGCCATCGAGGCGGCAGCGGCAATAACTCGGGCAAATCGGGGCAATGGAATCACGGTCTGGGCTCCTTGTGGACAGTCTAGGACGTGGCGACATGGAAATGCCACCGGATTTACCCCCTATAGATAGGCTTTACGGGGAATCATAAATGCAAAACCCGCAAAGGCCCGTTTTTTGTCACAGGAAATTTACCGCACGTACAGCGCTTCCAGCGCGTCGCCGTAGCGGTCTTTGATGACGTGACGGCGGATTTTCATCGACGGGGTCATCATCTCGTTTTCGATCGAGAACGCCTCCGCGACCACGATGAAGCGCCGCACCCGTTCGATCACGGACAGATCCTCGTTCACCCGGTCGATGGCGGCGGCGATCGCGCTGCGAAAATCTTCGTCTTCCGCCAGCGCCGCGACATCCTTTGGCTTGCCGTTCGCTTTGGCCCAGTCCGCCATAAAATCCGGATCGGGCACGATCAGCGCCACCAGATGCGGCTTCCTGTCGCCGTAGACCATAGCCTGCGCGATTTCCGGTTGCAGGGTCAGGAAACCTTCGATCCGTTGCGGCGCGATGTTGTCGCCGCCGGAATTGACGATGATGTCCTTCTTGCGGTCGGTGATCATCAGATAGCCGTCTTCGTCGATTTCGCCGATATCGCCGGTATGCAGCCAGCCGTCGGTGATCGCCTCTGCGGTCGCGTCCGGCATGTTCCAGTAGCCCTGCATGACCAGTTCGCCTTTGACGAGGATTTCGCCGTCCTCCGCAATTTTCAGATCCACATCGACGAATTTCGGCCCGACGGTGTGGATCTTGTTCCTGTGCGGCAGATTGCAGCTGATGATCGGCGCGGATTCGGTCTGTCCGTAGCCCTGCAGCAACGGCACGTCGAGCGCCTTGAAGAACGTGCCGATGTCGTAATTCAGCGGCGCGCCGCCCGACACCATCGCTTTCAGCCGCCCGCCGAACCGCCCGGCGACCTTCTTGCGGACCAGTTTGGTCAGCAGCGGGTCGAGCAGCGCTTCGCCGAGGCCGAGGCGTTTGCCTTCGTATTTCTTGCGTCCCGTCTCGACCGCCTTCATGAACAGTTTTTCCGACAGGCCGCCTTTCTGCTGGACGCCGCGCACGATGCGTCCGTGCATGGTTTCGTACAGGCGCGGAACGGCGGTCATGATCGTCGGGCTGACCTCTTCCATATTGGCGGCCAGCTTGTCGACGCCTTCGGCATAGTAGATCTGCGCCTTGATCGACAGCGGGAACATCAGGCCGGCCGTGTGTTCATAGGAATGCGACAGCGGCAGAAAGGACAGGAATTTCTCGTCGTCGAGCCCCAGGTTGAGAAGCAGGTCGTAGGCGCCCTTGCAGTTGGAGATGATGGCGCCGTGGCTCAGCATCACGCCCTTCGGCACGCCGCCCGTGCCGGACGTGTAGATCAGGCAGGACGTATCGGTGCGGGCGATGCCGGACGCATCCGGCGCATTGCCGCCATGGGCCGCGATCACATCGTCCCACAGATGGATGGCGATGCCGTCCGGCGCTTCTGTCAACGGTTCCATCGCGACGATGAAATCGAGTCCGGCTTCGGCCGCCGCCGGCAGCAGGTTTTTCGCGAGCGCCGGGCCGGACACGATCGCGCCTTTCGCGCCGCTGTCTCGCAGGACGTGAACATGATCGCTGACCTGGTTGGTGGTATAGGCGGGCACCGCGATGCCGCCGGTCGCCATGATGGCGATATCCGCGATCATCCATTCGGGCCGGCTTTCCGCGACCAGCGCCACCCGGTCGCCCTTCGAGACGCCGAGCGAGATCAGGGCGTTCGTTAATGCCGCGGCCTGGTTCCGCGCGTTCGAACCGGTGGTCGGTCGCCAGTCGCCATCACGTTTCGCCCACAAAAAAGGCCGGTCGCCGATCTCCGCGGTATTGGCGAAAAACATGGCCGGCAGGCTGGTCAAGCTATCGTAATCCATCGTTCACCCTGTTGGCGTATTCGTTTGAAGAACTTATATCGTGGGGACAGGAAGGGAACCATAGATGACCACCTCCACCGCCGACATGCCGAAAGACGCCTCGCTGGGCGACCTGCCCGAATGGGACCTCGCCGATCTGTATCCTGCGACCGACAGCGCCGAACTGGAGACCGATCTCAATCGCGCCGCTACCGAGTCCCGGGCTTTTTCCGACCGCTACAAGGGCAGGCTGGCCGGGCTTGCGGGTGACGCTCTGGGTGCGGCGATTGCCGAATACGAAGCGATCGACGAGATCATGGGTCGCGTCATGTCCTACGCCCAGCTGGTCTATGCCGGCAACGTGTCCGATCCCGAAATCGGCCGATTCTATCAGTCGATGCAGGAACGGGTGAACGACATTTCTGCCGACGTGCTGTTCTTTTCGCTGGAACTGAACGAGATCGACGACAAAACCGTCGCCAAACAGCTCAAATCGCCGGAAGCCGCCAGATACAGGCCGTGGCTGGACGATGTTCGGTCGTTCCGCCCGCATCAGCTGAGCGAGGAGATGGAGCGCCTGCTGCACGACAAGCGCGTCGCGGGCCGCGCGGCCTGGAACCGGCTTTTCGACGAAACCATGGCCGATATGCGGTTCGAGCACGATGGTCGGAAGCTGACCTCGGAAGAAGTCATGAACATGCTGTCCAACCCGGACGAAGCTGTGCGCAAAGCGGCCGCGGCAACCCTGGGCGAAGAGCTCGGCAGGCATGCGCGGACGTTTTCGCTGATCACAAACACGCTGGCCAAGGACAAGGAAATCGAGGACCGGTGGCGCAATTTTCCGCGTCCGGAATCGTCCCGCAATCTGGCGAACCAGGTCGAGGACGAGGTCGTCGATGCGCTCAACGCCGCCGTAACCGGATCATATGCCGACCTGTCGCACAGGTATTACGCGATGAAGGCGAACTGGTTCGGCAAGGACCAGCTTGACCACTGGGACCGTAACGCGCCGCTGCCCGACGCCGATAACAGCATAATCCCCTGGGACCGGGCGACCGAAACGGTCCTGACGGCCTATCGCGATTTTTCGCCGGATCTCGCCGATATCGGCCAGCGGTTTTTCGACAATGCCTGGATCGACGCGCCGGTGCGCGAAGGCAAGTCGTCGGGCGCGTTCGCGCATCCGACCGTGCCGTCGGCGCATCCCTATCTGCTGCTCAACTATCAGGGCAAGACGCGCGATGTCATGACCCTGGCGCACGAACTGGGGCACGGCTGTCACCAGGTGCTGGCGGCCCCGCAGGGCAACCTTATGGCGGACACGCCGCTTACCCTGGCCGAAACGGCGTCGGTTTTCGGCGAGATGCTGACCTTCCGGAAAATGCTGAAAGCGCAGGACGACCCGACGCTGCGCAAGGTGATGCTGGCCGGCAAGGTGGAGGACATGCTGAACACGGTCGTCCGCCAGATCGCGTTTTTCAATTTCGAACTGCGGGTCCACACCGCGCGACGCGACGGCGAACTGACCGCCGAGGACATCTGCGACATCTGGATGGAGGTCCAGACGGAAAGCCTCGGCCCCGCCATCCGCTTCGACGACAATTACCGCTGGTACTGGACCTATATTCCGCACTTCATCCATTCGCCGTTCTACGTCTATGCCTATGCGTTCGGCGATTGCCTGGTGAACTCGCTGTATGCGGTTTACGAACAGGCAGCGGACGGTTTTGCGGATAAATATCTCGACATGCTGCGCGCCGGCGGCACGCTGCGGCACCGGGAACTGCTGGCGCCGTTCGGTCTCGATGCTTCCGATGCCGCGTTCTGGCAAAAGGGCCTGGACGTTGTCCGCGGCATGATCGACGAGCTGGAAGCGATGGAGTGAGTATCTTCGCTATCGCGATCTTGTTTTCCCCTTTCCCTTGCCCTCTTCCCGAAGAGGCGAGGGGACGGAATTGGCCGCTTGGACGTGTTTCGCGTCCCCTCCCCCCAAAGGGGGGAGGGTTAGGGAGAGGGGGAAGAGCGTCTTGACCGGCGAGTCCGAAAACAATTCGCTCGGCGGCCGCGCCAAACGCTACGCGAAGGTCGGCCGGGCGGTCGGCGGACTGGCGGCGCGGGTCGCGGGCGAACGCTATCTCGGCCTCAGCCTCGACAAGGGCAAGCATGCGGAGGACCTGAAACAGGCGTTGGGCGGTCTGAAAGGACCGTTGATGAAGGTCGCGCAGATCATGTCGACGGTTCCGGACATGCTGCCGGAAGAATACGTCACCGAGCTGGCCGAGCTGCAATCCAATGCGCCGGCCATGGGCTGGCTGTTCGTGCGCCGCCGCATGACCACCGAGCTTGGCGCCGGCTGGCAGGGGAAATTCGAGAGTTTCGAGAAGGAAGCCGCCGCCGCCGCGTCGCTGGGTCAGGTCCACCGGGCGGTCCACCCGGACGGGCGCGATCTGGCCTGCAAGCTGCAGTATCCCGACATGAAATCCGCCGTCGAGGCCGATCTGAAACAGCTGAAAATCGTGTTCTCGATCTATAGCCGTTACGACAAGGCCGTCGATTTCAGCAACATCCATCGGGAAGTGTCCGACCGCCTGCGCGAGGAGCTGGATTACGAACTGGAACGCCGGCACATCGATCTTTACCGGCTGATGCTCGAGGACGAGCCCGGCGTTCGCGTGCCGGAGCCCGTGCCGGATCTGTCGACCGACCGGCTGCTGACCATGACCTGGCTGGACGGGACGCGCCTGCTCGACTGGGTCGATGCCGATCTGGAAACCCGCAACCGGGTGGCGGAAAACATGTTCCGCGCCTGGTACGTGCCGTTCTATTACTACGGCACGATCCACGGCGACCCCCATCTCGGCAATTACTCGGTGCGCGGCGACGGATCGGTCAACCTGATGGATTTCGGCTGCATCCGCATCTTTCATTCGCGCTTCGTCAAGGGCGTGATCGATCTCTACAAGTCGCTGGAAACCGGCGACCGCGATCTCGCCGTCCATGCCTACGAGACCTGGGGCTTCGACGATCTGTCGAACGAGGTGCTGGATACGCTGAACATGTGGGCCGAGTTCGTCTACGGCCCGTTGCTGGAGGACCGTCCCCGAAAAATCCAGGAGACCGACGGCACCATGTACGGCGCGAAGATCGCCAACAAGGTCCATGGCGAACTGCGCCGTCTGGGCGGCGTCACTCCGCCGCGCGAATTCGTCCTGATGGACCGCGCCGCGATCGGGCTTGGATCGGTGTTCCTGCACCTGAAGGCGGAAATAAACTGGCACCGCCTGTTCCACGATCTGATCGGCGATTTCGATGTCGATGCGCTGGAAAAGCGTCAGGCCGCCGCCCTGAAAAAAACCGGGATCGTCAGGCCCGACTGACACCGCGACGCGAATCACATAAACTCCCGTTTCATCAATCAGGGAGTTCCAAATGGATGTCAGGCGGGTTGTTACCGGGCACGACAAAAACGGCAAATCCTGCGTGCTGATCGACGATATCGCGTCGAACGCGACATCGCGGCGGCCGGGGCACGATTCGAGGCTGATCTGGGTGACCGATGCGGCGCCCGCGTCCTATGACGGCAACGAAGACGCCGGCGCGCGCCAGGTCGGCCGTCCGCCCCCTGAAAACGGCACGCTGATCCGCATCCTCGAAATTCAGCCCGGCGTCACCGCCGAACCGCATTTCACCGAAACCATCGACTACGTGATCGTCATGTCGGGCGAGATGGACATGGTTCTGGATACCGAAACGGTAAAGCTGCATGCCGGAGATGTGCTGGTGCAGCGCGGCACCATGCACAACTGGGTCAATCACGGCCCCGAGCCCTGCCGTTTCGCGGCGATCCTGATCGACGCGACAGGGACGGACCGTGCGCCGGCTGGCTAGTCGGCCGTGGTTGCGCTAAACAGAAACGCGACACCAAACCGCAGTACAGCCGAAGACACGTGCCGATATGAATACAGCTACCGAAGCCGACAACAAATCCGATACTACCGCGAAGCCCGACGTCGATGCCGTCGTTGTCGGCGCCGGGTTCACCGGGCTCTACATGCTCATAAAACTGCGGGAAAAGGGTTTTACGGCCCGCTGTATCGAAGCCGCGCCCGGCGTCGGCGGCACCTGGTACTGGAATCGCTATCCCGGCGCGCGCTGCGATATCGAAAGCATGCAGTATTCCTACCAGTTCGACGAGGAACTGCAGCAGGAATGGGAATGGCCGGAGCGCTATGCCGCTCAGCCGGACATTCTGGCCTATATCGAGCATGTGGCGGACCGCTATGACCTGAACCGCGACATCACCTTCGAAACCCGTGTGGAGGCCGCAACCTTCGACGAGGACAGCAACACGTGGCTGGTGAAAACAGACGGCGGCGAGACCATACGGGCGCGGTATTTCATCATGAGCGTCGGGTGCCTGTCGGTTCCGATCAAGCCCCGGTTCGAGGGCGCGGAGGATTTCGGCGGCGAAGTGTATCAGACCAGCGTCTGGCCCGAAGAGCCGGTCGATTTCAAGGGCAAGCGTGTCGGCGTTATCGGAGTGGGCTCGTCGGCGGTGCAATCCGTCCCCCTGATCGCCGAGGAAGCGGAACACGTCTACGTCTACCAGCGGACGCCGAATTTCGTGGTCGAGGCGCAGAATCGCCCGCTCGGAAAAGAAGAGGCCGCGGCCATAAAGGCCGATTACAAGGGATACCGGCAAAAGGCCTGGGAGGTTCAGTCGGCCTTCCTGTTTCCGCGTCACGACGAGTCCGTGTTCGATCTGTCGGCGGACGACCGCAAGGCCCGTCTTGACGAACAATGGGAAGTCGGCGGTCTGCCGTTTCTCGGCGCGTTCAGCGACATTCTGACCAACGACGATGCCAACAGGGAAGTCGCCGATTACTGGGAAAGCCGCATGCGCGCCGTGGTCAGGGATCCCAAGGTCGCCGATCTGCTGACCCCGGACGAGCCGATCGGCTGCAAACGCCTGTGTTCCGGCACCAATTATTACGAGGTCTACAACCGGGATAACGTCACGCTGGTCGATGTGCTCGATTCCGGGATCGAACGTCTGACACCCACCGGGCTTCGGGCCGCCGGCCAGGACTTCGATCTCGATGTGATCATCTATGCCACCGGGTTCGACGCCATGACCGGCGGGGTGACGAAGATCGCCATCACCGGTACGGGCGGACAGACCATTCAGGAAAAGTGGGCCGACGGCCCGCGCACCTATATCGGCCTGACGATTTCAGGCTTCCCCAACATGTTCAACATGGTGAGCGCGGGCAGCCCGTCGGTGCTGGCGACCATGGTGACCGCCGCCGAACAGCACGGAGACTGGGTAGCCGATTGCCTCGACTTCATGCGCGAGAACGGACACACCCGTATCGACGCCACGCCGGAGGCCGAGGACGACTGGGTGGCCGAAGTAGACCGCGCGGCCAGCGTATCGCTCCGCGTGAAATGCGATTCCTGGTATGTCGGTTCCAACGTCGAAGGCAAGGCGCGCGTCTTTGCGCCCTATATCGGCGGCTGGCCGCCCTATGTCGCAAAGTGCGAGGCGATCGTGGCCAACGGGTACGAGGGTTTTACGCTGACCACCTGATCAGACGAGCCGCCGGGCGAGCGTCAACTCCGCACGAACTCCAGATATTTTTCGGCCGATTCCCGCAACAAGCGGGTTTGCATGGCGATACCGCCGGACGAATTTTGTAGCCGTTCGGCCGCTTCGCCGGTCTCTTCAGCGCCAGTGCTGACCATAACGATGTTTTCGGCGACCTCGTTTGTTCCCGCGGATGCCTGGTGAACGTTGGTTGCTATTTCCTGTGTCGCCGCTGCTTGCTCTTCCACGGCGGCAGCGATAGCGGTCGATATCTCGCTGATCTCATGGATTGTGTTGCCCACGGCGCTCAGCGCTGTCGTCACTTCCCCGATGGCTTCCTGAACTTCCTGTATCTGGGATGTGATTTCCTCGGTTGCCTTGGCGGTCTGGGTGGCCAGCGATTTGACTTCCGTTGCGACGACCGCGAATCCCTTGCCGGCCTCGCCGGCCCGGGCGGCTTCGATCGTGGCATTCAACGCCAGCAGATTGGTCTGGGAAGCTATCTCGTTAATAAACGTAACGACGTCGTTGATTTTAGCGGCACTTTCCGTCAACGCCTGCAGCCGGTCGCCGCTCTGTTCCGCTTCTGTCTGCGCTCTTTCCGAGGTTTCAGATGCATCCGCTGCCCGTGCGCTGACTTCGTTGATTGTCGCGGTCAATTCCTCTGCCGCGGTGGCGACCGCCTGAACATTGGTCGCCGCTTCTTCCGTCGCGGCCGAAACAGCGGTGGAACGCTGGGAAGTGTCCGTCGCCATTTTCATCATGTTTTCGGCGTCGGACTGCATTATGTCGACCGCGTCGGCAACTTCCTGAATCACAGTGCCCACAACGTCTTCGAAACTGTTCGCCATTTCCAGTTGCCGCGCACGTTGGGCGGCGATCTCGTCCGTCTGTTGCGCCATGATGGCGGAGGCATTGTTGATGACTTCGCTGGAACGCCGAAACTCGCCCGGAAGACCCCTGAGGATAATCTTCCGGAAGAATTTTCCTTCGCTCGCGGCGGACATGCCGGCAGCAGTTTCCCTGGTGTAGGAATTCACGATGTCGAGCAGCGCATTGATATTCCAGGCAAGTTCTGAGAGTTCGCCACCCTCCTCGATGCCGGTAATGCGTTGTTCCAGATCGCCTTTGGCTGCGGCATCGCACACCTGCCGCATCCGGGTAATGAGATCGGCGGATTTCAGGCCCGCACTTTCCGTCGTTTCCGCGTTTTCGGTCGCAGTCTCCTGCGATCCGGTTTCTTCGCGTTCTGCGCTGTCGCGTTTCAGAAGTTTCAACATTGAGATACCCGTATTCTGCTTAGCAGCTTAAAGTGAGAAGATGAATTCGTCGTAGGCGACGCTGGCGTTCCGCAGCGTCTCTTCAAGCAGTTTGACGCCGTTCTCCAGTCCTTCTTTGCGGTTCGGTACCGACCGTTCCGCTTCCAGCAGCGCGTCGTATATCGGCATGATTTTCTCAAGCGCGTCCCGGTCCGGCGTTCGCCGGTTGGAATGATACCCGACGATTTTTCCGTCCGGTCCGAATGTCGGCGTGACATGCGCGAAGACCCAGTAATAGGCGCCTGACCTGGTCATGTTTTTGACGTAGGCGAAAATTTCGTCGCCGGCGGCGATGGTGTCCCACAAATACCTGAAAACGGTTCGCGGCATGTCCGGATGCCGGATGATGCTGTGGGGTTTTCCCAGAAGCTCGGCTTCCGTGTACCCGGCGATATCCATGAATACCCGGTTCACGTATGTGATATGACCTTTGAGATCTGTCTTGCTGACGATGATCTCGTCGTCGCGGAAAGTCACTTCGTCGTCAGTGGGGGTGATCGACCGGGTGTCGATTTCCTCGGTCTCTGCCAGTTCCAGGGTGGTTACGTTGATAGCTCGCTCCGCCGGTTTGGAATGTCGGCGCAAGAATACGAACGTATGTTGAAAAAAAACTGAACAGCCGTCTTGCGTCTTATTCTCATTTCAGGTCGATAGGGGGGTGGCTTTCTTTCGCCGTTCCTCGAATAATTCGCGGCAACCGGAAAGGATGATTGTGTGACGGACAGGAAAGAAGTGGCGGCCCGCATTGCCGAACAGGCTGCCGGGTGCGGGGTAGAGATCGTCGCCAGTCTGCCCGACAACTGGATGTCGGAAGTCATCCGTACCTTCGATGCCGACGACCGGTTCCGCCATGTGCCGGTCAACCGCGAGGAATCTGCCGTCGGATTATGCTCCGGCGCGTTCCTGTCGGGAACCGGCTCGCTGGCGGTGATGGGGGCGTCGGGGTTGATGACGCTGATCTACGCCATTACCAAGATCAACTATACCTACGAAATTCCGATGACGATCCTGGCGACTTTGCGCGGCGCGCCGGGAGACAAGGCCAAGTTTCACGTCTCCAACGGACTGTATTTCTTGCCGTCGCTGGACGCTATCAGCCTGACCTACACGGTCATCGACAGCGCGGACAAGATCCCGGAAATCGGGCGCCTCTACCATCACGCCCGCACCGTCAGCCGGCCGACCGTCGCCATCCTGACGCGCGACGTGCTGCGCGGGGAGGCCTGAGCCATGGCGATACCGTTTCGTGCCGCGTTCGAATTCATTGCCGCCCGGCGTCAGGACGAACTGGTCGTCACGTCCGCCGGCAACTCGTCGCAGATGTGGTGGGACATCACCCGCGATCCGGACCGGACGTTTTATCTTGATGCGTCGATGAGCCTGTCGACCCTGCTGGGTTCCGGTATCGCCTATGGGCTGCCGCAGGCGCAGGTGTGGGCGTTCATGGGCGACGGCGCGTTCGCCATGAACCCGGCGATGCTGATGGTCGAACGGGATCTGGATCTGCCCAATCTGGTCCACGTTCTGGTTTCCAACCGCGTCTATGGCGGCACGTCGGACCTCGACCTGCCGAACAAGCCGGTCAACGACTATGTCGGCATGGCGAAATCCATGGGGCTGGAACGGTGCTGGTCGTTCGACAGCATGGCGGCGCTGGAAGACGGCTTCGACGCAGCCTTTCGCAGCAATTCCGACGGCTATCGCTTCGTCGTACTGGAACTGGACCCGTTCACGGAGGACGACCGGTCGGCCGATGATCCTCCCATGGACGGACCCGAAATCAAGTTCCGCTTCGGGCGATATGTGGAGGCGACATACGGGGTCAAAGTGTTCACAGAACAGCTTTGAGAATGGAGACACCTGGAATAATTTGGCGCGGTCCAAGTAGGAAGGGTAGGTACCAAGAATACATTCCTGACATCCGTGGCGGCAGTCGTTTACTGTGTCGGCGCTCTTGCAACGCCGGCACAGGCGGCGCTGATCACGCAGACCATCGATTTCAGCTTCAGCGGTTTTGAAGAGCTCGGCACCTTCGTGCCGGGACCGATCGCGACGGTTGAGGGAACGGTTTCGTTCACGTTCGACGACGCCACGCCGGTCAGCATTTTCGGCCAGGGAGTCGATAGCATTACATTCACCACGCCGGTCGGCGTTTCCGATACCAGCAATGTCTTTTTCGATCTCCGCATCGGAGTGGATATCGTCGGTCCTCCCACAACACAGTACGAGCTAGATATCTACCACGACACCTTGCCGGTTTTTCTTAACCTCACGGATGATTTCCTGTTGAGGGTTGCAACCGTCAATCCGGTGGGGTCGCCGTTCTCGAATTCGTTCGGCACTGCGGCGGAATTTAACTACTCGGACGGAAATTTCGGTTTCTTTGGCAGCAATGTACACCTGCTTGACAGCACGTCGGCGCCGGCTGCCAGTTCCATTCCAGCCCCGGCAAGCCTGGCGTTTCTGGGGCTCGGGTTGCTTGCCATCGGGGTGCGGCGGCGGGCGAGGCGCTAAAGCAGCGTATCCAGCAGCTCGAAGCTGCGCGCATGCGCCTGTTCGGTCGGGCCGGCTGAAAACAGTTCCGGCCGGTGCGTATTGGCGAAGGCGTGATCCGCGTCGTAGACGTGGAACGTGATGCCCGGCAGGTGTTCCAGCGCATCGCGGATTTCGTTCAGCAGTTCCAGCGGCACGTGATGGTCGTGATCGCCGGCGTGGAAGATCGTCGGGCAGGAAATATCCGGCCCTTCGTCCAGAAACCGGTGCACTTCGGTCCCGTAATAGACGACGGCGGCATCGGGGTTCAGCCGTGCCGCCGACAGATAGGTCAGCGTGCCGCCCATGCAATAGCCGACGACGGCAATCCTGCCGTTGCATTCCGGCAGCGCCTTCAGAGTGTCGATGACCGCCGCGATATCCTCGACCGCCCTGTCGTGGTTTATCTCGCCGCGGAAGCGGAGACCTTTTTCGCGCTGTTCCGGAATGCGGTAATCAGCCACGAAATTTGGCTCCAGCCGCCAGAACATGTCGGGCGCGATGACGCAATAGCCCCGCGCCGCGAACTGGTCGGCGACCTCTTCGATCCAGGGCGTGATGCCCAGAATTTCATGGAGCATGACGATACCGGGCCCCGGTTTTGCCGGCAGGGGCGAAACGTAGGCGCCGAATTCGCCGCTGCCGTCCGTCGCGGCGATGTTTATCCGTTGTCCCATGACGATTTCTCCCGATCGTGCGCGCGCTCCGCCCAGCGCGGCAGGATTTCCGATATTGCGCCGGTGATGGCCGACAGTTCGGACGGCGTCACCGTAAAGGGCGGCATGGTATAGATTACGTTGCCGAACGGACGCAGCCAGATGCCGGCGTCCACGAATTGCGCTTTCAGCCAGTCGAGATCGTGCAGGTTTTCGACCTCCACCGCGCCGATCGCACCTTTGACCCGAACATCGACGACGCCCGGCAGGTCCTTTACTGGCGCGAGCTCGCGCTTCAGCTGCGCGTCGATGGTTGCGACCTGCTGCAGACGCGGTTCGGTTTCGAACAGGTCGAGCGAGGCGTTGGCGGCGGCGCAGGCCAGCGGACTCGCCATATAAGTGGGGCCGTGCATCAGCGCGTCGTTCGCGTTCTCGGACAGAAACGCCTCGAACACGTCGGCCGTTGCGACTGTGGCGGCCAGGTTGATGGCACCGCCGGTCAGCGCCTTGCCGAGGCAGATGATGTCCGGCGCGACGCCTGCCTGGGTATGCGCGAACAGCGTCCCCGCGCGGCCGAAATTGACCGCGATTTCGTCGCAGATCAGCAGCGCGCCGGCGTCGCGCGTGGCATCGGCGATGGTTTTCAGGGCGTCTGCGTCGTGCTTTTTCATACCGCCGGCGCACTGCACCAGCGGCTCGACGATGACGCCGGCGATTTCATCCGCGTGGGCATCCACCAGGCGATGGAATTCGGCGGTGCTCTCCTCGTCGCGCGGGATCGGCGCGATCACCTGTTCCGGCAGGTAGCCTTTGAACAGCGCGTGCATGCCTTCGTCCGGATCGGTGACCGACATGGCGGCCAGCGTGTCGCCGTGATAACCGTCGCGAAAGCTGAGGAACCGGGTGCGACCCGTATCGCCCCGGTTCAGCCGGTACTGCACCGCCATTTTCATCGCCACCTCGACCGCGACGGAGCCGGAATCGGCGAAAAACACGCGATTCAACGGCCCCGGCAGGATCGTCGCCAACCGGGCGGCCAGCCGTTCCGCCGGTTCGTGCACCAGGCCGCCGAACATCACGTGCGGCATGTCGTGGAGCTGTTTTTCCATCGCCATCACGATATGCGGATGATTGTAGCCGTGGCACGCCGTCCACCAGGACGATACCGCGTCGATCAGTTCGCGTCCGTCGTCGAGGATAATGCGCGCGCCCGCCGTGCGCGCCGCGCGCAGCGGTGCCGGCGCGGTCTGCATCTGCGTATAGGGCAGCCAGAGATGGGCTGTCTGCACCCCCGTCATCCGCTATTCCGCGGGGGTCGGGGCGTCCATGGGCATGGGCCGCACACCGAGCTTGTCGAACAGCGCCCGGTCGGTGTGCTGCGCCGGGTTGCCGGTGGTCAGCAGCGTATCGCCGTAGAAGATCGAATTGGCTCCGGCCAGGAAACAAAGCGCCTGGGTCGAGGCATCCATCTCCAGCCGTCCCGCCGACAGCCGTACCATGGATTTCGGCATCATGATGCGGGCCGCAGCGATGGCGCGCACCAGTTCCAGCGGATCGAGCGGGTCGATCTCGGCCAGCGGCGTGCCGGGCACGGCGACCAGCATGTTCAGCGGCACGCTTTCCGGGTGTTCTGGCAGACAGGCCAGCGCCTGCAGCATGTCGGCGCGGTCGTCCCGGGTTTCGCCCATGCCGACGATGCCGCCGCAGCAGACGTTGATCTCGGCATTGCGCACCCGGACCAGGGTATCGAGCCGGTCTTCGAACGTGCGGGTGGAGATGATTTCCTTGTAGAACGTTTCCGACGTATCGATGTTGTGATTGTAATAGTCGAGGCCGGCGTCTTTCAGGCGCTTCGCCTGGCCGTCGTCGAGCATGCCGAGGGTCACGCAGCTCTCGAGGCCGAGCGATTTCACCTCGGCGATCATGTCGCAGACGGCGTCTAGATCGCGGTCCTTCGGTCCCCGCCACGCGGCGCCCATGCAGAACCGGGTGGCTCCGGAATCCTTTGCCCGCAGCGCGGCGGCGCGGACGGCGTCCAGCGACATAAGCTTGTCGGCGCCGACATCGGCTTCATTGTGGGCGCTCTGCGAACAGTATGAACAGTCTTCCGGGCAACCGCCGGTCTTGATGCTCAGCAGCGTCGAGACCTGTACTTCGTTGGCGTCGAAATGGCGGCGGTGAACGGTTTGCGCGGCATGGACCAGATCGTTGAGCGGCGCGGCGATGAGATCGCGCGCCTCTTTCTCGGTCCAGTCGTGGCGGATCTCGTCGGCGGAGTCGGTCAGAATCGATAGAATCGTCATGTCCGCTATACTAAGCGCGGCAAAGGACACGACAAGCAGGATTCCGCATGTCCAACGAATCGCTGGACCGGTTCGCGAAATCGAAACTCGACCGCCTGACGGCGCAGGGGCTGCGCCGGTCGGTGGTCGATACCCATCGCACCGACGCCGTGCATCTGCGGCGCGGCGGCCGCGATCTGGTGTCGTTCTGCTGCAACGATTATCTGGGTCTCACCCATCATCCGGCGGTCAAGAAAGCGGCGGCAGACGCGATCGCCGACCATGGCGCGGGGGCGGGGGCGTCGCGTCTGATCACCGGCAATCACCCGCTTTATGCCGCGCTGGAGAAGAAACTCGCCGCACTGAAGGATACGGAGGCCGCCTGCGTGTTCGGCAGCGGTTACATGGCGAATGCCGGCATCCTGCCGGCGCTGGCGGGACCTGACGACGCGATCGTGATCGACGAACTCGGTCACGCATCGATGCATATGGGCGCGCGGGCCGCTCGGGCGCGAATCCTGACGTTCCGTCACAACGATGCCGACGATCTGGCGGATGTCCTCGCGCGGGAAAGGGCGTCCGCCGGCACCTGTCTGGTGGTGACCGAAGGCGTGTTCAGCATGGACGGCGACCGCGCGCCGCTGGCTGATCTGGCGGAGGTGTGCGCCGCCCACGATGCATGGCTGATGGTGGACGATGCGCACGGGTTCGGGGTGCTGGGCGGTGGACGCGGCAGCGCCTTCGAATTCGATCCCGTTCCCGATATCCCGTTGCAGATGGGCACGCTGTCGAAGGCGGCGGGCGTCTACGGCGCGTTCCTGTGTGCCAGCGCGCCGGTGGTTGAGTTGATGAAGAACCGGGCGCGCAGTCTGGTCTATACCACCGGTCTGCCGCCCTCGGTCGTGGCGGCCGCGATTGCCGCCGTCGACATCATCGCCGCCGATTCGGACCGCGTGGCGCGACCTCTATCGCTGGCGCGCGCGTTTTGCGGTGCCGTCGGTCTCGATGAACCCGAAAGCCCCATCGTACCCATGATCGTCGGCGCCGAGACGGCGGCGCTGGACGCGTCCGCGGCGCTGGAAGAAGCCGGATATCTGGTCACCCCGATCCGCCCGCCCACGGTACCGGCCGGGACGTCGCGCCTGCGGTTTACGTTTACCGCCGAACATACCGACGCACAGGTCGCGGCGCTGGCCGACGCCGTCAATGCGCTGTCGGTCGATCACGGGACAGCGCTGCGGGCCGCGGACGGCTGACATGGCCGCCATCTTCGTGACCTCCTGCGGCACCGGCCGCGGCAAGACCTACGTCTCCGAAAAGATGATCCGCGACTGGCGGGCGAACGGCGAGGCGGTGCGGGCGCTGAAACCGGTGATCAGCGGGTTCGACCCGTCGGAGGCCTGCGGGTCCGATACCGGAAAACTGCTGCGTGCACTCGGAGAAACGATATCGCCCGATGCCATCGACCGCGTTTCGCCCTGGCGCTATGCCGCGCCGCTGTCGCCGGATATGGCAGCCGCGCTGGAGGGGCGGGGCGTTCCGGTCGACGAAATCGCCGACTACTGCCGGGCCGCCATCGAAAAGGCGGATGCGTCGGGCGCGCATCTGCTGATCGAAGGGGCGGGGGGCGTCATGGTGCCGCTCGACGCGACCCGCACCATGCGCGATCTGATAGGGGCGCTGGGCATCCCCGTCGTCCTGGTGGTCGGCAGCTATCTCGGCAGCCTGAGCCACGCCCTGACGGCGCTGGAGGCGCTCCGCGTCCGGGATATTCCGGTTGAAAAGATCGTCGTGAACGAGACCGAGGACAGCAATATCCCGCTTACCGAAACGCGGGATGCCCTGGAGAGGTTCGTGGGCGACGTGCCGCTGAAAACGGTGGGCTTCAGCCCGCCCGCGCCGTAACGATCCAGCAGGCGCCGGAAAGGCGGACGATGCCGTCGTCGCCGGTGTTTTCTTCCAGCACTTTGGTGATCGCGTCTATCGCCCTGGTGCGGTTCCCACCCGTCACTTTGCCCAGCGGCGCCGACAGGGGGCCCATTTCCATAACGAAGGCCAGCGCGTCTTCCATTGTGTGTCCCAGTGGGATATGGAAATCCAGCGGCGCCAGATCGATATTCCGCCAGCCGGAGTCGGCCAGCACGCGGCGTACGCGGTCCGGATCGGCGAAGGAAAAAGGTCCCGGGTCTTCCGGTCCCGGCCGCGGCGGCATGTCCAGGAACGGCCTGGCCGCGGCCACCGGTTCCATTGCCCACGGATTTTCGCGCGGCCCGCGCCACACCCCCAGCGCGACACGCCCGCCGGTGTCCAGCGCCGGCCCGAGCCGGGCGAAGGCGTCCGCCGGGTCGTCGAAAAACATGACGCCGAGGCGGGAAATCAGTTTGTCGAAGGATCCGCCTGCGAAGGGATAATCCGCCGCGTCGCCCAGTATGAAGGTGACGTTGACCAGATCGGCGGCATCGGCGCGTTCACGGGCGCGGTCGATCATCGGGCCGGAAACGTCGATCGCCGTGACTGTGCCGATCGCCGTGACGCGCGCCGCCGCCGCCAGCGTGGTGCCCCCATTGCCGCAGCCCAGATCGAGAACCCGGTCTCCAACGCCAACCTCCGCCGCATCCAGCACGGCGTCGGTGATGTCGGAAAACATCGTATCCACCGCATCGGCATAACGTGCCCAGGCGAGGCCGTGATCGCTGTTCCAGAATTCGATCTGGCCGGTGTTGTCATTGGTCATCAGGCAGCCCGCCAAAAGTGAAGTGCGCGAAAAAAATCGTCCCTGAATCTACGCATCAAAAAAGGCCGCGAAAAGCGGCCTTTCAGATCGTATTGTGACGCGGGCTCAGAAGCCTTCGCGTTCCAGACGCTTGCGTTCCAGCTTGCGGGCGCGGCGGATCGCTTCCGCCTTTTCGCGGGCGCGGCGCTCGGACGGCTTTTCATAGGACCGGCGCATTTTCATTTCCCGGAAAATGCCCTCGCGCTGCATTTTCTTTTTCAGCGCGCGCAGTGCCTGATCGACGTCGTTGTCTCTTACGGATACTTCCACGGTTAAACCATCTCCAGTCGGGTACGTATGATCGCTCGGTGAAGCGAAAAACGAATTGTCAAAAACAGCGAAAACCGGCGTTTCCACCGGTTTGATGGCCTGTTATAGCATAAACAGGACTTGATTTTAAAGTCCTTAACGCCATTGTCTCAATTATGGTGCTATACCCGCAAAATCAACCGTAACCCGCGTCAGGACTGCGTTTCGACATGACACTGCTCAAAATTGCCCGCATGGGCCATCCCGTTCTTTTACAGGCAGCCGAGGCGATCGCCGATCCGACGTCGCGCGATGTAGGGCGTCTGCTGGAAGACATGGTCGAGACCATGGAAGATGCGTCCGGCGTCGGCCTGGCCGCGCCGCAGGTGTATGAGGGCAAGCGCGTGATCATCTTCAAATCGCCCCGCGAGCGCGGCGAGGAAGACGGCGCGGAAACCGATTTTTCGCCCCTGACGGCGCTGATCAACCCGGAATTCGAGCCGGTAGAGGACGAACTGGCGCTTGGCTGGGAAGGCTGCCTGTCGATTCCCGGCCTGACGGGTGCGGTGCCCCGTTATTCCCGTATCGTTTATCGCGGCTATCTGCCCAACGGTCAGCCGGTCGAACGCGAGGCCACCAATTTCCATGCCCGCGTCGTCCAGCATGAAATAGATCATCTCGACGGGGTTCTGTTTCCCATGCGCATGACAAATCTGTCCCTGCTCAGTTTCAACGAGGAACTGAAAGCTTTCATGGAGCATGCCTCGGCGCAGGCGGCGGCCAATTCGAACGGGGAAGACGCCGGCGCGTGACTGACCGGCACCCCCTCCTTCGAGACAGGCTGATCGAGGCGACACTCGCCCATGTGCCGTTCGACGGCTGGTCGATGCAGGCCTTGCGGGACGGCGCCCGGGATTCGGGTTTCGGTCCCGAAATCGTCACACAGGAATTTCCCCGTGGCGTCGCGGATGCGATCCGGCATTTTTCACGCATGGCCGACCGGCATATGCTCGCCGGGATGGAACAGGCGGACCTTGGAGATTTGCGCATTCATGAGCGCGTCGCCCTGGCCGTGGAAACCCGGCTGGCGTTCCTCGGGCCCCATCGGGAAGCGGTGCATCGCGGACTGACCTGGCTGGCCCTGCCGCAAAACGCGGTGCTGGGGGCGCGGCTGCTGTATCGCACCGTCGACGATATCTGGTACGCCGTCGGCGACCGGTCGGCCGATTTCTCGTTCTATACCAAGCGCGGCCTGCTGGCCGGTGTGGTCGGGTCGACTACGCTGTTCTGGCTGGACGATCGCAGCGAGGTCGGGGCGGAGACGACGGCCTTCCTCCATCGCCGCCTCGCCGATGTCATGAAAATTCACGGCGCCCGCAAACGCATCGAGGGGTCCCGCGACCGGGTGCTCGGCCCGCTGGGCATCCTGAAAGATGTTGTCGAAAAGCGCTACGGGCGGCCCGATACAGGCGACAGCCGGGTGACGTGACCCATCTTGCGGCCGGGGCGGCTTTCAGCCTTGCCGTAGAGATGCAGACAGGCGCCCGGTTCGGCGGCCAGTTCCGCCCATGAATCTGCCTCGTCGCCGATCAGATTGGTCATTCCCGCATCCGAGTGCCGGGACGGGTCGCCCAGCGGCAGGCCCGCCACGGCGCGGATAAACTGTTCGAACTGACTGACGGCGCATGCGTCCAGCGTCCAGTGTCCGGAATTGTGGGGACGGGGAGCGATCTCGTTGACCAGCACTTGGCCGCCGCGCAACACAAACATTTCCACCGCCAGAAGGCCGATCAGATCGAGCGCGTTGACCACCTCCGCCGCGATGCGCCGGGCTTCATTCGCGATATTTTCTGTCACCGTCGACGGTGCCGTGGTGGTGTACAGGATGTGGTTGCGGTGCACGTTGTCGACCGGCACGTAGCTCTGGGTCGCGCCGTCGATCCCGCGGGCGACGATGACGGAAATTTCCCGCTCGAAATCGACGAAGCCTTCGAGCACCGCCGGCGCGTTGCCGATGCTGTCCCACGCGGCGGCAAGATCGCCGACCTCATCGACACGCACCTGGCCCTTGCCGTCGTACCCGAATCTGGACGTTTTCAGGATCGCCGGCAGACCTGTCCGGGCGGCGGCCGATTGCAAATCCTCCGCGGAATTTACCGCGGCCCAGGGGGCGGTTCCGATGCCGTGATCGTTGAGAAAGTCTTTTTCGATTTCCCTGTCCTGGGACACGTGTAGTGCATCGACGCCCGGGCGCACGGGCGCAATCCGGGATATCGCCGCGAGCGTGTCGTCGGGGACGTTCTCGAACTCGAACGTCACGACATCGACCGCATTCGCGAAGGCGCGGGCCGCGTCGATGTCTTCGTAAGGCGCGGTTGTCTGGGCGGCGGCCACTTCCTTGGCGGGTGCGTCCGCGTCCGGGCTGTAGACATGGCATTTGTACCCGAGCTGCGCCGCGGCAACCGCGGCCATTCGGCCGAGCTGCCCGCCGCCGAGAATGCCGATCGTCGCGCCGGGCGAAAGTGGAGACGTCATGCTATCCGCTCGCTAACGGCCGGTCGGGTTTTCCGGTACGTCGGACGTCTGTTTCGCACGCCATTTTTCGAGACCTTTTTCGACCGCTTCATCCTGCAGCGCGACGATGGACGCCGCCAGCAGTCCTGCGTTCTTGGCCCCCGACGTGCCGATGGCCAGCGTACCGACGGGTACGCCGCCCGGCATCTGGGCGATCGACAGAAGACTGTCCATGCCGCTGAGCGCCTTGCTTTCGACCGGGACGCCCAGTACCGGCAAGACGGTCATCGAAGCCACCATTCCCGGCAGGTGGGCGGCCCCGCCCGCGCCCGCGATAATGACGCTGAGGCCGCGATCCTTCGCGGATTTGGCGTAATCGGCCATCCGGTCCGGCGTCCGGTGCGCGGAGACGACTTTGGTTTCGTGAGCGACGTTCAGCGCCTTCAGAATATCCACAGCGTGTTTCATTGTCGGCCAGTCGGACCGGCTGCCCATGATGACGCCCACGGCGGGCGCCTTCTGCGCGGATTTACGCTGTGTCGGGCGATTGGAAGTTTTCCGGGCCGCCATGGTAATTCCCCTCAAAATACCGTGCCGCCAATCCGGCACTATCCGAACGGCGGCAACGCGCATTATAGAGGCGGCGGGCTTCATCGCAAACCGCAGAAATCCGCGAGTCTATACGATTTGTTAACGAGTGCGGTGCTACCAACACGTTCGGATTCCTGAACCGGGCAGAGTGCCAATGCGTATCGATAACACCCGCCGACCGGCCCCCGCGACCGGCGTCGGATCGTATCAGAAAGCCAACGAAACCGTTGGAAACGCTGCGCCGCAACGCGCGGCGGACACGGCATCCGTCCTCGGCATTCCCGCCAACGAGCTGACGCCCAAAGTTCAGGAAGCGATCGCCCGGCTGATGGCGGAGGTCGACAACATGCGTCAGGAGCTCGACGAGAGCCGCCAGCGAATCGAATATCTCGAGCAGCTGGCCGACCAGGACACGCTGGCGCCGGTGGCGAACCGCCGGGCCTTTGTCCGCGAACTGACCCGCAATCTGTCCTACTCGGAGCGCTACGGGACACCGTCCAGCGTGATTTATCTGGACCTGAACGGTCTGAAACAGCTCAACGACACCAAGGGCCATGCCGCCGGAGATGCGGCGATCCTGAAAGTCGCCAATCTGCTCGCCGCCAATATTCGCGAATCGGATGTGGTTGGCCGGCTTGGCGGCGACGAGTTCGGCGTGATGCTGTCGCATGCCGACGAACAGGCTGCGCGCGGCAAAGCCGAATATCTGGCAAAGACCATCGCCGAAGACCCGCTCGAGTGGGAAGGCGAGAAAATCGTTCTCGACGTCGCCTTCGGCGTGCACACGATCCGCGGCGGGGGCGATGCCGGCGCGGCGCTGGAGGCCGCCGACAAGGCGATGTACGCCAACAAAACGGGCACGCGAAAACAGCCCGCCTGAACTTTCCTGGCGCATTATCGCGCGAACCCGCGTCAGCGGTTCATGAATTAAGCGATGATGTCCGGATAGAGTTTTGCTTCTACCTGGGCAATCTGATCTTTCAGTATTAGTTTGCGCTTTTTGAGACGCTGTAACTGCAGCTGGTCGTACGGTGCGCGTTCGGTCAGCCGCGCGATGACATCGTCGAGGTCCCGGTGTTCGAGTTCAAGCTCTGCCAGTTCCTGGCGAAGCGCTTCCTGATCGCTCATTTCTTGTTGTCGCTTTCGGGCCCCAAAATCGGCGGAAGGATAGCAGAAACCCTGTCGCGCTGTTAGTTTTGTCCTGTCCTTTTTTGTAACGGAATGTATTTCCCGGTGCCCCAGAAGCGGAAAATCGGCGTACTGACCAGCGGTGGAGATTGCGCCGGGCTCAACGCCGCAATACGCGCTATAACTTTTCGCGCGATCGAGGGATACGGCTGGCGGGTGTTCGGCATTCGTCACAGCACGCATGGTCTTATGAGGCGACCGGTCGATGCGGAAGAACTGACCCGCGATCTGTTCACCGGTCACGTTCTGCGGATGGGCGGCACGATGCTCGGGACCGTCAACCGGGGCGACCCGTTCGCTTTTCCCATGCCCGACGGTACCCTGGCAGACCGGTCGCAGGAAATCATCGACGGATATCACGAACTGGGGCTGGACGCGCTGATCTGCATCGGTGGCGACGGCAGCCTGGCGATCCTGCGGAAACTGGCGCAGCAGGGCGGCCTGAACCTGATCGGTATTCCCAAAACGATCGACAACGACGTGGGCAAGACCGAGAATTCCATCGGCTACGTGACCGCTGTCGACGTTGCGACCGAAGCTCTGGACCGGTTACAGCCGACCGCTGCCAGCCACGACCGTGTTATGGTGCTCGAAGTGATGGGGCGGGAAGCCGGACATATCGCTCTGTCGGCCGGCATATCCGGCGGGGCGGATGCGATCCTGCTGCCTGAAATCGAGTGGGATGCCGAGGGACTCGTCCGCAAAATTGACGATGTTCGCAATAGCGGCCGTAATTTCGGTCTCGTGATCGTGGCGGAGGCGGCGCGTTTGCCGAACGGCGAAATCGTCGGGCGCGCCCGCGACGACGGCGGCATCCGCCTGGGCGGGATCGGCCATGCCGTCGGCGAGCTTATCGAGGAACGGACAGGCACGGAGACAAGGGTGACGGTTCTGGGGCACGTGCAGCGCGGCGGCATGCCCAGCGCGCGCGACCGACTTTTCGCGTCTGCGTTCGGTGTGGCGGCCGTCGACCTGGTTGCGCGGAATAAGTTCGACCGGCTTGTGGTCTGGTCGAGCCGAAATTGCGTCGACGTGCCCCTGGAAGACGGGATCGCTCATCATCAATCCGTCGATCCCGACGGGCCCCTGGTGCACACCGCCCGCGGTCTCGGTATTTATCTGGGCGGCAAAACCGCCCCTTGAACGGAGGAACCGGTGACAGAATTTCCCGATCATCCCTTCTGGGATTTTTCGCTCGATGTTTACATGTCGGAGGGCGTCGGCGCGGCATGTCTGGAATTACAGGACGCCCACGAACTGGATGTGAACATCCTGCTGTACTGTCTGTGGGTCGGCGCGTCCGGGCGCGGCGCGCTCAGCGGCGATCAAATGGTCTCGGTCACGGGCGCCGTTGCGGAGTGGCATCACGACGTCGTCCGTTCGCTTCGAACCGTCCGCGTTCGCATGAAAGGCGGCGTCGGCAGCGCGCCGGCCCAATTGGCCGAATCGCTGCGCCAGCGGATCCAGAAAACGGAAATAGACTGCGAACACACCGAACAGCTGATGCTGGCCGCATCCGTCGACCTGCCCGTGGACGACGGCAGAGCGGAGGACGATCGTCTGAAAGACGCGGTGGCGAACATTTCCACCTTTTTCGCGACGTTCGGAACGGTGTCCGATGCCGACCGGAACAACCTGGCGCATATCCTTAAAGTGGCGTTCCGGAACATCCCCGCCCCGCAGGTGGATGCCGCCGCATCGGCTTTGTGACGGGTCAAATCCGTAATTTACAAACCGCTTTGTCCGGGACTAGACTTTTGAGGTACTACAAACCGAAACTGATGGAGGGTGCTTGATATGAGCGAAGGAGCGCAGTTTGAATCGCTTAAGACCAAACACGCGGAACTCGAAACCGCATTGAATGCCGAAGAACACAAGCTTCAACCTGATCCGCAAACCGTCGCAGACATCAAGAAACAGAAACTCCTGCTAAAGGACAAAATGGCGCTGATAGAGGCGGGCGCCTGACATACGCCGGCGACATACCTGAATGAAAAAAGCCCGCCCGGGTGATTCCCGAGGCGGGCTTCGTTCCGATTGCGCCTGACGGCGCCGCCCGTAGCTACAGTTTGAATTCCGGCATCTGCATGCCGAACGACGCGGCGGGCTTTTGCTCTTCGACCGGCGGCGCTTCGACCGTCGACGAATAGCCGGCCTTCTGGACTTCCTTGTCCAGATCCTGGCGATTGCAAAGTCCCAGACCCACCGGGTCGCGGGCATTGATGTTGTTCATGTTCCAGTGAGACCGGTCGCGGATCGCGTTGATCGTCGGCTTCGTTGTGCCGATCAGTCGCGAAATCTGTGCATCGGTCAGATTGGGAAAATGCTTCACCAGCCAGGCGATGGCATCCGGCTTGTCGCCGCGCCTGGCGACGGGGGTGTATTTGGGGCCCTTCGTGCGCGTGGCGGGACGCGGGACGTCGGTTTTCGCCATCACCAGGCGTTCCGCCGGGTCCGCTTCGCAGCGTTCGATTTCCTCTTTCGTCAGCTGCCCGTTGACGAGGGGGTCGTAGCCGACCATGCCGATGGCGACTTCGTCGTCCGCGATGCTCTGCACTTCCAGTTCGTGCAGGCCGCAGAAAGCGCCTATCTGGCGAAAGGTCAGTCCGGTGTTTTCGATCAGCCACACGGCGGTGGCTTTGGGCATAAGCGGCTTCGCGCTTTCGGTTGCTTGACGGGCCATGATGATATGCTCTCTCGTTCTTTCAGGTTTGCGCCGGTTGCCGCCTCAGGCGGCGCCGTCGACGCTCAGCATGATCTTCCCGATGTGGTCGCTGCTCGCCATCAACGCGTGTGCGTCGGCGGCTTCCGCCAGCGGGAAGGTCGTATAAATCAGGGGCTTGATATCGCCTTTTTCGAACAACGGCCAGAGATTCCGTTCGACCGCTTCCGCGATGACCGCTTTTTGTTCCGTGGTTCGGGGACGCAGGGTCGATCCGGTGTAGTGAAGCCGCTTCGACATGATGGTCGGGATGAACAGCTCGACCTTGGCGCCTTTCTGAACCGCGACCTGGACCATGCGGCCATCCATCGCCAGTACGTCGAGGTTGCGCGCGAAATAATCGCCGCCGACCATGTCCAGCACCACGGAGCATCCCGCGCCGCCTGTCGCGTTCTTCACGACCTCGACGAAATCTTCTTCGGTGTAATTGATGGCGCGGGTCGCGCCGAGCTCTTCGCAGACCCGGCACTTTTCGGCGTTGCGCGCCGTGGTGAAGACGGTCGCGCCGAATGCGCGGGATACCTGGATGGCGGCGGTTCCGATACCGCCGGACCCGCCGTGGATCAGTATGCTGTCGCCGGCTGTGAGCTGCACGCCGTCGAACAGGTTGGTCCAGACAGTAAAGAAGTTTTCCGGGATCGCCGCGGCGCGGATCATGTCGTAGCCGCCGGGCAGAGGCAGGGCCAACTGTTCCGGCACGACCGTGTATTCCGCATAGGCGCCGCCCGATACCAGTGCACAGACCTCGTCTCCCGGCGCATGGCGCGAAACGCCGTCGCCGGCAGCGACGACGGTGCCGGCAAGCTCCAGCCCCGGAATATCCGTGGTTCCCGGCGGCGGCGGATAAACGCCCTGACGCTGCATGGTGTCGGGGAAATTGACCCCGACGGCGGCATTGCGCACCAGAACTTCGCCCGCCGCAGGCTGCGGCACCGGCCGTGAGGCCGGTTTGAGCACCTCGGGGCCGCCGAATTCGGTGATCTCGATTGCGGTCATCGTTTCTGGAATGTCGAAAGACATCGGGAATCAGGCTCGAATCTGTCGGAAATGGAGGTTGCAGGTCTATCCCCTCAGCGGCACACTGGCAAGTCCGAACACAGCGGAAACAGCGATTGGCGACGCCGGAGGGGTGCCTTGGAAATTAACGACGATCTTCCCCAGAACATGCCCAAGCCGAAACGGGACCTCGATCCCATGTCGATCGGGGAACTGAACGAGTATATCGACGAGATGCACGAGGAAATCGAGCGCGTCCGGGCCGAGATCGCCAAGAAAGAGGCCCATCGCAGCGGCGTCGAGTCTCTTTTCAAGAAGTAGTAACGCCGGGTAAAAATCGTTAACGATGCAAGTCGATATCGGCGAAAAAAAGTAAAATTAATTTTCTGCTTGGAAATGCAATTCGTGTCCGGGTCTGGGCTGTAATCTAATTAACCCATTGAAATATATTATATAAATCCCTGAATGGCGATGTGATTTTTAGCGATATCAATCGTAAATCCGGCTTGTATTTGTCGGGCTTTTTAAACATTTTTTAATAAATCCGACCGTATTCTCCTTCGTGACAGTTCGGGAGACTGAACTGTTGAAAAGGATCCTCATCCCATCCTTTTGACGCCTCCCTGTTAACTGAGCCGCCCTTCCCGGGCGGCTCTTTTTTTTGCTTTACGGTTTGTTCAGCCCGTGTTCCCTATGGTGTCTCCCGCACGCGTACGGAAAGTAGTATCATGACCGGCCCGATGACCGCCTTTATCGAAGAATCGTATCAGGACACCCTGACGCTGATGACGGAACTTCGCGATTATCTGTCGGCAATCCAGGCGGATGATCGGGACGACGCGCCCGACAGTAAAAATCAGCCCGTGTCCCCGGAAATCCGGACGATCATCATACGGGAAATTTCCGCCATCACCCGTGATCTGACGGAAGCGATGGCATGGCTGTTGCTGCAGAAAGCGGCATCGGCCGGCGAAATTACGCCGTCGGAGGCCGAAACCAGGGCCGACGGGTTGCTCGGCGAAGACAGAGCCCTGGCGGCGCCGGCGCCGGATGTCTCCGCCCTCCCGATCGAGATTCGTGGCTACATAGACCGCAGCCGGCGTCTGTACGGCCAGATACTTAAATTGCGGGAGACGGCGACCAGACAGGCGGGTTGACGCATTTTCTCAGCCGCCCGCGACCGTTTTTGTTGCAAACCCTTTCGGTGTTCCCTATAAAACGCGCTCTTTCGCAGGAGAAATGCGGTGAAAAAAGACATTCATCCGGATTATCACGAAATCGAAGTCGTGATGACCGACGGAACGACCTATACGACGCGATCGACCTGGGGTGCCCCGGGCGACACGATGAAGCTCGACATCGATTCCAAGTCGCATCCGGCCTGGACGGGCGGCTCGCAGCGTCTCGTCGACACCGGCGGACAGGTCGCCAAGTTCAACAACCGGTTCAAGGATCTCGGGATCGGCTGAGCCCGGTTCCCGGCAAAGGTTTCAAAAAGGCGCCTCCTGGCGCCTTTTTTTGTGTCGCGCCGGCCCGTTCGAAAATAATGCCCCTCAGCGCTGGGTCAGCTTGAATTCGATCCGCCGGTTGCGGCGGTAGGCGACCTCGTCGCCGCGCTTGTCGAGCGGCTGGAATTCGCCGAACCCGGCTGCGACCAGTTGCTGTGCCGGCACGCCGCGGGCGATCAAAGCCTTTACGACCGCGATCGCGCGGGCCGATGACAATTCCCAGTTGGACGGAAACTGCGCCGTGCGGATCGGCCGCCGGTCTGTGTGCCCGTCGACGCGCAGCACCCAGTTGAGGTCCGGGGGAATGCGGGCGGCGATATCCTTCAGCGTTGCCGCCAGTTTTCCGATCTGATCTTCGCCGCCCGGATTCAGGTCTGCGGATCCCGACGGGAACAGCACCTCCGACTGGAAGACGAACCTGTCTCCCACGATGCGAATGCCGCTGCGGTTGCCCAGCGCTTCCCGCAGCCTGCCGAAAAATTCGGAACGGTAGCGTGCAAGTTCTTCGACCTTGCTGGCCAGCGCTTCGTTGAGCCGTTTGCCCAGGCTTACGATCTCGATGTTCTGTGCCGCCGCTTTTGCTTCCGAGGCCTCAAGCGCCGCGTTCAGACGCGCCAGCTGCTGGCGCAGGGCGGCAAGCTGTCTGTTGAGGGCCTCCACCTGTTTTCGGGCTTCCTGGCTTGCCCGCTGTTCCCTGGTCAGGTCGTCGCCGATCCTCTCCGCCTGGGCGCTGAGTTCGCGGATGGTGAGATCCTTCTTCCCGATTTCCTTCTGTACCAGCGCCGTGCGTTCCTGTTCGCTCGAGAGCTTCGCTTCCAGTTCCTTCGACCGGTCGCGCAGCGCGGTGATCGATCTGTCCCGTTCTGCGATCGTGGCAGCCAGTTCCGAGACCTTCTTTTCCAGTTCGGCGCGCACTGTCTGCAATGCCTTGATATCGCGGTTGATCCGCGCGATCTCCGACAGCTGCGCCGCGATCTTGTCCCTGTCGGTCTCGATGGTTTCCCGTGCTGCTTCCAGTTCCGCCTGCAGCGCGTCTCGCTGGGGCAGCAGTTCGGCGAGCTGGCCCGACAGCTGTTCCCGTGCCGCCGTCGATGCCTGCAGATCGGTTGTCAGCCGGACGATGTCTTCGCGCAGGCCGGCGTTGGCGGACCGTTCCAGAGACAGCATCTCGGAAAGCTCGGCGACCTGCCGGTTCAACCGCTCCAATGCCTGGTTGCGTCCCGACAGAATCTCGCCGAGAAAAAACTGCGCCAGCGTGAAGACCATCAGCAGAAATATGATGATGATCAACAGGGCCGAAAGCGCATCGACGAAACCCGGCCAAATGTCGAAGGCCTGTCTCCGGCGTCTGATGGTTCCCGGCACGTTCGGGCCTTATGGCGACGGCTGGCAAACAAAGGCGGGCAACGACATTCAGCGACCCGCCTTTTCCGCGATCGCTGCCAGCGTGCGCGACAGGACCCGAATTTCGGTGCGTACTTCCTGGACCAGTTCGGTCCGGCCGTTGGCCGTATCTTCCAGCAACCGGGCCAGATGCACGTCGATGTTGCGCAGATGCGCCCGCATGTCGTCAGCCGCGCCGCCGCCTTCTGCGGATCTGGCGAGGGTGTCTTCGATCTTCGTCAGGACAGGTGTCAGTTCCATCTGGCTTTCGGCGAGGCGCACCATCAGGTTCTGTTCGGTTTTCATCTGGTCGGTCAGGGTGCCAAGCTTTTCCACCAGCTCGTTGATGCCGCTATTGGCGTTGATGCGCGATTCCTCGCCCCGCTGCAACGTACGTTGCAGGTTCTCGAGGCTGTCGGCGGTTTGTTCGAGAAGGGCCTGCACATAGGCCGGCACCGACTGGTCGGCCTCGCCCGACAGCGCGCCGGACGCCAGCCGCGTCTGGCCGGACAGCCAGTCTTCGAGGTCGTTATAAAAACGGTTCTGCGCCTGGCCTGCCTGGAGTTCCAGAAATCCGAGCACCAGGGACCCCGCGAGACCGAACAGGGACGACGAAAACGCCGTGCCCATGCCCGAAAGCGGGGCCTGCAGACCGGCCTTCAGATCGTCGAATACGGGGCCGAGTTCTTTGGAGCCGACGGACAGATTGGCGATCACGTCGCTGACGGCGTCAATGGTTTGCAGCAACCCCCAGAACGTGCCCAGCAGGCCGAGGAAAATAAGCAGACCGATCATGTAGCGTGAAATATCGCGAGATTCGTCGAGGCGCGCGCCGACGCCGTCGAGCAGGGACCGCATAGATATCGCCGACAGGCTGAACCGTTCGCTGCGTTCGCCCAGCATGGACGCCATCGGGGCCAGAAGGCGCGGGGCCGGGATGTTGGAGATCGCAGGCTGCCCGGCGCGGAAATGCTCCAGCCAGGCCACTTCGCGGGTCAGGATCAACACGGTGCGGAATATGTAGCCGATACCGAGGACGAGGACGCCGAGGATCAGGCCGTTTAGCGCGGCGTTAGAAACAAACGCATCGCGCATGCCGGCGAACAGGGCCGCCGCCACGGCTGCGACCGCGGCGAGAAAAACGATCATCCGGATCAGGTAGCGCCGCGGGTGGGTCATCGGTTGCCGAACTCCGTCAGGCTACGGGTGGGGGAAACCAGCCGGGAAACCCGGTCATCGCGAGGTGATGATGATATCGACCCGGTCGGGCGGGCCGCCTTCGGACTTGTTGCCCAGCGCCCGAACGTTGATGCGCGTGCTGCGAATGCCTTTTTCGATCAGCTTCGAGCGTACGGCCAGCGCACGGGACAGCGACAGGCGGCGCGCCTGGCTCGGCGTCTGCGCCCCGCCGCCGGCATAGGCCAGCAACTGCAGACGCAGGTTGCCATCCTGCTTCATGGATTTGGCCACGCCGTCGAGTTGTGTTTCCGTGCCGCCGCTGATCGCTGCCGAGCCGCTGTCGAAGCCGAGCCGGAACTGCTGGCCGGGCTTCAGCGCGCCGGTCGGCGCCGGTCGCGATGTCAGGGCCGCCGACTGCTGGGGCGGCGGTGGCGGCGCCTTGACCGCCGGCCTGGGCGGATTGATTGCGGGCGGCAGCGGGGGTGTTGTAGCTGCAGTGGGCGGCGGCGGAGGCGGGGCGGCGGCGCCGCGGCTGCGCCCGTCGCCGGCGGCGTTGCCGGCGCGGCTACCGGCGGAGCGGCTACCGGCGGAGCGGGCGGGGCGGGAGGCGGTGGTGGAGCGACGGGCGCTTTCGGCACGGCCGCGACCTTCGGGACGGCAGGGACGGCAGGCGCGGTTACCCGGGGTTTGGGCGGCGGCCTTTTGGCGACTTTCGGTCTGGCAGGCGCGGCGCGGCGTTTTGTCTGCGTCGGCGGTTTCAGGCTGACCGATCCCGTCGGCGCGTCGGGCGGATTGAGTTGCGGCTGCGCCAGCGGCGCGAATCGCGATCCGGCAGGTTGCCGGGCATTGGGCATCAGCAGGGACCGGACGGACGGTTGCAGCAGCTGCGGCACGGTCGGCGTACTGCCGAGCTGGTCGAGCACGCTGAGGTCGACGGAGACAGATGCGGAGTTACGCTGTCCGATCATCGTCTGAGCGGTCGCAGGCGCGGAGGCGGCGATCGCGAGTCCGACGACCATCGCTGCGGTTATCCGCGCATATCCTGAATATTTCGGAATCATGTTTCCCAACCCGAACCTGTAAACGCGAAATGTCTGCGGCGGCGTGACCGCGAACGTCAACTTACCCCAGAGGGTCCGAACGGACAACCGCTTTGGTGGGCCGTTAATCAAGCAACCTATTGAAATATCGAGGTCATTCCGTGAGCTTGAGCTTCTCCGCGCGAACCGCGTCCATCAACAGTTTGCGCAGCGGATCGTACAGGCGCTGGTTCGCGGCAATGATCGAGTTGCCGTACAGCATGGAGCCGCGACCGTCGATTTCACTGACCATGCCGCCGGCCTCGCGGACGATCACGATTCCGCCTGCAATATCCCAGGGCGACAGGCCGGTTTCCCAGAAACCCTCGTAGCGTCCGGCCGCCACATAGGCGAGGTCGAGCGCCGCCGATCCCAAACGCCGTACGCCGGACGTTTTCTCCATTACCGCGTTCAGCATGGCCATGAAGGATTTCTTGCCGATGCGGTTGCCGAAGGGAATGCCCGTGGCGAGCAAGGCATCGGCCAGCGTGGCGCGTTCGGAAACGCGAAGGCGGCGACGGTTCAGATAGGCGCCTTCGTTGCGTTCGGCCCAGAACACCTCGTCGCGGATCGGTTCGTAAATAAGGCCGGCGACCAGTTCGCCGTCGCGCTCCACGGCGATCGAGATCGCGAAATGGGGTATGCCGTGCAGAAAATTTGTGGTGCCGTCGATCGGGTCGATGATCCAGCGTTCGTCGCCGCTCTCGCCTTTTATCTCGCCGCCTTCTTCCATAAGGAAGCCGAAGCCGGGCCGCGCCTTGGACAGTTCCTCGTGCAGAATCTGCTCGGTCCGGCGATCGGCCTCGGTGACGAAATCACCCGGTCCCTTGCGCGAAACCTGCAGCTGTTCGACCTCGCCGAAATCCCGGACCAGGCGACGCGACGCCTTGCGGGCGGCGGCGTCCATGACATTGATAAGCGGCGTGGGCAGCGACATGGCGGCGACGGTCTTTCGGTTAGTGAGCCGTTTTCTCTTGGCGGCTCCGGTCCTGCGCAAGCAGGAAATAAATCAGTCCTTGGCGCGCTCCACGTAGGAGGCGTCTTCCGTATTCACGACGATGCGGGTGCCTGCCTCGATATGCGGGGGCACCATGACGCGGACGTTGTTTTCGACAACCGACGGCTTGTAGGAAGAAGACGCCGTCTGGCCCTTCACCACCGGATCTGCCTCGATGACCTCGACGGTCACGTGCTGCGGCAGTCGCACGCCGGCGATGGCGCCGTCGATCAGTTCCGCGGTGACGATCATGCCGTCCTGCAGGAAGGCGGCAGGATCGCCGATGCTTTCCTTGTCGACCGTGAACTGTTCGTAGCTCTCGCTGTCCATGAACGTGATCTGGTCGTCCTCGGCGTAGAGATACGTTGCGTCCTTTTCCTCGACCATCAGTTTTTCGACGGTCTCCGACGTGCGGAACCGCTCGTTGGTCTTGTTGCCGGACTTCACGTCCCGCATTTCGACCTGAATGAACGCATTTCCCTTGCCGGGCAGCAGCATCTCGGTTTTCAGCACCGTCCACTGCTTGTCCGCATGCTCGATCACGTTGCCGGGTCGAATGGTATTTGCCTGGATTTTCATCCCGAATTTCCGTTGTTCAGTCTGTCCCGATGAAGGCGGCGGAACCTATCAGCTTGCCTAAAAATAGGCAATTGGCGAGGTGCCGCATCAGACGTCCCGGTAATCGTGTACCCGGTTCCGAAAATCGGTGAGCCGCCATAGATTTTCTGCCCCGGAAAATCGGGCCGTTTCCGTCGGCGCTTTTCCGTACCCGCCGGGGATATCCACCACATAATTCGGCTGGCACAGGCCGGAGATTCGCCCGCGCAAAGCATCTACCAAATCGCGGCCTTCCTGCAGTGACAGGCGGAAGCGGGCGGTGCCGCGGGCGCGGTCGGGGTGGTGCAGGTAGTAGGGTTTCACTTTCAGGGCGATCAGGCGGCGGAACAGATCGGTCAGCGTGTCGGCATCTGCGTTGACGCCTTTCAGCAGCACCGACTGCGACAGCAGCGGGATGCCGCCCCGGGTCAGCCGGTCGCAGGCGGCGGCGACGTCGTCGGTCAGTTCGCGGGCATGATTGGCATGCAGCACCATCCAGACCGGCAGACCAACCTGCAGGGCATCTACCAGCCTGTCGGTCACGCGGCCGGGCAGGGCGACCGGCACGCGGGTATGAATGCGCAGATTGTTGAGATGGGAGATCTCGGCGAGGCGTGTTAGCAGGTCGCCCAGGCGGACGTCCGACAGCGACAGCGGATCGCCGCCGGTCAGGATGACCTCGCGAATGCCGTCATGCGCGGCGATGTAGTCAATCGCCGTGTCGATATCGTCGGCCGAGGGGGCATCGGCATCGCGCCCGACCTTGTCGCGGCGGAAGCAGTAACGGCAGTACACCGGACACGACAGCGTCGGCATCAGCAGCACCCGGTCGGGATAGCGATGGACCAGCCCCGGCACCGGCGAATGGGCGGCATCCCCGATCGGGTCTTCCAGTTCGTCCTTCGCCGCGTCCAGTTCCGCCGCGTCGGGCACGAACTGCCGCGCGATGGGATCGTCCGGATCTTCCGGGTCGATCAGCGCGGCGAGTCCCGCCGGAATGGCGACGCTGTACCGGTCGCCGATCCGGTCGACGGTTTCGGTGTCGCAATGGGCGATCAGCCCTGCATCGGCCAGTTGGCGTCCGGTGCGCAGGACGGCGGGCGGGAAAAATGTATCGGGCAAGGTGACGGTCTCCGTTCGATTGGGCATTATCGCCGTCATGCCGCAGAACGAAACCCCGCAAAATCCGAACGACGCCTGGTGGCAGCCGGACCGGTTCGAGGATCGCGCCGATTTCCTGGTGCGCCGCGCCGACATGGTCAAAGCCGTCCGCGAATTTTTCGACCGCAACGGCTATGTCGAGGTGGAGACCCCGGCGCTGCAGGTTTCGCCCGGAATGGAACCGCATCTGTCGCCGTTCGAAACGTCGCTCGGCGAGCCGCATGGCGACCGGCGGGCGATGTATCTCCATACCTCGCCCGAATTCGCGATGAAGAAACTGCTGGCGGCGGGGATGCAGCGCATCTTTCAGCTTGCCCGCGTCTTCCGCGACGGCGAACGCTCGGCGAAGCATCATCCGGAATTCACCATGCTGGAATGGTATCGCGCCGGCGCCGACTGGCGGTCGCTGGCGGAAGAGACGGCGGATTTCGTGCGCGCGGTGTGCGGGCCGGTCGCGCGTCACGGCGGTCATGCCTGCAACGTCGCCGCGCCGTGGGAATACGTCTCTGTCGCGGAGGCGATGGAACGCGGCACCGGCATCGATCTGCTGGCAACCGCCCCGGATCCGTTAAATCCCGATGCGGATGCGCTGCGGTTCGCGGCCGACGCGATCGGCGTCCGCACCGACGATTCCGATAGCTGGGATGATATTTTCTTCCGTATTTTCCTGGAGCGAATCGAGCCGGGCCTCGGTGCCGAGGTCCCGACAGTGCTGCATTCGTACCCTGCGTCGATGGCGGCGCTGGCGCGGCTGTCGCCGGACGATCCGCGCGTCTCGGACCGGTTCGAGGTTTTCGTCTGCGGCCTGGAACTGGCCAACGGGTATGGGGAGCTGACCGACGTCGCCGAACAGCGCGCGCGTTTCGCCGCCATGACCGAACAACGGGTCGCCGCCGGCCGCGATCCGGTGCCGGTGGACGGGGAATTTCTCGCGGCGCTGGAATCCGGCATTCCCGACTGCGCCGGTATCGCGCTCGGCTTCGACCGGCTGGTCATGCTGACAACGGGGGCGGAGAATATCGAGGATGTTTTATGGGCGCCGGTGACCGGCGGCGCGATTTAGATCAGGCCGCCGCGGTTCGGTCGCGCAGGGCCGGAATCACGCGTTCGCCGAACAGCCGGACGGAGCGCTGCATTTCTTCCGCCGACAGGTCGCCGAACGCGATCTGGCTGACCAGATAGCTGGCGGTCGCGGTGGCCATGCGTTCGCCCAGAAACGCGATGACCTGTTCCGGCGTTCCCGCAACGGCGCGGCCCTGTTCCGCCATCCCGTCGAAATTCGCCGGGCGCTGATGCTTCGGGATCGCCATGTCGTGGCGTCGGAAAAGCCAGTTGAAACTGTCGTGCCAGACGGCATAGGCGCGCCGCGCGGTTTCCGCAGCGCGGGCTTCGTCCTCGTCGACATGGACGAAGATGCCAAGGCCGATCAAAGGCAATTCGTCGGGCGATCCGTGCTCGTTATCCCAGACGCCGCGGAACGAATCGGCGAAGTCGCGGGTCTCCTCTGCCGTGTCCAGGCTGACGATGTTGCTGCCCAGGCGGGCGGCCCGCGCGGCGCTGTCCGTGGAATGCACGCCATACCAGAGCGGCGGGTGCGGCTTCTGATACGGTTCGACCAGCAGCGGGATTTCGTCGACCTCGTTGAAGGTGCCTTTCCCGTCCAGGCTGCTGTTGGCCAGGGCTTTCAGGATCCGGTCCAGATTTTCGCGATACGTCTCTTCCGCCTCGGCATGGTCGTTGCCGAAATAGGCGGCCTCGATCGGCGAGGCACCGCGTCCGAAACCGATCTCCAGCCGGCCCTTGCTGATCTGATCGACCATGCAGATTTCCTGCACCAGCCGGAACGGATGATACAGCGGCAGCGCGAAGACCAGCGGCCCGAAACGCAGCCGCGTCGTGCTGCGCGCGACGGCAGACAGATACACCGTCGGCGACGGCGCCATGCCCAGAGGCGTCGAGTGATGTTCGGCGACGTGGTATCCGCGAAATCCGTACTCGTCGAGCAGCCGGACCAGTTCCAGCCGGTCTTCGTAATACTGGTGCAACGGCGTGCCGTTGGCATCCACATGGTCGAATACGCCGAATTCCATTGCTGCGTTCCGCCTTCTAGTTATCCGCCATGTCGGGGCGCTTTTTGTGAAACCCGCTTTCGAAATGTCCCCGGCCCTCAAGGTCGCCCTGTTCGAATATCCAGCTATAGCCGCGCGGCGGGTTGGACAGGATTTCCCAGCAATTTTCGTCCATGTCCCAGAATTTGAAGCTATACGTGCCGTGTTGTTCCACCGGACGCGAGATGTCCGTCAGGCCCCATTTTTCGGCCTGCGCGACGACTGTTTCATAAGCGCGGTCGACGTCCTCGACCGACTCGACATCGAGGCCGTTGTGGTAGTGGCGCGGCATCTTTTCCTTGTTCTTTATCTGCACCACGGCGTAGACGTGTTCGGTTCCCAGCCGGATCATCAGCGAAATGGGACTCGTCTGCGTTGTCTCGATGCCGAGAAACTCTTCGTAAAAGCGGCGCGATTTCTCCAGGTCGCGGCAACCGAGCGTGCCGTGCGAGAGGAAACGCGTCGGTATGGCAGGTTCGGAAAATTCTGGTTTTTCGGGCATGGCCGGTTTCAGGCAGACAGGTGGACGAATAGCCGATTAGGCCCGACGGGACGGGGCCGCGTCAATCGCCGGCGGCCATCTTAGCGTTGAACGCTTTCACCGCGGCGGCAGGGCCGTCGGCGTAATTCCACACACCGCCGCCGACGGCGAGAAAATCCGCGCCCGCGTCGATGATCGTGTCGCAGTTCTCCACCGTGATGCCGCCGATGGCGACGCAGGGGACCGTCATCATTTCCTGCCACCAGGACAGGATACCGGTATCCGCCGGGGTGGTGACCTGTTTGGTGGTCGACGGAAAGAACGCGCCGAAGGCGACGTAGTCCGCGCCCGCTTCGCCGGCCTCGAACGCCAGTTCGCGGGATGCCTTGCAGGTAACGCCGACGATGGCGTCATCGCCGACCAGGCGCCGGGCGTCGTCGTAAGGCGTATCGTCCTGGCCGATATGGACGCCGTCGCAGCCCAGTTCGGCGGCAAGATCGGCGCGGTCGTTCATGATAAAGGCGACGTCGCGGTTCTGCGCCACCGGGCACAGAATTTCCGTCGCCCGGCGGATGTCGTCGTCCGCCACGTCTTTCAGGCGCAGCTGCACGCAGGCGACCTCGCCTCCGTCGAGCGCTGCCGCCAATGTGTCCGCAAAGCCGGCAGCCCCGCCGGCGTCAAACGCCGGCGGCGTGATCAGATAAAGCTGGCAGGTCTCGGCGCGAATGCGACGCGTCCTCCGGCCTATACCTTGTTCTGATAGATTTTGATGATGTGATCGAGCATCGCCAGCGCTTCTTCCTTCGGACGCTGGAAGGTGTTGCGGCCGATGATGGAACCGTTGCCGCCGCCGTCCCGGATGGCGGTGACTTCCTGGTAGATGCCGTCGAGATCCTTGGCTTCGCCGCCGGAGAATACGACGATGCGCTTGCCGTTGAAGCAGGACTGCACCACGTGCTCGATCCGCTGGGTGAGCGTCGCCACCGGAATTTTCTGGGCGTCGTAGACCTTCTTGGCCGGATCGAGGAACATCGCGTCCGTCGGCGGTTTGACCTTGATAATGTGGGCGCCCATCAGCGCCGCCATGTGCGCCGCGTAAGCGCAGACATCCATCGCGGTTTCGCCTTCCTTGGTCACCATGCCGCCGCGCGGATATGACCAGACGACGACCGCGAGGCCGACCGATTTCGCTTCCTCGGACAGCTCGCGGATCTCTTCCATCAGCTCGAACTGGTATTCGGAGCCGGGATAGATCGTGAAACCGATCGCGGAGCAGCCAAGCCGCAGCGCATCGTCGACCGAGCCGGTGACGGCCTGGTCCTTTTCGGTGGCCAGCGAATTCGCCGAGTTGCATTTGAGGATGGTCGGGATGGCGCCCGCGAAGCTGTCGGCGCCGGCCTCGATCATGCCGAGCGGCGCGGCATAGGCTGACAACCCGGCGTCGACGGCCAGCTGGAAGTGATAGTGCGGATCGTAGCCCGCCGGGTTCGGCGCGAAGCTTCGCGCCGGGCCGTGTTCGAAACCCTGATCGACCGGCAGGATCACCAGCTTGCCGGTGCCGCCCAGCTTTCCATGCATCAGGATGCGGGCCAGGTTGCCCTTGGTGCCCGGGTTGTCGCTTTCGTACCCGGCGAGAATCTTCTTCACTTTCTGGCTGACGCGCATCTCTTCATCCTTCCGTTAACTGAAGCCTTTGAATACTCCATAGACCGTTTCAATTCAACGTCCTCGAAGACGGTTTTTCCCGGAAATCCGGGCCTTTCAGACCTTCACTGACGAAGATGATTCGGGGCTGAAAGATAGTTTTCCGATGTGCTCCGGTGCAGGTTGACGCCTCTTTCGCCAAAATCGTATGGTGCGAAAAGGTCAAAAAATCGGTGGGTTAGGCAGCTTCGTGTCGAAACTGGATGAAGCGGAAAAGCGCCTTCAGCGCGCTGTCACGGCACTGGAACAGGCGGCGCGCGTCCGGTCCGGCAACGGTGCCGCTGCGTCCACCGATGCCGCGCAGGCCGAACTTTCCGCTGCGCAGGCGAAGGCAGCGGAACTAGAGGCGCTCAACGAAACGGTGGCCGAAAAACTCGACGGCGCGATCCTGCGCGTGAAGAACATTCTGGAAAGCTGAGATGGCGCAGGTCGAGGTCACGATCAACGGGCGGAACTATCAGATCGCCTGCGACGACGGTCAGGAAGCGCATCTCGTCCAGCTCGGCGAATATATCGACAAGCGTGTACAGGAACTGGTGTCCGCGATCGGCCAGGTCGGCGATTCCCGCCTCCTTGTGATGACGTCATTGTTGATAGCCGATGAACTCGCCGAGACCTATGCCGATCTGAAAAAGACGTCCGCCGCTATGGAGTCGGCCGTGTCCGCAGAGGCGATGGAAGAAAAACTGGCCGCAATCGTCGACGCCACCGCATTGCGGATAGAGGCGGTGACCCGGGACCTCGGCGACGCAGGCTGAAATCGCCCCTGCCGGCGACGGGCCGAATTCATTTCCCGTTTGCGATTTATGCCTTAGGTTAGGAGTTGGCGGGGCTGTCCGGTGCGACACGTCTTTACATCCCTGGGGCCAATACAATTCTCTCGGGAACTGTCTCTGTCGGGGTCTTGGCCCTGGCACGCGGTGCCCACCTGTCTCGTACAGGCCGCAGAGGATCACACTGACAGCCGGCCGTGACGGCTCCGCCACCCTTTTTGCCAACGGCTTCGGGAACCCTCATTGGCCGCAGGTCAGGACAATCCGTTTCATGCCAAATCGGCGCTCCGAACGAAGCTGCGTACCCGCCGCGCCCGCGCGAGCGCAGCGCGGGCTGCAGAGGCCGGTGCGGCGCTGGCGACCCGGTTTATCGACCGCTTCGGGGCGGGTATGGACGGGAAAGTCGTTGCCGCCTACTGGCCCATGCGCGACGAAATCGATGTTCGTCCGCTGGTCGGTCTCGTGTCGTCCCGGTCCGCAATCTGTGCGCTGCCGGTTATGTCGGGAAAGGCTGATCCGCTCATCTTTCGGCGCTGGCGGCCGGGCGACGAACTGGTCGATGCAAGCTTCGGCGTAAAGGAACCCTTAGCCAGCGCGCCTCCGATCGCACCGGATATCGTGATCGTGCCGTTGCTGGGTTTCGATGCGGCGGGCAACCGGCTCGGCTATGGCGGCGGATATTACGACCGGACCCTCGCCTCGCTGCGTGCGGCGGGCCGGGTGCTGGCGGTCGGCGTCGGCTACGACGAACAGGAAACGGACCGGATTCCGGTTCATGCGGGCGACATGCCGCTGGATATGATATTGACCGACCGGCGGACGATCGTGCCCGGGAAAACGGAAAGAACGGACTGAATGCGTATACTGATTTGCGGCGACGTGGTCGGCCGCTCCGGCCGCAAGGCCGTGACCGAGAATATCCGGAAGCTGCGCGACCGGTATTCCATCGATTTTGTGATCGTCAACGGTGAGAACGCCGCAGGCGGATTCGGGATCACGCCCAAAATCTGCAATGAGTTCTTCGAGGCCGGCACCGATGCGATCACCACCGGCAATCATGTGTGGGACCAGAAAGACATCATCCCGCATTTCGATCGCGAACCGCGGATCCTGAGGCCGGCGAATTTTCCCAAAGGCACGCCGGGCAAAGGGGTGGCTCAGTTCACGGATGCGCGCGGGCGAAAGGTGGTGATCCTGCACCTGATGGCGCGGCTGTTCATGGACCCTCTGGACGATCCGTTCGCCGCGGCGAACGAGATGCTCGATACCTGGCGGCTCGGCGCCAACGCCGATGCCATTGTGCTCGATTTTCACGGCGAGGCGTCGAGCGAGAAAATGGCGATGGCGCATTTTCTCGACGGGCGGGTCTCGGTCGTCGTCGGGACGCACACGCATATCCCGACGGCGGACGCCCAGGTATTTCCCGGCGGCACCGGCTACATGACCGATATCGGCATGTGCGGCGATTACGATTCCGTCATCGGAATCCGCAAGGAAATTTCCGTCGAACGGTTCGTCCGCAAGATGCCGACGGCGCGCATGGAAGCGGCGCAGGGCGAGGCCACGCTGTGCGCCGTGATGATCGATACCGACGACGCCACGGGGCTGGCCACCGACATCCGCCCCATCCGGATAGGCGGCCGGCTGCGCGGCGAACAGCCGGAGTAGGCCCCGCGTCCCGCGTCGCGGCGTTGGGAGATAGCCATGCAACTGACGCTTGTCACGCTGAACACCTGGAAAGGTGAAGGGGATTATCCGGCGCGGTTGTCGGCGATGGGCGACCTGATTGCGGATCTTCATCCCGATATCGTTTTTCTGCAGGAAGTCTTCGCCGTACCCGGCACGGAAATAGGCACCGCCATTTCCCTGCAGCGCCGTCTCGGGTTTAAGGCTATTTGCCATCCGGCCCGCCGCAAGGTTCTAAATTTCCAGGGCGGGCCCGTCGTATCGACCTCGGGTCTGGCGATCCTGACCCGCTTTGAAACACGCAACGCGCGACGGCTGGTTCTGCCGTCCGATCCGGCGGATGGTGAGCGGATCGCGCAGATTGCGGAGATCGATCCGGCCCCCTCCCGGGGGATCGGGCTGCATGCGGTCAATCTCCATCTCACTCACCTGCGCGATGCGCGGGCGTTGCGGCAGTCTCAGTTCGCGGCTGCCTGTGGGGCCGTTGGGCTGACGCCGGGCGCACCTGTGCTTTTCGCTGGCGATTTCAACGATGATGCGGATCGGGTGTGGCTGGAGGACGCGGTGGGCTCCTCCGGCAGGGAGATCCGAAACGGCCGCGAAAATCCCGGCTCGGCCTGCAAATCGCCCACGTTAATCCATCCTCCCCAGGATGGCGGGCCCTCGTGCATCGACCATATCCTGTGCGCGCCGCGAGGCGTAAAATTCATCGAAATCAGCCACCACGGAGACGCGACGGCGAGCGATCATCTGGCTGTACGCGCCGTCATCGACCTCGGGGAATAAATTCGTCGGCGCCGCGTCGGGTACCGGGGTACCCGCCGGCGGTGAAAATTCGTTCAGAGGCGATGAATTTTAGTCGACCCGGAGGTACGTCTGGCGGTATTGTCCGGCTCCCTTTGAAAGCGAGTAGCTCCATGGCCGGTGCCCCCCGATTGCGTAAAAACGAAATACCACAGGGACAGTTGTTCCGTGCCGCCGGAGGGATCATGTGGGAATACGCCGGCGAGGCGCCGACCCAGGCGCCGGAACTGCACGCCAAGCTGCTGCGTCAGGGCGACGCCCGCACCATCAAGATCATCGCCGTGAATGCGCTGCTCGACCGGGGGCTGTTCGAACCGGTCGGTTGATACGGTTCACACTTTGCCGATTATGACAACGGATGTAGCGGCATTAGCTGCCGCCTGATCGCCTGTCGCTTCCGATAGCTTGTCATCGGGTTCCCGTGTGGTGAGTATCGGAGCCCATTCCGCAATGCCGAACGGCGGGTCATTGATGCCGACATCACGCACATCACGGACGGATCTCCTGCACAGCGTAATATTCGTCATCGTCGGGCTTTGCATTTTGCAAGGCGTGGATCCGGCGACTCATTCCTATGTGGTTCCGAAATGGATTGGTGTCGCGGCGGCAACCGCGCTGATCCTGGTCGTGGCGCTGGTTTCGGTTTGGCTAAATCGAGAAATTCGTCTCGATCGCGTCGACGGGATCGTCGCGGTATTCGCGATTTTTGCGGCAGGCAGTCTTATCTGGTCGGACGACCCGGCCGGCGGCGCAGCACATCTCGGCGGGCTGATAGCCGCGCTGATTGTCTTTTGTTACGCGCGTCGATGCGATTGCCGGAAATTGGGTTTTCGGATGGCGTTGTTGTGTCTTCTTGCCACCGGCATATCGCTGATGTGGGCGGCGATCCTGCCAGAATACCAGGGCGGTTTCGGCAACGAAAACCGGTTTGCGCATGCATTGCTTCTGATGATGCCGTACCTGGCGCTCTGGGTCTCGCTCCGGCAGTCGCCCGACCGCTGGCTCGAGCCAGGACTGGCGTTTTGCGCAGTTGTCTACCTTGTGGCGGTCAACGATTCACACGCCGAGTATCTGGTCGTGGTCCTATTGGTTCTGGTCGTGCTGCTGAGGAAACTCTTCAATTACCGACGGTCTTTCGACGTAGCCACGGGGTTTCTCGTGGCGGCTGGCGGTGTTGCCGTCGCGTGGGTATTACGCGAACACCTGCTGCACGTCGCCCCTGTCGAGATACGATTGGAGATAGGCCTCAACACGATTGCCGTATGGCTGGACCAGCCGGTATTGGGCACCGGCATCGGCGGGTTCGACTTTCATTATCCAACCCATCAACAGACCCATCTTTCTTGGTATCCGGGTTTTGGAGACACGTTTGCCACGTTCATCCGTTGTCATGGACGCAGCTCACAACGAGCCGCTGCAGTTCCTGGCTGAATTCGGAATCGCGGGCTTTCTGCTCGCTGCGCTTGCCGCCCTGACGGTCAGGCGCAATGTGACCCCAATGGCGTGTATGACGCTTGTTTCCCGAATGGCGGTGCTCTGCCTTGCCATCGTTGCGGTAATTTCGTTGTTCGATTTTCCACTGCGAACACCTGCGACTGTATCATTGGCGGCGGTGTCGCTGGGACTTGTCGTCCGGTTCCTGCCGGAGGTACAAGCCCAGTCGTTCGTTCTAGGGTCCCGGCGACTGATGGTCGTTACCATGCTGTTGGTTTTGGGGGGGGCTGACGGCGCCTGCGGCGATACCGTCTCTCTACCTGGCCAACCGGCACAATTTTACGGCCATAGCCATCACGGATGTTTCACCCCAACACGGATACGTCCAGGCGATCCGGTCCTACAAGCGTTTCCCGCTATCGCCAGATTATCGGCGCCAACTCGGCGTGTCGTATCTCCGGTGGCTTACAAGCGGCGTGCAGCGGGATATAGCCCGCGCGCAGGATCACGGCCGGATCTTCCGGATCGGACAGAGCGCCAGCGCGGAGCAGCCCGGTGTCCTGATCGTTCGCATCGAGACGCTGCTCCTGCTTGGTCTCACACCGGCAGCGCGGAAGGAGATCGACTCCCACCTGCAAACGCTGAAACGTGTTGCCCCCTATCTGGTCGACACGCACTTGATCGAGGCCACCTATGCCAACGCGATCGGCGACCGGGAGAGAGCGCAACGGGCATTGGACCGGGCGGGCGATGTTCGGTCTTACACCCGCACGCCGCAGGTGGTGGTGTCTGCCGCACGCCGGCGGTTGGGGTTTTAGCGCTTCCGCGTCTGCCGGCGCGTCACCGCGATCCCGGCGCCGACGGTGAGGTCGAGCGTGCGGTCGAGCGACGCAGCGCCGTTGATGTCGGGGATACCGAACGCGCTTACGCTATCGTATTCGATGGCCACAGCGCCGCAGGGACCCCGCCCCATTCCTGCCACATTATCCGGCTAACCTGCCAAAATTCGCCGGAATCGCTCGGAAATGTGGGGGTTCGGGGTCGCAATTACACCAGATATGGTATAGATTGCGGCGTTTTGAGGGGCAAAGTCGGAGCGACCATGGCGGGCCATTCCAAATTCAAGAATATCCAGTACCGAAAAGGCGCGCAGGATGCCAAGCGCGCCAAGGTTTTCACCAAGCTGATCCGTGAACTGACGGTCGCGGCCAAGAGCGGCGGCGACCCGGATTCCAATCCGCGTCTGCGGGCTGCGATTGCGGCGTCGAAAAGCGCCAACATGGCGAAGGACACGATGGAACGTGCCATCGCGCGCGGCGCCGGCAACGAAGACACCGAGCAGTACGAGGAAATCCGCTACGAGGGATACGGGCCCAAGGGCGTCGCGGTGATCGTCGAGGCGCTGACGGACAACCGCAACCGCACTGCCAGCGATGTGCGCGCCGCGTTTACGAAGTACGGCGGCAATCTGGGCGAGACCGGCAGCGTCAATTTCATGTTCGACCAGGTCGGGCAGGTCACCTATCCGGCGGATGCCGCCGGCAGCGAAGAAATGTTCGAGGCCGCCCTGGAGGCGGGTGCGCAGGATGTGCAGTCCGGTGAGGACGGGCACGAGATCACCTGCGATCCGAACGACTTCAACGAAGTCCGCGATGGCCTGGAGGCCAGATTCGGTTCCGCCGAATCCGCCGGGCTGACGTGGAAGCCGCAGAATACGGTGGAGCTCGACGCCGACAGCGCCCGGACCATGCTTAACCTGCTGGATGCGCTGGAGGACAATGACGACGTGCAGAACGTGTCTTCCAACGTCGAAATCGACGACGCCGTCATGGCCGAGCTCGAAGGCTGAGGGGGAGGGCGCGGATGGCGATACGGCTGATCGGTCTCGATCCCGGGCTGCGCCGCACCGGCTGGGGCGTGATCGAGGTCGACGGCAACAGCCTCGTCCATGTCGCATCCGGGGCGGTGATTTCGACCGCCAGCCTGCCGCTTGCCGATAGACTTTCGCAGCTATTCGAAGCCCTGACCGGCGTCCTGAACATCCACAGACCCGCCGAAGCCGCGGTCGAGGAAACCTTCGTCAACAAGAACCCCGCCTCGACGCTCAAACTTGGTCAGGCGCGCGGCGCGGTGATGCTGGCTCCGGCGCAGCTTGGCCTCCCGGTGGCGGAGTATTCCGCCAACCTGATCAAGAAATCGCTGGTCGGAAACGGCCATGCCGACAAAAACCAGGTGCAGGCGATGGTCGGCATTCTGCTGCCCGGCGCCAAGCCCGAGACCGCGGATGCGGCCGACGCGCTGGCGATCGCCATCTGCCACGCCCATCACCGCCGCGCGCCGGCGATCGCCGATGCGGCGCTGGCGGCGGGAGCGCGCGCATGATCGCAAAGCTCACCGGACTGCTCGATTCCATCGGCGAGGACTGGGCCGTGATCGATGTGAACGGCGTCGGCTATCTGGTGTTCTGTTCGACCCGGACGCTGGCTCAGCTGCCGGGCCGCGGCGAGGCGGTTTCGTTCGTCATCGAAACCCACATTCGGGAAGACCACATTCACCTCTACGGCTTTCTCGAACAGGCCGAACGCGAATGGTTCCGGCTGCTGACGACCGTCCAGGGCGTCGGTGCCAAGGTGGGCCTCGGCATCCTGTCGGTGCTCGCGCCCAGGGATCTGTCGGATGCGATCCTCGCCCAGGACAAGGGCATGATCACCCGCGCGCCCGGCGTCGGGCCGAAACTGGCGACCCGGCTGCTGACCGAACTGAAAGACAAGGTCGGCGGCCTTGCCGAGTTCGCGCCGCCGCAGGTCGCGGCCGCTGGCGCCGACGAAGGATCCGCGGCCCGCGGCAGTTTCGACGACGCGGTTTCGGCGTTGGTCAATCTCGGCTATCAGCGCGGCGCCGCGTTCGGCGCGGTGTCCGGCGCGATGCGCTCCATCGGCGATGATGCGGCGGTTGAGGATCTGATCCGCGCGGGGCTGAAGGAGCTGACGGCATGAGTGAGGATCGCGCCGTCGCCGCCAATTTTTCCGAGGACGATCAGCCGGAAGGCCATGTCCGCCCGCAGCTGCTGGATGATTTCGTCGGTCAGCCGGCATTGCGCGACAACCTGCGGGTGTTCGTCGAAGCGGCGCGTGGCCGGCGCGAGGCGATGGATCATGTGCTGTTTTTCGGCCCGCCTGGTCTCGGCAAGACCACGCTCGCGCAGATCGTGTCGCGCGAACTGGGGGTCGGTTTTCGTGCGACCTCCGGCCCGGTCATCGCCAAGGCCGGCGACCTCGCCGCCATTCTGACCAACCTGGAACCGCTCGACGTTCTGTTTATCGATGAAATCCACCGGCTGAACCCGGCGGTCGAGGAAATCCTCTATCCGGCGATGGAGGACGGCAAGCTGGATCTGATTATCGGCGAAGGTCCGTCGGCGCGGTCGGTCCAGATCGAACTGCCGCCGTTCACGCTGGTCGGCGCGACGACACGCTCGGGTCTGCTGACGACGCCGCTGCGCGAACGGTTCGGTATTCCGCTGCGACTGGAATTCTACGAAGTCGACGATCTGGTCAAGATCGTCCGCCGCGGGGCAGGGGTGCTGGGCGTCAACGTCACGACCGACGGCGCGACCGAAATTGCGGCGCGGTCCCGGGGCACGCCGCGTGTGGCCGTACGACTGTTGCGCCGGGTGCGCGATTTCGCCGGCGTCGCCGGGGCGGAGGCGGTCGATGCCAAGATTGCCGACGCCGCGCTCGGCCGGCTGGAGGTCGACAAGATCGGTCTCGATTCCATGGACCGTCGCTATCTGATGTGCATCGCCGAAAACTATGCCGGCGGACCGGTCGGCGTGGACACCCTGGCCGCCGCCCTGTCGGAACAGCGCGATGCCATTGAAGAAGTGATCGAACCCTTCCTGCTGCAATCCGGCCTTCTGCAGCGCACGCCGCGCGGCCGCATGCTGACCCTGAACGCCTATCGGCATCTCGGCGTGTCGGCGCCGTCAGGGCACGATTCCCAGCTCGACCTTCTGTCATCAGACGGAGACGGCGATGACTGATGTGGCCGGCGAACATGTCTTTCCCGTCCGCGTCTATTACGAGGACACGGATGCCGGCGGGGTGGTGTATCACAGCAATTATCTCCGTTTCGCCGAACGGGCGCGGACAGAACTTCTGCGCGATGCCGGGATCGATCACACGACCCTGATGGCGGAAAGCGGCCTGATGTTCGCGGTACGCCGCTGCGAGGCCGAATACGTGAAACCCGCGCGGCTCGACGATGCGCTGGAAATCCGCACCCGCTGTCTGGAGGCGACCGGCGCCAGTTTCTGGCTCGAACAGCTCGTACAGCGCGCCGGGGAAACCCTGGTCGAGATGAAGCTGCGGCTGGTCTGCCTGAAGGCAGACGGACGACCGGCGCGTCTGCCCGACAATCTCAAAGCGATGCTCGGTGCGGGCGTCGCCTCCCTGACATAACAACAGGCTACCAACGGATACAAGTATGGAATCAGCAGCAGTTCAGTCCGCCGCCCTCGCAGGCTCCGTCCACGCCGACATGTCGGTCTGGGGCCTGTTCATGCAGGCCGATTTCATCGTCAAGGCGGTGATGATCGGATTGCTTCTTGCCTCTTTCTGGTGCTGGGCGATCATCTTCGAAAAGATCATGCGCATGCGGCGTCTGCGCCGGCAGGCGTCCCAGTTCGAGGAGAGCTTCTGGTCCGGCGGTTCGCTGGACGATCTGTTCGACCGGATCGGATCGCGCCCCGTCGATCCGATGTCGGCGATCTTCTCGTCGGCGATGCGGGAATGGCGGCGTTCGACGTCGCGAAAGGGCGGCGACAGGGAGGCCTCGCATCAAAGCCTGTCGGAACGCATCGACCGGGTCATGCAGATCACGCTCAACCGCGAGCTGGAACAGCTCGAACGTTACATGACGTTCCTGGCGTCGGTCGGATCGACCGCGCCCTTCGTCGGCCTGTTCGGCACCGTCTGGGGCATCATGAACAGCTTTACCGCCATCGCGGTGTCGAAGAACACATCGCTGGCGGTTGTTGCCCCTGGTATCGCGGAAGCCCTCTTCGCCACGGCACTGGGCCTGGTCGCCGCTATCCCGGCGGTCATCGCCTATAACAAGCTGTCGACCGACATCAACCGTTATGCGGGCCGGCTGGAAGCATTCGCGGGCGAGTTCGGGGCCATCCTGTCCCGCCAGAGCGAAGACGAGGAGTAGCGGCGCATGGCGATGATGTCGGGCAACGGCGGAGGGCGCGGTCGCAGCCGGGGACGCGGCGGCCACATCCCGATGAGCGATATTAACGTCACGCCGCTGGTCGACGTGATGCTGGTGCTGCTGGTCGTGTTCATGATCACGGCGCCGCTGCTGACCGTCGGCGTGCCGGTCGACCTGCCGAAGAGCAATGCCTCGCAGATGGTCGGTCAGGACGAGCCTCTGGTGATCAGCGTCAACGCCAAGGGCGAGGTTTTTCTGCAGGAAACCAGGATCACGCTCGATCAGCTGGTGCCGCGGCTCGAGGCGATCACGCAGAACAAAAAAGACACCCGCATTTTCGTTCGCGGCGACCGCGCGATCGCCTACGGACAGGTGATGGAGGTGATGGGGACGGTGAATCTGGCGGGGTTTACCCGTGTGGCGCTCATCACCCAGCTGCCGCAGGGCGACGGCGCCGGAGGGAACAGGTGACCGATGCGATACGGCGCCGCCATTTCCGCAGTTCTGCACGGCGTGATCGTCGTGCTGATCGTGGTCGGGCTGCCCGGCATCCTGCAATCGGAGCGCCGCCCGGTGGTGCCGATCGCGGTGGAGATCGTGACCCCGGACGCGCTGGCGCAAAAACCCCAGCCGAAGAAACCGGATCCGCCCAAACCCCAGCCAAAGAAGCCGGAACCGCCCAAGCCCGAACCGCCCAAGACGGTCGAGAAACCGACACCGCCGCCGCCCGCGCCGGAGCCGCCGAAGCAGGTCGCCAAAATTCCCGATCCGCCGCCGGCTCCGAAACCCGAACCCAAACCGGAACCGGTCCCAGAGCCGAAGGCGGAACCGGTGCCCAAACCGAAGCTCAAGCCGGAGGCAAAGCCCGCGCCGCCCAAGCCGAAGCCAAATCCCGAGGAAGTGAAAGTCGCGGCCAAAACGCCGCCGGCGCCACGCCCGAAACGCAAACCCAGGCCGCCGCAGGACGAGTTTCAATCCTTGCTGAAAAATCTGGCGAACGAACAGAAGCAGCGAAAATCGGAACCGGCGAAAAAACCGGAAAAACAGGCAAAACGAGCGGAGGAAAAACCGCAGCGCTCGCCGCTCGAACAGCGCCGCATCGCGGGCGGGCTCGCTCAGGCGATCAAGCAGCAGATCACGCCATGCTGGAAAATCCAGGCCGGCGCCAAGGATGCCGCCAACATGCAGGTCGCGATCCGCATGCGGCTCAATCCCGACGGCTCGCTCGGCGCGGTGCCGCAGATTCAGGATCAGGGACGCATGGGGCGGGATCCCTTTTTCCGGGCCGTCGCGGAAAGCGCATTGCGCGCGCTCCGCGACCCGGCCTGCGTGCCGATCAAACTGCCGTACGAACATTACGACATGTGGAAAGAAATCGTGTTTATCTTCGATCCCCGGGAAGCGCTTGGACAATGAAACTGTTTCGTAAACCGCTTGAAGCCCTGACGGCGGCTTTTCTCGCTGTCGCTGTTCTCCTGCCCGCCGTTGCGCTGGCGCAGCTTCAGGTCGATATCACCCGCGGCACGGTCGAGCCACTGCCGATCGCCATCCCCGAATTTTTCGGCAAGACGCCGCAGGAAATAGAAACCGGCCGGAACATCGCCGACCTTATTTCCACCGACCTCGAACGCTCCGGTCTGTTCCGGCCGATCGACCGTCGCGCCTTTATCCAGCAGGTGTCGGCGTTGCAGGTTCAGCCGCGGTTCGGCGATTGGCGCCAGATCAATGCCCAGGCGCTTGTTTCCGGCAGCGCACAGGCACAGCGGGACGGGCGTCTGAAAGTGGAATTCCGTCTCTGGGACGTCTTCGGCGGCACCCAGATGACCGGCCTTGCCTATTTCACCGCACCCAACAACTGGCGCCGGGTGGCGCATATCATTGCCGACGAAATCTACAAGCGGATCACCGGCGAAAGCGGCTATTTCGACACCCGCGTAGTCTATATCTCCGAATCCGGCCCCGCCGACCGTCGAATCAAACGGCTGTCCATCATGGATCAGGACGGCGCCAATCACCGCTTCCTGACCGACGGCCGCGCGCTGGTGCTGACGCCGCGTTTTTCGCCGACGGCTCAGGAAATCACCTATCTCTCCTATACCGCCGGTCAGCCGCGCGTGTATCTGTACAACATAGACACCGGCCAGCAGGAAATTCTCGGCGATTTCCCGGGCATGACCTTTGCGCCGCGCTTTTCGCCCGACGGCAACAAGGTCATCATGAGCATGGCCAAGGACGGCAATACCGAAGTCTATTCGATGGATCTGCGCACCCGGCGCGTGCAGCGCCTGACCCGCCATCCGGCCATCGACACGTCGCCGTCCTACGCGCCGGACGGGCGCCGGATCGTGTTCAATTCGGATCGCGGCGGCACGCAGCAGCTCTACGTCATGAACGGAGATGGCGGCGGTGTGAAACGGATCAGCTTCGGCAGCGGTCGCTACGCGACACCGGTTTGGTCGCCGCGCGGCGATCTGATCGCCTTCACCAAGATAAACCGGGGCACGTTTTCCATCGGGGTGATGCAGCCCGACGGCAAGGGCGAACGCATCCTCGCCAACGGTTTTCTGGTCGAAGGGCCGACCTGGGCGCCCAACGGACGGGTTCTCATGTTCTTCCGGGAGGAACGCCGGCGGGGGTCCAGCGTAAGCACGGCGCGGCTCTATTCGATCGACCTGACCGGGCACAACGAACGCCAGATCTTGACCCCCGCGGGCGCGTCCGATCCGGCCTGGTCGCCGCTGGTAAAATAATGATGACTTGCGACCGAATCACTTTTCGTTTGAAACTTGCGGTAGTTTCGCCATATGACCTTGATAAGCCGTGTGGTTTCATCATGCCGCAACGATCCCGTGCGACCGTAACGCCGGAAAAACTCTGTAACCTGCCTGACATCCATTGGGGAATAATCTGATGCGCTTTTCTTACGTCGTCTGTGCGCTGGCCGGGCTTGCCCTTGCCGCGTGCGAATCCTCTCCCGAAGTGAATTCATCCGCGACCGGCGACGGGGCGGCGAACGCCGGCGCATCGTCCGCGGGCACCGGCGGTCCCGTCACCAGCGGTACCGTTTCCCGCCAGGTAACGCAGGCGCCGGGCAGCGTCGAGGATTTCGTCGTCAATGTCGGCGACCGGGTGCTGTTCGGTTTCGACCGGTTCGATCTCGCACCGGATGCCCGGACCACGATTGAAAACCAGGTCGTCTGGCTGAAACGCTATCCCGGCATCACGGTGACCGTAGAAGGCCACGCCGACGAACGGGGTACGCGCGAATACAACCTGGCACTTGGCGAACGCCGGGCGAATTCGGTGCGCGACTACATGATTGCCCTTGGCGTCGATCCCAACCGGGTGAAGACGATTTCCTACGGCAAGGAACGCCCGGTCGATCCTGCATCCAACGAAGAGGCCTGGGAACGCAACCGACGCGCCGTGACGGTGGTCGACGGCACCACCGGCTGAGCGAAATCCCGACCGGGTGCCGTATTTCCGCCATGATGTCCGGCGAGATTGCGCCAGAAAACCGGTACCACGAACAGCGCGGTAATCGATTATGACCCCTCGGGCGACACAACCTTTCGCAGGTATCGCGGCGGCCGCCGCGGTACTGACCTGTCTGGTCCCCGCCGGCGTGTCGGCCCAGAACCCCGGCATGCAGGAGCTTCTGAACCGGGTCGACCGCTTGCAGCGCGAACTGACGACGCTTCAGCGTCAGGTCTATCAGGGCAAGGCGCCGCCGGTCGCCGCGGGTCAGCCCGTTTCCGACGCGCCTGCCGATCCGCGTACCGCCGCCCGGCATTCGATCCGCATCACACAGCTTGAAAACGAGCTCAGCCGGCTGACCGGCCGCATGGAGGAATTCGATTTCGCCCTGCGCCGGATAGAGGGGCGTCTCGACAAGCTGGTCGTCGACCTCGACCAGCGCCTCACCGCGCTCGAAGGCGGTTCGGTCGGCACCGGTCGCGAGGAAATGCCGGCTTCGGCATCGCCCAACGCAAATCTGCAGCTGCGTCCGCCGCCGCAACGACCCGCGCCGACCCTCACATCGCCGGCAGCGCGTACCGAAACCGCGTCGCCGCCCGCCAGGCCGGCCGCACCGCCGCCGGGCGTCCTCGGTACCATCCCGAAAAACCTGGCTGTAACGTCGCCGCGCGGCCCGGAAACGGTGCCCCCGGCGCCGCCTCCCGCACAGCCTGCGGTCCCGTCAACCGCATCCGTGTCGCCACCGGCGCAGGGGGCGGACCTGCCGCCCGGGACGCCGAAATCCCAGTACGACTACGCATTGTCGCTGATGCTGAAACAGCAGGATTTCACCCGCGCCGAACAGGCATTGAAAGCGTTCGTTGAACGGCATCCGCAGGACGATCTGACGGGCAACGCACAGTACTGGCTGGGCGAAACCTATTACGTCCGGCAGAGCTATCAGGATGCCGCATTCGCATTCGCGGAGGGCTATCAGAAATATCCGGAAAGCAGCAAGGCCGCGGACAGTCTGCTGAAGCTGGGCATGTCGCTGAGCCGGATGGAGAAACGCAAGGAGGCGTGCACGGCGTTCTCCCGGTTTTTCTCCAAGTATCCGAAAGCCAACGCTCGCCTGAAAGCGCGTATCGATCGGGAACGGCGCCAGGCCAAGTGCCGGTGACGGGGCGGGCCTCGCGCAGCCCCCTCAGTTCTTCATCCGATCCGGTCGCCCCGGAAGAATTTAACGTGCTGATGTCTTGTGCCGGTCCCTTCGCGGACAGTGTGCCGCTTGCCGTGGCCGTTTCCGGCGGCGCCGACAGCATGGCGCTGCTGCGGCTTCTGAAAGACTGGGCGCAGTCCGCCGGCAGCCCGCTGACGGCGCTGACCGTCGATCACGGATTGCGTCCCGGCTCTGCGGATGAAGCGGTTCGGGTGGGACGCTGGTGCGCGGCGATGGGCGTAGCCCATGATATCCTGCGCTGGGCCGGCGACAAACCCGTGCACCGCGTGCAGGAGGAAGCCCGCCGCGCACGATACGCGTTGTTGGAAGCGTGGTGCGTCCGCAACGATGTGGGCGAGCTTTTCGTGGCGCATACGGAGAACGACCAGGCCGAAACCTTTCTGTTCCGGATGAGCCGGGGCAGCGGACCCGACGGGTTGGCGGCGATGCCGCTGGTATCCTTCCGGGACCGGATCCGGGTCGTCCGGCCGCTTCTGGCGGTGGGCCGGCCGCGGCTGGAGGCGACGCTTCGGGCGGCAGGGCAGGACTGGGTGGAGGATCCCGGCAATACCGATCGCCGGTATGCCCGCGTCCGGATCCGGCAGCGGCTGGCGGAACTGGGCGCACACGGGGTCTCGGCGTCCTCCGTCGCCGGTGCGGCGCGAATATTCGGCCGCCTGCGCGCCGACCGGGAAAAACGGATCGCCGATCTGGCGGCCGAAATTGTGGCCCTGCACCCCGAAGGATATGCCGACATCGACAGGCCCGGCCTGATGGCCGCCGATCCCGACATCGCGCAGGCTTTGCTGATCGCGCTGATCGCGCTGATCGGCGGGCGCGAGTTTGCACCCAAACGCGTCCGGAGTGCCGGCGTGTTCCGGGGTCTGGCGGATGGACCGGAGAAAAGGACGCGTACGCTGGGCAACTGCGTAATCGCGGCGACGCAGGGCCGTATCCGGTTGTGGCGCGAATTCGGGACCGTCAGGGAAAAGATGCCGGTTGCCGCCGCATCCCGGGTCACGTGGGACGGTCGATTTCTGCTCGACCTGCAACCTGCCGCTGCACCCGATGGCGCTTATGTTTCGGCGCTTGGCAAAGCGGGTTGGGAGGCGATTGCCGGCGAAGTCGACCGGGAATACCGGCGCATCCCCGGCCCGGTGCGCTACGGTTTGCCGGCAGTCCGCCGCGGTGACGATATTCTCCAGGCATGGCACCTAGGCTACCGCGCGTCTCAAATGGTTGAAAATATTATCGAAAATGCGGTATTCAGAGGGCGATCGCCGATTTCGGGGCCGCCGTTTTGGGTTGCTTAACCGGTAGGGCGCATTATGTATGTAACACGCGTCAAATATGGCTACATGACGGGTCTGCGCCGCGCGCAGACCTGCCGAACTTCGGGATACAGGATCATTGAACAATTTCGGTAAAAACATAGCCCTCTGGGCGATCATTCTTCTTCTGCTGTTTGCGCTGTTCAATCTGTTCCAGCAGCCGTCGGGCCGCAGCGGTCAGTCCGGCATTCCGTATTCCACATTCCTCGCCGACGTTCAGGGCGGCCAGATCGACAAGGTCACGATCAAGGGCCGCACGATTACCGGTGTGCGCAAGGACGGCCGGTCGTTCTCGACCTATGCGCCCAACGATCCCAACCTGATCGACAAGCTCGACAAGACCGGCGTGATCATCGACGCGGCGCCGGCCGACGACGGGTCTCCGTCGCTGCTGAATATCCTGATTTCCTGGTTCCCGATGCTGCTGCTGATCGGCGTCTGGATTTTCTTCATGCGCCAGATGCAGGGCGGCGGCGGCAAGGCGATGGGCTTCGGCAAATCCAAAGCCCGGCTGCTGACCGAGCGCGCCGGACGGGTGACGTTCGACGACGTCGCCGGCATCGAGGAAGCGAAACAGGAACTGGAAGAGGTCGTCGAGTTCCTGCGCGACCCGCAGAAGTTTCAGCGCCTCGGCGGTAAAATACCGAAGGGCGTGCTGCTGGTCGGCCCGCCCGGCACTGGTAAGACGTTGCTGGCCCGCGCGATCGCCGGCGAGGCAAACGTGCCGTTCTTCACCATTTCCGGCTCCGATTTCGTCGAAATGTTCGTCGGCGTCGGCGCCAGCCGCGTGCGCGACATGTTCGAACAGGGCAAGAAAAACGCGCCCTGCATCATCTTCATCGACGAAATCGACGCCGTGGGCCGCCATCGCGGCGCCGGTCTCGGCGGCGGCAACGACGAACGCGAACAGACGCTCAACCAGCTGCTGGTCGAAATGGACGGCTTCGAGGCCAACGAAGGCGTGATTTTGATCGCGGCCACCAACCGCCCCGACGTGCTCGACCCCGCGCTGCTGCGTCCCGGCCGTTTCGACCGCCAGGTCGTGGTGCCCAACCCCGACGTGCTGGGCCGCGAACAGATTCTGAAGGTCCACATGAAGAAGGTGCCGCTGGCCCCCGATGTCGATGCCAAGGTCATTGCCCGCGGTACGCCGGGCTTCTCCGGCGCCGATCTCGCCAATCTGGTGAACGAAGCGGCGCTTCTGGCCGCGCGCAAGAACAAGCGGCTGGTGACCATGGCGGAATTCGAAGACGCTAAGGACAAGGTGATGATGGGCGCCGAACGGCGGTCCATGGTCATGACCGAGGACGAAAAGGCGCTCACGGCCTATCACGAAGCCGGACATGCGCTGGTTGCGCTGTCGGTGCCAAAATCCGATCCGCTGCACAAGGTGACGATCATCCCGCGTGGCCGCGCGCTGGGCGTGACCATGTCGCTGCCGGAACGCGACAAGTACGGTTATTCGAAAGTCGAACTGACTTCGAAGCTGGCGATGATGTTCGGCGGCCGTGTTGCCGAGGAACTGATCTTCGGCGAAGAAAACGTGACCACCGGTGCCGGCAACGACATACAGCAGGCCACCGGCATGGCCCGCCGTATGGTTACGGAATGGGGTTTTTCCGAAAAGCTCGGCCCGCTGCGCTATTCGGCAAATGAGGAAGAAGTTTTCCTCGGCCATTCGGTTACCCAGCAGAAAAACATGTCGGACCAGACGGCCGATCTGATCGATTCCGAAGTCCGCCGCCTGATCGAAGATGCGGAAGCGACCGCCCGCCGGGTGCTGAAGGAACGCAGCAACGATCTTGAAACGCTGGCGCAGGCCTTGCTGGAATACGAAAATCTTTCCGGCGAGGAGATCAATGCGCTGCTCAAGGGTGAGGATATCGTGCGGCCTTCGGCTGACGATCCGCCCAGCGGGGCGGGCCGCAAATCGTCGGTGCCGACGTCCGGTAAGAAAAAGCGCGGCGACGAAGGCTCCGGCGGCATGGAACCCGAACCGCAACCGGGTACCTGACGGCGCGGCATGGCGCCCGTCGCTTTCCGCCCGTGAACGAACATTCGAACGGCCCCGGCATCGCCCGGGGCCGTTCCGGTTCCGCCCCGGTCGCGAATCCCGTCGGCCTGATGGCCGGAAAGGCCGCGGATGCAGCGGTTGTCGCAGGAATGGCGTCGCCGCTTGCGGGCGGGCCGGTTGCTTTCACGCATTGCGAATGCCTCGAACCCGGCATTGACGGTGAAATCGCCTCCCGCGTGACGCCGGTGAGCGCAGAGACCGTCGATCTGTCGGCCCTGACCGAAAGGCGGGCGCCGTTCGCCGGTCACGATCTTGCGCGCCCTTTGATCATGGGGGTGGTCAACGTCACGCCCGACAGTTTTTCGGACGGCGGCGACCACGTGAAACCGGCAGCAGCCATTTCGCATGCACGGAAACTCATCGACGCCGGGGCGGATATCCTGGATATCGGCGGGGAATCCACCCGGCCCGGTGCCGCACCGATCGGCACCGCGGAGGAATGCGACAGGATCCTGCCGGTGATCGAGGCGGCGGTCGCCGCCGGCACGACCGTTTCCGTCGACACCAGGCGCGCGGCGACGATGCGGGCCGCGCTCGGCGCAGGCGCCTCCATCGTCAACGACGTAACGGCGTTGAACGGCGATGCGGCGGCGCTGGAGGCGGTCGCGGGGACAGACGCATCCGTGGTCCTGATGCATATGCAGGGTACGCCGGAGACCATGCAGGACGACCCGGTATATCGTCTGGCGTCCTTCGATATCTTTCACTGGCTGAAAGCGCGGATCGAGGCCTGTGTGGCGGCGGGTATCTCGCGCGATCGAATAGCGGTCGATCCCGGCATCGGGTTCGGCAAAACGGATGAACACAATATGGAACTGCTCGACCGCGCCGGGGTATTTCACGGGCTTGGCTGCGCGGTCGCCATTGGGGTGTCCCGAAAAAGCTTTATCGGGCGGATCGCCGGGATCGCGGAGCCGAAAGACCGTCTGCCCGGGACGCTGGCGGCAACGGCGGTCGCCCTGTCGCGGGGCGTGCAGATCCACAGGGTACACGATGTCGCCGCCGTTCGTCAGGCATTTGCGACCTGGAACGCGCAATACGACAACGGGTGAAGTTCGCGCCGCTTGTTGCTATAAACCTCCGGTCTCGTCGGCAGGTACACAGCACCGGCGCAAGGGAGCTCACAGAGCAGTCACAGATGGCGCGTAATTATTTCGGTACGGACGGCATTCGCGGCACGGCGAACACCGATCCGATGACGGCGGAGATCGCCCTCCGCGTCGGCATGGCTGCAGGCCGTATCTTTACCCGCGGCGCCCACCGGCATTCCGTGGTGATCGGCAAGGACACGCGATTGTCCGGCTACATGCTGGAACCGGCGCTGGCGGCCGGATTTGTCGGCATGGGGATGGACGTGATTTTCGTCGGCCCGATGCCGACCCCGGCGGTGGCGATGCTGACACGCAGTTTGCGCGCCGATCTCGGGGTGATGATTTCCGCGTCGCATAATCCGTTCCACGACAATGGCATCAAGCTGTTCGGCCCCGACGGGTACAAGCTGTCGGACGAGACCGAGGAACAAATCGAAAGCATGATCGAAAGCGACATGCAGGAAGATCTGGCCGAATCCGCGGATCTCGGCCGCGCGAAGCGTCTGGACGACGCGGAAGGCCGGTATATCGAATTCGTCAAGAACACCTTCCCCAAGGGCCTCCGACTGGACGGGCTCAAGATCGTGGTCGACTGCGCCAACGGGGCCGCCTACAAGGTTGCGCCCACCGCCTTGTGGGAACTGGGCGCCGAGGTCGTGACATATGGCGTCGAACCCGACGGGTTCAACATCAACCAGTATTGCGGCAGCACCGATACCCGTACGATGTGCCGGATGGTGCGCGAACACGGGGCCGATATCGGCATCGCGCTTGACGGAGATGCCGACCGGGTGCTGATCGCGGACGAAACGGGGACGCTGCTGGACGGCGACCAGCTTATGGCGACCGTCGCCGAATCCTGGCACCGGACGGGCAAGCTGAATGGCGGCGGCATCGTCGCCACGGTGTTGTCAAATCTCGGGCTGGAACACTATCTGCGCGATATCGGGCTCAGCATGCAGCGCACCCAAGTGGGGGACCGCTACGTGGTCGAACATATGCGCGCCCATGGCTTCAATGTCGGCGGCGAGCAATCCGGCCACATCGTTCTCAGCGACTACACCACAACGGGGGACGGGCTGATCGCGGGGCTGGAAGTGCTGGCGGCGCTGGTCGAATCCGACCGGCCGCTCAGCGAAATCGGCCGCCGTTTCGACCCTCTGCCGCAGATACTCGAAAACGTGCGCTTCAGCGGCAGCCCGCCGCTGGAGCACGCCTCCGTCAAGGACGCCGTCAGCGACGGCGAGGCGCGGTTGCAGGACAGCGGCCGTATTCTGATCCGGAAATCGGGCACCGAACCGGTGATCCGCGTCATGGCCGAAGGCGAGGACCCGGCGCTGGTACAGAGCGTGGTGACCGAAATCGTCACGGCGATCGAACAGGTGTCGGACTGACGGGCAAAATCATGAAGGACGGCAGATGAAGGGACGGGTCCTGATCGTCGCCGGGTCGGATTCAGGCGGCGGCGCCGGCATCCAGGCGGACATCAAGACGGTGACGGCGCTGGGCGGCTTCGCCATGACGGCGATCACCGCGCTGACGGCGCAGAATACGCTCGGCGTTATCGACGTGTCGCCGGTCGATGTCGAATTCATCCAGACCCAGATGCGCGTCGTTCTCGACGATCTCGGCGCCGACTGTCTGAAGACCGGCATGCTGCATTCGTCGGAAGTGATCGAAGCCGTGTGTGCCGTCGCCGAATCCGAAGCGGCGGGCATTCCGCTGGTGGTCGATCCTGTGATGGTCGCCAAGGGCGGTGCGACGCTTCTCGGCATAGAGGCCGTCGCCGCGATGCGCGACCGGCTGCTGCCCATGGCGCGGGTGATCACGCCCAATATTCCCGAGGCCGAAACACTGCTAGGCATGGAGATCGGCACGCTGGACGCCATGAAACGGGCGGCGGAGCTGATGATGGAGATGGGCGCCGCTGCCGTTTTGATAAAAGGCGGGCACATGTCCGGTCGGGTTTTGACCGACGTGCTGCTGGACGATGGCGGCTTCCATCTGTTCGAGACCGAGCGTGTCGATACCGAGCACACCCACGGCACCGGTTGCACAATGGCCTCGGCCATCGCAGCGGGGCTGGCGCAGGATATGCCGCTGCCGGAGGCGGTCGGACGCGCGCAGGCCTATGTCGCGGCGGCGATCCGCGGCGCGCCGGGATACGGGCAGGGCCACGGCCCCATAGATCACGGACACACGGTGTCGTCTTTCGGTACCGGCTGACATGCCGACCCTCGATATCTTCCAGATCGACGCCTTCGCCGATGCCGTCTTCCGCGGCAACCCGGCGGCGGTCTGCCCGCTGACCGAATGGTTGCCAGAAGAGGTGATGCAGGCGATCGCGGCGGAGAACAACCTGTCGGAAACGGCGTTCTTCGTGCCGGCGAACGACGGCTATGATCTGCGCTGGTTTACGCCGGCACTGGAAGTGGAATTATGCGGTCATGCGACACTGGCGACCGCGTATCTGATCCTGACGCGGCTGACGCCAGGCGACGATGCAGTCGAATTCGAAACCCGCAGCGGCAGGCTGACCGTAACCCGCGACGGTGACCGGTTCTTTCTCGATTTCCCCGCCTATCGCGGCGAAGAGGTCGCCTGTCCGCCGTATCTGTCTGCCGGGCTCGGCGTCGTCCCCCGGGCCGTTGTCGCCGGACCCAATTACATGGCGGTGCTGGAAACCGAGGCCGACGTCGCTGGCCTGCGGCCTGATATGGCGGCGCTGGAGAAACTGCACCCGCGCGGCGTGATTGTCACCGCCCCCGGGGAAATGTGCGATTTCGTTTCCCGGTATTTCGGCCCGTCCTTCGGCGTGCCGGAAGATCCCGTCACCGGATCGGCTCACTGCATGCTGATCCCCTACTGGGCCAAGAGGCTGGAAAAATTGTCGCTCGACGCGCGGCAGATTTCGGCCCGCGGCGGGCGTCTGTGGTGCGAGGATCGCGGCGACCGCGCAGGCATCGGCGGCACCGCCGTAATGTATCTCGAGGGCCGTATTACGGTTTAGCGTCGGCCAGGCAGTTCAGGTATCGCCGTTGTCCCGGCGCGGCCCGAACACGCGGTCCCGGTCTTCTTCCGAAATCATGTTGGTCAGGACGTCGCGAAACCCCTGGACCGCTTCGGCGCCGGCATCGCGATAGGCATTGGCGAAGCGCTGTCGCTGGCTTTCCGACAGGCGGCGTTCCAGTTCGACGCCCTTGTCCGTCAGTTCCAGCAGCCGCTGGCGGCGGTCGCGGGTGCCTTCGCTCTGTTCGATAAAACCTTCCCGCACAAGCTGGCCGAGGACGCGGGACAGGCTCTGTTTGGTGATTTTCAGGATGGCGAGGAGTTCGGAGACGTTGATCCCCGGATTGCGTCCGACGAAATAGATTACGCGGTGGTGCGCGCGTCCGAACCCGTATTCCGACAGGATGGCGTCCGGTTCCGCTGTGAAATCGCGATAGGCGAAATACAGTAGCTCGATTCCCTGACGAATGTCTTCTTCGCGCAGGAAGAGCGGATTAAAACCGGATTTTATGTCAGTCATGTTGACATATATGCCTTTGAATGTTACCTACCGCAACCCTCTTTCGTAACAAAATGCCATTAAAAGCCCGCGCTGGAGTAATAAAACACATGATGAACTTCGACGATCAGGATGGCGACATCTGGTTTAACGGCAAGCTTGTTCCCTGGCGGGAGACCAAGCTGCACGTCCTGTCACACGGTCTTCATTACGCGAGCTGCGTATTCGAGGGCGAGCGGGTCTATAACGGCGAAGTGTTCAAGTTGCGCGAGCACACCCAGCGGCTGATCGATTCCGGAAAGGAACTTGGTTTCGAGATTCCCTATTCGCTGGAAGAACTGGAACAGGCGACGCGCGAAACCGTTGCGTCGCAGGGGTATCCTGATGCCTATGTCCGCCCGGTGGCATGGCGCGGCAGCGAAATGATGGGCGTCTCGGCGCAGGAAACGAAAATCAATGTCGCGATCGCGGTATGGGAATGGCCGTCCTATTTCTCGCCGGAAGCCCGCATGCGCGGCATCCGGCTGAAAACGTCGAAATGGCGTCGCCCGGATCCGCAGACCGCGCCGGTGCATGCCAAAGCGGCCGGATTGTACATGATCTGCACGCTGTCCAAGCACGCTGCCGAGGCCGATGGCTGGGACGATGCGCTGATGCTCGACTGGCGCGGCCAGGTTGCCGAATCCACGGGCGCCAACATCTTTCTGATACAGGAAGGCAGGATCCACACGCCGACGCCCGACTGTTTCCTCGACGGCATTACGCGGCGGACCGTGATCGGTCTGGCGAAGGATCGCGATATCGAAGTGATCGAACGGCCGATCATGCCGGAAGAGTTCGAGAAGACCGACGAGGTGTTCGTCACCGGCACGGCGGCGGAGGTCACCCCCGTCGGCCAGATCGACGATTACAATTTCCAGGTCGGATCGATCACCCGCACGTTGCTGGAGGATTACGACGCGCTGGTGCGCGGCGGCAAGGCGGGGTAGATACTCATCGGCTGACGAGGGCCGCCGCCGCCGAAAAAGTCACGACGTCATTTATTTCAGCTGTCCGTGACCCGCACCCAGCGGTCGGCGGCGACCGTGTCCTCCTCGCGCGACTCGACCCATTTGGCGCCGGACTCCGTGTCTTCCAGCTTCCAGAACGGCGCCTTGGTCTTCAGCCAGTCGATCAGGAACTGACAGCTTTCGAGCGAAGCCTCGCGGTGGGGCGACGCGGTGACGACCAGCACGATCCGGTCGCCGGGCGACAGTTTGCCGTACCGGTGGACGATCAGCACGTCCTGCAGCTCCCAGCGCTCGCGGGCTTCCGCTTCCAGCCGTTCGAGCTGCTTTTCGGTCATGCCGGGATAGTGTTCCAGCGTCATCGACGTGATTTTCTCGTTGCCTGCATAGTCTCGCACCAGGCCGACGAAACTGGCCAGCCCGCCGATCTCGGTATTGCCCTCGGTCATGCGGGAGATTTCCGCGCCGATATCGAAGTCTTCTTCCTGAACCTTGATCACGGTATCAGCCTCCCGTCATGGGCGGGAAAAGCGCGACTTCGTCGCCGTCGGCGATGGCCGTGTCGTGGGGCGCGATCTCCTGGTTGACGGCGGCGCGGATGGCGTCCGAATCCTCGAACGCGCGGGCATAGCCGTCACCGCGCGATTTAAGCCAGTCGATCAGCCCGGCGACCGTGTCGATATCCGGGGGGAGTTCCAGTTCTTCCTTGCCGTGGCCGATGCGCGATCGCACCCATCCGAAATACAGTAACTGCATCATCCGATCTCGTTGAAAGGCAGATAATCCACCATGGTGCCGGCTTCCAGACTAGTCAAATCCTCGGGCAGTTCCACCAGCCCGTCGGACGCGACCATCGATGTCAGAATTCCGGCGCCGTCTCGCGGATACTTATATACCACCGGCGCGCCGTCGGCATCGCGTTCGAGGCGCACGCGCAGCCATTCGCGGCGACCCGGCTTTTTGCGGACGGGAAACCCGACGCGAACCCGGTAGCTGTCCGGTTCGGTGTCTCTGCAACCGCCGAGACGCAGGACCGCCGGACGGGCGAACCGCATGAACGTCACCAGTACTGCAACCGGGTTGCCGGGCAGGCCGATAAACGGCACGGCGCCGATCTGCCCCAGCGCCAGCGGACGGCCCGGCCGGATGGCGAGACGCCAGAAATGCATATATCCCAGCGCATCGATCGCGGCGCGGACGTGGTCTTCCTCGCCGGTCGAAACGCCGCCGGAGGTCATGATCAGGTCGTGATCGCCCGCCGCTGCGGCGAGCGTGTCGCGGATGATGTCGTAGTCGTCCGGCAGAATGCCGAGATCGTCGACCCTGCATCCCAGACGTTCCAGCGCCGCGCCGACCGAGTAACGGTTGGCGTCGTATATGCAGCCCGGCGGCAGGTCGGCGCCGGTATCGCGAACCTCGTCGCCGGTCGAGAACAGCGCCACCCTGACCGGATCGAAGACCGGCAGCTCGGTGTGACCGATCGATGCTGCGAGCCCGATTTCCTGGGGCCGCAGGCGCGTCCCCGCCGTCAGGATGACATCGCCGGCGGCAATATCCTCGCCTGCGAACCGCCGGTTGGCGCCCTGTTTGATGCCGGGCGGAATCACCACATGGCCGTCTTCCTCGCGGCAGTCTTCCTGCATCAGCACGGTGTCGGCGCCGGGCGGCATGGCGGCGCCGGTGAAGATGCGGATGGCCTCGCCTTCGCTTACGGCGCCCGTCAGGGTTTCGCCGGCGGCTATCCGGCCGGCGATGGTCAGTTTCGTCTCTCCGTCCGTCTGGAGGTCGTGGAACCGGACCGCGTATCCGTCGACAGCGGCGTTGTCGTGCGGCGGGACGGCCATGTCCGATGCGATATCTTCGGCGACAACGCGGCCCAATGCTTCCCGCAGCCCGACGCGGGAAGACCCGACGACCACGTCAAGCCGGTCGGCCAGCATCCGCAGGGCTTCGTCCGATTTCATCAGTTCGCCGCCAAAGGCAAAGCAATCGTCCGACAGCTGCGCCATATCAGACCGCGCCTGCCGCGGGAGCCGCCGGTACGCAGCGTTCGGCGATAAAATCCGCGATTGCCACCGTGTCGTTGAGGTCGAGGACGGGAAGAGAGAGATTCGTCAGGCGTTCGTCCGAGGCGACAGCGATGACGGACTCGTTGCCGGGACAGATCAGCTCTGCGCCGGTGGACGGGCGATGGACTTCGATCTTGGCATGGGCGTCGTTTTTGAAGCCTTCCACCAGCACGATGTCGGCTGGCGAGATGCGCGTCAACAGCTCTTCCAGTGTCGGTTCCCCGTCGTCACGGTTCTCATGCATGATCGCCCATCGTTTCGCCGACGACACCACGACCTCGGCCGCGCCGGCTGCGCGGTGCTCGTAGGAATCCTTGCCCGGCGTATCGATGTCGAACGCATGATGCGCATGCTTGACGGTAGCGACGCGAAACCCGCGTGTCTTCAGTTCAGGAATCAGGCGGATCACCAGCGACGTCTTGCCGCTGCCGCTCCATCCGGTGATGCCGATCACGTTGGGGGCAAGGAGCGACGCGGTCATCTGGCGTCCGATCCGCCCATGTGACGGAGCCCCGTGCGGAGATAATCGAATCCCGTGACCAGGGTAATGACCGCTGCAACCCATAACCCGGCCTCGCCGATCAGGCGGACGGGGAATGCTTCCGGCACGGCGGGGTGCGCCGCGTTCCCGACGATGAGAAAGCCGATCGCGATCATCTGCACGGTGGTTTTCCATTTGGCGAGCCGGCTGACAGGCAGGCTGACGGCGAATCCCGCCAGATACTCACGCAGGCCCGAGACCAGTATCTCCCGGCACAGGATAATCACGGCGGGAACAACCACCAGACCAGATATCTGGTCGAAGGCGACCATCATCAGCAGGGCCGACGCGACCAGGAGCTTGTCCGCCACCGGGTCGAGAAACGTGCCGAAGGCCGACGTCTGGTCGCGCGACCGGGCCAGATAACCGTCGAAAAAATCCGTGATCGCCGCCAGGGCGAACAGGCCGCAGGCCACCCATTGCCCGGTCGCCGATTCCAGGAAAAACAGCGCCACGAATACCGGGATCACGGCGACCCGGGACATCGTGAGGATATTTGGCAGCGTCAGTATCATCGACGGGGAGATTTAGCAGAAATCGGACGATAACGGGAAAATTACCCGTCCGCGTTGAAGTGATCGTAAATACGCTGCGCCACGGTGCGGCTGATTCCGTCGACCGCTTCCAGGTCCGAAAGCCCGGCGCGCGCGACGCTGGCGGCGGAGCCGAAATGGTTAAGCAGGGCGCGTTTGCGTTTGGCGCCGATGCCGGGAATTTCGTCGATCACGGAACGCGCGATATCCTTGCCGCGTCGCGCGCGATGGCTGCCGATTGCGAACCGGTGCGCCTCGTCGCGCAGTCTTTGCATGAAATAGAGCACCGGGTCCTGCAGCGGCAGGGTAAAGGGCGTGCGCCCCGGCACGTGAAACCGTTCGCGCCCCGCGTCCCGGTCGGGTCCTTTGGCGATCGCCGCGATCGGCTGGTCGGGAATGCCAAGTTCGTCCAGTACCTCCATCGCGACCGACAACTGGCCGGGACCGCCGTCGATCAGTATCAGATCGGGCCAGGAGGCGCCTTCGCGATCCGGGTCCTCTTTGAGCGCGCGCGACAGCCGCCGGGTCAGTACTTCGCGCATCATGGCGTAGTCGTCGCCCGGCGCGGTTTGCGGGTTTTTGATGTTGAACTTGCGATAGGCGTTTTTCTCGAATCCCTCCTCGCCCGAGACGATCATGGCGCCCAGCGCGTTCGTCCCCGAAATATGACTGTTGTCGTATACCTCGATGCGTTTCGGCGGCGCGTCGAGATCGAACAACTGGGCGACGCCGTCAAGCAGCTTGCGCTGGGTCGCGCTTTCCGACAGCCGCCGTGCCAGCGCGTCTGCGGCGTTGCGCATGGCGCTGTCGATCAGCGTTTTACGCGTGCCGCGCTGCGGGCGGGATACCTCTACCCTGCGGTCGGCGCGAATGCTCAGCGCTTCCTGGACCAGATCCTGGTTGGGCAGTTTGTGGCTGATCAGCACCAGTTTCGGCGGCTTCTTGTCGGAGTAGAACTGGCCGACAAACGCTTCCAGCACCTCGTCGGCGCCGATGGCTTTCGCATGATTCGGAAAATACGTCCGGGTACCGTAATTCTGCCCGGCGCGATAGAAAAACACCTGGACGCAGGTCGATCCCCCTTCCTGATGGGCCGCAATTATGTCTGCCTCGGCGATGGATCCGACGTTGATATCCTGATGCGCCTGTACCTGCGTCAGGGCCCGGATGCGGTCGCGGTAGATCGCGGCGGTCTCGTAATCCAGTGCTTCGCTGGCGTCTTCCATCTTCTTGGACAGGACCTGTTGCACGTCGCGGCTGCGGCCGCTGAGAAACGCGCGGGCCTGATCGACGATTTCGCCGTACTCGTCCGCATCGATCAGACCGACGCAGGGCGCGGTGCAGCGCTTGATCTGGTATTGCAGGCAGGGACGGGTGCGGCCCGCGAAAATGCTGTCCGAACAGCTGCGCAGCGGAAAGACCTTTTGCAGCGTATTGAGTGTGCGGTTAACCGCGCCGGCAGACGCGAACGGCCCGAAATACTCGCCGTCCCTGCTGCGCGCGCCGCGGTGTTTCAGCAGCTGGGCCCAGTCGGAATCCGTGCGCAGCAGGATATAGGGAAACGATTTGTCGTCGCGCAGCAGGATGTTGTAGCGCGGCCGCAGCTGTTTGATCAGGTTGCTTTCCAGCAGCAGCGCTTCGACCTCGGTATGGGTGCTGACGATTTCGAGATCGACGGTATGCGCGACCATCACACGTATACGTTCCGGCAGGCCGCGCGGCCGCGTATAGGATGTGACGCGTTTGCGCAGGCTTTTCGCCTTGCCGACATACAGCGGCATTCCGGTCGAATCAATCATCCGGTAAACACCCGGCCCGTTGGGCAGATGCTTCAACCGCGAAGAAATCAGTTCCACGCCGGACAGGGCGGGGGCGTCGTTGGGGGGCGCTGCCATGACTTCATCTTACCCCGATTTCAAGTGAGTTGAGAGAAACGGAACCGCGACGCCGCACGGGCGATTCGCCGGTTGTTTCTTATCCACGGATTCTGTGGATAAGGCTGTTTAAAACCGCAACAAATAGGTGGTCGCCCTGATTGACATCCTTGGCGTCGCGATGGCAGGCAGTAACTGAATGATATATAACCCATTGATAATAATAAATAAATCAGGTTCTCGAAGTATCCATTATTAAATTTTTGTTAACAAAATGTTACGGTCAGGTTAATGCCGGGTTTGCGTTTCGGATGTGCACAACCTTTGTCATGGTTTGTTAAAAGGCTCGGCATTTTTACTTGGCCGTTAAATCAGATCGACCGGGCGATCTCTATGCCCACGCTCGCCGCGTCGGCAAAGACGTCCAGTTTCTCGACCCGCACTTTAACCGTCTGCACGCCCGGTTCTCCGAGGCACAGAGCGGCCAGGCGTTCCGCCAGCGTTTCCACTAGGTTTACATGTCCCGATGTGGCGAGGTGCCGAACCTTGACGATCAGATCTTCGTAGCAGAGTACGTTCGACAACCGGTCGTCGATCGGTTCGGGCGATTCGAGGACGGTCAAATCCAGATTGATGCGAACGCGCTGCGATCCGTCCCGTTCGTGCCGGTGCACCCCGATCAGGCAATCGAGCACCAGGTCGTTGATAAAGACCCGTCGGGTTGAAGCTGCCGGCGTGGCGACGGGATGCGTGGGAACAGGGTGGGCTGACATCTTCTACGCTTTCTATTCGTGTACCGGTGGTGCGTCCGGATCGGGGAAATCCCACCCCAGATGTTGCCCGCCGTCCAGAGAGATTAGTTGACCCGTCATCGACGTGGCCGAGAGAATATAGCGCACGCCGTCCGCGATCTCCGTCACGGGGGCGCCGTGACCCAGCGGCATCCGGGACGCCTGTTCTTCGAACTGTTCCCTGGATTGCCGCGGGCTCGGCAGCACAGGACCCGGTCCGATGGCGTTCACGCGGATGCGCGGTGCCAGGGACAGCGCGAGGCTTTGCGTCAGCGTCCATAATCCGGCCTTGCTGACGGTGTAGGACAGAAAGTCCGGCGGAATGTTCTCCACGCGCTGGTCGACGATATTGACGATATTGCCCGGAACGCCGTCGGGCAGGGTGCCGGCGAACGCCTGCGACAGGCAGAGCGGCGCCCAAAGGTTGACGGCCATATGGGTATCCCATGAAGTCCGGTTCACCGTTTCCACCGCATCGCGTTCGAAGACCGAGGCATTGTTGATAAGGCATGTCACCGGTCCGGCAACCGAGGCGCGCTCGATCAGGCCGTCGGTTGCGCTGTCGTCGCCCAGGTCGGCTCCGAGCGTATACGCCCTGGCCCCTTTGTCCGTCAGTTCCGCGCAAAGTCCGTCGGCTGCTTCGGATGACCGGAAATAGTGTATGCCGATCGTCCAGCCGTCTTCGGCGAGCGCCGTCGCTATCGCGCGCCCGATCCGCTGCGCTGCGCCGGTGATCAGGACATTGCCTTTGGTATCGGAGTTCATGCTTTGAAAATGCGCCAACGCGTTTGCCGGTTCAAGTCGGCACCGCTCAGGGCATCGTTCCGCCGATGCCTGCGAACTGCGCGGCAACGAAGCATAAATACGCGCCCACGAACGCCATGCCCCCGATCCGGACCAGTTTGCGTCCGCTGAGCAGGAAAGGCAGCAGGATGGCCGTCGCCGCCAGCAATATCCAGAGATCGAAATCCACGATCTTGTCGGAAAACGGCAGCGGCACGAGCAGCGCGGTGACGCCTGTGATGCCGAACAGGTTGAAGACGTTGCTGCCCAGCACGTTGCCGACGCAGACATCGGAATGCCCGCGATAGGCGGCGACGATCGAGGTCGCGAGTTCGGGGAGCGACGTGCCCAGCGCCACAACGGTCAAGCCGATGACTTCTTCGGGCACGCCAAAAGCCATGGCGAGGCTGGTCGCCCCCGTCACCAGCCACTCCGCACCAACGACGACCGCAAACAGGCCGGTGACGATGATGCCGCAGATGCTGACTGTCCGAAGGGGGATGATGCCGATTTCCTCCGCTTCCTCGCGGTGCAGCTCCGCCGCCGCATCGTTGGTCTTGTTGTCGTGCCAGACCGTGTAGCCGATATAGACCAACAGCATGACGAGCATCGCGATGCCGTGCCAGAACACGATTTGGCCGGTCATGCCCAGACCCACATATGCAAGCGTGACGATACCCATGGCCAGGGCATCGCGCCGGACGGCGGCAGGATGTACGGCGAATGGCGCGATCAGCGCGGCGACGCCGAGGATCAGGAGAATGTTCGCAATGTTACTGCCGATAACGTTGCCGACGGCAAGGCCCGGCGAGCCGACCAGAGCCGCGTTGACGCTGACCACCATCTCCGGCAGCGAGGTGCCGAAGCCCACGATCGTCAGACCCACGATCAGGGGCGACACGCCAAGGCGCTGCGCCAGGGCGACGGAACCCCGTACCACGGCTTCGCCGCCGAAAAGCAACAGTGCGAAACCGGCAATGATAAGGAAATAGGTCATTCGGCAGGCAAAATGAGCAGGTCTCGATATGGGCAGGAAACCGGACGAAACAGCTTCGTAGCACGCGGCTTCGCGACGCGCCAACTGCCCCGGCGTTCCAGCCGGTTCCCAGTGCTTCTTCTATATGGGGCGAAACCCGTAAAATTCCACAAATCATGATTGCCGAGAGATTAATCGTTTCCGCGCCGTGGTGATGGATGTGAATCTCCGGCGGGGATACACTGACCGCGATTTGAGGTGATGGATGCCCGCGCGGGCGTCCGGCGAACGAAAGGCGGCCATGCAGGACGCGTCATTTCTTGGCGAAACGCTGATCTTTCTGATCGCGGCGGTTGCGGTTGCGCCGATTTTTCAGCGTTTGCGCTCCAGCCTGGTGCTCGGTTACCTGGTCGCCGGGGTGATTATCGGTCCCGGATTTCTCGACCTGATCAGCGATTCCAAGCAGGTTCACAACATTGCCGAGCTGGGCGTCGTCTTCCTGCTGTTTACCATCGGTCTGGAACTCAACGTCGACCGGCTCAAACTGATCCGCAACCAGATATTCGGCGTCGGTACGGCACAGGTTGTGGTCACATCCCTCGTCATCGCGCTGATCGCGTGGATGGCCGGATTTTCGGTCGAAACGTCGGTCGCCATCGGCGGCGGGCTGGCGCTCTCGTCGACGGCCGTCGTATTGCAGCTGCTGTCCGAACGCGGCGAGCTGGCCACGCGGCGAGGGCGTCTGGTATTCGCGATCCTGCTGCTGCAGGACCTCGCGGTCGTGCCGTTGCTGGCGCTTGTGCCTGCGCTTGCCGGTGAAGGGGGCGGTTTTACCTCGCTCCTCTGGACGCTCGGCAAGGCGATGCTGTTGCTGGCAGGGGTGGCGGTGCTGGGACGGATGGTCGTTCGGCCGGTGTTCCGCGCCATCGCGGTGGGACAGAGTACCGAATTGTTTGCGGCGGTGACGCTGGCAGTTCTGCTGGGGATGAGCTGGCTGACCGCGACGTTCGGGCTGTCGCTGGCCATCGGCGGTTTCCTGGCCGGCATCCTTCTGTCGGAAACCGAATACCGCCATCAGGTCGCGGCGGATATCCAGCCTTTCCGCGGGCTGCTTCTCGGCCTGTTCTTCATGACCGTCGGCATCGGGCTCGATCTCGACATCATCGCCGACAACCTGCTGCTCGTTCTGGGCCTCGTGGTCGGGCTGATCATCCTGAAATCGGCCATCATCCTGATCCTGTGCCGGCTGACCGGCGTCACCGCCGGGGTCAGCATGCACACCGCCCTGATGCTGGGCCAGGCCGGCGAATTCGGTTTCGTGCTGTTCGCGCTGGCCGGCGGTTTCGGTCTGCTGGAACCGCGCGAAGCCACGCTTTTCGCCGCCGTTATTGCCGTCAGCATGGCGGTTACGCCCGGACTGGCCGCGCTGGGCAGCCATGCGAACCGGAAGATGGAGGCGCGCGCCGCGCGCGATCAGGATCAGGGCGACATGGCGGCGGAGAGCGCCGATCTGAAGGAGCATGTCATCGTCGCCGGTTTCGGCCGCGTCGGGCAGTCGGTGGTGAAAACGCTGTCCGCCGCCGGCATTCCCTATGTGGCCGTCGAATTCGAGCCCACCCGCGTCGCCGAAGCCCGCAGCAAGGGATTTTCCGTGTATTACGGCGATGCCAGCCGGGTCGAGGTGTTGCAGGCTTTGGGCGTGGAGCGCGCCCGCGCCGCCGTCATCATTCTCGACAACGCGATCGCGGCGGAGCGGGTCGTCAGCCTGCTGCACACCCGGTATCCCAATCTGAATATCTATGTCCGCGCCCGCGACAATGCCCACAAGCGCCGCCTGACCGATGCCGGCGCCAGCGGCATCGTCCATGAGACCTACGAGCTCAGCCTGCATCTGGGCGAGGCTGTACTGCGCGGCTACGGCACCCCCGACGAGCAGATACGCAAGATCGTCCGCGATCACCGCGCCGAGGATTACGCCCTGCTGTCCGACGTCATCCTGCCGACGGTGCCGGCGGAGGAGGAACATTCTGGCAAGGACGGGTAGGGGGCTCTGACCCGTCAGCGATCCGTCATTCCCGCGCAGGCGGGGATCTCCGGCCGCTTTCGTTCATTTTGCGATCGATAGATTCCCGCCTGCGCGGGAATGACGACCTGCGGGGAGGTTGGCGCGGTTGAAGCCTAACGCCCCGGCTTCCCGCTCTTTCGCGACTTCCCCGGCTTGCGGTTCCGGCCCGTCCGCTTGGCCGCGTCGATGCGGGCCTGCAGGCGGCGGGGGCCGGTGGGGACGCCGAGTTCGACGTGTTCGAGGCGATGAATCTCGTCGCGCAGGCGGGCGGCTTCCTCGAATTCCAGGTTGGCGGCGGCTTCGCGCATGCGTTCGTCCAGGTCCTTCAGATAGGCCTGCAGATTGTGGCCGACCAGGTTGCCGGTGTCCTCGTCGCCGGTCTCGACGGTGAACGAATCCTGCGAATAGACGCTTTCCAGGATGTCGGAGATTTCCTTTTTCACGCTTTCCGGCGTGATGCCGTTGGCGGCGTTGTAGTTCTGCTGTTTTTCGCGCCGCCGGTTGGTTTCGTCGATCGCGTATTGCAGGGAGTCCGTCATCTTGTCGGCATAGAGGATCACGCGGCCGTCCACGTTGCGCGCGGCGCGGCCGATGGTCTGAACCAGCGACGTGCGCGAGCGCAGGAAGCCTTCCTTGTCGGCGTCGAGAATCGCGACCAGCGCGCATTCCGGGATGTCGAGGCCTTCGCGGAGAAGGTTGATGCCGACGAGGACGTCGAACGCGCCGAGGCGCAGGTCGCGGATGATCTCGATCCGTTCCAGCGTGTCGATATCGGAATGCAGATATCGGACGCGGATGCCGGCTTCCTGCATGTACTCGGTCAGATCCTCGGCCATGCGCTTGGTCAGCGTGGTGACCAGCGTCCGGTGGCCCTTCTTCGCGCCTTCCTGGCATTCGTGCAGCAGGTCGTCGACCTGGTTCTCCACCGGGCGGATGATGCAGACCGGATCGATCAGGCCGGTCGGGCGGATGATCTGTTCGACGAATACGCCGCCGGTGCGTTCCATCTCCCACGGGCCCGGCGTCGCCGATACGTAGACCGTCTGCGGGCGCATGGCCTCCCATTCCTCGAATTTCAGCGGCCGGTTGTCGACGCAGGACGGCAGCCGGAAGCCGAATTCCGCCAGGGTCGATTTGCGGTTGAAGTCGCCTTTGAACATGCCGCCGATCTGCGGCACGGTGACGTGGGATTCGTCGACGATCAGCAGCGCGTCGTCGGGAATGTATTCGAACAGGGTCGGCGGCGGCTCGCCCGGCGCGCGGCCCGTCAGAAACCTCGAATAATTCTCGATGCCGGAACAGTGCCCGGTGGTTTCCAGCATCTCCAGATCGAAATTGGTGCGCTGTTCCAGCCGCTGCGCTTCGAGCAGCTTGTTGTTGGCCTCCAGCTCCGCCAGGCGCTGTTTCAGTTCCGCCTTTATCAGGCCGATGGCCTGCTGCACGGTCGGGCGCGGCGTGACGTAGTGCGAATTCGCGTAGACCGTCACCTGGTCCAGCTTGGCGACCCGTTCGCCGGTCAGCGGATCGAATTCGTGGATTTCCTCGATCTCGTCGCCGAAGAACGACAACCGCCAGGCGCGGTCCTCGTAATGCGCCGGGAAGATTTCGACGCTGTCGCCGCGCACCCGGAACGCGCCGCGGATGAAGTTCTGGTCGTTGCGCCGGTACTGCAGGGCGACGAAGCGCTGCAGCAGGTCGGCGATCACCACCGTGTCGCCGACTTTCAGCGGGATGGTCATCGACTGATAGGATTCGAGGCTGCCGATGCCGTAGATGCACGACACGCTGGCGACGATGATCACGTCGCGCCGTTCCAGCAGGGCGCGGGTGGCGGCATGGCGCATGCGGTCGATCTGTTCGTTGATCGACGCGTCCTTCTCGATATAGGTGTCGGAGCGCGGGACGTAGGCTTCCGGCTGGTAATAGTCGTAGTAAGAAACGAAATACTCGACCGCGTTGTTCGGAAAGAACGATTTCATCTCGCCGTAAAGCTGCGCCGCCAGGGTCTTGTTGGGGGCCAGCACGATGGTCGGCCGGCCGATGTCCTGGATGACATGCGCCATGGTGAAGGTCTTGCCCGACCCGGTGACGCCCAGCAGGACCTGATCTTTCTCGTTGGCGGAGATGCCTTCCAGAAGTTCGGCGATCGCCTGCGGCTGGTCGCCGGCCGGCGTGAAATCGGACACGATTTCGAACTTCGTGCTGTCGTCCGGGATCGGCAGGGACGGGCGGTCGGCGATGACGGTGCTCATGAGGTCCAATATGGCGCTATGGGAGGGGGAATTCCAGTTCGGGGATGGGGGGTTCGGGACGCCGGCGGTCCCTTCACAGGGCTGTGAATGGCGTCGGGCCGGAATCCTCCTATATCCTTCGAATGATGATGAAACGACGAACCCTGATGATCTCCCTCGCCGCCGCCGCCACCGGCGCGGCCGCGTTTGCCGCCTTCCGGCCCGGCCGCAAGGCGGAGACGGCCGCGGCTGACGCATTCGAATTCACGCTGAGCGACGCGGAATGGCGCAAGCGGCTGAGCGAGGACGCCTATGCCGTGCTGCGTCACGAGGCGACGGAACGGCCTTACACCAGTGCGTTGCTGAACGAAAAGCGGGCCGGGATCTATACCTGCGCCGGCTGCGACCTGGATCTCTATGCGTCGAAAACCAAGTTCGACAGCGGCACCGGCTGGCCCAGCTTTTACGAGGCGCTGCCCAACGCGGTCGGCACCAAAACGGATTACAAGCTTCTGGTGGCCCGCACCGAGGTCCATTGCCGCCGCTGCGGCGGCCATCTCGGACACGTGTTCGACGACGGTCCGCCGCCCACGGGCAAGCGCCACTGCATCAACGGCGTGGCGCTCGGTTTCCGGCCCGAAACGGCCTGACCGGTTTTTTCCGCAATCGGATCAGCCGGATTCCCCGTCGACGTCGATCGGCACGCCGAATTCGCGCTTCGACGTGCGAATCCCGAGCGCCGATTTGACGACGCTGACATTCGGGGCCGGCGTCAAATTGGTGGTGAGGAATTTCTGATAGGCGTCCCAGTCGGTGGCGACGATCTTCAGCAGGAAATCGGTTTCGCCGGCCAGCATGTGGCATTCTCGGACTTCGGGCCACCGGGCGACGCGCTCCTCGAAGGCCACCAGGTCGGCCTCGGCCTGGCTGTGCAGCCCGACATTGGCGAATACGGTGACGCCGAAGCCCAGCGCCTCGGCGTCGATATCGGCGTGATAGCCGCGAATGCAACCGGTGTCTTCGAGCGTGCGCACCCGGCGCAGACAGGGCGGCGGCGAGATGCCTGCGTTTTTCGCCAGGTCGACATTGGTCATGCGTCCGTCGTCCTGCAGGTCGCGAAGGATTTTGAGGTCGATCTTGTCGAGTTTGAGTCTGGCCATTGCCGCAAATTCCGCTAATTTCGACCGATGGATGCTCCGCCGGTCCGTCGGGGCGTAATTATATTCTAAAGAATGATAATTATATTTCAATTCTGTGTCTCCGGGGTCTGTGGATGACCGGCATTTTCGACGCAAAAATATGGGTGCTGACCGACGGCAAGGCCGGACATGCGAACCAGTGCCTGGGACTGGCATCGGCGCTGGGCGTCGAACCGGACACCAGGCGCGTCGAGCCCGGCCTGCCCTGGTCGAAGCTGCCGCCCCGGCTGTGGCTGAACCCGCTGCGTGCCGCCGATCCCGATCGCGACCGGCTGGTGCCGCCGTGGCCCGACATCGTGATTGCCGCCGGTCGGCAGACGGTGGCGCCGGCGCTGGCCATCAAATCGGCGAGCGGCGGCCGCACCTTCTGCGTCCAGGTGCAGGATCCGGTCAGCCGCCGTGCCCGGTTCGACGTCATTGCCGCGCCGCGCCATGACGGGCTGTCGGGCGACAACGTCGTTCAGACATCGGGTGCGCTGACCGGCATCACCGAAGCCGTTCTTGCCGCCGCGGCCGACCGTTTCGCCGATACCCTGGCGTCCCTGCCGCGGCCGCTGGTCGCCGTGCTGATCGGCGGCTCGAACGGGCAATATCGGATGACGGAGGCGTCGATCACAAATCTCGCGGCCGGGCTGAAGCGGCTGTCGGCGGATCACGGGGCAGGCCTTGCCCTGACGGCATCGCGGCGCACGGGCGAGGAAAACGAGGCTTTGCTGCGGGGCGGGCTGGCCGGAACAGCGTGGTGGTTCTGGGACGGACAGGGCGACAACCCCTATCTGGGCCTGCTGGCGCTGGCCGATGCGATCGTCGTGACAGCCGATTCGGTGTCCATGGTGTCGGAAGCCTGTTCGACCGGCAAACCGGTCTATGTCGCAGGATTGGACGGCGGATCGGACAAATTCGACCGTTTTCATGCCCATCTGCATGACCAGGGGATGACGCGGCCGTTCGATGGGGCGCTCGAATCCTGGACCTACGAGGCATTGCGCGATACCGAAAACGTCGCGGAGGAAGTCGTCCGGCGCTACACGGCATTTGCCTCAGCGCGCGCCGCGTCCTAAAAATCATTCCAGCAGATACAAACTCATCGGAAACGCCAAATGGCCGAAACGCATCATTCCAAAGTACTCATCATCGGCTCCGGCCCTGCCGGATATACCGCGGCGGTTTACACGGCGCGTGCCTCTCTGGCGCCGACCCTGGTGACCGGCATGGAAGTCGGCGGCCAGATGAGCATCACAACCGACGTTGAGAACTATCCCGGATTCGCCGATGTGATCCAGGGGCCGTGGCTGATGGAACAGATGCACGACCAGGCCGAACATGTCGGCACCAAGATGATCAACGACCTGATCGTCGATGTGGATTTCACCAACCGTCCGTTCGTCTGCAGGGGCGATTCCGGCGATACCTATACGGCGGATTCGGTCATTATTTCGACCGGCGCGCAGGCGCGCTGGCTGGGGCTGGAAACGGAACAGAAATTCCAGGGTTTCGGCGTATCGGCCTGCGCCACCTGCGACGGCTTTTTCTATCGTGAAAAAGAGGTCGCGGTCGTCGGTGGCGGCAACACGGCGGTCGAGGAAGCGCTGTATCTGACAAACCACGCGACCAGGGTGACGCTGATCCACCGTCGGGATTCCCTGCGGTCGGAAAAAATTCTCGCCGACCGGCTGATGGCCCATGACCGGATTGACGTCATCTGGGACACCGTCGTGGAAGAAGTGCTGGGCGACGACGATCCGCTGGGCGTGACCGGGCTGAAACTGCGCAACGTGAAAACCGACGAAACATCGGAACTGCCGGTCCACGGCCTGTTCATCGCTATCGGTCACGACCCGGCGACCGCGCTGTTCAAGGGCAAGGTCGATATGGACGACGAGGGCTATGTCACCACCGCGCCCGATTCGACGCGTACCAGCGTGCCGGGCGTATTCGCCGCGGGCGACGTGCAGGACAAGACCTATCGCCAGGCGGTCACCGCCGCCGGCACCGGCTGCATGGCGGCGCTGGAGGCCGAGAAGTTCATCGCCGAGCATGAAAGCGCCGCGGCGCAGGCCGCGGAGTAGAGCAGGGCGGAGCCGGGCGACGCATCATGGATTGGGACAAGCTCAGAGTCTTTCACGCCGTCGCGGAGGCCGGCAGCTTCACCCATGCGGGCGAAATCCTGAACCTGTCGCAATCCTCGGTCAGCCGGCAGGTCTCCTCGCTGGAACAGAGCCTCAACGTACCGCTGTTCCACCGCCACGCCCGAGGCCTGAAACTGACCGAAACCGGCGAGACGCTCTACGCCACGGCCAAGGACGTGTTCGCCAAGGTCGCCATCGCCGAATCGCTGGTGTCCGAATCTCGCGACAAACCGCAGGGACCGCTGCGGATCACGACCACGGTGGCGTTCGGGTCGATCTGGCTGACCGAGCGGCTCAAGGAATTCATCGAGCATTATCCCGATATCCAGGTGACGCTGATCGTCGCCGAGGACGAGCTCGACCTCAGCATGGGAGAGGCTGACGTCGCCATCCGCATGACGCCGCCGACCCAGGCGGATCTGGTCCGCCGGCCGCTGCTGGCGATGCATCACCGGGTGTTTGCGTCGCCCAACTACCTGAAAGACCACGGCACGCCGCGCGGCGTCGAAGATCTCGATAACCACCAGATCATCGCCTATGACGGCTCGTTCCATCAGCCGTTCACCGATATCAACTGGCTGATGGCGGCCGGCCGCGACCCGGAAGACGCACGCGAGCCGGTGCTGCGGGTCAACAACATCTACGCCATGTTCCGCGCCGCGGCCAGCGGGCTCGGCATTGCCTCCCTGCCGGACTACATGGGCCAGCTGGCCCACGACCTGGTGCCCATCATGCCGGAGCTCGAAGGGCCGAAATTCGACGTGTATCTGGTCTATCCGGAAGAGTTGCGGCATTCCCAGCGGATCGTCGCCTTCCGCGATTTTCTGCTGCGCAGCATCAGTAGCAGGCGAAAATAGTTATTTGTTTCAATGTGTTGATGTTATGCAAAATTTGCATAGCTGATTTTCCAAACGGACAATTCTAATTCGTTAACGCGGGGCCTATCTAAACTGGAGCGATGGCGCTTCGATCCAGACGCGCCGTCGGGGCCGGGTCTCCCCGGTCAAGGGTCTCGGGATACCCGGATTTTCGGATCCAGGTATCCGGTTATCCTACGTCTCCCAGACGTGAAGCCTCCCTGTTAAACTTGCCCGGTGCTTTATCGCACCGGGCTTTTTCTTTGCGCCACCGCTTGGCTGGCGCAGTCGAATAAGCGAAACTCCTGAGCGAATCGGCCGGGTTTCGAGACGGGCCGGAAAAAACACGGACGACAACGGGGAATTTCACCATGAACAAGGTTTACGGCTCCGCCGCGGAAGCGCTGGAGGGCACCCTGTACGATGGTATGACCATCGCGGCCGGCGGGTTCGGCCTGTGCGGCATACCGGAACTGCTGATCGCCGCGATCCGCGATGCCGGCACAAAGGACCTGACGGTCGCGTCGAACAATGCCGGCGTCGACGATTTCGGCCTTGGCCTGCTGTTGCAGACCAAACAGGTCAGGAAAATGGTGTCGTCCTATGTCGGCGAGAACGCCGAATTCATGCGCCAGTATCTGGCCGGAGAGCTGGAACTCGAATTCAATCCGCAGGGCACGCTGGCCGAACGCATGCGCGCTGGCGGCGCCGGCATTCCGGGCTTCTATACCAAGACAGGCGTCGGTACGGTGATCGCCGAAGGCAAGGAAGAAAAGGAATTCGACGGCGAAACCTACATCCTCGAGCACGGCCTGGTCGCCGATCTGTCAATCGTGAAGGCCTGGAAGGGCGACGAGCAGGGCAATCTGATCTATCGCAAGACAGCGCGGAACTTCAATCCGCCGGCGGCGACCTGCGGCAAAATCTGCGTCGCCGAGGTCGAGGAAATCGTGCCCACGGGTTCGCTCGATCCCGATCTCATTCACACGCCGGGCATCTACGTGCACCGGATCATCCAGGGCGAGCACGAAAAGCGCATCGAACAGCGCACCGTGCGGGCTGCTTAGTTTCATCCGCTGACGCGGAGACGCACCGGCCCGCCCCCTCCCGGCCACCCATGGAATTATCCTTGTGGGTAGCAGGGAGGGGGAGCGGGCCGGCGCCGACAAATACGACCAACAGGAGGTCAAGAATATGTGGGATAGAAATCAGATGGCCGAACGGGCGGCGCAGGAGCTGCAGGACGGCTGGTACGTCAATCTCGGTATCGGCATCCCGACGCTGGTCAGCAACTACATCCCGGAAGGCGTGGATGTGACGCTGCAGTCGGAGAACGGCATGCTCGGCATCGGCCCGTTCCCGACCGAGAACGAAATCGACGCCGACCTGATCAATGCCGGAAAGCAGACCGTGACCGAAATGGACCGCACGTCCTATTTCGGCAGCGACCAGTCATTCGCGATGATCCGCGGCGGCAAGATCAACATGGCCATTCTCGGCGCGATGGAAGTCGCCGAAAACGGCGATCTCGCCAACTGGATGATCCCGGGCAAGCTGGTTAAGGGCATGGGCGGCGCGATGGATCTGGTGGCCGGCGTCGGCCGCGTGATCGTGGTGATGGATCACACGTCGAAGAACGGCGATTCCAAACTGCTGAAGGAATGCACCCTGCCGCTGACGGGCCGGGCGGTGGTCGACCGCATCATCACCAATCTCGGCGTGTTCGACGTGGTCGACGGCGGGCTGAAACTGGTGGAGCTGGCCGACGGCGTATCGGAAGACGATGTGAAAGAGGCGACGGAAGCGACGCTGGTTTAGGGGCGATACACACCGTCATCCCCGCGAAGGCGGGGATCTCATTGAGATCGTGCTCCGTGTTGCGGAGATTCCCGCCTTCGCGGGAATGACGGGATCGGCAACGGCCCTCAGTAAAAAATTTTCTCCGTCTTACCGACCTCGGTGTACAGCCCGGCGACCTGTTCGGCGTAGCCGTTATACAGCAGGGTGGGTACGCGCTTGCCGGTGCCGAGCAGTTTTTCGGTCGCCTGGCTCCAGCGCGGGTGGTCCACTTCGGGGTTCACGTTGGCCCAGAAGCCGTATTCCTTCGGCTGGATCTGTTCCCAGAAGCTTTTCGGCCGCTGGTCCGTGAAGTGAAACCGCACGATCGACTTGATCTGCTTGAAGCCGTATTTCCAGGGCGCAATCAGGCGCAGCGGTGCGCCGTTCTGTTTCGGCATCGGCTTGCCGTAGGCGCCGGTGCCGATGATCGTCAGTTCGTTGGCGGCTTCTTCGATGGTGATTGCCTCGAGATAGGGCCACGGATACCAGAACTGGCGCTGGCCGGAGGCCATCTTCTTGTCCTCGAAGGTCTCCATCACGACGTATTTGGCGCCGGCCCGGGGTTTCGCGTAATCCAGCAGCGCCTTCATCGGAAATCCGGTCCAGGGCACGGCAATGGCCCAGGCTTCGACGCAGCGATGACGGTAAAGACGTTCCTCAAGTGGCATGGATTTCAGCAGCGTATCGATATCGACTTTCATTTCCTTTTCGACCATGCCGTCGATGGTCACTTCCCAGGGGCGCGTTTTCAGCTCCTGCGCCGCCTTCCAGATATTCTTGTGGCTGCCGAATTCGTAGAAGTTGTTGTAGGTGGTGGCGATTTTTTCCGGCGTGATGTCACGGTCGAGCGTATAGGCCCCGTTGCCTTTTGCAGGATAGAGATGCGCCGACGGGTCTTTGTCTGTCGCCGCGAAGGCCGACGATGCGCCCAGCAGCGACGACGATCCGGCCAGGATAGATCCGGCGGCGATGGATTTGCACAGCTCGCGGCGGTTCAGAAAATCTGCTTCGTCCGTCGCGGCGGATTCGGATAATTCCCAGGTGGGTCTGGATCGTGTCAGCATGGTCTCGTCTCCCGGCGAAATTTTTCCCCGGAACATAAGCTGCCCGCAGGACGTTCCCAATCAATTAATCGGGAGGCGGTGTCCGGGTACAGTGGTGCGCGTCGCTGTGACAATTTTGGGACATCGGCCCATGCGTGGTGTCTTCGCCGCTATACTTTCAGGGTAGGTAACATTCGCGACTGAGGGGGTAGGCATGCTCAGAGTGTTTTTGTTCGCAATGGCCGCGCTGACAATTGCGGCCTGCGATCCTGGCCGATCGACTTACAACACCGCGTTTGTCGAACCGGTCCAGCGAACCCAGCTTTTCACCATGGATTTGGGCTCCCGGCCGGGCCTGATCTGCGGCCAGGCGCTGGCCACCTATTCGCCGCCGGATACGGTCGCATTCGGGGATCTGGCCTCCGACGACGCGCGGATCGGTTACCAAAGCGGCGCATGGCCTCCAGACGTCCGCCGCCGCTGCCGCCGCGACCGCAATATCGAACATCACGCCGAGCTCTGGTTCGATATCGCGCCGTACGCGTTCGCGCGGGGTGGAGGACCGTTGGTCAAAGCGACGGTCAGCGGCACAGCAATCGCCGATCCGGGTAATACCTGTACGCGCGGTCCGACCGTGCCGCGTGCCGCCGTCGGGATAGGCCGCCTGCGCCCGGCCCCCGAGGCCGCCGTGACAACGCCTCTGCCCATCGCGCCCGATTTTGCCGAGCCTGCCCGGGATTTCTCAATCGACGGGACGGTAATTCCGTATCGAGACCGGGCGCTGGAACTGGCCGCGGGAGATACCACGGGACGAAGCGGGAATTTCGTGCATGCGCTTAGCGCACGGGAAGTGGCGACACTGAATGACGCGTTGAGCACGCCGGGCGGCCCGCCGACCGGTACGACAGCATGGCTTCAGGTCACGCTCATCGGTGCGGCCAACCCCGAATGGCGGAAGAAGCGCACGTGCATGGAACTGCTTGAAAATGTCAGGCTGACGCTGGTCTTCCGGCGCCGCTGAAACGGCACAATCTATTTATACCGCACGCCCATGATTTCGTACGATTTCGTGCCGCCGGGCGTGGTGACCTCGACGGAATCGCCGACCGTCTTGCCGATCATGGCGCGCGCCATGGGCGATGTGACCGACAGCTTGCCCGATTTGATGTCGGCTTCATGCTCGCCGACAATCTGGTAGGTCGATTTTTCGTCGGTATCCTCGTCCTCGACCTTCACGGTCGCGCCGAACTTGATGATCTTGCCCTTGATTGCGGACACGTCGATCACCTCGGCGCGGCTCAGCAGATCCTCGATGATGCCGACCCGGCCCTCGATAAAGGCCTGACGTTCGCGCGCGGCGTGATATTCCGCGTTTTCCGACAGATCGCCGTGTTCGCGTGCCGCCGCGATCGCCTTGATCACGTCGGGGCGTTCCGTCGATTTCAGGCGTTTCAGCTCCGTTTCAAGGTCGGTGAAACCCTGAAGCGTCATCGGTGCTTTTTCCATCGTCCTGTATCCTTTGCACAAAAAGACCCTACCCCGCAGACCGACGGCTCAGAGATCGCCGTCCGCGGTGCCTGGATCAGGATGTCGCTAAATTCGGTCAGGTAAAATAAGACTGCAACGGCGCAACTTCAAGTCCGCCGGCACGCATCGCGGAAATGGCTTCCACGGCGGCTTTCGCGCCTGCCACCGTGGTGTAATAGGGAATTTTCCGTACCAAAGCCGACCGCCGGAGCTCGTAGGAATCGGCGATCGCCTTCGCGCCTTCCGTGGTGTTGAACACCAGCTGGACATTGCCCGATATCATCGAATCGACGATATGCGGGCGTCCTTCGTGCACTTTCTTGACGAGTTCGGTCTGTACGCCGGCGGCGTTCAGCGTTTCCGCCGTACCGCTCGTGGCGACCAGCGCGAAACCCATCTCCTTCAGCCGGCGGCCGAGCTCGATCATGGCTTCCTTGTCGCGGTCGCGGACGGAAATGAACACCGTGCCGTCCTGCGGCACGGAGGTGCCGCTGCCGAGCTGCGACTTGGCGAAGGCGCGGCCGAAATCGGAATCGATGCCCATCACCTCGCCCGTCGATTTCATTTCCGGGCCGAGGATGATGTCGACGCCGGGAAACTTGGCGAACGGAAACACGGCTTCTTTCACCGCGATATGGTTGCTGGTGGTTTCCGCCGGATAGATTTTGAGGAGATCGGCCAGTTTCTCGCCGGCCATGGCGCGTGCCGCGACCTTGGCGATAGGCACGCCGGTGGCCTTGGCGACGAACGGCACCGTGCGGCTGGCGCGGGGATTGACCTCAAGGATGTAGACCGTGTCTTCCTTGATGGCGTACTGCACGTTCATCAGCCCGACGACGCCGAGCCCGCGGGCCAGCTCCGCGGTCTGGCGGCGCAGCTCTTCGAGGATGGAATCGGGCAGGGAATAGGGCGGCAGCGAACAGGCGGAGTCGCCGGAATGGATGCCGGCTTCCTCGATGTGTTCCATGATACCGGCGATATGCACGTCGTCGGCGACGTCGCGGATGGCGTCGACGTCGACCTCGATCGCGTCGCGCAGATAGGAATCGATCAGCACCGGTGTGTCGCCGGACACCTGCACCGCGCTGGTGATGTAGCGGGTCAGCCCCGCCTCGTCGTGGACGATTTCCATGGCACGCCCGCCCAGCACGTAGGACGGCCGGATCACCACCGGATAGCCGATCTCTGTGGCGACGCGGACGGCCTCGTCGCCTGTGCGCGCGATGCCGTTCGCCGGCTGTCGCAGGTTCAGCTTCTGCAGCAGCGCCTGGAACCGTTCGCGGTCTTCCGCCAGATCGATGGCGTCCGGCGTGGTGCCGAGCACCGGCACGCCCGCGGCTTCGAGATCGGCGGCGAGCTTCAGCGGCGTCTGCCCGCCATATTGCAGGATCAGGCCGACGACTTCGCCGGATTCTTCCTCCTTGCGGACGATCTCGATCACGTCTTCGGCGGTCAGCGGCTCGAAATACAGCCGGTCCGACGTGTCGTAGTCGGTCGACACGGTTTCCGGGTTGCAGTTGACCATGATGGTCTCGTAGCCGGCCTCGTCCAGCGCGTAGACCGCGTGCACGCAGCAATAATCGAATTCGATGCCCTGGCCTATGCGGTTGGGCCCGCCGCCCAGGATCATCACCTTGCGGCGGTCGGACGGCTCGGCTTCGCATTCGGCCGGGCCAAAGCCCGCGTTCTCGTAGGTGGAGTACATATACGGCGTCTGCGACGCGAATTCCGCGGCACAGGTGTCGATGCGCTTGTAGACCGGCCTGACGGCCAGTTCGATCCGTCGGGCAGTGACATCCGCCGCCGTCGTCCCTGCCAGCTCGGCCAGCCGTTCGTCGGAAAAGCCCATGGCCTTCAGCGTGTGCAGGTCGCGGGCTCCGGCCGGCAGGCCATTGGCGCGCACGCGGTTTTCCGCGTCCACGATGCCTTTGAGCTGGGCAATGAACCACGGGTCGAAGCCCGATGCCTGGTGAATGGCGTCAATGCCAAGCCCGTGGCGCAGCGCCTGTGCGACCACCAGAATCCGGTTGACGTTGGGCGTGTTCAGCGCGCCGAGGATCGCGCCTTCGTCGACCTCGCCTTCGTGTCCCTCGTCTTCGGAAATGGCGCCGGGGATGGCGACCTCGTTCAGCCCGTTCAGACCGGTTTCCATCGACCGCATGGCTTTCTGCACCGATTCCTGGAACGTGCGGCCGATCGACATCGCCTCGCCGACCGATTTCATCTGCGTGTTCAGCGTCGGCTCGGTGCCGGGGAATTTCTCGAACGTGAAGCGCGGCACCTTGGTGACGACGTAATCGATGGTCGGCTCGAACGACGCCGGGGTGACGCCGGTGATGTCGTTGTCGAGCTCGTCCAGCGTGTAGCCGACGGCGAGCTTGGCGGCGATTTTCGCGATCGGAAAACCGGTTGCCTTGGACGCCAGCGCCGAAGACCGCGACACGCGCGGATTCATTTCGATGATCACCAGCCGGCCGTCGCGCGGGTTGACCGCGAACTGCACGTTCGAGCCGCCGGTATCGACGCCTATTTCGCGCAGCACCGCGATCGAGGCGTTGCGCATGATCTGGTATTCCTTGTCGGTCAGCGTCAGCGCCGGCGCGACAGTGATGGAATCGCCGGTATGGACGCCCATCGGATCGACGTTTTCGATGGAACAGATGATGATGCAGTTGTCCGCGCGGTCGCGGACGACTTCCATCTCGTATTCCTTCCAGCCGATGATCGATTCCTCGACCAGCACTTCGGAGGTTGGCGATGCATCGATGCCACGGCGGACGATTTCCTCGAATTCGTCGCGGTTATAGGCGACGCCGCCGCCGGTGCCGCCCAGCGTGAACGACGGGCGGATGATGGCCGGCAGGCCGGTTTCCTCGAGGATTTCCCACGCCTCGTCCATCGAATGCGCGATGCGGCCGCGCGGGCTTTCGAGGCCGATTTTGGTCATCGCTTCCTGGAACAGCTCGCGGTCCTCGGCCTTGTCGATGGCCTCGCGCCTGGCGCCGATCAGCTCCACCCCGTGGGCGTCGAGCACGCCCATCTTGGCCAGCGACAGCGCCGTGTTCAGCCCGGTCTGCCCGCCCATGGTGGGCAGGATCGCATCGGGCTTTTCCTTTTCGATGATCTTGGCGACCAGCTCCGGCGTGACCGGCTCGACATAGGTGGCGTCGGCGAATTCCGGGTCGGTCATGATCGTGGCCGGGTTGGAATTGACCAGGATGACGCGATAGCCTTCGTCCTTCAGCGCCTTGCACGCCTGCGTACCGGAATAGTCGAATTCGCAGGCCTGGCCGATGACGATCGGCCCGGCGCCGATGATCAGGATGCTTTCGATGTCTGTGCGTTTGGGCATACGGGTCGGTCGGCTTCCGGCGCCCGACCGTATGAGACCGGGCAGGCGAATGGGCGGTTCAGATCGGACGGTTCAATTGTAAGATTGGACCGGACCGTGTTTCTCACGACTCAGGCCGGTGTGCAAGGGTCTAACGTGAACAAGCCTCGCAGAACTGCCTAATATCCGGATGCTCAATCCTTGGCAGCACCAGCATTCCGATCGGTCCGGAATTGTCAATTTGCGTTGCATCCTGCAAACTCGTCCGCGCCGCGAGTTTGGTACTGGAAAATTTTGGCTAAAAATCAATGGATTATGGATGGCATAGAAATTGCTTCTTTAACTGCTTGGTGAGTAATGCAATTCAGAAGGTGTCTCCATGCGGTATGGTTTCTTTTGCACTCTATTAACGCTGTGCATTGACCTGCCCCCACGTTTAGTACCAGCGGTTAGTTTAGACTGTCTGTTGAGCGGCGAGTAGCTCGCAGTCTCCCGGCAGCGGAGGGCGGATCGCCGCGGTGAGGCGCGATGGTCTGCGGTGCGGGTAGCCTGTAGCCCAGCGCACTGTGCGGCCTGATGGTGTTGTAATGCCTGCGCCATTGCTCGATCAGCCCTTTTGCCTCCGTCATCGAATAGAAGATTTCCCCGTTCAGCAGTTCGTCCTTGAGTTTGCCGTTGAATGACTCGTTGTAGCCATTCTCCCAGGGCGATCCCGGTTCTATGTAGAGCGTCTTCACGCCAACCCGGGGAAGCCATTCCCGTACAGCAGTCGCCGTGAACTCGCTGCCGTTGTCGGACCGGATATGGTCGGGCGCTCTGCGCTGCGTGAACAGATCGGTCAGCACATGCAGGACGTCGCCCGACCGGATATGCCGGTCCACCTCGATGGCAAGACACTCCCGCGTGTACTCGTCGATCACGGTGAGCATCCGGAACGCCCGGCCGTCATGGGTGCGCCCTTTTACGAAGTCATAGGCCCATACATGGTTCCGCCAGCTCGGCCTCAGACGGATGCACGATCCGTCATTCAGCCACAGACGGCCCCGCTTCGGTTGCTTTAGCGGTACTTTCAGCCCCTCGCGCCGCCAGATGCGACCCACACGCTTGTGGTTCACGTGCCAGCCTTCCGCGTGCAGCAGCGCCGTCACCCGACGATAGCCGTACCGGCCGTATTGACCCGCCAGGCGGACGATCGCCGCCGTCAGCGCATCCTCGTCGTCACGGATGATCGGCTGGTATCGCTGCGACGTCCGCGATTGCCCCAGAACACGACAGGCACGCCGCTCCGATACCGGGTACTTCTCCCGCACGTGTTGCACGCATCGTCTCCGGCGCTCGGGGCTTACCAGTTTCCCTCCGCAGCCTCTTTCAATATCAGCTTGTCCAGCGTCAGCTCGGCCACCGCGCGCTTCAACCGGGCATTCTCGGCCTCGAGGTCCTTCAGGCGACGGGCCTGACCGACCTTCAGCCCGCCATACTCCTTGCGCCAGCGGTAGTAAGATTGTTCCGATACCCCGATCCGCCGGCACACTTCTCCAACGGTTCGGCCCTGCGCCAGCAGCACATCCGCTTCCCGCAGATGGTTGATGATCTGTTCGACTGTAAAACGTTTCCTCGGCATCTCTGCTCCCTTCAAGATGGATCCAGAGGCCGAATATCTAACTCAGCAAATGGACCCGGTTAAGGGGGCAGGTCAGGTTAACGATGTGTCCTATTCCGCCTCGGACCTGTTTTGTGGCGTGCCTCCGTCAATGGCGACCCAGCCCCCCCTCCTCGGTCGCCAAGGCGTTTTCCCCACATCGTATTTTGAAATCCCCTTTATGTTCGACACCGCCACCCAGACGGCGACGTACGACATGGAGGATGCGACAGGCGCCGTGGCACTTTACGAGGGCGGTACCGGTTCGTTCTATCGTGTTTTCGATGTTTCCTATTCCGGAGTCGCGCAGGGCATAAACCTCCATTTCGATTTGTTCTCGGTTGACTATCTGGACGCCGGAGAGATTGTGCGCGGGATATTTGCCCCCTTCAGCCACGACGCCGAGCTCACCAACTCAATCACGTCTACGAAAACTGCCGAATCGGTTTCGGAGCCTTCCTCGGCGCTAGTATTCGGGCTGAGCGCGGTCGTGCTCTTCGTGATTCGGCGCCGATCGATGCGGGGCGTTATTCCCCAAAACCGAACTGTGAAACAGAACCCAAGGCAGGTTCCAAGAACCCCCACATCCTGTCTGCCGCCGGGCCTAAAGTAAGTCGCGGGCGATAAACGGTTCTGTTCCAGTCGGCTCCGGCTTTATCACCCCGCCGGAGCCAGAAAGAAACGGCGATCCAGCGTATCCGGATCGCCGTTGCCCTTTCTGGGGAACAGAAAGGGAAGAGGTATAGGCCGAAGAGCGGCACCCCATAGGACTGATCTTCAATAGAGTTTTCACAGACCCGGAGAAGTCGGCGTGATCCGGAAAAGCCGGTCGCGCGTAGATACACATACCAACCAGTCAGTAAGTTGGCGCCGGCGTTTTGGCCGGTACTGGTCAACATCATGAAAGGGTATACCCGTGATACAGCAAATCCTCTCCCGAACCATCGCCGGCGCCCCCGCCCCGATGGCAGTCACTGTGTTTCGTCCGCAACTCGCGGGGCCCGAAGACGAACCGGCGCTGATCGGGCACTACCGGCGCCTGAGCGAATTCGACCGCTACACCCGCTTTTTCTCCGCCATGTCCGACGAAGGGTTGCGGCGCTATGTCGATGGCTTCGACTGGTCGAAAATGCTGGCGGTCTGCGTCTACAGCGAAGATCGTCTCGTCGGCTTCGCGGAACTCGGCTGGGAAGAACGTGGCACACCCGCCAGGGCGGAGCTCGGCATTTCGATCGATCCCGGGTTTCGGAGGTGCGGTCTCGCGACATGGCTCGTCTCCGAGCTTTTCGATACGGCTGCTGAAGCGGGCGTAGAGACGATTTACGCGTCATGGGTGGGCGGCAACGACGCCGTCGGCCGGATACTGCGGTCCCACGGCGCGGACATATGGCTAAGCGGCCATCACTGGCGGGGCGAACTTCCCCTGCCCGCCCTCACGGCGTTATCGGCGGCGGATGGTCCGCCGCCTCGCGCGTCCGGGGAAACCTCCGCGCCCTAGATGGCGGAATCGACGACCATGTCCAGGAGGCATCTCTCCTCCCTGCCCGAAGGCGGCTGCGCTGTGGTGATCGGCGCGTCGGGGGCGATAGGGTCCGCGCTCCGCGCCAGACTGGAAAACGACGAGGGGGTCGGACGCACCATAGGATTTTCCCGCGCCGGAGCGCCGCTTTTCGATATCACGTCGGACGCCGCGATCGCCGGTGCCGCTGCAGCGGTCGCGGCCCTCGATGTCCCTGTCCGGCTGGTGATCGATGCCACGGGGTTTCTGCATGGCGACGATGCGTATCCCGAAAAGGCGATGGCAGAGCTCGACAGCGGCCACATGGCCAAGGCCTTCGAGGTCAATGCCATCGGCCCGGCGCTGCTGATGAAACACTTCCTGCCGCTGCTCGCCGATGACGGCAAGACCGTTTTCTGCACCCTGTCCGCCCGGGTCGGCAGCATCGCCGACAACCGGCTTGGCGGTTGGTACAGCTACCGCGCGTCCAAGGCGGCGCTCAATCAGCTGGTCCGAACCGCATCCGTCGAACTCAAACGCCTGCGGCCGGCGGCGATCTGCGCCGCCTATCATCCCGGGACCGTGGACAGCGCGCTGTCCGCGCCCTTTCGGAAAACCGGTCTCGACGTGCAGTCGCCCGATGCCGCGGCGGGCGCCTGTCTGTCGGTACTCGACCGGTTGACGCCGACGGATTCCGGCGGGTTTTTCGACTACACCGGCAAAGCCGTGCCGTGGTGAATTTGCCTGTCCCCGACGGAGACCGGCCGCGGGTGACCGTCTATTACGACGGCGGGTGCCCGATCTGCGACCGCGAAATTGCCATATACCGCACCCGCCGCGGCGCCGACCGGATCGACTGGGTCGATGTCGACGCGATTACCGGAGATACGGTAGCGCCAGGCCTGTCGCGGGACGACGCGCTGGGGCGTTTTCATGCGATCGACGGGGAGGGGCGGCTCCGGTCCGGCGGCGAAGCCTTCTCAGCTCTGTGGCAAGCCCTGCCGGCCTTCTCGATTCTGGGCCGCGTCACGTCCCGGTGGCCGCTTTCCGTTCTGCTCGAGACGGGCTATCGCGTGTTTCTGAAACTGCGCCCCCGGCTGCAAAGCCTGGTTCGACCCCGCACCGACTGATCCGGACCTGTCTTCAATATGATTTCGGCAGGCCGAGGGCGCGTTCGGCGATGAAGTTCAGCACCAGCTGCTGAGACACCGGCGCCAGATACGGCACCATGACTTCGCGCAGAAGGCGTTCGACGTGAAATTCCTTGGCGTATCCCATGCCGCCATGCGCCGCGACGGCCGCCTTGCAGGCATCGAACCCGGCCTCGGCGGCAAGGTACTTTGCCGTGTTGGCCTCCACCCCGCAGGGATCGCCCCGGTCGTACAGCCATGCCGCCTTCATCGCGCATAACCACGCGGCGTCGAGCTCCGACCATGAAACCGCCAGCGGATGCTGGATCGCCTGGTTCTGCCCGATGGGGCGTTCGAACACGGTACGTTCCTTCGCATATTCCGCGGCGCGGCGGATCGCGTCGCGGCCGATGGCGACCGCTTCCGCCGCCACCAGGATGCGTTCGGGGTTGAGGCTCTGGATCAGGTAGCGAAAACCCTTGCCTTCCTCGCCAATGCGGTCGTCCGCCGGCACCCGCATGCCGTCGAAAAAGATCTCGTTCGAATCCACCGCCTTGCGGCCCATCTTCTCGATCTCGCGGACGGTCGCTGCCTTGCGGTCGAGATCGGTGAAAAACAGGCTGAGCCCGTCGGCGGGCGACGCGTCGTCGCGCGGCGCCGTGCGCGCCAGCAGCATCACCTTTTCCGTCACCTGCGCGGTCGATGTCCAGATCTTCTGGCCGTGGACGACATAGCCGTCGCCGTCGCGGTCGGCGCGGGTCTTGATGCGCGTGGTGTCGAGCCCGGCATCGGGTTCGGTGACGGCGAAACACATCTTGTAGGTGCCGTCGATCAGCCCCGGAAGCCAGCGCGCCTTCTGGTCGTCCGAGCCGTGCTTGACGATGGCGTGCGGTCCGAAAATGTTCATGTGGACGCTGGACGCCGCCGCCATCGCGCCGCCCGAGCCCGCGATCGCCGCCATCATCAGCGCCGCCTCGGTCACGCCCAGCCCGGCGCCGCCGAATTCCTCCGGCATGGCGATGCCCAGCCAGCCGCCATCCGCCACCGTGCGGTAAAACTCGTGCGGAAAGCCGCCGTCGCGGTCGCGTTCCAGCCAGTAATCGTCGCCGAACCGGCCGATGGTCGCCGTCACCCCGTCGACGATGGCCTGCTGGTCGTCCGTCAGCCCGAAATCCATCGCATGTCTCTCCCCGTGTCCCGAAGCGCAAGACTATCCGATCCCGGTCCGTTGCGGCGAATCCGTTCGCAGAAGGGTTTCGCGGCATGGAAAAGAAAGGTACGCTTTGCCCATAAACAAAATTGCGTCCGCAAAGAAACGGGTGCAGACGACCGAAAACGGGAATTTTGTTCCCCGGGATACACACAGGAGGAACCCGATTATGAAAACAATCTACACATCAGGTATTGCCCTGGCGGCGGCCTTCGGCCTGCTGTCCACCGGGTCGGCGCTCGCGCCGGCCGCGAACGCCGCCGAGGTCGACGGCCCCAAGGTCAAGTGGGACGTGTCGCTGTGGGGCAAGAAGCGCGCCTTCACCGCCGGCATCGAAAAGCTGGCTGAACTGGCCAAGGAAAAGACCGGCGGCAATTTCGAAATCGTGCTTCATTACGGCGGCGCGCTGTCGAAATCCCGCGAAAATCTCGACGGCATTTCGATCGACGCCTTCCAGGCGGCGATGTTCTGCAACTTCTATCATCCGCAGAAGAACCCGGCGCTGATGTCGCTGACCATGCCCTTCCTGCCGATGAGCAGCTGGGAAAACAACCGCAAGATCCGCGACGCGGTCTACGCGCACCCGGCGGTCAAGAAGGAACTCGCGAAGTGGAACGCGATGACCTACACGTCGTCCTACCTGCCGCAATACGAATTCCTCGGCCGCGGCAAGCCGCCGACGACGCTGGCCGACTGGAAGGGCCTGACCGTCCGCGCGGGCGGCGGCGTGGGCCGGGCGATGAAGGTGATCGGCGCGACGCCGACCAGCTCCACCGCGACGGAGGTCTATACCGGCGTGCAGCAGGGCACGATGGACGCGGCGTCGTTCCCGTTCACCTACAGCCATGTCGCCTACAAGATCCACGAAGTGACGGAATGGTTCACGTCGAACCTGTCGCCGGGCACGTCCGACTGCCCGGTCGTGTTCTCGATCAACGCCTATAACAAGCTTCCCGCGCAGTATCGGAAACTGCTGGGCGACGTGAAGGAAGACGTGATCAAGGCGCAGATCCAGGCCTATATCGACATCGACAAGAAGAACCTGCCGATGCTGAAAGAGAAGCTGACGGAGGTGAAGTTCTCCGAGGAAGAACTCGCCAAGTTCCGCGCCGCCGCCGGCAAGCCGGTGATCGACAAGTGGATCGCCGAAAACCAGGGCAAGTTCGACGCCAAGGGCGTGATCGATACGATCTTCGCCGCCGTCGGACGCAAATACTAAAAGCGAACGGTTCCGGCCCGCTCCCCTCCCGGGACGGGCCGGCTCCATTTTCATGAATCGTTTCTTCACATGACCGACGGGTTCGGGAAATTCCTAGACCGGGCCGACACTCTGCTCGGCGCGCTCGAATCGCGGCTTAATCTGATTGCCGGACTGATCGTGTTCGCGCTGATGTTCCTCGGCGTGGTGCAGATCGTCCTGCGCACCGTCTTCCGCCAGCCGATCTTCGGCTATATCGATATCGTCGAGATCGCCATGGTCGGCTTTGCCGTGCTGGCGATTTCCTACGTCCAGCGGGTCGGCGGCCATGTGCGGATGGAACTGCTGGTCGCCCGGCTGACCGGCCGCGTCCACTGGATCGCCGAAGCCGTCAGCACGCTGCTCGGCATCTTTATCGTCGGCGTGCTGATCCCCTATTCGTATTTTCATTTCGAGCGCGCCTTCAATATCGGCGACAGCACCATCGATATCGAGATCGCGACCTGGCCGGCCAAGCTGATCGTGCCAGTGGCGCTGTCGGTGCTGATGATCCGCCTGTGGATCCAGTTCGGCGGCTATATCCGCCTGAGCGCCAACCCGGCGCTGGAACCCGTCGCCGTGCCGTTGCTGAAAGACGTCGAGGAAATCGCCGAAGAAGAAATCCGCCAGGCGGCGGAGGACGTGTGATGTCGGGCGGCAGATATATAAGGCGCCCGTATACGGGGGGCGCCCCATGCTAGGCCTCGACAGCTTCTCCGTCGGCATCGTCGGCGTCTGCCTTCTGATCGTGATGGTGGTGATGGGCGTACGCGTCTATGTGGCGGCAGCACTCACCGGTTTCCTCGGCCTGCTGGAGCTCAAGGGCTGGAACGTCGCCGCCGCCGTCGCCGGCACGATCCCCCACTCGAAAACCGTCACCTACCCGCTGTCGGTGCTGCCGCTGTTTATCCTGATCGGGTTTCTGGCCTTCTATGCCGGGCTGACGACCAGGCTGTTCGAGGCCGCGCGCCGCTGGGTGGGCTGGGTGCCCGGCGGGCTCGCCGTCGCCACCGTGTTCGCGACCGCGGGCTTCGCCGCCGTCTCCGGCGCGTCGACCGCCACCGCCGCCGTGTTTTCCCGCGTCGCCATCCCCGACATGCTGAAGAACGGCTACGACCCGCGCCTGACCGCGGGCGTGATCGCCGCCGGCGGCACGCTGGCCTCCCTGATCCCGCCCTCCGCCATCCTGGTGATCTACGCCATCATCGTCGAGGAATCGGTCGGCGCCCTGCTGCTGGCGGGCTTCATCCCCGGCGTGGTGTCGGCGCTGATCTATGCCGGGCTGATCATCGTGATGTGCAAGTGGAAGCCGGAGCTCGGCACCCGCGTCAGCGGTTTCACGTGGAAGGAAAAATTCGAGAGCCTGCCGGGCACGTTCCCGATCTTCATCGTGATCGGCGTGATTTTCGGTGCGCTGTATACCGGCTCTGCCACCCCGACCGAGGCCGGCGCGCTGGGCGCCATGGTGGTGTTCAGCCTCTATCTGATGCGCGCGTGGCGCGAAAAGACCATGGGGCTGATGAAAAAGCGCCTGCACGAAGCGCTGATGGAAACCGCCAAGCTGACGGTGATGATCTTCACCCTGATCTGGGGCGTGTTCCTGTTCGTCCGCTTTCTCGGCTTCGCCGGGCTGCCGGCCGCCTTCGCCGACTGGGTGGTGACCCTCGACATGGCGCCGATCCTGATCATGATCTGCATCCTGCTGGCCTATGCCGTGCTGGGGATGTTCATGGACGCCATCGGCATGCTCGTCCTGACGCTCCCTGTCGTCTACCCGGCGGTGATCGCGCTGGGATACGACCCGATCTGGTTCGGCATCATCGTCGTGAAAATGGCCGAGATCTGCCTGATCACCCCGCCCATCGGCCTCAATTGTTTCGTGGTGGCGGGCGTCAGCCGCGAGCTGCGCGACCCGCAAGGCAAATCCCTCGCCATCCCCCTGCAGGACGTGTTCCGCGGCATCGGCCCCTTCTTCGTCGCCGACGTCATCACCGTCGCCGTGCTGCTGGCGTGGCCCGGGATCGTGCTGTGGCTGCCGCGGACGATGGGGTGATCTGACGACCGGGCGCACTCCCCGGCCAGGCCAGCAGCACCTTCTTTCATACTGATCCTCCCCCACTGAATTGGTCCACCGTCTATGCTAGTGAACGGAGGATCAGATATGGCAACCAAACGACACAAACCGGAAGAGATTGTCTCCAAGCTTCGACAGGTTGATTTGTTTGTCGGTAAGGGACTGGCTCGGATTGACGCGATCCGCCAGGTGCAGATCACGGAACATACGTACTACCGCTGGCGCAAGCAGTACGGCGGCATGGGGACGGATCAACTCAAAGAGTTGAAACGCCTGCAAAAGGAAAACGAGCGTCTTCGCAGAGCTGTTTCTGATCTCACACTGGATAAGCTCATTCTGACTGAGGCAGCCAAGGGAAACTTCTGAGCCCCGCACGGCGCCGCACGTGTATCGACCTGGTTCGACATAAGCTCAGCATCTCTGAACGCCTTGCCTGCCGTGTATTGAAGCAGCATCGTTCGACGCATCGCTATGTGCCGAAGTCCCGGGATGGCGAGGATCTTTTGGTTCATGAAATGATCGCGCTGGCCCGACAGTATGGTCGATACGGATATCGCCGGATCGCAGCACTGCTGAGGGATGCTGGATGGCAGGTGAACGACAAGCGGGTTGAACGCCTGTGGCGCCGTGAGGGGCTGAAGGTTCCTGTAAAACAACCAAAGAAAGGCCGGCTCTGGCTGAACGACGGTTCATGTATCCGTCTGCGGCCAACATACGTCGACCATGTCTGGTCATACGACTTCGTCCATCATCGCACGGAGGATGGTCGAGCCTATCGAACGCTCAACATCCTTGATGAGTTCAGCCGAGAGTGCCTAGACATCAAAGTAAAGCGTAAGCTCAACTCGACCGACGTCAATGATGCCCTGACAGACTTGTTCATCCTCTGGGGCGTTCCGGCCTATATCCGTTCAGACAACGGCCCAGAGTTCACCGCGGAAGCGGTCAGGCAATGGATCAAGGCTGTCGGCTCAAATACAGCTTACATTGAACCCGGGTCCCCCTGGGAGAACGGCTATTGCGAGAGCTTCAATGCCAGGTTCCGGGATGAACTGGAACAGAGATTCTTTTATAGTCTGAAAACAGATCGTCATTGAAATGGCGTCAGCATTACAACAAAGCGTCCACATTCAGCGCTGGGTACAGGCGACCAGCACCGAGAGGTCATCCCGGTGGAGGAAAAGCGAATGATGCACTAACATTCAAATCGTACCAGTCAGTGGGGGCAGGTCAGTTCTGAGAGATCCTGCAGGATGCTCTCAAAGATCGCTTTCGATCTGTGAGTAGACGAAAGCATGCCTTTAACATTTTCCATAACGAACACCGAAGGCTGATGCACAGCGATGATTTTCAGGTATTCCCTGTAGAGAAGGTGCCTGTGATCTGAATCAAACGCCGCCCGAGCGGTTTTTTCTGCTTCGTCGGTGCTTAGTTCCTGATCAGCGATTTCATTACGCGCTCCGCCAAGAAGTCGTGATCTGCCGACAAGCGAGTATGCCTGACAGGGAGGTCCTCCGATCAGCAGCCAGTCTTTAGACCCGTTCAGGGCTTCAGATATTCTGGTGTTCAGTTCTGCAAACGGGACCTTACCCAGCTCGGCGTGCCAAGCCTCGGTATCGGCAGAGGCGAACTGTTCCGGATGATTCCCGAAGAGCTCTTCTTCATCAATTTCCCCCCGAATGTACTCGTAATATTCCGCGGGCACGTCTTCCCGGTCGAACTGACGGAAAAAACTCCGGAGCCTAAGCGTACGCCATGCCTTTGCTTCGTATTCAATGGAAAGCCTGATGCGAAAGCTGAGCTGTTCATCGGTCGAGTAGGCACTGAAGCCTTCACCGAGCCCTCCGGGTCCCGCAAAGAGATCAATGACCGGTATCTCGTGGGGTGGCCTGTCCATCTGGCTAATCTACCTGGGATGAGTTCTGTCAGCCAGAGGTTACGAGTCGTCTATCCCCACCCCACGCAGGACAGCCACTGGCTGCCCGGCCGCGGCGTCACGCCACGTCGATCATCTCCATGAACCGGCCGAACAGGTAATGGCTGTCCTGCGGGCCGGGGCTGGCTTCGGGGTGGTACTGGACCGAGAAGACCGGGCGGCCGTCGGTACAGCGGATGCCCTCCAGGCTGCCGTCGAACAGCGACACGTGGCTCACCTCCACGCCGTCGGGCAGGGTGGCCTCGTCGACGACGAAGCCGTGGTTCTGGCTGGTGATCTCCACCTGGCCGGTGGCGAGGTCCTTCACCGGGTGGTTGGCGCCGCGGTGGCCGAGATGCATCTTTTTCGTGCCGGCGCCGAGCGCGCGCGACAGCAGCTGGTGCCCCAGGCAGATGCCGAACATCGGCACGCCGAATTTGATCAGCTGGCGGATCACCGGCACGGCGTATTCGCCGGTCGCCGCCGGATCGCCCGGGCCGTTGGAGAGAAAGATGCCGTCCGGTTTGTGGCGCAGCACGTCCTCGGCGCTGGCGGTGGCGGGCACCACCGTGACTTTGCAGCCCGCATCGGCGAGGCAGCGGAGGATATTGCGCTTGGCGCCGAAATCCATCGCCACCACGTGGCGTTTCGGGGCGGTCTGTCTGCCGTAGCCTTCGTGCAGCGCCCACAGGGTTTCGTCCCAGTCGTAGGTCTGGCGGCAGGTGACCTCCTTCGCCAGGTCCATGCCTTCGAGGCCGGGCCACGCCTGCGCCGTTTCCAGCAGAGCGGGCAGGGCGAGATCGCCGGAGAAATCCGCGGCTGCGTTGGCGGCAGACCCGGATGCGTCGCCCCGGCTGTCATCCGTCGCGGCGTTGCAGACCACGCCGGTCGGCGCGCCGGACTCGCGAATCAGGCGTGTCAGACGCCTCGTATCGACGCCTGCCAGGCCGGTCAGGTTGTGGCTTTTCAGCCAGGCGTCGAGATGCTGCGCCGCGCGCCAGTTGCTGGGGTGCGTGATGTCGGCGCGCAGGATCAGGCCGCGGGCCGCCGGCGTCGTCGTCTCGATGTCTTCCGGGTTGGCGCCGACATTGCCGACATGGGGGAACGTGAATGTGATGATCTGGCCGGCGTAAGACGGATCCGTCAGGATTTCCTGATACCCCGTAATCGACGTGTTGAAGCAGACCTCGCCGACGGTCGCGCCGCGGGCGCCGATGCCGCGGCCCCAGATGACGGTGCCGTCCGCCAGCACCAGCGCGCCGGTCGCGCCGTCGGGCGCGGTCTCGGGGAAGGCGGGGGCGGTATCGGTTGCGGCATCTGCCATGGTCGGGATTCCGGTTGGCCGGGCGAATCGCGCGGCGGGCAAGGGGTTGGCGTCGCGAGCGTAAGTCTGCGGTTTGATAGACCCTCGCGGCAGACTCGTCAACCGGCGCGGTTTTTGAAATATCGCTGTTTATCAATGGGTTGTGGTGTTGCAACCTGTTTGCGCCTGCAGGGGTTTTGCGCTAGGGTCCGGCGCTTTCCAGCACTGCGGATACGGATCCATGATCAGAGACGAGCTCAGCGCCGCCCTTAAAACGTCGATGAAGGAAAAGAACCAGGTCGCGGTCTCGACCCTGCGGCTGATCCAGGCGGCGATCAAGGACCGCGATATCGCGGCGCGTTCCAAGGGCGTGGACGACGGTATCTCCGACGAGGAGATCCTGCAGGTGCTCCAGACCATGGTCCGCCAGCGTCACGATTCGATCGAGATGTACACCAAAGGCAACCGCCAGGAACTCGCCGATCGCGAGGCGCAGGAGATCGAGGTCATTCAGGGCTTCATGCCGCGCCAGCTCGACGAGTCGGAGATGGAAGCCGCGATCGCCGAGGTGATAGAAGCGACGGGCGCCTCCTCGGTCAAGGACATGGGCAAGGCGATGGGCGAACTGCGCGCGCGCTATGCCGGGCAGATGGATTTCGGCAAGGCCGGCGCCGCGCTCAAATGCCGTCTGGCGGGCTGACGCAAAGCCTGTAATATAAAGACGCGGAGAAGTCGGGGCTCTCCGCATAACGGTTGTCCAACGGAAGAGCTTGATGGCATTCCCGCCCCAGTTCCTCGACGAAATCCGCGCCCGGGTCACGCTGTCCGACATCATCGGCCGATCCGTGAAGCTCACCCGCAAGGGCCGCGAACACACCGGCCTCTGCCCGTTCCATTCCGAGAAGACCCCGTCCTTTACCGTATCAGATGATAAGAACTTCTTCCATTGCTTTGGGTGTGGTCAGCATGGTGATGTTATAACGTTTCTTATTGAGAATGACGGGTTATCGTTCCCTGAGGCGGTCGAGCGGCTGGCGGCGGAGGCAGGGCTGGAGGTGCCGGTCTCGACGCCGCAGGAGCGGGAGCGGGAGCAGCGGCGGGCGGAACTGGTCGACGTGGTCGAGGCGGCCTGCGCGTTTTACGAACGCACTCTGTGGGGCGATGCCGGGCGCCGGGGGCTGGAATATCTGCGCGGGCGCGGGCTGACGGACGAGACGATCCGCCGGTTCCGGCTGGGCTTCGCGCCGGCGGGCAATTCGCTGCGGACGGCGATCGTGTCCAGCGAGATGCCGGAGGCGATGCTGCTGGAAGCGGGGCTGATGCGCCGGCCGAATGACGGCCGCAGTCCTTACGATTTTTTCCGCGACCGGGTGATCTTCCCGATCCGCGACGGGCGCGGGCGCGTTATCGCGTTCGGCGGCCGCACCATGGGCGACGGCGAGCCCAAATACCTGAATTCGCCTGACACGCCGCTATTCGACAAGCGGCGCACGCTGTACGGCCTAGATACGGCGCGCAAGCCGGCCTACGATACCGGGCGCGTGATCGTCACCGAGGGCTATATGGACGTCATCGCGCTGGCCCAGGCGGGGCTGGACGAGACGGTGGCGCCGCTCGGCACGGCGCTGACCGAAACCCATATCGCCCAGCTGTGGAAACTGGCGGACGAGCCGGTGCTGTGCTTCGACGGCGACAAGGCGGGCCTGCGCGCGGCGGGACGGGCGGCGGAACGGGCGCTGCCGCTGCTGGCGCCGGAAAAATCGCTGCGCTTCGTCACCCTGCCGGCGGGCGAGGATCCGGACAGTCTCGTCTCGGCGCAGGGCCCGGCGGCGATCAATGCGCTGATCGACAAGGCCGCGCCGCTGGCGGCCATGGTGTGGTCGCTGGAAGCCGAGGGCCGCGACATCGACACGCCGGAACGCATCGCCGGCCTCGAAAAACGCCTGGAGGACCGCGCACTGTCGATCGCCGACCGCAAGGTCCAGTTCCAGTACCAGAGCCTGTTCCGGCAAAAATTAAGAGACATGGTTAACGCCCGGCGCGGCGGGCAGGGCGGAAGACCGGCAAGCGGGCGCGGCGGATACGGCGGCGGCGGCGGCGCGGGGCGCGGCGGATACGCGCGGGGCCAGTCGTCCCAAACAGCCGGTTTTTCAGGCCCCCGCACGGGTCCCCAGGTCCTCAAACGGCGCCTCGAACAGGCGCTGATCGCCTGCGTCGTCAACCATCCCGGCCTGCTGGACACCTTCGCCGAGGATTTAGCAATGATTAACGTTTCCGATCCTATGCTTGACAAGCTACGGCAGGAAATCCTAAAGCTTCACGCCCTCGCGGAAGAACTTGACTCAACCGGCCTGAAGAACCAGTTATCTAACCAGGGAAACGGCGATATTTTGCAGTCTGTGCTGTCATCGGAAGTCTACGTTCACGCCGGGTTCGCCCGCGCGGACGCGCCCGAAGAAGACGTGCGGACCGGTTTCCTGGAGGTTCTGTCGCGGCAGCTTGAGCCGGCGCGGCGGGCCGACCTGGAAGAAGCGCGGCAGTATTATATAAACGACCCGACAGACGAAAACTGGCAACGGTTCGAGAAACTGAAAATGGATGGCCCCGGCCCCTACGATCACGGACAGGAATCGCAGCGGACGCCGGGATAGGTGACGTAAACACGTTTCCGTCTCCCAAGGGGTTGGGCGGCGGAAGGACATTTGATGGATTAGTTCGCGCCCGCCCCGGTCGGTCAGAGGCGCGGTAACTGGGGGACCAAGGTTTTATGGCGACAAAGATCAAACCGGAAACGGAAACCAAGAAGCAGCCCGCGGCGAAGAAGAAGCCCGCGACGAAGACTGCCGCCAAACCGGCCGCGAAAAAGACGGCCGCGAAGAAACCCGCCGCCGCGAAAAAGACTGCCGCAAGGAAAACCGCCGCCCAGAAACCCGCCGCCAGCGCCAATGGCGCGGCCAAACCCGCGGCGAAGAAAACACCCGCCAAATCCGCCGAGAAAGCTCAGGCAAAGGCCACGCCGAAGCAGACCGCGAAGGACGCCAAGGGCGCGGCCGACGCGAAGGCCGACAAGGCGTCCGACGAAGATTCCAACGACGCGCCGGTCATCGATTCCGTCGATGCGTCGGTCAAGAAACTGATCGAGGCCGGCAAGGAACGCGGCTACGTCACCTATGACGACCTGAACAAGGCCCTGCCGCCGGACGACGTATCCTCCGAACAGATCGAGGACACCATGACCCAGCTGTCGGAGCTGGGCATCAACGTGGTCGAAAACGAGGAAGCCGACGATGCCGACGAGGCGGACGGCGACGACGCCAAGCCCGCCGCCAACGGCAAGGCCGCCAATGACGACAACCAGGACCTCGGCCGCACCGACGACCCCGTGCGCATGTATCTGCGCGAAATGGGCTCGGTCGAGCTGCTGTCGCGCGAGGGCGAAATCGCCATCGCCAAGCGCATCGAGGCCGGGCGCGAAAAGATGATCGCCGCGATCTGCGAATCGCCGCTGACCTTCCGCGCCATCCTGTCGTGGCGCGAAGCGCTGAAGAACGAAGAAATGCTGCTGCGCGACGTCATCGACCTCGACGCCGCCTATGGCAGCGACAACCCCAAACCGGCGGCCGCCAACGAAAACGGCACCGCCAACCCGCCTCGCACCGGCGCGCCGACGGGCGAGGCCGAGGGCGAACCCGACGAGGACGAGGACGAGGACGACGCGGTCAGCGTGTCGCTGTCGGCGATGGAAGAATCGCTGACGCCCAAGGTTCTCAAGAACCTCGACAAGATCGACAAGACTTGGCCCAAGGTCGCCAAGCTGCGCGAGAAGCGCAAGGCGGCCGAGCAGGGCACCGGTAGCTTCGGCGCGGTGTCGGAAAAGAACCTGGAAAAGATGCACGCCGAGCTGGTCGGCTACGTCAAGAACGTGCGGATGAACAATTTCCGCATCGAACAGCTGGTGCAGGAACTTTACACCTATAACAAGACGCTGCTGTCGCTCGAAGGCCGGCTGCTGCGCATGGCGACGAAATCCAAGGTCGCGCGCGCCGACTTCCTAGAACAGTATCTCGGCTCAGAGACCGATCCGAAATGGCTTAACCGCGTCTCCCGCCTGTCGGGCAAGGGGTGGAAGCCGTTCGTCCAGCGCTATCGCGACGACATCAAGGATCTGCGCGACCAGATCGCCGCGCTGTCGGAAGAGACCGAAATGCCGGTCGACGAATTCCGCCGGCTGACCAACGAGGTCCAGCGCGGCGAGCGCGAAGCCTCCCGCGCGAAGAAGGAAATGGTGGAAGCGAACCTCCGCCTCGTGATTTCCATCGCCAAGAAATACACCAATCGCGGGCTGCAGTTCCTCGATCTCATCCAGGAAGGCAATATCGGCCTGATGAAGGCGGTCGATAAGTTCGAATACCGCCGCGGCTATAAATTCTCGACCTATGCGACGTGGTGGATCCGCCAGGCGATCACGCGCTCCATCGCCGACCAGGCGCGCACCATCCGTATCCCGGTGCACATGATCGAGACCATCAACAAGCTGGTGCGGACGTCCCGCCAGATCCTCCACGAAATCGGCCGCGAGCCGACGCCGGAAGAGCTCGCCGTCCGCCTCGGCATGCCGCTGGAGAAGGTCCGCAAGGTGCTCAAGATCGCGAAGGAACCGATCAGCCTGGAAACCCCGATCGGCGACGAGGAAGACAGCCATCTCGGCGATTTCATCGAGGACAAGAACGCCGTCCAGCCGCTGGACGCCGCGATCCAAGGCAACCTGCGCGAAACCACCACCCGCGTGCTCGCCAGCCTGACCCCGCGTGAGGAACGCGTGCTGCGCATGCGCTTCGGCATCGGCATGAACACCGACCACACCCTGGAAGAGGTGGGCCAGCAGTTCAGCGTGACCCGAGAACGCATCCGCCAGATCGAGGCGAAAGCGCTGCGCAAGCTGAAGCACCCGAGCCGGAGCCGGATGCTGCGGAGCTTCTTGGATACCTGACGGCTCGGGCCGTCCTCCCCGCATACCTTCGCGGGGATGGCCGACTGAAAACTGCGGCCTTTCAGTCGGTCAGTCTTCCAACCGCTCGATCTGTTTCTCGGTCAGCTCGATAGACTGGTAATCCGCTGGGTGGGTGGTTTCCAGCATCTCGAGGTCCTTCGACCAGCCGGTGACGGCGTGCTTGATGCCGGCGGGCAGCAGGTGGACGTCGCCCTTGTTCAGCCTGCGTTCTCCCTCGCCCTCGTACCAGAACTTCACCCAGCCCTGCAGCACGTAGACCAGCAGGAATTCGCAGTCCGGGTGGACGTGGTGGCGGACCGGCGGCCGGGCGCCCTTGGCGACGCGGATCACATGGCTGCCGTAGCGGCGCTTCGTCGCTTCCTCGACGCCGAAATGGCGGTATTCGAATTGCGGGCGGATGTCCTCGTGGGCCCATTCGGCGTCTTTCGCGCTGTGGATCACCAGGTCGAATTTGGGGACGCGTTTTTTGAGGGGCTTCTTGACCGCCAATTTTCGGCTGCCCGATTTCGCCGCCGTTTTCTTTGCCACGGTCTTTTTCGGCGCGGCCTTTTTCGCCACGGTTTTCTGCGATGCTGCCTTCTTCGCTGCTGTCGCCATGTCTGCCTCCTGTAATGACCTGGAAAAAGGCTAGCACAGGCATGCCTGCGATGACCACGGCAGCGCCACGCGCCGGCAGTCCTGTTGGATTTACCATAATGCGAACGTTTCTTAAGGCGACTGGGGGCGGGTGCTGAGCTGTCCGTATGATGGAGATTCGATATTTGGTATTGGTAGGTGCGCTGCTTGCGATAACCGAAGCTTTGCCTGTGCCGGCGGCGGGGCAGAACGATGTGCCCGGCGTGACGAAATTCAATGGCGTATGGGATGCCTCTGTTGGGATTTCCTGCCGTGAAGGTGATGCCTTGCCGGAGATTCTGACCATCCGGGAGGGCACGATTGAGGGCACGATCCAGACCACTGACAATTCCAACCGGTTGTTCGGCAAGATCGACCGTTTCGGGCAGATGACCGCCTACGTGAACGGGCAATACACGCTGATGGAATTCCATGAGGTCATCGACGGCGAGGAAGGCTATGGCCCTGCGGCAGCAATCGGCGATGATGTCGACTGCGAGGGCGCGCGGACCCTGAAACGCCGGTCCGATCCAAGCATCCCGCACGTTCAGCAGCCGCGGCCGGGCGCCGCACCTGTAAAAATCACCGCAGATTCCCGCGGAGATTCCTAGCGGCGGAATACCCGGCGCAGATTCGAGGATAAATTCAAAGCCCTGAACCGGATCGCCGAAGACAAACGCATCAAGGCCGTCGTCGAAAGCTGCTGAACCTGCGCCGCTTTTTATGGTGACGCTCATCGTTTATATGACGTGGCGACAATAACCTGCGGCTATCGGAGCGGACCTCATGACGGACGACACTTCACGGCGCAACCAAGGCTATCTCGATCTGCGCGAACTGATCGAGCAGTTCGACGAGATGGGCGAGCTAGCGCGGATCGACGGGGCGGACTGGAATCTCGAGATCGGGGCGCTGTCGGAAACCTCGGCGGCGGCGAAGCCGGGCAGGGCGAAGACGTTATTGTTCGACAATATTCCCGGCTATCCGGAGGGGTTCCGCGTCATGTCGGGTGCGGCGAACGCGTACAAGCGCCTCGCCGTGGTGCTGGGGCTGGACGATCCCGATAACGAGATGGACCTAGTGCGCGCCTATCGGGACCGCGCCAAGCAGGATGTCTCGCCGATCCCGCCGGTCGAGGTGGCGGATGGGCCGGTGCTGGAAAACATCGACCGCGACGACGAGGTCGACCTGCTGAAATTTCCCGCCCCTTTCGTGCACGAGCTCGACGGCGGGCGCTATATCGGCACCGACGACCTGGTGGTGATGCGCGATCCCGACAGCGGCTGGGTCAATGTCGGCACCTACCGGGTGATGGTGCACGACAAAAACACCTGCGCGATCTGGATGTCGCCGGGTAAGCACGGCCGACTGATCCGCGAGAAGTATTTCGAGCGTGGCGAGGCGTGCCCGGTGGTGATTTCCTGCGGCCACGATCCGGCGCTGTTCCTGGTGGCGCATCAGGAAATCGACCACGAGCTCGATGAGTTCGCCTATGCCGGCGGCCAGCGCGGCAAAGCGATCGAGGTCATCCCGTCGGAGCTGCACAGCCTGCCGATGCCCGCCTACTCGGAAATCGTGCTGGAAGGCGAGATTCTGCCCGGCGAAACCGCTGAGGAAGGCCCGTTCGGCGAATTCATGGGCTATTACGCGTCGGAGGCGTCGATCCTGCCCGTCGTGAGGATCCGCCGCGTTTACTGGCGCCACAACCCGATCCTCACGCTGGCCGTGCCGTCGCGCCCGCCGGAGAATTTCACCTTCGCCCGCGCCACCGTGAAATCCGCGATGATCTGGGACGAGGTCGAGAAAGCCGGGCTACCCGGCGTGAAGGGCGTGTGGTGCCACGAATCCGGGGCCGGGCGGCTGTTCAACGTGATCGCCATCGAACAGATGTATCCCGGGCACGCCTCGCAGGCCGGTATGCTGGCCGCGACCTGCCATGCGGGGAATTACGCCGGGCGCTGGGTGATCGTGGTGGACGAGGATATCGATCCGTCGAACCTGTTCGACGTGACCTGGGCGATGTCGACCCGATGCGATCCGCCGGAGGATATCCAGTACATCAAGCGCGCGTGGTCGACGCCGCTTGACCCGATGCTGCGCAAACCTCCTTGGCAGAACAACCGCGCCGTCGTAGACGCCTGCCGCCCATATGGCTGGAAGGGCGATTTCCCGACCGTGGCGGAAGCCAGCCCGGATCTGAAGGCGAAAATCCGGACAAAGTACCCGGCGGCTTACGAGTAGCCGCGCCGACGGCGCCCTGAACTTTTCTTGAAAAAAAACGGCGGGGATTTTCCCGCCGTTTTCCGTTCTTCCGAAGACCTAAGGGGCTAGCGCCGCGCCTTGCGGCAGGATGCGATGTTCTGCACCTCCTTGCACCGCCAGCGCGGTGCGCAGCAGCAGGGCGAACTTGATCAGCTTCTGATTCTCCTCCGCCGCGCCAGCCACCGCGATCTTGTCAGCGACGAAGCCGAACTCGAAATTGCCGATCGCGTGGCACACTTCGGTTTCGTTGAAATGGGCGTTGCCGCGCTTGCCCGATAGCATGTTCTTCGCGACATCGACGATCCATTCCACGCTTTCCTCGGTTTCCCTGGCCAGACCGACGAACAGCGCGCACACGCCTCGATTGGGATCGACCTTGGAGAAATGACTGCAGGCGTGGCTGTTATAGGCCTGGTCGACATGGTGGCCGAGCGCCTTCATGTCGTGCGCGCCTTCGGCGATCGCTTTCACCATGTTGTTGGCATAGGGAAAGATCCCGCACATGATGTCCGACCTCTGCGCCGCTCCGTATTTGTTCGACGACAGCTATAGCTAACCCGCGACGCGGATTGGCGGCAAGGCGCTCGCCGTGCTTGGCGTATCGGCGCTCGGTCTTGGGCGACTAGCCGCCCACCGCCGGCGGTAAGGGGCGCTGGCGGCATCACTGGCCTGACCGCGCGACTGCACTTCGACCGATCCCAAATCCAGCTTGCGCAAGCGCCCGTCTAATGGCAGCTTGCCACCTACGGTTTGTCGCCGTAAGGGCCTGTAGTTCAGTTGGTTAGAACGCTCCGCTCATAACGGAGTTGTCGGGGGTTCGAGTCCCTCCGGGCCCACCATTTTTCATAAAACACAGATATAAAATTACCCGAGCGTGGCTTGTTGGCGCGGGATCTTTTTTCCGCTCCGACGTTTTAAGGTTTTGCAAGAATGCAGGCCATCGCTTCCCGAATCGACCGGACAGCGCCCGTAATCATGCGGATGTATAGGCGCGCCGGTACCGTCAATTACGAGCAGGGAGTGGGGTAGACGCGGGAAGGAACTCCCGGGTATCTCCGTGCGCGTATTTACCTCGGCGCAGCAAGCGTCAGGTACTGCTGGCGACGCAGTTGTACTGTGCTCTCCCCAAGCCGCCTATGACAGGTTTGCTTGGGTTGGATAATGTCGCTCCCGACAAGCAGAAAGGGCCGCTTCTATCTGAAGCGGCCCCTTTTACGCATTCAAGGTTGAACGGCTTACTTGATATTTGCCGCCGCTTCGCTGGCCGCCTTCGCCTCTGCGGTCCAGAGGCCCTGCTTGTTATAGAACTCGGCAGCAGCCGGATGATAGGGCACCATCGGGAAGAGGGTGACGGAGTTCCTCCGCTGGAAGCCCCGGAAGATCGGGCTGGCTTTGGTGAATGCGTCGTTGCCTTTCCAGAGCGCCTCAGTGATCTTTGTTGCCGTGGCGTCGTCCAGGTCCTTGCTGGACATCAGATAGGTGTCGTATGTCATGAGGTTGGTCGGGCCAGTGATGCCGAGCGGCGGAATGGGCTTCGGAAATTTGGCAAGCTTCAGTCCCGGGAACATCATCTTCCGCATCTTAGCAAGTTTTTCCGGCGAGTCGTCGAAGCTCAGGAACCGGATTTTGTTCTTGGCGTGGATTTCGCGCAGGATGGGCATGCCGACAGCGCCCCAGGTGGAATCGACCCGGCCGGCGCCGAAGGTTTTAATGCCGTCGACGACACCGGTAACAGGTACCTTGACGACGTCGCCCCAGGTCAGACCGCCATTGCCGAGGCCGGTTGCGATCGACATCGGCAGAGTGGAATGCCCGCCGAAATCGGAGGTTAGCTTCTTGCCCTTTAGATCGGCGACTTTTGTGATTGAAGAATCCGCGCGCACGACGAGGCCGAGACGCAGGACGTTCGGACCGGACCGGAGGAGCCGGAAATTCTTGCGGGGTTTCTTCGCCTTGTTGCCCCCTGTGACTTCCAGATACACCGAACTGGCGGTGAGAACCGCAAGCTTAATCTCGCCCCGGTTAAGTGCGTCCAGATAGGCGTCCGGACCGGCAAACGGACGAACCACGAACCGCATGTCAGAGTTGTCAGTCAGCACCTTAGCCATGGCCGTGCCGACCCGGTTCATCAGGCTACCCTGTCTATCCGTCGCGATGACCATGGTCTGCGCCTGGGCATAGGCCGCCGAAGTGACCGCGAGGCCGGTGCCCAGGGCCAGCGCCGTGAACGTTCTATTTGCTCTTCTCTTCATCGTTTCCTCCCGATGGTTTTTGTGCGGTAGCATGAATTTGGAACCCGCGGATTAGTGGAACGCCTTCACTATGTCACCTATTGCTCGGGGTGAACAAGTCCCCGAAACCGACTGCCAAACCGGAAAGGCGTTAACCTTCTCCAGCATTCAGTTGCTGTTTGTGCCGGTTCTTGCGGATTGAGAGCCCAGTCATGACGATGGTCGCCGCGGCCAGGGTCGGCCAGCAATAGGCCATGTCGAACGGAACAACCATAATCGTAATGCCGCTCACTGTAGCAACGATCTGTTCCGGCATTGTCATTGGCCGGAACAGATAGCCCGCCATGCCGACCGCAAGAACACAAACGCCCAGGGCCGTTTTGAGCGCCACAGCCGCGATCATGCCCGCGCTGCCCTCGAATATCAATTCGGGCTGGAACACGAACACGAACGGAACCACGTAGGCCACAATTCCCAGACGAACGCCGGCTAGTCCGGTCTTCCAGAAATCCGTGTTGGCGACGGCGCAGGCTGCAAAGGTCGCGATACAAATCGGCGGCGTAATCATTGATAGCATGCCGTAGTAGAAGATGAACAAATGCGCCGCCATCTTCGGAATGCCTGTCTCGACAAGCGCCGGGGCGATCAGCAGTGCGAGCATGAGGTAGATCACGCCTGACGGCATCCCCATTCCCAGGACTATGCAGACAAGCGCCGTCATCAACAGCAGGCTGAGGGCGCTGTCGCCTGCGAGCTGTGTCAGCAAAAGCGAGAAATTGAAACCCAGGGTCGATATCTGGATGGACCCGATGATCATGCCCGCCAGGGCGGTGATGATCACCAGCTCGAGGACGGTCTGTCCGGTCTCCCTGACCGCGAGCCACAGTTTGTAAAGGGTCGGGCGGGTGGCCTTGTTAAATATGGAGACGGCAAGGGTCGCCGCGACTGCCAGCATGGCAGAACGGCCCGGCGCCCAGCCCTCCGCGATCAGCGTCCAAATCAGCAGAAAGATGGGGATGATAAATACCCAGCCCCGAACCAGGATATTTCCGACCGACGGTGCATCTTTGGTGTCGACGCCTGTCAGCTTGTTTTTCGCCGCTTCCAGATCGATCTGGACAAACAGGGCCAGGTAATACATCAGCGCCGGCAGCGCCGCGGCGATAATTACTTCGCCGTAGGAAACCTGCAGAATATCTACCATCAGAAAGGCGACGATCCCCATCACCGGCGGCATGATCTGTCCGCCGGTCGAGGCGACGGCTTCGATTGCCGCCGCTATATGTCCGCGGTAACCGGACCGGCGCATCATGGGAATGGTGATTGGCCCGTCCATGACGACGTTGGAAACCGCGCTGCCGGAGATGGTCCCGAAAAGGCTGGACGCGACGACAGCGACTTTGGCTGGGCCGCCCCGGTATTTTCCCATGGTCGTCAGTGCAAAATCGTTCAGGAACTTATCCCCGTTAGCGGCAAACAGAACGCGCCCGAAAAGGATGAAGGCGACGATGATACTGGTGGTTACGTCCAGGGGGGTCCCCAGAAGCGCATTGTTATCGAGATAAAGATAGGTGGCGATCCGGTTCAGCGAGGTGCTGGGCACGTTCAGGATTCCGGGCGCGAGATGGGAAAGCGCCGAGTATCCGATGAAAACGGCGCCCATGATGACCAGCGCCCAGCCGGTCGCCCGCCTCGTGGCTTCAAAAACCAGTAGCACCGAGAGATACCCCAGGATGACACGTTCCGGGCGGAGTTCCCCGATAGTTTCCACGATCTCGCGGTAGCCGATCACGACAAACAGACCACAGACGACGCAGAGCAGGGCGAGTATCCAGTCGTAGAACGGAACTTTGTCGGACGTCACTGATTTGTGCGTTTTCAGCCCGATGAAAATGGCGGCCATGGCCAGCGCAAAGATCAGTGCCAGGAATTGCTCCTTGAATATTGGTAGCCCGACAATGTGGTGAAGGTCGATCGACCAGGCTGCGCAAAGCAGTGTGATGGCAACCAGCAGAACGTTTTGAATATAGAGGGGTGTCCCGCCCAGGGTCCGCCATTTCCGGTTGCCCATGAGATCCGCCGTCGGGTCCTCTGCAGGCGAGGACTGTTGTGTCTCGGTGTTCATTTTCATCCCTCTGGCCTGGCATCCCGGGTTCTGTCGCGCCAGCGTACCATGAATTTCTATCGTGCTGCCTGGCTCGCCGTTTCGGTTCGTGAGTCGGACGCTTTTGTCTAATGCTCCATCGCGGTAATAAATAAACACGATTTTGCAATGCGCCGATAGACAGGACCATCAAAACGTCTGTTCGGACTGTGGAGACGAAATTCAATTGAGCACACTGCCCTCCAAGAATGACGGTCTTCGGCTGGCAGCAGATATTGGCGGCACCTTTACAGATATCGCGGCGTTCGACGAAAAGTCGGGGCGTCTGTTGTTCGGAAAGTCGCTATCGACCCCCGCGAATCTCGTCGATGGAATAGCGAACGGAGTTGAGAAGGCGGGATCCCGTTTCTCCGATGCCGATCTGTTCCTGCACGGTTCGACTATCGCGATCAACACCATGCTCGAACGGACCGGCGCCAGAACGGCCCTGGTCGTGACTGAAGGTTTCAAGGACATCTACGAAATCGGGCGGGTCAACCGTCCGGATGCCTACAACCTGTATTTCCGGAAGCACGAACCGCTGGTCGAACGCGCGCTCCGGTTCGAGGTGACGGAGAGGATGTATGCCGAGGGCGCGGACCGCCGTTCGAATATAATGATGGCTCATGCGGCCGCACCGGTTTCGCGCCCGCCACTCGAAACAGCAGGTTAAGATGGTTGCCCTCCGGGTCCCTCCAATTTCGTGCTCGGTTTCGGTGGCCTCAGACCTGCGGCAGCGCGAAGCGGTGCAGCAGGGTCAGGTCGCTGTCCGGGCTCTCCTGGCGAAAGACGCATAAATCGTCGACCGTTACCGCCCCGATTTTTGCCGGGACGAAGCGCTTTTCCAGCTCGGTTCGATATCGCTCGCGGTCTTCGGGCGACAGCCGACCGGTCAAGGTCATGTGGAACCGGAATTCTCCCATTACGTAAGGATACCCCCAGCTGTCGAGCAGCACGCGCTGCGCCGGGGAGAGTAAACCGGGACGGCGGCGTCCCGTTTCGTCCGGCGTCAACGGCGCGCGGAAGACGTCGAACGTCCGCACGATGTCGGCGGCGAGCCGCGCCACGGCTTCGTGACGTTCCGGGCGCAGCCCCATAAAATCCGATACCTTTGCGACCCCGAGTTGCCCCAGAAAAACGGGTGAAGTGGTCGCGCAATACGTCCTTACCTCCGCCAGCAGGTCCCCCTCCGAGAATCCCTCCACAAGCCGGAACGGCGGTTTCAACGTGGCGTGAAATCCGTATTGGCGGGGCGCCGCGATCGCGGATTCCCAGTTTTCGAAAGCGATATCCGCCAGGGCCGGGGGCGCAAGATCCTGACCTTCGATGGTCCGCCCCAGCCACGATGCGCCCAAATCGCCCAGCGCACTGGCGGTTGGGGGCGAGAAATAGATCGCGTATCTGTGCGCCATGCGATCAGTCCGCTTCGCGGGTTGCCTGGATGGAGCCCGGCTTCAGGCTGCGGGCAGCGCATAGCCGCTTTATGGTCGACGCGATACGCAAATCATAGCCGCGGCCGATGATCAGCCCGGACGTTGCGCCGGGGACATGAAAATGACGTCTGTGCCACGGGCCTATTTCCTGTCCTTCCGCATCGAAGGTCAGGCGCCCGCGCGCGGGAACGGGGATATCCGTCATGGTCGTTCCTTCATCACATTATGCGTTCGAGTGTCCGACAAAATGATATAAAGCGACATCCGTACCGGACACACGAACAGCCGAGAGCATACCATGTCTCCTACGCCCCCTGCAGCCGACCGGCGAACGCACATTATCGACCGGCACGGACGCACGATCGACGATCCCTATGCCTGGCTGCGGGACGACGACTGGCAGCGTGTTATGCGGGAGCCCGACGCGCTTCAGACCGATATCCGCACCCATCTGGAGGCGGAGAACACCTGGACCGAACAGGCGTTGGCGCCGATTGCCGGGCTGCGCGAAGAGTTGGTTGCGGAGCTAAAGGCGCGGATCAGGGAAGACGATTCTTCGGTGCCAGCGCCGGATGGAGGCTGGGCCTATTACCGCCGGTTCGTCGAAGGCGGGCAGTATCCGATATTGTGCCGCCGTCCATCCGGCGATGACGACGACGTTCGCGAACAAGTATTGCTGGACGGCGACGCGGAGGCCGAAGGCGAAAAGTTTTTTGCGGTGGGCGGGGCCGCGCATTCGCCGGATCACAGGCTGTTTGCTGCTGCGACGGACCGAAACGGGTCGGAATATTGCAGGATCGCCATTCGTGACCTCGAAACCGGCAAGATGCTGCCGGACGAACTCCCGGACGCCCAGGGGGACATGGTTTGGTCGGCGGACGGCAAGGTGCTGTTCTACACGGTGCTCGATGACAATCACCGCCCGTGCAAGGTGGTGCGGCATGCCATGGGGGCGCCCGCAGCGGCGGATGAAGTCGTATACGAGGAACCTGATGCCGGTTTCTTTCTCGGGATCGGCAAGACGGAAAGCGGCCGGTTCGTGGTGATCGACGCGCACGATCATGCCGACACGTCGGAAGTGCGTCTGATCCCGGCGGACGACCCGGCAGCGGAACCGCGCCTGCTGCTGCCGCGCGAAACCGGTGTGACCTGCGATGTATCCGATCACGGCGAGACGCTGATAATCAGAACCAACCGGGAGGCGATCGACTTCCGCATCGTCACGGCGCCGCTGGACGATCCCGGACCGGCACACTGGGCCGATATCGTCCCGCACAAGGAGGGACGGCTGATCCGGTCGGTCGTCCTGTTCCGCGACTGGCTGGTGCGGCTCGAACGGGAACAGGCGCTGCCGCGTATCGTGGTTCGGGCGATATTGGACGGGACCGAGCACGAGATAGCCTTCGACGAGGAAGCTTATGACCTCGCCCTGATGCCGGGATACGAATTCGACACCGATACGCTGCGGTTTTCCTATTCGTCTCCGACCACGCCCGCGCGGGTATACGACTACGACATGCGCACCCGCGAACGTACGCTGCGTAAAGAACAGGAGATACCTTCCGGTCATGATCCGGCGGCCTATGTGTGCCGGCGACTTCTGGCCGAGAGCCATGACGGCGCGTTGGTGCCGGTGACGGTCCTGCATGCGGCTGATGCCTTGCTCGACGGTTCCGCGCCGCTGTTGCTGTACGGCTATGGATCGTACGGATACGCCATGCCGGCGGGGTTTTCGCCGCATGTGTTCAGCCTGGTCGACCGGGGGTTCGTCTATGCGATCGCGCATGTCCGGGGCGGGACGGAGAACGGCCATGGTTGGTATCTCGACGGCAAGCTTGACCGCAAGAAGAACACGTTCCTCGATTTCATCGCCGCCGCCGAAGACCTGATAGCGGAGAATTTCACGTGCGCCGGAAACATCGTGGCCCAGGGGCGGAGCGCCGGCGGCATGCTGATGGGCGCGGTGGCCAACGTGCGGCCCGATCTGTTTTGCGGCATCCTAGGCGAAGTCCCGTTCGTCGATGTGATCAACACCATGTGCGACGACACCCTGCCGCTGACCCCGCCCGAATGGGTGGAGTGGGGCGATCCGATCCGGGATGCGGACGCGTTCGATTACATGGCGTCCTATTGCCCCTACACGAACGTGACCGACAAAGCCTATCCCAGCGTGCTGGCGACCGGCGGATTGACCGACCCGCGCGTCACCTATTGGGAACCGGCCAAGTGGGCCGCCAAGCTGCGCCATCACAACACCGCCGGCACCGATATACTGCTCTATATGAACATGGATGCCGGTCACGGCGGCGCGTCGGGGCGGTTCGACCGATTGACCGAAGTCGCGCTGTCCTACGGCTTCGCCCTGATGGTGACGGGACGGATATAAACGCGCCGTTAAAAAGTCTCGTTGAAGAAATCCCGCATCAGCCGGTAGGTCTGCTTGCACAGCTTGTCGTCGTAGCGCTGGAGGACGTCAGCGGCGCCGTGGACGCAGAACCCATGCGGCGCGCCGCCGAACATCATCGTCTGCCAATCGACTCCGTTGGCCGTCAGTTCCGCCTGGAACGAATCCACCTGCGGGACCGGCGTGACCGTATCGTCGGTCCCGTGGATCGTCAGCACCCGGCCATTGATGTTGGACGGCCGGTTCGGGGCCACCGTCATCGGCAGGGTGACGTGAATGAAGACGGATCCCCTGAAATCTGCGCCATTACGGATCTGTTCGGTCAGGTAGCCCCCGCCCATGCAGTAGCCGACCGCGCCGCGTCTGGTGTTGTCGATCAGTCCGAGTTTGTCGGCTTCCGCGGTCAACGCCGCATCGGCGGCGGCACCACACCCCAGAATAAAGTCGATGTCGGATCGGTTGCTGCGCGCGACCTTGCCCAGTTCGTCGTGGGTCTTTCCCTCGCCGCCGTAATCCTTGCCGAACATGTCGGCCAGCAGGATGACATAGTCGCTTTCCGCCGCTTCCGCCGCCATACCGATGGTGTGCGAACACACCCCGAGCCAGTCCGGCTGCATGAAGATCGCCGGACGTTTTTCGGTGACGCTGTCGTCGTATACGAGCATGCCTTCATAAGCCCTGCCGTCGTATTCGTACGGAACGGGATGTTCTTTCATCATGTCTATTTCTCCCCAAGTTCGAACGGATCATACCGGTTCCGGCCGGTCCGCAACACCTGACCGTCGGTCAGACCGACGAGAAAAGCCGCATTTCGGCCCGTATCCTGCACGGCGATTCGTCCGCCCGCGACCGTGCCGTAGATTTCGTTCGAGAATTTCATGTCTTAGGCTGACATCGTCTTCGCGACCGTCCCCGCGTTGGCGCTGGCCTGAAAAAACCACCGGGCGACTTCCTGACCGGCGCCGATTTCGACGATGGTCCCCTATTTCAGCGGATCGAGATTGATCGACAACGCCTTTTCGATGGTACCGGGAATGTTTATTTCAGTCGCGGGTTTCAGATCTTCCGTCATGATGGGACTTTCTAGTATCCGACAATGTCGTCCAGTTCCCGATAGTCCGGTGGAGTTGTGTCGATCTGATGACCGCCGCGCAACACCGCGCGGTCGCTTTGCGGCCGACTGAGCAATTCGCTGTAGCTGCGGGCCCGGAAGATTACCATGTCTGCCGGGGCGCCGACTTTGAGGCGGCCTGTATCGGACAGTCCCATAATGTCCGCCGGCGTCCGCGTTACGGCCATCGGCCAGTCACCGACCGGATAGTCGAGCTGCGCGATCCGCACCGCTTGGGTGAAGACTTCCGCAGCATCCAGGTCGCCATAGGCGTAGAACGGGTCGCGGGCATTGTCGCTGGCGATGGCCACTGGAATGTTACGCGCTTTCAGTTCGTGCAGGATCGTGACGCCGCGCCAGCGCGGTGTTTTTCCCGCATTGCGTCCCTGCAAGAACATGTTGCACATCGGCAGGCTGGTAACGCTCAGGTCCGCCTCGGCGGCAAGGTCGAGCGCTCGGGCGATTTCCGCCTCCGGCCGGACTGCCAGACTGCAGCAGTGACCGACATTGACCGGTCGCTCGTATCCGTTGCGGATCAGGGCTTGGCAGATGTTATCGAAAGACCGCGCTTCTGGGTCGCCCATTTCGTCGACATGGAAATCCAGCGCCAGCCCGCGGTCGATCGCCAGACCGATAACGAAATCGAGGAGGTCGTCCGTATTGTCCTGGATGTTGAGAACCGCACCCAGAATACCGCCGTATTCCACCATCATGTCCGCGATTTCTGTGCCGAAACCGGTGTCGCCGTATCCCCAGATCGGTTCCAGGCACACGGTCTGAAGCGCGATTCGCCCGGCCCATTCGTCGCGGACATCCGCGATCACGGGCCACGAAATCCTGTGTTGCGGCGGCGTGGAGTCGAGATGGGTGCGGATCGCCGCGGTGCCGTGAGCATAGGCGCATCGCAGCGAAAACTCCATGCGGGCGCGAACGTCCCCGGCGGACCAGTTGGCGGCGCGGTCCTCCCCGGTTGAGGTCAGCGCGCCGTTGCGCGTGCCATCCGGGTTTCGCTTGCGCGGCCATATATGGCCCTTGTCGATATGGGTGTGGACGTCGGCGAAACACGGCCAGACCATCGACGCGTCGAGATCCGTTTCCCCCGGGGCGCTCGGCGCGGCGTTTGCTGACTTTGTAATTGATACGATACGGTCTCCGTCGATCTCGATATCGAGAACGGCGAGACCGTCGCTGTCGGTTTGGACACCGTCAGGCATGCCTTCGACCAGGCATACAGGTACGGTTGCGTTGCGGAGCTTAAGCTGTGGCGCGTCGGGAATGTCTATGAACGAGGCCATGCCTGGATATTAGCGACGGATACGGCGGGGCGACAGGGGGACGTGCCACCTTTGGTGTTTCTAGAGAAGCAGCTTGTTGTGAGCGTACAGCGCGGCGACCTTATAGCATTCTGCCAGGGTCGGATAGTTGAAGACCGTCTCAAGGAAGCGATCGCGCCCGCCGCCGAGGCCGTAGGCGCACTGTCCGATATGGATCAGCTCGGCCGCGCCTGTGCCGATGGCGTGCACGCCCAGCAGCCGGCGGCCTTCGCGATGAAAGGTCATTTTCAGGAAACCCGTCTTCATCAATCAGCGAGCCGCGGCAGACTACATGGGAGTCGAACGCCGCGCAGTGCGATTCATCTGCGCTCGCGATATCGTCCGGCGGCGCGGTGCCGGGCGCGGCAGCCGGGCAGTGGACGAAAAAGCGCGGGGCGTCCGGGTTGCTCTCGAACTCTAACTGGGTGCGGCTGAGTTCGTGGCGATAGCCGCTCAACACCAAGGCGGAAAACACGCCTTCTTTCGCGAACGGTTCGTCATAGGCGAAGTGCCGTGCTTCGGCGTCGTCATCCAGCTACACGACATGGATCGAGCTGAGCACTTTCGTCGGCTCCGCGTCATCGAGGACCGGGCAGCGCGCGAACAGCCGGTCTTCGGAACGGTCGAGAAAGGCCCAGTGCGCGTCGCGCAGGTCGAGGCGCTGTTCCATGGCATCCGGGCGGTCCACGCCCCACGCGAAATACTGCACGGCCGCGCGTCCGTCAGTCCTCGAACGTGCCGTCGACCAGGACGAACATCATATAGCAGTCCTCCTCGGACCGGTTCGACCAGGCGTGGTTGGTGCCGCGCTGAACGCAGGTGTCGCCCGGCTTCATCAGCACTTCGGAGTCGTCGAGGACGAGGTATATCTCTCCCGACACGCACAGCGCGAAATCAACGGTTTCGGTCTTGTGCATCAACGGGTGCGGCGGCGCGTCCTGGTCGGATGCGCCTTCCGCGCCGATGGACGCGAAGCTTGCCTTGGCCGCTTTGGGGTCGACGTTGTCGATCCAGTCTTTCTCGGGCGGAAACTTGATCACCCGGAAGACCGAGCCGTTCTTCGGCGGCAGCAGGCCGATCTGGCGGTCGACGGACTCTGCCGGTCCCAGCGGCTTGGACGGCGCTTCGTCGAGCACCCAGAGATTGTTGATTTCCACGCCCGGGCGGTTGTCGGGCCGCAGGATGTTGGGGCTTTCCCCGTCCGCGATGACGATGGCCTTGCCGTTTTCGTCGTGGCCGGTGACGATTCTTCTGACGACCATGTTCTATAGTCTCCCTTCGATGACGTAATCCAGTATGCGCACTACCTGTTCCGGCGTCTGCGCGACCGCCAGTGCGGCGGCGTCCACTTCCTTCAGGGCATGGGTATGCCCCTCGTCGTGCAGTGTGATGACGGGCTTGCCCAGCGCGGCCGCGAAGCCGGCGTCGAACGCGGCGTTCCACTGCTTGTATTTTTCGCCGAAGCGCACGACGACCACGTCGGACCGCTCGATCAGCGTGCGGGTGCGGATGGCGTTCATCTGCGCGCCCTTGTGATCCTTCCAGAAATCGTTGCCTTCCATGCCGAGGATCTCGACGCCGCAATTGTCGCTGGAATCGTGATCGGTGACCGGGCTGTAGAAATCGACGGGCAGATCGGCCTTTGCAACGCCGTCCCGGATGCGTTCGCGCCAGTCGGAATGGATTTCGCCCGACAGATAGACGGACCATGTTTTGGTAGCCATGAATTCGTTCCCGATTTTGGCCGGAAAGGCGCGGAACGTCAGCGTTCCTGCGGCATTCCCTGGCCGAGATTGATCTTGATGCCTTTTATCACTTCCTTGACCGAGCCGCAAAGCGGCAGGCTGACCCGCGCCGTATCGGCTTCTTTCAGGACGATCGACATGTCTTTTTCCGCCCAGGGCAGTTCCCAGGTTTCGGCGCGGACTTCCATCGCCCAGTTGCGCGCGCTGGAATCGAGCAGCGCATCGCGCAGCGTTTCCGTGTCGACCCCCAGCGCGCCGGCCAGCGCCATGCCTTCGTGGTTGGCGGAAATGCAGGACCACAGGATCAGGTTGTTGACCATCTTGCCGACCTGTCCGGCGCCCAGATCGCCGAGATAATACATGTCGTTGGCGAAGGTTCTGAACGCGGCGGTGCAGGCATCGAATGCTTCCCTGTCGCCGCCGCCCAGCAGCAGAAGATCGCCGTCCAGCGCCGCCTGTTCGCCACGGCACATGGGGATATCGAGACAGATCACGCCGGGTCCGGCGCGTTCGGCGATGGATTTCATGGTGCCCGGCGCGATGGTCGACGCGACCGCCAGCACCATGCCGTCCTTGGCGCCAGCCAGCAGACCGGTTTCGCCGAAAATGACCTCTTCGACTTCGGAATCGAATCCCACGCTGACGATGGCAAGATCGCATCGCGCCGCCAACGCCGCGCAGGTTGCGGCGGCAGTCACGCCGGCGTCGGCCACGGCTGCGACCGCCCCGTCGGCGACATCGTATCCGACGACATCGAACCCGCCGCCGGCGAGATGGCGTGCAAGCGGCCCGCCCATTTTTCCAAGCCCGACCACGCCCACGGTGCTGATCTCTACGGCCATGGGAACCTCCTCCTCGTTATGCGGGTTCGTGCCCCGCTTTCATTACTTCGCGCACATCCGCCAGCGCGCCGCAGCCGCGGCAGATAGTTTCCTCGATCTCGAAATTCGGTCCGTCGCCTCCATAGCGCAGCGCGATCAACGGACCGGCATGCCTGAGCGGCCGCCTCGCGAGACCAAAGCCTTCGGTGCTGCCGCAGGTGGCGCAGGGCGCGCCGGTTCGCGTTTCTCCGGTCTCCGCCCAGCCTTTGCGCGCCTTGCGGATCGCGCGTCTCCGTGCTGCGGTGCCGGTATCGTCCACCCTGCCTGCGTCATCGATCACGACGCCGTACAGCCGTTCCGCTTCGCCGCGTGAAACTGTTCCGGCGGCGATATCGTCGCCGGTGCGGGTCGGTGTCCGGTCCAGCGGATCGCCGAAGCCGCCGCCGCCGGCCGCCCAGAAGCCGTATACGTCGCCTTTGCGGATCACCTCGTCCGCTTTGGACGGTAGCCAGTGCAGTGTGCCGCCCAGCGCCCGAATGTCCGGTGCTTCGCCGGTATTTTGCTTCAGTATGGCGGGGTCGGCTTCGCGGACGATGGCGGATTGCGATCCTGCGCCGGGATAGCCGCCGTCGATGCCGTGCGCGTTGGTCTGTTCCGTGCCGGCGGTATTTGTCAGCTTGAGCGCGATTTCATCGACGCCATGCGGCGTCAGCGCCACTTCGCTGGTAGCGCCGCCGCGGAATTTTCCGGCGCCCGCCGAATCCGTCATCCGTCGTCGATAGAGATAGCGGATCGGGAATTTCCATTCCGCGCCCTCGATGTTGCCCATGCTTCCGGCATAGGACGTCACCGTGCCGGCGTGATGAAACCCGTCGGCGAAGGAGCGGCCCGCCGCGCCGGAACCGCGATGGTCCGACAGCAGCCCGCCGGTCCGGCGTCCGTCCGGCAATTCGGCGAACAGGTTGTTGCAGTTGCTTGAGGAATTCCATGACGGGCAGGCGCGGTCGCGAAATTCGCCGGACGCGTTGAACATGTTCGCGACCGCCTGGGTGGCGGCGACCGTGACCAGCCAGCGGAACCCGACCGTGGAGATGCTGACCGGTGCGGGGTAGGCCGCATTCACGACGCTGCCTTCCGGGGCGACGACCTCGATGCAGCGTTTGAGCCCGTCGTTCCAGTCGATGTCGCCCTGGCAGAGAAAACTGTACAGCGGCACGGCGGACCCGGCGACGGTGGCGGGCAGGGTGCTGTTCACCGCGGCATCCACCTGGGCGGACGTGCCGGTGAAGTCGAAGCGCAGCGTGTCGCCTTTGCAGATCAGCTTCAGCGCGACGCGGCAGATGCGTTCGTCGCCGACGCGTACGCCGTCCATATAGGCTTCGCCCGTCCATTCCCCGTCGGGCAGGCGGTGGACGAAATCCCGAACCTGACGTTCCGCGAGGTCGATCGACCGGCTCATGACGTCGGCGACAAGATCCTCGCCGCGCTCGTCCAGCAAGTCGTCCAGCCGGTCGCGCGCGACATTGACGGCGCCGATCTGCGCCCGGAGATCCAGCGCCACCGCGTCGGGCAGGCGCGAATTGTTGACGAAGGCCTGCTCGTTCTCGACCACCATCTCGCCGCGATCGACGATTTTCATGAAAAACCGCGGCGGGTCGTCTTCCAGCGTGCGCGCGTTGATGCAGAAGCTGCCGGCATCGCAGCCGCCGACATCCGGATGATGCAGCACGTTGCCGATCCACATAAATATGTCGCCATTGCGGAACAGAGGACTGGCGACGACCACGTCGTTCTGGTGCAGCGCGCCCAGAAACGGGTCGTTGGTCATGAAGATATCGCCGTCCTCGATACTCTCCGCGCCGTCGATGATGGAGGAAAGCGCATCGCCCATCGTCGTAACGTGAACCAGACTGCCGATGCCCGCCGTGACCAGCTCGGCATCGCGCGTAAACAGCCCCACATTGTAGTCGTTGCCCTCGACCACGATCGGAGAGGCGGAGATCGTCTTAATTGCGATGCCCTGTTCGTCATTGATCTGCCATAACCGGTGCTTGACGATTTCGAAGGTGACGGGGTCGGTCATGGCGCAGCTCCCAGCCTGATCGAGATGTTGCCCAAATCGTCCATTTCGGCGCTGCAGCCCGGCGGAATCCAGACGGTCGTCGTGTCGCGTTCGACGATTGCGGGGCCGGCGAGCGCCGCGCCCGGCGCGATGGTGCGAAAATCGACGATCGCGCAGTCGACAAAGCCGGTTTCCCGCAGATAGACCTGCCTAGTCCGGGGCGCGTCGGGGGCGGAATAGGCGGAATCGACAGCGGCCAGGACGGGACGGGTCGTCGGGCGCGTCGCTTCCACCCGGAAACTTATCAGCTCCATCGGCGTGCCGGCGCGCGTCGTACCCGACCCGAACCGGCGTTCGTAATGGGTTTCGAAATCGCGCTGCAGTTTTTCGAGGTCTTCGGTCTCCAGATTGCCGCGCGGCCAGTCCAGCGTGACCTCGTTCATCTGGCCCTGGTAGCGCAGTTCTATCCGGTGGCGGTACTGGCACGATCCGGCATCGAAGCCAGCGTCCGTCATGTCGGCGCGCGCCAGTTCTCTCAGCTCGGCGAAATTGCGGTTGATGACCGGTACGGCGTCGCTTCCCAGCACGACCGGCTCGGAGCGCGAATGGCTGTAGCTGATATCCGCGATCGCGACGCCGAGGGCGGAAAACACCGGGCCGGCATAGGGCAGGATCAGCTGACCGATACCGAGCTGCCGGGCGAAATCGGCGCAATGCGCGCCGGTGGCGCCGCCATAGGCATACAGGGCGAATTCCGCCGGATCGTGGCCGCTTTCGATGGAAACCTTGCGTATGAGATTCGCCATCCGTGCGTTGACGATGTCGAGGATTCCCGCGGCCGCGTCGTGCAGCTTCATGTTGAGCGGTTTCGCGATCCGGTCGGTGATCGCGCGCGCCGCGAGGTCGGCATCCAGCCGGTAATCGCCACCGAAGAAGTTTTCAGGGTCGATGATGCCGCTGACGACAAGGGCGTCCGTTACGGTCGGTTCCCTGCCGCCGCGGTCATAGGCGGCGGGGCCGGGATCCGCGCCCGCGCTTTGCGGACCGACCTGGAGACGGTACCCGTCGGTCCAGGCGATGCTGCCGCCGCCGGCGCCGATGGTGACCAGCTTGACCGCCGGGAGGCTGACCGGCAGGCCCTGATCGAGAAACGGCTGAGGATCCTCTTCCAGCGTGTCGCCGTCGATCAGTCCGACATCGAAGCTGGTGCCCCCCATGTCCGCGGTGATGATTTTGTCGTGTCCCAGCTGATCGCCGAGAAAACGCGCGGCGACCAGCCCCGCGACCGGACCGGAATTGACCACCGACACGGCCCGGCGGTTCATATCCGCGGCACGCGCGGCGCCGCCGGTCGAGGTGACGACCTGCACCGGATGCGCCAGCCCGTCGGCGGACAGACCGGTATCGAGATCGCGGATGTATTTCTCGGTGACCGGCCCGATATAGGCGTTGACGACCGTCGTGACCGCGCGTTCGAATTCCCCCATGCGGGGCGCGATTTCGTGCGACAGGCTGACCGGCATCCGGGGCGCGATTTCCCCGATCAGAGCGGCTATCTGCCTTTCATGTTCCGGGTTCCGGAATGCCCATAGCAGGCACACGGCAAAGCTTTCGGCGCCAGCGTCGATCAGTTCTTCGATGCCTGCGCGCGCAGCAGTGCGGTTCAGCGGGATGACGATCTTTCCCGCCGCGTCGATCCGTTCCGGCACGCCCCGGACCATGTCGCGCGGGACCAGCGGCGCCGGCGGTTCGGTGTGGAGAAAATCCATCGCCTGGCTTTGCGGCAGGCCGCCGACGCGGCCGATGGGGCCGCGTCCGATGGTCAGCGTATCCTCGAAGCCCGATGTGAACAGCACGCCCACTTTGGCGCCGCGCCGCGTGATCAGCGCGTTCGTCGATACCGTCGTCCCGTGGGCGAATATGCCTGTGCGGGACAAAATATCCTGGACCGATGTGTTCAGCGCCGCCGCGGCCCGGCCGAGCACGTCGAAGATACCGCGTTCCGGCGCGTCGGGCGTCGAAAAGGACTTGTTTGTCCGGATCACGCCGTCGTCGCCGATCATGACGAGATCGGTGAACGTGCCACCGGTATCGACGCCGATATTGGAGAAGCGGCGCGGCGCAGGGGATGTCATGAAAGGTTCTCCCGTATCCGCGCGTCAGTGCATGAACTGGCCGCCGTCCACATTCAGGGTCTGGCCGGAAATGAAGCTGGCGCCCGGGGACAGGAAGAACATCACGGCGCCGCACAAATCTTCCGGATACTGGTGGCGCTGGATACAGCGGCCGGACGGCGGCGCGTTATTTTTCGCGTAATCGCCCGAGGACGACACCTGGGTATCGGACAGGGTGAAGCCCGGCGTGATCGCATTGACGGTAATGTTGTCGGGCCCGACCTCGCGCGCCAGCGACCGGGTCAGACCGATGACGCCGGCCTTCGACGTGGAGTAATGCAGCCGGTTGGGCGTGCCGTGCCAGAACCGGCCGGACGAAATATTGATGATGGCGCCGCCGCCCTGTTCCTTCATTTGCGGAAACACGGCTTTCGCGCACAGGAACGTGCCGCGCATGTTCACTTCCTGCACCCGGTCCCACTCGTCTACAGGGATTTCGGTCCAGTCGCGGCGTTCCAGAACGCTCATCAGCGACGCGTTGTTGACCAGCCCGTCGATGCGTCCGAACGCTTCGACGGTCTTTGCGGCCATTTCCTGCGTCGAGTCTTCATCGGCGACGTCGGTGGTCGCGGCGATGGCGTCGCCGCCCAGGTCGCGGATTTCCGCGACCGTTTCGGCATTGGCGTCGTCGTCGATATCGGCGGCCACCACCTTGCAGCCGGCCTTGGCCAGCTCGCGGCAATAAACCCGCCCGATCCCCTTGCCGCCGCCCGTGACGATGACGACCTTGCCGTCGATGCCCAGCATGTAATCCGACATTTTTCTATGCCTCCCCGGTCCTGAAATGCCCGGTTTTCCGGGCTATTTCGATATCTGTACGGTTTCTGACCAATAATTCGAAACCTACGCCGGATTGCAGCGGCGGTCAAAGGGAAGGACCGTCCCTGGTCGGTAAATCGAGATCAATGCCGCAGCCTGTCGGTTGCGCGATAAACTCTCAGGTAATTTTGGAGGAGCCAGGACCATGGAAAATTTCACGCCGCTCGCCGGGCTTGTCGGCGGGCTTTTGATCGGCGCTGCAGCGACCCTGTTCGTGTTGCTGAACGGTCGCGTTCTGGGTGTCAGCGGCATTGTCGGCGGCCTGTTCGGCGGCACGGCCGGCGATCTGCCGGGACGTGTGGCGCTGATCGCGGGGATCGTGCTGGGGCCTCTGCTGTATGGCGCCGCCGGTGGCGTCGTTCCAGCCATTATCGTGTCGGATTCACTGCTCCTGCTGGCGATTGCCGGTTTATTGGTCGGCTTCGGAACACGGCTCGGCAGCGGCTGTACCAGCGGGCACGGCGTTTGCGGTCTCGCACGGCTGTCGGTCCGTTCCCTCACCGCAACGGGCGTGTTCTTCGCGACAGCCGGCGTCACCGTCTTCGTTGTTCGTCACGTGGCCGGAGGCTGAACCATGGCACGGACGCTTTTCGGTCTGATTGCCGCCTTCGCGGTCGGGCTGGTTTTCGGCATCGGACTTGCCGTTTCCGGCATGATGAACCCTGCCAAGGTTCTCGGCTTTCTCGATTTCGCCGGCAACTGGGATCCGACACTCGGCCTGGTAATGGCAGGTGCCCTGATAGCTGCCGCGCCCGGATTTGCCATCGCCCGCCACAGAAGGGTCCCGGTTATCGGCGGCGAATTCGAAATTCCGACCACCCGGACCGTCGACGCACCGCTGATTGTCGGCGCGCTGCTGTTCGGCATCGGCTGGGGGCTTGTCGGTTTCTGCCCGGGCCCCGCGATTGCCGCGGCAGGCACCGGCCTCCCCGAGGTCTACGTTTTCGTGGCGGCCATGACCGCCGGCATGGCTCTCTTCAGGCTCTATTCCGTTTCGCGCAGTCGCAATTAGGCTAGCGGATTAAAGCTACCTCACGCCGCCCGTTTGAATTCCTCGATGGTCTCACGCTCGAAGGCCAGCAGTTTCTTGACGCTGTCGCGCGTCTGCATGCGCTCGTAATAGGCGGACACGTTGGGGAAACGGTCGAGGTCGAGCTTGAACTGGGTGAAGCGCCGGATCGCCCAGTAGAAATAGGCGTCGGGCGCCGTGTAATCACCCATCAGGTAATCGTTGCCGTCGAGCATGTCCTCGGCCAGGCCGAAGGTTTCGTACAGGTACTCCGCCGCGTGTTCGACCACGTTGTCGGCCGTGCCGTCGATATCGCAGACTTTCGGCGGGGCGTTGATGCGGCTGAGATAGGGGTGAATGCCGCCCGATACCCAGGACAGGAGAGAAATCGCCTGCGACTGTCCCCAGGCGTCTTCCGGCATCAGCTTCGCGTCGGGGAACGTGCGCGCCATCCACAGGTGAATGGCCGCCGTTTCGGTCAGCCGTTCGCCGTCGACCAGCAGCATCGGAACCTTGTGTTTAGGATTGATTTTCACGTATTCCGGCGAAAGGTGCTCGCCCGTCCGGAAGTTCAGCGCGTGCGTCTCGAAATCGGCCCCGGCTTCGGTGAGATTGATATAGGGGGCCATCGCGCAGGTGACGGGAGCGTAGAAAAGTTCGATCTTCATGGTCTGTGTTCCTGTGTGTCGGTCTGGGCTTGCGGTCGCGCACCGGCGCACCGGCGGGCCTTCGGGGAACAGAATATCCTGCCCGTTTCGTTTGCGCCATCGCGGCGGCGCATTTTCGTCAGATTGCGCCGCTGGAGTCGAGGACGACCAGCAAGACCAGTGCCGGCGCGACCAGCCGGACCGCCCAGATCCACAATTCTGCGACGGGAGACGTGGCAAGTCCGGCGCTCTCGACCGCTTCGACCCGCCGCCAGAACCAGCCGATGTAAAGGCACACCAGAACACCGCCCAGCGGCAGCAGATAGTTCGAGGCCAGTCTGTCGACGAAATCGAGGATTGCGATTTCCCCGATCCGGATGCCGTCGAGCAGCCCGTAACATAGCGCCGACGGGGTCCCCGCGACGAAAGCGCCGAGCCCCACCAGTATCACGGCGCCGAACCGCCGTTGCCGGCTGCGGTGAATGACGGCCGCTACCGGGACTTCGAGCAGCGAGACCATCGAGGTGACGGCGGCGGCGATCAGCAGGCCGAAGAAAAAGGCGCCGATGATCGTGCCGCCCGGCATTTTCAGAAAAATCTGCGGCAGCGTGATGAAGGCGAGTTGCGGGCCGGCCTCCGGGTCGCCGCCGAACGCGAACACGGCCGGAAAAATGGCGAGCCCGGCGATAACCGCGAAAAGGGTATCCCCGGCGACGATCGCGGTCGCGGCGCGGGGATTTTGATGTCGGAGGTCATGTAGCTGGCATAGGTGATGAAGACGGCCATGCCGATTCCGAGCGAAAAAAATGCCTGTCCGACGGCGGCGATATAGACTTGCGGCTCGCCGAAGGCCGCCCAGTCCGGCACGAAAAGGAATTTCCAGCCAGCGGCAGAACCGGACAGCGTCGATGCGTAGACTGCGAGTACGATGACCACCAGCGCCAGCAACGGCATCAGTATTCGGTTCGCGGCCTCGATTCCGCGCCGGACTCCGCCCATGACCACCAGCATCGTCGCCGCGATCGCGGCAAACTGCCACGCGACCGGTTCCGCGCCATTGGCGATGAAATCACCGAAGAAGCCGCCATATCCGTCGGATGCGACCCGCCAGAGGTCGCCGGTCAGGGCGCCGATGAAATATTTCAGCGCCCAGCCGGCGATCACCGAATAGAATCCGAGAATCAGGAAACAGCCGATGACCGAGACCCATCCGGCATGGGCCCAGCGGGGCGTCCGTCCGTTGGCGGAGAACGCCGCGATGGCGTCTCCTCCGCCGCGCCGCCCCATCGCCATCTCTGCCATCACGATCGGCATGCCGACGATCAACACGCATGCCAGATAGATTATGAGAAAAGCGCCGCCGCCGTTTTCGCCGGCGACATAGGAAAACCGCCAGATGTTTCCAATGCCGACCGCCGAGCCGATGGTGGCCAGGATAAACCCCGTGCTGCTGGCCCATTGTTCGCGCGGGTTCGTCACTTTCGCGATTCGTAGGCAGCGGCGGCAGTTTCGGGTGTGACATACCCCTCGGCGATATCGCGTGCCAGCGCCGCCGGGTCGCGGTCCTTCGGATCGCCATAGCCGCCGCCGCCCGCCGTCTGCAGGCTGAAGCGGGTGCCGGGTCCGAAGGTTTCCCGGAACGACGACGGGTACTGTCTTTCCTGCGGCGTGTCCGGCGACAGCAGGAACCGGCTGTGCGCGCCGTCCCCGCCACCCGCAAGGCCGCTCGGTGCGATGCGGGCACGGTCGGCGCGGTAGACCACGCTGGCGCTGTCCAGCAATTCGTAGTCCCGACGAAAGGCAAGCCCGCCCCGGAACGCGCCCGCGCCGCCGCTGTCGGGCACCGGTTCGTAACGGGTCACGCGGCAGGGGAACTCGGATTCGATGATTTCCAGCGGCGTTGCGTAGAGATTGGCCAGATGTGTCGTCACGCCTGTGGCGCCGTCGTGATCCTTCCCCGCGCCGTAGGCGGATCCGAATATTTCGTACTGGTTGCCCCCGTGAGATCTTTTTTCCGGGCCGGCATTGTCCCAGGCCACCACGATGCTGCCGCCGCTGCCGCCGGCATTGGCGATGGCACGGCCCGGCACGAACGGGTCCAGCGCCTGCAGGATTACGTCGACCAGCTTGTGACAGGTCTTCATGTAGGAAGAGCACGGCGCCGGCGGTTCCGGATTGAGAACCGAGCGGTCGTCGAAATCGAACGACACGACGTCGCGGGCGGCGTCGGAATAGGGGATCGACGGATCGAGGAATCCGATCAGGCTATAAAATACGCAGGCCTCGACCATGGCGAGCCGCAGATTCGCGGGCCCACGGGTCTGCGGCGCCGAGCCGGTAAAGTCGCAGTGTACCCGACCGTCTTCTACCCGGATCCGGACACGCAGCTTCACCGGTTGCGGCACCACACCGTCTCCGTCCATCAGGCCTTCCGAAGCATGTTCGCCGTCGGGGAGCGCTTTTACGGCGGCCCGGAACCGCCGATCCGATGCGGCGATCACGGCGTCCATCGCCGAGACGAAGATGTCCGCGCCGAACCGGTCGCACAAACGTTTTACGCCGTCGCGGCCGATACCGGTGACGCCGATCTGGGCGTGCATGTCGCCCAGCACCAGTTCCGCTGCGCGCGAATTGCCGGCGATCAGCCGCTCGAGATCCGTGTTGGGCATGCCGGCTTTGACAATTTTTACCGGCGGCAGCAGCAGCCCTTCGTGAAACAGTTCCGTCGCCTGGCCCCAGGTGCTTCCGGGCACCGCCCCGCCCATATCCGCCTTGTGCGCAATGGAGGCGGTAAACGCGACCAGCGCGCCTTCATGAAACATCGGCGTGACCAGCGCCATGTCAGGCAGATGAGGCAGATTTCCTTCATACGGGTGATTGCAGACCAGCGTATCGCCGTCGGCCAGTCCGTCTTCTCCGTAGAGACCGAGGATGCGCTGGATCAGGTGAAAATAAACCGGACCGTGAAAAAACATCGGCGGCGCGACGGCCAGACGCCCCTGCCGGTCGGTGACGACGCAGCTGAAATCCCGCGATTCCCGGACAATCGTCGAATAGCCCGACCGGTAAAACCGGTAATCCATCTCCTCCATCAGGCTGGACACGCGATTGCGTACGATCTGGACGGTTACGGGATCGGGACGGGGCATGCCCGTATTCTAGGCGGCGAAGAACGGGCAAACCAGCACTGGAAAACCGGGGCAAGGGGCGTTAACAAGGGCCGCGAAATTCCAACTGCATCCTCAGGAGACCCCAGCGCCATGGCGTCCTACCAGTATGTCTACACCATGCGGAACCTTACCAAGAACTTCCCGGGCGGCCGCGAGGTCCTGAAGGATGTGACGCTCGCCTTTCTGCCGGGGGCCAAGATCGGCGTGCTGGGCGTCAACGGCGCCGGCAAGTCGACCCTGATGAAGATCATGGCGGGGGAAGACAAGGAGTTCAACGGGGATGCCTGGGCCGCCGAGGCGGCCGAGGTCGGCATCCTCAAACAGGAACCCGATCTCAATCCCGACAAGGACGTTTACGGCAACGTGCTCGAAGGGATGGCGGAAACGCATGCTCTGCTTCAGGAGTTCGAGGAGATCAGCGCCAAGTTCGCCGAACCCATGGACGACGACGAGATGACGGCCCTGATCGAAAAGCAGGGGGAGCTACAGGAGAAGATCGACGCCGTCGGCGGCTGGGACCTCGAGCGCAAGCTTGAGATCGCTATGGACGCGCTGCGTTGCCCGCCCAAGGATGCGGATGTCACCAAACTGTCGGGCGGCGAACGCCGCCGTGTCGCGCTGTGCCGTCTCCTGCTGCGCCAGCCCGACCTGCTGCTGCTCGACGAACCGACCAACCATCTGGACGCTGAATCCGTCGCCTGGCTTGAGCATCATCTGGAAGACTACGAGGGCACCGTGGTGGCGGTGACCCATGACAGGTATTTCCTGGACAATGTCGCGGGCTGGATTCTGGAGCTCGATCGCGGGCGAGGGATTCCGTTCGAAGGTAACTATTCCGGCTGGCTGGAACAGAAACAGAAACGCCTTGCCCAGGAAGAAAAGGCCGAGAAAGCCCGTCAGAAAACCGTCGCGCGCGAACGCGAATGGATTCAGGCGTCTCCCCGCGCGCGGCAAGCTAAAAATCAGGCGCGAATCACAGCGTACGAGACCCTGCTGGCGGAAGCCAAGGACCGGACACCCGATTCGGCGCAGATCATCATCCCGCCGGGCCCCCGGCTGGGCGATCTGGTAATCGAGGCGCAGGGCCTGAACAAGGGGTTCGAAGACCGGTTGCTGATCGAAAATCTGGATTTCAAGATTCCGCCCGGCGCCATCGTCGGCATCATCGGCGCCAACGGCGCCGGCAAGACGACGTTGTTCCGCATGATCACCGGCGAAGAAAAGCCGGATTCCGGGACACTCCGTCTGGGCGACACGGTGGAACTGGGGTATGTCGATCAGAGCCGCGACGCGCTGGCCGACGACAAGACCGTCTGGGAGGAAATTTCCAACGGCGAGGATGTCGTCTACCTGGGCGATAAACAGATGCAGAGCCGCGCCTATTGCGGGGCGTTCAATTTTCGCGGGCCCGACCAGCAGAAAAATGGTCGGCCAGCTTTCCGGCGGCGAGCGGAACCGGGTACATCTGGCAAAGATGCTAAAGTCACAGGCAAACGTGCTGCTGCTCGACGAACCGACCAACGATCTGGATGTCGATACGCTGCGCGCGCTGGAAGACGCACTGCTGGCCTTCGCCGGCTGCGTCATGGTCATCAGTCATGATCGCTGGTTCCTCGACCGCATCTGTACGCATATCCTAGCCTTTGAAGGCGACAGCCAGGTCACCTGGTTCGAGGGCAATTACGAGGACTACGAGGAAGACCGGAAACGTCGGCTCGGCGACGACGCGGCCAACCCGCGCCGCATCAAGTACAAGCCGCTGGTGCGCGGCTGACTTTCATAAACGTTAGTTAGAAGACGTCTTTTTTCGCAGCGCGTTGATGAGGCCGGCAACCTTGCCACCGGTCTGGCGGATCACCGATACGAACTCGTCGCGCTGGGTGACGCTCATGCTGATGCCTTCGACCATCACATCCGTGATCTTGTGCATGTCGTCTTTGGACCGAACGCGCCAGTTGATCTTAACGGAGGGCTGGTTGGGTATGACGATCTCCGACAGAACCAGTGCCTGGGTCGCCGACACGTCCCGCGATTGCAGCACGTTGAGTTTCTTGCCGCTCAAATCCTGAAACCGGTTGGCATAGGCCTGAACAACGAACTTTTCGAATAGGCCGATAAATTCCTTTTTCTCTTCGTCCGTCGCCACGCGCCAGTAACGACCTAGTGTGAACCGGGCGATACGGGGAAGGTCGAAGGCCTCTTCCAGAAGCCCCTTGAAGCGCTCGATGCGTTCCTGTTCCGAGATGCCTTCCTCGCTGAGGGAAGCAAAAGCCTTGTTGCCCATGTTCCGGATGAAATTCTCCGCTTCCGCGGCTGCGGCATGGGCCGGGATCGCAAACAGGAACGCGACTAAAACGTAGGCGCCGAACGCCGGAATTGAAAGGCGACGCATGCTACTTCTCTGTCGGCGGAGCTTTACTTTGCTGATCGCCGCTGTCACCTTCCGGCACGCTGGAAAGACCGCCCGGAACAGGGCTGATGACGGTCGGCGCGCCATTCCTGATTTCGTCGCGGCGCTTCTGTCTATATAGACTTCTCACGGTCGCATAGAAGTCCAGCGAGTTTTTCTCCAGATCGTTTATCTGTTCGAAGTTGCGGGCGCGCTTATCTACCGCCGTGCCGCCGGTTCTGCTCATCCGAAATTCGAACGGCGTAAACCAGGAAAAGGGATCGATCAGCATGTCTGCAAGCAGGCCCACGCCGTCCGCGGGTTCGACGGCCCAAATATGGGCAAAACCAGATAGGGCCCGGATTCGAATTCCCAAGTGGCGAGCGTCTGTCCGAAATCCTCGTCGTGTTTTTTAATGCCCGCCTCGGCCGCGAAATCGTTGATTCCGAGAATGCCGATCGTCGAATTCATGGCGAAACGCAGAAGCGTTGTACCGGCCCGGTCGAATTCGCCCTGGAACAGATCGTTCGCAAATATCACTGGGCCGCGCAAATTCTGGAAGAAGTTGTGGACGTTCGTCTGCAGCGGATCGGGCACGACTTCGATATATGCCGACGTGAACGGGCGCAGGACCGCTTTGTCGAGCGCCAGATTAAAATCGAGCATCGCACGGTTGAACGGCTCATACGGATCGTTCACCTGGTTGAAGGCGGCGACCGCTTCCTTATCCTCGGGGGGCGGTGCAGTCGCACAACCCGCGAGGAGCATGCCCGCACAAGCGACAGATACAAGAGCGCCAGATATCTGGCGTGTGAATTTACTTAATACGTTCACGGGAAAGCGCCCCTTGGGTCAATTTTAACACTCCACTCAACGCAGTGACAAATTTGTCTCACACGACCAGCACCCTATGCCAAAAACCGACTCGATACAATTTTTAACAAACTGCGTGACAATCGTGTTTGCGACACTCAGCAACGTCGACACCTTATGTCCGCCGATGTAAACACAGACTTGAATCCTAACCTCACACACGGTTATGGCGTTGGTAAACTGATCGCGCAAGTGCGGAAGTTTCGAAACGATTAACCTGCATGCGTGGATAGATGCGTTCCTCTTCGCGCAGACAACGCGTTCCAAACGGTTGAACGAAAATGTTTTTATAAATTCGGCTTAAAAATCCGCGCTTGTCATATTTTGACCGGTTATATAATGGTATTCTTATATCTACATTTTATAAAATTTTCGAAACTGACCGGCGCACCGCATGCACGACCTTCTTATACAGCTGAAAGCCGCGGCCGAAGAGACCCGGCTGCGGATCCTAGCGATTTGCGCTGGCGGCGAATTAACCGTCTCGGAACTCACCCACATCCTGGGCCAGAGCCAGCCGCGGGTTTCCCGGCACCTGAAATTGCTCTGCGATGCAGGTCTGCTGCACAGGTTCCGGGAAGGCTCCTGGGTGTTCTATCGGCGGGCGGAGGGCTCGGCTGTCGGCGGCGCCGGCCTGGTCGAATCCATACTCAACCGAATACCCGCCACCGATCCGCAGTTCCGGCGCGACATGCAAAGGTTGGCGGAGGTGCGGAAAAGTCGAGAGGCCGTCGCCGAAGCCTATTTCCGAGAAAACGCCGCCGAATGGGACAGGCTGCGTTCGCTGGATGTCGACGAAGCGGAAGTCGAAGCGAAGATACTCTCCCTGATATCGGGAACGCGCGATCAGAGCATCATCGATATCGGGACCGGCACAGGGCGCATTCTGGAACTCTTCGGGCGCACCATCGGGCGGGGCGTCGGTATCGATCTGTCTCATGAAATGCTTGCCCTAGCGCGCAGCCGTCTCGACAGCGCGGGATTGTGGGAATGTCAGGTGCGCCACGGCGACATGTATCAGTTGCCGGTGGACGACGCGGATTTCGACATCGCGACTTTGCATCTCGTATTGCACTACGCGGATGATCCGACGGCGGTGATCCAGGAAGCGGCGCGGGCGATGGCACCCGGCGGAAGACTGGTGATCGTGGATTTCGCGCCCCATGAAGTGGAAGAACTGCGCGACGCGCATGCACACCGGCGGCTGGGGTTTTCGGATCTCGAAATACAGGATTTGCTGACATCGGCAGGCCTGGATCTGTCGATCATCGATTCTCTGCCGGGCGATCCGCTGACCGTCAAAATCTGGATTGGCGACAAAAAGCCCCGCGATTTGTCCGATTCCGGAGGCGTGTACATCCCCGCTGCCAGAGAAGAAGGATACGGCTCATGAGAGACCGGCATTTACCCGTCTCTCTGCCAGCGACGCCGGTCGACGGCACGAACCTGAAGATCTCGTTCGAATTCTTTCCGCCGAAAACCGAGAAAATGGCGGAGACGCTGTGGCAGTCTGTCCAGCGGCTGGAGCCGCTGTCGCCGCGTTTCGTGTCGGTCACCTACGGTGCGGGGGGCAGCACGCGCGCGCGCACTCATGACACTGTAAACCGGATCAATGCCGAAACATCGCTCTCGGCGGCGGCGCACCTGACCTGCGTCGGAGCAACGCGTGAGGAAGTGGACGCGGTGGCTCAGGATTACTGGGACGCGGGTATTCGCCATATCGTCGCGCTGCGCGGCGATCCGCCCGACGATAATCCCTATACCCCGCATCCCGGCGGATACGACTACGCCGCCGATCTGGTCAGGGGACTCCGCGACGTCGCCGATTTCGAGATCAGCGTCGCGGCGTATCCGGAAACGCATCCCCAGGCCGCCAGCGCAGAAGACGATCTGGACAATCTGAAACGCAAACTGGACGCGGGCGCAACGCGAGCCATTACGCAGTATTTTTTCGATGTCGGAACCTATCTCGATTTTCTCGACCGGGTGCGCAAGGCAGGTATAGACGTCGAGATCGTGCCCGGCATTCTGCCGGTCACCAACTTCGCCCAGGTGATGAAGTTCAGCGCAATGTGCGGCACCACCATGCCCGACTGGATGGAACGGCTTTTCGACGGGCTCGACAACGATCCCGAAACCCGGCGTCTTGTGGCTGCAACTGCCGCCGCCGAACAATGCCGGCTGCTGCATGCCGAGGGCGTCGACGCCTTTCATTTTTATACCCTGAACCGGGCCGACCTTTCGTTTGCGATCTGCCACATCCTCGGTGTTCGCCCGAACGGAGAGACGTCATGAAGTCGCGTATGCCAAACCTGCTTCGCGAAGCACCCGACCGTTCCGCTGCGGCCGGCGCCGGATTTGTCCAGCAACGTCAGCCGGACCGCACGGAAGAACTGCGAGGTCTGCTTCAGGATCGAATCCTTGTCATCGACGGCGCCATGGGCACGATGATTCAGGCTTACAAGCTGGAAGAAGCCGATTATCGCGGCGACCGGTTCGCCGGCCATGCCTTCCCGCAAAAGGGCAACAACGACCTGCTGACCCTGACCAGGCCGGATGTGATCGAGGAAATCCATCGCGGATTCCTGGAATCCGGTGTCGATATTCTGGAAACCAACACCTTCAATTCCACCGCCATCGCGATGGCCGATTACGGCATGGAAGCGCAGGTTTACGAACTGAATTACGAGGGCGCACGCATTGCGCGCCGCGTCGCCGACAAGTTCAGCGTCGATACGCCCGACAAGCCGCGTTTTGTGGCCGGGGTGCTGGGGCCGACCAACCGTACGTCCTCTATTTCGCCCGATGTCAACGATCCCGGATTCCGCAATACGAATTTCGAAGAACTCGTCGATGTCTATACGGAATCCGTTGCGGGACTGGTCGATGGCGGCGCCGACCTTTTGCTGATCGAGACCGTGTTCGACACGTTGAATGCCAAGGCGGCTATTTTCGCAATCAAGCAGTATCTCGATGGCGAAGGCATCAATCTGCCGATCTTTATCTCGGGCGCGATCACCGATGCCAGCGGCCGCACCCTGACCGGCCAGACGACGGAGGCATTCTGGAATTCCGTCGCACATGCCGAGCCGCTGATGATTGGTCTGAACTGTTCGCTGGGAGCCAAGGAGCTGCGTCCGTATCTGCAGGAACTGTCCCGCATCGCGGGCACTTTCGTGTCCTGCCATCCGAATGCGGGTCTGCCCAATGCGTTCGGCGAATACGACCAGACGCCCCAGGAAATGCAGGAAATCCTTGGGGAGTTTGCGGAAAGCGGGTTCGTCAACCTGGTCGGCGGTTGCTGCGGCACGACGCCGGATCATACCCGTATGCTGGTCGAAAACGTGGCCGTTCACCCGCCGCGTCCGGTGCCGGAGATCGAGGTGCGGTGCCGTCTCAGCGGTCTGGAACCGCTGAATATCGGTCCTGATTCCCTGTTTGTGAACGTCGGCGAACGGACGAATGTCACCGGTTCCGCCCGCTTCGCGAAGCTGATCAAGGAAGACGATTTCGACACCGCGCTCGATGTCGCCCGCCAGCAGGTCGCAAACGGCGCGCAGATCATCGACATCAACATGGACGAAGGCCTGATCGATTCCGAGGCGGCCATGGTCAAGTATCTCAACCTGCTGGCCGCCGAGCCGGATATTTCCCGCGTTCCGGTGATGATCGACTCTTCCAAGTGGTCGGTCATCGAAGCCGGGCTGCGCTGCGTACAGGGCAAGGGCGTGGTCAATTCCATCAGCATGAAGGAAGGCGTCGAAGAGTTTCTCGAACATGCCAAGCGCATCCGCTGGTACGGCGCCGCCGTCGTCGTCATGGCGTTCGACGAACAGGGCCAGGCAGATACCGCCGACCGCAAGGTCGAAATCTGCGCCAAGTCATACGATTTGCTGGTGAACGAGGCCGGGTTCAGGCCGGAAGACATCATCTTCGATCCCAACATTTTCGCCGTGGCGACGGGGATCGAGGAGCACAATAACTATGCACAGGATTTCATCGGGGCGACGGCGCGGATCAAGGCCGACCTCCCGCACGCGATGGTGTCCGGCGGGCTGAGCAACATCTCGTTCTCGTTCCGGGGCAATAATCCGGTGCGCGAGGCGATGCACTCGGTGTTCCTCTATCACGCCATCCGCGCCGGCATGGATATGGCGATCGTGAATGCCGGTCAGCTGGCGCTGTACGACGACATCCCGGCCGATTTCCGCGAGCTGGTCGAGGACGTGATCCTCAATCGCCGCGATGATGCCACCGAGCGGCTTGTCGATGCCGCGGAATCCTTCAAGGGCGAGAAAAAGGAGAAGACGGAGGATCTGTCCTGGCGCGAAGCGCCCGTCGGCACCAGGCTGACCCATGCGCTGGTCAACGGCATGTCCGATTTTATTCTGGAAGACACCGAAGAGGCGCGGCTTGCAGCCGATCGTCCGCTCGAGGTGATCGAAGGCCCGCTGATGGACGGCATGAATGTCGTCGGCGATCTGTTCGGCGCGGGGAAAATGTTTCTGCCGCAGGTGGTCAAGAGCGCGCGCGTGATGAAGCAGGCAGTCGCCTATCTGATCCCGTTCATCGAAGAAGACAAGCGCGAAGGCGACGTCGACAAGGCCAAGGGAAAAATCCTGCTCGCCACGGTGAAGGGCGACGTGCACGATATCGGCAAGAACATCGTCGGCGTCGTTCTTCAGTGCAACAACTACGACGTCATTGATCTCGGCGTCATGGTGCCGGCGCAGAAAATTCTGGAAACCGCACGCGAGGAAAAGGTCGATATCGTCGGTCTCAGCGGCCTGATCACGCCGTCGCTCGACGAAATGGTCCACGTCGCGGCGGAAATGGAACGCGAAGGCTTCGACATACCGCTGTTGATCGGCGGTGCGACGACCTCGAAAATTCATACCGCCGTGCGGATCGAACCCGCCTATTCCGGCCCGACCGTGCATGTTCTCGATGCGTCGCGCGGCGTCGGCGTTGCGTCGAGCCTGTTGAGCGACGATCAGCATGAAGACTACGTTGCCAAAGTCCGCGCCGAAAACGAGGACGCACGCCGCCGTCACGGCGCAAAAGACTCTGCTTCCCGGGCGGTCAGCCTGACCGAGGCGCGCGAAAACAAGGTTAAGATTCACTGGCCCGACTGGCGGCCGACGCCGCCCGCGATGCCGGGGTTGCACAGGCTGGACGATTATCCGCTGGAGGAACTGCGCGACCGCATCGACTGGACGCCCTTCTTTCGAACGTGGGAACTGATTGGCACCTATCCCAACATTCTGGACGACGACACTGTCGGCGATACCGCGCGCGGTCTGCTGGACGATGCGGAACGAATGCTCGATCGCATCATCGAGGAAAAATGGCTGTCGGCGCGGGGCGTCTTCGGTCTGTTCCCGGCGAATTCGGATGGCGCCGAGACCATTCACATCTATGCCGATGACACCCGCACCGATGTCGCGACGAATTTTCACACCATCCGTCAGCAGATTGCCAAACGCGACGGGCAACACAATTTTGCGCTTGCCGATTTCGTGGCGCCGGCAGAGACGGGCATCCAGGATTATATCGGCGCCTTTGCGGTCACGGCCGGGATCGGCATCGACGAACATGTCGCGCGGTTCGAGGCAGCGCATGACGACTACAACTCCATCCTGTTGAAGGCACTGGCCGACCGGCTTGCCGAGGCGTTTGCCGAAAGACTGCACGAACGCGTGCGCAAGGAATTCTGGGGCTATGCCGCGGGCGAAGCGTATGACAACGAGGCGTTGATCAAGGAGGCCTATCACGGCATTCGCCCGGCGCCAGGCTATCCGGCCTGCCCGGATCACACCGAGAAAGAAGGTCTGTTCGCGCTGCTTGATGCGACAAACGCCGCCGGGATCGAACTGACGGAAAGCTATGCGATGCTGCCCACGGCGGCGGTGTCCGGATACTACATCGCCCACCCGGCAAGCCGCTATTTCGGTACGGGCAAGATTGCCAAAGATCAGGTGGCCGACTATGCAGAGCGTAAGGGAATGGACGTCGCGACCGTGGAGCGGTGGCTGGCGCCTGTTCTGGGGTACGAACGCTCATAAGCACAGGAGTCCACGGTGAAAATCGACGCTGCGCAGCGTCTGGTCGCCCGGTCCGTAAAGGCCGGTCACGGCGCGCTCTCCGAATATGACAGCAAGCGGCTGCTTGCCGCCTATGGCGTTCCCGTCACGCGGGAACGGCTGGTTCATTCCGCAAAAGATGCCCGCGCGGCGGCCGACAGGCTTGGCTATCCGGTGGTTCTGAAAGGATGCGCCCACGATCTGCTGCACAAGACAGAGGCCGGTCTGGTCATGGTGGGGCTGGGATCGGGGAAAGAGGTCGCCGACGGATTCAGGACCCTGAAAGCCCGGGCCGGCGCTGATTTTTCCGGCGGGTTCCTGGTGCAGGAAATGGTCAGGGGCGACCGCGAACTGATGATCGGCATGACGCGCGACGAACAGTTCGGCCCGTCGGTCATGTTCGGTCTCGGAGGTATTTTTACCGAAGTCCTGGAGGATGTCGTCTTTCGGCTGGCACCGCTGAAACTGTCCGATGCCCGCGAGATGATGACGGAAATCCGTGCCGCGAAAATCCTCGATTCCGTGCGCGGCATGGCGCGGGTCGACCGGGCACTGCTGGCCCGCGCGATCGTGGCCGTCGGCAAGGCGGCGGCGGACAATCCCGACATCGCGGAGATCGATATCAACCCGCTCATCGTCGCCGGTTCGCGTCCCGTTGCGGTTGACGGGCTGGTCATCCTCAAACCCGCGGGGGGCAAGTAATGGCCAAAAGAAACCTGAACCGCTTTTTCGCGCCGCGCAGCGTCGCCGTTGTAGGTGCCTCTGCGACCAAGGGCCGGCCCGGACGGGTGGTGATCGAAAACATGCGCGCCAACGGCTACAAGGGCGATATTCACCCGGTCAATCCGCGCGGTGGAAAACTGCTCGGGCTCAAGGTCTTCAAATCCATTGAGGATCTGCCCGACGGCATCGATCTTGCGATCGTCATTCTGCCGGCCCAGGCGACGCCGCAGGCCGTGCGCGATTGCGCGGCGCGGAAGATCGGCTCCATCGTGCTGGTTGCGGGCGGCTTCGCCGAGGTCGACCACGCCGGCGAGGACCTGCAGGAAGAACTGGCGCGGGCGGCCCGGGAGACCGGCGTGCGCGTGCTCGGCCCCAATACCGCGGGTCACATCTCTACCCCGGCCGATTTCACGTCCAGCTTCTTTCCTTTGGGTGAAATCCCGCGCGGCGGTATTTCCTACGTGGCGCAGACCGGCAATTTCACCGGCGCGATGATGAAACACATCATGTCGGCGGAAAATTACGGCGTCGCCCGATGCATCGGGCTGGGCAATACTGTCGATATCGACGAAACCGACGTGTTTGAATTTCTCGCGACCGATAAACACACAAAGGCGATCTTCTTTTATCTTGAAAGCCTGCGCCGGCCGCGCGAATTCATCGAAATCGCCAAGCAGGTGACGCCCGAAAAGCCCGTCATCGTTCTCAAGGGCGGCGCCACCGCCGACGGGGCCACGGCGGCGCTGTCCCACACGGCGTCCATGGGGTCGGACGACCGTATTCTCGACGGCGCGCTGCGCCAGGCGGGCGTTGTGCGGATCGACGAATTCTCGCATCTGTTCCTGGCGGCCAAGGCGGTCGCGCCGATGCCCGTACCGGCCGGCAACCGGGTCGGATTCGTTTCCCCGTCGGGCGCCTTTATCGTCCATATCAGCGATCTGTGTCGACAACGGCTTAACCTGAGCTTTCCCGACCTGACGCCGAAGACCATGGAGAGGCTGAAGGAAATCAGCCCGCCATTCATCCGGCTCAGCAACCCCGTCGATATCTTTCCCAGCGCGACCGTGCACGGGATGGAATTCGCCTATCGCGAAGCGATGGAAGCCGTCCTGAAGGACCCCAATGTCGATGCTGTTGTGTCGATCATGATCCTGACGAAGGAGCTTGGCATGCCGTCGCTCGATTTCATTCTCGAGCTGGCGAAAAAGCATCCGAACAAGCCGGTCTATATTTCTTTCAGCGGCGATCATGCCTGCAACGAGGAAGCCAAGGCTTTCCTGGAACCGCGCGGCGTGCCGACGTTTCCGCTGATCGAGGACGCGTTCAAGGCACTGGACGTGCTGGTGCGGGCGCGGGAGTCGCTCGGGACATGACCGAATGGGACGGCCTGCCCGAGATCTGGCGGGAAGCCGTCCGGCCGGAGTGGTGCGACTACAACAACCACCTGAACATGTCCTATTACGTTCTGATCTTCGATCACGGAACGGACGTGTTTCATGCCGGGCTGGGGCTGGATAAGGACTATCGCCTGACCGCCCATTGTTCGACTTTTGCGGTGGAAACCCACACGAACTACCTGGCGGAAGTTCACGAAGGCGACGAGGTTGGCGTCACGACGCAACTTCTCGATTTCGACGAGAAGCGGCTGCACTATTTCCACCGCATGTATCACGCGGAGAAGGGGTTTCTCTCTGCGACGACGGAAATCATGACCGTGCATGTCGATCTCGACGCCCGCAAGGTGGTGCCAATGGCTGATGCCATCAGGATTAAGGCGGAGGCATTGTTCAAGAGTCACAGGGGGCTGCCACGCCCGGATCGGGCCGGGCGCAGCATCGGAATCTCCCGCAATTAAACGTTATGTTGCGAAATATGTCTTTTCCCGCCCGCCGGGACGGGATAAATGTAAAAAGATGGTCTTCAAGCACTTGAATCCATTTTGTTATTTCGATTGCGGTCGCGGGGCCGCACGGGGCGCGCGGGCGTGAACACCCAGGCGCTGCTGGAACCGGTGCGCCGGTTCATTCGCAACAAGCAGCTTATCATGATCATTCTGGCGATCGTCACGGGCGCCGCGGCGGCTTTCGGCGCGGTGCTGTTTCGCGAATCTGTCGTGTTGATTCAGACCGGGACCTTCGGCGCCTCGCTCGAAAATTCCACCAATGTGATTGCCAGCCTGCCAAACTGGCAGGTGGTCACGGTGCCAACCGTCGGCGGGCTGTTGATCGGCTTGTTCGTCTATTACTTCATGCCCGGAAAACGGGGCCGCGGCGTGGCCGACGTGATGGAATCCGTCGCGTTGCGCTCGGGGGCTATATCGCTCAAAGCCGGCCTTGGCGCCGCAGCGGTCAGTGCCGCATCCATCGGCGTCGGTGCCTCGGTCGGCCGTGAAGGACCTGTTGTGCATCTGGGGGCGACACTGTCATCGTTCGTTGCGACGCGGCTGCGGTTGAGCCGATCCCAGGCGGTTACGCTTCTCGGCTGCGGCGTGGCGTCCGCGGTTGCGGCATCGTTCAACGCGCCCATCGCAGGCGTTTTCTTCGCGCTGGAGGTCGTTATCGGGCACTATGCGCTCAGCGCGTTTGCGCCCATTGTCATCGCCGGCGTCATCGGGACCATTATTTCCCGGGTGTATTTCGGCGACTTTCCCGCATTCATCGTACCCGACCAGTCGCTGGTGTCGTTCTGGGAATTTCCCGCCTTCGCGCTCCTCGGCGTGGTCTGTGCGCTGACGGCGATCATATTCCTCCGTTCCGCCGCTGTTGCGACGGATATCGCCGCGAAAATACCGGTGGCACCGTATTTCAAAACGATGGCGGGCGGCTTCTGTGTCGGGGTCATCGCGTTGGCGTTTCCCGAGGTGATGGGTGTCGGCTACGAGGCAACGGACAAGGCGCTGAACGGCAAGTACGAGCTCGCGATCCTGATTGCGCTGGTTGCCGCCAAAGTAGCCGCGACCGCGATCAGCATCGGGGCCGGTTTCGGCGGCGGCGTATTCGCGCCGTCCATGTTCATGGGGGCCATGGTCGGTGGTTCGTTCGGCGTCATTGCGACGCAGATTTTTCCTGAACTCTCGTCCGGGCATTCGGCCTACACACTGGTGGGTCTCGGCGCTGTTTCCGGCGCCGTCCTCGGTGCGCCGATCTCCACTATCCTGATCGTGTTCGAACTGACGGCTGACTATGCACTCACAATCGCTGTCATGGTTGCGGTGGTGATCGCCTCCGTGATCACCCAGCAGGTGCGCGGAAATTCGTTCTTTACCTGGCAGCTGGAACGACGGGGGATCAATATCCGCGGCGGGCGCGAAACCGGCCTGATGGCGACGACCAAGGTCGAAAACGTGATGAGCCTTAAATACACGCCCGTCATGCAGGGGCTTAACATCAACGGCGTAAGGGAGAAACTGCTGACTGCACCGCATGGCGAACTGTTCGTGGTCGATGAAAACGGCGCCCTGACCGGGACGATCACGCTGGAAGACCTTGCTGACGGTGCGTTCGACCATTCCATCGACGATGTCGTCAACGCCCGCGATGTCGCGCGGCTGCATCCGCCGGTGCTGGAGGCGGGTGCGAGTCTCGATCATGCGCTAAAGATGATGCAGAACACCGGCGAGGAACATGTCGCGGTCGTCGAAAACCGGGAAAACATGAAACTGGTCGGTTTTATCCACGAAATCGATGTGATGTTCGTCTACAACCGCGCGCTCCTTGAAGCGCGGCGTGAGGAGCGTGGCGAACTGTAGGGGAAAAAGGGCGCGTCAGCTTTCGTCGGACCGTCCGGCAGTCAGGTCGAGCGACGAAATGCCGTCGCTGCCGCGTTCGAACGCACCGATAAGCAGATTGCGCGCATGGGCGCGGAGGTCGTTGCGTTCCAATCCTTCCGGTAGTTTCTCATTGAAGACCGCGAGCCCGGCCACGGAACCCAGAATCAGCTGGATGTCCGATATTCCGGTGTTTTCGTCCTTCAGGGATTCCAGCACTGCGGCGCTCCAGGTCGCGATCCGCTGCCGCCGCTCTACCGGTATGTCGGAAAACATCGATTCCGCAAGCGTTTCGCATGCCGTGAAATAGCTCGATAGTCTGGCAAGGTCCTCGGACTCGGACATCTGTTTCATTACCTATGAATCTCAACGCCCGGTTCAAAAATCGGGCACGCCGTACCTACTGCGATAAAAACCTATCGGACCGTACCTGCCGCTGCAATGTTCAAAAAGTTCTAGTAAGTGGGATTCAGCCGCAGCCACTTGTACCGGTCGGTCGATTTAATGGTCATTTCCGACGGCTGGTTGCCGCGCAGGACCAGTAGCGGGACCTCTACGCCGGGATCGCCCAGCGTCCAGACTTTACGGTAGAAATCGGCGAGACCCGTCACCGGTTTTCCGGCGACGCCCAGGACCATATCGCCTGGCCGGATGCCGGCCGCCCAGGCAGGACCGCTTTCCGGCACGCGGGATACGAACAACCGGCCCCGAAACATTTCAGAGTACAGGCCGAGCCAGGGCCGGTTCTTCTTCGACGATCGTCCCTTGGAGATCAGATCGCCAAGTATCGGTTTGAGCGCATCGATCGGAATGAACATGTTGCCGGGGAGGGTGCCGCCGTCCTGTTCCATCGCATTGGGGACGATCAGAGATCCGATGCCAACAAGTTTGCCACCCGCGTCGATCAGCGCCGCACCGCCGAACTGTGCGAAGGGGGGCGATGTGAAGATTGCGTTTTCCAGCAGGTATTCCCAGTAGCCCGCAAAATCGCGGCGGTCGACAACAAATGCGCCGATCGCGCTTGCGGCGCCGCCATATGCCGCGACGAGGACCGGCTGCTTTTCCGCCAGATCCTTCGAACTTCCGAGTTCGAGCGGTTTGACGCCGGGCGGCGTCGCGGTGCGAATGACGCCGAAACCCGTATCGTGGTCGTATGCGACGATTTCCGCCGGAATTTTTTTACCGGCGGCAGTTTCGATTTCGACGGCGCTGGCTTCCAGAATCACATAGCCGATCGTCACGATCAGACCTTCGCTGTCCAGCACCACGCCGGTGCCCTCGCGCGTGGTGCCCAGTGTACCGGCCGTCCTGGCTTCGCCGGGGACAGTCGAAGTGACTTTGACGATGGCTTTGAAGTGCTCGGCCGCGTTCTGCTGCGCCGCCGCCGGGGCGGCCAGGAAGCAAAGAAGGGCCACTATCGACCCGAGGGCGCTGATTCTGTTCATGGCCGCGTCTCCCGCCTGTTCAGACAAACCTTATCCCGGTACGCGAGTCCGGCCAAACCATATTGCGTCTGCTCCGCATTTCGTGACCGAACAGGCATTCGATTCGGAAAATGTGCCATTCGCCACGATACGTTGCCGCCAGACTGATATAATCAGCCCATGAACGACCAACCTCTTCCGCAACCGGCATCCGATAACCGACCGGCGCCACCTTACCTGAGCGGACTTAACGACCCGCAGCGCGAGGCCGTGGAGACGGCAGACGGGCCTCTGCTCGTGCTGGCCGGCGCCGGCACCGGCAAAACCCGCGTGCTGACGACGCGTATCGGTCACATCCTGATGACACGGCGGGCCTGGCCCAATCAGATACTGTCGGTCACGTTCACCAACAAGGCGGCGCGCGAAATGCGCGACCGGGTGGCCGGGATGATCGGCGGCGCCACCGAAGGGCTGTGGATCGGGACGTTTCATGCCATCGCAACGCGCATTTTGCGCCGTCATGCGGAAGTAGTCGGTCTGAAATCCAATTTCACGATCCTCGACCAGGACGATCAGATCCGCCTGGTAAAACAGATCATCGAAGCGGAAGAGATCGACGACAAGCGCTGGCCGGCCCGGGCGGTGCATGCCGCCATAGAAAGGTTCAAGGACCGGGGACTGACGCCGGACAAGGTGGGCGTCGCCGAGGCGGGTGATATCGCCGACGGCCGGATCGGCGAATTGTACAGAATATACCAGGACCGGCTGGTGGTTCTGAATGCCGCCGATTTCGGCGATCTGCTGCTGCACTGCCTGACCGTGTTCACGTCCCGCCCCGAGGTGCTGGAGGAATACCAGCGACAGTTTCACTATATCCTGGTCGACGAGTATCAGGATTCCAACGTGTCGCAGTATCTGTGGCTGCGGCTGTTGGCTCAGGGGCGGAACAACATCTGCTGCGTCGGCGACGACGATCAGTCGATCTACAGCTGGCGTGGCGCCGAGGTCGGCAACATTCTGCGCTTCGAAAAGGATTTCCCGGGCGCCAAAGTGATCCGGCTGGAACAGAACTACCGCTCCACCCAGCAGATACTCAGCGCCGCGTCGCACATGATTGCCGTCAATCAGGGACGGCTGGGAAAAACGCTGTGGACCGAGGCCGAGGGGGGCGAGTCGATCCGCATTCATGCCGTGTGGGACGGCGAATCCGAAGCCCGGTTCGTCGGCGACGAGATCGAAACTCTGCAGCGCGACGGCGAATCCCTGAACGAGATCGCCATTCTGGTCCGCGCCAGCTTTCAAATGCGTGAATTCGAGGAACGCCTGATCACGCTCGGGGTTCCGTACCGGGTTGTTGGCGGACCCCGCTTCTATGAGCGGGCCGAAATACGGGACGCGATCGCTTATCTTCGCGTCGTTGCGCAGCCGAATGACGATCTGGCACTGGAACGTATCATCAACACCCCGAGGCGCGGCCTCGGCGCTGCCACGCTCCAGGCGATGCATGGTCATGCGCGGGCGCTAGGGATATCGCTGCACGAATCCGCGCGCCAGCTGATCGAAACCGACGAACTGAAACCGCAGGCGAGGTCGTCGCTGCGACGGATTATCGATGATTTTGCCCGCTGGCGCGCCCAGGCCCAGGCGATCGATCATATCGAACTGGCGGAGACGGTGCTGGACGAATCCGGCTATACCGGCATGTGGATGGCCAGCAAGGCAGCCGACGCGCCGGGCCGGTTGGAGAATCTGAAGGAACTGGTCTCGGCGCTGAACGAATTCGAGTCTCTCGGCGGGTTTCTGGAACATATCAGTCTGGTGATGGACCGCGATGACAACGCCGCCGGCGATATGGTCAGCCTGATGACGCTACATGCCGCCAAGGGGCTTGAATTCAATAACGTCTTTCTGCCCGGCTGGGAGGAAGAGGTCTTCCCGAACCGTCGATCGGTCGATGACGGCGGTGGAGCCGCGCTCGAGGAAGAACGCCGGCTGGCCTATGTCGGGCTGACGCGCGCGCGGCGCCGGGTCTGGATCTGCCATGCCTCCAGCCGCCGGGTCTACAACCAGTGGCTTGCCTGCGCGCCATCCAGGTTTATCGACGAGTTGCCGGAAGATCTGGTTGAACACCGAATGGAGGCCGGTCTGTACGGCGGAGTGGCCGAACCGGGGCTGAATTCGCTGGAAGATAACTGGGGCGGCAGCGCCGCAGGACGCGGCCCAGGATTCCAGCGCATGCGGGCGAACAGGGGCAATGCCGCCCGCCCGCCGGCGGGCGGCGACATCTCCACCGTCAGCTCCATTGCCATCGGCGATCGGATTTTTCACCAGAAATTCGGCTACGGCACAGTGGTGTCCAGCGATGGCGGCAAGCTGGAAATCGACTTCGAAAAAGCCGGAGCCAAAAAAGTCCTCGAAAGCTTCGTGGAACCTGCATGACCGGGACCGGATCTTCGTCAGGTGATATCTGGCAGATCGACATCGAATTGCCGGACAAATCCGCAGTCGAGCCTTTCGAAGCCGCGCTTGAGGACGTGGTCACCGGTCTGTCCAGCTTTGAGATTATCGGAACGCCCGGTTGGCGGGTCACGGCCTACACGGCGGGAGAACCCGACCGTGTGGACATCCTGGCCCGCCTCGGGACCGCCGCCGCGGCGGCGAATATCGCGGTGCCCGATATCGACGTTTCGCCGGTGGAAGAGCGGGACTGGGTCGCGGAGGTAGAACGCGCGCTTTCGCCAATACACGTCGGACCCTATTACGTGTTCGGTTCGCATGTGACCGACCCGCCCCCCGCCGGTTCGATCGCCATCCGCATCGATGCCGGTCAGGCATTCGGCACCGGCAATCACGAAACCACCGGGGGCTGTCTGCAGGCGATCGAGGCGCTCTGCGCGGTGCAGGCGCCGTCCAACCCGCTGGATGTCGGCACGGGCAGCGGCATTCTTGCCATAGCACTTGCGAAACGCCTCGGTGCGACGGTGACGGCCAGCGACAACGATCCAATAGCGGTCGAGGTGGCCGTTGAAAACGCCGGCCTGAACGGGGTCGGCGGCCTGATCGGTTTTCATCTTGCGGATGGCCTCGATCACCCGGCGCTTGAGGCCGAGGCGCCCTTTGATCTTATTGTCGCCAATATCGTGGCCAATCCGCTGATTGCGCTGTCCGCCGAAATCGCAAGCGCGCTGACCGACACCGGCCATGTCGTACTTTCCGGCATTTTGTCGGATCAGGCAGACGACGTTGTCGGCGCGTACCGGGCAAACGGCATAACCCTGAAGGACCGGATCGCAATCGGCGACTGGGTGACGCTGACCCTTCAGCGCGACTAGTTTTTCTCCAGCTCCGCGAAGCCGTCGCGGAAGCCGTTGAGGGAAAATTCGACCCGCAGCGGGCGTCCGTTGGGCTGGCGGAAAACAACGCGTCCGTTCTTGCCTTCCGAAAATACACGGCGAACGTCGTCGCTGACGGGAAACTGGCCCTGGCAGCCGTTTACGTTGCACAGCCGAAGCTGGAATCGGACGAGTTCCTTTTCGTCGACATGCAGCGTCAGGCCCGCCGGCAACAGGATTCCCAGCGGCGCGGTCACGGCGGCGACGTAGGGTTTGTCCTTGTCCGGACGCGCGATGGATACGTTGAGGACGCGTTTGCCGCTCTGGCGCAGGATGATGTTCTGGAACAGGATGCAACGCTGCGGCGCGTCTTCCTTCAACTGGCGGCAGGCAACCGCCCAGTCGCCGAATTTCTTGTCCGTCGGCGACGGGGTTTGCGCATTAGCGGTCGAAACGGCGGCAAAGACAAAAACCGACGCCATTAGATGAAATATTCGCATGTTCTGTACTCGCTTACCCTGATTACAACCCGTTTCACCGCCACACGGCGAACCTGCGGCATCCAAGGGGACGTTCGCAATCATATTGTCCCCGTATTATCATTGGGATACAGCATGTTAGAGCCTGCGTGGCAGGCTCGGCGCGGTTTCCCGGGGAGGATAAAAAGATCGACACGAACCTGATTGACGGCCTCGCCGCGTCCGCCTTCTCCACCGATATCGACGGTGCCTTCGACGTCCTCGCCGAATTGTTCGCAGGGGCTTCCCCGGAAGACGTGGCCGCCCGGATCCACGAGGTACGCGAGCGGCAGATGGCGAGCTTCGGCAGCGTACCTGCGCCGCCGGAACGGGTGGCGTCTCTGCGCACGGAAATGTCGGGGCAGGGGTTGGACGGGTTCCTCGTGCCGCTGTCGGACGAACACCAGGGCGAATTCATCGCCACCCGGTCACAGCGGCTTGCCTGGCTGACTGGTTTCGGCGGTTCCGCCGGCATGGCGATCGTATTGAGGGACAAGGCGGCGATTTTCGTCGATGGCCGCTATACGCTTCAGGTGCGCGACCAGGTCGATACCGCGACGTTCGTGCCGCAACATCTGGCAGAGTCGCCGCCCGACAAATGGTTGCGGGCGAATGCGCCGGCGGGTGGGAAAATCGGCTTCGACCCGTGGCTGCATACACCGGCGGGAATAGACCGTCTGCGCAAGGCATGCAAAGCAGCGGGGGCGGAACTGGCGCCGGTGGACGTCAATCCGGTCGATGCCGCCTGGCCGGACCAGCCACCGCCGCCGCTGGGACCGGCGATCGCCTATCCGGAGGAACTCGCCGGGGTGGGCTCGACCGACAAGAGGCGTGCTGTATCCGGAGATTTACGCGATACCGGCGCCGATGCCGCGGTGCTCAGCGCACCGGATTCCATCGCCTGGCTGCTCAATATCCGTGGATCCGACGTCGCCAACACGCCGCTGACCCTGTCCTATGCGATCATCCACCGGACCGGCAATGTCGATTGGTACGTGGACGGACGCAAATTGACCGCGGCAACACGCGACGCCCTGGATGGCGGCGTGATCGTGCACGAGCCGGCCGAATTCGCGGCCGGGCTGGCGGCGTTGGGGAGCGCGGGCAAATCCGTCCGTCTCGATACCGCGACGATCCCGGAAGCCGTTCGCCTCCAGCTGTCCGAGACGGGGGCGGATATCGCGCCCGGCAGCGATCCCTGCACGTTGCCCAAGGCGAAAAAGAACCCCGCAGAGATCAGCGGCACCCGCGAGGCTCATATTCGTGACGGCGCGGCGTTGTCGTCGTTTCTGGCATGGTTGGCGAAAGACGCACCGAAAGGCGGGGTGACGGAACTGTCGGCCGCCGCGCGACTGCGCGCCTTCCGGGCCCCCGACCCCCGGTTCCGGGGCCTCAGCTTCGAGACCATTTCCGGCAGCGGTCCCAACGGCGCCATCGTGCATTACCGGGTGACGCCCGAAACCGATCGAGAACTGTTGCCGGGCGACGTTTATCTGGTCGATTCCGGTGCCCAGTATCTGGACGGCACGACGGACGTGACCCGCACGGTTTTTATCGACGATGGCAATGGTGCCCCGGCCGAAGCGCGGGAGAGATTTACCCGTGTCCTGAAAGGCCATATCGCCGTGGCTGCCGCGCGGTTTCCCGCTGGCACCCACGGCAGCCAGATCGACGCACTGGCGCGGATGTCGCTGTGGGAGGCGGGGCTGGACTACGATCACGGCACCGGGCACGGCGTCGGCGCCTATCTTGGCGTGCACGAAGGGCCGCAGCGTATTTCCAAGACGGGCGGCGGCACGCCGATGGAACCCGGCATGATCCTGTCGAACGAGCCCGGCTACTACAAGGAGGGCGCCTACGGCATCCGGATCGAAAACCTGGTGGTGGTGAAAGAGGCCGACGACGCGCCTACGGGTGCCGAGCGGTCGATGATGGATTTCGAGACCATCACACTGGCCCCCATCGACCGCAATCTGATTGAGGCGGATTTACTGACCGACGACGAACGCTCCTGGCTGAATGCCTATCATGCCCGCGTACGGCAAACGCTGACGCCGCTGGTGGGTGAAGACGTGCGGGCGTGGCTGGAAGGGGCGACGGCGGCGATATAGCGTCCGGTTCCGCCAAACCGGACACTGTTTCAGGCGGTTTTGCCTTTCCAGTGCGGCGGATAGGCATCGTCGTAGCCGGGCAGCGCCTCGATACGGGTCTGCCAAGACGCCAGCGCGGGGTAATGCGCATTCAGCAGTACGATCGCAAGGTCAAAGGCCGCGGCGTCTTCCCGTCCGGCAGCGCGGGCGAGCTGCATCAGGACCGGATAGACGATCAGGTCGGCGGCGCTGATCGTATCGCCGGCCAGCCAGTCGGTATCTGTCAGCCGGTTTTCCAGCAGCGTCAGTTCTTCCCGAACCGTCGCGGCGGCCTCCTGGATCTGTGCCGCGAATTCCGCGGATTTCCCGCGGAAAAGCGGCCGGGATATGTTGCCCACCGGGCCGCGAAGATGACTGTCGCATTCGCTGATCAATTGCCAAACAACTGCCCGTTCGGCGGGATTCGTTCCGAACAGCGGCGGGGTGCGATGGGCGAGGTCGAGATAGGTCAGCACGGCCAGGGTCTCCGGAACGACGTTCTTCCCCTCGACAAGAACCGGCACATGGCCGCGCGGATTTAGTTTCAGGAACTCCGGGCTTTTCTGGTCGCCTGCCGTGTTGCTGAGCCGGTGCGGCGTATATTTCAGTCCCTTCACCGCGAGCGCCAGCATGACCGTCCAGCAGGGCGGCGAGCCGGAGATGAAATAGAGTTCTCGCTTGGTCATTCAGCTCGATCCCCCGATCAGGTCCTGCCAGTCTTCTTCCGACAGCACGGCGACGCCCAGATCGGCGGCCTTTCTCGCTTTCGATCCGGCATCCGCGCCGACGATGACGTAGTCGGTTTTCTTCGATACCGAGCCGGACACCTTGGCGCCGAGGGATTCCGCCTTCACCTTGGCTTCCGACCGGGTCATCGTTTCGAGCGTGCCGGTAAAGACCACCGTCTTGCCGCTGATTGCGGAGGTGGCGGTTTCAGGCGGAGAGACGTCCGCGATCGTCAGTTCGGCGCCAAGATCGTCCAGCATGCGGCGGTTTTCGGCGTTGTCTGCGTCGAAGAATCCGGCCAGTTCGTCCGCTACCGCCATGCCGATAGTATCGATATTGCATAATTCGGCATAAGCCTCGCCGATCAGATCGGGTTTTTTCTGCTCTTCCGCATTGGCGTGGCGTTCGCGGCTGACCTGTTCCATCGCCGACCGCCAGGCATCGTAGGAGCCGTAACTCCGCGCCAGCAGCCGGGCCGTCGATTCGCCGACCTGGCGGATACCAAGCGCGTAGATCAGCCGGTCGAGCCCGATGGTGCGCCGTTCCTCGATGGCGTCCAGAAGATTTTCGACCGATTTGTCGCCCCAGCCGTCGCGGCCGCGCAGATCGTCGGCATGGTCTCTGAGGCGGAAGATATCGCCTGGTCCGTCGATCAGACCGTCGGCGCCGAAGGCTTCGATATGCTTGCCGCCCAGCCCGTCTATATCGAACGCCTGACGGCTGACGAAGTGCTTCAGGCGTTCCAGTTTCTGCGCCGGACAGATCAGCCCGCCGGTGCAGCGCCGCACCGCTTCGCCGACTTCGCGCACGGCCAGGCTGCCGCATTCGGGGCAATGGTCCGGCACGTCGTAGGCAGGCGCATCTTTCGGCCTTTTTTCTGCGATCACGTCCAGAACCTGCGGGATCACGTCGCCGGCACGCTGTATGGTGACCGTGTCGCCGATATGGATGTCTTTCTCGACGATGTAGTCTTCGTTGTGGAGGGTGGCGTTGGAGACGACCACGCCGCCCACCGTGACCGGTTCCAGTCGCGCGACCGGTGTCAACGCGCCGGTGCGGCCGACCTGGATATCGATAGCTTTCAGGATTGTCTGGGCTTTCTCGGCCGGGAATTTGTGGGCAATGGCCCAGCGCGGCGCCCGGCTGACGAAACCGAGCCGTTCCTGCCAGTCCAGGCGGTCGACCTTGTAGACCACGCCGTCGATGTCGTAGCCGAGCAGCGCGCGTTTTTCGCCAATATCGCTATGCAACGTCATGATCTCTTCCGGCGTGTCGCAGCGCCTGGTTTCCGGGTTTACCGGAAAGCCCCATTCCTTAAGGCGCTGCAGAAAATCCCACTGTGTATCGGCCAGCGGTTCGCTGATTTCGCCCCAGCTGTAGCCGAAAAAGCGCAGCGGGCGTCTGGCAGTGATTGTCGGGTCCAGTTGCCGCAGCGACCCGGCGGCGGCGTTGCGCGGATTGGCGAACAGTGCCTCGTCTGCGGCTGCGCGGGACTCGTTCAGCGCGGCGAAATCAGCGTGGCTCATATAGATCTCGCCGCGGATTTCGAGGGTGGCGGGAAAATCGCCGGCCAGCCGATCGGGGATATCGCCGATGGTCTTCACATTGGCGGTCACGTTCTCGCCGACCCGCCCGTCCCCGCGCGTTGCGGCCTGAATGAACTGTCCGTCTTCGTAGCGTAGCGATATCGACAGGCCGTCGATTTTGGGCTCGCCCACCAGGGTGACTTTGTCGTCCTCCGGCAAATTCAGAAACCGGCGGATGCGGGCGAAAAATTCGCGGATGTCGTCTTCGTTGAATGCATTTCCGAGCGACAGCATGGGCACCGCATGCCGGATCTTGCCGAAACCGGCCGCCGGGGCGGCGCCGACCCTTCTGCTCGGGCTGTCTTCCCGCACCAGATGCGGAAAGGCGGTTTCCAGCACCTGGTTGCGGCGGCGCAGTGCGTCGTATTCCGCATCGGTCACCGTCGGGGCGTCGTTCTGATAGTAGCTTGCATCATGGGCCGCGATCACGGCTGCCAGCGTTTCCAGCTCCGCGGCGACCTCGGCTTCGGTCATTTTCGAGATATCGGTACTCATCGCGCCATTTCCGCTATCAGGCTGTCGGCTGCCGCGCGGGCTTCCTCGGTGATCTTGGCGCCCGCCAGCATGCGGGCGATTTCCTCGCGACGCTCTTCGGCGGAAAGTTCGTTCACGGCTGTCGTGGTATTGTCGCCGTCGGCTGTTTCGGCGACGGATTTCATGATGTGGAAATGCCTGTTGCCGCGCGCAGCGACCTGCGGGGAATGGGTGACGACAAGAACCTGCACGCCGTCCGACAAGCGAGACAGGCGTTCCGCCACCGACGCCGCCGTCGCGCCTCCGACACCCGCGTCGACTTCGTCGAAAACCAGCGTTGTGACCCGGTTGGAGGTCGACAGCGCCACTTTGAGGGCGAGCAGGAGACGCGCAAGCTCGCCGCCGGAGGCGACTTTATGGATTGGACCGGCGGGCTGACCGGGATTGGTCGTTACCTCGAAGGCGACGCGGTCGATGCCGTGGCTGGACCATCCAGTCGGATCCAGTACCGCTATCCCGGTAGCAAAGGCGGCCTTTTCGAGACGCAGATGCGGCAGTTCGGCATTTATGGCGGCGTCCAGCGCAGTGGAGGCGGATACGCGCGAATCATGCAGTTCGCGGGCGTTGGAGTCGTATCGAGCCTGTGCCTCCTTCGCTTCGGTTTCCAGGCGCGAAAGATCGCGGTCCGCGTCGTCGAGGCGTTCCAGCTTGGCGGCGAATTCGTCTCTTAGTGACGCCAGGGAATCCACATCGGTGCCATGCTTGCGGGCCAGTGCGCGCAGGCCGAACAACCGTTCGTCCACCCGTTCCAGCTGCGCCGGGTCCTGGTCCGTTGACCGCAGCGCGTCGATCAGGAGATCGGCGGCCAAAGCGGCTTCGTTGCCGGTGCGCTCCATCGCTTCGAGGGCCGGTTTCAGAATGCCCGACGCCTGTTCGTTGGCACGTTCCAGGGATCTCATCGATTTCGACAGGACCTGTTGAAACCCCTTATTGCCCGACAGAATGTCGAGCGCCTGATTTATGGCGTCGGCGATCTTCTCGGCATTCATCATCAGCGACCGGGATTCGGTCAGCGACGCCTCTTCGCCTTCCTGCGGGTCGAACTCCTCGAGTTCGGCATGCACGTGGCGCAGGTAATCGCCTTCGGCGGCGATGCGGTCGATTTCCTCCCGGGCTTCCGCCAGCGCTTTTTCAGCCGCCTTGAGTTCGTTCCACGAGGTACGCGTCTCCGTGACCAGCTTGTCGTGTCGACCGAAGGCGTCGAGCGCATCCCGGTGATTGGCCGGATCCAGCAGGCCGTGGCTGGCGAACTGGCCTTCGATCTCTATCAGGGATTCGCCGACGTTCCGGAGAGTCCCGACGCTGACCGGCTGATCGTTGATATATGCGCGGCTCCGACCATCCGACCGCAGCGTTCGCCGGAGAATCAGCGGGTCGCCGTCGACGGGAAGTTCTATGTCGTGCTCGGTCAGACGGTCCAGGATTGCGTGGTCGTCGGGCAGCTCGAATGTCGCTGTGATGCTGGCCCGGTTCTCGCTGCCGGCGCCGCTGCGCACCTGGGATGCGTCCGCGCGGGCGCCGATGGCGAGGCTGAGTGCGTCCAGCAGGATGGATTTGCCGGCCCCCGTTTCACCGGTCAGTACGCATAATCCGTTGCTGAATTCGATATCCAGACTGTCGATCAGGACGAAATTCCGAATGGAAAGCGTCGCCAGCATCGGGGATCAGAACAACCAGTCCCATGTGCGCGCGAAGAATCCCTTTTCCTCGGTCTTTTCGCGAAGGTCCGAACCGGCGGCCACCGCATAGGAATCGAGATACCACTCGCTGCCGGGATAGTTGTGTCCTAGAACGGCGGCCACCTTTCGGGCTTCGTCCATAACGCCGAGTGCGGTGTAGGCTTCGACCAGCCGGTGCAGGGCTTCCGGTACGTGCGTCGTTGTCTGGTAATTGTCCACGACGCGCCGGAACCGGTTAATCGCCGCCAGGAAATGGCCGCGATCATGATAGTACCGGCCGATCTCCATCTGTTTGCCCGCGAGATGATCGCGGGTCAGGTCGATTTTCAGCTCGGCATCGCGCGCATATTTGGAATTGGGAAACCGGCGCACGACTTCCGTAAGGGCGTCCAGCGCCTGTTCCGTTATCCGCTGGTCGCGCGCGACATCCGAAATGCGTTCGTAATAGGAAAGCGCTTTAAGATAATAGGCGTAGGGTACGTCGCGATTGCCCGGATGCAGCCGGATGTAGCGATCCAGCCCGATTACCGCTTCGTCGTATCGATTGGCCTGATAATTGGAATAGGCTGCCATCAACTTGGCTTTAACGGCCCAGACGGAGTAGGGATGCTGGCGTTCGACTTCTTCGAATTCCTTGGCGGCGTCTTTGAATTCCCGGGCTTCCAGCGAATTGACGGCCGTATTGTAGAGGAACTCGACCTTTCGTTCGACATACACCTCTTCGTCTGTGCCACAGGCCGTCACCAGCAGGCAGACCGCTGCTCCCATGGCGACGAGGCGTAGACGACGGATCGACATTCTGGCTTCCGTAATTCGAACAGGCAGCATGTATACCATTGTTGATGCTACGAATGTAAGGCGGGCTCGGGCACTGGGGAACGAAAAAAGGCGCCCTGACGGCGCCCTTTATTGCTCCGGTATGACAGGTCGCTCAGGCGACTGCGGAGGTTGGCTGCATCGTATTCACGTTGCCCCTGGGCGCCGAAGCGTCGATGCGAGTCCATGCATCGTCGTCGGCGAAGATGGCGCGAAGAAGTTCGTTGTTGAGGGCGTGTCCCGACCGGCTGGCCCGTACCGCGCCGATGACTGGTCCGCCCGCCAGATACAGATCGCCGACGCAGTCTAGAATCTTGTGGCGCACGAATTCGTCGTCGTAGCGCAGGCCGTCTTCGTTCAGCACCTTGTCGTCGCTGATCACGACGGCGTTGTCCAGGGACCCGCCCAGAGCGAGACCCGCATCGCGCATGGCGTCGACTTCCTGTTCGAAGCCGAATGTCCGGGCGCGGGCGATATCCGATTTGAAGTTCTCGCCGGTGCCCGCGAAGACGCGTTCCTGGCAGTCGATCGCCGAAGAATCGAAATCGATCTCGAAATCGAGACTGAATTCGTCGGAGGGCGAAATCGTCAGAGACCGGGTGTCGTCGCCAACGGTAACGGTTTTGAGAATTTTGATCGCGGTCCGAAGGGCCTTCTGTTCCACCTTGCCGGCGCATTCGAGCAGGAACACGAACGGTGCCGCGCTGCCGTCCATGATCGGAATTTCAGGGCCATCGACTTCGATCAGGACGTTGTCGATTTCGCAGCCGGCAAGCGCCGCCATCAGATGTTCGATCGTGCTCACGGTCGCCCCGTGGTCGTTGCCCACCGTGGTCGCGAGGCGGGTATCGACCACATTCCGCCAGTCGACGACGATTTCACGGGCACCGTTGAAAAGGTCGGTCCGGCATATGCGGATGCCGAAGTTTTCTTCTGCCGGTTTCAGCGTCAGGGCGGTTTTACGTCCCGAATGCAGGGCGATACCCGTGCAGCCGATCTCGGTCTTCAATGTTTTTTGCTTAATCACACCAGCGATCTTTACTCTATGGTCCCCTGGGACCCGTTTCCGCTGCGGCTCGGTCGGCGGCTGCGCAGTTCGCAGTGTGACCGGTTTTTCGGGGAGCGAGCGCCGCAGTGGATTCAAGTCCTCGGAGGGTGTTTACCAAACACCCCCCAAGAAACTCAAATCAACAAATGTTACAGAATGTTACGGATTCCGTAGGGTTAACGCAGTCGTCAGTTTGCCTGACGGCGGAGGAACGCCGGGATTTCAAGCAAATCGTCATCCCCCTGCGACGTCTGAACCCGGTCTTCAGGGTCCACGCCTGCCAAACGGCTCTGCTGGGGCGCATTTTCCTGCGGTTTTTCGGCGATCGTGGCCGGCTTGGACGGTTCAGACCGGATTTCGGTCTCCGACGCTGCCGCAGGCGGTTCGGGGCGACGTTCGCGGCCTGTTCCGGTAATGCGTTGGAACAGGTTCCCCCCTCGGCGCCGCGAATCGTCTTTCTGGCCGCCATTCAGCAGATCGGCTTCCTTGAACGGATCCGCTGCGGCATCGGTTTCCGGCGTGGCCTTGGGATCGACTGGCGGCGGCGGCATGAACGCATCGTTCTTGGCCACCAGCCGCGGTTCCGCGGGCGCCGGAAGGTCCTCCTGCGGCATCTCGGCCACGGCGGGCGTCAGTTCCGCCGGTGTCTCCGGCTCCGGCGCCGTTTCCGCCGCCGGTGCAGGCGATTCGGCGACGTTCCGTTCGACAGGCGCTTCAGGCGCGGGCGTCATTGTTTCCGCGACCTGCTGAGGAACGGTTTCCTGAACGGCCCGGGCAACCTCGGCGGACGATTTAGGCGGTTCGATCGGGGTCGTCACGCGGGCCGCCGGTGCGGGCGGGGTTTCCGGCGCCTTGTTTTCCGCAACCGGTTCGTCAGCGGCCTCGGCGGTCGCCGGGACCGGCGCCGCTTCTTCAGCCGGCATTTCAGTTTCCGTTGCCCTGACCAGTTTCTGGGGCTGGGAATAGACCTTCAGGACAGGCCGTGGCTGCACTTCCGCCTGGGCATCGATGCCGGTAGCGACGACCGACACGCGCATCTTGCCTTCGAGACTTGAATCCATCGTCGAGCCGAAGATGATGTTCGCGTCGGGATCGACTTCCTGGCCGATCCGGTTGGCGGCCTCGTCGACCTCGAACAGGGTCATGTCCGGTCCGCCGGTGATGTTGATCAGCACGCCCCGGGCGCCCTGCATCGACACGTCGTCCAGCAGCGGGTTGGAAATCGCCGCTTCGGCTGCCAGCCTGGCGCGTTCCTCGCCGTCGCCTTCGCCGGTCCCCATCATCGCCTTGCCCATTTCGCTCATAACGGCGCGAATGTCGGCGAAGTCGAGGTTGATCAGGCCGGGGACCACCATCAGATCGGTGACGCCGCGTACGCCGGAATGGAGCACTTCATCCGCCATCGTGAACGCATCCGCGAAGGTCGTCTTTTCGTTCGCGATCCGGAACAGGTTCTGGTTCGGGATGACAATCAGCGTATCGACGTATTGCTGCATCTCTTCGATGCCCGCTTCGGCGATGCGCATCCGGTTGATGCCCTCGAACTGGAAGGGCTTGGTGACCACGCCGACGGTCAGGATGCCGTGTTCGCGCGCCAGGCGGGCGATGACGGGGGCTGCGCCGGTGCCGGTGCCGCCGCCCATGCCGGCCGTGATGAAGACCATGTGGGCGGCGCTGAGCGCTTCCATCAGGTCGTCCATGGCTTCCTCCGCTGCGGCGCGGCCGATGTCGGGGCGCGATCCCGCGCCGAGGCCGTGCGTGATGCCCGGTCCAAGCTGGATCGGCCGTTCGGCCAGCGTCTGCGCCAGCGCCTGGGCGTCGGTGTTTGCGACCACGAACTCGACGCCTTCGAGCTGCGACGAGATCATGTTGTTTACGGCGTTACCTCCGGCGCCGCCGACGCCGATAACGGTAATCCGAGGTTTCAGATGGTCCTGAGGTTCGGGAACGGTGAGATTGATGGTCATTGAGGCCTCCTAGCCAGGGAAGGGACAGAACGGGTGGTGCCGATCCACCCGGGTCGGTGTTGCCGCAGAGTCGCTGCGGGTTGGGTTGAAAGTTGTGGGGTCATGGACTGGTCATCGGGTTAGAAACTCTCTTTCAGCCACTGGCCGATCCGGGAAATCCGGCTGGCCGGCGCATTTTCGTTCGCAGGGGCGTCTTCGATGATGCCGGCGTATTTTTCGACGCCGTAGCGCAACAGACCCGCGCAGGTCGAAAAGGCGGGTCCGCTGGTGGCTTCGGCGAGGCCGCTGATTCGGAGCGGACGTCCGATCCGGACCTGCTTTTCCAGCACCAGGCCGGCCAGTTCGGGGACGCCGTGCAACTGGGAGGCGCCGCCGGTAAGGACCAGGCGGCGCCCGGAGACACGGTCCGCGCCGCTGATCTCCAGACGTTCGCGCACCAGCTCGAAGGTTTCCTCGATCCGCGGGCGGATGATGCCGGTCAGGATGGAACGTGGGACGTGATTGGGGTGATTGTGCTCGTCCTCGCCGACCAGCGGCACGTCGATGATCTCGTTGTCGTCCGACTGCGACGGAACGGCGCTGCCGTACAGTATTTTCATCCGTTCAGCGTGCACCACCGGCGTCGACAGGCCGCGTGCGACATCGTTGGTCACGTGTCCGCCGCCGACCGGGATCGAATCCGCGTAAACCACCTGACCGTCATAGAAGACCGCTATCGTCGTCGTGCCGCCGCCCATGTCGACCAGGGTGACGCCAAGATCCTTTTCGTCTTCCACCAGGCAGGACAGTCCTGCCGCATAGGGTGAAACCACGACCTCTTCGATGTCGAGATGGCAGCGGGCCACGCAGTTCTTCAGATTGCGAACCGGGCCGGGCGCCGCGTTGATGCGGTGGAAGCTGACGCCGAGTTGCTCTCCGAACATGCCGCGCGGGTCGCGTATGCCGCGATTGCCGTCGATCGAATACCCGACCGGCAGACAATGGATCAGGTCACGGTCTTCCGGCTGTTCGATGTGAAAGTTCCGTTCCCGTGCGCGCTGGATGTCAGTCGCGCCGATCTCGTGACCGGCGATCGACACCTCGATTTCCTGGATGTGCGAGTAGATCGCGCCACCCGACAGATTGACGAATATCCGGTCGATACGTTCGCCTGCGAGTTCTTCCGCCGCGCTGATGGCGGTGAGAATTGCGTTCTGGGCGGCTTCCATGTCGATGACGGAACCGTTGCGCACGCCGGCCGAAGCCTGTTGCGCAACGCCGATCACGCGAATGCCGCCTTCGGCATTCATATGCGCGATGAAACAGCAGATCTTGGTGCTGCCGACATCGAGCGCCGCGATGATTCCGGTGCGTAACTTCGCCATGATCAGGCGGCCTCCCGCCGCAGGTAGAAATTTATCCGGGATATCATCAGGTGTTCTTTCCCTTGCGATGATTTACCTTGCGGTCCGGACCTGGCCGGCCGCCGCGGGTCCGGACGATAAGCTGGTCCGGTATCCGCAGATCGATCGACAGCAGGTCCTGTTTCAGAAGTTTGTGTTCGCGTTCCAGCCGGGCGAAGCGTTTCCAGGCGGCTTCCGGGTTTTTTTCCGGCAGCCGAACGTAGACCCCGTTCTCCATGCGGATATTCCATCGCCGGTCGCCGACGCGGACGGCGGCGTTGACCTGCTGTTTGAGTGCGGGTTCGTGCGCCAGAATGGTCATTAGCGATGCGGCATGGGTCGGCGCGTCCTTGCCGACGACGACCAGCAGGTCGCGGAACCGTTCCAGGTTGCGGGATGTAATGACGGCGCCTTCGTCGTCGACAAGCACCAGCTTGTTCTCGCGTTGCCAGAGCGCCATCGGCCGGCGTTCGAGAATATTGACGCGAATGGTGCTCGGGAACTGGCGCTCAATACTGGCCGCCCGGATCCAGGGCAGGGATTCAAGCCGTTCACGCGCGTGTTCCAGATCCACTGCCAGCAGCGGCGCACCGCGCTTGATGTCCAGTACCTGGGTGATGCGGTCTGCGTATTCGTGGCGGCGGCCCTGCAGCAGGACTTGCTCTACGCGCAAGCCGGCGTGTCCCATGCGCGTGGCGGCAGATTGCCAGACTGAATGTGCCGCGTCTCCAACCCAGCCGGACTGCCACAGCCAGGCAGGACCGCCGAGCGCGAGGCCGAAAACCGCAACGGCGCCGAGGCCACGCAGCGACCGTCGCGTCCATCGCGGCATGGGCCGTTTGCGGGCGGCTTTTCCGCGCCTGCCTTTTGCCGGCTTCGATCGCCTGAGGTTTATCCATCGCATGATGCGTTCTCCACCATCCAGCGAACCAGGTCGCCGAATTCGATTCCTGCATGGGCGGCCTGCTCGGGGACGAGCGACAGCGGCGTCATGCCGGGTTGCGTATTGACTTCGAGAAGGAACAGATCGCCGGGCTCGCCGCGGCGGTCGTCGTACATGAGATCAGCGCGCGAGACGCCCCGGCATCCGAGCGCCTTGTGCGCGCGGACGGCATATTCCATGGCGGCGTCGTATGCCTCCGGGTGAATGGGGGCCGGAACCAGATGTTCCGCGCGTCCGTCGGTGTATTTGGCTTCGTAGTCGTAGAAACCTTCCAGCGCGCGAATCTCCGTGACGCCAAGAGCCTTGTCGCCCATGACGGAAACCGTGATTTCGCGTCCGTCGATGAAACTCTCGAGCATCATGCGACTGCCATAAGCCCAGATAGCGTCGTCCAGTGCGGCGACATCGGCCTCCGTTCGAACGATGCGGACGCCCACGCTGGAGCCTTCGTTGAGCGGCTTGACGACAAACGGTAGATCGATCCGTTCGCCGGCATCGAATTCCGCCCGCGTGACGATGCGGTGTTCCGGACAGGGAATTCCCGCGCTCCGGAACAGATGCTTTGCCATGGGTTTGTCCATGGCCAGCGCCGAAGCAAGGACGCCCGAATGAGTGTAGCGTACGCCCAGGCATTCGAGGATTCCCTGGATGCAGCCGTCTTCTCCATAGGGACCGTGGAGCGCGTTGTAGACGATATCCGGCGGCGGGGTCAGCGCTTCCACCAGGGCCGGAATGTCGCGTTTGACGTCTATCTCGCGCACGTCGTAACCGGCATCGCGCAGCGCCGCGGCAATGTTGCCGCTGCCCATCAGCGATACGTCGCGCTCGCTCGACCAGCCGCCGGCAAGTACTGCGACGGACGCGCTCATGATGCCCCCTCCGCGGGTATGCCGATGCGGCGAATTTCCCATTCCAGGGAAATGCCTGACCGTTCCTTTACCCGGCGGCGGACTTCCTCGCCGAGGGTTTCGAGGTCGTGGGAGGTCGCTTTGCCGCGGTTGATCAGAAAGTTGCAATGCTGTTCGGACACCATTGCATCGCCGACGACCAGACCGCGGCATCCCGCAGCGTCGATCAGTTCCCAGGCTTTTGCGTTCTTCGGGTTCTTGAAGGTCGATCCGCCGGTCCGTTCCTGAATCGGCTGGGACGATTTGCGGTCGCCGGCAATTTCCTTCATTCGGGCATCGATATCCGCGCGGTCGCCCGGCTTGCCCGTCATGCGCGCGGACAGGAAAATCCAGTCTTGGTTCACCGTGCTGTGGCGGTATGCGAATCCGAAATCCGCCCGGCTCAATTCGTGTATCCGGCCAGCCGGATCCATCGCTGTCGCCGTTTTAAGGACGTCGGACATTTCACGGCCATAGGCGCCGGCGTTCATGCGCAGCGCGCCGCCGATGGTGCCTGGAATGCCGTTGAGGAATTCGAGACCCGCCAGAGACCGGTCGCGGCAGGCGCGGGAGACCGCTACGTCCAGTGCGCCTGCGCCCGCGATCACGTCATCGCCGTCGAACGATATGTCGCCGAAATTCTTGCCGAGATGGATCACCACGCCCGGCACCCCGCCGTCGCGGATCATGGCGTTCGACCCGAGGCCGAGCACCGTGACGGCGATGTCGGGTTCCAGAGCGGCGATAAAGGTCTGCAGGTCGTCGACGTCCGCCGGCCGGAACAGGACCTCCGCCGGGCCGCCGGTCCGGAACCAGGTGATCCCCCCGAGCGGTCCGTTTTCCGAGACTTCGCCGCGCACGGCGGGCAGACGATCGATCAGACGGGGCAGGGCATGGGCCAGCATCACGCGCCTCCACCGGTTGTCGCGGCGGCGTCGCCTGCGTTCCATATGGCGGCGAGCGCATCGGGCAGGTCGTTTGCCCATGCCGTAATGTTCCCGGCACCGAGGCAGACGACGAAATCGTCCGGCTGTGCGAGCTCGGCGATGAGGCCGGGCAACGCTTCCGGGTTTTCCAGCGGCAGGACATGACGATGCCCCCGGCTTCGCAACCCTTCGATAAGCGCGTCGCGGTCGTATCCGTCCAGCGGCGTTTCGCCGGCAGCGTATATGTCGGTGACGATGACGGTATCGGCGTCATTGAAACAGGTACAAAATTCGTCAAACAGGTCGCGCAGCCGCGTATAGCGGTGCGGTTGCACGACCGCTATCACGTTGCGCCGGGTGCTGGTCCGGGCGGCGGCCAGGACCGCTGTGATTTCCACCGGATGATGACCGTAATCGTCGATGATCGTGACGTCGTTGACGGTGCCGGTGCGGGTGAAGCGCCGTTTGACCCCGCTGAATTCGCAGAGGGCACAGCGGATGACATCGGCGTCGATTCCCATTTCCCGCGCGATCGCGATCGCCGCCAGGGTGTTGCGGATGTTGTGGTCGCCGACCATCGGCATGGTGAAGCGTCCGAGTTCGGAGGTGGTTGCCGACGACCGGTCTGCGATCATGACGGTAAAGCTCGAACCGGCGGGATCGGCAGATATGTCAATCGCCCGGATGTCCGCCTGCGGGCTGAGCCCGTAGGTGATGATCCGGCGGTCGGAAACCTGCGGAATCAGGGCTTGTACCTCGGTATCGTCGATGCACATCGTGGCAAAGCCGTAAAACGGGATGTTCTGGACGAATTTGACGAACGCCGCTTTCAGCGTATCGAAATCGCCGTAGTGATCCAGGTGCTCCGGATCGATGTTGGTGACCACTGCGATGGTGGCCGGCAGTTTCATGAATGTGCCGTCGGATTCGTCCGCTTCGACGACGATCCACTCGCTGCTGCCGAGCCGGGCGTTGGTGCCGTAGGCGTTGATGATGCCGCCGTTGATGACGGTGGGGTCGAACTGGCCGGCATCCAGAACCGAGGCAACGATGGACGTGGTCGTGGTCTTGCCGTGAGTGCCGGCGACCGCGATGCCCCATTTGAGACGCATGATTTCGGCCAGCATTTCGGCCCGCGGCACCACCGGTACGAGGCGGGAACGTGCTTCGACGACTTCCGGGTTGTCCGGTTTGACGGCGGACGAAATGACGACGACTTCGGCCGTGCCCAGGTTTTCGCCGCGATGGCCGATCGATATTTCGATGCCGAGATCGCGCAGCCGTTTGACATTCGCGCTCTCTGCGATGTCGCTGCCCTGCACCGAGTAATTGAGATTGTGAAGAATCTCGGCGATGCCGCTCATCCCGATTCCGCCGATTCCGACGAAATGTATGGTGCCGATGCTGAGGGGAAGCGCGTTCATGCGGCGATCTCCCGCACGGGATCGGATGCCGGCCCGGCGCCGCCATTGGGTCGCGCGCCGCTGAGACGTTCCACCTGATCCGCGACGGCATCCGCCGCGTTTCTGCCGCCCAGGGATCTCGCCGCTTCGGCGGCGTTGGTCAGCGTATTGGTCAGGTTGACGAAACCTTCCAGCCGGATGGTCAGCGATTCCGGTGTGAAACCGTCTTGCGGAATCAGCCAGCCGGCCTGCCGATCGTCGATCGAGCGGGCGTTCGCCGTCTGGTGATCGTCCAGCGCATGAGGATACGGCACCAGAATGGCGGGTCGTCCCGCTTCGGCCAGTTCGGCGATGGTAGATGCGCCGGCCCGCGTGATCACGATATGGGCATTGGCCATGCGTTCCGGCACGTCGTCGAAGAAGGTTGCGAGTTCCGGCGACAGGCCAACGCTGTCATACGTCTCGCGCACCCGGTCCATATCTTCCGCGCGGCACTGCTGAACGATCGCAAATCGCCGGCGCAGCGTTTCGGGCATGTCGGCGATCGCCCGGGGAACAATGTCGCTGAAGACGGTGGCGCCGAGGCTGCCGCCGAGGACCAGAATTTTGACACCTTCGCCATTGGGCCCGATTGCCGGATAGGGCCGGTTGCGCACCTCGGAAAAGGCGTGGCGAACCGGATTGCCCGTCACCACGACCTTGGAGGCATTTTCGGGTGCGATGCCCGCGGTTTCGTCGAATGACGTCGCGATGGCGGATACCCGGCCCGCAAGCAGATGATTGGCTCTTCCGAGCACCGCGTTCTGTTCGTGAATGACCGTCGGCAGACCGCGCGTTGTGGCTGCAAGCATGGTCGGGACGGACGGATATCCACCGAACCCCACGATGCAACGGGGCCGGAATTTCCGGAAAAGGCGGCGTGCCTGAATCACGCCGATACCGATAGACAACACTGCTTTGGCTTTCGCGACGACCCCGCCACCGATACCCGATGCGCTGATTCGATGCACGGCGACATCCGGCAGCACGCTGCCTAGATCCATTCCGCGCGCGTCCGTGATCAGGGATACGGTATAGCCGCGCGACAGCAGCGCCTCGGCGACGGCAATCGCCGGGAAGATGTGGCCGCCCGTGCCGCCGGCGGCAAGCATGATGTGCCCGCTGCCGGTCATCGCAGCGTCTCCACGCCGACGCGCTTGCGCGTCAGTGCCAGCAGGAAACCGACGCACAATCCCATCGCGATCAGGGAAGAACCTCCATAGGATACGAACGGCAATGTCATCCCCTTGGTCGGCATCAGCCGCAGCGTTGACCCCATATTGATCACTGCCTGCAGCCCGAACTGGACCAGCAGGCCGGACGTTGCCAACAGGATGAACAGGTCTGTTTCCTGCAGTGCCCGGGCGAACCCGCGCAGGACGATAAAAGCGAAAAGTCCAACGATGATGAGACAGACGAACAGGCCGAATTCCTCGCCGGCGACGGCGAAGACGAAGTCGGAATGCGCGTCGGGCAGGACTTCCTTGACGGTGCCTTCGCCCGGTCCGCGCCCGAACAGGCCGCCGTTCATGAAGGCTTCCAGCGACCGGTCGACCTGGTAGCTGTCGCCGGAGGACGGGTCCAGGAACCTGTCGATCCGGCTGGCGACGTGGTGCAGCGTGAAATATGCGGCGACAAGGGCGCCCGCGCCGCCGAAGACCAACAACGCGGCCCAGTAGAGCGGCAATCCCGCGAGAAAGAACTGTGCAGACCACACCGCCGAAATGACAACTGCCATACCGACGTCAGGCTGCAGAAGCAGCAGTCCGACGAGGGTGCCGAAAGCGGCGATGGAAATCAGGTTGCCTTGCTTTATGGCGCCGCTGCGTGCCGAGGCGAACAGCCATGCAGCCACGACGGCGAAGGCCGGTTTGAGGAATTCAGACGGTTGCACGGAAATCGGGCCCAGCGCGATCCACCGGCGGGCGCCCTTGATCTCGGTGCCCATGACGAAGGTCGCAATGACAAGCACGGTAAAGATCGCGAGCATGACCGTGGCAGCCCGGAACACGCCGGTCGGTGATAGCAGAGAGGCACCCATCATCAGGGCCAGCGCGACCGGCAGGTAGATCAATTGGCGCCGAGCGAAATAGAAGTAATCGAGGCCGATGCGCTCCGCGACCGCCGGGCTGGCGGCCAGGGCCATGATGATGCCGAATGCGATCAGTGCGCCGACCGCGGTCAGGGTCCAGCGGTCGACCGTCCACCACCAGCGGCCCAGGATCGAAGTGTCGGAACGGGCGAAGACGGTCATGTCGCACGTCCCCCGTGCAGCGCCATGACCAGATCGCGGAAATGATCGCCGCGTTTCGCGAAGTTGGGATACTGGTCGAACGACGCGCATGCCGGTGACAGCAGGACGACCGGCGCCGTTGCGCCGTCAGCTGTCGCGTCCGCCGCTGCCAGCGTCAGCGCCGCCGCCAGATCTCCGGCGATTCGAACCGAAACGCCGTTCTTGGTCAGTTCCGCTTCGAAATCGCGGGCGGCCTCGCCGATCAGATAGGCCCGCCGGACCCGGTCAAGACACGGCAGCGTGGGCGCAAGGCCATCTTCTTTCGCGATGCCGCCTGCAATCCAGTATATATCGTCGAATGAACGCAGCGCGCGGGAGGCGGCTTCGCCGTTGGTCGCTTTCGAATCGTTGACGAAGCGGACGCCGTCGATGGTTGCAACGGTTTCCAGCCTGTGCGGCAGTCCCGCGAAATCTTCGAAAGCATTCGCAATGATATGCGGGGCGACGCCATGGGTGCGTGCCGCCGCCCAGGCCGCGGCCGCGTTCTGCCAGTTGTGCATGCCGCGCAGCGTGTCGATGCCGGAGATGTCGCAGCGATTTCCGCCCTGATCGGTTAGAATGCCGTTAACGACGGAAACGCCGCCTGTCAGTTCTCGGGTCGAGGAGATCGGCGTCACGATCCAGCCCGGCCGTTCGGACAATTCGGCGGCGATGGCGGCCCCGTGGACGTCGTCCACGCCGATGACCGCCATCTGCCGCGCTCCACGGGAGTTTCGGAATATCCGTTTCTTGGCCGCGACGTAACCATCCATGTCGCCGTGCCTGTCCAGATGATCCGGCGTCAGGTTCAGAAAAACCGCGATATCGAAGGCGGCCCTGTCGATCAGATCGAGCTGATAGGAAGACAGTTCAAGAACGACCGTGTCGTCCCTGCCCACGGGATCCAGCCCGAGGACAGGCGGACCGAAATTACCGCCGATCTGAACCCGAGTGCCTGCAACCTGCAACACGTGATGAAGCAGTGCGGATGTCGTCGACTTGCCGTTGGTCCCGGTAATGCCGATCAGCGTCGCCTCGCCGGCGTTTTCGAACAACAGCTCGATATCGCCGATCACGGGTTTGCCAGCCGCCAGCGCCGCCCGTGCCGCCGGGTGCGGATGCGGATTTGTCAGCGGTACACCGGGGCTGAGTATCAGCGCATCCTGTCCAGACCAGTCGAGGGTCGCCGGGTCGGCCAGGGCTATGTTCTCGTTTGCCGCGTCTCTCCGGGAGTCCGCGTTGTCGTCCCACGCCGTCACGGCGCCGCCGCCGGCCGTCAACGCATGCGCCGTCGCCCGGCCGGACGCGCCGAGGCCGAATACGGCGATATGCTGGTTGTTGCGGGACGTGACGGGGATCATCGGTTCCTGACCTACCTCAGCTTCAGGGTTGCGAGGCCGGCGAGCGCGAGGATCGACGCAATGATCCAGAACCGGATCACGATCGTCGATTCCGCCCAGCCCTTCTGTTCGAAGTGGTGATGCAGCGGCGCCATTCGGAAAATGCGCTTGCCGGTCATCTTGAAGGAGGCGACCTGGACAATTACCGAGACCGTTTCCAGAACGAACAGGCCTCCGATGATGGCGAGTACGATCTCGTGCTTGGTCACAACGCTGACCGCGCCCAGCGCGCCGCCGATGGCAAGCGAACCCGTATCGCCCATGAACACCATGGCGGGCGGGGCGTTAAACCAGAGGAAACCGAGTCCCGCGCCGACCAGCGCGCCGCAGAATACGGCCAGTTCGCCGGAGCCGCGGACGAAATGGATCTGAAGGTAATTCGAGAACACGAAGTTGCCGGCGACATAGGCGATCAGGGCGAAACAGGCCGCCGCGATCAGCGCAGGCATGATGGCGAGCCCGTCGAGCCCGTCTGTCAGATTGACCGCGTTCGAGGCGCCGACCATGACGATGATGGCCCAGGGCAGGAAGAACCAGCCCAGCGGCGCCAGGAAATCCTTCACGAAGGGGATGGCCAACCCGTTGGCCAGATGAGGTTCCGAAATCGCGGTGATCCACACCGTCGCGGCGCCGCCGATGATGATCTGCAGAATCAGTTTTACGCGGCCGGGCAGTCCGTCGCTGGAGCGTTTGGTCAGCTTTTTGTAATCGTCGATAAAGCCGATGGCGCCGAAGCCCAGCGTCACCAGAAGCACCGCCCAGACATACTGGTTGGTCAGGTCTGCCCACAGCAGCGTCGCAATCCCCAGCGCAAAAAGTATCAGGACGCCGCCCATGGTGGGGGTCCCTTTTTTGGTGATCAGGTGGGACTGAGGACCGTCTTCGCGGATCGGCTGGCCTTCCGCCTGTTTGCTTTTTAGCCAGCGGATAACCGCGGGGCCGAGAACGAAGCTGACGAATAGCGCCGTGACCGTCGCGCCGCCCGTCCGTAGAGTGATGTATCGGAACAGGTTGAACACGCTGATCTCGTCGGCCAATGGAAACAGAAGATTGTAGAGCATGCTTTGCGGTCTCCTGCCTCAGTTGCCGTTTGCGGCGTGAGAAACGGTTTCGGAATCGATCAGGGCCGCGACGATCCGGCCGAGTCCAGTTCCGTTGGATGCCTTTACGGTGACGACGTCGCCGGCCCGAAGACCCGACAGGACCGCCGGCAGCAGAGCGGCGGCGCTGTCCGCCGTCGCACCGATGCGGTCGGCATCCAGCACGTCGGCCAGTGCCGACATCTCCGGGCCCGCCATGAACACGGCGTCGATGTCGTTCTTTTCGATGTGGTCTTTCAGTCCGGCGTGGGCGGTGCGCGAGGTTGTCGCCCAGTTCCAGCATGTCACCGATGATGGCGACGCGGCGACCGCCATCCGGCTGCATGTGGCCGAGGGTTTTCAATGCCGCGCTCATGGATTCCGGATTGGCGTTGTAGGAATCGTCGATCAGCCGGATCGTGCCGTCTCCCCAGGGGATGACGTGCACCGCGCCGCGGCCGGGGAGGGCCGGGAGGGTCGCCAGATCGGCGGCCGCTTTTTTCATGTCGGCGCCCAGCGCATCCGCGGTGGCGAGAACGGCAAGGCTGTTATAGGCCCAGTGCACACCGGGCTGGTCCACCCGGTAAGAGATTGCGTCGCCGCGCCAGCGGGCGTCGATAGCGTTGCCCGTCGCATCCGAAAGACATTCGATCAGGCGCATGTCGGCTTCCGCATGGCGTCCGAACGAGACGATGTCATTTGCGCCGGCGTCTTGCGCCATGTCCGCCAGCAGCGGAAAGAATTCCGTGTCGCGGTTGATGATCGCGGTGCCGCCGTCGAGGGATGAAAAAATTTCGCCCTTGGCGCGGGCAATGTCTTCCACCGAGTCGAAGAATTCGCGGTGCGCCGAGGCAATCGCGGTAATCACGGCGACGTGCGGGCGGACAAGGCCCACGAGCGGCGTGATCTCGCCCGGGTGGTTCATGCCGATCTCGAAAACGCCGAACCGGGCGCTGGCCGGCAGACGCGCCACTGACAACGGCACGCCCCAGTGATTGTTGAGACTGCTTTTGCTGTAGCCGGTTTCGCCCTGGGCCGACAGAACGTGCGCCAGTGCTTCTTTGGTGCCGGTCTTGCCGACGCTCCCGGTAATCGCCGCGATTTTGGCCCTCGACCGGTCGCGGGCGGCGGTTGCGAGCTTTTCCATCGCATCGAGCGTGTCGGTCGAAACCAGTCCGGGCCGTCCGTTCAGCGATGCTTCCCGGGATACCAATGCCGATGCGGCACCGGCGGCGAACGCCGTGTCGACGAAGTCATGGCCGTCGAAATTGGGCCCTGCCAGGGCGACGAATAGATCGCCCGTTTCCAGTGTGCGGGTATCGATCGAGATGCCGGTTGCGGCCCACTCCGCGATTGCCGTCCCGCCGGTGGCCGCAGCGGCGTCGATGGATGTCCAGAGCGGCGCGGTCATAACGGCTGTCCTCCCGCGCTCTTGAGAGCATTGCGGGCGACGAGGACATCGTCGAACGGCAGAAAGTTGTCGCCGACGATCTGGCCCGTTTCGTGGCCCTTGCCGGCGACGATGACGACATCGCCCTCGTCGATCGTCGAGACTGCTTCTGCAATTGCGTCCGCCCGGTCGCCGATTTCAACGGCACCCGGCGCGGCGGCGATGATCTCGGCGCGAATTGTCGCAGCGTCCTCGGAGCGCGGATTGTCGTCCGTCACGATGGTTATATCCGCCAGGCGGGCGGAGATTTCGCCCATCATGGGCCGTTTGCCGCGATCCCGGTCACCACCGCAGCCGATGACGGCAATCAGGCGGCCCTCCGTGTGCGGTCGCAGCGCGGAGAGGACGTTCTCCAGCGCATCGGGTGTGTGGGCATAATCTATATAGACGCTGCCGCCGGACACGGTGCCGGCAAGCTGCATCCGTCCCGGCACGCCTTTCAGCGTGTCGAAACAGCCGATCACGGCGTCGCGGTCGGCGCCGCAACCGATAGCGAGGCCGGCGGCACACAGGACATTATAGGTCTGAAAGGCGCCGGCGAGCGGCAGGTCCAGGCCGATGCTTCGCCCAAGCACTGTCAGAGAGACGCGGGTGCCGCGATGGGTAGGCGTTGCCTCGTGCAGGATGAGATCGGATCCATTGCGCCCGTAGGTCAGGGTTTTTCCCGGGAACAGGTTTGCGAGCGTGTCGAACTCCGGAATGTCGGCATTCAACACCGCGATGCCGTTTGCCGGCAGCAGGTCCGCAAACAGGCGCGCCTTGGCGGCGAGGTAGTTTTCAAACGTGCCGTGATAATCCAGATGGTCGCGGGTCAGGTTGGTGAAGGCCGCCGCCGTGAGACGGACGCCGTCCATCCGCCGTTGGTCGAGACCGTGGCTGGACGCTTCGAGCACCGCATGGGTCACGCCCTGGCGGCACAATTCCGCGAGATCGGCATGTAACGTGACCGGATCGGGGGTCGTCAGGCTGGGTTTGACTGATCCGTCCGGCATCTGAAGGCCCAGCGTGCCGAGGCTGACGGCGCTGTCACCCAGCGCGGTCCATATCTGGCGCGTAAAATGCGCGACCGACGTTTTCCCGTTGGTCCCCGTTACGGCAGCGATGGTGTCCGGCTGGTCGCCGTAGAAAGCGGCCGCCATATGCGCAAGGGCGGCACGGGCGTCCGGCGCGGTGATCATCGCAGCGCCTTGCGGTGCATCGGAGCCGTTCGGCGCAAGGATCGCGGCGGCGCCGTTTTCAATGGCGGCATTGATATAGTCGCGTCCGTCCACGGTCGATCCCGGCAGCGCCGCGAACAGGAAGCCGGGCTGCACGGCGCGGGAATCCGCCGTCAGTCCCGTAATTTCCAGATCGCCTATGTCGGCTGTCAGGGTCACCTGTGTTTTCTCTCCCGCTATCAGATCAATGAGCCGCAACCCGCCGCCCCCGGCCGGATTTTTCGGAAATTTCCACCGACAGCGCCTCGCGGACGGCGTTTTCGTCTTTAATCGGCCGCAGCCCCAGCACCGGCGCGATGCGGCGGACCACCGCGCCGACCACCGGTGCGGCGACCCAGCCGCCGGTTGCGTATCCGAACGTTTCCTTGGTGCCTTTCGCCTCGTCGAGCATGGCGAGGACGACGTATCTCGGCTTGTGCATCGGGAAGGCGGCAACGAAGGACGAAATCAGCGCTTTCTTCTTGTAGCCGCGCCCGGACACTTTTTCGGCGGTCCCGGTCTTGCCGCCCACCAGATAGCCCGGCGCCGACGCATTGCGGCCGGTGCCGTTCTCGACGACCAATCGCATCAGGCGTCGCATGTTCAGCGATGTTTCTTCCGATATGACGCGTTTGCCGACGACCGTTTCTCCGGTTTCGCGGCGGATTAGCGTCGGACTGCGGTAGATGCCGCCATTGACGATGGCTGAAACCCCCGCCACCAGATGCAGCGGACTGACCGCCAGGCCGTGACCGAACGAAATGGTCATTGAATTGATTTCGCGCCAGCGGTTGGGCGACAGGGGCGAACCGGTTTCCGACAGTTCGACCCGTACCGGTTTCAGCATGCCGAGCTGCGTCAGAAACTTGCGGTGACCCTTGATGCCGACGTCGAGCGCCATCTTCACGGTGCCGATATTCGACGAGTACATGAATATCTCGGGTACCGAGAGCCAGCGCTTCTTGGCGTGGTAATCGCGGATCGTGAACCGGGCGACCCGGATCGGGTCGGTTGCGTCGTAGCCGCTGCGCATGGTCGCGGTGCCGGCGTCGAACGCCATGGCGGTCGTGAAAATCTTGAAGGTCGACCCCATCTCGTACACGCCCTGGGTCGTCCGGTTGAAACGCAACTCCTTGTCAATGGCCCCCGGCTGGTTGGGGTCGAAGCCCGGCAGCGAGGCCATGCCGACGATTTCGCCGGTTTCGACGTCCATCACCAGGCCGGCGGCGCCGATGGCGCTGAACTTCTTCATGGCGATGGAGAGTTCGTGTTCGAGCACGTGCTGGACCCGGACATCCACCGACAACGACAGGTTTTCCTGGCGGCTGCGCAGTTCCTTGTCGAAATAGCGTTCGATGCCCGCGAGACCCTTGTTGTCGATGTCGGTAAAACCGAGAACATGCGACGCCAGCGGTCCTAGCGGATACATGCGCCTGGCCTCGCGCTGGAAGTTCAGCGCCGGGATGCCGAGCCGGTTGACCGCGTATTGCTGGCGCGGCGTAAGATGGCGGCGCAACCAGACGAAACCGCGGTCCGACCGGAGTTTCCGTTCGATCGCCTTGACGTCGATATCCGGCAGAGCACCGGACAGTTTTATCGCCGACTGCTCGGGGTCGAGCACCAGGCGCGGATTGGCGTACAGCGACGCCGTGTTGAGGCTGGTCGCCATCAGCACGCCGTTGCGGTCCACGATGTCGGCGCGGCCAGTGTATTTTTCCGTCTCGGAAATGCTGCGCGAATAGCGCGGCTCCGCGTCGCTGGAGAAAATCGAAACGTCCACGACCCGAATGCCGATGACGAGGAAGGCGGCGGAAAACAGTGCGCCCGCCACCATCAACCGGTTCCGGCCGGTTTCGATGGCGGTCTTGCGATCGCCCTCGATGCGGATTTTCTCCGGCGGGTTGGCTCGGCGGTCCGTCATTGTTCTTTCTTCATCTTGGCGAGAATCGGCTTCAGCCAGTCGTCGGTATCCGGTTTGCCTTCCGGGATCTTTTGTGAGGTTATCGGCGCCGCTTTCGCCACCGGTTTTTTCATCGGCAGGATGTCGGCGATCGCCGTGCCTTCCTGCTCCGCCGGGGCGGTCTGCAGGCGGAACTCGTCCAGCGTCAGCGTCTGTTCCGCGGTGGGCGGCTCCATCCCAAGCAGTTTGCGGCTCAGCGCTTCAAGACGGGCCGGCTGGTTGAGGTAGCTCCATTCCGCTTCGAGGACCTGGGTGGCGTCGCGATCCGAGAGGATTTCGGCGTTCAGTGCATGCAGCCGGTCCTCCAGATCCTGGACCCGGTGTTTGACGACGAACAGCCCGATCACAACGGCGATACAGAGCACCGACCAGAGAAGGGTCGATCTGCGCATGGCTCAGCGACCTCCTGCAGGTTTGGCGTGAGGGGCAACGCTGCGTTCGGCGACGCGAAGGCGCGCGGAGCGCGATCGCGGATTACGTTTTTCCTCTTCGCGGGCTGGTTTGATGGCGCCGCGCTTGATCAGCCGGAAGGTCGGATCCGACAGGCGCGCATCGGCAACGGGCAAATGACGGGAGCCCGTCGGTTGCCCGTCCGAACGGGCGCGCAGGAATTCCTTTACGATGCGGTCTTCGAGCGAATGGAATGAAACGACGGCGAGACGTCCGCCCGGCGCCAGCAGGATTTCGGCGGCGTCGAGACCGCGCTTCAGTTCGCCGAGTTCGTCGTTGACGTGGATACGGATGGCCTGAAACGTCTTTGTGGCGGGATCCGTCCTGGCGTTGCGGCCGCCGCGATAGGTATCGCGCACGATGTTGGCCAGTTCGCCTGTCCGGGTGAGCGGGCCGTCGGCGCGGGCGGCGACGATGGCGCGGGCGATGCGCCGGGCCTGCCGTTCTTCGCCGTACCGGTAGATGATGTCGGCAAGGATGCTTTCCTCGGCCTCGTTCACCAGATCTGCGGCGGACGGACCGTCCTGTTCCTGTCGCATGTCGAGCGGGCCGTCGTTTCGGAAGCTGAACCCCCGCGCCGCGTCGTCGAGCTGCATCGACGAAACGCCGAGATCAAGCGCGATGCCGTCGACTACGGTGACCCCGTTTTCATGGAGGATGCGTGCCATGTCGCCGAACCGGCCTTCGATGACGGTCAGGCGACCGGCGTATTCGTCAACCAGGGCCGCGGCATTGCGCACCGCATCGGGATCGCGGTCGATCGCCCAAACGCGGCAGTCGGCGGCATCCAGGATCGCGCGGGTATAACTGCCGGCGCCGAACGTACCGTCGACATAGGCGCCGCCGTCGCGGGGCTGAAGCGCGCCGATCACTTCGTCGATCAGGACGGGGTCGTGGGAGAAGGCGGGAACCGCCTCCGTCATGGGGCGTCTCCGCCGGTCAGTCTCGCGCGCAGCGCCGCGACCTCCGCCGCCTGGGCTTTTGCGTATTCTTCCGGCGACCAGATCTGGAAGCGGTTGCCGCGGCCGACGAATGTGGCACGGTCCGCAATCCCGGCATGTTCGGCGAGCCGCGCCGGTAAAATGATTCGGCCTTCGCCGTCGAAGGGCATCTCGCTGGCAAGCGACATGATGGTCTCGACCAGCCCGTCATCGGAGCGACCCACCAGGGCCTGGGTAAAATCTCCCCCGTCGAGAGACTGATCGAACCGGCGCTTGTTGAGTTCTTCCAGCGCGCCGCGCCCGAAGCCTTCGATGGCCGGTCCGGTGAAGGACGGATATGCGATAACCCCTTGATACGCCTCGCTTCCCAGCGCCGCGCGATAGGCCGCAGGCACCGACACGCGGCCCTTTTTGTCGACCTTGTTTTCGTATGTCGAAATAAACGACGTCACGGGGCGATCCGGCTTTCCTGTTCAGTTGCGCCGGCGAACCGGCATAAACCATCGTCCCGCAAGGCAACTTGGGACATGATGGTATATCATGGGCTTTTATGGGAATCAATGCCATTAACAGTAAAGAAACAGTTAAGAACAGGGTCTTAATAGCATTCGTCGATGCCAGAATTTGGCGTTCCGCGGCTCCGCCAAATCGATTGCAAGATGTCAGTCAACGAACTGTCGCCGCCAATTGCGGCGATATTGTGTTCTACTTATGTTCTTTTTGGGGTGTGAAGGACGCACATGCCGGGAGGATGTTGGCGGCGGCAACAGGAAACGGCCTGCATCGTGAAGATGCAGGCCGTCAATATGAGATGTACTAATCTACCCGTCGGCGAGCGAAGATATGCCGGAATTACTGGTTCCGGGGGCGATCTCGATCACTACCCGCCGGTTCGCGCGGAGACGGGTTTCGTCCGGGGTCGGGACTGCGAGGTTGTTTTGCCCGACGCCCCGCGCGGTAATGCGGTTCGCGGCAATGCCACGGGCGATCAGGGCGTTGCGGACGTTCTGCGCCCGCGCGGTCGAGAGCTGCTCGTTATAGCGATTGCTACCCACGGTATCGGCGTGCCCCACAACCTCGAACGCAGCCGGTTTGTCTTTCCAGTCGGCGACGATCGTGTCGAGAAGCCTTCCGGTGGCCAGATTGACGCGTGACTTGTTGAACCCGAATTCGATTTCGTGGCGCGTCGGCAGCATGGCGACCGGCGCGGGGGCCGGGGCCGGTTTTGGCGGCGCCGCGGCGACACGCGGGCCTTTCAGGCGTTCGCCCAGCTTGAACGTGACGAAACCGCCACCAAGACCGGCCCGCAGGCCGGTTTCAGTCGAATTGGCGTCCAACAGGACGTCGTTCCCCCGATTTCGCAGTTTGAAGCTTGACGATCCGGTTCCGAGAACCGCGGATCCGCCGACCGCGCCGTATTCGCCGTTGAAATCTTCCGGCGTGCCGAGATTGTAGACCCGGCCCGTTGCGGTCGCGACGGTATAGCCGAGCGCGGCCAGACTGTACCCGTCCGCCGTGATGGCGTACTCGGACCCGTCTTTCAGGGTCAATTTGCCTGTTCCGGTGCGGAAGGCGATAAGACCGCCGACATTGTCGTACGTCACGGAGTAGGTGCCCGATTCGGTCTGTGTTGCGGGTTGTTCGCCCGCGCAACCGGCGAGTGCGACAAGCACTGCTGTCCCGGTAAGTGCAGCCATTTTACGCATGTTGATCATATCTGGTTTCCCTTCGATGCAGGTTACACGGGCCGCGCGGCGGTTGCCGCGACACCGGTGGTGAGTCTGATAAGGCATCGGCGCCCACGGTGGCTTGATTGCAATCAAGTCATCGCGGGTACGTCCTGCATTTTCCCGCTCAGCATAGCGGGATCTCACGATGGCGGTTGTGTCAAATCTGGTCCAGACGGTCTGTAAGCCGGGTTCTGTCCCCGCCGTGCCGAGGCAGCGGCGATGGATGGCCATTCATCTGGGGCGCCCGTCGCCGGACGCCTCGTCGCAACCTACCCGGACAGCGGCGCGGAAACACGCCTGCGGAGTAGCCTCCGCATGCCGTCCCTATTCGGTTTTGCTCCCGGTGGGGTTTACCCTGCCATCGACGTTGCCGCCGACGCGGTGCGCTCTTACCGCACCCTTTCACCCTTACCGCGTCCGAAGAGGCGGCGGTCTGCTCTCTGTGGCACTTTCCCTGGGGTCGCCCCCGCCGGCCGTTAACCGGCACCGTGTTTCCGTGGAGCCCGGACTTTCCTCCCCCCGGCGGGTTTCCCCGTTGCCGAAAGGCGGCCATCCGACCGTCTGGACCGGTGGCACTGTCGGTCCGAAAGGGGGTCAGGTCAACTTTTTATGGCGGCGACGGCGGCGATCATGGACCGGGTGCGGAGATCCGCCTCGCCGCTGACGGCATGCGGCACGTAACGGCGCTGGAAGGCGGTGACGACATCCTTCAGCGCCGCGTCGGGATCGTAGCCGATGCCGGCGAGCATACGCGCCACCCCGGACAGATCGACCGCATCGACCGCTTTGTCCGGCCAGACCGCCAGGCCTTTCTTCGCCAGCCTTTGCCAGTCGAACAACTCCCCCGGGTCCTGCTTGCGCGCCGGCGCTATATCGGAATGGCCGATCACCCGTGAAGCGGGGATGGCGTGACGGGAAAGAATGTCGCCCAGTAGTGTTTCAACCGACGCCATCTGCGCTTCGGGAAACGGCCGGTAGCCGAATTCATGACCCGGATTGGCGATCTCGATCCCGACCGACCGGTCGTTGATGTTTGTGGCGCCCAGCCAGAAGCTGACGCCCGCGTGCCAGGCCCGCTTGTCTTCGTCGACCAGACGGAACACTACGCCGTCCTCGTCTACCATGTAGTGGGCGCTGACCGCTGCAGCCGGGTCGCACATACGGTCCAGCGCGGCACGGGCGAAGTCCATGCCGGTATAGTGCAGTACGACCGTGTCGATTGCCGTGTTTGCCGGCCTGTCGCCGAAATTCGGGGAAGGACGATCCCGGATGTCCACGTTATCTTTCCTTTGGCGGAGGCGTTTCCACGGTGGCGGTTTCCGATTTCCGGAATACGATGATAGCCACCCCGGCCAGGGTCACAAGGCCGCCCGCGAAAATCAGCCAGGTCAGCGTTTCGCCCAGCAGTACGATGCCGAAGCTGACGCCGAACACCGGGATCAGCAGCGTGAAAGGCATGGTCTGGTTGGTCCGGTATTTGGGGACCAGCCGATACCACAACCCATGACCCACGATACTGACGACGATGCCCATATGCAGGATGGCAATCCAGACCTCCGTGCTGGCCGAGAAAACGGTATGAATCCGATCGTATTCGAAGATCAGCGCGATCAGCGCCATCTGCGGAATGGCGAAAACCGCCATCCAGCCGTTGATCGCGAGGACGCTGACGTCTCCGAGGCCGCGTAATTGCAGATTGGCGGCCCCGAAAGCGAGCGCCGAAATCAATGCCATGACAGCATAGAGCAGATTGTCGGAGACCCGCGGTTCGCCGACCAGCATCGTGACGCCGACGAAGCAGATCAGGATGCCGGCGGCCCTTCTCCAGCCAAATGTCTCGCGGAAAAAGATCAATGCCAGCAGCAGCGCGAATGGCACCGATGTCTGGATAATCAGCGCCGCCGTGCCAACGTGAATGTGTTCCAGCGCGGTGAACATAAGACCGAAATGCAGTGTGCCCATCGTGATCGACAGACCGAACAGCTTCCACATATGACCGCGGGGAATACCCACGAACGGGATCAGGGTCACGGCGATCACCGCCATGCGCACCGTGATCAGCGTCCAGCCGGGAATCTCCGTTGCTGCGATCCGGGCGGCGGCAATATTGGATGCCCAGACCGCCATCACCAGCACGGCGAGAATCATGTGGGAAGGTTTCATCGCGACGGAGAGTCAGGCCGCCGGCGCCCGAAGTCAAATGGCGATCTGAACCCCGGCTTCGGTATAGCCAGAGGCCGAGTCAGTGCCGGTACCGCGGAGCGGAGCCGTCGCTGGCGTCGAAATATTTTACATTCTGGTCGGTTCCTTCGGAGGTGGAAAAATCTAACCAACTGAAATAATGGAACAAAAATCTTTGGCATGAATTTTGCTTATGGTTAACGGACTGCACGCAGGGTAGGAGGCGGCATGTCCTGCGCGGTCTGTGGTTGGCGTACCGAACGAAGGTTCAGGACGCAAAAGATGTTGAGTACGTTTATTCGAACGGCCGGTTGCAATGACCGGACAGGGGTAGAGAGAACCGAGACCGGCGATGCTCGACGGTGGGCGGGATACCACGGCATCCTCTTTTTCACGTCATTTGAATTTCCATTCGCGCCAGAAGTATGGACGGCGCGGAAAGGCGTTGCGCCGTTCCAATACCGGTGCAACCGGGCTGTCTGAACCCCACCTTCGGCAGCTGACGAGAACGGTGGCCCGGCGTATTGGGGTCACCGTTTTCTTTTTGACGGCGCTGGCTGGTTTCCGTCGAAAATTTCCCGATAATCCGAGACACCAATGAGACGGGTGCGACCATGGTGTTCGAAGAACTGAAGAATCCCGAACGGCAGAAGATGGGGATCGGCCATTTCATCAGCCGGGCTGCCGAACTGCATCCCGGCCGGGTTGCGATCGACGACCTGCTGAATGGCCGCAAGCTCACCTATGCCGAGCTGGATGCGCGAATCAACCGGCTTGCGCGCGCGTTGAATCGGTTCGGCATCCGGAAAGGCGACCTGGTCGCCGCGATGATGCGGAACGAGCATGCGCTTGTGGAAACCGTATTTGCCTGCGCGCGGGTTGGCGCCATCGTCGCGCCGCTCAACGTGCGCCTGATCGCAAGCGAGGTTGCCGAATACGTCAACGATCACGGTTGCCGGGCAGTGATCGCCGATGCCGGTTTTACGGAACGGTTTGACGGCACGTCCCTCCAGACCCGAATCGTCTTCGGCGACGGGCCGACCGCGGGCTGGGCCGACTACGATGCCGTTTTGATGGCGGAAGAAGATGCTGCGTTCCCTGCCGTCACATCGCTCGACGATCCGTACCGGCTGGTCATGACGGGCGGCACGACCGGGAAGAGCAAGGGCGTGCTGCACAGTCAGGGCGGATCCGTAATCACGGTCCTCGCCGATGTGGCGGAATACGGGATCGGACGCGGCTGGCAGACGCTGACGATCCTGCCCGGCTATCACGTTGCAGGGATGGAGTGGGGCATGTTCACGATTTTCGCCCGCGCCGGCACGGTTGTTTTTCCCGCAGACGGTTCTTTCGACCCGGCGAAATACCTGCAAGAGGTGCGCGCGCGCGGGATTGAATACCTGCCGCTGGTTCCGGCCGTGATCAATCCCCTGTACGATGCCTGGGACGGAACGCCGCTGGAGGCGCCGCGTACGGTGGTAACGACCGCCGCGCCGACGCCGCCGGCGTTGCGGCGGAAACTGGCCGAAATGTTTCCCGGCGCCGACATCTACGCCGCCGCCGGTCTGAGCGAAAGCCTGAACCTGGCGACACAGGGGCGGGGCGAATTTCTCGATCATCCTCATGCCATCGGCGAGCCCCATCTCGATACGCGCGTATTGATCCTCGATGACGACGACCGCCCCGTACCGCGCGGCACGCCGGGGCACATCGCCATGCGAAACTTCAATACCGCGCTCGGCTATCACCGGAACCCGGAAGCCGCCGCGCAAACATGGCGTCCCCGAAGGGACGATCCGGAAGGGCTGCATTGGTGTTTCACCGGCGATATCGGCGTAATGGACGCCGATGGCCGGATCACTTTGGTCGACCGGTCGAAGGATGTCGTGAAAACCGGCGGGGAGAGCGTTCCGTCCGTCGAGGTCGAGACCATCTACGCGGGGCACCCTCTGGTCCGCGATTGCGCTGTGATCGGTGCCGAGGACGAGCGATGGGGAGAGGCGATCGTGCTGGTGGCCGTTCCCGACGCGGATGCACCGGCGGATCCCGAACTTGCCGAAAATCTGTTTTCGTGGGGACGAGATCGGATGTCCGCTTTCAAGGTGCCAAAGAAAATTGCGTTCATCGACGACCTGCCCCGCAGCCATTTCGGAAAGGTGCTGAAACGCGATCTGCGGGATATGGTCTTCGAGCGACTGTTCGAAGCTCCCTGAAGGAAGGGCCACGGCATGAATGCCTGTCTCTGCGGATTGGGTATCGATTATGAAGATTGCTGCGGCCCCTACGTGGAGAACCGGACAGCTGCACCGACCGCGGAGGCCCTGATGCGGTCGCGTTTTACGGCGTTCGCGTCCGGCAGGCTGGATTATATCGAACGCACCTGCGCCAGCGAGATGCGGGAAACCTTTGATCGCGTCGCTGTCGAACGCGGAGCCGGGACAGTGAAATGGTTGTCGTTGCAGGTTCTTGGAACCTCGCGCGGCGTACCGCTCGACGAGACCGGCACGGTGGAATTCTCCGCCTCCTACCTCGCAGACGGCATGATCCGGATACACCGGGAAAATTCCGCCTTCCGGCGGGAAGACGGAAAATGGGTCTATGTCGCAGGAGAGATCGCGTCGTCCGCCGCCCTAGCAGACGCGGTCAGGGTCGGGCGCAATCACCCGTGCCCCTGCGGTTCCGGGCGAAAATTCAAGAAATGCTGCGGTGCCTGAGCGACCGACTGTCAGTCGTTATTTGCCGGCCGCCTTGCGGTCGGCCAGCACCGAGAGTTGCAGCTGCGCCAGGGTGGGTTTGGCGCCGGTTCGGTTGGCTTCTATCCAGTCAGCCACCGGCACGTCCGTCGCCTCCGACACCGCATTCAGTTTCTGAAGCGCGCTGAGGCTGTCCCAGTTTTTCGGCGCCACGCCCGGCACCGGCGGGATCGCCCGGTGCGCCGCCTGGCCGATTTCCAGGATCGCCGGGTACATGCTGGAGATAACGCCGTCGTAGAGCGGATCGTTGACGTGGCTTACCGCGTCCGCGCGCACGGAGGTGTCGTGCTTCGCCTGAAACGCCTGTTCCAGCACCAGGGCCGAGGCGGGAAAATCCACTTCGACGCCGTTTTCCTGTTCCAGATAGACGGTCTCTCCATCCACCTCGACGACGACGCCGACGATACCGGCGGCGACATTCCGGACGATGTCTCCTTCCTTGTACATGCCGGTGCCCCCTTTCTCGACCGAAGCTTACTTCAGCCCGCGCTGTTTCTGAATGTTCGACCACGCATCGTTGATTGTCGCCATCTTGGCGGTGGCGACATCGATGAAATCCTGCGGCATGCCGTCGGCCATCAGCTTGTCGGGATGGTTTTCCTTGATCAGCGTCCGCCATGCGGCGCGTACTTCGTCGTCGTCGGCGTCGTGCGCTACGCCGAGAATAGCGTAAGGGTCTGATGCATCGGCGCCCATGTGGCCTGCCCGGATGCGGGCAAATTTCGCTTCGTCGAAACCGAAGATTTTTGCAACCTCCTGCAGGAACGCCTCTTCCTGCGGATGCATGACGCGGTCCGCCTTGGCGATATGGAACAGCGCGTCGAGCAGTTCTTCGAGAACGGCCGGCCGGTCGGCGAACATCTTCGCCACCTGTTTGGCGTATGGTTCGAAGCCGCGGGCGTCCTTGCGCGCCACATCGAAGACGCGGCCGACGTTTTTGAGTTCTTCTTCCGGGACGTCGAGAATCTGGCGGAACGCCTGTACTTCGTCCGGCGTCACCTGGCCGTCGGCTTTGGCCATCTTGGCGCTCAGGGCGATAACCGCAATCGTGAATGCCGTCTGACGGGTGGCATCGCTGGCATCCTCGTCGGAGGTGCGCAGGCGGTCGACGGCATGGCCCGCCGCCGCGCCGACCAGCGCGCCGAGCGGTCCTCCGACGACAAATCCGCCGATCCCGCCGATGATTTTACCCAGAAGCGCCATGCTGTTTCGCTGAGATCCCCAATCCCGATATGTGAGACGGTCGCCCGAAAATGTGGCGACAAGATGGCCGTCAAAACGACGGCGCGTCTGCCCGCCGGTTTAACGGGAGAACGCTATCATTTCGTTTAATCGGTAACAATGTGCGCGGCGCCGGGTATTGTCTGCACAAAACGGACACGCGCGGCCCGGGCGACCGTTTGCCTGCCATTGGCTGACATGCGGTAGCGTGCCGGATATAGTCCGCCCCGACACACAGGACAGACCCGCAGGGAGAAACCAATGGCGAGCAAGAACGGCAACAGGATCATTGCGATCGAAGAACACTATTTCGATCCGGAAATCGTCGCAGAATTCGATGACAAGACGGGGTTCGCGGGGACGCCGATCCGTAAAAAAATGGACGATCTCTACGATCTCCGCATCAAGGACATGGACGCATCCGGCATCGACGTACAGGTGCTGTCGCAGGGCGCGCCCGGCGTTCAGCGGTTCGACGCGGAAAAGGCGACTAAACTCGCCATCGCAGCCAACGACCGGCTGCACGAGACCTGCCAGCGCCATCCCCACCGGTTCGCCGGCTTCGCGACCATTCCCTCTCCGGCGCCCGAAGCGGCGGCCGACGAGCTCGAACGCACCGTGAAGGATTACGGCTTCAAGGGCGGGATGATTCATGGCCTGACCAATGGTGAATTCATCGACCAGAAGAAGTTCTGGCCGATCTTTGCTCGTGCCGAGGCGCTGGACGTGCCGATCTATATTCACCCGGCAGTACCGCATCAGGACGTGGTGAAGGCGTATTACGCCGATTACCTGCCCAAATATCCGTCGCTGCTGACGGCGGCATGGGGGTTCACCGTGGAAACCGCGACCGCCGGCATCCGCATGGTGCTGAGCGAAGTGTTCGACGAATATCCCAAACTGCAGATCATCCTCGGCCATCTCGGCGAAGGTCTGCCGTTCCTTCTGTGGCGGATCAGCGATTCACTGGGTCGCGACAGCAACTATCCGTTCCGGGAAAAGTTCTGCAACCATTTCCACATCACCACGTCGGGCAATTTTTCCGATCCGGCGATGCAGTGCTCGATGATGGAAATGGGCATCGACCGCATCATGTTCTCGGTCGACTATCCGTTCGCGCCCAACATGCAGGGTACCCAATGGATGGAACAGATCTCGCTCAGCCCGGACGACAAGAAGAAAGTATTGCACGGTAATGCGGAACGCCTGCTGAAAATGTAATCGCCCGACGCGGGCATCGACGACAAAACAATAAAGGAGAGAGTGCGTGGGCGACGGCAGCGTAACGACGGACAAGTGGCAGTTCTGGATCGACCGGGGCGGGACGTTCACCGATTTCGTGATCCGCGCGCCGGACGGCAAATTGTCGACCCACAAGCTGCTGTCCGAAAATCCGGAACGCTATAAAGACGCCGCGTTGCAGGGTATCCGCGAGACGCTCGGCGTCGAGGGCGACGCGCCGTTGCCGGAAGGTGTCGTCGAGGCGGTCAAGATGGGCACCACCGTTGCCACCAATGCGCTGCTCGAGCGCAAGGGCGAGCGGACGGTGCTGGCCGTGACGCGGGGCTTCGCCGATCAACTGCGGATCGGCTATCAGAACCGCCCCAATATCTTCGCGCGCAAGATCGAGCTGCCCGAACTGCTGTATGAATCCGTGGTCGAGATCGACGAGCGTCTGACCGCCGAGGGCGAGGTGCTGACCCCGCTGGACGAAGACAGTGCGCGTGCCGCGCTGCAGACGGCTTATGACGACGGAATCCGGTCGGTCGCAATATGCTTCATGCACGGTTATCGCTACCACGATCATGAAGCGACGGTCGCCGATATCGCGCGCGATATCGGGTTTACCCAGGTCTCGGTCTCGCACGAGGTCAGCCCGCTGATGAAGTTCGTCGGGCGCGGCGATACCACGGTGGTCGATGCCTATGTGTCGCCTATTCTGCGGCGCTACGTCGACCTGATCGCGGCCCAGACCGGCGATGCGCGGCTGATGTTCATGCAGTCCAATGGCGGGCTGGCCGACGCGCGGTTTTTTCAGGGCAAGGATTCCATCCTGTCGGGGCCGGCCGGCGGCATCGTCGGCGCGGCCCAGACGGCCCACATGGCCGGGTACGACAAGATTATCGGCTTCGACATGGGCGGCACGTCGACCGACGTCGCCCATTACGACGGGGAATACGAACGCGCGTTCGAAACCCTGGTCGCCGGCGTGCGCATGCGCGCCCCGATGATGAATATTCACACCGTGGCGGCGGGCGGGGGCTCGATCCTGCATTTCGACGGATCCCGCTATCGCGTCGGCCCGGATTCGGCGGGCGCCAATCCGGGGCCGGCCTGCTACCGGCGCGGCGGGCCGCTCTGCGTCACCGATGCCAATGTGATGCTGGGCAAAATCCAGGCGGAATTCTTTCCCAGCGTATTCGGCCCCGATGCCGATGAGCCGTTGGACGATGCCGTCGTGCGTGAAAAATTCGAGGCGCTGGCCGCGGAGATCGAAGCCGCGACCGGCGACAAGCGGTCGCCGGTGGAGGTTGCCGACGGTTTCCTGAAGATCGCCGTCGACAACATGGCCAACGCCATCAAGCAGATTTCCGTGCAGCGCGGTTACGACGTGACCGACTACACGCTGAACTGCTTCGGCGGCGCAGGCGGACAGCATGCCTGCCTGGTCGCCGACGCGCTGGGCATGACGCGGGTGTTCGTGCATCCCTTCGCCGGCGTGTTGTCGGCTTACGGCATGGGGCTCGCCGAACAGCGCATCATTCACGAACGCGCGGTCGAGAAAACACTCGACGATGCGCTTGTCGGCGAGTTGAAGACGTCCGTCGACGAGCTTGCAGCAGACGGTAGCCGCGAGATGGAATCCCAGGGCGTCGCGGCCGACGAAATTTCCTTCATCGCCAAGGCGCATCTTCGCTACGAGGGCACCGATACGGCGCTGGTGGTCGATTTCGGCCCGCGCGACGAGATGCTGAAAACCTTCGAAGAAGCGCATATGCAGCAGTTCGGCTTCATCGCGCCGGAGAAGGGCAATATCGTCGAAGCCATCACGGTCGAGGTCGTCGGCGGCGGCCAGGACGTGGCCGACGAGGAACTGGCGCTCGATCCCGATGCCGAACCGGCGCAGCCTTTGGGTCATGCCGACATGTACGCGGCCGGGGCCAGCCGGAAAGCCCCTGTGTTCGACCGCGATACCCTGTCGCCCGGCGAAAAGGTCGCCGGGCCCGCCGTGATTATCGATTCCAACGCCACGACGGTGATCGAGCCCGGCTGGCAGGCGGAAATCACGGTCCGCAATCACATGGTGATCAACCGCGTCGAGGCGCGCCAGGCGGAGCATGCCATCGGCACCGAAGCCGATCCGGTGATGCTGGAAGTGTTCAACAATCTTTTCATGTCGATCGCCGAGCAGATGGGCGTTGTGCTGCAGAACACGTCCTATTCCGTGAACATCAAGGAACGGCTCGATTTCTCCTGTGCGATTTTCGACAATGACGGCCAGCTGGTCGCCAACGCGCCGCATATCCCGGTGCATCTGGGCTCGATGAGCGAAAGCGTCCAGACCATCGTCCGCGAACGCGGCGAAGGTGTGAAGCCGGGCGACGTGTTCGTTCTCAACGCCCCCTATAACGGCGGCACGCATCTGCCCGACGTCACTGTGATGACGCCCGTGTTCGACCGCGACGGCAACGACATCCTGTTTTACGTCGCCTCGCGCGGGCATCATGCGGAGATCGGCGGCAAGACGCCGGGGTCCATGCCGCCGGATTCGAAACACATCGACGAGGAAGGCGTGCTGATCGACAACTTCCAGCTGGTCGATCAGGGGCGGCTGCGGGAGAAGGAACTGGAGGAACTGTTCACCTCCGCGCCCTATCCGACGCGCAATTTCCACCACAATCTCGGCGACCTCAAAGCCCAGATCGCGGCCAACGAGAAGGGCGTGCAGGAACTGCGCAAGATGGTCGACCATTTCGGTCTCGATGTCGTTCTCGCCTATATGAAGCACGTCCAGGACAATGCCGAGGAAACGGTCCGCCGGGTAATCCAGAACCTGTCGGACGGTGAATTCGAATACGAGATGGATTTCGGCGCGAAGGTGAAGGTCGCTATCACGGTCCATCCGGAAACGCGGTCAGCGACGGTGGATTTCACCGGCACGTCGCCGCAGCAGGACAACAACTTCAACATCACCCATGCGGTGGCTGTGGCGGCGGTGCTGTATACCTTCCGGCTGATGGTCGACGACGACATTCCGCTCAACGCCGGCTGTCTGAAGCCGCTGAACATCATCGTGCCGGAAGACTGCATGCTGCGGCCGAAATACCCGGCGGCGGTCGTGGCCGGCAACGTCGAGACGTCGCAGGCGATCACCGACACGATTCTCGGCGCGCTGAAACTAATGGGCGCGTCTCAGGGCACGATGAACAACTTCACCTTCGGCAACGCCAACTACCAGTATTACGAAACCATCTGTGGCGGTGCCGGGGCCGGCGCCGATTTCGACGGCACCGATGCGGTGCACACCCACATGACGAATACCCGGCTGACCGACCCGGAAATTCTGGAATGGCGGTTCCCGGTGATCCTGGAATCGTTTTCGATCCGGCGCGGGTCCGGCGGCAAGGGCAAACACCGCGGTGGCGACGGCGTCATCCGCCGCGTGAAATTCCGCGAACAGATGACTGCCTCGATGCTGTCCGGCCACCGCATAATCCCGCCTTACGGTATGAAAGGCGGTGGCGAGGGCCAACTCGGCCACAACTACGTCGAACGCGCCGACGGGTCCGTCACCGAACAGGGCGGTACGGATTCCACGGAGGTGTATGACGGCGACGTCTACGTGATCGAAACGCCCGGCGGTGGGGGATACGGCACGCCATGACTTTCTACGCAAACCCGGGCGACCTCCGCGCCGCCTGCCGCACTGGCGATTACGACGGGCCGACATCGGGCCATGCGCAGGGCTACGTGCAGGCCAACATGGTGATCCTGCCGGCCGCCGCCGCCGAGGACTTCCGCCTGTTCTGCGAACGAAATCCCAAGCCGTGCCCGGTGCTGGAGATTCTCGACCCCGGCGACCCGGAGCCGAAAAACTGCGCGCCCGGCGCCGACATCCGTACCGACCTATCGCGTTATCGCGTATTCCGCGACGGCGAGGCTGTTGGCGACGTGACCGATATTTCCGATGTCTGGGAAGACGATTTCGTTACCTTCCTGCTCGGCTGTTCGTTCACGGCGGAAGAAGCGCTGATCGCCGCAGGGCTGGAACCGCGTCATATCAAGGAAACCGGCATCGTGCCGATGTTCCGCACCACGAAGCCGACCGAGGGCGCCGGAAAATTCACCGGGCCGTTCGTGGTCAGCATGCGGCCCTACACCCCCGAAGACGCGCAGCGGGCCGCAGCGGTGACGGAGAATTATCCGATGGCCCATGGCGGGCCGATCCAGATCGGCGATCCGGACGCGCTCGGTATCCGCGACATTCACGCGCCCGAATACGGCGAACCGGTGACGATCAAGGATGACGAGGTGCCGGTGTTTTGGGCCTGCGGCGTCACCCCGCAGGAGGCGATCCGCAACGCGAAACCGCGGATCGCGGTCACCCATGCGCCGGGCTATATGTTCGTATCCGATATCGCCTCGGACAGCGGGAAGCTCTGAGCCGTGGAAGGAGACGCGGGGCGGATCGAAACGGCGGTCGATATGCTGCGCCAGCGCTTCGGCGACCGGCTAACGACCAACCAGGCGATCCGCGACCGCCACGGTACCGACGAATCCTATCACGCGCCGAAAGCACCGGACGCCGTCGTCTTTCCCAAAACCCGCGAGGAAGTGCAGGAAATCGTACGGGTCTGCGCCGAAAACCGCGCACCGATCATTCCGTTCGGCGTCGGCACTTCGCTGGAAGGCCATATCGCGGCCCTGCGGGGCGGGATCAGCATCGACCTCGGACAGATGAACGCCGTGCTCCAGGTCCATGCCGAGGACCTCGACGTCACCGTCGAAGCCGGGGTGACGCGCAAGCAGCTGAACGAGCATCTGCGCGACACCGGGCTGTTTTTCCCAATCGATCCCGGGGCCGATGCCACTATCGGCGGCATGACCGCGACGCGGGCATCGGGCACCAACGCCGTTCGCTACGGCACGATGCGCGAGAACGTGCTTTCGCTGGGGGTGGTGCTGCCGGATGGCAGGTATATCCGCACCGGGAAGCGCGCGCGAAAATCCTCGGCCGGGTACGACCTGACGCGGATGTTCGTCGGTTCCGAAGGCACACTTGGCGTCATCACCGATATCACGCTGAGGCTCTACGGCATTCCCGAGACCATCTCGTCGGCGGTCTGCACCTATCCCACCGTTGACGACGCGGTGAACACGGTAATCCTGACCATCCAGTCGGGCGTGCCGATCGCGCGGATCGAGCTGATCGACGAGGTCCAGATGCAGGCGCTGAACAAATTCGCGGGTCTGGGATACGCCGAACGACCGACGCTGTTCTTCGAGTTCCACGGCACCGAGGCGGGTGTCGCCGAGCAGATCGGAAACGTAAAATCGATCAGCGACGAATTCGGCGGCGCCGATTTCGCGTGGGCCAGCAAGGCCGAGGAGCGGACGAAGCTGTGGCAGGCGCGGCACGACGCGCATTACGCGAACATGCAGCTGCGCCCCGGCGCCAAGGCCTGGCCGACAGATGTGTGCGTGCCGATCTCCCGGCTGGCGGAATGCATGTCCGAGACGCGGAAGGATATCGAGAAATCGGGGCTGTTGGCGCCCATCGTCGGCCATGTCGGCGATGGCAATTTCCATGTCGACATGGTGCTCGATCCCGACGATGCCGACGAGGTCGCCCGCGCCGTGGCCCTGAACGAACGCCTGGTCAGCCGGGCGCTGTCGATGGACGGCACCTGCACCGGCGAGCACGGCGTCGGTTACGGCAAGATCGACAAGCTGCTGGAAGAACACGGCGACGTCGCGATCGATGTGATGCGCGGACTGAAGCGGTCGATCGATCCGTTGAATTTGATGAATCCGGGGAAGGTCGTGAACCTCTGACCGCTTCGCCGCCGGGGTCAGTTTTCGTCCGGCGTCTCCAGCTTCGTCCCGTCCAGCGCCCGGTTGCGGTCCGTTTCGGTCTTGGCGGTCGCGTTTTTCTCCGCTTTCGTCCGTCCGTGTTTGGCGCGATTGGCCGACGCGCGCGCTTCCTTTTCGTCGCGCAGGCGTTTTTTGCGGAACTGGTTCAAATTTACGACATTCGCCATTCAACAGTGTCCTTCAAACGGCCATATTCGATTACTATCTCTAAACTATACCGAACTAACCTGTGCGCGGAAACCACAGGTGGTGTACGCCGGCAACGGAGGATTGGATGAAAAAGGCTGCCTACGCCTTTGGCGGGCTTGTTGTATTGCTTGTTGCCGCCGCGTTGATCGTGCCCGGCCTGATCGACTGGAATTCCTATAAAACAGAGATTGCGGCGGAGGCGAAGAAAGCCACCGGCCGGACGCTGGAGATCGCCGGCAATCTGGAGCTGGGCGTTCTGCCGACGCCGCATGTGCGGGTATCGGACGTACGGTTCGCGAACGCGCCCGGCGGGACTGCGGCGCACATGGCGACGCTGAAGGAATTGCGGGCCAGCGTAAAGTTGCTGCCGCTTCTGACCGGCAGCGTGGAAATCGCCAGCGTCGAGCTCGTCGAACCGGTGATCGAGCTGGAAAAGAGGGCCGACGGCACCGGCAACTGGGTGTTCGCGCCGCCGCCGGCCCAGCCGGACGGGGACGACCCTTCGGCGGCATCCGGCGAAAAGGCGGCGGCCAAAGATCCGCAGGCGCTCAGCCTCGATCTTCTGCGTATCGAACGCGGGACCGTCGTCTACCGGGATGCGGCGACGGGCTCCGTCCAGCGGCTGGAGAACCTGACGGCCGATATGTCCGCCGGATCGTTGACCGGCCCGTTCACCATCAAGGGCGGTGTCGATATCCAGGGCGCGTCACTGTCGGTCGACGGCCGGGTCGGCAAATTCGCCGAGAAGAGCGCCGTGCCGTTCGACATAGGCATGGGTATTCCGGGAACGGGCACACGGATCGCCCTGAAAGGGAACGTGACCGACATCGAGACGTCCCCCGCGGTCAGCGCGACGCTGGAGGGCGAGGGAGACAATCTGGGCGCCCTGATCGGGGCCTTGTCCGGGCAACCGGCCCCGGCGCCGCTGGGCCAGCCGTTCACCGTTTCCGCCACCGTTAAGGGCGGCGCCGAAGAAGTGGGCGTCAACGGACTTGTGGTTTCCCTGGGAGACTCGAAGATGAACGGCGATGTCAGGGCGCGGCTGAGCGCGACCCCCAGTATCGACGTCTCTCTCAGGTCCGGTTCGCTGGATGTGGACGCCTGGCTCGCCGCCGGAGCTGGCGCGAAGCCGACACCGGTCGGTCAGCAGGATAACTCGCCCGCCGCGACCGCTGCCGGCACGACGCCCGCGGCATTGGCGCCGCCCCCGGGATCCGGGCCGGGATTGCCCGCCGACCTGAACGTCAATCTGACCGTCGAGATCGCGGAGGCGATTCTTCGCAAGGGGCGCGTGCGGGACATCCGCCTCGATGCCGCGCTGGCCGGCGGTGCGCTCACCCTAAATACGCTGACGGCGACGCTGCCCGGCGCGGCGCGTGTGGATGCGTCGGGGCGCATGACATCGCCGCAGGGCGCGACGAATTTTACCGGCAAGGCGTCGGTCCGGACAGCCAGCCTGAGGTCGGTCATGGAGTGGCTTGAGGTCGATGTGGCGCATGTACCGGCCGACAGGTTGCGGCGTTTCGCGTTGTCGACCGATATCGCCGGCACGGCGGACCAGATCCAGATTGCCAATATCAACGGCCAATTCGATGCGTCGCGGATGAGCGGCGGGGTCACGCTGGCGCTTCGCGAAAGGCTGGCCTTCGGCGCAAGTTTCAGTATCGACCAGATCAATGCCGACGCCTATTTCGGCGGCTCTCAGACGCCGGCGGGCAAGACGGCAGGAGCGTCGCCCGATACGGCGGGACCTACGGCCGGACCCGCAAAGCCCGCGTCGCCGGGCCCTCTCGCGGCGCTGAAGGATTTCGATGCCAATCTGCAGCTGCGGCTCGGGAATCTCACCTATCGGAAGACGGCGATCCGCGATATCCGGCTTGACGGGACGCTGGTGAACGGCGTGCTGACGTTCCGCGACGCGAGCATACGCAATCTTGCCGGGACCAGCGTGCAACTGGCCGGTACCGTCACGGGCCTTGAAGGGATCCCCGGGTTCGACGGCACGGTCTCCGCCGCGTCGAACGATCTGACCGGCCTGTTTCGCGTTGCCGAGATCGAGAGTTCGGTGCCGCCGCGCAAGCTCGGGAAAATGCGGTTCAGCGCGAAGACGAACGTGACGCAGAACAGGTTGAACCTTGATGCCGACCTGCAGCTTGCAGGAGCCCGGACGACGATGAAAGGCACGATCGCCGGTCTGCCCGCAGCCCCTGTCTTCGACATATCGCTCGACGGACGTCATCCCGAGATAGCGCGGCTTGCGGCGTTGTTCTCCGATGGTCGTCCCGGTCCGAAAGCGGGCCCGGTCACCGTCCGGGCGCGCCTGAAAGGCGATACGAATGCGGTCGATGTCGACGCCACGACGGGGTTGAATGGCGGGACGCTGAAAGTCGCGGGGAAGGTCGACGGACTGGCGACGACGCCGCGGATGAATCTGGGCGTCGATCTGAACCAGCCGGATTTCGTCAGGTTCGTCCGGACGTTCGAGCCGGGATACGCGCCGTCGAAGCGCAAACTCGGATCGCTTCGGCTTTCCGCCCGGTTACAGGGTACGGACCGCGATCTCGCGATACGGAATCTGACCGGCAATGTCGGGCCGGCCAAGATATCGGGCACCGGTTCCTATATCGACAGGGCGCCGCGACCGGCCGTGAACCTGGCGCTCAAATCGTCGGCCATTCCGCTGAGCGATTTCCTTGAAGCGCCGGCGGGGACGAAGAATGCGCGGGCGACCGGCGCCGGCCGGGCGGGAGCCGCCTCCGGCCGGGCACCGAAACCCGGTCAGCGGTGGTCGCGCGAAAAGATCGACACGGCGGCGCTCGGACTGATTGACGCCGAAATCGACCTCGGCGCCGATGCGCTGCTCTACAAGAGCTATCGCGTCGATCAGCCGAAAATTCTGGCGAGCCTGAAAAACCGGGTGCTCGATATTCGCCAGATCGCCGGCAGGATGTTCGACGGAAGTTTCGAAATGAAAGCGCGGATGGACGGGCGAAAAACGCCCGATCTGCGGGCGACGATAAAGGTCGCCGATGCCCGCGTCGATAACGCCTTCTTCGCTGGCGACGCATTCGATGTCGAGGCCGGCAACCTGACGCACGATCTGGCGATTACGTCGCGCGGCAACAGCCAGTACGACCTGATCCGCGGGCTGAACGGAAACGGTAGCCTGACGGTGACCGACGGCGTGGTGCGGGGCTTCGATCTTCAGGCGCTGACCCGGTCTTTGCGGGGGGCGGATCTGCGCAACCTGTTGAATCTCGTCCCGGCGGCGCTGGCATCGATCGGCAAAACGAGAAAGACCAGGTTCTCCTCGCTGAAAGGCACCATCCAGATTGCCAACGGCGTGGTGTCGACGCGCGATGCGCTGTTGACCTCCGATGGCGGCGATATCTCGGCGGCGGGAACCGTCAATCTGCCGGCCTGGGACATGAACATGATCGCCGATATCCGGCCGCGGAAGGTGCGGGAAATTCCCAAGCTGCGGGTAACCCTGACCGGTCCGCCCGATCAGCCGAATCCGAAGTTCAATTTCGATGAACTGACCAAGGACGCGATCACCCGCGGAATCGGCGGGCTGCTGAGAAAGGTCCTGCCCGGCGCGAAATCCGACACGAATTCGGAATCGGGATCTCAGGAACAGCAGCAACAACCGCAGCAACCGCAACGGTCCGACCCCGCGCAGGAGCTGATCAAGAACATCTTCAAAGGGTTCGGCCGCTAGGACGTTTCCCGGTTCTTCAGAGTAGCGAGAACGAACAGACGTATGGCGGAGGATAGGTTGGTTTCCCTGTCCTCGTCGATCAAGGCGATCATCGCGTTGAGCGACAGGTCCCTCCGTTTGGCGATATCGACGAGTTCCGCCCAGAACTCGTCTTCAAGCGAGATGCTGGTCCGGTGTCCGGAGATCGTGACGGATCGTTTGCGAAGCATGGTGCTACTCTTTACCTATTGATGAAGTTGGTGCCGTCATGGTGTCGAGCGCGGCGGTCATAGAGAATCTGCCCGGTGCGGGCGCGCGAATACCGCCCGTGCTGTCCCGCTCGACGCGGTATTTCTTTCTGGTCATTCGGTTGCCGTTTTAGCTTCTTCGCGCGTTTCGCCGCGTCGTAAGCGGCCTTCGCCCATACGATCAGGGCCGTTTCGTCGTCCAGCACACCTGACGGCATTTTCCAATAGGACATTTCGACGGGTCTGGATTTTCCCTCATATGTAAACGGCTGCGATCCGGCCGCTTCGTAGTTGCCGCGGTTGCCGTCATCGACCTTGAAATAAAGCTCGTCATCGGCAACCAGCCCGAACATCAGGCCTTCCATGAAGATGCCGAATCCTCCGAACATGCTGCGCCCGGTCACCGGCCCCATCGGCGTGAGCCGCCCCGTATACTTGTCGCAGACCGACCTGTCGCTCGCCATGGGGTCATCCTGTATGATGCGGCTCGTCACCATGAAATACGCTAAAGGAGAGATGTATGGCTGGAATCGTCGAGGGCAAGCTGAAAGAAATGGGTCTGACGCTGCCGGAAGCCGCAAGCCCCAAGGTCGCCAAGATTCTCAATTGGAAGCGCAGCGGCAATTTGTTGTTCGTTTCCGGCCAGGTGCCGCGCGTGAACGGAGAAATTTCCTGGATCGGCAAGGTAGGCCGCGAATTCACCCTCGAACAGGGGCAGGAGGCGGCGCGGGACAGCGCCCTGATGGTACTGGCGTGCATCAAGGAAGCCGTCGGCGACCTCGACAACGTGAAGGAGATCGTGCGCATCAAGGGCTACATGAACGTCGATCCGGATTTCACCGATGTCTCGGCGTGTCTCAACGGCGCGTCGGAACTGCTGATCGAGCTATATGGCGATCCGGGCCGGCATTCGCGAACCGCGATCGGCGTCGCGTCCATGCCGTTCGGCGTCGCGATCGAGGTCGAAGGGGTGTTCGAGGTCGCGTAAGACGGTATCGCGCAATCGTATTGCACGGATCCGCCCAATACGAGTTCCTTTTCAGAATGGACCGAAATAGAAATCTCAGGTGCCGATCCCGCTGACGATCAGCAGGATCAGCCAGCCGATAAAGACGGTACGCAGGGACATCGGCCAGCCTACTTCGTCGTTCGGCCGCTGCAGCGTAGACCGGACCATCGTGATTATCCGGCGGATATCCGCCATCTGTCAGGATGTAAACGCCAGCGGGTCAATGCCGATTTCAGGGTACAGACCCGCTTCCCGGGCGCGCTGGCGCATCAGGGCGTATATCAGATCGATCATCGGCGTCTCCACGCCGACCAGGCGCCCAAGCTCCACCACGGCACCGGTGATGCCGTCGACTTCCATGGGACGTCCCGCTTCGAGATCCTGCAGGATCGACGTCTTGTGGCCCGCGACCCGGCGGGTGCCTTCCAGCCGGCTCTCGATCGTGGAAGTGAATTCGACCCCCAGCGCTTCGCCGACGGTCTGCACCTCTTCCATGATGGCAACGCCGAGCGCCCGAAGGTCTTCGCCTTCCACCAGCGGGCCGAGTTTCGACATGGTGAGCACCGCCATCGGGCTGAAAGAGACGTTGCCCCACATTTTCACCCAGACTTCGCTGCGGATGTCCCCGCCGCTCGGGGCGGACAGGCCGGCCGCTTCCAGCAGCGCCGAGATTTCGGCGAGACGGCCCGATTGCGAGCCGTCCGGCTCGCCCAGTGCGAATACCCGGTTGCCTATATTGCGCACGACGCCCGGCGCCTCGACCGTATTGCTCGACGTGATGACGCAGCCGATAACCCGTTCGTTGCCGATGGCGGTTGCGATCCGCCCGCCCGGATCGACCGTTTGCAGGGTATGTCCGTCCAGTTCGCCGCCATGCGCGTGGAAATACCAGAACGGGATGCCGTTCTGCGCCGAAACAACGACGGTGTCCGGCCCGATCAGCGGCCGCATCGCTTCCGCCGCGACCGTCAGCGCATGCGCCTTGGCGGACAGAAAAACGACGTCCTGAACGCCGAGATCGGCGGGCCGATCCGTCGCCGGAACGTCGACGGCGAATTCCTCGTCCGGCGTGACGATCTTCAACCCGTTGGCCTGAAGCGCCGACAGGTGAACGCCGCGGGCAACGAGCGAGACGTCGGCGCCTCCCCGCGCGACCATGCCGCCGACGAAGCCGCCCACCGCACCGGCGCCGAATACACAGAATTTCATGGCTCGTCCCGTAATTCGCGATGTAGTGCGGCCAGTTTATGCCAGGGTTGGGCAGACCACCACCGCCGCGCCGCGCCGGACGGCGACGGCAGCACGAAAATCCTCGTGTCGCCGAGCTGAGCTTCCTGTTCGCCGTAATCGCGGATTCCGGCACCAAGGATTTCGAGGAGGAATATCCCGGCCGGGCGTTTCCCGGTGAAGGCCAGAACGGCAGGCGCGCAGATTTCCACTTTGTCGCGCAGGGTCGCGGCGTCATAGGCGGATGAGGACAATGCCGTATCCATGCCGGATTCATGCTTGGCAAGATCGGTCAGGCCGATCCCCAGTTCCGCCAGTCGCGGGAAATCGGACGGCGCGAACAGGCGCGGCGTGAGACCGGTTTCGTGCAGGACCGGCCAGAAACGGTTGCCGGGGCCGGCATAGTAGGAGCCCTGTCGCGCCGAGGCGGAACTCGCCGCCGAGCCGCAGAACAGTGTCGTCAGCCCCGGTTCGATGAGATCCGGCAGCACTGTCATCGGCAGTCGTCAGATATCGGCGAAAAAGTCGTTGCCCTTGTCGTCGACCACGATGAAGGCCGGGAAATCCTCGACCTCGATCCGCCAGATCGCTTCCATGCCGAGTTCCGGGTATTCGACGCATTCGACCTTCTTGATGCAGTCCTGGGCGAGCCGCGCCGCCGGGCCGCCGATGGAGCCGAGGTAAAAGCCGCCATGCGCCTTGCAGGCGTCGGTGACCTGTTTCGACCGGTTGCCCTTGGCCAGCATTACATAGGAGCCGCCCTTCGCCTGAAATTCCTCGACGTATGAATCCATGCGGCCGGCGGTGGTTGGGCCGAACGATCCGGAGGCGTATCCTTCCGGCGTTTTTGCAGGGCCGGCATAGTAGATCGCGTGGTTGCGGAAATGGTCGGGCATGGGCTCGCCGGCATCGAGCCGTTCCTTGATTTTCGCATGCGCCGCGTCGCGCGCGACGATCATGGGGCCGGTCAGCGACAGCCGCGTTTTCACCGAACAGCCGCTCAGGATCCTGCGGATTTCGTCCATCGGTTTGGTGAGGTCGATTTTCACCACTTCGTCGGCGAGATCCTCGGCTTCCACCTCCGGCATGTATTTGGCCGGGTTCATTTCCAGTTGTTCGATGAAAATGCCGTCCTTCGTGATCTTGCCCAGCGCCTGGCGGTCGGCGGAGCACGAGACGCCCAGGCCGATCGGCACGCTGGCGCCATGCCGCGGCAGGCGGATGACGCGGACATCGTGGCAGAAATACTTGCCGCCGAACTGTGCGCCGATCCCCATCTTGCGCGTGAGGTCGAGGATCTGCTGTTCCATCTCCAGGTCGCGGAACGCCTGGCCGAATTCGTTTCCGTGGGTCGGCAGGCTGTCCAGATAACGGGTGCTGGCCAGCTTGACGGTCTTCAGATTCAGCTCCGCCGAGGTGCCGCCGATCACGACCGCGAGGTGATAGGGCGGACAGGCGGCGGTCCCCAGGGTGCGGATTTTTTCGTCGAGGAACGCGATCATCTTTTCCTCGTTCAAAACCGCGGGCGTCTGCTGGAACAGAAACGTCTTGTTGGCCGAGCCGCCCCCCTTGGCGATGAACAGGAACTTGTAGGCAGCGCCGGCGGTCGCATAGAGGTCGATCTGCGCCGGCAGGTTGTTGCCGGTGTTCACTTCCTGGTACATCGAAAGCGGTGCGACGTTCGAATAGCGGAGATTGCGTTCCCGGTAGGTCTTCAGCACGCCATCGGAAATCGCGGCTTCGTCGTCGCCCTTCACCCAGACGTTCCGGCCCTTCTTGCCCATGACGATCGCGGTACCGGTGTCCTGGCACATCGGCAGGATGCCGCCCGATGCGATATTCGCATTCTTCAACAAATCCAGAGCGACAAAGCGGTCGTTATCCGACGCCTCGTCGTCTTCGAGGATATTCGACAACTGTTTCAGATGGCCGGGTCGAAGATAATGGGCGATATCGCCGAACGCTTCGGCGGTGAGCATTTTGATGCCTTCGGGGTCGACCACCAGCACTTCCTCGCCGTCGAACTCGGCCGTCGATACGTAATCGGAGGTCAGTTTGCGATACTCGGTCGTGTCTTCGCCGAGCGGAAACATCTCGTGAAAAGTGTCGTCGGCCATCGGTCAGGCTCCGCGATATGTCTGTTGGTAAAGTATCAGGTCTTTTTCTTGCGAAACGCGTCCAGAGCGACGACTTCGCCGGTCTTCTGTGCGCCATCGTCCTGGTCGTCTTCCGCAGGCGTGTCGTCATCGGCGTTTTCCGGCGCCCGGTCCGGAAATTCTTCCGGGGGATCCATGTCCTGCAGCTCGTCCGCCGGGCCGCCGCCGGCGTCGTCTTCCGCGGCCACCTTGAACTGAAGGCCGAAATTGACCGACGGATCCGCGAAGCCGACAACGGCGTCGAAGGGAATATACAGGCGTTCGTTCTTGCCCGAGAAGCTGAGCGTGATTTCGAACGCGTCGTCGTATATTTCGAGGCCCCAGAACTGATACTGGAGCACAATGGTCATCTCGTCGGGATACTGCGCGATCAGGCGGTCGGCAATTTCGACGCCTTCGTGTTCGGTCCGGAACGTGATGTAAAGGTGGTGTTCGCCCGGCAGACCGTCTTCAGCGACCCGCAGCAGTACGTCGCGCACGACGCTTTTCATCGCGCGCTCCACCAGAGCCTGATAATCCATCAAATCTTCCGACATGGCGGCGGAACTCTTATGGCATGCAGACGCAAACCGCAAGCCGAACGTGAATTTTCCGCCGACGCGGCGTAGCACCGCCGACACGCATTCGAAAAACCGGGAAAGTGGAGGGACTTCTGTTGCCCGGCGTCCCTCCGAACCGCGCTTACCTAATAATTAAGCAGCGAGGGCCAAATCGTTATCATTGGCACTTGTAAAAACGGCCCGCTAACGGCGGTACCATACCGGGCGAAAAACCTGTCTTTAGACACGTGTCGATCCTGTTTCGCCCCCATACCGTGCGCCGGATCCCGCGGGAAACCGGCGAAACCGGAAGTTTGGTGGAGGCGCCGGGTACTGCCCCCGGGTCCACTGTGCTTATTACACAAGCCGTTTATCGCCATAGCCGGCAAGCCGGCACTGTTAATATAGGGTGATTCGGCCTTAAATTAAAGTGAACCTCCAAAAAGCCTTAACGGGACAAAAACAGGCAGACTCAGGGGACATGCAGCAATATCTCGACCTCATGCGCCGCGTCCGTCACAACGGCATACGCAAGGAAGACCGCACAGGCACCGGCACCTACAGCGTGTTCGGGCACCAGATGCGCTTCGACCTGGCGCAGGGGTTTCCGCTGGTCACGACCAAGAAAATCCACACCAAATCGGTCATCCACGAACTTCTGTGGTTCCTGAAGGGCGATACAAATATTGCCTATCTGAACGAAAACGGCGTCTCGATCTGGGACGAATGGGCCGACGAGGACGGCGACCTGGGACCGGTCTACGGCGCGCAGTGGCGATCGTGGGATGTCGGCGACGGCACCACGGTCGATCAGATATCCAACGTGTTCGAGCAGATAAAAACCAACCCGGATTCGCGGCGCCTGATCGTCAGCGCCTGGAACGTACCGCAGATCGAGAACATGGCGTTGCCGCCGTGCCATTGCCTGTTCCAGTTCTACGTCGCCGACGGCAAGCTGTCCTGCCAGCTGTATCAGCGCAGCGCCGATATTTTTCTCGGCGTCCCGTTCAATATCGCCTCCTACGCGCTCCTGACGCTGATGATGGCGCAGGCAACGGGTCTGCAACCCGGCGACTTCGTTCACACGCTGGGCGACGCGCATCTCTACGCCAATCATATCGAACAGACCGACCGGCAATTGCTGCGGGATCCGTATCCGTTGCCGACCATGACCCTCAATCCCGCGGTCGACGACATATTCGGCTTTACCTACGACGACTTCACGCTCGACGGGTATCGCTTCCATCCGCATATCCCGGCGGCTGTCGCGGTCTGAGGTTGTGCGCGTTTCTCTGATCGTTGCCGTCGCCGAAAACGGTATCATCGGCCGCGACGGGGGGCTGCCGTGGAGGCTTTCGAACGATCTCCGTTACTTCAAGAAGGTTACGATGGGAAAGCCGATCGTCATGGGTCGGAAAACCTACGAGTCGATCGGCCGGCCGCTGCCGGGGCGCCCCAACCTGATCGTGAGCCGGAATCCGGCATTCGCCGCTGACGGGGCGGACGTCTTTCGGTCTCTGGACGCGGCGATCGGAGCAGCGGAAGCGCGGGGCGCGGCGGAAGCGATGGTCATCGGCGGCGCCGCTCTCTACCGCGATGCGCTCGACAGGGCCGAACGGCTCTACCTGACCGAGGTTCATGCCAGGGTCGCGGGGGACACCTCGTTTCCGGATATAGATGCGGCGCATTGGTCCGAGACGTCGCGCGAAAGGCATTCCGCCGGAGAACGCGACGAATACGATCATTCCTTCGTGGTTCTTGACCGGGTCAAAACCGCGTGACATTCAGGTCTTCTTTTTCTCGGTGTTTGCCAAGCGTTAACCTTTTGGTTTAAATCTGTTTTCCGGAACAAACGAACCGGATTCGGGGACGGACAGTGCGGCTGCTTTCGGTATTTCTCTTTTGTCTGACGCTGGCGACCTCCGGGCCTTTGCAGGCCCGGCCCGGCGATATCGCCATGCTGACCCCGTTCAAAGCCGACCGTGTGGTTGTGCTGAAGGGCGAACGCCGCTTGATCCTGATGCGCGGCGACCGGGTACTCAAAGTCTATCGCGTTGCGCTGGGCCGGTATCCCGAGGGACATAAAACCCGCGAAGGCGACGCAAAAACGCCGGAAGGCCAGTACACCATCGATTACCGGCTCGATTCCGACCGGTCGAAGTTCTACCGGGCGCTTCATATTTCCTATCCCAACGACCGCGACAGGGCCCACGCTGCCCGGCTCGGAGTCGAACCCGGCGGTCAGATCATGATCCACGGCCTGCCCACGAAGTGGAGCGCCAAGGACGTCGGGCATCCGAAACTCGACTGGACCCAGGGCTGCATCGCCCTCACAAACCGGGAAATGGACGAGGTCTGGGAGATGGTGTCGGACGGCACCCGGATCGAAATCCACCCCTGAACCTCGCCTGCAGACATTTGCCGATTATACTAAGCCGGTCGTCATAACGATCGGAGTGTCCGATGTCTGAAAATAGGGAATATACGATCCGCGATCTCGCGCGCGAGGTCGAGCGTCAGAAAAATCTGCATGGAATGGACGGCGCGAAACTACTGGATGGGTTGCGCGACCCCATCGGGCGCATTCTGACAAGCGATCTCAGCGCGGCCGGGGTGAAGCGCGAAGGCAATCACATCGATGAATCCCGCTATCTCTATTACGACGGAGATATCTCGATCACGTTCGATCACATGCCGAACGGCAAGGACATCCCGCCCCACGATCACGGAGTGTGGGAAGCGTTGGCTGTCTATAGCGGACGGCTGAGCCATACAGTCTACGACCGCAAGGATGATGGCACGAAGGACGGTTACGCAGAACTGGTAGTGATAGACGACCGGATGCTCGAACCGGGCGATATCGCCATCGTCGCACCGCCCGCCGAAATACATGGATTTACGGCGCACACCGACGACACCTGGACGGTCACGGTGGTCGGCGGACCCTACAAGTTGGACCGCGCCTACTACAAACCGGAAGAAAACGCCTATTTCATGGCGAACCCGAAGCGACAGAAGGTCGTTTAGGAAAAGCGGAAATCAATCCGCTGCCGGCCCCGGCGCGAAAACGGAATCGGCTTTGACCGGGCCGTCGCAGACGGCGCGACCGGTTTCCACCATGTGTTCCATATGCGCCTGTACGGAGCGGGCAGCCGCGCCGTGCATTTTTTCCGGCAAATGCGTGTACATGCGGCGCACCAGTTCCGGGATCGTGTCGGCGCCTTCGCCGAGGAATTTCGCGATCTGGCCTTCCCGCATCAGCCGGTGGTTCAGATAGGCGCGGACGAACGGTTTGGTGTTCGTGATCTCCGGGCCGTGGCCCGGCAGATACAGGTCTTCGTCGCGTTCCAGACACACGCGAAGGCTGTCCATGTATTCCCGCATGTTGCCGTCGGGCGGCGAGACGATGGTAGTGTTCCAGCCCATCACGTGATCGCCGGAAAACAGCAGGTTCTGTTCCCTGAGCGTGAAACAGTGATGGTTCGACATGTGTCCGGGCGTATGAACGGCTTCCAGCGTCCAGCCCGGGCCGGAAATTGTGTCTCCGTTCGCGATCTCTTCATCCGGTGCGAAATCTTCCTGATGGGCTTCCACCGTCTGACCGCCTTCCAGGGGATCGGGGTATGCGCCGACAATGGGTGCATCAACCAGTTCCTTCAGCCAGTCCGATGCGGGCGAATGATCCATGTGGGTATGAGTGACAACGATATGGGTGACTGTCTCGCCCTGCAGCGACTGTTTTATGTTCTCGACATGCTGCTCGATCATCGGGCCGGGGTCGATTACCGCGACTTCTCCCTCGCCTACGATGTAGGTGTTGGTGCCGACATGGGTGAAGGCGCTGGGGTTTTCCGCCACGATCCGGCGCACACCGGGCGCGACTTCCTGGGCGACGCCGTATTCGAACGGCATTTCCTTGCGGAACGGGATGTCGGCAGAACTCATATCCGGGATGCTTTCCTTTATTCGAAAGAGATATTAGGTGCAGCGGGCTGAGACGCGCCGCCTCCGACCTTGGCCCATACCGATTCCGCGATCGCGCGGTAAGCCTTTGCATAGTCGCCGTCCGGGTCGGCCGCCACGATGGGGGTGCCGTTGTCGCCGCCCTCGCGGATCGCCATTTCCAGCGGGATTTCGCCGAGGAAATCCACGCCGATCTGCGTCGCCGCCTGCGCCGCGCCGCCATGGGCGAAAATATCCGATCGTTCGCCGCAGCTGGGACACAGGAAATAGCTCATGTTCTCGACGATGCCGAGAACCGGCACGTCGACCTTTCGGAACATGTTGAGCCCTTTTTTGGCGTCGATCAGCGACAGATCCTGCGGCGTCGAAACGATGACCGCTCCCGCCAGCGGGACGCGCTGCGCCATCGTCAGCTGCGCGTCGCCGGTACCCGGCGGCATGTCGACGACGAGAATGTCCTGCGGCCCCCAGTCGACATCGCCCATCATCTGTTCCAGCGCGCCCATCACCATCGGGCCGCGCCAGATCATCGCCGTGTCCTGCGGTACCAGGAAACCGATCGACATGCAGGTGACGCCGTGCGCTTCCATCGGGATGATCGTCTTGCCGTCCGGCGAGGACGGCCGACCGGTGATCCCCATCATGGTCGGCAGTGACGGTCCGTAGATATCGGCGTCCAGCATGGCCGTCCGCAGACCCATCTGCCGGAACGCGACGGCGAGGTTGGCGGCAGTCGTGGATTTACCGACGCCGCCCTTGCCCGATGCGACCGCGACGATGGCGCCGACCTGCGGCAAAAGTTCTTTTTGCTGCTGAGGCTGACCCTGCTGAGGCGGGGGCTGTTGTTGCCGGGGTTGCGCCCCGCGGTGCGCGGTCATGACCGCGGTGACGGACAGAATGCCGCCCAGCGCCTTCACGGCGTCTTCCGCAGCCTTGCGAACCGGCTCCATCTTTTCCGCGTCTGCCGGATCGATTTCCAGCGCGAACTGAACGTGTCCGTCTTTCACGACGAGGCCGCTGACAGCGCCGGCATCGACGATATTCCGGTCGGAACCAGGCAGGTTTACGGTGCTCAGGGCGGCTTGAATTTCGGTTTCGGCGGGCTGCGCCATGCTTGACTTCTCCGGCGGGGTCACAATATCGCTAACGGACAGGGAAATACCCGCGTTGCACACACGGGCCAGCTATCATATAAGGCGCGCGGTCGGGTCGAAAGGCCCTGTCCACTGGAAATCGGCTTTTCGGGACGGTCGCACGTACATAATGTCCGCAATAACTCTTACAGATAGGAATTAGCGTCATGCCATGGAAACAGCAAGGCGGGGGCGGAGGCGGCCCCTGGGGAGGCGGCGGTAACGGAGGTGGACAGGGACCGTGGGGCGGCAAGCCGTCCGGCGGTGGAAGCGGCGGCGGTTCCGGCGGCCCGCCCGACATCGAGGACCTGATCCGCAAGGGCCAGGACCGGGTGAAAAGCATCCTGCCCGGCGGTTTCGGCGGTGCGCGCGGACTTATTATCGCGCTGCTTCTCGTCGTTATCGTCTGGCTGCTCAGCGGCCTGTACCGTGTGCAGCCGGGTGAAAACGGCATCGAACTTCTGTTCGGCCGTTACGTAAACACAACCCAGCCGGGCCTGAATTTCTGGGCGCCGTGGCCGATCGGCTCCGTTCAGAAGCCGAACGTCGAGAAAACCAACCAGACGAATATCGGTTTCCGGTCTCTCGGTTCGGTCGGACGGAACGACAATGTCCGCGACGTCGCCGAGGAAAGCCTGATGCTGACCGGTGACCAGAACATCATCGATATCGACTTCGTCGTTCAGTGGCGTATCAAGAATGCGCCGAACTTCCTGTTCAACATTCGCGACCCGCAGACGACGGTAAAACTGGCTGCCGAAAGCTCGATTCGCGAAATCGTCGGTCAGACGCCGCTTGAAGAAGTGCTGGCGACCAAGCGTACCGAGGTGGAAGCCAAAACCCGCGACGTGCTGCAGCGGATCATGGACGATTACAAGGCCGGCGTGTTTATCGCCGACGTCAAGATGCAGAAAGTCGATCCGCCGCAGAAAGTCATCGACGCCTTCAACGACGTGCAGCGCGCCCGTCAGGACAAGGAGCGCCAGCAGAACGAAGCCGAAGCTTACCGAAACGATATCGTGCCGAAGGCAAAGGGTGAGGCGTCGCGCCAGCTTGAGCAGGCCGCCGCGTACCGCGAGCGCCTGATCAAGGAAGCGGACGGTGAAGCCAAGCGGTTCCTGTCCGTCTACGAAGCCTACAAAACCGGCAAGGACGTCACGACGCGCCGGTTGTATCTGGAACGGATGCAGGATGTTCTGAGCAAGTCCGAGAAAGTTATCGTCGACAAGGGGCAGGGCGGGGCCGGCGTGGTGCCCTATCTGCCGCTGCCGGAACTCAGGAAACGCTCGCAGGGAGCAGCTCAATGACCAATCTGAGACTTATCGTCCTCGGCGTCGTCGTCATCATCGGCGGTATCGTCGCCTTCAGCTCTCTCTATACCGTGCATCAGACGCAGCAGGCGCTGATCCTGGAATTCGGTCAGCCGCGGCACGAAGAACCCCGGCCAGGCCTTCACGCGAAGCTGCCCTGGCGGACGGCGACCTACTACGACAAGCGTATCCTCAGCCTCGATCCGCCGGCGCAGGAAATCATTCTGGCCGACCAGAAGAGAATTAACGTCGATGCCTTTGTTCGCTACCGCATTGTTTCACCGTTGCGGTTCAAGCTGCGTGCCGATACCGAAATCAACTTCATCGACATTTTCGGCCGCATTCTGAATTCGGCCGTTCGAGCCGAGGTCGGTCGCGTACTTCTTGCAGACATGCTGTCCAGCAAGCGCGACGATGTGATGAGCCGGATCACCACCGAGTTGAAACGTCAGGCCAAGGATTTCGGAATTGTCGTGGTCGATGTCCGCATTGGCCGGACCGATCTGCCGCCGACGACCAGTGAATCGGTCTACAACCGGATGCGCTCGCAGCGTGTCGCCCAGGCGGCGAAGCTGCGCGCCGAGGGTGCCGAGATCAAAGCACGGATCCAGGCGGAGGCCGAACGCGAACGGACGGTTATTCTCGCCGAAGCCCAGCGGAAAGCGCAGATACTGCGTGGTGAAGGCGAAGGCCAGCAGACGGTCATCCTCAATTCGGCCTTCGGCCAGGACCCGGAGTTCTTCGCATTCTACCGATCCATGGAGGCCTATGGTGCAGCGCTCGGCGACGGCACGACGATGGTTCTGTCTCCGGACAGCGAGTTCTTCCGGTTTTTCAACGACCTGCCGGGAGACAGCAGCCGCGCCAAGTCGAGTATCGACAAATAGCCCGAAGGGGTTGGCCGCGGGATGCCTGACGAACTGATCGTCGCGATAGCGCTGATACTGGTGCTGGAAGGAGGCCTTTACGCTTTGTTTCCGGGTGGCATGCGAAAGATGGCGATGCAGGTCGAACGTGTCCCGGTTTCAACGCTTCGGTCGGCGGGCCTGCTGGCGGCGACGGTGGGGGTCGGCATAATCTGGCTGGTTAGAAATTGAGTATAATCCTTGTCGCCGGTCGCTGTTTCGGGGCGGAAACAGGTACGCGGCGGCGTGGGATCATCGCGGAGACGCGATACGAGTGACAGGAGAAGCGACGTGAAGTTTTCACCCCGAATAATTCCGGCACTTTTTGTTTTGGTCTCCGGGCTGACATTCATTTCGGTCCCCGCCCAGGCGCGCGGCGCGCCCGACAGCTTTGCGGATTTGGCGGAGCGGCTGCTTCCGTCCGTCGTGAACATCTCCACCACGCAGGTTCAGAAAAAGGACGAAAAGGGCGGGCCACAGGTGCCGCGGTTTCCGGAGGGGTCGCCGTTTCAGGATTTCTTCAAGGAATTCTTCGACCGCCAGCAGCGCGAAGCGCCGCAGCGCCGCGCGACTTCGCTCGGTTCCGGTTTCATCATCAGTGAAAGCGGCTACGTCGTCACCAACAACCACGTCATCGCGGAAGCCGACGAGATAACGGTCACCTTGCACGACGATTCCAAACTCAAAGCGAAGCTGATCGGCCGCGATCCGAAAACCGATCTGGCGTTGCTGAAGGTTGAGCCGGAATCTCCGCTGCCCGCCGTGCCGTTCGGCGATTCAGGGGCGACCCGCGTCGGCGACTGGGTTGTGGCGATCGGAAATCCGTTCGGGCTTGGCGGCACCGTGACGGCGGGCATCGTCTCCGCGCGCCAGCGGGATATCAATTCCGGTCCTTATGACGATTTCATTCAGACCGATGCTTCCATCAACCGCGGGAATTCCGGCGGCCCGATGTTCAACCTGAAGGGCGAAGTCATCGGCATCAACACGGCTATTTTCTCTCCGTCCGGCGGCAGCGTCGGAATCGGATTCGCGATCCCTGCCAATCTGGCGCGGCCGATTATCGAACAGCTCCAGAAGTTCGGGAAGGCGCGCCGAGGCTGGCTGGGTGTCCGCATTCAGACCGTGACAGACGAGATTGCGCAAAGCCTGGGGCTGGACGAAGCGACCGGCGCGCTGGTTGCCTCTCTGACCAAGGACAGCCCCGCAGAGAAGCACAAGATCAAGGTTGGCGATGTCATACTCAAGTTCGACAACAAGGTCGTCGGCGAAATGCGTCGTCTGCCGCGCATCGTCGCAGAAACGTCGATCGGCAAGGCCGTCAACGTGGAGGTATGGCGTAACGGAAAACGCGTAAGATTGCCGGTGACGCTTGGCGAGTTCCCCGAAGACGATGCGAAGCTGGCGGCGGCGACGCCGGATCAGAAAGAAACATCCGCCTCCGTTGTGAATCTGGGCGAACTCGGCATGACACTCTCGACGCTGACTCCGGAACTGCGCGAGCGGTTCAAGCTCGAGGAATCGACGACCGGCGTCGTGGTCACAGAGATCGCGCCGGCAGGCCCCGCGGCGGAAAAACGCATCCCGGCAGGGGCGATTATCCGGAAAATCGGGCCGGACCAGCAGGTCGTGACAACGCCGGATCAGGTCCGGAAAAAGGTCGAGCAGGCCAAGAAAGCCAAGCTGAATACCATACTCGTATTAATCGAGAGCGGGGGCGCGCAGCGTTTCGTCGCGCTCAATATCACGAAGGGTTGACCTCCGGGCCCGTCATCGTCGTCGGCGGCCCGACGGCGAGCGGCAAATCCGGACTCGCGCTTCGCATAGCGCAGGAATTCGGCGGCGAAATCGTCAACGCTGACTCCATGCAGGTCTATCGCGATCTGAGGATCGTTACCGCCCGCCCGCCGGTGGATGATGAGATCTCGGTCCCGCATCATCTGTACGGCACGCTTGGTCTGCGCGAACGAAGTTCCGCCGGCAGCTGGTGCGAAACGGCGCTGGCGGTTGTCCGCCGGTGCCATGACGCCGGGGCCATCCCGGTGGTTGTTGGAGGAACCGGGCTTTACTTGCGGGCACTGATGACCGGGCTTAACCGCATGCCGGCAGTGCCGCCGGAAATTCGCGAAACGCTGAACGCGCGCCTGAGGAAAGACGGGCCCGGCATACTGCATGGCGAACTTGCCGCGATAGACCCGGAATCGGCCGACCGTCTCAACCCCGCGGACGGACAAAGGATCGTGCGCGCACTCGAAATTTTTCAACATACCGGCAAGCCGTTGTCGGACTGGCAATCCGCTGAGACGAATTCTGCGCCGACAGGTCTGCGGTTTTTCACGATCGTCACTGCGCCGCCGCACGAAGATCTCTATGCGGCGATCAATGACCGGTTCGACCGAATGCTCGAGGCCGGGGCGGTGAAAGAAGTCGAGACCCTCCTGGCGGCAGGCCCGGATGAAGATTTTCCTCCGTTGAAAGCTGTGGGGGTGCCGCCGATCCGAGCATTCGTCGAGGGCGGGATCGACCGGGACCGCATGCGCGAACTCGGCAAGCGCGATACCCGCAGGTATGCAAAACGGCAGGGAACGTGGTTTCGGCATCAGATTATTCCACATTTTACGCTTGAAACGAAATTATCGGAAAAAACGCCTGGCAAAATCTTTCCGGAAATTAGTGATTTCCTGTTGACCCCATAGGATTCCGGGGATAGTTTCCCGCCTCGTTCTGATGGTGCAGTGCGAAATACGTTCGGGGATGTGACCGGACCGGCCCGCGGGTCGGTTTTTTTGTCGCACGCCTTTGCGATCCCCGGCCGTATTGATCGATAGAAGACGGGATAGACAAATGGCTGGCAAAGATTTGAACGGCTCGGAAATCATTATTCAGGCGCTGCTGAACGAAGGCGTCGATACCGTTTTTGGTTACCCGGGCGGCGCCGTTCTGCCGATTTACGATGCGATCTTCCAACAGAATCAGCTTCGGCATGTACTGGTCCGCCAGGAGGGCGGCGCGGTTCACATGGCGGAAGGCTACGCCCGGTCCACGGGCAAAGTCGGGGTTGTTCTCGTCACGTCGGGTCCCGGCGCGACCAATGCCGTCACCGGCCTGACCGATGCGCTCATGGACAGCATTCCGATCGTATGTCTGACAGGCCAGGTGCCAACCCACCTGATTGGCAACGATGCCTTCCAGGAAGCGGATACCACCGGTATCACCCGCCCCTGCACTAAGCACAACTACCTCGTCAAGCGGATGGAAGACCTGCCCAGGGTCATGCACGAAGCGTTCTACGTCGCGCGCAGCGGGCGCCCCGGTCCGGTCGTCATCGACCTGCCCAAGGATATCTTGATGGGACTGGGGCAGTACGAGGATTTCTCGAAGGTCGAGCATCGCACGTATCAGCCGATCATCAAGGCCGGAAAATCCGAGATCGAAAAAGCGGTCTCGATGATCGCGGCGGCGAAAAAGCCGTTGTTCTATTGCGGCGGCGGGGTGATCAATTCCGGTCCCAGGGCCTGCAAGCAGCTCGACCGTCTGGTCAAGCTGACCGGCGCGCCGATCACGCTGACGCTGATGGGGCTCGGCGCCTATCCAGGCACCGACAAGCAGTTTCTCGGCATGTTGGGAATGCACGGCACGTACGAGGCGAACCTCGCCATGCACGACGCCGATCTGATCGTTGCAGTCGGCGCCCGTTTCGATGACCGTATCACCGGCCGGCTCGATGCCTTTGCGCCGAATTCGAAAAAAATTCACATCGATATCGATCCGTCGTCCATTAACAAGAACGTGGCGGTTGACCTTCCGGTCGTCGGCGATGTCGGTAATGTGCTCGACCAGATGCTGCGCGCCTGGAAAGCCAAAAAGCTTAAGTCCAACGCGAAGGCGATGAAAGCCTGGTGGAACATCATCGAGGGCTGGCGGGCCAAGGATTGTCTGAAATACGATCAGGGCGGCTCGGTGATCAAGCCGCAATACGCGATCGAGCGTCTGTACGAGCACACCAAGGACCTAGACTGCTACATCACGACCGAAGTGGGGCAGCATCAGATGTGGGCGGCGCAGTTCTACAAGTTCAACGAACCCAACCGCTGGATGACCTCCGGCGGTCTGGGGACGATGGGATACGGACTGCCCTCCGCGATCGGCGTACAGGTGGCCCACCCGGATTCACTGGTCGTCGATATCTCTGGCGAGGCGTCGTTTCTGATGAACATGCAGGAAATGTCGACCGCCGTTCAGTACCGCGCGCCGGTGAAGGTGTTCATCACGAATAACCAGTATATGGGCATGGTCCGTCAATGGCAGGAACTGCTGCACGGCGGCCGCTATGCGGAAAGCTATACCGATGCGTTGCCCGATCTTGTGAAGCTGGCGGAGGCCTGCCAATGGGTTGGACTGCGGGCCAAGAAACCGGACGAGGTCGACGACGTGATTCAGGAAATGATCGAAATCGACCGGCCGGTAATAGCCGACATCTGGGTCGATCAGACGGAAAACTGTTTTCCGATGATCCCGTCGGGCGCTGCGCATAACGAGATGCTGCTCGGCCCGGAAGACGAAGCCTCAAAGCCCGTCTCCGAAGAAGGCATGGTGCTGGTCTGAACGGACCCGCAAGCGGCGCAGATACAAATTTGGACGACGGGAGCGGAAAGTGGTCGAGGATTTAGCGATAGAACGGCATACCATTGCCGTATTGGTGGACAACGAAGCGGGCGTGCTGGCCCGCGTGATCGGTCTGTTTTCCGGCCGGGGCTACAATATCGAGAGCCTGACGGTCGCGGAAACAGATTCCGATGAAGGCATCAGCCGGATCACCATCGTCACGTCGGGTACGCCGATGATCATCGAACAGATCAAGGCGCAACTCGACAGGTTAGTCCCGGTCCACAGGGTAGTCGATCTGACCACCGAGGGAGCCAGCGTCGAACGGGAACTGGCCCTGGTGAAGGTCGCGGGCAAGGGCAACAAACGGGTAGAGGCGCTGCGGATCGCTGACATTTTCCGGGCCCGGGCGATCGACAGCACCAACGAATCTTTCGTGTTCGAGATTTCAGGATCGACGGAGAAGCTGGACGCGTTTGTCGAGCTTATGGAGCCGCTGGGTCTGGTCGACGTTTCGCGAACTGGCGTCGTGGCTATTGCGCGCGGCAAGGCAGCGCTTTAGAAAGCGCGCCACAGCCTACAGCTAACGAAGAATTTCTACGGGGAAAGGTAGAACGATGAGAGTTTATTACGACCGGGACGCAGACGTAAATCTGATCAAGGACAAGAAAGTCGCGATCATCGGTTACGGCAGCCAGGGCCATGCCCATGCCAACAACCTGAACGATTCCGGCGTGAAGGAAGTCGTTGTCGGCCTCCGCGAGGGGTCGACAAGCATTCCCAAGGCGGAAAACGCCGGACTGAAAGTGATGACACCGGCAGATGCCGCGGCCTGGGCCGATGTCACGATGATCCTGGCGCCCGACGAACTTCAGGCGGACCTGTATGTCGACGAACTGCGCGACAACCTGAAAGAAGGCGCCGCCCTGGCCTTCGCGCACGGTTTGTCCGTGCATTTCCGTCTGATCGAGCCGCGTCCCGATCTCGACGTGTTCATGGTCGCGCCCAAAGGTCCGGGCCACACGGTCCGTTCCGAGTTTGTCGGCGGTGGCGGCGTTCCCTGCCTGATCGCGGTGGCGCAGGATGCGTCCGGCAATGCGCTGGAAATCGGTCTGTCCTACGCGTCGGCCATCGGTGGCGGTCGTTCCGGCATTATCGAGACCACGTTCCGGGAAGAATGCGAAACCGACCTGTTTGGCGAGCAGGCGGTGCTGTGCGGCGGCCTGACGTCGCTGATCACGGCCGGGTACGAAACCCTGGTCGAGGCCGGATACGCGCCGGAGATGGCCTATTTTGAGTGCCTGCACGAGGTGAAACTGATCGTCGACCTGATCTACGAAGGCGGTATCGCCAACATGCGGTATTCGATTTCGAATACCGCGGAATACGGCGATCTGGTCACCGGTCCGCGTCTGATCGACGAGTCGGTCAAAGACCGTATGCGGGATGTGCTGAAAGAGATTCAGACCGGCAAGTTCACCCGCGACTGGGTGCTCGAAAACAAGGCCGGTCAGCCGAGCTTCAAGGCGATGCGGCGGCATGGCGAGGAACACGGTATCGAGGAAGTCGGCGCGAAGCTGCGCGACATGATGCCGTGGATCAAGGAAGGGGCTCTGGTCGACAAGACCAAGAACTGATTCCCGGAAACCGGGTCCGCATATGCCGGACCCGGTCAAAAACCTTGGGTTTCTACCCATAAAACCGTTGCACTCGCCGGTAAAAACGGCGTAGTAATAAAATGTTAACCCCGAATGTTAAAAATTGCGGTGTACGAGCAGCGCTATCCGGTGTCGCGGTACACCAAAAAGGCATTCGGGAACCGCTTTTTACAGAGCGAAAGCAATGGTGACGGCAAGAAACAGCGCTTTAAAGGCTATTCCGACCGCGGACCCTTTCCGCGGAGCGGAATACGTGTGCCCGTTCGGTGCATTTGTGCTGCTACTTACCGTTGGTGATGGGGCTCTCCGACTTAGGTGCCCCTGAATATAACTGTGAATACACAGCTTGATTCAGGGGACGAACGTCTAACCGCCTAAGTCAGAAACGAAGAGACACAAGGAACTCACCAATGAGCGTCGACACCGAGTCAAACAAAGTCATAATTTTCGATACCACTTTGCGCGACGGCGAGCAGTCGCCGGGCGCGTCGATGAATCTCGACGAAAAGCTCCGCATTGCCGAAGCGTTGGAGGAAATGGGAGTCGACGTCATCGAAGCCGGCTTCCCGATTGCCTCCAATGGCGATTTCGAAGCCGTCAACGAGATCGCCAAGCTGGTCAAGAACTCGACCGTCTGCGGCCTCGCCCGTTCCGGGCGGACCGATATCGAACGCGCAGCCGAAGCGCTGAAGCCCGCTGCGCGACCGCGCATCCATACTTTCATTGCGACCAGTCCGCTGCATATGAAATACAAGCTGCAGATGGAACCCGATGAAGTCTATCAACATGTGGTCGACAGCGTCAGTCATGCGCGCAACTTCACCGATGACGTCGACTGGTCGCCTGAAGACGGTACGCGCACGGAGCACGATTTTCTGTGCCGTTGCGTCGAGGCGGCGATCAACGCCGGGGCAACCTGCATCAATCTGCCCGACACTGTCGGTTATTCGGTGCCGGAAGAATTCGGCGGGCTGATCCGCATGCTGATCGAGCGCGTTCCCAATAGCGACAAGGCGATATTCTCGACCCATTGCCACAACGACCTGGGGCTTGCGGTTGCGAATTCTCTGGCGGGCGTGGAAGCCGGCGCGCGCCAGGTCGAATGCACAATCAACGGCCTGGGCGAGCGGGCCGGGAATGCGGCGCTGGAAGAGATCGTGATGGCGCTGCGTACGCGGCAGGATGCCATGCCGTTTACGACGAACGTGAAAACGGAAATGATTACCAAGGTGTCGCGTCTGGTATCGACCATTACCGGTTTTACCGTGCAGCCGAACAAGGCCATTGTCGGCGCCAATGCATTCGCCCATGAATCCGGCATCCACCAGGACGGTATGCTGAAGAACGCGAACACGTACGAGATCATGACGCCGGAATCGGTCGGACTGAACGAATCCAAGCTGGTGCTCGGCAAGTTGTCGGGCCGGGCGGCATTCAAGGAAAAACTGAACGAACTGGGATACAGCCTGGGCGACAATGCTTTCCAGGATGCCTTCCGCCGTTTCAAGGCGCTGGCCGACAAGAAGCGCGAGATCTTCGACGAAGACATTGTCACGCTGGTCGATGACGAAATCGTGCGGGGCAACGACCGCATGCGGTTCGTCTCGTTGCAGGTGGTGTGCGGTTCGGAAGGGCCGCAGACGGCAGAACTGACGATGGAAGTGGACGACGAAACGCGGAAAACCAAATCAACAGGCGACGGTCCCGTCGACGCGACGTTTAACGCGATTAAGGAACTGACTGGCTACAGCGCCAGGCTGCAGCTCTACCAGGTGCACGCGGTGACAGAAGGCACCGACGCGCAGGCGGAGGTGACGGTCCGGCTGGAAGAAGGCGGGAAAACGGTGAACGGTCAGGGAGCCGACACCGACACATTAGTCGCGTCCGCCCGTGCTTATATAAACGCGCTGAATAAAATGCTGGTGAAGCGGGAAAAAACCGCCCCCAGTGCTTTAAGCGCCTGAAACAGGATCCGTCATCGGTCGGGCCGGGGATACCTCGGCCGATGACGGATCGAATGATTGAACGATGAACGAAGCGAGGTTTCATGTTCTCTAAATTGCTCGGCATGCTGTCTGCCGATATGGCGATCGACCTCGGTACCGCCAACACACTGGTTTACGTAAAAGGCCGCGGCATCGTCCTGAACGAACCGTCGGTTGTGGCAACCGCATCCGTCAAAGGGCGTAAGCAGGTTCTTGCGGTCGGCGACGAAGCCAAAATGATGCTCGGCCGTACGCCCGGCAATATCGAGGCCATCCGGCCGCTGCGCGACGGCGTGATCGCCGATTTCGAAATCGCCGAGGAAATGATCAAGCACTTCATCCGCAAGGTGCACAACCGGCGAGGATTTTCCGCGCCGCAGGTCATCGTCTGCGTGCCCTCTGGCTCGACGGCTGTTGAACGCCGCGCGATCCAGGAATCCGCGGAAAGCGCGGGCGCGCGTCGCGTATTTCTGATCGAGGAGCCGATGGCCGCGGCAATCGGTGCCGGCCTGCCCGTCACCGAACCGACCGGTTCCATGGTGGTCGATATCGGAGGCGGCACGACAGAGGTGGCGGTGCTGTCGCTGGGCGGCATCGTGTATTCGCGTTCCGTCCGCGTTGGCGGCGACATGATGGACGAGGCGATCATTGCCTATATCCGCCGCAATCATAATCTGCTCGTCGGCGAAGGCAGCGCGGAACGCATCAAGAAGGAAATCGGATCAGCCTGCGTCCCGCCCGATGGCGACGGCGGGGTGATGGAAATCAAGGGTCGCGATCTGATGAACGGCGTGCCGAAGGAACTCGTCATCAGCGAACGCCAGATTGCCGAAAGTCTGGCGGAACCTGTCAGCGCAATCATCGAGGGCGTGAAAGTGGCCCTGGAACACACGGCGCCCGAACTGGCGGCGGATATCGTCGACAAAGGCATCGTAATGACCGGGGGTGGCGCGCTTCTTGGCAATATCGATCTCGTGCTGCGGCACGCCACCGGTTTGCCGGTCACGCTGGCCGAAGAGCCGTTGTCCTGCGTCGCGCTTGGCACAGGCCGGTGTCTGGAGGAAATGAAGACGTTGAAGAACGTCCTCACCACGATGTACTGAGGGTCTCGTTAATCTTTACCATTCGTTAACGGACCATGGCCGATTCTAGGGAACGGTCCGGAAAACCGGGCAAGACCCGCATTCGGGGGATTTGAGTGAAACACCGCGCTGCATCGGTTGCGAAAGTCACAGTACCTGTAAGGGCGCTGCTGAACCGGTTTGCCCTGCTGTTTCTGATTTTGTCGGCCTTCGCGATTATGCTTCTCGGCAAGGCGGAAACCGTAGCGGTAGAGCGTGTCCGGTCAGGCGTGGTCGATCTGGTGGCACCCATCATGGATGGCCTTTCCAGACCCATCGCCACAGTATCGGCCGGTGTCGACCGGATCGAAAATTTCTTCAGCGTTTATCAAGAAAACGAACGGTTGCGCGAGCAAAATGCCCGCTTGCTCGAGTGGCAGAGCGCTGCGCTGGCATTGGCGGCGGAAAATTCCACATTCCGTAAGATGCTGAATTTCGTACCCGAGCGCGGCGCCGCTTTTTCCGCGGCCCGTGTCATCGGCGATTCCGGCGGCGTATTCGTGCGATCCGTATTGATCAACGCCGGCGCCGCGACCGGCATTGAACGGGGCGATGCCGTCGTCAGCGGCGAAGGCCTCGTGGGCCGCGTCGCGGAGGCAGGGTTGCAGTCAGCAAGGGTGTTGCTGATCACCGATCTGAACTCCCGCATCCCCGTTGTCAGTGAGAAGGGCCGCGTCCGCGCCATTCTTTCCGGGGACAACAGCGCACAGCCGAAGCTCGCTTTTCTCCCGCCGAACGCGCGTCTCAATCTCGGGGATCGTATTGTGACGTCGGGGCACGGAGGTGTATTCCCTGCCGGGTTGCCTGTCGGCACGATCTCCAGCGTCGACGACGGCGTTATTAGGGTATCGCCTTTCGCTGAATTCGATCTTCTCGAATACGTCCGAATCATTACCGAATTCCCTGGCGAGGTTGCCGGTCAGATTGTTCCGTCGACCGCCAGGCCATCGCGGATGAAATGATCAACACGGCTCTGCAGCGCCTGGACCGTTCGGCACGACTGCTGGCCCCCTTCGTTGTAAGTGTCATTCTCGTCCTGTTGTCCGCTTTGCCGGTCTATGTGCCGGGATACGGTCAGATCGCCGTCGATGTGGGGCTGGTAACCGTCTTCTACTGGGCGATCTACAGACCCGACCTTTTCCCCGCCGTCGCCGCGTTTGCGCTTGGCTTGTGGCAGGACATTCTGGTGGGCTCTCTCATCGGGCTTCACGCGCTCATCCTGTTGCTTGCGAACTGGGCGATCGTCTCCCAGAGAACCTTTTTTCAGGGCAAGGCGTTCGGCGTGATCTGGTGGAGTTTTTCGCTGGTCGCATTGATCGCCGCGATTGCGTCCTGGGTGATCGTCTGCGCGCTCAACACGACGCTGATCAGTCCTGTCGCCCCGCTTTTTCAGGCCGCGCTTACCATTGGCGCATTTCCGTTCATGGCGTGGTTTCTGGCCCGGGTTCAGCACGCGGTGCTTCGGCCGATAGACGTCGATGTATAGAGACTCCGGCCGCTACAAACTGTTCTCGCGAAGGGTCGCCATTCTCGGTGGCGGAAAGCTCGCTCTGCTGGGCTTGCTTGCCGGGCGGATGTACCAGCTGCAGGTCGTGGAGTCCGACAGGTACACCACGCTGGCGGAAGAAAACCGGATCAACCTGCGTCTTCTGCCACCGCCGCGGGGGCGTATTCTGGACCGGTACGGCCGCCCTTTGGCAATCAATCAGGAAAATTACCGGGTGTCGCTGGTGGCCGAGCAGGTGCAGGACGTAGACGCCATCCTCGATGCGCTTTCGCGGATAATTTCGCTGGGCGATCATGAGCGTCAGCGCATCCTGCGGAAGGTTCGCCGGCGCCGCGGTTTCGTTCCCGTGACCGTTCGCGAGAACCTCCAGTGGGAGGACGTTTCCCGTATCGAAGTGAATGCGCCCGACCTGCCCGGTCTTTCCATCGAAGTGGGGCAAAGCCGGCAGTATCCTTTCGCGCACGATTTTTCGCACGTGCTCGGGTATGTCGCGGCCGTGTCCGAAAAGGAAGTGACCGGCGATCCTTTGCTGGAACTACCGGGCTTCAAGATCGGCAAGAACGGCGTCGAGCGTGTGTTCGACCGCAATCTTCGCGGTAAAGCCGGCAATAGCCAGGTAGAGGTGAACGCGGTCGGCCGCGTGATTCGCGAACTGTCCCGCCAGGAGGGACAGCCTGGCGACGATCTGCGCCTGACGATCGACCGGGATTTGCAGAAACTGGCGGCGGACAGGCTCAAGAAAGAAAAGAGCGCTGCGGCCGTCGTGATGGACATACACAACGGCGACGTGCTGGTGCTGTCGTCGGTCCCGGGGTTCGATCCCAACGAATTCGTGACCGGCCTGTCTTCGCGTTCGTGGCGCCGTCTGGTGAACGATCCGCACACGCCTCTGATCAACAAGGCGATCTCCGGTCTGTACGCACCGGGCTCCACTTTCAAAATGGTCGTGGCGCTCGCGGCGCTGGAAGCCAACATCGTGCGGCCGGATCACAGGGTTTTCTGCCGCGGATTTACGCAGCTGGGCAATGCTCGTTTTCATTGCTGGAAGAAGCACGGCCATGGCTGGCAGGACATATACGATGCACACAAGAATTCGTGCGACGTCTATTTTTACGATATCGCCAAACGGATTGGCGTCGACCGGATTGCGGCCATGGCGAGAAAGCTTGGTCTGGGCGAAAAAACCGGCGTTGACCTGCCGTCGGAAAAAGGCGGCGTGATTCCCACCCGCGCCTGGAAAAAGGCGCTCATAGGTACGCCCTGGCAACAGGGTGAAACGCTGATTTCAGGAATCGGACAGGGGTTCATCCTGACCACGCCGTTGCAGTTGGCCGTCATGACGGCCCGCCTCGCCAATGGCGGGGAGGCGGTCACGCCGCGCCTCGTGAGGCCAGAAAGGATCGACGGAAAAGACGATACCCCGAAATTCAAAAAACTCGCTATTTCACGCGCGTCCCTTGACGTCATTCGGGATGGAATGAATCAGGTGACGAACGAGCATGGCGGTACGGCCTATCGGGCGCGCATTTCCGAAAAAGGTATGGAGATGTCCGGTAAGACGGGCACCGCCCAGGTGCGGAGGATAAGCAAGGCCGAGCGCGAAACGCGGGTGCTCAAGAATCACGAACGTCCGTGGAGGGAGCGGGACCATGCATTGTTTGTCGGTTATGCGCCGTCGGACGATCCGCGCTATGCGGTGGCTGTCGTGGTCGAACACGGTGGCGGCGGGTCCAAGGTAGCGGCGCCCATCGCGCGCGACCTTCTGCTGGCAACGCAGAAACGGGACCCGTCCAACCGAGAAACGCCGCCCGATGCGCCCCGTAAACCGAAAAGCGAGGAAATCTGAACGCGATGGGCGGATTTTCCTCTCCCCAACGCCTGAGCCTTGGCAGGAAGGCGCTGCAGATCAACTGGGGGCTCATCCTGATCGTTACGGCGACGGCCGCGATCGGAGTGGCCATGCTGTATTCGGCGGCGAACGGGTCTTGGAATCCGTGGGCGACGCGGCAGATCGCCCGCTACGCTGTCGGGCTCGTGATCCTGATCACCATCGCGCTTGTCGATATCCGCTTCTGGTGGCGATATTCATATTTGCTTTACGCCGTCCTGCTGGCTTTGCTGATCGCGGTCGAAGTGGTCGGATCCATCGGGATGGGGGCGCAGCGCTGGATCAATCTCGGTGTCATCAAGCTGCAGCCGTCGGAGTTGATGAAGGTGGGGCTCGCGCTGGCTCTGGCTCGGTACTTCCACGGCGCGTCCACCGAGGATGTGCGCCGAATACCTTATCTGATCGTACCGTTGCTTCTGATCGCGTTGCCGTCGGCGCTGGTTCTCAAGCAGCCCGATCTGGGCACGGCCTTGTTCCTGATCATGATCGGCGGCGCGGTGTTTTTCGTCGCCGGGGTGCAGCTTTGGAAGTTCGGGCTCGTCCTGGCTGCCGCCGGTGCCGCAATCCCGATCGTGTGGAGCACGCTGCGCACGTATCAGCAGAAACGCATTCTCACATTCCTCGATCCGGAGAGCGACCCGCTGGGCGCCGGATACCATATTCTGCAGTCCAAGATCGCGCTCGGTTCCGGAGGGCTGTTCGGCAAGGGCTTCATGCAGGGATCGCAGAGCCATCTGAACTTTCTTCCCGAAAAACAGACGGATTTCATTTTCACGATGATGGCCGAGGAATTCGGCATGGTCGGCGGGCTGGTTCTGCTCGGCCTTTATATCCTGATCATGATTTACGGTTTCGCCATCGGCCTTCGATCGCGCACACATTTCGGTCGCCTGCTGGCGATGGGGCTGACGTCGATGTTGTTTCTCTACGTCTTTATCAATATCGCGATGGTGATGGGACTGATCCCCGTGGTGGGCGTGCCGCTGCCGCTGATTTCCTACGGCGGAACGGCGATGCTGACACTGATGATCGGCATCGGCTTTCTAATCAACGTCTATGTTCATCGGGACGTGACGATCTCGCGCAGCGGCGGCGGCGACTGACCCTGGTACGGGGGGATTTGAAGGCTGCAGGGCTCGCGGGACGGGGTTTCTATCGACAAGACCGGACTGCTCTGCTATATCCTCGCGCCGCTTGAGGGCGATTAGCTCAGTTGGTAGAGCAGCTGACTCTTAATCAGCGGGTCCGGGGTTCGAGCCCCCGATCGCCCCCCAATTAAACCCCTGATTTCAAAGACGAAATCGGGGGTTTCTTCTTGGGCCGGCTTTCGCCTGCTGGCGCTTGATCTCGTTGGCGATCGATCCCATTACCATGTTGGCGGGCGTGTCGGGTTTCTGGTTCGGGGCAATGTCCCAGTACCTAAAATGCAGCACCAGAATGCCGCCATCCGGGTTAATGAGCGGCCAGTATTCTTCCAGGAACCGGACATATTCCGCCGGTCCGCCGCAATCGAACCAGACGAAGTCGAACGGTACTGAATTCGGCTCCGGTTTTGAACTCATTCCCCGGAAATCGCCTTCGTGAACAGTGACGATATCGTCGAGATCGAGGCGTTTCAGCGCGTCGAGCATTTTGGGCGCGCTGATATGTTCGATTGAATAGTCGTCTATGGCATGCAGGGCGGCACCGAAATTCTGTCTGTAATACTCCAGCGACAATTCGTTCAGGCGATGGGCCTTTCCCCGGGGATTCCTGAAAATTTCAATATCGTCCTGAAAACCCTGTGCGGCGTCTTTCAGATCCTGTGCGAAAAAAGGGTGTCGTGTATCCTAGCCCCACTTCCAGCAGACGCCATCATCTGGTCATCCGGACCAGGAATAAAGCAACTGACCGACATTCTCCGTGCCCATTCCGGGAGCCAAAAGTTCGTTCGCGATTTTGTGGAATCTCTGGTTTAGGGCCAAGGCTTCATCACTACGGTTGGATCGTCCAGGGGCAGGTTAGCCGACCGCCGCATGATCTCCAAAGTCGCCGCGGAGAAAGGATCGCCGATCAATGGTCGCTGCGGTGGAGAATTTGGTCGGCAAGGCCCGTTTCGTAATTCTGACCGTGGACCGAAAGCGCGATCGCGGCAGGAAACATCGACCGTGCCAGCCCTTTGCGTTCCAGTGCTTTCCAGACACTTTCGTTTTTCAGGCCACTGGCATCCTTGCTCATCACTACGGCATCGCCGCAGTGAAAATGATTGCCGTGTGGGCGGGGCAGATTGCTGATCAGGATTTCGCCGGAGTTTTCGTCCGTCGTCGCGCTTTCCGGAAAGCGGGAAAGCTGCTGCAGAATGGTTAGCGTCTTGAGCTGGAGAGCATTGAGTTTTAGCGGGTTTCGTTTCGGGGGCATGTAGAGGCCTTACGCAGCTTGGAAATCGGGCGGATAGAATGATGTATCCATATCCCCCGCAGCAAGGGCGCGGTCAAGACGTGCCAGCAAGTGGGTCAGTTCCGCGTGATCGTGCGCATCGAGGGACGGCCCCGGCGCGCGCGTCGCCGCCGAGGCAATAACGCCGCGACGGCGCAGGGTTTCCTTGCGGATGGCGAGACCGATGCCTATCTGCTGCTCGTACCGGACTAGCGGCAGATAAGCGTCGAACAGGTTTTCGGCCGATTCCCTGTCGCCTTCTGCAAACATGTCGCAAACCCGAACCAGCATTTCGGGGAAGGCAAAACCCGTCATCGCGCCGTCGACCCCGCGCGCAAGTTCCTGCGGCAGAAACAATCCTCCATTGCCGACCAGAATGCTCACCCGCCGGCGGTCGCCGGCGGCTTCCGCCGCCCGGAACTGCGTCACTTTCCGGAGCCCCGGCCAGTCTTCATGCTTGAGAATCTTCAGGGAAGGCAGATCGGCGAAAAGCTTGTTGAGCAACGCGGTCGAAAACCAGACCCCTGTGCTGGGTGGATAATCCTGCAGGACAATCGGCACGTCGTTCAGCAGGTCACAGACAGCATGAAAGTAGTTCTCGATCTTTTCGTCCGTGTTCAGGCCGCCGGCCGGCGCCACCATGACGCCCGCGGCGCCCATATCCATAACGCGCCGCGTCAGGGCCGACATCGGGTTGAACGCGGGAGAGGAGACGCCGACCACAACGGGTACCTTGTTGGCGACGGTCGCAAGGACACGCTTGGTGAATGCCACTGCTTCATCCGGCGCGAGCTTCGGGGCTTCGCCCATCACCCCCAGGATCGTGAGGCCCGTCACGCCGCTTTCGAGGTAAAACTCGATCAGCCTGTCGGTGCTATCCAGATCCAGCGAACCGTCTTCTGCAAAAGGAGTCGCGGAGATGGCGAAGACGCCCTTCGCCGTTTCGTCGAGCCCTGTCATGATCCGGTTCCCCTGTTCGTCATCTGGCTTGCGCAGGCTACACCCCGTATGCTCGGTTCCGCAAACCCGACGGAGGATGCTTGCCGTGGCGGACTACGATCTTGTTATCAGAGGCGCAGAGGTGGCGACGGCCAGCGATGTGTTCGACGCGGATATCGCCGTGTCGGACGGAAAGATCGCGGCGCTCGGTACGTCCCTGCCATCCGGAAAAGAGGAGATCGATGCCTCGGGATTACTGGTTACGCCGGGCGGTGTGGACAGCCATTGTCATGTGGAACAGGTCTCGGCCACCGGTATCTGGACCGCCGACGACTGGTTCACGGCGACCCGGTCGGCTGCCTGCGGCGGGACAACGACGATCATGCCTTTCGCCTGTCAGCACAGGGGACAGTCTCTGCGGGAGGTCGTGAACGACTATCACGATCGCGCCGCTCCCAAGGCGGCGGTGGATTACGCTTTTCACCTGATCGTCTCCGATCCGACCGAGCAGGTGCTGGGCCAGGAACTGCCCGCCCTGATCCGAGATGGCTATACCAGTTTCAAGATTTACCTCACTTACGATGCGCTGATGCTGTCTGACCGGCAGTTTCTCGACGTTCTGGCCGTCGCACGGCGCGACGGAGCGATGGTGATGGTGCATGCCGAAAACAACGACATGATTCTGTGGATGGCGGAACGCCTGATCGCGGCGGGGCTGACGGCGCCGAAATATCACGCCACGGCGCGACCCATGCTGGTCGAGAGGGAGGCCACACATCGCACCATCGCGCTGGCCGAACTTGTCGATGTACCGGTGCTGATCGTTCACGTCTCCGGCGCCGAAGCCATCGAACAGATCCGCTGGGCGCAGAGCAAGGGTCTGAAGGTCTTTGCCGAAACCTGCCCGCAATATCTGTTTCTGACGGAGGCCGATCTCGACAAACCGGGCCTGGAAGGCGCAAAGCACATGTGCAGCCCGCCGCCCCGCGACGAGGCCAATCAGGAGGTCGTCTGGAACGCTCTGACGGAGGGCGTGTTCGAGGTTTTTTCGTCGGATCACGCGCCGTACCGATATGACGATCCCGAGGGCAAGATGAAGAACGGGCCGAACGCCCACTTCAAGCAGATCGCCAACGGCGTGCCCGGCCTGGAAGTCCGACTGCCGCTGCTGTTTTCGGAAGGCGTGCTGAAAAACCGGATCAGCCTGACCGAATTCGTCGCACTGACGTCGACCAATGCAGCCAAGCTCTACGGGTTGTATCCGCGAAAAGGCACCATCGCGGTCGGCGCGGATGCCGACCTTGTATTCTGGGATACTGAAAAGAAGGTGACCATCACCCAGGACATCATGCACGACGCCATGGACTACACCCCTTATGAAGGCAGGGAAGTGACAGGCTGGCCGGTCAAGACGCTGCTGCGCGGGAAATTTGTCTGGCAGGATGGCGAGTTTACCGGCGAGGCCGGTGGCGGCATGTTCCACGAATGCGACACGCCGCCCGCGCTGGCGGCGCCGCCGCGTCTGCCGACCGCGTTCGATCCGGTAGCGGGGAGGCTCGCCGATTAGGATCAGACGCCGCGGATCATGCCGCCGTCCACCTTTACGACGCTGCCGGTGATGTAGCTGGCATTGTCGCTCAGCAGATACACCGCCGTATCTGCGAACTCTGCGACGGTGCCGTATCTCCCAGCGGGGATGGTTGCGTGCGACGCGCGGACGATTTCTTCCACCGGTTTGTTCTGTTTCTTGGCCGCGGCAGCATCGATCTGGTTGACGCGGTCGGTGTGAATGCGGCCCGGTGCGATGGTGTTGACGGTAACGCCTTCCGCAGCGACTTCGCTGGACAGCGTCTTTGCCCAGCCAACCAGCGACGCGCGTATCGTATTCGATATACCGAGATTAGGGATCGGTTGCACGATTCCCGAGCTCGATATGACGAGGACGCGCCCCCAGCGGCGTTCTTTCATGCCGGGGAGGAACGCGTTAACGATTTTCAGCTGATTAACGAACATGGGTTGAAACTGGGCCGTCCAGACCTCAGGGGCCACGTCCGAGATATTTCCGGGCGGCGGGCCGCCGCCGTTGCAGACAACGATGTCGAGGCCACCGAAGTCAGCCTCCAGGTTTTGAATAAGCGCATCTACAGACCCGGCGTCGGAAAGATCGAGCGAGTAGGCGCGCGCGCCGGCGATGTCGACGGCGACGATTTCCGCGTCCGCCAGATTTCTGCCGCAGACGGCGACCGTCGCGCCTTCCTGCGCCAGTCGTTCGGCGATACCTTTTCCCATTCCGCGTGTCGAGCCCATCACAAGGGCGCGTTTGTCTTTCAATCCCAGGTCCAAAATCCGTCTCCCAATCAAGCGTCCCCAGATTGCGCATCATCTGTCTTTACCGCAACCGGTCTTGCAATTTGTCCCGCCGATCGCGAATAGCGTATTGTCACACAGCTAAATCAGGAATGCGGGATGTCTGATCAAGACTGGGATATCGAAACCGATCTGCTGGTGGCGGGAGCCGGGCCCGCGGGCATGACGGCTGCGTTGGTGGCATCGATGGAAGGCCTGGATGCCGTCATATGCGAAAAGGCGGGGCAGGTCGGCGGCACCGGAGCAACATCGGCGGGGACCTTGTGGATTCCCGGTAATTCCCAGAACTGCGACGCCGGTTTTGACGATTCTGCGGAAGAAGCCGCCACGTATCTGGATCAGCTGATCGGCGAAGACCGCTTAAGCGAACATCGGCGCATTTATCTGCGCGACGGTCCGGGCGTGATCGATTATCTGGAAGAAAAGACCGACGTAAAGTTTCTGCCCTGCGGCATGCATCCCGACTATCGTAACAATCTGGCCGGCGCAGGGCTCGCGGGCCGGGCGATCATCCCGGAAAATTTCGACGGGCGGCTGCTCGGGCGGGATTTCGATCGCGTACGGCCGCCAATCCCCGAATTCATGCTGATGGGCGGCATGATGGTCGGCAAGGCGGATATCATCAATCTGCTGGGGCGCTACAAATCATTCCGCGCTTTCCGTCATTCCGCTTCTATCGTCCTGCGCTATCTGGCGGATCGTATTCGTTACCGCCGGGGAACGCGGCTGGTGATGGGAAACGCGCTGGTGGCACGACTTTATTACAGTCTGAAAAAACGCAACGTGCCCGTACTCTTCGAAAGTCCTATCGATGAATTCGTCTGTGATGGAGGCACCGTGGTCGGCGCCGTTCTCAATACGCCGACCGGGGTCAAACGCGTTCGGGCCCGCAATGGGGTTGTCCTGGCGACCGGCGGATTTGCCCACAATCCCAAGTTCCGAAAAGCGTTCATGCCCGATCCCACGCCGCCCTATTCGATGGCGCCTTCGACCAACACGGGCGATGGAATGACACTGGCCGAATCGCTCGGCGCCGGGATAGATACGTCCGGTCAGGGAGCAGGATTGTGGTCGCCCGTATCGGTGACCAAACGATCTGACGGGTCGGACGGATTATACCCGCACCTTGCGATGGACCGCGCCAAGCCGGGGCTGATCGCGGTAAACGCCGCGGGTCGGCGGTTCGTCAACGAAGCGGTGTCCTATCACGATTTCGTCGAGGCAATGTACCGGTCCCACGAAACCGTCGACACGATACCCGCCTGGCTGATTTGCGAAGCGGCATTCGTCACCAAATACGGACTCGGTGCGATTCACCCGGAAACCCGGAACCTGCAAAAGCACGCCGCCGATGGCTACATCACAGTCGCCGACAGTCTTGAAGCGCTGGCGTCCAAAATCGGCGTCGATACAAACGGTCTGAGGAATTCCGTCAACCGTCATAATGAATTCGCCCTCACCGGGACCGATGAGGATTTCGGCAAAGGAGATCTGGAACTCAACCGGTTCAACGGCGATCCTGCGCATTCGCCGAACCCGTGTCTCAGACCCATCGAGAACGGGCCATTCGTAGCGATGGCGGTATGGCCCGCCGAGATCGGTTGCAGCGTGGGTCTGTCGACCGATCCCGACGGTAGGGTGCTCGATGTGGAAGACCGCCCGGTACCGGGATTGTTTGCCTGCGGAAATGATATGGGTTCGCTGATGTCGGGCTCCTACCCCGGGCCCGGCACGACCCTGGGACCGGCGGTGGTGTTCGGCTGGCGCGTGGCAATGCATGCCGTTGGTAAATCGGTCTGAAAACGGCGCGACGCCCTGTCTTGACCCCGACCATACGCTGACGTATGGAACCGAATACATGTAAAGCGGCGAGTCATAAGGAAAGACGCGGGAAAACAATGGAATATCAGAAAATCGGTCAGCCGGTCCGCCGTCAGGAAGACGCCAGACTGCTAACCGGCCAGGGCCGGTTCAGCGACGACTGGTCAGTGGACGGCCAGGCCCACATGGCGGTGGTCCGATCGACATACGCACATGCAGCGATCAGGGGAATGGATACCTCGGTTGCGAGATCGATGCCCGGCGTGCTGGCGGTATTGACCGGCGAGGATTGCATTACGGACAATCTGTCGCCCATCCCGCATAGCCCGTTGCCGTCAACCAGGCACGACATGAAACTTCATGGCCCGGGCGGTTCGGACGTGTTTATCGGCAACCACGTGCCGTTGCCGGCTGACAAGGCCCGTTATGTCGGCGAGGCGCTGGCCATCGTTGTGGCGGAAACGCGCGCCCAGGCGGAAGACGCCGCGGAAGCCGTTCTGGTCGATTACGAGCCGCTGCCCTCCGTTACTGATACGGCAAAAGCGGCGGAAGCGGGCGCACCGACGATCTGGGACGAAGTCCCCGACAATATCTGTGTCGAGACATTTTTCGGCGACCGGGAAGGCACCGATGCCGCCTTTACGGCCGCCGATCATGTCGTCGATATGGAGATTTTCATCGACCGGGTCACCGGTGTGCCGATGGAGCCGCGTGCCGCGCTGGGCGACTATGATGACGAGACCGGCCGCTACACGATCTATGCCGGGTCCGGCGGGTCGGTCCGTCAGAAACGGGAGATCGCAGAGGTTCTCGGCGTGGACGCCGACGACGTCCGGGTGATTTCAAAGGATGTCGGCGGGAATTTCGGCACCCGGAACCGGCTCTACGTTGAATTTCCTCTCGTCGGATGGGCGTCACGCAAGACCGGGCGACCCGTGAAGTGGACCTGCCAGCGTAGTGAGTCTTTCCTTACCGACTACCAGGGTCGAGATCTGGTCACCAGAGTATCACTGGCCCTGAACAAGGACGGAAAGTTCCTCGGTATGCGGGCTGAAAATCTGTCCAATGTCGGGTCCCGTATGGTTTCCCTGTCGCCGTTGAGCAAGGGTTCCGGCCTGATCACCGGGTCTTATGACATCCCGGTGGCGCATCTCCGGTCCCGTGCGGTGTTCAGCAACACGGCCCCGACAAATGCCTATCGGAGTTCCGGCCGCCCCGAAGTGACTTTCGCGATAGAGCGGCTGGTTGAAACCGCGGCGGCTGAACTGGGGTTCGATCCAATCGATCTCCGGCGTAAAAACCTGGTCAGCTCCGATCAGATGCCATACCGCAACGCGGTAGGGATGACGTATGACAGCGGCGAATACGCCAAAAGCATGGACATGTGCATGGAGATGGCCGACTGGGACGGTTTTGAGGCGCGAAAGAAAGAAGCCGAAGCGCGCGGCATGCTGCTGGGCCGGGGGTTCGCGAACTACGTGGAATCCTCCATTGGAACGCCCCGCGAACAGGCCGAAATTCACGTGCGATCTGACGGACATATGGATCTGGTGATCGGCACCCAGCCAAGCGGACAGGGGCACGAGACAAGTTTCGCCCAGGTGGCCGCCGAATGGCTGGGCGTCCCGGTCGAAACCGTGACAGTGATCGTTGGAGACACCGACATCGTCAAAGTGGGCGGTGGATCCCACAGCGGCCGTTCCATGCGCATGGCAGGGACGGTCATCGTCAAGGCGGCTGAGGAACTGATTCACAAGGGCAAGAAACTTGCGGCTATCGTCCTTGAAGCCGCTGAAACGGATATTGATTTTCGCGACGGGCGTTTTTCGATCGCCGGTACCGACCGACAAATCTCGATCTTCGACCTGGCGCAGGCGCTGGACGGCCGCCCCGATCTGCCGGAAGATCTGTCGAACGGGTTGTCTGTCATTGAAGACAATTTCATGGAAACGCCGGTGTTTCCGAACGGCTGTCATATCTGCGAGATCGAGATCGATCCCGCGTCCGGTGCGTACGATGTTGTCCGTTACACGACCGTTGACGACGTCGGCCGGGCGATCAATCCGTTGATCGTCGACGGGCAAACCCATGGCGGAATCGTCCAGGGAGCAGGCGAGGCGCTGGGTGAGCTCTGCGCGATGGACCCGGAGACCGGTCAGCCGCTGGCCGGATCTTTCATGGACTATCACATGCCGCGGGCGGACGAATATCCGTCGTTCAAGACGGCGCTCAACGAAGTGCCTTCGCCTACCAACCCCCTAGGCGTCAAAGCGGGTGGCGAGGGCGGGACGACCCCCGCGCTGGCTGTATTGGTCAATGGGTTTGTGGACGCGCTCCGGCCATATGGCGTGCGCGATATCAGAATGCCTGTGACGCCCCGTAAAATCTGGGAGCTGATCCAGGGAGGTTCCTAGCGTTCAGCCCAGCAGGAAGAACGGCGCGAGCACGACGGCCCAGCAGGCTGAGCCGGCGGCGAGGAAGCACGCCAGCTTCATGCGTGGCGACCAACCGTCGGAGTCATCGCGTTGCTTGGCGCCGGCAGTGGCGACGTCGGGATGATTGATTACGGCATATTGAGCCATGGGATTTCTCCTTATCCGTCCCAAGTGTGCCTCCATGCCTCTGAAAAAAACGTTAACGTCCGGCCGGCCCAGAACAATTCGCATAGGTATATGCGCCGGTTTTCCGCGCTTTGGGCTACCATCCCAACCGCGATGTCGATAAGTTGCGTGTATCTGCGAAACGACGCGTTTCGACCGGAAAAGAACAGGATATTGGATACTCAGGGACGAATTTCATGAAAGCTGCTGCTTTCGACTATGTGCGCGCGGCGGACCTCGACGAGGTTTGTCGCCTGCTTGCCGAGGCGGGCGACGAAGAACGTAAAATCATCGCCGGCGGACAGACGCTGGTACCGCTGATGGCGATGCGCATGGCCCGGCCTGATATGTTGATCGATATCAATGATGTCCCGGGACTTTCGGAGATCGAAGACCGGGGCGATCAGATCGCTATTGGCGGATGTACGCGTCAGCGCGCAGTTGAAAGATCGGATCTGATATCCGGCCGGCTCCCGCTTCTGGCAAAGGCTGTACGGAATGTCGGTCACATCCAGACCCGCAATCGAGGTACCGTCGGCGGCAGCATCGTCCATGGAGATCCGTCGGCGGAAATACCACTGGCGGCACTGGCGCTGGAAGCGACCGTCGTTCTGCGGAGCGCGTCGGGGGAAACGGAAATACCCCTCGACGGGTTTTTCGAGGCAGCCATGGTGACGAATATCGAACCGGAACAGATTCTGACCGAAATCCGCATCCCCGTATGGCAGGGCCACGCCATCGGCACCGGGTTCAATGAAACCGCCAGCCGGCAGGGCGATTTTGCGATTGTCGCCGCCGCAGCGCAGGTTGAACTCGCGGGGGACGGAACGATCGCCCGGGCGGCGGTCAGCGCCGGGGGGGTCGCGCCGTCGCCGGTCAAGCTTCGCGGCGTGGAAGCCGCGCTCGCCGGCCGACAAGCCGACGATCTCGATGCAGCGTTCGAAGGACTCGGCGATGAGATCGATCCCGACACGGATGTCCATGCGACGGCTGCGTACCGTTCCCGCGTCGCAAAGAAACTGGTCGCCCGCGCCGTTGCCGACGCGGTCGCGGAGGCGAAAAGATGAGCGAGATGGAGATTACGCTGAACGTCAACGGACGGGATCGCACGGTGTCAGTACCTCCCAGAATGACGTTGGTGGACTGCCTGCGTGATATGCTGCGCCTGACGGGTACCCATGTCGGTTGCGAGCACGGCATCTGCGGAGCCTGTTCGGTCATGTTCGACGGCGAGCCGGTACGTTCGTGCCTGATGTTCGCGGTGCAGGCCGAAGGCCACAAAATAACCACTGTCGAGGGCCTCGCCGACGACGACGGAAAGATCAGCGATCTTCAGGATTCGTTCTGGGAATGCCATGCGATGCAGTGCGGTTACTGCACGCCCGGCATGCTGGTGGCGAGCCAGGCGCTGCTGGCGGAAAATCCCAACCCGGACGACAATGAAATCCGCGAGGCCATCAGCGGCAATCTGTGCCGCTGTACTGGCTATCAGCAGATAGTCGAGGCGGTGAAGATGACGGCACAGCGCCGGCGGGAGGCACGGTCATGACCGAAGCTCCGACACTGCCCAATTACAGATACGTTTCGCGCAAACGACGGACCAAGGAAGATCGCCGCTTCATAACCGGACGTGGCAAGTTTGTCGCGGATGTCGACGTTCCCGGGATGAAGCATGTTGCTGTTCTGCCGAGCCCGCACCCCCGCGCTAACATCCTCAGTATAGATAGCAGTGCGGCGATGGCACTGCCGGGTGTGCATTACGTCCTGACCGGCGACGAGCTGGCGGCAGAAACGAATTCTCTGTTCCATGGACTGGATCTGCCGAACGTCGTCTGGCATCCGCTGGCGGTAGGCATGACCCGCTATGCCGGAGAATGGGTGGCCGCGGTGGTCGCCGATTCCCGCTATATCGCCGAAGACGCCGCCGAACTGATCGAGGTCGAGTACGAATCTCTCCCGGCGGCGGTCGATTCCGAAAAGATGATCGACGAGGATCAGCCGCTGGTCCATCCGGCGCACGGAAGCAATGTTCTGTTCCGCAAGACCTGGGAATGGGGACCTGTCAAAGACGATTTCGCCAGCATGCCTCACACGGTCAGCTACCGGGCGCGCTGGGGACGGTCGTCCACCGTCCCGATCGAAACATTCGGCGTGGTCGCCAAGTGGGACGAAATCACCGAAATCATGGATGTCTGGGCGTCGATTCAGATGCCGCAGTATCAGGATCAGATTGCGTCCGCGCTGCGGATGCCGATGAACAATGTCCGTGTCCATAACGACGTCGACGTTGGCGGCTCCTACGGCGTGAAACGCGGAATAAAGCACACCATATTGGTCAGTTATCTCGCCAAGCGGCTGGGTTTTCCGGTTCGATTTATTGAGGACCGGCTCGACAACATGTCGGGGGGCGATGCCCATGGACCGGACCGCATCTTCGATATCACCATGGCGTTCGACGATGACGGGGTCATCAGGTCGATGAAGATCCGCGCGCTGGACGATGTCGGTGCCTATCCCGGCCGCGCGCCGTTACAGCTCGGCAAGCCGATGACGGCTCTGTGCGGGCCGTATCGCGTGAATTCGATCGAGTACGAGGCGATTTCCGTGACGTCCAACAAGACCGGGCAGGTGCCGGTCCGGGGTTTCGGACAATCACCGACGAATTTCGCCATCGAAACGGGTCTGGAACGCGTTGCAAAATATCTCGGACTCGACCGGGTGGAAGTGCGGGCGCGTAACCTGGTCCGCAAGGACGAGTTTCCGTGGAAGATTCCGCCGGGATCGCTATACGACTCCGGCGATTTTCACGCTGTCCTGGAAAGCGCGATCAAGACGTCCGACTGGGACGACCTGATAGCGAGGCGCGATGCGTTGCGGGCGGAAGGCAAACTGGCAGGGGTGGGAATAACCACATGTCTGGAACCGGGCGGCGGAAACAATATTTTCGAATATCTGTTCAATCCGAAACTGGAAATCACGACTTTCGTGGAATCGGTGCTGATCAAGGTCGAACCGACCGGTGCGATAACCGCCGTGATGTGCACGACGACGTCAGGGCAGGGTCACGAAACCATGGTGTCGACGATTGCCGGCGAAGAGCTGGAACGGGATCCGGATACCATACGTGTCGTCCATGGTGATTCCCTCGAAGCTCTGCCGACGCGCAGCCCGGTAGCCAGCCGGATGACCATTGTCCTCGGCACCGCGACGTCGAACGCCGCGCGGGAGATCAAAGCCAAGATGATCACCATCGCGGCGCACGATCTCGGTGTCGAAAAGGATCAGATCGAATATGCGGACGGCGAATTCAGCGTCCGCGGGCAGCCTGAAAGGAAGCTTCTGTGGGGCGATGTGTGTCACATCGCGCACAAGCAGTTTCACCGGATGCCGCCCGGCCACGAACTTGGCCTGCAGGCCTATTCCGTGCAACAGGTGCCGGGGGCCGGCCAACTGCCGAACGAGAAAAACGAAGTCCCCCTGTATCCGTGTTTTTCATTCCAGGCGCATGTGCCGCTGGTCGAAATCGACCCGGATACCGGGAAGGTGAAAATCCACGATTACTACATTGCTCATGACTGCGGCACCGCGATCAACCCCGATATCGTGCGCGGCATGATCATCGGCGGGGTCGCGCACGGGGTCGGCGCGGCGCTGTACGAAAAGTTCGAATACGATCCGGACGGGCAGTTGCTGGCGGGTACGTTCGTCGACTACCTGCTGCCGTCAGCGCACGAAATACCGCCGGTGACGGATATCGAACACTGTACCCCGTCGCCGATGACGTCGCTTGGACAGAAGGGTTCCGGCGAGGGCGGATATCTGGGGGCGCCTGCCGCGGTGGCTTCCGCCGTCAATGACGCGCTCAGCCCGTACGATATCGAAATCAACGAATTGCCGATCCGCGCGCGCGACATCGAGGCGGCGCTCTACGACAAGATGAAGTAACGAGACACACATTCAGGGAGAGAAACATGAGTGACGACATACTACTGGAACAGGACGGCCGTATTCTCCGGGCGACATTCAACCGGACGCCCGATAACGGCGTGTCCGACAGCATGGCCCGGCAATTTTCAGAGGCGATTCTGTCGGCGCATGAAAATTCCGACATGGTGCTGCTGCGCAGCACGGGACCGGATTTCTGCACCGGACGTGTCCGCGACGACAGTGCCGGGCCTCCATCGCCGGAAGCCTATAGCCGCCGCCCGGAATACGACGCGATCTTTGGCTGTTACCGCTCTATCAAGGATGCGCAGGTGCCGGTGGTGACCGTTATCGAGGGCCGCTGCATGGGCTTCGGCACAGCGGTAACTGCCGTAAGCGACGTGTCCTTCGCCAGCAGTACGGCGACCTTCAACATTCCGGAGGTTGGTCATAACGTGATGCCCACGATGGTGATGTCGGCGCTGTACGACCGGATGAACAGGAATGCCATTCTGTGGATGGCGTATTCCACCGATTTTATCGACGCCGAACGCGCGCTCAATTACGGCCTGGTCAGCAACGTCGTTGAGGCGGATAAGCTCGATGCCGAGGTCGACCGGTTTTGCGAACTTCTGATCAGCCGTCCCCGCCCGGCAATTCTGGGGCTGAAGGAATATCTCCACAGCGCGCCACGCATGGACGAACAGGGCGCGTTCGACTATGCCCGCAGCATTCACTCCATGGTGAATACCGCGGCCGCGATGAAAAAATAGGGAAGTTTCCGGCCGGTCGCCGGGTATCCCGGCGGCCGGTCAGGCGTTGCGGGCCCGGAATTCCTCCGCGTAGGCTGCAAGCGCCTCTTCCAGCGTAAACGCCGGTTCCCAGCCAAGTTCGTTTCGCGCCCGGCTGACATCCAGTGGGGTCAGGCGTGAATTCGGCGGCGTGCCCGGTTTGATCTCCAGATCGAGGTCCGGCAAAGAGGCTTTGATCGCGGTTACAAGTTCGTCGAACGTAATCGCACGCCCCCAGGACAGATTGTAGGCCGCGTCAGCCGGCAGTCCTTCCGTGGTTGCCGCCAGGTCGATCGCGCGGCCCATATCATCTGCGTAGATATATTCGAACGCCATGGTCTGTTCCTCGGGGATGACGGCCTTGGTGCCGCGTACACCCGCTTCTATCAGCGAATGTACTTTTTCGCCCCCGCCCGAGCCGCCCCAGAAATGCCCCATGCCGAAAACGTTTCCGGGACGGAGGACCACGGTTTCGAAACCGTACTGAAGCCGGTACGCTTCGAGGATGAGTTCCTGCGCTGCCTTGGAATTCGAGTATGCGGCCCCGCTGCCGCGCGCGAAATTTTCACTGATGATTTTTTCATTGCCGCTTTTGCGCCAGTCATACACGCCGAATGTCGATAGCTGAATGAGGCGTTTGACGCCGGTCAGTCGCACCGCCTCAACCACCGACAGCATGCCTCCGATATTCAGGTCGTATCCTGCATGAATCGGATTGGCGGCCCGCTTGCCGATCAATCCTGCGGTGTGGAGAAACGTTTCCGGTTTGTGAGCGTTGATTGCCGATATAAGCGCCGGAAGGCTGCGGACGTCGTCGTTGATTACTTCGTAATCCGCGTCTCCCAGCCGCATGGTGAGATAGTCGTCGCGCGGGACAGGATCGATAAACACGACCTTCTCGCCCCGCTTCGCGGCTTCTTTCGCATAGGCCGTCCCGATCAGGCCGGCGCCGGTTATCAGTGTGGTCATCTTTTTATTCCCTGTTGGCCGGTCCGCCGTAGAACTTCCCTTCCAGGAACTCGATCGGCACGGATTTGTTTTTCTTGGAATCGCCCCGCATCGGATTTCCGTCGGCATCGGTGCGGTCGATTTCCGGCAGTTTCTGGTAATTTGGCGAACCGATCCGCAGCATGACCAGCGGTTCGCCCTCGATTGCCGTAAACCAGTACATATTTCCACGCGGCAGCATAATGCCCTGGTTCGCACCCAGCACCGTTTCCTCGCCGTCCGGGTCGAAAAACCGGACCTGCCCCTGCAGTACGATGAAGCTGTGATCTTCACCCGGATGGGCATGAAGTTCGTTCTCGCCCCCCTCGGCATAGATTTTCAACCGGATCGACAGGTCCTCGGTTGCCGCCAGCGGAGTGTCGGTGCGACCGCGTGCGAGGAGTTGGCCCGCCACGTTGAATACGGTGGGTGCGGTGTTCTCCGCCAGCTCGGATTGTCGCCGTTTCAACTCGTCCGACCCGATGGCGGGTGGAAGAATGTCCCTGGTTGCGCTCGCCATTTTGTCTCCTCCCGCGCTGTTCATTCGATTATTTGCTGGGTAGCTTAAGTCAATTGCGGGTATCTGAACAATCGCAGGGGGTATCAATGGACGATGACGGGCCCATAAAGAAATCCGACCGTAAATGGCAGTCCGACATCATCGTCGATCTGATCAAACAGTATGGATTCAAGCACATCGCGCTGAATCCCGGGGCGAGTTATCGCGGCTTGCACGATTCTCTCGTGAACTACGGCGAGAACGAACCGCCGATGCTGGTTTGCAATCATGAAAAGATCGCCGTTCAGATGGCGCACGGCTATGCGAAAGCGACCGGCGAGCCGATGATCGCGATCGTTCACAACGTGGTCGGTCTGCTGCACGCGCCGCTTGCCATCTACTACGCTTATATCGACCGGGCACCGGTGTTCATCATCGGGGCGACGGGTCCCATGGATGAGGATATCCGTAGGCCGTTCATCGACTGGATTCACACGGCTTCGGTTCAGGGCAATGCGGTCCGCGATTATACGAAATGGGATTATCAGCCTGGCAGTGTGCACGGTATTCCGGATTCCTTCGCCCGCGCCTATTCGATCATGATGGCGGAGCCACAGGGGCCGATTTACATGTGTTACGACGCGGGTATCCAGGAAGCGCCGCTGACCGAGGATATCGCCCTGCCGGCGCCGGACGCGGCGCGTGTGACATCGACGCTGGCACCGGACCGCAAAGCGCTGGAACGGGCGGCGGACCTTTTGCTGGCGGCGGAAACCCCAATGATCCTGACCGAATATGCGGGCCGTATGCCGCACGGCTTCGAGTATGTTGTAGAGTTCGCGGAGACTGTCGGCGCCGGTGTATCGGACGTGTACAAGCGACTCAATTTCCCGAACCGCCATCCACTGAATCTCAGCATGGACGCCACCGCGTTCGAGGGTGCCGACCTGGTTCTTTGTCTGGACGTCCGCGACTGGACGCGCGGAACCTACGGCACCAACCCGGTGACGCGGGAGGTAGAGGATAAAACCGCCCCGGGCAGCAAATGGATAGATATCGGATTTGCGGATATCGAAATCAGCAAATGGGCGATGGACTACAACAAGCACCGTGACTGGGATGTGCGGGTGACCGCCGATCCTGTGTCCGCCGTGCCGGAACTGACCCAAATCTGCCGCGAGCGGATCGAAGCCGATCCTGCGGTCAAATCCAGAATCGAGGACCGTAAAACCGGCATAGAGAAACGCCACGATGCGCTGTTCGATCAATGGAAAATCGATGCGAAGAAGGATTGGGATGCATCGCCCATCTCACTGCCGAGGCTGGCCTCGGAAGTCTGGGACGTGATTCAAGGCGAGGACTGGGTTCTAACTGCGGGCGAGCTGCGCAACTGGACCCGCAAATTGTGGACTTTCGACAAGCCCTACCGTCACCCAGGTCGTTCACTTGGCACCGCGACCCAGTTCGGCATTTCTCTTGGTGTGGCATTGGCCAACAAGGGAACGGGGCGGCTGGTGGTCGATCTGCAGCCCGATGGGGATCTGATGTTCGATCTGGGCGCGTTATGGGTGGCCTCCAAATACGAGATTCCCATGCTGGTCGTGATGTACAACAACCGCGCCTATTACAACGACTGGAACCATCAGAAACACGTTGCGCACCGGCGGGGCACGGACGAGGAACGCGCCTATATCGGTATGGATTTATACGGCCCCGAACCGGATTTCGCTGCCGCCGCCAAATCCATGGGCTGGTGGGCCGAGGGGCCGATCGAGGATCCGGTCGATATCAACGGGGCATTGTTGCGCGCGATCGAACAGGTCAAGGCCGGTAAACCCGCGCTGGTTGACACGATCTGCCAACACAGCTGAAATCCGCCGATGCCTAAGCTACTGACGGACGAACAGGTCGAGCAGTACGAGCGGGACGGGTATGTCCATCCCTTCCGCGCCCTCAGCGAGTCCGATGCGGAGGCATTGCGCGACCGTATCGAGGCGTTTGAAGAAGATCAGGGTTGTGAAGCGCAGCAGGCGCTGGTCTTCAAGGCACACCTGCCGTTCCGCTGGTTGTCGGATATTATCACCCATCCGAGGATACTCGATGCGGTCGAGGATGTTCTCGGCCCGAACCTGCTGTGCTGGGGCTCCAGCTTCTTCCAGAAGAATGCGCAGGACCCGCGATTCGTATCCTGGCACCAGGATACCTATTATTACGGACTTGAACCGCCGGAAACGCTGACTGCATGGCTTTCGATCACTCACAGCAACCTCGAATCGGGCTGCGTCCGTGTCATCCCCGGCAGCCACCGAAGCCGCGAGGTCGTGGCATTCGAGAACGTTACCCATGAAAACAATCTGCTCGCCCGCGGTCAGACCATTGCCGGCGTGGACGAAGAGGCCGCGGTACCGATGGTTCTGGAGCCCGGTGAATTTTCGATGCATCACGAAGCGGTGGTGCATGGCTCGGATCCGAACCGGTCGGATGACCGGCGGATCGGGTTATCGATCCACTATATCCCAACCCACGTGCAGCGGGTGAAGTATAACCGCCCGGGCGTTAAACCGCGCGCGGCATTGGTACGCGGCGTCGATGAATACGGTTACTGGGAACACGAAGCGCTTCCCGTTCTCGACTTCGACCCGGCGCGGTTGGAGGAGCTCGAAACAATGCGCCGAGAGTTTATGTCGCGCAACCGCGATGGACTTGCCGAGTCCGCCTGACAAGGAGAAAAACATGGAACGGAAGGAAATGCTGCCAGCTGTCGAGACATTCATCGATCAGATGCGGGCTGTTTGCTCCGAAACCGGCCGCGACGACACCGTACGCTGGGAACAATGCCGCACACTGCTGCAAGAGTTGCTGAAAGATCCCGCCCTGCAGGAACACGCCAGAGACTGGCCGGTCGGCGGGTTCGACGGCAAGAAGGTCGACAACCTGCTGTTCTATGAAGACCCCGACCACGGCTTTGTTATCAACGGGCTGATCAAGAATCCCGGTGGCCGCGCCATGATCCACGATCACGGTCAGGCCTGGACAGTCTATGGTCTGCTACAGGGAGACGAGCGCATCGTCCGGTACAACGAGACGAAGAAGGACGACGGCGAGGCGTTCTACGAGGAGGACTATGCCGAGCAGTGCGGACCCGGCGACGTCGATATCGTGCCGCCCTGGGAAATCCATTCCGAATACGCCGGCGACGAAAAGACCGTTGCCGTCATCGTCCGGAGCCAGCGGTCGGGCACGTTTGAGCAGTATCGTTATTACGACGACGGCGGGAAGGTACAGTTTCCTGGCCCGAACCAGGTGCCATACGACTTGGGCTAAATCGATTGCCGTCAATACCGGAAATGTTTGCGGAGGCGGCTTTTGGCGAAATTGTGCCGTAGCTTGGGGACTCTTTTCGTGATCATTTTGCCGATGCCCCGCATAACAATTCCTATAAGCGGCAGAGATGAGAGAGATTTCCAGACAGGTTTCCGTGCGAACCCCGACATGTGCCCCCAATCGCGGAACCGATAGTCTCTTGCCCCCTCGTTCTCCTTGCCATTGTCGGTGGGTTCGCTGACGAAACAGGTGTTTCGGTCAACTTCAAAAATTACGAACGATTCAGCGAACGAGATAGACGAAACGTCTTTTTCGAATTCTTTCGTCGCGGCAAAATCCCCAAACCGATAATTGATCCCGTCGATTTTGTTCTTGGCGTAACTGACAAAAGAATTCGGCGAAGGTCCACCAAAGTGACTCATGTAGCTGGTATGGACATCTTCCGTAACCAGAAGTCCACCTGATTTGATATTTGGAATACAGCATTCCGCGGTCACGATCTGCTGTTCGAAGGTGTGACCGCCGTCATCCAGGACAACATCGACCTGTCCGACTTCGCTAAAGAATGCTTCCCAGAAATTCGGGTCGGATTGACTGCCAATATAAATTTCGAAGCCGTCTTTTTCCCATTTCTTGGCTTCCGGATTTAGCTCGATACCGATAATTCGCGCATGTTTGCCGAAAAATTCGCGCCACATAAACAAGGAGCCACCGTTCAAGACGCCGATTTCGACGAAGATAATTTCTTGGCCAATAAATCTGGAAAAGTAGCGATCGTAGACGTGAAAATACGACGAATGCTTGATACTCGAATACGGTGAATTCGAATATGCCTCGAAGCTCTTGGAAGTCTCCGGTTTCATATGTGTTGCAGGCCAATCTTCACGTCGGGCTCAATGATCTTACTGGTACGAACTACTATATAACGAAAAGCATTTTCTTTTTCACTCGGGTCCCCGGATTTCTTCCGGCAAAAAGGGAAAGGCGGACAGTTCGTGCGAATTGCCGGCCTCGCGGGCTTCTTTCACAAAGCTCGGGTCCAGTTCCTCGATCGATGCAACGCCGATGAGGCCCATGGCATTGCGGATCTCCGCTTCCATGATTTCCAGCGCCCGAACCAGCGCGGGTTGACCGCCAGCCGCCAGCGCCCAGCCCTGGAACCGGCCGAGGGCGACGGCAGTGGCTCCGGTGGCGAGTGCTTTCAGGACGTCCGTGCCGCGCACGAAACCACCATCGACGACGATCTCCGCCTGATCGCCGACCACGGCCACGACTTCCTTCAAGATTTCCATGGTGCCGTCGCCATGATCCAGCTGACGTCCGCCGTGATTGGACACGTAAATTACGTCGACCCCGTGCTGCAGGGCGATTTCCGCGTCCTCGGCGGTCTGGATGCCTTTCAGGATAAACGGCAACCCGCCGCGTTCCCGCATGCGTTCCATCGACTCCCAGGTCAGACCTGCCTGGTGGATGCGGGCGTCTTCCCCGTAGCGCTTGATACTGGGCGGGCGCCAGCCTGTGATCAGCTGCCGTTCACGGCGACCGTAATAGGCGGAGTCCACCGTCAGGCAGAGCGCGGCATAGCCCGCATCGCGTGCCCGGTCGACCAGATCGTCGACCCAGTCCGCATCGCCGCGGATATATATCTGAAAAATCTTGGGATGGTCCGTAGCGGCGGCGATTTCCTCCAGCGTCGGTTCCGTGACCGTGCTGACCAGGTTCATGATCCCGAACTCGGCAGCGGCTTTGGCGACCGCGATGCCGCCTTCAGGCGTGATGGTCTGCAACGATCCGATGGGGGCAAGCAGACACGGGATGCGGAGTTCGTGTCCCATGAAGGTTGTGCTCGTATCGATCTGCCGCACGTCGCGCAGTATCCGGGGGCGCAGTGCCAGTGAATCCAGGCAAAGCCGGTTACGCCGCAAAGTGGTCTCCGTCTCCGCGGCACCGGTTACGTAGTTCCAGATGGATCGCGGGACGTTGTTGCGTGCGGCGACAACGATTTCGTGCATCGTGGCAAAGTTATCTGACATGCGGGCGGACCTTGTGCGGACTGTTTGTTTCTTTGAATACCGTTTGTTCTGCCCCGTAAAGCGGCGTGTGCCAAGGGTGGCTTCAGATTTTCAGGCAGGCATTCTTGAGAATGCGAGTATTCCATTCGGGAATATCGAGAATCAAACGAAGAGATTTCTGTTGCCGGTTGCGGAATCCATCTCCCACCGGTTCGCGGAGTTTGAAGCTAAGTGTTAGCATTCCAAAAAAAACGGGAAGACGACCGGATGTCTCAATTCAGGAATGAAAGTCCAGCCTGCACGCTGCTCATTGGTGCGGTCTCCGAGCGGGCGACCGTACTGATCTGATCAACTATCCAAAGGAAATATGACGCCATGAAACTGCTCACTATTGATGCCGACGGCGGCCAGCCCGGAGTTGTCGTTGCAGAAGATAAGGTTCTCAATCTCGCGACGGCGCCTGAAGCCGTGTTGGCAGAAGGCTGGCGTCCGGCCTCGGTGCGCGAAATTCTCGAACGGGGCGACGAGGGTCTTGAAGGCATCCGCCGTACTGCCGGTGCAGCGGAAGGGGCAATGGATGCCTGTGCCCACGCGCTCTCGGATTATTCCGATACTGCCCTGCTGGCACCGGTCCCCAACCCCTGGCTGATTTTTTCGGTCGGGATGAACTATGGCAGGCATCTGGCCGAAATGAGCAACACGCCTGCGCCGGAACATCCGGCAGGCTTTATTAAAACGCGGGATTCGTTGCTGGGTTCCGGTAAAGCGATCACGGTTCCGCCCCAATGCCCGGACTGGATAGATTACGAGGGGGAATTCTGCTTCGTTTTCGGTCGCGAGTGCCACGCCGTTTCCGAGGATGAAGCCATGGAGTACGTCGCGGGATACACCATCGCAAACGACGTGTCGGCGCGGGACTGGATTCCCGATATCAAGAAAGGGGAGGCGCCTTTCGGGCCCATTCACGGCTGGGAGCGCAACATTCTCGGAAAGAACCTTCCCGGATTCACCCCTTGCGGGCCGGTGATGGTGACCAAGGACGAAATTCCCGATCCTTACGATCTGCATTTGCAAACCCGCCTCAACGGGGAAGTCATGCAGGATACGAAAACCGACGACCTGATTTTCAAGCTGCCGGAAATCATTTCCTACTATTCGCAATGGTACCGGTTTCACCCCGGAGACATCGTGACCACCGGCTCGCCGGCTGGGGTCGGCATCGGGAGGGACCCGCATGTCTTCATGCATGCTGGAGATACGATTGAAATAGAGCTGGAAGGCGTGGGCGTTCTGACCAATACGCTCGCGTGATCGGCAAAAGGGAAAAAGACGGAGGTCAAGCAAGCAGCGACGAAGGGTAAGCGCTGCTGGAGGGTGGTCGAGGGCAACGGACCGACCGTTCTATTCATGCCGAAACCCGCAGCCGATCGCATCCGGCTGAAAATCGCCAACGGCGTTTTGCCGCTGACGGCTTCGCTGTTCACCCATTAATGCCTCTATAACAAGGACGGCATCGACACCTTCTTGCATAATGCTATGAACGCGTCCTGCCTGAAGCTTCCCATGGTACCGGCGAAATAGGATCAGATCAGCAAAAGCAGTCCGGCGGCGATTGCACCGTTATTGGTGATCAGCAGGAAATGATAGGTCCGGATCATCGGGTCTTTCATTTCCCAGAAACGGTGATGCAGCGTGCTGGCGAGGATCACGAACGCGATCAGCAGTATTGCACCGTATTTGGTGTGCCAGTCGAGCAGCACCAGGAACGCCCCCGCAAACTGGATCGTGAAACCGAACAGCAGGCACGGAACGGCGGGCAGGTTCTGCACCGCGATACGCTGCACGTTCATGTCCCACAACCGGATGTTCTTTAACCCCATCCAGATGAAGTAGAGGGCGATCATTATCTGGGCTATCGCGTGGACCGGAGTGTGGTCAGCATACATCAGGCGTGCTCCTGCGCTTTCCGCTGTTCTATCGCGATAATGGGCGCGCTGCTATAGTCAGGCATGCGCCTCGGTTACTTTACACAACCCGTTCACCCGCCTGCGAAAGACTATCGGCAGGTGCTCCGCGAAGACCGCGAAGCGGTTCTGCTGGCCGACCAGCTGGGCTATGCCGAAGCGTTTCTGGGCGAACACATCACCGACCGGGCGGAACCGATTACGTCCAATCTGATGTTCATCGCGTCCCTCTGTCACGATGCCCGCAATATCACCTTCGGCAGCGCGGCGGTGACGTTGCCGTCCTATCACCCCGCCATGGTGGCCGGTCACGTCGCTATGATCGATCATCTGACCGATGGTCGGTTTATTTTCGGAATCGGGCCGGGCGGGCTGCTGTCGGACGCGGAGGCCTTCGAGAACATGGATATCGACCGCAATGCCAAGATGCTGCAGTCGATCGACATGATCCTTGCTATCTGGGCGGGAAAACCGCCCTACAATCTGAAGAACGACTACTGGACCACGTCGACCGAGCGCACCCTGAACGAAGACATCGGGCAGGGGATCATCTCGACACCGTTGCAAAAGCCCCATCCGCCCATCGTGGTCACGTCGATTACGCCCCATTCGCGGGGGATCACCGCCGCGGCGGCGCGAGGCTGGGATCCGATCACGTCGAACTACGTTCAGGGGCACTGGGTCGCGACGCATCTGCCTAAGTATCTCGAGGGACTCGAACAGGGGGGGGCGTCCCGTGAACGGATCCGGCTGGCGGGTCGCGAAATCCATCTTCGTTGCCGACGATCATGCGGCGGCGCTCAGATACGCCAAGTCCGCCGACGGCCCCTACGGCTTCTATTTCCGCAATATCATGACCAAGCTGGTCGGCAACGGCCGCCCCGAACTATTCCGGGCCTGGCCCGACCAGCCCGACGATCAGGTGACGCTCGAACAGTCTCTCGACACCCAGGTAATCGCGGGAGATGTAAATTCGGTCGTCGATCAGATACTGGCGTTCCGCGAGGAGATCGGCGAATTCGGGACGCTGTTGTATACCGGCCATGACTGGATGGACCCGCAGGCGGACCGGCGGTCGATGGAGCTGATGGCGAGCGAAGTTATGCCCCGCGTTAACGAGGCCCTCGGTGAACCCGCAGTCGCAGAGTAACGTTCTTACCCGCTATGCGCCGCCGCCGGTCATCGCCGGCGCTCTGGCCATGCTGTGCTGGGCCCTGAGCATCGTGGTCGTGCGCGATGTGGCCGGTATCGTGCCGCCGGCTGCGATGTCGTTTCTGAGATGTGTGCTGGCGCTCTGCATCCTCTATCCCATTTGCCGCCGGGTGCTGCATGCGCAGCTGCCGCTGATGCGCAAACACTGGAAGATCATCGGTTTCCAGGGCGTACTTTTGTTTATCGGCGGCAACGGCATGCTGTTCGTCGGGCTGCAGTTCACCACCGCCATTAACGGTGCGCTGATCAATTCGGCGGAACCGGTGACGATCGTCGCCGTTGCCTGGGTCATGTTCCGCGACCGGCTCACGCCGATACAATGGGCGGGGGTCCTGATATCCATGATCGGTGTCGTCTATCTGGTTGGACGCGGCGAGGTTTCCGTTTTGCTCGCCCTCGATCTCAATATCGGCGACATTTTCATCTTCATTTCCATCGTTTCCTGGGCGTTTTACGCGGTGCTGATGCGCAAAGTCCCGCGAGAACTGGATCGGTTGAATGTCGTATTCGGCATCCTGGTCGCCGGTGCGATCGTGGTATTTCCGTTCTGGGTAGCGGAGAACATTTTCTACAAGGCGACGCCGCTGATCTGGGAAACGCTCTGGACCACCTGTTTCAACGCCGTGTTTGCTTCGATACTGGCCCTGTTCTGGTGGAATCACACGGTGGAAGGCCTCGGTCCCGGACGTGCCAGTTTGTTTATTCATCTGATACCCGTCTACACAGTCATCCTCGCCGTCTGGCTTCTTGGCGAGCAGTTATTCCTGTTTCACGCGGTGGGCATCGGCCTGATTGCAATCGGGATATTCCTGACCACAATGCTGAAGACAAAGCGGGAGAGCACATCATGAGCAAGACGCGCGTTTATGCGGATGCCGCCGGCGAACCGCCGGAAGGCACCTGGTCCAATTGCCTGGTGGTCGACCGGCACGTCTATATTGCCGGGATGACGGCGCGGAGTGCCGAGTTCAACACTATCGTGGGCGACAATGCTTACGAGCAGTCGAAGGTGATCTTCGACAAGATCAAGTCGTTGATCGAGGCGGCGGGCGGCACCATGGCGGACATCGTCAAAGTGAATATTTTCCTGACCGATATCAACGACCGCCAACAGGTCTGGGAAGCACGGCGGGAGTATTTCGAAGGAGATTTTCCGGTGTCCACGCTGCTGGAGGTCTCGAAACTCGTCCACCCTGACATGTCGGTGGAGATCGAGGCGGTCGGATATCTCGGTGCCGGCGACAATTGAGACTGTGTGGGGAAATTTCACCGCGCTAGACTGTGCGAAACACGGAGATACCGGAGCCTAGGCCATGCTGACCATGCGCTCAGCGCTGGAAAGGGCGGAACGCCTGTTCGGCGCAAATACAGCTATCATCGATGCCGAAGTCCGCTTCACCTGGGCGGAGCATATGGATCGTGTGAAGCGTCTCGCCGCCGTTCTGCAGGCGAACGGTATCGGACAGGGCGACCGTTTCGGGATCATCTGCCGCAATACCTGGCGACATTGCGAATTGCTGCATGCCGGTTACTGGAACGGATCGGTGCCGGTGCCCGTCAATTACAGGTTGGCGCCGCCGGAGATCAGCTACATTCTCGAAGATGCCGGCACGTCGCAGCTTTTTATCGAGGACGCGTTTCTGGGTCTGCTCGACGGTGGCGGGCTCAATCCGTGGCGGGAAAATGCGATTTGCATCCTCGGTGACGGACGCTCAACAAAGCTGCGGTCTTCAGACGACCTGATCGCCGCGGCGTCACCCACCGACGGCAACGACAGCGACGAGGAAGACGACGCAATCCTTCTCTATACCGGCGGTACGACCGGCCGGTCCAAGGGCGTTCGCCTGACGCACCGAAACGTTTTTTCGAACGGTCAGCAATGCACGGCGCCGATGAATATCACCGCTGACGATGTGTATCTTCATGTGGCACCGATGTTTCATTCCGCCGATCTTCTGGGCACCGGTTACACCCAGGCGGGCGCGGCACATGCCTATCTGCCGGTATTCACGCCCGCAAATCTTCTGACTACCTTTCAGGATTACGGCGTGACCTGCGCCATGATGGCGCCGACCATGATTATCCTCACTCTGCAGGAACCCGATTTCGGGAAGTACGACCTGTCGTCGCTGGACCGCGTGTATTACGGCTCTTCCCCCATGGCCGTGGAATGGATCCGCCGCACGATGGAAGCGTTTCCGGCAGCCAATATTCAACAGGGATACGGACTTACCGAAACGTCGCCGATCCTGACCACGCTGGACGAAGATGTTCATGTGCGGGCTATGGAAACCGGCGAGTACGACATCCTGAAGGCCGCCGGGCGGCCCCTGGTCGGGATCGATATGCGCATCGTCGATGCAGACGGCAACGAGGTCCCGACAGGTCAGGACGGCGAGGTCGTGGTGCGGGGGCCGAACGTCACGGTCGGCTACCTAAACCGGCCGGAGGAGAATGAACGGGCGTTCCGGGACGGCTGGTTCCACACCGGCGACGTCGGGAAGATGGACGAAAACGGCTTCATGTACCTGCTGGACCGCAAGAAGGACATGATCATTACCGGCGGCGAGAACGTGTATTCGTCGGAGGTGGAAGCGGCGCTGTATCAACACGAAGACGTCCACGAATGCGCGGTGGTGGGCGTGCCCGACGACAAGTACGGCGAGGCGCTGTTTGCCGCCATCGTGCCGCGGCCCGGGTCCCAACTGACCAAGGACGGGATCATCGAACATTGCCGGGGACGTATCGGCGGTTACAAGATTCCACGCCAGATGGCATTCGTCGATGAGCTGCCTAAAAGTGCTATGGGCAAGATACTGAAAACCGAAATTCGAAAAACCTACGGAGAAGACATTTCATGAAGGACAGCCTGAAAGCCGGGATCGTGGGGCAACGTGCATTCGAAATAGACGAGGAACGCACCATAGCTTTCATGGGAGATGATCTGCGTGTCTATGGTACGCCCTACATGGTGCGCGATATCGAGGAAACGGCGCGGCTGGTGGTGCAGGAGCACCTCGACGAAGGCGAAGAGACGGTCGGTGCACACGTGTCCGTCGATCACCTCGGTGCGTCGCTGATCGAAATGACGGCCACAGTCTCCGTGAAGATTACCGATGTCGATGGGCAGCGGGTGACGCTGGAGGCAGAGGTGCACGACGGGATCGATCTGGTCGGAAAAGCGAAGCATGTCCGGTTCGTCATCGACCGGGACCGTCAGGCGGCGCGTCTTGAAAAGAAACGCGCGCTGATCGTTTAGCCGTAGAACAGCCTCGGCAGAAGGAGGGAAATCGTCGGGATTGTGGAGAGGCCCGACAACCGGATGTTATCGGCGCAACAGAACGGGGTGACGCCCTTGAAGCCGCTGCCTGCGCTTGAGGGTCCCGCAATCCAGAAAGCGCAACTGAAACGGCGCCTGGATGTGTCAGGAGGCGTGGTCGGAGAGCGACAATCTCGAGCGGCGGCGTTGGCGATGATGGCACCGCTAAGATCAACCCGCCTAAACTGCAGCGACTTCTTGGGGCGATTGACACAGCTCTTCGCGCTTTCGTGGTGATGCATCTCGAAGTGCCTTTCGGTATAAAGAACCCGATTGGCCGTCACGGCCTCATAACGCAACTGGAGGCGTTCGATGATTGATTTTTTCTTTCCCACTGAAGGCATGGGGTCCCAGACTTTGCGGCTGGTTGCGGAAGCAAGCCAGGGCGGCGGCGATGTGTTCGAGATCGCCCGTGTCTGCCGGGAAATTGAACCCGGCAATCTGGAAAACTGGGAAAGCGAATGGGTTAAAAAGGCCAAAGACACTGAAGCACGCGCGAAAAAAAGCCTTACTGACGGGCACGAACGGTCTGCAATGCAGTATTTCTTTGCCGCCAATCAGTACTGGCGCATGGCTGACGTTTTCCTGCGCATCGACCGAAACGAAGACAAGGCAGCGTATTTCGCCAAATCGCAGGAGAATTTCCGGGCGGCCGCTGCCTTGCACGATCCGCCCATCGAAGTGATCGAGGTTCAGTGTGGCGAAGAGACGTATGACGGATATTTCTGTCATCCTCGGAATCCTATGCCGGGGAAATGGCCGGCACTGTTTTTCATTGGAGGCGCGGACGCCTTCGCCGAGGAAATATATTTCAGCGGCAAGGAAATGACCGAGCGCGGATATGCGATGCTCCTGGTCGACACCCCGGGTCGCGGGTCGTCGATGTATTTGAAAAACATTCCGACCCGTGCAGATTACGAAGTCCCGGGAAAAGCCTGTTTTGATTACCTGTTCAGTCGGCCGGAGGTCGATCACGACCGCGTCGGGCTGATGGGTATTTCGATGGCGGGATACTATGCGCCGCGCGTCGCCGCCTTTGAGGACAGGATCAAATGTCTGGTGTCGTGGGCGGGGTGCTATTCGATCCTTGACGATCTGTACGATTTCTACGATCACCTGCAGCCGGTGGTACAGAGACTGCTCGGCGGCGTCAGCCACAAAGAGGCCCGTGAACAGCTGAAGTCGTTCACGATGGAGGGCATCGCCGGCAATATCAAGGTTCCGACACTGATGACCCACGGGACGGGGGACAAGCTGATGGATGTTGAGGGGGCAAAACGCCTGTTTGACGAAATCGGCGCCGAGGACAAGACGCTGGTGTTATACGACGATCCCAAAGTGGGGGGCACCGTGCATTGTTCGCACGATTGTTGGGTGCATCAGAGTCCGTTGATTTTCGATTGGATCGAAGAGCACCTTTGACCCAGAAGGCAATAATCCGTTGACAAGGCGGGGCGAGTTAAAACCCGCCTCTTCTCATTCAAATAGTTAGATCGATTCATTTTACAAATGTGGCGTTTGGCCGCGCATTCCCAGCGGACGCCACGTAGACACGGAAAATACTGCGAGCACGGTGGCGCTAAACAGTTCGTCGCACAGAGAGGTTTCGTGGTAGGTTAGTTTGAGGTGGGAATGATCTGCAACTGAATATCGGCCCCCCGCGACATCAAGTGCAGTTTGAAACGACGGTCTGGATAAAAATCCGGGCAGGTCTTTCAGTCTCCCATCAAGCGCGAGTGGGTGCGGAAAGAATACCCTTTCGGCGTGCCGCAGCTATTACCAAAATCGCGTAAACACTCTGACCCGCCAGAAACGGCAGGAAGATAAGAATGCGTTGGTCGGGTCCGTACCCGACAAGCAATAGAGCGCCAACGCCCTGAAATGCCGTCATGCTAAAATGCAAGACACTAACCCGAACATGGCTCCAGCCGATCCTGTTCAGGAGCTGGTACAGATGCGTCCGATGCGCCTGCATGATGTCTTCTCCCCGAAGTGCACGTCGGCATAACGTAAATGTCGTGTCGAAAATGAAATTGAAGAACAAGAGCGGGACAACCAAAAATGACGTCCGCGACGCATCGATTTCCGCAGCAATGACTGCAAATGCGGCGAAGGTAAAACCGATGAACTGGCTGCCTACATCACCCATGAACAGGCGCGCCCTTGGGAAATTGAAGATCAGGAAGCCTGCGATGCTCGACGCCATAACGTAGCAAAGAATGTAGACGAAAAACGACCCTTCGATGTAAGTCACAGCGCATAGAAATGCCGCTACGGTGACGCCGACTCCGCCAGCCAGTCCGTTTAAACCATCCATAAAATTAAAAATATTCGTCATCGCAACGATCCAGATCACCGTCAGCGGATATCCCAACCAACCCAGATCGAATGCACCGATGATCGGCAGAGAAATACGACTGAACACAATCTCGAATGCGAGTAGCACCCCGGCCGCCGCGATCTGCGCCGCCAGCTTGATTTTGAAAGTTTTCAGTTTTTTGAGATCGTCCGTAAAGCCGATTAGGGCGATGCTCGAAGCCGCGACTGCGTAACCCGCCAAATGTAATGAGGAAACGCGCGCTTGATCGCTGATAATCCAGACTGTGACGAAACCGCAAATGAACGCCGCGAAGATCGCGACACCTCCAGTCGATGGCGTCGGTCTGTCGTGGCTGGACCGGTGATTTGGCTCGTCCAGGATTTCCAGGCGCAGAACCAAATAGGTCGCGACGACTGACAGCATAAACAGAGCTATCGCAAACAAAATGTGTGAGGCGAGTACCGTAATCGACATATATCGATATCATAGTCGATCCGAGGGGCGAATCGCGCAAAACCGGCAGAACAAGGGCCACGCGCGTTGTGAACTTTTCGCTAACCATTAATTTCCCCGGAAAATCTGCAATTACAAAATTCAACCCCCCTGTCGACTCAAAGAATGCCCAACAAATTAGTCGGATATGGGTCTGATATGCGTGATCTGAAGGTGCTCAAGGAGCGCACCGGGTATGCGGAGCGTCACATACAAACGTCACATACGGCGAAGGAGCCCGAGAGCGATACCCTTTTGGCGATGTGGTCACAGATTCGAGACGGTTTCGAAGCATAAGAAGCTGAAATCGCGCGCTATTGCGTAGAACTGGCGGAATTCATGAAGTCAAACCACGACCTAGCTCCGCTTATGAACCGGCTGATCGGCACGATCGAAGGAAGAATCGAAACGAGCACCACGGAAACGGTGCCCAAGATCTCTAGGTTCGCAGCCGATCTTTTGTGATCGGAACTTTAGAACGGTCCCATGCCGCCGCTCTCTGACACACTGGGACAGATGCCCGACGGTGAATGCGCCCTCAAAACCCGTTTCTTCCTCTTCGGAAAATCGCCCTTTTTCGTTTTCGTTAGACCAATTCTGCACGAGAGTACCTCGCTAATTTGCTCCAGCCGACTTGAGCTGTCGCAAAAAGGGGAGCAAATTCCGGGTCAAACTGGTTGATTGCGCAGGGTCCTTTAGAAACAGGCAGAAATAGCGCTCCGACGGCGATACGGCCCCCTCCGCGGATATTTCATGATCGGCTGTTTGGACAGTATCGTGCAATATTTGCCGGGGGGAGGGCACTTGCGCCCCTTGGTGGCACGGATATCATGCGAACGGGTATTTTTCGCCCATTGGGGAGCAGAAAGATGATTGAACTGGTCGATCTCAGATACGTTCATCTGGGAGCATCAAGCGCAAACGACGCGTCCAAGTGGGCGCAGGAAATATATGGCCTCGAAGAAGTTGCGCGCGAGAATGGCCGCATCTACCTGAGGGGCGACGATCGCAATCACAACATCTGCTATTTCGATGGCGACCCAAAGGACAATACCGTCGGACTCGAAGTTGCCGATTATAACGCCCTCGACCAGGCGGCAAGTCATCTTGAGGCTAACGGCGTGGACTTTACCTGGGGTGACGATGAAGGTGCAGCCGTCCGACGATGCATGAAATATCTAACGTTTTCGGATCCGACCGGGAACAGATTCGATCTGGTGGTTCGGCCATACGCGTCGGGTCGCCGGTATTTTCCGAGTCGGGACGCGGGCGTCCATTGGTTCAATCACATAGGGTTGAAAACCACGAATGCGCCGCGGGACGAAAAATTCTGGTGCACATTATTCAATTTCCGCTCGAATGACTGGATCGGGGATGCCCCCCTGATGTCCTTCGACAAGGTTCACCATCGGATCGCGTTGTTCCCGACCGACGAAGCGGGCGTCCAGCACATAAACTTCCAGGTCCGTGAAACCGATGATCTGATGCGATCTTCATATTTTTTCAATGAACGGCAGATCCGCATTGTTTTCGGTCCGGGTCGCCACGCAACATCGGGCGCCAGGTTCCTGTACTTCGAAGGGCCGGATGGCATGGTTTATGAGTATTCTTGCGGCGTCAAAATCATCGAACCTGAGGACGAATGGCGCCCCCGGCAGTTTCCGTTCACTCCCGAATCATTCTGCGTCTGGGGTTCCAAACCCGATATTCCGGAATTCCGGGAATAACCCCGCATGTCCGGTACAGCTTTCGGTGCGCTGGGGGAACCGGTTGAAACAACGCAGGTTCGCGTTCGCATGGCGGCACGAGCGCTGGGACGCAACGACCTTGGCCATGCCTACGGACATGTCAGTGCGCGGCTGGATGATGACAGTTTTCTGGTCTGTGCGCCAAAACCCATGGGACTGATTTCGCCCGACGACCAGGGAACCGTGGTTCCGGTCGAGGGCCCGCTGCCGGACGGCGTTCTAGGCGAGGTCCGCTGCCATCAGCAGATCTACAAGCGCCGTAAGGATGTGAACGGCATCGCGCGCACGTTTCTTCGGCACGTCATGACGCTGTCAACCTTTGAACGCACGCCCAAGCCGCGTATCGGGTTCGCGAGCTATTTCGCGCCTCAACCGCCGCTGTGGAACGACCCCCTGTTGCTCCGGGACGATGCAATGGCGGCCGACCTGGCCGATACGATGGGCGACGCCAGAGCAATCGTCATGAGGGGAAACGGCTGCATCCTGACCGGCGCCACCGTCGAGGAAGCCATCGTGATGGCGTTTTATCTTGAAGAAGCAGCAAAAACCGAACTAGCGGTCATGGCCACAGGCCAGGAAGAAAAATCGCTTGTTTATTCGGACCAACAGGCAGAAGCGCGCGCGGTTTCGTCGGGACAGATATTCGAGCGCATGTGGGACTATCTGACCCATGGCGATCCGGAGTCAGAAAATATCTAGGCGGTTGCAGGATCCAGAAACCAAGTCCGCGGACAATCTGAAATCAATAAATGCAGGGAACGACGATGGCTGATCGTCCGAATTTTCTTTTTATCATCACCGACCAGCACAGAGCGGATCATCTTGGCTGCTCCGGTCACCCGGTTCTGAAGACGCCCAATATTGACGCCATCGCGGCCAAGGGCACGAAGTTCGATCGCTTTTACGTCGCCACGCCTGTGTGCCAGCCAAACAGATCGACGCTTGTAACCGGTCGCATGCCGTCGCTTCACGGTGTCCGGTCCAATGGCATTCCGCTGGACATGCGTTCCAGCACTTTTGTCGAAGGAATGCGTCAATCAGGCTACGCGACCGCCCTGGTGGGCAAGAGCCACATCCAGAACATGACCGGGATGCCTGCCATGCATACGCGGCCCGACCCAAAGGAGGACTATACCTCGTTGCGGGACAATATTCCTGAGGCGTTCGAAGCGGACAAGGAGGGTAATTACGGACAGGAACATCCTGATACCTGGAAACCCGGAAAACCGTACGAACTGGATCTGCCGTTTTACGGATTCGAGCATGTCGATCTGTGCACGGAACATTCCGATCATGTCGGCGGACAATACTATGTCTGGTTCAAACAGAGACGAGCGGATGCAGACGAACTCCGGGATCGCGGCAACCAGCTGGATCACGATTACATCTGTCCGCAGGCGTTTCGCACGTCAATCCCCGAGGAATTCTATCCGACGTCCTATATCCGGGAAAAAACAATCGAATACCTGGATAACCATGTCGCAGATGGAAGCAGCAAACCGTTCTTCCTGATGGCGTCGTTCCCGGACCCGCATCATCCTTTCACCCCGCCCGGCAAATACTGGGACATGTACAAACCAGAGGACATGGCAGTGCCGCCGAGCTTCGACTACGGCAATGTCGAGCCGCCGCCCCACGTTAAATGGGCGCGCGCCGCGAGAGAATCCGGCGAAGCGCAGACCAATTCGCAAAACGCGTTCGCCGTGAACGAGCGGGAAGTTCTGGAAGCCCGAGCACTGACCTGCGGCATGATCGCGATGATCGACGATGCGGTCGGCGACATCCTGCGGAAGCTTGAAGACAACGGTCTTGCAGACAACACGATCGTCGTCTTCACCGCCGATCACGGAGATTTTCTGGGCGATCACGGACTGATGCTGAAAGGCCCCGCCCATTTCGAAGGGGTGACGCGCGTCCCCTTCATCTGGTCGGAACCGGGAGCCGAACCCCGGACGACCGACACGCTGGCCAGCACGCTGGACATCGCACAGACGATTTTGGATCGGGCCAGGATCGAACCTTATAACGGCATTCAGGGCCGCAGTCTCTGCAACGCGATCTCGGGCGATGCCGATCCCGAAGCCATCGACGCGGTGATCGTCGAAGACGACCAGCAGCGGGTCTATTTCGGATACAGCAGGCCGCCGCGCATCCGGTCTCTCATCACCGACCGCTATCGCCTGACGGTCTCCCGCGGCGAAGACTGGGGCGAGCTGTACGATCTGAAGAACGATCCGGACGAAATGCAAAACCTGTTCGACGATCCCGGGCACGCGAACGTCCGGGCGGAAATGTTCGAACGGCTTGCGACGAAACAGATCGAACTGGTCGATACCAGCCCGATGCCGACCATGCGGGCGTGAATTCACGGACCAAGGATCGTATTACACCGCGCGGGAATCAACTCCGGTCACCCGACATCCGAAATTTATTAGACGATACCGCACTTCTGTATCGAGGGTAACCGGCGCCGAAAAGCCGAGACATGTCTTTTGGGCTGGCGACCAGCCAGGTCTTCACGCCCTGTGTCACCGTGCTGGCTATTCCATTCCGTTGAAATTAGGGATGCGTAGCAGGGTGATGTGAATGCGCATTACAATCATATCCGCGGTTCCTTTCTATTCCATTTTTTTCCTACATTTACCCGGCTGCACCAGCCGTTAACTGCAACGCGTTGCGGAATACGGTTGGCATATATGACTGAATTTGCCCCCAAACATCCCAGGGAAATTCTATTCGATCAGGTTAAGACGACCATTGGCGTCAACCGCAACAAGCTCGCGCGGGATATCGATGTGCCCGTGAGTAGAATCAGCGATGCCGTCGCCGGCAAGCAGGGTGTTTCACCCGATATTCCGATGAGATGCTCAGAATATTTCGGCACCACCGCGGAGTTGTGGTTGCGGTTACAAGCGGACGACAATTTCTACGTAGCGCGCACCACGTCCTGGCAGGCAGCCGCGCCTATGGTTTTTCGGTGTTCGAACCTGCTAATTGGGAACCGGCCGCGGGGCCGGTTAGATCGAACGTCGGTCAGCCCGCTGTGACTGTCGGACGTTCCGTTCAAGAGGGTAGGATGAATATTCCACCGGGAATTGTGGTCGATAATATGGAAAACGGGGCCATCGAACCGGAGTCCGAATTCGAGGGGCGTCTGCCTTCGGAGATCAATCTTGAAGGCGGGAATATAGATATTCCCGAGCCCGTAATGCCGAAAACTTAATCCAAAGTGACGATTTCTCCGTCAGCAGTTTTACCCTGGCGCCGATAGAAGCCTAATGTTTTTAGTGTAGGCTCGTCGCTGGCGATAAAGAGATTAGCGTCTTCGGTGTTCGAAGCATTGAAGTGTTGGTACCATTCTCCGCCCGGCACGGCGACCGCATCGAACGGTTCCCAGTCGAATCGTTTACCGCCGACAATGCTGTGTCCTTTTCCGTGAAACGGAAAGAATATCTGACTGGCGTTCTGCTGCTGGGGCAGTGTGCTCTCTCCTGGGCGCAACAACTGGCCGAAAAAAGTCATCGTCGGATAGGCGGTTCTGCCATTCACGGGGTCCGTATATTCTACCTGTACGGAGTCCCAGGGGCTGCCGTCATGGTCGCGGAAACTTTCCAGCAATTCGCGCGTTCGGTCCCAGCGATAAACGTACATCGGCGAGTGACGTCCGGTACCCCGATTGTGATCGATGAAGCGGGGCCGCAGACCCCCAAATCCGTATGTTTTATGCGAATGGTCGTCGCTGTATCGTGCTGATTGCTCCCGCCGCGATACCAATTTCCCGTCTTCTTCTTCCTTGTAATCGTGCTCGAAAACCGCGGCGTTCAGTACCTCCGTGAGGGGGAGGTCGAGGATGCTGACGTTTACGGCGAAATCATCTCCCTGGTTGCCGTGATTGTGCCAAGCGTCGGCGGGTGTGAGTACGACATCGCCCGGGCCAAACGTGATCGGTTCGCCTTCTACCCCGGTGAAATTCTGTTCGCCTGTCAGTCCGATACGAACAGCGTTGATGGAATGCCTGTGCGGCGGCATGATTTCCCGCGGATCGTTGAGCCGGTAGGCGGTGTAGAGAGTGGTAACCGTTGCCCTGACAGGCGCCAGTCCCGGGTTAACCAAAACGATGGAACGGCGCTCCGAATCGTCCATGGTAATGAGTTCGGCGGCCTCATAGAGCAGTGGCTCGATGTTCGAATACTTCCAAATGAACGGAAGTGCCTTCCGGGCTTTGAGAACCTGATGGTCTTCGTCATGGTTATCGCGGTCGTTATCCACCGCCCAATAAGCCGCCAGATCATGCTCTTCCAGTTTTTCGTACACGGAAGCGAGCCGGGCTTCCCGGTTGGCCCTACTTTTCACCGTGTCATCCGTCGTCGTCGCCATTTTACCCTCACAATTCTTATTTCCCTCACGCAAGATTACCATTCAGGCAAAACAGCCGGAAACCGGTTTGCCGACGTAACTGCGCTGCAGGTTTTAACAGCGTCAGCGCTTCTTTGTGCTGTCCAAGTTCGAACAGGGCCTGGGCCAAATTCGTTGCGATGGCGTCGTTATCCGGTGCAGCATGGACGCAGTCTCGACAACACGCTGCCGCTTTCGCAAAATCGACCCACGACGCTGCTATGACGCCCAGCATTTTTGAGGCTGAGAGATCGCCGGTTAACTCGGCGAGTATCGCCCGGCTGATACCTGCGGCTTCCGCACGACGTCCGGCTTCAAACTGTTGGATTGCGGTATGGAATTCTGCCGGCATGCCGGCGACGGAATTCAGATCTGCTCGATGATGTGGAGTCCGCGCAGGCGGTCGATCACGTATATCAGCCCTCGATCATCAATCGTGATGTCATTTGCGCAAATCCTGTCGCAACCGGGCTGTGGATCCGGTTCGAAATGGGCGACTTCCTTAGGTGCATGCGGGTTCGAAATGTCCAGCATCCGGACGCCCTTGGAGAACCAGGCAAACGGGATGACCGGCCCGGTTACGATTTCGCTGGGCTGATGGCAGCCCGTGTAAATGCCCTGCGGCTCGCCAACCAAATCGAGATCATCCGTCTGCCAGGACGACACGGGGATCGGGTTCGTTTCGTCCGTGATGTCGAATATCCAGGTGAAGGCCGGGGCGTGCGGGCGCAGCTTCGCCACATCTTCGTCGGCGACGATCATGTGGCGGTGACCCCCGATTTCAAACGGTATCGGAAGCGCCGTATGGGTCGGGTGCGGGAAAGTCGGCCCGGTGTTGAAGGCTGAAACCATCGTCGGTTTCGACAGATCTTCGATATTGAGAATGAACACACCGTGATGCCAGTAGCTCATATATAGTCGGTCGCCCATCCGAAGCGGATGATGGCAACGCGGTTCCGGCCCGTCTCCCCATGGATATTCCTCGCCGCCGGCTTCCCACTGCCCGGGAATCCACCATTTGCAGACTTCCACCGGGTTTTCTGGATCCTGCAGATCGAGGACGACCATAATGGGCCCGCGATATCCCTCCACCGTCGACGAAAAATACATGTAGCGGCCGTCAAAATCGAAACGATGAACGCCTCGGCCCACGGTGTCCCAGGTGGAAATCAGTCGCGGATTTGACTTGTCCGATACATCGTAGATGCCCACGCCTGTGGAGAAGTCGTCCGGTTTCCCCGGGCCAATCAGCTCATGGTTTCTCACCATGATGTCGCCCTGCGCATGCACCTTGTGAGAGTGCGTCCCGTCGGGCATGCCGGTATGGGAAAGAAGCTTCGGATTTTTCGGATCTGCGATGTCGACGATGCTGGTGCCGAACGGGTTGGCCATATGACCGATATAGGCGGTTGTCCCGTCGACCCGGATTTGTCCGCCGCCGGCGCAATCGAAGTATCCGACTTCCTGAAGTCCCTCAGCGCTTGCCATTGTATTTTTCCTATACGTATTTCGCGTAGCGTTCGATGCAGGTGTCGACGACCTCTTCAGGATCACGTTGCCACCAGTTTCGTTCGGAGAATATCTCAACTTCGTTGAAGCCGCGATACCCCGCAGCTTCAACCCATCCTCGGATGCGCGGGATATCGATTACGCCGTCCCCCATCATACCGCGATCCCAAACCAGATCGACAGTCGGGACCAGCCAGTCACAGACATGAAAACCGAGAATCCGGCTGCCGGCACGGGCAATCTGGCCTTCCAGTTTCGGGTCCCACCAAACGTGATAGACATCCACCGCGACACCGACCCCGTCGCCCAGCGCATCGCACAAATCCAGCGCCTGCTCCAACGTATTGACGCAGGCGCGGTCGGCGGCCGTCATTGGGTGCAGCGGTTCGATCGCGACGGGCACGCCTGCGTCGCGCGCATACGGCAGCATGCGTTCCAGGCCGTCGGCAACCTGTTTTCGGGCGTCGGCCATGTCTTTGGAACCGTCTGGCAGACCCCCGCAGACCATAACCAGGCATCGGGCATCGATGGCGGCGGCTTCGTCCACGGCACGCCGGTTTTCATCGTATGCAATCTGCCTGCCACCGTCGTCGTTTGCCGATAAAACCGCCCCGGCATTTTCGGTGACGGTCGATACAGGGCTTCATCCTGCTTCATATGCCTGAAAATCGTTTTTTCGATAAAACGATTTTCGACGTCGTCGTAATCCTGCATCACTTTGACGCCTTGGTGCTTCTTATCTGACACCAGTTTGCGTGCGGCTTTCCGCGCGTCGCCGGGGTTCTCCCACCTGGATACGCTGGTCCAGTTGGACTTGCCCGACAGTACGAGCACGTCGAATGTGAAATGTCCTTCCAAGGCGCGCACGATCCGAAATGTTACAAGACGATGCTGCAGTGTATGGCGTCGCGCTGAATAATTGATTAATACGAAATTACTGCCCCTGCTAACTTGCATAAGATTCAATAACTTGGCTGAAAACCGGATGAAAGCCCTTCCCGAGATATTGGCGAAAGAGGCAACAGGTAGCACGCTGGAGATATACCGATCCATCGAGGCGGCCTTGGGCGTTCGTCTCGTAAATCTTGTTTATCGTCATCTCGCGACCGTACCCGGCGCGTTGCAGTGGGCCTGGGCAGTCGTCGGAGTTGGTTTTTCGGACGAGACATATCGAACGCGATCTGCCTCTTTGGGCGGCTTCGGGAAACGCATGTCGGTCGAACCTGATCGGGTTGGACGAATTTCCCTCGCCCGGTTCGGGTTGACGCAGAATGAAATCGCCGCCGTGAATGCCACGCTCGACGCCTACAATCAGGCGAATCCGATGAACGCGCTCAGCTTGCGCGTTATCGCTCTTGCGCTGTCTGAAGGGTGGCGACCGCCCACCGGCAATGTGAGCATCTCAAGCCCTGACCCGCTTGTGGAATTGTTGCCGATGGGGCGACTGGAAGATCTGGATCGGGAAGTATCCGGTCATATGACTGAGCTCGCATTTTTTACGACTGGCGAGCGGTCGGGTCTTGTCCCGTCTTTGTTCCGACATTTCTCATGCTGGCCCGCAGTCTTGTCCGGGCTGTGCGACTGGATGCGGCCTTTACATGAACGTAATGTAATCCGAGACCTGTCCGATGAAATTTCCGGAGAAGCCGATCGTATAGCCGCGGATATTTTCAACCAAATGGTTGTGCCCGAATATCCACTTGAGGCGCCCGATAAAAACGTCCGGGACGCACTTTCCGAGACAATCGCGCAGTTCCTGCCCGCGATATGCCGCATGATCGTGATTGGCGGGCTGATGCGTTACGCCATTGAAGAGAGACACGTCGTTTGAACGCGAGGCCGCACGCATGATCGATAATTGGTCGCAGGTATACGATTTCTGGTTTGGAGAACCTGGGTCCATATACCACGGGGAGGTAAGGGATTTCTGGTTCGGGGGTGGCGCCGAGTTTGACGAAGAGATTGCGGGAAGATTTTCGGAAACCTATGCCGATGCCGTTGCCGGCAGGCTGGATGGCTGGTTCGCCGATCCCCGTGGCGCCGTTTCGCTGATTGTGGTGCTTGATCAATTTCCCAGAAACATGTTCCGCGGTGATCCGCGATCTTTCGAATACGACCACCTTGCGCTCGCCAACGCGAAGAAGCTTGTCGACAGCCCGAGTCATCGCGACCTGATGACGGTCGAAAAGCTGTTTGCCTATCTTCCGTATGAACACAGTGAAAACATGGAAGATCAGAACACAAGCGTTTCCTTGTTTGTGTCAATCGATGAGCACGAACAGAAACAGGAGTGGCTGGACTACGCCGTCGAACACCGCGATATCATTGAAAGATTCGGCCGGTTTCCCCACCGTAACCCCATCCTCGGGCGCGTTAACACGCCGGAAGAAGAAGCATGGCTGCAGGAGACTGATCAACGCTTCGGCACCGTGTCGGAGGACGACGCCGACAAATGACCGAAAGGGTGGATTGCATCGTAATTGGCGCAGGTGTCGTAGGCTTGGCGGTTGCGCGCGCCGTGGCGCTTGCCGGTCGCGAGGTTGTCGTTCTGGAGAAGGCCGATACCATCGGTTCGGAAACCAGTTCGAGACACAGCGAAGTTATCCATGCCGGTATCTATTACCCGCAGGATAGCCTCAAAGCGAAATTCTGCGTGGCCGGAAAACGCGCGCTTTACGAGTTCTGCGACAGCCACGGCGTTTCCTACAATCCCTGCGGCAAGATCATTGTGGCAACCGATGAAGAACAGTTGCCCGAACTGGAACGGCTGAAAACCAATGCAGCTGCGAATGGCGTCGCGGACCTGACCTGGATGACGCCTAGGGAAGTAACGGACATGGAACCCGCCGTATTTTGCGTCGGCGCGCTTTGGTCTCCATCGACCGGTATTCTGGACAGCCATTCCTACATGTTGTCACTTCAGGGCGATGCAGAAGAAGCAGGCGCGATGTTCGCGTTTCAGACGCCTGCGATTGGTGGCGAGGTGCTGAATAACGGCATCCGAATAGATTGTGGCGGCGATGCGCCCATGTCTCTGACGGCCGATCTTGTTGTCAATTCGGGGGGGCTTTGGGCGCAGTCGATTGCGTCGAGGATCAGTGGGGTCCCCGCCGACAGCGTGCCGCCGACATATTATTGCAAGGGGAACTATTACACCCTGTCAGGGAAACCGCCATTTTCTAGGCCGATATATCCTGTCCCTGAAAAGGCGGGGCTGGGCGTTCACGTGACTGTGGATCTCGGTGGGCAAGTCCGGTTCGGGCCGGATGTCGAGTGGATCGACGTAATCGATTACGACGTTGATCCAGGACGCGCCGACAAGTTTTACGATGCGGTCAGGAAGTACTATCCCGACCTCGCCGACGGCGCTATCCAGCCCGGCTATTCGGGTATCCGTCCCAAAATCCAGGCGCCGGGAGAGCCTGCCAGGGATTTTGTTGTTCAGGGGGCGGACGAGCACGGCATCGACGGTCTTATCAACCTCTACGGTATTGAATCACCGGGAATGACATCGTCGCTCGCAATCGCCGATCATGTCGCAAAGATGATTTAAAACAAGAGGTTGCAACCTCTTGAAATCGGAATTCGCAGACCTACATACAACCTGTCCGACGCCCGCCAAGGGGTCGGGCTTCGATCCACAGGGTCGGCCATATCGGCGGCCCGTTAACATGTTGCTCACAGGAGGATATGTGATATGCGCACGTTTGATTTTTCCCCCCTCTATCGCTCGGCCGTCGGATTCGACCGCCTTATGAACGTACTCGATGCTGCCCAGAAGAACGGGCCCGCGGACAGCTACCCACCCTACAACATCGAAAAAACCGGTGAGGATTCTTACCAGATCACGGTTGCCGTGGCGGGCTTCGGTCCGTCGGACCTCGATGTTGAGGTTCGCGATGGCCAGCTTGTGATCGTCGGCAAGGGCGCCGCTGAAGAGCAGGATAACCAGTTCCTGCATCGTGGCATTGCCCGCCGCGCGTTCGAGCGCCGGTTCCAGCTTGCGGATCACGTCGAAGTAAGGGCTGCCGACCTTGTCGATGGCCTCCTCAAGGTAGACCTTGTCCGCGAAATTCCGGAAGCCATGAAGCCGCGGAAGATCGACATTCAGTCGGGCGGCAAGGTTATCGAGGATCAGTCGGCTAAGGCCGCCTGACCTGGAACCTTCACAAGTAGCCGGGCCCTTTCGGGGGCCCGGCTGTTTGGTCAACAACCATCAAGGAGCCTGTCACCGTCTATACTGAGGAACGCACTTGATCTGAAGACCGCTGTTGACGAAACGGGTCAGGGGCTTTATCCCCCCGCGGTTCTGTATGTAGAGCCGGCGCGAAAGCTGGCTTCGGGGAAAACCCGACCATCCCAGCAGCGGGATATCCGGGAGGTTTGCACGATCATGAGCACGATGCTCGAAATTCAGGGCCTGACGAAACAGTTCGGCCAGTTTACTGCCGTCGATGATGTCAGTTTTTCCGTCGGCAGCGGAGAAGTGTTGGGGTTTCTTGGACCCAACGGCGCGGGAAAGTCCACGACCATGAAAATGGTTACCGGCTTCTTGTCGCCGACATCCGGCACCGCACTGGTTTGCGGCAAGGATGTTACGCGCGACCCTATCGCCGTGAAACGCCACATCGGTTATCTGCCGGAAGGCGCGCCACTTTACGAGGATATGACGCCCGCCGGTCTGTTGGCTTTTGCTGCGGACATTCGCCGTCTGTCGGGTGGCGAGCGACGCTCCGCAATAGACAATGCGGTATCGAAGCTGCAACTGGATGAAGTCTACAATCAGCAGATTGGAACGCTGTCAAAGGGGTTCAAACGTCGCGTCGGTCTGGCGCAGGCAATTCTGCACGATCCGGACGTGCTCATCCTGGACGAACCAACCGACGGACTCGATCCGAACCAGAAGCATCAGGTCCGCGAACTGATTGCGGAGATGTCCAGAGATAAAGCGATCGTGATTTCGACGCATCTTCTTGAAGAGGTCGATGCCGTGTGCAGTCGGGCGGTCGTTATCGCCCGCGGCAAGAAAGTGGCGGATGGCACGCCTGCGGATCTCGAGCGTCGATCCGGCTACTACAACTCGGTTTCAGTGCACCTCCATCCCGACCATGTCGACGGGCTGCGGGGCGCTCTGGAAGGTATCGACGACGTAGCGGGAGTCGAAGTCGGTCATGGGAACGGCGTACTGACTCAGGTCACCGTCATGTCGCGCGATGGCGCCTCGATCGTGGAGACCGTCAACGCCCGAATCCGCGAGAAAAGCATTTTGGTCGAACAGCTTTACGTCGAGCGCGGTCGCCTGGACGATGTCTTCCGGCAGATTACAAGTGACGGAGGTGGGCGATGAGCACCACATTCGCGATTTCCCGCAGGGAACTGAGCGCCTATTTTTCGACCCCTCTGGCCTATGTGTTCATCGTCATTTTTCTGGCGCTTGCCGGTGCGACGACATTCTATTTCGGCGGATTTTTTCAGCGTGGCCAGGCAGATCTCGCGGCTTTCTTTTCGTTTCATCCGTGGTTGTATCTTTTTCTGATCCCCGCTGTCGGCATGCGTCTCTGGGCTGAGGAACGCAAGTCTGGCACGATCGAACTGCTGATGACTTTGCCGGTTTCCACCACCGAAGCGGTGCTGGGGAAATTTATCGCAGCCTGGCTTTTCACAGGCATCGCGTTGCTTTTGACCTTCCCGATCTGGATCACCGTGAATTACCTGGGTTCGCCTGACAACGGTGTGATATTCGCGGGATATGTCGGCAGCTTTCTGATGGCTGGCGCGTTTCTTGCGATCGGCAGTTTTGTCTCTGCTCTGACACGTAATCAGGTCATCGCTTTCGTGATATCGGCGGCGGCATGCTTCTTCTTCATGATGAGCGGTCTGGAACCCGTGCAGTCGGCCTTCCGCGGGTGGGCAAGCGCGTTCGTTGTCGATCTCGTGGCATCGCTTAGTTTCCTGACCCATTTCGATGCGATCACCAAAGGTGTGTTCGATCTCAGGGACTTTATCTATCTCTCGTCCGTCATCGGCGTTTTTTTGTTCGCAAACGTCGTCGTTGTCGATCTCAAGAAGGGGTCGTGAGGATTCGTCATGACAGATAATTCGAATAAATCCCCTATCAAAGACAGCAGGATCCTGGGCATCGCCTCGCTGGCGTTGGCCGTGGTCCTGTTCCTGTCAATCAATGTGTTCTCCGAAACGGCGATCAAGGGCGTTCAGTTCGACCTGACGGAAAAGTCTCTCTACACGTTGTCGGACGGAACCAAGGAAACGCTCGCCGCCGTGAAGGAGCCCATCACGCTCCGTTTTTTCTCGACCCGGCAACTCACAGAGACGACTCCGGGTCTTACCGCCTACGGAGAACGGGTGAAGGAACTGCTGGAACGTTATGTCGCCCTGTCCAACAACGTGGTCAAACTGGAACTTATCGATCCGGAGCCGTTTTCGCCGGAAGAAGACCGGGCAGTCGGTTTCGGGCTAAGCGGCGTTCCGATCTCCGAAGCGGGCGATCTCGGCTATTTCGGGATCGCAGCGACCAACACGACCGACGATACGGATGTTATCCCGTTCCTGACTCCTCAGCGTGAACAGTTTCTTGAATACGACCTGACCCGGATGATCAACAATCTGGCGAATCCGAAGAAAAAGGTCATCGCGCTGGTGTCCGGCATTCCGGTCGATTCCGACCCGCTCAAGAAATACAAAGCCTGGGCGCTGATCGATCAGCTGAGGCAGTTCTTCGAGGTTCGTCCCCAGGGTTTGACTCCCAAGATCACCGATGACGTCGACTTGCTGATGATCGTCCATCCCTTCGGGCTGAGCGACGAATCGAAATATGCGATAGACCAGTATGTCCTGCGAGGCGGAAAAGCGATGGTCTTCGTCGACCCCCATGCCGAAGAGGGCGCGCGCAGCAACCAGGCGCTTCGCCTGCCGGCAGGGCTCGGCTCTCACATGCCGGAGTTATTCAAGGCGTGGGGGATCAAATTCGATCGGGACAAGGTACTCGGCGATCTCAAGGCCGGGCAGCGCGTTCAGGCCGGAGTCGATTCCTTCGGCCGGCCGATAATTACCCGGTATGTGGCGTGGACAAGCTATGGTCCCGACAACATTAATTCAGAAGATGTGACGACAGCCCAGTTGCGGCTGGTCAATTTCGGGACGCCCGGTTTCATTGAAATCGAAGAAGGGGCGACCACCAAGGTTGAACCCTTGATTACGTCTACGGAAGCATCAGGGCCTTTCGATGCGGAGAGCGTGCGCCGCAACCCGCAACCGGCAGAGATCCTTAAGGAATTCAAGCCGCAGAATAAGACTTACCTGCTCGCCGCCAGGATCAGCGGCAACGTCAAGACGGCGTTTCCCGATGGCCCGCCAAAGGGCGACGAAAAGAAAGATCGGGAGAAAGAAAAGGAAGCGGTTCAGGCCAAGCCACATCTCGCCGAATCCCAACAGCCGATCAATCTGATCGTCGTTGCAGACACTGATTTTATGGCAGATCTCTTCTGGGTGCAGACGCAGGATCTGTTCGGACAACAGGTTATCGTGCCTACCGCGAATAATGCCGATTTCATCGTGAACGCCGCCGATAATCTTTCCGGGACGAGTTCGCTCATCAATCTCCGCAGTAGAGGGTTGTCGGCACGGCCATTCGAACTGGTTCAGGACATTCAGAATGAAGCCGAAGACAAGTACCGCGCGAAAGAACGCAGCCTGGTCAGGGAACTCGGAGACGTCGAGAAGAAGATGCAGGAACTGCAGACACGCGAACGCGCAAAGGGTGCGGCCGTTCTGTCGCCTGAACAGCAGGCCGAGATCACTAAATTTCGTGCACGTGTTCTCGAAATTCGGCGAGAGCTGCGTCAGGTTCAACTGAACCTTCGACGCGATATCGAGGATCTTGATTCAAAACTGAAGGTCATCAATATCGCGGCCATGCCCGTAGCGGTCGCCATTGTTGCGTTGCTCGTGGCGCTGGTGCGCCGCAACCGGAAACGCGGCCGGGCAGCGGCCTGAAAAATAGGGGAGATCGATAGATGAAACCCAAGACCTTTTATGCCTTTGCCGGCATTACGGCCGCTGCGGTCGTAGCCGCTGCCATCGCGGTATCCAAACAGTCCGACACCATCTCCCTGACCGAGGGTACGGAGCCTGTATTCCCGAAACTCGCGAACGCCGTCAATGATGTTGCGAAAATCGAGATCAAGAATGCCAAAGCTTCGTTCTCCATTACCCGGGACGGCGATAATTGGGGCATGGACCAGAAACAAGGTTACCGCGTCGAGTTTGAAAAAGTGAAATCGGCAATCGTGAATCTTTCTCAGTTCAAACTGATCGAGAAGAAAACCAGCGATCCAGACCGTTACGGGCGTCTCGAAGTGGATAACCCGATCAGTCCAGAATCAAAGGGACGCCAAATCACTCTTAAGGATGCCGAGGGTAATCTTCTGGCCGCTGCGGTGATCGGTAAACTAAATCCGAACCTGTTCGGCTCAGGAGGAGCAGGCACATATATTCGTCGTGAGAGCGACAAGGCAAGCTGGCTGGCTCGTGGTCAGGTCGAACTGGGCGAAGAGCCGAACAACTGGATGGTCCGTCAGATCGTGAACTATGGTCAGGAAAAAATTAAGCGAACAGTCATCATCCATCCAAATGGCAAGAAATTTGCCATCTCCAAGACATCGGAAAAGGACAAAAACTTTGTCCTGGAGAATATTCCTCGGGGCATGAGGATGAAAAATCCGGATGAAGCCAATCCTCTTGGTGGCGTGATGTGGCGCATGATGTTCGACGACGTCAAAAAAGCCAACAATCAGGAATGGCCGAAAAAACCGTGGGTCGCATACTACACTGCCTGGGATGGTTTTGCCGTGAAGATCGAAACGGCAAAAATCGGCGAAGACTACTGGGGCAGATTCTCGGCGACAATCGACGAGACTGTAACCGACGTGGCTAAAAGAACAGCGGCGGAGAAAACAGTTGACGAAATCAACGAACGTACGGCGGGCTGGTCCTACATGCTGACAGCGGGCGACTCCGAGAAACTGACTTTCGGGATCGAAGAATATCTGGCCAAATCCGAGAGGGAAGGCACTTAATTCCTCTTGCTGCGGATGCCTTGGCTAACCTGCCGATGAGATTTAACAGAACGCTGTGATCCGGTTTGACATTTTGCAGGGGCACTGTGTGGCCTGCCAATGACAACCGCCGCAGAAGTTTTTCGACCCGCAAGGAGCAAGCGGTGTTGAGATACTCGATTGCACCGAAATTCAACACCACCGCCTCAGACCCGGTTGTCTCCATGCTTTACGCGACGGCGGCGATTTGGACGACGTCGTCAAGAGAACAGTCGCCCGACAGATGAACTTTGGTCACGTCTCGGGATTTTTTAGTAGTGATCCAGTTAGTTGTGCCGGCATAAAGTTGATATTTCAAGGATCGGCGCGTGCGAAATTCTCCTAAAATTTTCAATGGTTGGAATTCGAGCGCCGTACGGGCAGACGCTAAGTCAGCAGGCATTTGACCCGCTGCGGACCCGCGGCCATGCTGCCGAGCGAACAGGGAGGAAACGAATGGGCGTATTGCTGCTGAAACCAAGCGATTTGCAGGGTCTAGTCTCCATGAAGGATGCGATCGATGCCGTTGAACAGGGTTACCGGGAATCGACGGAGTTTCCCGTAATCAACGGCCCCAGACGACGCGTACATTCACCGGCCGGCGTGAGAGTGTCCAATTTTCCAGGCGGTGTTCATCAGCTGGGCGTGATGGGCGCGCAGGTAAGGGCGGAACTGGTTGTCCAGGAGGGCCCCAATCAGCGATATGAGCATCGCGAACGGCCCGTCCATGTTTTGCATGATTCCACGACGGGTCGCCTGCTGGCGATCCTTTTCGGCGAGATCGACGAAAAGACGATCGGCCCGTCCAGCTTGATGGCGTTCAGGACGGCTGCAACCAGCGGAATTGGTTTTCGCCACCTTGTCCGGAAGGACGCATCGACGGTCGGGCTGTTCGGGTCCGGCGGACAGGCCGCCAATCAGCTTCTTGCTCTTAAAACGGAACGACCATCGATCGCGCATGTAAAGGTGTTCAGTCGAAGTCCGCAGAATCGAGAAGCGTTTGCCGATACATATGCCGAAAAATTCGGCGTCGAGATCGAGCCCGTGGATACCCCCGAACCTCTGCTGGACGACGTGGATGTCGTGATTTGTGCGACCAACACCAACGTCGAACTGTTCGATGGCAACCGGCTGGTTCCGGGTCAGCACGTCACCGGGATAATCGGTGGCAACAAGCAACTGGTTCAGGGTGGGTTTTTGAAGAAAGCCCGACGGGAAATCGACGATAACACGGCCGCGCGGGCTGACATCATTGTCACGAATCTCCGCGAATCGATGATCTCCGAGGAACAGGGAGATCTGTTTGGTCCGATGCAGGCTGGAATCATCGATCTGGAGGACGTGTTCGAACTTGGCGATTTCGCGACCGGGAAACATCCCGGGCGTACGTCGGACGACCAGATCACCTATCACAAAAACAATAACGGTACAGGCTCTTCCGAAATGGCGATGGCCATGACGGCTTATCGCCGCGCAGTTGAAGAGGGTCGGGGCACCGAGATCGATCTGGACTGACCGTGGAGTGGCTTCAGGCGAATTACGAACTGACCGCATTCGATACGATCCTCGTCGCCGCTACGGCCTTTGTTGCCGGGCTGATGCGAGGATTCTCGGGGTTTGGTGCGGCTCTGACGATCGCGCCGGTATTGGCGGTCGCCGTCGGACCCCGCGCCGCGATTCCGGCGATTCTCTTTCTAATGCTGGCGACCAGCGCGCAGCTCGCGCCGCGTGCAATTCGTGATGTTAACTGGCCGACTGTCGTGCCGCTATCGGTTGGCGGGGCGATCGGCATTCTCATCGGCGCATGGATGTTGATCGTCGTCGATCAGGAACTCGTAAAAAAATCGATCTCGGTGACTGTCATCTTTTTCGCGATCGTAATGCTGACCGGTTGGCGATACCGAGGCAGCGTCGGACCGCTCATGAGCGGATTTGCCGGATGGCTGGGTGGCCTGATATCGGGCGTAGCTGCAGCTGGCGGGCCTGCAGTCATCATCTTCCTGCTCGCAGGCCCGGAAAGCGCCGCCCGCAACCGGGCTGCAATAATTTTGTACTTCATCTTCACCCAGGCGGTGGCCTTGGTTGTGTATTGGTTCGGAGGTCTGATTACCCTGAAAACCTTTTGGGTCGCACTTCCCATGTTGCCTACCATCATGCTGGGTACCTGGATCGGCGAGAAGATGTTCGGAAAGGCATCCGATGAGTTGTACCGGCGCATCGCCCTGATCTTTCTGCTCGCGATCGGTCTTTCGACCTTCTTTGCCTGATCGTCCATGGATCTGATCCCCCAGATCACCCTTAGCGATGGAGCTCTCGTCGGGATCGTTTCGTTTATCGCCGGGATCATGCGGGGATATGCGGGGTTCGGATCAGCGCTGACGATAGTTCCCGTTGTCGCCTACGTGTTCGGGCCTCAACTTGCCGTGCCGGCGGTCGTCGCCATTCATCTCGCTTCCAGTATCCAGTTGATTCCCTCGGCGTTGAGAGACGTCGAATGGGGCAGGACGGGTCCGCTGTCGATTGCAGGCTGTTTTGCTGTGCCGGCGGGCGCGTGGGTGCTCGTCACCCAGGATCCGGAACTGTTGCGGAAAGCCATTTCCGTTCTGATTATTTTTTTCGCCATCATGATGATGCGCGGCTGGCGCTATCAGGGGACGGTGAACGGCTGGGTGATGGCCATCGTAGGCGTTGTTGGTGGCGTGATCACGGGGGCGGCGACCATTGGTGGTCCGCCGGTTGTCACATTCCTGATGGCGGGACCTTTTCGCGCTGCCCAGAACCGGGCATCGATTATCCTGTACTTCATCTGTATCCAGTCCGTTGCCTGCGTAATGTATGGATTCGCCGGACTCTGGGTATCTCCGATAATCGGTATCTGTCTTCTCACGATGCCCCCTCTGATGTTGGGAATGTGGCTGGGCCAGCATCTGTTTTCGAGGGCGACCGAAGAAGGATTCCGCCGGGTTGCTCTCCTGTTCCTGTTAGCCATCGGCCTAGCGACTTTGTTCCTGTAGTCTGGTCCGATGATCCTGAACGGACTCAGTGCCTGGGAACTCGCCGCCATCGTTGTCGCGTTTGTCGCTTCGGGGCTGGTACGGGGATTCAATGGCGGGGCGGGGGCGAATTTCATTACGGCGCCGGTGCTGGCGCTGATAATCGGCCCGCGCGAAGGTGTGCCCATCATCATTCTGCTTAACCTGATCAGTAACATCCAGGTCATGCCCGGCGCGTTGCCGCACACCAACTGGAAGCGGATGCTGCCGGTCGGCGTGGCAGCCATTATCATGGCGCCGGCCGGTGCGTGGCTATTGATTGCGATAGAGGAAGACCTGATGCGCCGGATCGTGGCCGGTACGTCGATCCTTCTGTCGTTGGTGTTGCTGACAGGCTGGCGTTATCGCGGGCCGCGCGGATTGCCCATCCGTATCGGGGTCGGGGGACTGGGCGGTCTGGTCACCGGCTCGGTTTCGATGGGCGGACCGCCCGTCTTTCTATATTTGCTGTCCGGACCCGGAAACGCCGCGTCGCAGCGCGCGGATTTCCTAGCTTTCGGGCTGATGGTTCAGCTCGGCGCCATTGTGTCGTTCGCGGTGTCAGGGCTGATTACGCTCGACCTTCTTGTGTTGTCGGCAATTCTTTTTGTCCCGTTCACCCTGGCCTGCTGGGCCGGGATGCGGCTCTTTGCCCGCGCCTCTGACGCCCAGTTCCGCAACTATACCCTGTGGGGTATCGCGATCCTGTCGCTGGTCATCGCCATCGTCTGAGCGGGGCTATTTGCCTTTCGGCAGGTCGAACAGGCCGTCTTCCAGGCCGTCAATGTATTCTATGATGCTGTCTGTGCTGACGACATCCGCATATTTTGCGTTCATATCGCAGAGATTGATCGCGTGACTGGCTTGCGACCGGTCGAAACAGCCTTCTTCGGCCAGGGCCACGTGATAGTTTTCGCTGAACGCATCCAGCACGCTGGCCCGCACGCAGCCCGATGTCGTCGTGCCGACCAGGATCACGGAATCCGCCTTGAAATTGGTCAGGAAGGAACTGAGCGGCGTACCATGAAAGGCGCTCGGTTTCAGTTTTTCAATGACGATGTCCTGCGGCTGGGGCGCGACTTCATGATTGATGGTGTTGCCGTCCAGATTGGTCTGGCGAACTTCGGCATCGGGTTCCCAGTCGCCGACGCGAGCGTTTTTCCAGTCCCAGGATCCCCGGTCCCATCCGTCGGATCGAAACGCGGCCGTCGTGTAAATCACCGGCACGCCTTTGTTTCGCGCCGCATCTAGTAGACGCTTGATATGGGGAAGGGCTTCCCATGCATCCTGGCCGCAGGAGTTGGGCCATTTTTTAATCGAGTCGAGTATCGGTTCGTCCTTGTCGCCCGTGAAATGATAGTTCACGTCGATCACGATCACTGCCGGCCGTTCGCCGAGACCCGCAGGTTGTGCGTATCCGGCGGCTTCGAAAACCTGTTTGTCCCGTTCAGTAAGAAAATCGTCCCAAACCCGATCGCCCATTGTCTTGCCTCCTCGGTCAGCAGTCGTCAGAATTCACAGGAAGGCTAATGGAGCCGGGGGAGCCGCGCAAGCTGGTGCGGTCTAAAAGCGGAGAATTATTATGGCGATCAATGAGCTGAATCATATCAATATCCGGACCGTCAAAATGGAGGAAACAAAGGATTTCTTCGTTGATGTGGTCGGTCTGGAAATCGGGTTTCGTCCGGATTTTCCTTCGCACGGATATTGGCTTTACTGCGGCGATGTGCCGATCGTGCATCTCTCGCTGAGTGATCCCAATGGAGAGCCTCGTACCATTCATGACGGGCGGGGAAACGGTCTGGATCATATCGGCCTGTCGGCACGTGATTTAGTGGGTACCGAGAAAACACTGGCGGACAATGGCGTTACCTATCGGAAATGTCTCGCCGGGGGCGGGCGATTGGTCCAGGTGTTCTTCCTCGACCCCAACGGGGTGCAGGTCGAACTTGCCTTCGATGCCGAGACCGAGGGCGTCACGAATGACAATTTCGAGCCCGTCGAGGCGGCTGGGCTGGGTGTCTGATGAACGATAGATAATTTATCGACTCTTTTGCAGCGAACCATGCCGGGAAAGAAGCTTTTAAGGAGGCGCCCGTGACCTATTTCCCCAGCTATGACGGCATTATTTCGATGTCGCAGCTTCAGATGTCGAAATGGGACCTGTTCGAACCCTATATGGAGTTCATACACCGGCTGATGAACTACGAAGCCGGTCCCACGCAGGAAGAGAAGGAAATTATTGCGGCGTTCTGTTCGCTGCTGAATGCCTGTGATTTCTGTTACGGCGCACACAAGAACGTGTGTATAGCCATGGGCGTCGATGAAGAACTTTTCCCAAAGCTGGTCGACGACATCGACACGGCGCCGGTCGATGATAAACTCAAACCGGTGCTCAGATACGTTCGCAAACTGACTCTGACGCCCGACCGGTTGACGGAGGAGGATGCCAAAGCCTGCTATCGCGCCGGCTGGAGCGAGGAAGACCTGACCATCGCAATTACCGTGTGTTCCAGCTGGAACTGGTTCAACCGAATGATCCTGGGACACGGGATCGACAGGAAATGGGATGAAACGGTGTTTCGCGATCGTGGCGCGCCGGAAAAAATGATGGCCGGGTACAAAGCCTACTACGACGAGATGGTTGCCAAGGGCATGGCGGATACCAGCGGGCCGAAAAACATGGTGCCGCCCGCAGTCTGAAGTCTGTTCGTTTCCCTAATGGAAATCCCGTGAGGGAAACATCTTTCGCGCGGTTGAGCGGCGGGATCCCGGAAACGGATTCTTGACCTCGTCGGCCCGGGCCAGATTGTTTTGATAGGCGCCGTCGGCGCTTTTGCGGCGCGTCGCGGGCTCGAAATCGGGCCCGCTCAGGGCATGCAGACGGTGGGTCATGTCTTCCAGGCGGTCGGCAATGACATGGGTGACGATTCCTTCGCGCTGAAGCTTGCCGGTTACCCGGATCAGCCGCGCGCCCATGACCACCCGGCGATATTTTTCGAATGTCTTCGGCCACACGACGAGATTGGCAACGCCCGTCTCGTCTTCCAGCGTGATGAAGATCACCCCGCTGGCAGTACCGGGACGTTGCCGGACCAGGGCGATCCCCGCGACCGTGACGCGCGTGCCGTCCTTGGTGCGGATGAGTCGTTCGTTCGGCGTAACGTGCGCGGCGGCCAGTTCCTCGCGCAGCAGTGCCAGCGGGTGGGTTTTCAAGGAGAGGCGCAGGGTTGCGTAATCGTGGGTGACTTCCTCGCCGATGGCCATGGACGGCAGCGAAACGTCGGGGTCGTGGCGGTGTTCGCCGTCTCCGAACAGGGGCAGGGGCGCGGGCGGCAGGGCACGCACCGCCCAGAGCGCTTCCCGCCGGCCCAGTTTCATAGAGCCATAAGCATCCGCCTTGGCCAGACGTTCCAGCGCCGCGTCGGAAAGACCGGCCCGGTGCTGAATGTCCGCAGGATCTCGATAGGGCCCATCCCGGGCGTCGGTCAGGGCAACGGCGTCGTTTTCCCGAAATCCCTTGATCTGGCGAAAGCCCAGCCGCAGGGCGCGATATCCGTTGCCGTTCTCTTCCAGCGTGTTGTCCCAGTCGCTGAAATTGACGTCGGCGGGGCGGATTTCGACGCCGTGTTCCCGGGCGTCGCGTACCAGCTGCGCCGGGGCGTAGAAACCCATCGGCTGGCTGTTGAGGATGGCCGCTGCAAACACGTCCGGATAGTGTTTCTTCAGCCAGGAGGAGACATAAACCAGCAGCGCGAAACTCGCGGCATGGCTTTCCGGAAAACCGTAATCGCCGAACCCCTTGATCTGGTTGAAGCAGCGCTCGGCGAAATCCGCATCGTAGCCGTTGGCCACCATGCCGTTGATCAGCTTTTCCTCGAACGTATGGATCGTGCCCGTATGGCGGAACGTGGCCATGGCGCGGCGTAGCTGGTCGGCTTCGGATGGAGTGAATCCGCCGGCAATAATGGCAATTTTCATAGCCTGTTCCTGAAACAGAGGAACGCCATGGGTTTTTCCCAGAACCTCGCGCAGTTCCTCGGACGGGTAGTCGACCTTTTCCTCGCCGTTCCGGCGGCGCAGATAGGGGTGCACCATGTCACCCTGTATCGGTCCGGGACGCACGATGGCGACCTCGATGACGAGATCGTAGAAATTACGTGGTTTAAGGCGTGGCAGCATGGTCATCTGCGCACGGCTTTCGACCTGGAAGACGCCGATCGAGTCCGCTTCGCACAGCATGTCGTAGACGTTGGGATCCTCCGCCGGCACAGTGGCGAGATCGATCTTCCTGCCGTAGTGCCGTTGCAGCAGGTCGAAAGCTTTGCGGATACAGCTCAGCATGCCGAGGCCGAGTATGTCGATCTTCAGGATGCCGAGCGTGTCGAGATCGTCCTTGTCCCATTCGATCGTCGTCCGGTCCTCCATGGCGGCGTTGGCGATAGGCACCAGATCCGACAACGGACCGCGGGTGATGACGAAACCGCCGACATGCTGGGACAGATGCCGGGGGAAGCCCGTCAACTCGCAGGCAAGGCGCATGGTCAGCGACAGTCGCTTGTCGTCGGGGTCGAGTCCGGCTTCGCGGATATGTTTGCTTTCGACTCCTTCCGTCCGCCAGCCCCAGACGGTGGCGACCAGCGTGGCGATGGTGTCTTCGGACAGGCCCATGACCTTGCCGATCTCGCGCACGGCCATGCGGGTGCGATAGTGGATGACCGTCGCCGCCAGCCCGGCGCGGTCGCGACCGTATTTTTCGTATATGTACTGGATGACCTCTTCGCGGCGCTCGTGCTCGAAATCGACGTCTATGTCCGGCGGTTCGTTCCGTTCGGCGGACACGAAGCGCTCGAACAAAAGGTCGATCCGGGCCGGATCGATGGCGGTGATGCCGAGGCAGTAGCAGACGGCGGAGTTCGCCGCCGAGCCGCGGCCCTGGCACAGGATGCCCTGCGACCTGGCATAACGGACGACGTCGTGGACGGTCAGGAAATAGGGCGCGTAGTTCAACTCGCCGATCAACTTCAGTTCGTACGCAATCTGTTTGCGGACCTTGTCCGGCAGACCATCGGGATAGCGGCCTTCGGCGCCTTCCCATGCCAGTCGCGCCAGTTCTTCCTGCGGAGTCTTGCCGTGGGGCGCTTCGTCGTCCGGGTATTCGTAGCGCAGTTCGTCGAGCGAAAACCGGCAACGGTCCGCGATTTCCATAGTCCGCATGACCGCTTCCGGGTGGCGGCGGAACAGGCGGGCCATTTCTTCGGGCGGTTTGATGTGTCGTTCGGCATTCGCGGCAAGACGGAATCCGGCCTGATCGATGGTGCAGTGCTCGCGGATGCAGGTGATCGCATCCATCAGCGGCTTGCGGTCGGGTATGTGCATGCGTACGTCGTTGGTGGCGACCAGCGGCACATTGGTTTCGACCGATAGCTGCGCCAGTTCCCAAAGCCGGGCGGCATCGTTGCCGTTGTAGCGGCAGCGGGCCGCAAGCCATATATCGCGGGCGAAGATGTCACGTAGGTGACGCAGGTGCGTCGCGTAGTCGTCGCCGGAAGCATCGGGCGGCAGGGAGATGAAAAGCTGGCCGCCCGAATGCGCAAACACGTCTTCCAGGTAAATCTCGCATTCACCTTTCGACGCCCGCCGCCGACCGAGTGTGATCAGTTGCGACAGTCGCGCATAGGCGGTGCGGTCGGTGGGAAAACAGAGTAGCGAGGGCGCATCCTGCAGGTCGAGCCGGGCGCCGACGAGAAGTCTTATGCCGGCGTCTTTGGCGGCGCGGTGGGCGCGTACGACACCGGCGAGCGTATTGCGGTCCGTGACGGCAATTGCCGACAGGCCGAGCGCAGCGGCTGTTCTGGCGATCTCTTCGGCATGCGAGGCACTGTGCAGAAAGGAAAAGTTGGTGGTGACTTCAAGCTCGGCGTAACGGGGCATGGGGAATTATCCGTCTCTCAGGCAGAGAGGACGCGGACAACGCTCTCAAGGCCTGTATCGCGGAGGGCGGTGCAGAGCCGGGCATCCGCCGTGATGAGGGTCGTGTCGAGCCGTTCTGCCGTCGCGATATAAAAACAGTCATATGCGGATCGGTCGAGCGTATCGGCGATTTCGATGGCGCGGTCGCAAACGATGGAGGCGGGCATGAGTTCCAGGCCGCTGCTTTCAATGCCTGACATGATGGTTCTGGCCTGAAGGCTGCTGATTTCGTTCCGTCTGGCTTTTTCAAGGGCGAGGCTTGCGAGGTCCGGGATCAGCAGGTCGGGCGCGGCGAGATGGTCCTCGGCTTTCAGAACGTCAAGCGCCTGTTCCCGCAGGTTTTCCGGCACGAACCATTTGATGGCGATGCTGGCATCTATCACGACGGTCATCAGTTTCGGTTTTCCCGCCGCAGATCGCCGCTGTCGGTCTGGGGGACGTCGGGGGTCATGGCGGCGATCCGGTTCGCTATTTCCATAAATTTTTTGCGTGACGGACGCTCCGAGATTTCCGTCAGCAGGGCGCGGATTTCCGCTTCGAGGGAGCGCTTGTTGTCCCGTGCGCGCGCCTTGAGACGGTCGATAACGGCATCGTCGAGGTTGCGGACGGTGATGGTTCCCATATCGGTTCTCCCTTCGATATGAAAGTTGGCATATTGTCGGCGAACGGAATTGCCCGGCTTTATCCGAATACGCCATGCACGTACCAGCTTGGCCGGGTGCCGGGACTGTAGATGCCGTCCCGATAGACCCAGAAACGGCGGCCTCGACGGTCTTCGACGCGGTAATAGTCGCGAATGTTGTCCTGTACGGCCCCACCGGACGGGGTATCAGCGTCTTCCTTCTCCGGTTCCGTTTCCAGAAGACCCAGACCGTCGTGCCACCACTCGGAGGCGATCCTCTCCGGGCCGTCGGCGTGTTCGATGCGAAACACCTGTTTGCGCCAGCGGAACATGACGGGAGGATCGTCCGGCACCGGCGCCACGGCCTCCACCTCTTCGGGCCGGGGGAGGAGCCGAAGGGGGCGGGGGCGGCGCAGCGGCCGGTTTTCAGGGGAGGAACCGGACCGCCAGGGAGCGGCCGGTGCCGGACGGGCGCGCGCGGTGACGGGGGTTGCCGAAATCGCGCGTTCGGGGATGTGACTTTCCTGCAGGGTCAGCTGTACGACGTTTTCGCTGCCAAGCCGGTTGCTGAGACGGTCGGCCAGTTCGGCGACGCCGGATTCATCCGTTTCGCGGCGGCGGTCGAGGGTGGACTGGGCCGGCGACAGTTTCTCGCTGGATGTGGCGGTCAGCGTGATGGCGTCGATGCCGAACGCTGCGTCGAGCCTGTCGAGTTTTTTGGTAAACAGGCGCGCGAGATGGTCGGCGTTACGGCTGGCCTGGCTGGTGCCGGCCCGCAGCCGGTCGACAGCACCGTCCGGGTGGTAGAAAGACAACGTAAGCCGGCGGGCGCCCAGCCCATCGCTTTCCAGCATGGCGGCGAGATCGCGGGCGAGGTTGCGAACGGTATCGGCGATGTCTTCCAGGCGACCGATCGGCTCCGCGAAACTGATACGCGCATGCCATGGGCTGGCCGGTGCCAGGGGAGACACCGGCTCGGGGCGGTCGCCGAAGGCCTGATCCAGCCGGTCGGCGACAACGCTGCCGAAACGGTCGGCGAGGGCAGCGCGCGGGATCGGCATCAGGTCGCCGATACGGCGCAATCCGACGGCCTGAAGACCGGAAATCGTGGCCGGGGGAAGCCGTAACCCGGCAACTGGCATCGATGCCAGGACGTCCTGTGCCTGTCCCTTGCGAATGGCTGTCCAGCAGCGGCGTTTATAGCGGGTATGACGGACGGCTGCCCAGGCAGCCCCCGGGGTGTCGGCAATGGCGGCATAGGCGGTAAAGCCGAGACCGTCGAGACGGTTTACGATATCGCGAATCAGGGCATCCTCACCGCCGAACAGGTGAGCACAGCCTGTGACGTCCAGCCAGATCGATCCGCCGCCGGCAAACGCGGCGCCGGATCCTTCGTCGTCCGGCGCCGTCCAGGGGGTGTAGCGGCTGCACCAGTCGGCAAGACGGGACAGCGCTTTCGTTTCCGCCGGGAGGTCGGCTTCGCTGGTCTTCAGACCGGGCAGGATCGCGCGGGCATCGGCAAGCGTCATGCCGGCGTGAATACCGGCCTGTTCGGCCGCATCGTTGACGGCATGCAGAAACAGCCGCCCGCCGTTTTCCTGGATCAGTCCGAGTGGGCTATCCAGCCAGTCTTGCCGCAGTTTGCACAGGCGGTCGGTTGCGAATTTCGGCAGCCACAGAGAGATCACCCGTTTCATCGTTCCACTCCATCATCCAGTTGGCGGCAGCGCCGCCGCGGCAGCGGAACAGTTCCGCCCGCCATCGTGCGACGCCCAGTCCCGGCAAGACCGGGGTTGTTTGCAGAAAATCGTTGTTGTCGTTGGCCTGGCGGCGGTCCTTTACATGTGTGACGGTATCCAGCCGCCAGCGGGTGGCCGCCGCGCTGGGGGGCGGCTTGTCGGTTTTCGGGCGAAGCGACAGGGCAGTGACGCCGCTTTCTTCCGCGGCAAGCTGCAGGCGCCGGCTATCAGTGAGCGATATGTCGCCCAGTTCGCCGACGACGGCGGCAACCTGACCGCAGCGCAGGCCTTGTTCCATGGCCCACAGCGTGTCGCTGTCGCGCCGGGCTCGCACCAGGATCAGCCGGGCGGGGTCGACCCCGAACTGCAGCAGGGCCGGGCCATAAAGAGTGCCGGCATCCAGCGTCCAGGGGCGTTCGCACCATAGAACGGAAGCGTTTTCCGTATCTTTTGCCAGCCGTCCCGCCAGCAGGGCGCAAAAAGCGGTCGCAATACCGGCATCGGCGGCGAAGACTTCATGCAGCGCGCCTTGCACCAGTCCGCCGCCCGGCAGATGGGCGTCTATTTCATCTATGCCGAAGGGCAGCACCTTGCGGTTGGCCTCGGCCAGGGTGCCGCCGAAGCCTTCGAGCCGCCTGATATGGGCCTTCAGCCGTTCCAGACCTGCCGGAGTCCGACCGGTTCCCCGTTTCTGAGGGGGAAGGGAGCGGTTCCTGGCGCTTCCGGAGGGCCTCGGCATGGTCTGTCCCATTGTTGGTGTGAGAACAAATGTTCTTGTTTTGTTCTAAATAAGAACAGGAACATCGTCAAGCACGATTTTGTCTCTTGCCGGATGGACCTATAGGTCCGATATCGGTTGTCATCCCACACATGTTTCCGATAAACAGCGCCTCCACTCAGGGAGAATTCTTGTGACGCCGACCGGTTCCGCCACACAGCAAACATTTCGACAACGTGTCCGACGGCTGGTCGAGCATCCGACTTTCCAGAAAGCGGTGATGACCCTGATTGTGGTCAATGCGGTCACGCTGGGCTTCGAAACATCGCCCACCATCATGGGGCATATCGGCCCCGCACTGCTGATGTTCGACAAGGTCGTCATCGCGATTTTCTGCGTCGAAATCGTCCTGCGAATTTACGCGCACGGATCGGCGTTTTTTCGCGATCCCTGGGGCGTTTTCGACTTCATCGTCGTCGCGATCACTCTGACGCCGTCGAACGATTCGCTTTCGGTTCTGCGATCTCTCCGCGTGCTTCGCGTATTGAGGCTGGTTTCCGCGGTGCCTCGGCTCCGGCGGATCGTCGCGGCTCTGCTACACGCGGTACCGGGTGTCGGCGCCATCGGGGCTCTGCTGATGCTGGTGTTTTACGTGTTCGCGGTCATCACCACCAAACTGTTCGGTTCCCAGTTCCCGGACTGGTTCGGCACGATCGGCGAATCCATGTTCACGCTGTTCCAGATCATGACCCTGGAAAGCTGGTCGATGGGGATCGTGCGCCCCGTCATGGAAGCCTATTCATGGGCCTGGATCGTTTTCGTGGCGTTTATCGTGCTGTCCAGCTTTACGGTCCTCAACCTGTTTATCGCCATCATCATCGATTCCATGCAATCGCTTCACGATGCCGAGAAAGAGGAAACCGTTACCGAAATGAGCGAAGTCGTGCACAGCGAACACCTGGACCGCGCGGCAGAATTTCAGGAACTCAAGCGCGAGATGCAGGAAATCAAGGACCTGCTCAGGGAAAAGGGAGGCTGACTCCCGTTATGCGAAGAAGGGCTTCAGGCCCTCGTAAAGCAGTCGAATGCCGAGCACAAACAGGATCGTATAGCTGGCCCGCATGAACCATTTCTGTGGGATCAGGTGATTGAACCTGATCCCGATGAACATGCCGATCGGCGCCAGTGGCAGCAGAATCAGGGAGATTGACAGGTTCGGCATCGTGAACAGGCCCAGCCACCAATATGGCAGAATCTTGGCGTAATTCACGATGAAGAAAAGAACGACGATCGTTCCTACATGGATACGTTTGTCCAGCCGCTGCGGAAGAAGATACATTGCAACCGGCGGCAGGCCGGCATGAATGACAAAACTGGTGAAGCCTGAAATCGTACCCAGTATGTATCCGACCGGATCCGAAAACGTCCGCGCAGCCGCTTTCTCTCCGCCGGCGCGAAAAAAATCGACGAAGAAGGCGACGGCGATGATTCCCACCAAAAGGCGGATGAGCTGATCGTCCATCCATTTGAATGTCAGCATGCCGATTACGGTGCCGATCAGACAGCCAATTCCCAGGACCTTCATGCTGGGGCGGTGCCAGTCCTTTCGATAGGCCCAAACGCCCATAAGGTCCATCACGCACAGGATCGGCAGCATGATGGCCACCGCCTGCACCGGCGACGATACCTGGGCAAGCGCCAGAACGCCGACAAACCCGACGCCGCCGCCAAAACCGCCCTTCGACAAGCCTGCCAAAAGGACCGCACCGACGGCGAATGACGCAAATAGGGGGTCGGCAAGAAGCTGGTTCATCCGGTGGTCATCCGGCGAGATGTCTTCGGCAAAGAGAAAGTCGGTTCGATCGGATTAAGCCGCGCCGGGCGTTGTATCGACGACAAATTTGCTGCCCACGTCGATGCCGAGGGTCGTTTTGGCATCCCCCTGATTGACGGCAAACTCGACAAGCCCGGATGAGTTTTCGTACCAGAACACCCCGCCTTCGGGCAGGTCGGAGAAAGTGCGTGCGCGGACAAGCCGCTTCTCGTTCACGATCATCTCGGCATGAACCGGAACGTTCTTCGCCCTTAAACCGGTCATGGCGTTGCCGAAACTGTCGAGATAGATGATTTCTTCGAGATCGTCGGGCCAGTGCGGGCGGCGTGCGCTGTCCACGGGGTGTGCTTCCGATGCAACTTCTTCACCTTTGGCCAGGCGGGCAGCCACGGGGGCAAACAGATCTCGTCCGTGAAAACTCGCAGACAGGTTGTTCGGCTCCCAGGTAATCCTCCGGAAAGATGTGTCATTGGCGCGCCGCAGGACAACTTCGAATAATCCGTTGTCCGGCCCGACGAAGCGCCTGCCATCCGCCTCCACCACAGCGGGCGCCCTGCTGCTGCCGACGCCCGGGTCGACGACACAGAGAAATACGACGTCCGTCGGAAAAACATCGATCAACGAGGCGAGTAGATAGGAAGAGGCACGCGCCTGGAACATCGGTGCGTCGTGCAGAAGATCGATGACGGGGATGCCGGGCGCTTCCCGTATCAGGACGGCCTTTACCTGGCCGACATATGGGCCGACTTCGCCAAAATCCGTGAACAGTACAATCATGGAAAGGAGTATGCCGCGCGCGGCAGCCATGCGGCAAGAGAGGTCCGGCTATCCACCGACCGCGGCGATTTCCGGTTTTTTGTCTTCGCAGACAACCCGATTGCGCCCCAGCTTCTTTGCAAGATAAAGCGCCTGGTCGGCTCGTTCGACGAATTCCGCCGCCGAATCGCCGGTCTGATAAGATGTCACTCCCATCGACATGGTGATGTTTCCAATGGAATCGTCCGATCCCTTTTTGACGATGCGCTTGCTGGCCACCGATTTCCGGATGTTCTCCGCGACGGCTGTCGCGCCCCCGCTGGTTGTGTCCGGCAGGATGATGGCGAATTCTTCACCGCCGTACCGCGCAGCCGTATCTTTGCCTTTTACGAGGTCGTGCAGCGTTTTGCCGACCAGTTTCAGGACCTGATCGCCCAACTGATGTCCGTGCGTGTCGTTGAAAGCCTTGAAATGGTCGAGGTCCGCGAAAACCAGGGACAGTGAATCGCCGCTTTCCAGCGCGTAACCAATCGCCTGGTAAAGCGACTGGTCGAAGCATTTTCGGTTGGCGACGCCCGTAAGTCCGTCGGTCAGCGCATCGCGCCTGGAATCTCGGAGTTCCTGGCGCAGGCTGCTGATCTCGGACGCGGATTCCTGCACCTGTTGCTGCAGCGCACGCGACCGCTCGTCCATCGTTTCCGTTTCTTCGATGATATCGGAGACCATACCCCGTATCTGGTCGATGTTGTCCGCCTTCTGAATGCCGCCGGAAAATTCCTGCAGGGCTTCGCCGAACTGTTCGGTGCCTTCGCCGGTTGCCGACATGGCGGCGATGATGCGTTCGGTTACGACCTCGATCTGATCCGATAGTTTCTGATCGCGGGCCGACGCGGCGCCTGCCGAGATGAAACGGTCGTAGAGATCATGATAGTCGGTTTCCGAGATCGCCTTGTGCTCGGCCTTCAGCGCGTCTACGCTTTTTTTCAGGTTGTCGTTCTTGCCGGCGAAATATTCGTACCAGATCGTAAAGTTCCGGGGATTCGCGGCAATACCCTCTTCCTTCATCCGTTTCAGGGCAGAAAGGGCGTATTTGGATGCTGTTTCCGGTGTTTCAGGATAGTGCATACGAATTTTGCCTCACCACTTGACCGAATTTCGGCCCTTTTGCATCCGAAATTGCCGGATGCGGTCGCTCGCGCGTTTTACTAGTCGAATGGCCTTATCTTCACGATTGCCGCCTTGTTCTGAAGGTGGATTGTTTCGTCCTGATCGATGAACGGCATAAACGCGGCTTCGTCGTTCAGTAAATCCTGGATTCGTGCGGTTGCATCCACGAACACATAGCCGCTCAGCACCGTCCCGTCGGATAGCTTGAGTTCGGCGTATTCCCGTACTTTGGGAACTTTCTGATGCATGTTCAAAGCAGCTCGCATGGTGCGAATTTTAGTTTCCGGCGGTTAACAGGCTCTAAAGAGTTGATTGCATGTGCGACAATTTGATTCGAGGGATTCGCTTGCTGTTAACGCAACCGGTCTATATCGTGCACTGCACCATAGATTGCTGCGACGCAAAAGCGCGCAGAGTAGAGATGCACAGGAGTTTACAAGCATTATGGATCAGCAAGTAACGCCAGCCGCAGTAGTGGCCACGATGGAAGAACTGCACGGTTACTTTATCGATGATCTCGAAGTCGGCATGACAGACGTTTACGTTCGCACGGTTACGGAGACCGATATCGTGCAGTATTCGCAGATTTCCGGGGATGACAACCCGTTGCACGTGAACGAGGAGTTCGCGAAACAGACGGTTTTCAAGGGCCGTATCGCTCACGGCATGCTGACCTGCGGATATATTTCGTCCGTTCTCGGCACGAAACTGCCAGGACCGGGTTGTGCATATCTCAATCAGAACCTCAATTTCCGCGCGCCCGTCCGTATCGGCGACACGGTGCAGACCCGCGTGACGATCAAGGAAATCGATACCGACACGAACACCGTGGTCTGCGAAGCGGTCTGTTCGATCGGCGAAAAGGTTGTGATCGATGGGACAGCCACGTTGTGGGTTCCCAACAGACGCAAGTAAGCCTGATTATACCCGCACCGTAGGGCAGGGAATGGTTTGACTCGCCCGCCAGCGGTAGTTACGAAGACCGCCGCTATGCGCATATTCAGACATGTTGCCGGGCTTCCCGATTCCGTGCGGGATTCGTCGGTTGCCATCGGAAATTTTGATGGGGTTCACCTCGGTCACCAGGCAGTGATCAACGAGGCGGGCAAGCACGCCAAAAAACTCGGTGTGCCGTTATCGGTCATCACGTTCGAACCGCATCCGCGACGGTATTTCCGGCCTGAGGAACCGACGTTTCAGTTGACGCCGCTACGCAGCAAGGTGCGCCGGTTCGAAGCGATCGGCGTGGATCAGCTTCTCGTGGTGCATTTCGATGCCGACACATCGAAAATCACTCATGACCAGTTCGTAGATACGTTCGTCATCGGTGGATTCCACGCGAAACACGTCACAGTCGGCTACGATTTCGTTTTCGGTGCCGGACGCGGCGGCGATGTCGACTATCTGCGCGAGCGCGCGCTGTCCGACGGTTTCGAGTTGTCCGCCGTCGAACCCGTCAAGGACGAAAGCGGCACGGTATATTCGTCTACCAATATTCGAAACTGCCTGGTCGAGGGAAATCCATTGGGTGCGGCGAAGCTGCTCGGACGCCCATGGGAAGTTGAAGGCCGAGTAATCAAGGGCGACCAGCGCGGGCGCCAGATCGGATTTCCGACGGCTAATATCTCGATCGACGACTACGTCGAACCGGCGCTCGGCGTGTACGCCGTCTGGGCCGGTGTTGAAGAGGGCGGCGAAACCACATGGCACATGGGGTGCGCAAATGTCGGGCGGCGCCCCACATTCGATAAAAACGACGTTAACTGCGAAGTCTATATCTTCGATTTCACTGATGACATTTACGATAAGCTGCTGCGCGTGGCGCTTGTCGAATACATACGTCCCGAGAAGAAATTCAACGGTATCTCCCAGTTGCGGGAACAGATCGCACTGGACTCCCACGATGCACGCGCGTTGCTCGAGAGCATAGGACCCGACGATTTTCGCCGGGCTCCCGATTAGGGCGAGGCCGAGGACAAAATCGACCGATGACGACCGATTATAAATCTACCGTCTTTCTTCCGAAGACCGATTTCGAGATGCGTGGAAAGCTGCCGCAGCGCGAGCCTGATATCCTCGCTTATTGGGAGAAAATAGATCTTTACCGACGTCAGCGCGAAATGTCCGCCGGACGGGAGAAATTCGTCCTTCATGACGGCCCACCCTACGCAAACGGCAATCTGCATATCGGCCATGCGCTCAACAAGATATTGAAAGACGTCATCAACCGGTCCCAGCAGATGACCGGCAAGGACGCGAATTACGTTCCCGGCTGGGATTGCCACGGGCTGCCAATCGAATGGAAGATCGAGGAAAAGTACCGGTCTGAAGGACGCGACAAGGACGAGGTGCCCATTGTCGAGTTTCGTCAGGAATGTCGGGAGTTCGCCGATCACTGGATCGACGTCCAGCGGGAAGAGTTCAAACGCCTGGGCGTTATCGGTGACTGGGAAAACCCGTATACGACGATGAACTTCGCTGCGGAGGCTCAGATCGCGCGCGAGCTGATGAAGTTCGTCGACAACGGACTGCTGTACCAAGGTTCTAAACCGGTAATGTGGTCCGTCGTCGAGAAGACGGCGCTGGCGGAAGCAGAGGTCGAATATCACGATCACGAATCGGATACGATCTGGTGTAAATTTGCGATTGGCGGTGACAATGCCGGCGGGCTTTCCGGCGCCGCCGTTGTCATCTGGACGACCACGCCCTGGACTATCCCTGGGAACAGGGCGGTATGTTATTCGTCGAAAATTGCGTACGGACTGTACGAAGTTACCGACGCGCCCGAGGAAAATTGGGCTGTATCCGGTGATAGGCTGGTTCTGGCTGACACACTTGCTGAGGATGTAAAAAAATCCGCCCGTATCGAGGGCTGGGCACGAGTTTCGGATGTGTCCGCCGATACTCTCTCGCAAATCAGTTGCGTCCACCCGCTGGCAGCTTCGGGATACGAGTTTACGGTTCCGCTGCTGGATGGGGATCACGTTACCGACGATGCCGGCACCGGCTTCGTGCATACGGCGCCCGGACACGGTCGGGACGATTACGAGATCTGGATGGCGAATACACAGGCTCTGAAGCAGCGCGGCATTGACACGCGGATACCTTATACGGTCGATGCCGACGGTTATTTCACCGACGAGGCGCCCGGATTCGATGGTAAACAGGTCATCACCCACAAGGGCAAAAAAGGCGATGCGAACAAGGCGGTCATCGAGGCGCTGATCGCTGCCGACGGGCTGATCGCGCGCGGACGGCTCAAGCATCAGTATCCGCATTCGTGGCGATCGAAAAAGCCGCTGATTTTCCGTAATACGCCGCAATGGTTCATCGCCATGGACGCACCGTTCGGCGAAGACGGAAAAACGCTGCGCGAAGTCGCTCTGAAAGCGATCGGCGATACCGCATTCTATCCCAAATCCGGGCAAAACCGCCTGGACGCCATGATCGAAGGCCGGCCTGACTGGGTCGTGTCGCGACAGCGTGCCTGGGGCGTGCCGATCACGGTCTTCGTCGAAAAGAAGACCGGCGAAATTTTGGCAGATCCGGACGTTCAGGGTCGTATTGCAGATGCCATCGCCGAAGAAGGAGCGGATGCCTGGTTCGCATCGGACCCGTCGCGATTCCTCGGCAACGATTACAGCCCCGACGACTATGAACAGGTGTTTGATATTCTCGACGTCTGGTTCGATTCAGGCTCGACCCACAGTTTCGTCCTTGAAGAGCGGGATGATCTGATGTGGCCGGCGTCTCTGTATCTCGAGGGGTCGGATCAGCATCGCGGCTGGTTCCATTCCAGCCTGCTCGAATCATGCGGGACCCGTGGACGGGCACCATACGACGCGGTCCTGACGCACGGTTTCGTGCTGGCGGAAGACAAGCAGAAAATGTCGAAATCCACCGGCAATGTCGTTGCGCCGCAGGAAATCATCAAGCAGTACGGTGCCGACATTCTGCGTATCTGGGTAGTGGCATCCGATTATTCGGAAGACCTGAAAATCGGGCCCGACATCATCAAATACCAGGCCGACGCGTATCGGCGGCTCCGAAATACGCTACGTTATATCCTGGGCAATCTGAACGGGTTCGAGGATTCCGGTCGCCTGGCGGTTTCCGAAATGCCCGAACTGGAGCGCTGGGTACTGCACCGGCTCACCGAGATTGATCGGTTGATCCGCAATCGTATCGACGCGTACGACTTCCATTCGATGTTTACGGCGCTGCACAATTTCTGCGCCGTCGATCTGTCGTCGTTCTATTTCGACGTCCGCAAGGACGTCCTGTATTGCGATGCGCTTGGCTCCATCCGGCGACGGGCGGCCCAGACGGTTCTGGATGAACTGTTTTCCTGCCTGACCGCCTGGCTGGCACCGGTGATATGTTTTACCGCTGAAGAAGCGTGGCGAACGCGCAATCCGGCTGACAACGAGAGCGTACATCTTCGAACGTTCCCCGACGTCCCGACGGAATGGCGCAATGACGATCTCGCGGCGAAGTGGGAAAAGGTCCGGCAGGTGCGCCGGGTCGTGACGGGCGCACTGGAAATAGAACGGGCCGAAAAGCGGATCGGGTCCAGCCTGCAGGCCGCTCCGGTTGTCTACGTCACCGAAGATTTTGCCGGCAGTCTGGAAGATATCGATCTTGCAGAGATCTGCATCACGTCGAAAGCGACATTGAAAGTCGGCGAAAGTGCCGGTGACGCGTTTGTGCTGGACGATGTGCCCGGTGTATCCGTCACCCCAGGCAGTGCCGACGGTACCAAGTGCGAAAGATGCTGGCAGGTTCTGCCCGAAGTCGGGGCTAACGGCGACCACCCCGAAATCTGCAACAGATGCGCCGACGCCGTCGCTGATTTTCCCGCTGCCGCGGAATGAGACTATTCTTTTGAAAAGCTGGGGACTGTCCATCGCGACGTTGGTGATCCTGCTGGACCAGGTCACCAAATACTGGATCGTTCATCTTGTCATGGCGCCGCCCCGGATCATTGAAGTCACATCGTTTTTCAATGTCGTGATGGTCTGGAACAAGGGGGCGAGTTTCGGACTGTTCAGCAGCCAGTCTTCCTGGACGCAGGTTCTGCTCGGCGGGCTTGCGGTTCTGATTTCAGTCGTTCTAGTAATCTGGCTTATCAAAGCTCAAAACCGGTGGCTCGCGATCTCGCTTGGCCTGGTGATCGGCGGTGCGCTTGGAAATGCCATCGATCGGGCGGTGTATGGCGCCGTGGCTGACTTTCTCGATTTTCATGTCGCCGGTTATCACTGGCCATCGTTCAACGTTGCCGATATTGCGATCACTGTCGGGGTGATAATGCTGTTACTTGACGGCTTGATTACAGGCCGGCGCGACAATAAGTTGTCGTCCTAGGCATTTGAAAAGCAGGCACTCGATGATCCTGACCGATTTCAAAAAGTTTTCCATGATGGTGCTGTTTGCCGGCGCGTTGCTGGTTGGCGGTTGCGAAGGCGCGCGCGAAGCCATCGGGATAGGCAAACAGTCTCCCGACGAGTTCGCTGTTGTCACCCGTGCACCACTCAGCATGCCGCCCGATTTCGGTCTGCGGCCGCCCCGTCCCGGTGTCGACCGGCCACAGGAGGCAAAAATCACGGATTCAGCTCGAGAGCTGATCGTCAAAAGCGCCGATCCAAACGCGTCCACGCGGAGCGTTTCGACCGCTTCGCTTGGGGAATCGGCCATCCTGTCGAAGGCCGGGGCGACCAATCCGGATCCCAATATTCGCCGCGAAATCAATCGCGAATCCTCCATCCTCGCGACGGAAGACGACAGTTTCGCCGATAAACTCATTTTCTGGCAGGACCGCCCGGAACCTGGCACGATCGTCGATCCGGAGGCGGAGACAAAGCGCCTGCGTGAAAATGCGGCGCTGGGCGATGCGCCCACCAAAGGACGCACACCCAAGATCGTTCGCAAGCCCAAAGGCTGGTTCGAGGGTATTTTCAACTGACCCGATTGTGAACGCGACGGGACTTGCATCCGTTCCTCGTGTTAACGAAGTCTATAGTTGAGCCGGGCAAAGATGCCCGGCCATGGTTTACGTTCGGAGTTGTCCTTGCCAGTGATCGCCAGCTTTCGCTCAATCGCCATGAGCGCCATCGCGCTCATTTCCGTGATCGCACTCTTCGCGGGAGAGAGCCATGCCGCAGTCTTTTTACCGAAGTCATTCAAGCTGGACAACGGTCTGCAGGTGGTCGTGATCGAAAACCGCCGTGCGCCCATCGTCATGCAGATGCTCTGGTACCGGGTTGGTTCGGCGGACGAAGAACCCGGAGAATCAGGACTGGCTCATTTCCTCGAACATCTTCTGTTTAAGGGAACAAAAACAACCGCGCCCGGCGAATTTTCCCGGACGATTTCGCGCATCGGCGGGCGGGATAACGCCTTTACCAGCTATGATTTCACTGCCTATTTCCAGAGGGTCGCGGCTCACGAACTCGAGACGATCATGCGCCTTGAAGCTGATCGGATGCAAAATCTGGTTCTGACCGACGAGGTTGTTCTGCCCGAACGCGACGTCGTTCGGGAGGAACGCCGATCCAGAACGGATAACAGCCCGGCGGCGCAGCTCCGGGAACAGGTGCGCCGGGCGCTTTATCTGAACCATCCGTATGGCCGCCCGGTGATCGGATGGATGAGCGAAATCGAGGCTCTTACGACCGAAAAGGCTCTTGCCTTCTACCGGAAACATTATTCCCCCAGCAATGCGATGCTGATTATTGCCGGCGATGTTACGGTGGATCGTGTCAGGGAACTGGCCCTGAAATACTACGGTCCGATACCAGATCGGGCAGTACCGATGAGGGTGCGGCCGAAGGAGCCGCCGCATCGCGCCGCCCGGCGCGTGGAACTGCGCAATGCACGAGTCAGACTGCCGGCGATATCGAGAACCTACCTCGCTCCCAGTTATGCCAGCGGCGAAAAACAACAGGCCTATCCGCTGGAAGTTCTTTCCCAGGTGCTCGGAGGAGGTGCGACGAGCCGCCTGTATCGTAAGCTGGTGATCGAACGCGGCATCGCTTCCGGGGCCGGGGCCTGGTACAGCGGTGACGGTCTTGATTACGGAGAGTTCGGTGTTTATGCGAGTCCCAAAGCCGGTGGCGATATCGCTGCACTGGAAAAGGCGCTATTCGAGGAACTCGATGCGGCCATCGCGGACGGGTTCAAAGCCGAGGATATCGAACGGGCGAAAAAACTTATCACCGCACAGGCCATATATGCGCGCGACGGGCTGAGAGCTGGCCCGAACGCTATAGGTCAGGCTTTTACACAGGGGCAGACGATTGAAGATGTCGAGACATGGCCCGACCGTATCGCTGCAGTAACGGCGGAACAGGTAATGGAAGCTGCACGCAGTGTGTTGGACGAGAAAAGCTCTGTCACAAGCGTTCTGTTGCCGGAGATTTCGAAATGATCGGGCGTTTGGGCGTCTTAATCGTGGTCGTCGTCTCATGGATCGCGTTTGCCATTCCTGTCAACGCCACCGACATACGTAAGGTCGTCTCCGATAAAGGCATCGTTGCCTGGTTTGTGCCGGACAAGTCGGTTCCGTTGATCGCCATGAATTTCGTTTTCCGTGGTGCGGGATCGGCGACAGATCCTGCAGGCAGGGAAGGGCTCGCGGAAATGAGTTCCGCGCTCCTCGATGAAGGAGCGGGCGACATCCTTGCTGCCGGTTTCCAACGCCGGCTTGAAGAAATCGCCGCGCAAATGTCTTTTTCAGCGGGGCGCGATCATTATTCTGGGCGCCTGAGGACGTTATCGGCCGAGAGGGAGAAAGCATTCGATCTGCTCAGACTGGCGTTGACAAGTCCACGTTTCGATCAGAATCCCGTTGAACGGATACGCAGCCAGCTGCTCGCTTCGCTGAAACAAGATGCCGAAAATCCGAGACGCATCAGCGGTCGTGCATGGTCCGAAACAGTGTTCCCCGGTCATCCTTATTCGCGCCCCTCCAATGGCACCGAAAGCTCTCTCGCCGCCATTTCCAGAGCCGACCTAAGGTCCTTTGTCGAACGACGCTTTGTTCGCGATCGTCTGGTGATCGGCGTTGTCGGGGATATTTCGGAGGGCGAGTTGAAACAGCAACTCGACATGATTTTCGGCAATCTTCCTGCGACAGGTCCAGACTTTGATGTACCCGAAGTTCGGCCGTCGGGCGCCGGCACGACCGTGGTGATTCCCAAACCGATACCGCAGAGCGTCATGATCGTCGGTCACGCGGGCATCAAACGCGAAGATCCGGATTGGTACGCCGCACTACTTGTCACGCGCATATTCGGGGGCGGGGGTCTCAGTTCGCGCTTGTACGAAGAAATCCGGGAAAAGCGGGGACTCGCCTACTCCGTTTACGCTTATCTGAATCCGATGGAGAAATCCGCCCTTGTCGTCGGGGGTGTGGCGACTCAAAACGCACGCGCGGGTGAGTCTCTGAACGTGATCAGAGCGGAGTGGGACCGGTTGAGCCGAAAAGGGATTACTGAAAAAGAGCTGCAGGATGCGAAAACCTACTCCAACGGATCGTTTCCGCTCCGTCTGGGATCGAGCCGTGGGATCGCGGGTCTTCTGGTCGGGATTCAAATATCAGACCTCGGCATGGACTACATCCAAAAGCGCCCGTCTTTGATAAATGCGGTGACGCTTGAAGATGCCAACAGAGTGGCACGCCGGCTTTTCGATGCGGATAAATTGACCGCCGTCGTCGTGGGTGAACCCACAGGGATCGCACCTACGCCCTGAGTAAGCCTCAGGATCCGGGAAGCTGCTCCCCTCTGGTCTTTGATTTTCAGACTTATCCACAGCGGCCGGTTTCTTCTCCGATCCGGGCTTTTCCCGATTCGTCGTCATGACCTATGTTGAGCGTCTATTTGTTAAGGGAACGCATGTCTTACAGTCAGGATTTGACGGATTGCTTCGCTTCGGAGATCGGGGATCAGGGACTCGATGAGGCGATATTCAAGGGGTATCTGGATAAAACAAAGGACTTCCTGACAAACCTCCGTTCGCGGGTGAAGGGTGGCGAGTTACCGTTTCTGTCGCTGCCGGCAAAAAAAGACGACCTGTCGGGAATTACGGAAACTGCCGACTATTTTCAGGACAGTTTTGACGATGTAATCGTTCTGGGGACAGGTGGTTCGTCGCTTGGTGGACAGACACTCTGTTCTCTGGTTCCGCTTAAAATTCCGGCTCTGTACAAAGGCCCGAGGCTGCACTTTATCGACAATGTCGATCCTCACACATTCGATCTTCTGATCGCCGGCACGGACTGGACCCGCACGGGGGTTGTCGCGATCTCAAAATCGGGGTCGACGGCGGAAACAATCGCGCAATTTGCCGTTTTATCCCAAACGCTACGAGAGCATGTGGCCGAAGACAGCGTCGCGGATCACCTCACGGTTATCACTGAACCCAAGCCAAGTCCGCTCACGTCAATGGCGGATAAGATCGGTTGCCGGATGCTGGAGCACGATCCCGACATCGGGGGGCGATATTCAGCATTGTCGGTCACGGGTCTGTTGCCGGCGGCGATTGCCGGACTGGATATCGCAGCCATACGCGATGGGGCGGCGTCTGTCTTTCAACCCGTGTTCGACGGCGGTTTGTCGGATTTCGCGCCGGCGGAAGGTGCGGCCGTGTCGGTCGGCCTGGAACGCACGAAAGGCGCCACGACGACGGTTTTTATGCCGTATTGCGACCGGCTCGCAGATTTCGGCCTGTGGTACCGTCAGTTGTGGGCCGAAAGCCTAGGAAAATCGGGAGAAGGGACAACGCCAATCCGGGCAATGGGTACGCTGGATCAGCACAGTCAGCTCCAACTTTATCTCGATGGGCCGGCCGACAAGATGTATACGCTCGTCTTGGCCGATACCGTCGGTAAGGGACCGGATATTCCGGATACTGTCACGGAAATGGAAAGCCTCAGCTACCTGCGGGGCCGGACCTTGGGCGATCTCCTCTCAGCCGCCGGACGGGCAACGGGAGAAACTCTCGCGAACAACGGACGTCCCACGCGGTTTCTTCGTGTGCCGTCGGTTGATGAGACGGCGATGGGGGCGCTGATGATGCACTTCATGCTTGAAACGGTCATTGCCGCGGATCTGATCGGCGTCGATCCTTATGACCAGCCGGCCGTGGAGGAGGGAAAGCTTCTGACGCGCGAATACCTCGAAGCGGGAAACTGATATGCCTGTCAGGCTGCTTCCCGAAATCCTCGTCAACCGCATCGCCGCCGGAGAGGTGATCGAACGTCCGGCGGCGGCGGTGAAAGAGCTGGTCGAGAATGCGATCGACGCAGGTGCTAGGCACATCGATGTTGTACTGGAGGATGGCGGTCGCCGGTTGATTTCGGTCACGGACGACGGATGCGGAATGTCGCCGGACGAGCTTTCCCTCGCCGTGGAGAGACATGCCACGTCGAAACTGCCCGACGACGATCTCGTCCACATTCGGACGTTGGGGTTTCGCGGAGAGGCTCTGCCGTCGATCGGGGCGGTCGCGCGTTTGACGATCACCACCCGTAGCCATGAGGCTGCTGAAGCGTACCGCATCGAGGTCGATGGTGGGCGAAAAGGCGAAATCCGGCCTGCCGCCCAGGGAAAGGGAACCCGTGTCGATATACGCGATCTGTTTTACGCGACCCCGGCGCGCCTTAAATTTCTTAAAACGCCCCGTACCGAACTCGATCATGCCGCAAACGTAATCAAACGTCTGGCGATGGCGCATCCGGAAATCGCGTTTTCTCTCGGAGATGAAGAGCGGACCCGCTTTCGGTTCGAACCGGCGCAGGGGGATATGCTGACTGCCCGTTTGTACCGATTGTCCATGGTGATGGGCCGGGATTTCGCCGATAACGCTGTGGCGGTATCGTCTGAACGAGACGGGTTGATCCTGACCGGATATGCTGGCGTTCCGACACTCAATCGCGGCAACGCGCGGGCTCAGTACCTTTTCGTGAATGGGCGACCCGTTCAGGACAGACTATTGATCGGGGCGGTGCGCGGCGCCTATCAGGATTATCTGGCACGAGACAGGCATCCGATGGTGGCGTTGTTTCTCGAGGCGCCCAACGAGGCCGTGGATGTTAACGTGCATCCCGCCAAGGCTGAGGTGCGTTTCAAAGACGCCGGACTGGTGCGCGGACTGATTGTCGGCGGACTGCGTCGCGCGCTTGAAGCCGCCGGTCACCGGGCTTCGACAACCGTATCTCAGGCTGCTCTCGGTGCGTTTCACCCCGGTCAGGCGAGCACCGGCGGCGGGTTGCGGCGACAGATGTACAACCGGGAGCTCATGGAAGTTGCTAGCTCCTACCAGGCGCCCGCCGCAAACGACGTGTTTGACGACTTCGACCGCCCGTCAGTGCGCGACACGTCGCTGGAAGACACTTCTGTTTTCGATGTAGCCGCCAGATCCTACCCTCTTGGCGCTGCGCGGGCTCAGGTGCACGAGACTTACATCGTCGCGCAGACGGATCATGGCATCGTGATCGTGGATCAGCATGCCGCTCATGAGAGGCTGGTTTACGAACGCATGAAAAATGCCCTCGCGAGCGGTGGCGTAAAACGGCAGGGACTGCTGATCCCCGAAGTGGTGGAACTGGACGAAGAGGCAGTGGACCGCCTGTGCGCCAAATCGGAGGAATTCGCCGAACTCGGGCTGGCGATCGAGAAATTCGGGCCAGGCGCCGTTGTCGTCCGGGAAGCGCCGGCACTGCTCGGTCATTCGGACGTGGCCGGGCTGTTGAAAGACCTGGCCGACGACCTGGAAGAATACGGCGCCGGGCTGGCGCTGAAAGAGCGTCTGGAAGATGTCTGTTCGACGATGGCGTGCCACGGCAGTGTCCGTGCCGGAAGGCGACTGACGACCGAGGAGATGAACGCCTTGCTTCGCGAGATGGAGGCTACTCCGCATTCCGGTCAATGCAATCACGGACGCCCGACCTACGTCGAGCTGGAACTGGTCGATATCGAGCGGCTTTTTGGGCGCCGCTAACCGGTTCGGTTATTCCTCACTGAGCGGGACGTCCGGCAGGAAACAGCGCTTCTCGAGAGAGCGGAACCGCGCGGTCAGGAGAACCGCCGCGCAGACCAGCCCCGCCACGAAGCCCATCCACAACCCCGCCGCTTCGAATCCGCCCCAGAAGGCGAGGATCAATCCCGTAGACAGGCCGACGCCCCAATAGCTGAAGGCGGCGATGCACATCGGTATGGCCGTGTCGTTGAGACCCCGTAATGCTCCCGCTGCGACCGCTTGGATCCCGTCCGCCACCTGGAAAAAGGCGGCGAACAGCAAGTAGTACGCCGCAAGCATCAGCACCTCCTCGCTGTCGGGTTGCGTTGCATCCAGATATATCGATGAAAATGTTTGCGGTATCGCGAACACGACCACGGTCATGACACTCATAAATCCCAGGGTGAGCGCCAGCGCGTACCATCCGGCCCTGTATGCGGCGGCCGCATTCCGGCGTCCGACTTCCTGGCCCACCCGAACCGTCGCCGCCTGACCCAGCCCCATTGGGATCATAAAGGTGATGTGCGGCATCTGCAGCGCGATCATGGTTGCGGCGATTGCGATCGCACCGAATTGCCCGACGATGAATATCGCGCCGATGAAGAATCCCGCTTCGAGCAGGCTCATACCGGCGATCGGCAACCCGATTTTGAAAAATTCGCCGGAATTGAAACCAGTCAGGGCGCCAGAATCGGCCTAGTACCGCGTATTTGGAAAATGGCTTACACCAGACGGCAGTCGCCAGGAGGCAAAGAAACATCAGCCAGTTGACGAGGGACGTCGCGATCCCTGCGCCAACCAGTTCGAGCCGGGGCAGGCCGAAATTGTCGAATATCAGCGCGTAGTCGAGAAATGCGTTCAGTGGGACGCCGGCCAGCATAACCCATAACGCCGGGCCCGGCCTGTTCACGGCGGAGACGAAATTACGAATTACCGTAAATCCGATGCTGGGGCGAGACACCACATCAGGGTGCTCATGTACGCGTCAGCATGAGGCAGCGTTTCGGCGGGTTGCCCTGTCCACATCAGAAGGGCCGGCGTCAGCTGAAAAAGAGCGAGCGCCGGAGTCGTAATGAGGAGCGCGACCCACAATCCCTGTCGTATCACGCGTCGAACCGTACGGGGATCGCGCGCGCCGTATGCCTGCGAGGCCAGGGCTGCTGTCGCCGTCACCACGCCGAAGCAGAATACCCATGTCAGGAAGAACACCATCAGGCTGAGAGACGCGCCTGCGAGCGCATCCGCGCCGAGACGGCCGATCATCGCCGTATCGGTTGTCAGCATGGCGACCCAGGCCAGCTGAGTCAGCACGATGGGCGCAGCCAGATCGGTCATCCGGCGGAATTCGGATTTCGGCGCCTTTTTTCGCTCGGGCTCGGTGGTTGCTTTGCTGCTGGTCATAATTGCTGGAACTTCATCCCAATAAAAAAGGGCGAACACTCCGGTTCGCCCTTTCGGAAAACGGAAGATTTCTCGATCGATCTAATGGCGGGATACGTCGCTCGCGATAAAACCAGCCGGTCGCAAATTACGCAGCATGGAGGAAAATTGAGCCAGCAGAACGGCTCCACCGTGCCGGAATATGTCGAGATGAAAAATCATGGATTTGCGTATAGGGGAGATCGTCGGAAAGTCCAAGCCCGAAATTATCCCGTGTTGAAAAGTTTCTGTATGTCCGGCTAATTCTTTGTGTGTCTGAATATTCTGACCCGGGACCTCCCGTATTTGCGGTCTTCGAGCATTTCGAATTCGTCCGGAGATTCTATCTTTTCGTCGAGGCCGGTTTCAACGATGCAAATCCCATTGGCTGCGATCCACCCAGCGTTAGCGAAACTCCGCAGGGTGCCCGCTGCCAGATTCTGATTGTAGGGCGGGTCCATGAAGACGAGGTCGTAGGGCTGCGGCGGCCGGACCGGCTTAAGGCAATCGCTTCTGAGAACCTCCGTTCTGTCCTGTTCCTTGAGCGCGGCGATGTTGCGGCGGCAAAGATCGATTGCGGTTTTGCTGTTGTCCAGGAAGGTAACGTGTCGAGCGCCCCGGCTGAGGGCTTCCAACCCGCATGCGCCGGTTCCGCAAAACGCGTCGAGTACTCTGGCATCCGACAGGATGGAAAGCCCGCCATCGCCCCACCCCCGGTGTTCCAGAATGTTGAATACGGATTCCCGAACGCGATCCGTCGTCGGCCGGATGTCTGTTCCGTTGGGAGCTTGGATGTTGCGGCCTTTATGCCTGCCGGCGACGATTCTCATTCGAAATCTCTGTCCCGATTTGATCCTTGAGCACACGGCGCGGAATTTCCTCGACGCCGCCCCGGTCGAGATTGCCGAGTTGAAAGGGGCCGTAAGCTGTACGGATAAGGCGATTGACCGGATACCCCAGGTGCTCGAACACCTTACGGATTTCCCGGTTCTTTCCCTCCCGCAGCGAAACCGTCAGCCAGGAGTTGGACCCCTTGGAACTGTCGACAGCGGCCTCGATTGCGCCGTATTTCATGCCGTCCACGACCAGCCCTTTCTGCAGAGCCGCGATTTCCTTTTCGCCCGGTGTGCCGAACATCCTGACGCGATAGCGCCGCAGCCAGCCGGTTTCGGGAAGCTCCAGCCGCCGTGCCAGACCACCGTCGTTTGTCAGCAGAAGCAGTCCTTCCGAATCAAAGTCGAGCCGTCCAACGGTCATGACCCGCGGCAGATGTCTTGGCAGACGGTCGAATATCGTATCGCGCCCTTCAGGGTCGCGATTGGTGCACAGCAACCCGGATGGTTTATGGTACCTCCACAGCCGCGTCGCCTGCGGGGCCGCTACCGGCTTTCCGTCGACCCGAATATCCGACGCAGCCGTAACGAGGGTCCCCGGTTCCGATATTTTCTTGCCGTCGACGATGATGCGGCCGTCAGCTATCCAGCGTTCCGCTTCTCTTCGCGAACATATGCCCGCCCGCGAAAGCCGTTTGGCGATCCGTTCTGAAGTGTCGTCGGTCATCGGTAGTTTGCAGCCGCTTCGGCAAATGCCTGGAAGATTTTCCTGTCCGCGGGGTCGATCGAGAATTCAGGATGCCACTGAACACCAAGGCAGAATGCGTATTTCGAAGATTCGATGCCTTCTATCACGCCGTCGGGTGCGACCGCGTTTATCACGACGTTATCGCCTACGTCCTTTACCGCTTGATGGTGGGCGGAATTAACCGACAAATCCTCATTCCTTGAAATGCTGTAGAGCAGGGTGTCTTTCACGACCTTCGCATCATGGCCCGCTTCGTCTCTGGGATTCGGCTGTTCATGAGCCAGGGCGTTTTCTATTTCATCGGGGATATGCTGAATCAACGTGCCGCCCAGGACGACGTTGAGAAGCTGTTGACCGCCGCAAATGCCCAGCACGGGCATGTTCCGGGTCAGTGCCCCTTCCGTCATGGCCCACTCGAAGTCGGTGCGATGCGATTTGACGACAACAGACGGGTGGGTGGATTTTGCTCCGAACAAGGAGGGATCGACGTCGAATGCTCCCCCCGTGACGAGCAGGCCCGACATAAGGTCGAGATACTCGTCGACGCGGCCGAGTTCATGGGGAAGCATGAGAGGCAGGCCGCCACCGGCAGCCACGGCCGATGCGTAGTTTTCGCGAACGGCGTACCAGGGAAATTTCGAGTAGCTGCCCGGTTCTTCTGAATCCAGGGTAATTCCGATTGGGGGGAGGCTCATCGCCGACGCCTAGCTTTTGGCGCGATAATCGGCCTCTTCGTTGAGCCATAAATCGGCATAATCCACGTCTTTCCAGTCATCGAACCACGGTCCGCCGCGAGTATAGTGTATTGCGGCAGGGGCGCCACTGCCCGGCATTTCGTTCCAGCCTTCCAGCCAGTTCCAGCGCTCCGGTATCTCGCCGATCAGCGCATCGTCCAGCCAGCCGAAGCGATGCAGATACTTGCCTGTCTCCCGGTTGGCGAGATCCGGCGTCAAAACGGCATTCGCTTTATGCCTGCAGTTGAAGAGGACCAGAGACGACCAGTTTTTGCGCGGATAAACGGTTTGTTCCTGACCGTCCATCTTGCTTGTTTCAGTCGGCCGGTGATCGTGATGCACGCACATAACCGCAAAGCTGTCGTCTACAAGCTTGATGAGGTCCGAGACATCGTCCATCCAGAGAAAATCGCAGTCGCAGAACAATGCCCAACCTCTGTAACCCGTCAGGTAGGGAACGAAAAAACGCGTATAGGTAAAGTCCGTCGATGCCAGAGGGTCGATGCCGCGTGTGTAAAGACCGCGCGCCCGCAGATCGTCTTGAACCAGGGGTGTAATGCTCAGCGGTATTGACGATTTGCTGGTCAATGAGTGACAGCAGACGTGATAGGCGATGTCTTCCCGGCGATCGTATCCAACGAATATGGGGAATGGACTGGTTGAACTCACACCGGTTTCGGGTAGCGGTCGGGTAATTTCCATGCCTTCAGGTCTCCAGTTTTTGGGACAGCGCGTTGCACGCCGCCCTCCAGCTACCGTCTGGTAGTTGCCGAAATATCTCGTTCATCGGAAACCACGGCGAGACGCTTCCGGCGTTCATCCATCGAAATTCCGCCGGTATCGGAACCAGAACGTCCGAGGGTTTTAACGCCGCCGCGCGCAGGTGAGTGATCGTATTGCTGACCCCGACGTATCGGTCCAGGGCGCTGGAAAGCGCCAGCAGATCCTCAATGTCGTCGTTGAAGTGAGACAGATCCAGAACGGGTCGTTCGACAATGCTCTGGTATTCCGCAAGTTCGTCAGACGCGCAGTTTCGCTGGATGACGATCTGTGTACCGGCGCTGTTGCGCATCGCTCCAGCCAGTTCCGCGACGGGAATTTCCTTGCTTAGCGCAAGACGGACGTTTGCCGTGCCGGCCCGCCAGGTAACTCCGGTCCAGGGTGGCGGGCCGAAATCCGACAGAATATCCTGCAATTTCGCCAACCGTTCCGGATGAGCCGGTATCGGGTAAGGATGAGGCAGTTCCGAGCTACCGCTTCCCAGCAGAAAGGGCAGGTCGCCTGCGGAAACGATATATTCCGCGTCCAGGGAAGCCTTTTCTGGTGCAATTTCATCGGCGATTTCGGCACGGGTCAACATATCCGTAAGGCGGGCTTCCGGGCGATAGACGGTTTCCGCGCCCCGAAGGCCAAGTCCGGGGAGAAAACGTGCGAAGAACACCTGATCTCCCAATCCCTGATCCGCAATCACCGCGACTCTCTTGCCCGAAAGGTCATCGAGCAGCGGCGTGCGATGCAGGTTTTCCGGAACGGCGCGCGTACTGGGCCGGTACAGGTAATGGGACCATCCTTCCCTGAAATTTCCGTCCGCCAAAAGATTGTTGGCGAGCGACGCATGCGCGTCTGCATGATCCGGATGAGCGGCGATCGCATTGCGATAGCAATCGGCGGCTTCTTGCCGCCTTCCTGCGCGGCTTAACGCATTCCCGAGATTGCAGAGAAGGTCGGGACAATCGGCATTTTTTGAGAGCGCCTCGTCGTAGAGAGCGACAGCTTCGTCGATGGCGAAGTTCAGCGCGAGCACGTTGGCAAGGTTCATCCGAATGTCGGTATTCTCCGGTGCCCGTACGAGGGCGCGACGAAGATATTCAATCGCCTGATCGTGATCACCGGCTTCCGCCAGTAGAATACCCATACGGTTTACCGGATCGGGATCCTGTGGATCGCTGTCGCAAATAATCCGGAGTTGCGCCAGTGCCGGTCCGGATTGGCCCAGGTCCTGATACTGACGGGCAAGTGCTGAGCGGGCGTCTAGATGATCCGGTCGGAGTGCGACGACCTGGCTATAGGCCTCCACGGCAGTTTCCGGGTCTCCGGCATCGCTGGCCGCGTTCCCCAAATTCATTTTTGCCGATACGTTTAGCGGATCCAGCCCGACCGCTTTTTTCAGCGCTGCGATCGCTTGGTTTGGATCTCCTGACATTCGGTAGGCGGCACCCAGATTCGCAAGTATCTCGGCATTGCGCGGATCGCGTTTGGCGGCTGATTTTAAAAGTTTGATCGCGGTCGCGGGATCGTTCTGCTTTAAGCGCACCGCCCCCAGAATGTGCAGGGCATGATGATTTTTGGGTTGTTTCTTTAGGAGGCCCGAACAGAGTTCGGCCGCTCCATCGAGGTTGCCCGACTGAAACTGCCCGATCGCAGATTCCAGCGTGCGCTGAATGCGCTGCGCGTTTGCCAAGTTTCGATTCCCCCGGAACAGGCCCTATCCGAGGGTTGAAGTTACCAAGGGGGTCTTTCAAAAGCGTAAAACGGATGAAAATCGTTGAATGCGTCTGTTTGCGTCTGAAAATCGCCAATATAGCCATAGACCTACCGGTAGTGTCGGCGGTGAATATGTCGGTATGCCCAGCACTACGGAGCTGTAACGGGCAGAATACTGCGGGAAACGACGTTTTTCATTGGCCGTCGGTTTCGAGCTAATTCGACGCTTGACCTCCGGCTTGTCGATCTGGAAGGTGACCGTGTGATGACGGAGTCCCGGTTGATCGGTAGCGATTTTATGAAGATCGCTCTGCAGGAAGCAGCGTCGGCTGCTGACCGGGGAGAGGTGCCTGTCGGGTGCGTCGTGGTCGACTGCCGGACCGGTGGTATCGTCGGGCGTGCCGGCAACCGGGTTGAGGAATTGAAAGACCCTACGGCACACGCGGAGATGATCGCCTTGAGGGAAGCCACCAGAACGATCGGCGACGCCCGGCTGCCTGGCTGCGACCTTTACGTCAGTCTCGAGCCTTGTCCGATGTGCGCCACTGCAATTTCGTTTGCGCGGATCCGCCGGTTGTATTTCGGCGCTTATGATGAGAAGGGCGGTGGGGTCGAAAACGGTCCTCGCATTTTCGGCCAGCCTACATGCCATCACCGCCCGGACGTTTACGGCGGCATCGGAGAATCCGATGCCGCCGCATTATTGAAATCGTTTTTCGCTGCGCGGCGTTAGCCGCGAAGCCCATCGCCGCCTTACTTGGTTTCAGGCGGGAAGCCGTATTCCTCCCAACGGGCGGTGACCTTGTCCATGTCTTCCTTGTGCGGATGGACGGTCGGCGGATAGCGTTCGCCCCCGTATTGATCTTCGAGATCGAAATCGAGGTTTACGGTCGCGTCGATCAGGACGCGGCACCACTTGCCGGTACCGAATTTCATCGGGTCGCGATCACGCAGACGGGTCGACGGATCGAGCAAAGATCCGAACGAGCCGGGGAAGAACACGATGTCGTCCTCCGCGGCGTTCACGCGATAGGCGAATGCCCAGTCGACGGACGCGTAATCGTGAATGTCGATGTCGTCATCGAGAACCCATACGTTCTTGTAGCGAAGATGCGCAGAGTTGGATCCCCAGATCGCCGCCGCTGCCTGTTTGGCCTGACCGCGATAGGTCTGGTTCAACTGAATCATCAGAGTGGTGCCGTTATTGGCCGCCGGGCAATGAACGTCGGTGACGCCGGGTACGCCCGCGCGTTCCAAAACGTTCCAGGCCACGCCTGCGCGCTGCACCGAGCTGGTGATCGAATTTTCGTTCAGCATCTTCGGAAGGGTGCCTTCCAGCGTGCCGCGATGAATGGAGTCGTTGCGATACGTAACAGCCGTCACCTTGGTGACGTGTTTCGGTCCCTGGTCACCCCCGAAATACCCCGTGTATTCACCGAACGGGCCTTCCATCTCGAACGTTTCCGGATCGGAATCGATGAAACCTTCGATGACCATCTCACAGTTGGCGGGCACCATCAGATCGCTGGTTTCGCACTTGATCAGTTCCACGGGCGCACCACGGATGGCGCCCATGACTTCGTATTCCGATACGCCCGTCGGGATCGGAGCCGACGCGCAGTAGGGAAGGGACGGTTCCCAGCCGTAAACGTGCGCAACCGGCATCTTCATGCCGCGATCGGCCCATTTCTGGAAATGAACTCCCCAGTTCTGCGCGCGCCACAGTAGCACCGGCAGGGTATCTTTCTGGCCGAGCATGCCGCGATAGATGCCCAGGTTATGTTGCCCCGTATCGGGATCCATCGTGATCGTGGCCTGATACGTGTTGATGTAGCGACCGCCATCTTCCCGATGCCAGCGCGGAACCGGAACCTTGTAGATGTCGATATCGTCGCCCATGACGATGTTTTCCTTGACCTTGCCTTCCTTCACCTCGACCGGCTTGACCCGCTGCTGCAGGAAGTGCCGGGTGGCAAGAACCAGGTCGCGTACGGGAGCCTCTTTGGGCAGCCCGAGCATCATGGCGACGCGTTTGTAATTGGAAAGTCCGCCGGTAAACACTTTGCGGGAGTATACGTCGTCGCCTTCACCGTAACCGGTGATGTTGTTGAAAAGCAGTGCCGGGCCGTTCCCCTGGCCGAAGGTCTTGCGTGCGACGGTGCCGAGTTCGCAATCCCAATCGACCTCGACGTCGATTTCCTGCAACTCGCCTTCGTCACGCAGGGCGTCGATCCATCCCCGCAGGTCGCCGAATTGCCTCGGGACGATCTTATTGTGCATGGCGCCTAATTCATTGGACATATTACGCTCCGTTCCTTCTGTCTGGCGTCTGCAGAAACATTTGCAGACAATCGCTGTTTTCCAATTTCTTCCCGGTTTTCGCGGTGACCGGGGTTGAAGTCAATCGTCGGCCCTTCATGTCCCCATGCAGGGATTGCATGGTTGCCTAGTTATCCGACGAAAGGTGTTTTTTCCATTTGCCACTGACCTGCAAGGAATCCCACCGTGCTTCGATCGAGGCCATATCTTCATCGGACGGACGAACCGTCGGCGGGTATCTTTGCCCATCGCGTTCGGGCTCGTAATCCAGATTGATGGTGGCATCCGTGAGCACGCGTGACCACTTGCCCGTGCCGAACAGATGGACGTTGGCATCGCGGCGCCGGACGCTCGGGTCGAGGCCCGCGCCCCAGTTGGCGGGATAAATGACGATATCGCCTTCACCTGCATGCACCCGCCAGGCGTGGGCCCAGTCGACGGCCTCGTAATCGTGCACGTCGATATCGTCGTCGACGACAGTGACGTGCTTGTACCGGACGTGCGAAGAGGAATCGCCCCACAGAGCGGCGGCAACCTGTTTGGCCTGACCGCGATATGTCTGGTTTATGGAAACATTCAGATTCACGGCAGCCTGGATGGGATGCCCGAACACGTCCACCACGCCAGGAACGCCCGCGCTTTCAAGTGCATTCCAGGCGACTGCCGATCGATGGATCGAACTCATGATCGGATTTTCGCCGATGCTCCCCGGAATTGCGCCTTCCACGGTCCCACGGAAGATCGGATCGTTCCGGTGTGTAATCGCGGTGACCCGGGTGGTGTGTTTCTTCGAGCGTTCCGGCGCGTAGAAACCGGTGAACTCGGCATATGGTCCTTCCTCGGTGAATGTGGACGGATCGGTCGATATCCATCCCTCGATCACGATCTCGGCGGAGGCCGGGACTTTCAGGGGCACCGTTTCGCAGTCCACCAGATCGACCGGTTCGCCCCGGATTGCGCCCATCACGTCATATTCGGAAATACTGCGCGGGACCGGCGCGCCTGCGGTAAAGCCGAGCGACGGTTCCCAACCGATCACATAGGCAACCGGCATTTCGCTGCCGGATTGCTGATGTTTCGAGAAATGGCCGCCCCAGTGCTGCGCTCGCCAAAGGAGTACGGGGATCTCGGCGGGTCCGCCGACCATGCCGCGATAAATGCCGACATTGTGGACGTCCGTATCCGGGTCCTTGGTCACGCAACCGGCGTAGGTGAGCACGTAGCGCCCGCCGTCCAGACGGTTCCATTTGGGGACCGGAAACTTCAGAAGATCGATGTCGTCGCCGGTGAGGACGTTTTCCTTTACGGGGCCGTCTTTAACGGTGCGCGGTTCAATCCGCTCCTGGAAAATCGTCCGACAGATGCGAACCAGCTCTCGCGCCGGCGTGTCCGGCGGCAGGCCGAACATCATCGCGATACGCGAATAGCTGGCGTGCCCGCCGGTGAATATCCTGGAACAAAGCGCGTCCGGCCCGTTGTAATCCTTGATATTCGAGAACAGAAAGGCGGGACCGTCGCCGCTTCCCTGCATCATGCGGATGATGTTGCCGAGCTCGACATCCCAGTCGACCTCGCCCTTAATTTCCTCAAGCTCGTCTGCATCCCGCAGGGCATCTATCCAGCCGCGAATATCGCCAAAGACCGCTGAACTCCGATCAATCCCGGAAGCACTCATAAAATTTCCCCAAAACACTTTTGTTGTGCCTCAGGTTTAGCGTTAAACCTCGCACGATGCCAGTGGGCGGAGATGCGCCTAGGGCATGGGCGTATGCGGGAATACGATGCGCACCAACAGGCCCCCACGCACGCCGTCCTCCAGCAGGATGTCGCCGCCATACCGTCTTACGATGGACCGGGCGACGGCGAGACCGAGGCCGGATCCGCCTGTTTCCCGGTTTCGGGATTCTTCCAGCCTGAAAAACGGCCGAAAGACACGTTCTCGTCTGGACTCTGCGATGCCGCCCCGCCGTTTTGCGCGGCGGGGCGGCGCTGGAAAGGAGGGAATGATGGAAAGGTTTTCCGACCCGTTTGAAGACATCAATGTCTGGCAGGACAATCGGAATGTCGTCCGCCGGCCGTCCCGGATCGTACTCGGATTTCCGGGTGTGGGCCTGGCGCTGGGGTTATTCATTGAAACACCCGCATCTGGGCGGTGCAGGACTTTTGATTGGCGGTATCGCTCTCATGGCCGCCGCGATGAGAAGTTTCCGGTCGGCGGGAACCGCCGGAAACCTGGCGGCCTTCGACGACCGTTGTCGGCGTGGGACCCTATGGTTCGACGCGTAATCCGATCTATGTATCGATGCTGCTGATTTACGTAGGCATCGGCGTAATCGCCAATGTTCCAACTGTCGTTGCGTTGGCGCCAGTGTTGTTCGGCGTTCTGCATTTCGGCGTGGTCCTGCGCGAGGAAGACTACCTGGAATGTAAGTTCGGCGACCGCTACCTTGCCTACAAACAGGCCGTCCCGCGCTGGGTGTAGGCACAATACGACATCGCTTGACTCGCTGCCGGTCATTGGCGAACGATGGCCGGCAGTAGCCGTTATGAGGAATGCCATGCCGTCGCCCCGCGACATGATTGACGACAAACCCGATGAAAACCTGTTTCGCGTTCACCGGGCCGCTTTTACCGACCCTGAGATTTTTGATCGAGAAATGGCGCAGATTTTCGATCGCACCTGGCTTTACATCGGCCATGAAAGCCAGCTCCCGAACCATGGTGACTATCTTGCGACGCGACTTGGCAGGCATCCGGTTTTCGCTATGCGCGGCAGCGATGGCGAACTCCGGTGTTTTTACGATGCGTGCAGCCACCGTGGTTCGAAACTGACGGGCCGGACGTCCGGCAATGCAAAAACCATTACCTGCCGGTATCACGGCTGGTGCTTTAATTCAGACGGCGCCTGCACGCTTGTCCGCGGAGGGGACGACGCCTATCGGTCTGAAGATCTCGACCGGTTGGGCGCCGACCTGAGGCAGATCGAGAAGTTCGAAAATTACAAGGGTTTTATGTTCGGATGCCTCGATGCGGAAGCGCCGCCGCTGCAAGAGTTTTTAGGTGGCGCGTTGCCGTTCATCGACCTGATGACGGACCAGGCACCGGACGGGATGGAAGTACTGCGCGGCGAAAGCCGCTATGTCATGGAGGCGAACTGGAAGCTGCAAACCGAGAATTCGACCGACGGGTATCACGTCGCTACCGTTCACCGGAACTTCGCTACGACCGTAGGGTATCGCGAAACGCTGGCGCCGGAAGGCGATGGCGGGATGGCGAAAACGGAGGCCAGCCGAATTCTCAGCCTCGATAAGATTGGTTCCGGGGGATACGACGTCGGCAACGGGCACATGATCAATTGGGCCGATCGCGGCAATCCTGAAGCCGGCCCTTCCTGGCCGCAACGGGACGCGCTTCTGAATCGATACCCCGAAGGCAAGGTTAAATGGATGCTCGAACGCGGCCGCACAGTTACCGTTTTTCCGAATTTATTACTCAACGACGTTGCGTCGACCTGCATTCGCGTATGGCGGCCGCTTGCGGTCGGCCTGACGGAGATTGAAACCTGGTGCATTGCGCCGAAAGGCGAAACGCCGGACGCACGCCGCGCCCGCATCCGAAAATACGAAGATTTTTTCTTCCCCGCCAGCCTGGCCGTGCCGGACGACGTTCGTGCCATGGAAGGAGCGCAGACCGGATCGGAAGCGCTTGCAGACGGCTGGAACGATCTCGCGCTGGGGCACAAGACACTGGTCGACGGCGCGGACGATGCAGCTCAGGAACTCAGTGTCACACCGCTCAACAGTAATCCCGGCCGTGAAGTGGAAACGCCTTTTTTTGCTTTTTGGCGGGAATGGGCGGCACGTCTGGAGTAGGTATCTCTCAGCTCTGCCGTTTTGGGTTTTTCCCCCATCTGCGATGAAACCACATCCACTGTTCCGGGCGATCCGTAATCCAGGCGCTAAAACGATCGTTTATCCAGGTCATCGTCGCTTCTATATCCGCATTTCTGTCGCCGGTGTTCACCGGTGGGCGAGGTTCCTCCACGGTCAACCGGAAGCGGGCTGAGCCCTTTCTTTCCACCCGCACCGGCACGAGAAGCGCATCGTATTTCATCGCGAGCGCTGCGGGCGCGGTCGGAGTCATCGCGTCGACCCCCAGAAAGGGAATGTTGACGCCTTCGTTCATGCGCACATCCACCAACATGATCGTATGGCCGTCGCCTTTCAGAACCTGGGTTAGCCGCCGTGCACCCTCGCGGCCTTTCATAATCACCTCCACACCGCTGCTGCGTTGCCAGTCTCGGACCATGGAATCGATAAACGGATTATTGAACGGTCGATAAACCACCGTCAGCGGAAGATCGTGCATCCGCGCGGCCAGGGTGACCATTTCCCAGTTGCCGATGTGACCGGCGAGAAAAATTCCCGATTTTCCACTGTTCTTCAGGGCGTCGAGGTGCTCTGCGCCGATGATTTCCAGCCTGTTGATCTGATCGCGCCGTATCTGATCCAGACTCCAGTAGTCCGAGATCACGCGGGTGAAATTGTCCCAGACGCCGCGGACTATTTCTTCCATCTTTTCGGGCGGAGTATCCGGCCAGACCAGCCGCACATTCTCGCGAATCCGGTTGCTGAGAGAGATGTGCGGTCCCACCGAACGTCCGATCCACCCCAGCAGATTACCAACGGTGCTGACGGGCAGATTGTGGAGTAGGGCGTATATTGGCCAGGATAACGCTATTTCCAGCCGGTGCCGGAACGTCGGTTTTTGCCAGTGTCGATCATTGATTTGGGGCAAAAAACTAGTCCTTTGCCTGACTCACGGTGGACAAAACTCGGTCCAGGGCTTGGATGTCGCTCCAGTCCAAGCGCACTTTGAGCGAGCGTACCATGCCGCGCGCGTCGTCCGGCACTCGGACCAGATCTTTTTCAGTGGTGACCACGATCGCATCGGCCGCAGCCGCCCTGTCGATGAGACGCATCACCTCGTCCGCCGAAAAATAGTGGTGATCCGGGAAGGATTGTAGATCGATCAGTTCACAGCCCATGCCGGCGAGAGTCTCGTAGAATTTTTCCGGCCGGCCGATACCGGCGAAGGCAACGACCCGCTGGCCGGAAATATCGTCGTCCGTCGCCGCCGGCACGAACCGCGCGGTCAGAATCGGTAATTCGTCCGGCAAAGCATTGCGCAGCATTTCCGACGCAGGCCCGACGATTGCTATAGCGTGGACGCGCTTCAGTACGTTCTGCACGGGTTCCCTCAAAGGTCCCGCAGGCAGGACCCGCCCGTTTCCAAACCCGTACTCACCGTCAACCACCAGGATCGAAAGATCTTTGTGAAGGTGCGGGTTTTGCAATCCGTCGTCCATGACAAGTGCATCGATGCCAGCCTCGACCGCAAGTTTGGCTGCCTGAACGCGATCGGATCCGATCCATGTCGGCGCTTTCCTGGAAAGTAGCAACGGTTCATCGCCCACGTCGCGGGACGTGTGACGGAGCCCATCGACTAATGTTGGAGCGTGGATTTTTCCGCCGTATCCCCGGCTGAGAAATCCGGCCGTCACGCCGGCATGTTGCAGTCTTTCCATCACCGAAATGGCAACGGGCGTTTTACCCGCGCCGCCGGCGACGACGTTTCCGATACAGATGACGGGAATACCAGCGTTGAAGGGGGCTGCGTTGGCAATCCGCGAATTTGTCCTCCAGGTCCAGACACGGCTGGCGGGCGCCAAAAATCTGGAGAGAATGCCGTCCCGGCGCCAGAAATCAGGCGCGCGCATTGCTGGTAACTTTTACCGGCTGGGCGGGCGAGATACGATTCAGCTGGGGGGCGAGATGAACGAAAATAGCGTCCAAGATACTTTGTTTACCATCCGCAACCGATCGCGCTGCGCTTATTCGTCGTTGCCGCAATGCGGAGTTGGACAGAAGCGTGCCGACTTCCCGCGCAATCTCCTCTGAGGATTTTGCCACGACAGATGCGCCTGCTGCTGCGAGCTCGCTTTCTACGGAAAGAAAGTTTTCCATATGCGGTCCATGGACGATGGCGCACCCCAACCTGGCTGGTTCGATTGGGTTCTGGCCGCCATGCGGCACGAGCGTTCCGCCGACAAAGGCGATATCGGTGCTGCGGAAAAACAGGCCGAGTTCGCCGATCGTGTCCGCGAGGACGATCGAAGTGGTTTGATCGACCGTGTCGGACCGGCTTCGAACCGAGACGGTCAGGTTCCGCGCGTCCAGCATCTGCCGGATATCCGCCGCACGACCGGGGTGACGTGGTATCAGAATAGTCACCAGTTCGGGAAAATTCCCCACTAACCTTTCATGGGTTTCCGCAATTATCTCCTCTTCGCCGGGATGAGTACTGAACGCGACCCATCTGGGGCGTCCCGCGATGCCGGTGTTGAAAGCGGCCAACGTATCCGGGTCTGCCGGTAACGGGTCGGCCGCAAATTTCAGATTTCCCGGACAGGCAACGTTCACGGCGCCCAAAGATCGCAGCCGGTCGGCATCCAGTTCGGTCTGCGCCATGCACAAATCGAACGTTGCGAGCAAACTGCGGATCATCCATGGCGCACGCCGCCAGCCGCGCAGAGAAGCGGCCGAAATGCGGGCGTTCATCAGAAATGCAGGGATTTCGCGGTTGTGAACCTCTGACAGCACTGATGGCCAGAACTCGGATTCTACCCACAATACGAGATCGGGCTGCCAGTGATCGAGAAAGCGCCTGACCCACGGAACCCGATCCACCGGGATATATTGATGAATGACGTCCTCCGGAAGTCTTTCGCCCAGTAAACTGGCTGAACTGGTGGTGCCTGACGTCATCAGGATCGTGATTTCCGGTCGTTCTCGGTCCAGGCGATCGATCAGGCTGATCATGGACAGGGATTCGCCTACGCTTGCCGCGTGTATCCAGATCAGTGGGCCTTTTGGACGTGGGCAGGACGCATGACCCATGCGCTCGCCGAAACGGTCCCTGTCTTCCTTGCCGTCTTGGAGGCGGCGGTCCAGGTATCGATTTATCAGTGGGGCCGAAATCCATGTCAGGGCACGATAAAGCGAAACGCTCATTTAACGCTGCCCGAAGTGGTCAGATTGGGAACCGTGCGCAATTCGTCCGGTTTAACGGGGTTCCTTCCAAATTCCGAATCGAGGTTTGCGGTGAGATCGATGAGACTGCGCTCAAGCTTCTGACGAAGCTGCTCCGAAAGGTTGTCATCGGCTTCGCGCGGGACCGCTATCGGTTCGCCGATTCTTACGACGCCGCGCGTGAACGGAAACGGCAAAACGAACCGGTCCCACGACGAGAACACCCGGCTCCGCGCCGCCGTAAACGATACTGGTAACAGGACGGCCCCGGACAATTTGGCTGCGGAAACCGCCCCGGGCGCTGCACGCATTCGGGGGCCGCGGGGACCATCCGGGGTGATACCGATGTATTCGCCGCGCTTCAGCGCCCGAACGATCGCGATCAGTGCATTTCCGCCCCCCCGAGAAGAGGAACCAGTAATCGTTCCAACCCCCAAATGCCGCAATGTGCGCGAAATGAAAACACCGTCCCGATGCTGAGATATCAGAATGCTGACAGGCGCGGCATATTCCCAGGCATTGGGAATCATCAGCATTCGGCCATGCCAGAAACAGGCGATAAACGGTTTGCCCTGTTTGACGAAGTCTGCGGCTGTGTCGCCGTTTTCGACGGTCCACCGCCCCGTCCGCCAGACAAGACGTATATAGCGCGCAGCCAGCCAGCTGAGAGCCGCGGCAACAACCGGCTTACGGGTGATATGGCGGAGCCCGGCCACTGTTCACACCTGAGCCACCGCAACCGCTTCTCCATCCTGGTCGCTCGCGAACTGCATGGCGTACAACTTTGCGTATGCACCGCCCCGTGCGATCAATTCGGCGTGCGTACCCGCTTCAAGAATTCTGCCATCTTCCATGACGAAGATGCTGTCCGCATCCACGATCGTGGAAAGGCGGTGAGCGATTACAACTGTCGTCCGGCCCTGTTTTAGACGGGAAAGGGCGGACTGGACCACGCGTTCGGTTTCGGTGTCGAGGGCGGATGTCGCCTCGTCCAGCAGCAAAATGGGAGCGTCCTTCAACATGGCGCGCGCGATTGCGACCCGCTGGCGCTGTCCGCCGGACAATTTGGCGCCGCGGCCGCCTACATGCGTGTCGTACCCATCCGGAAACTGGGAAATGAATTCCGCAGCACCGGCGTCTTTTGCCGCCTGGAAGATTTCTTCGTCCGTCGCGTCTGGTTTGCCATAGGCGATGTTGGCCCGGACCGTGTCGTCGAAGAGAAGTATTTCCTGGCTGACAAGGGCAATGTTGCTTCGAAGACTGTGCAGCGTGATGTCGCGAACGTCCTGTCCGTCGATCGTTACCCTGCCGCTTTCGACATCGTAAAACCTCGGAATGAGGTTCAACACCGTCGATTTTCCCGCCCCCGACGGTCCCACCAGCGCAACGGTCATTCCCGCGTCTACTTGCAGGTCGATGCCGTTCAGGGCTTTGGATTTGTCCGTGTAGCGGAAATGGACGTCTTCAAAGCGGATTTCGCCTCTGACATCGCCTATCGAACGTGCATTATCGGCGTCCGTTACGTGGGATTGCAGGTCGAGAACCGAGTAAACCCGTTGCGCGGCAGCGAGGCCCTGTTGCAAAGTAGCGTTCAGATTGGCGATGTTTTTCATAGGTTTGTAGGCCGCCAGCAATGCCGCCATGAAGGACGCCAGTTCCCCGGTCGTCATAGTACCTTCGATCACCAGCAATCCGCCATACAGAATCGCGCAGGCCAGGGCGATTCCGCCAAGCGTTTCCATTAATGGCCGACTGATCGCCTGAACGCGCGCCGCTTTTCGGGTCAGCGAAAACACGCGCTCGATGGCCTCCGACGCGCGTTCGGATTCACGCTCCTCCATGGTGTAGGCTTTTACGTGCCGGGCCCCCTGGAACGTCTCGTCCAACAGGGTTGTGAGGTCGCCGGTCTCGACCTGGGTATTCCGGGAAATCTTGCGCATCCGTTTGCCGATGCGGACGATCGGATAAAGCGCAAGAGGGAACACGAAGATGGTCAGAAACGCCAGCGACCAGTTGTGAACCACGAGAATCGCCAACAGGAAGATCACGAGGAGCGAATCCTTGACCAGCCCGGTCAGTGCCTTGGCCATCGAGTAGCGAAGCAGATTCGCATCGTTAATAAACCGGGCGATAAGATTACCCACGGAATTGTCGTGGAAGAACTGAAGGTCAGCGCGGATGATGCCGCGGTACATGGCGGATTGGAGGTTCGCCACCATGCGGTGACCGATCACTTCCATATTGACCGCTTCGAAATAGCCGGCGATCCCCGATATGAGCGCAAGACCGATGATCGCGCCCGGGAGGAGGTAGAGCATCTCCCGGTCGCGGGAAATGAGAACCTGATCCACCACGTCTTTAAGCAGATAGATCATCCCGGCTGACGTGCCGGCTACCAGCACCATGCAGAGGAAAGTCAAAAGGATACGTTTGCGCTGCGGCCAGAGTTGATCTCGGACCAGCCTCCGGACCAACGTGTTCGAGGTTTCGTGCCGGTTGTCGGTCAGCTCGAGACCTGTCACGGGCGCCTGCGCGTTATCGGCCACTGCAAAGGGTTCCGTTTCTCGTAGGGTCAATACCGGAAATCAGAATACCACGACTGGCGAATCCGGCCAATCGATTGAAAACTCAGCGGAAAATCAAGTTATCGGGCGTTAGCTTCCGGCGACCGTCATGCCGTCAATGCGGATCGTCGGCGCGTCGGTCCCGAACCTGAATTCCAGATCGTCCGCCGGCGTCAGGTTGGCGAACATGTCTTTCAGATTGCCCGCAACGGTCATCTCGGTGACTGGATAGACGATTTCGCCGTTTTCGATCCAGAAGCCCGTTGCGCCCCGGCTGTAGTCGCCTGTTACCATGTTGATGCCCATCCCGATCAGTTCGGTGACGTAAAATCCGCTGACAATATCGGACATCAATTCGGCGGGAGACTGATTTCCCGCTTCCATATAAAGATTCGTAACAGCGGGGGACGGGGGAGATGCCGTGCCGCGGGCGGCGTTTCCGGTCGAACTCAGGCCGAGTTGCCGGGCCGATGCCAGATCGAGCACCCAGGATTTGAGAACGCCGTCTTGCGCAAGATACTTGCGGGCGTTGGGCAGACCTTCGGCATCGAACGGCTTCGACCGAAGACCTCGGTTCCGATGAGGGTCGTCGACAATGTTGATCCCATCCGAAAAAACCTTCTGCCCCATCGATTCCTTCAGAAACGACGTGCCGCGCGAAATGGACGATCCATTGATGCCGCTGGCGTAGTGACGAACGATACCGCCCGACACGCGAGGGTCGTACACGACGGGAACCTGTTGTGTTTCAACCTTGCGGGCATTGAGCCGCTTTACGGCCCGTTCTCCCGCGCTGCGTCCGATTTCAGCCGGGTCCGCCAAGTCGGCATAATACACCGACGAGGTGTAATCGTAGTCGCGTTCCATTTCCGTGCCTTCGCCGGCAAGGACGGATGCGGCCAAACTGTAGCTGGTGGTCGCATAGGTGCGGGCGAAGCTGTTCGAGGTGGCAATCGCGATGCGCGCGCTGCTCCAGCCGGTCTCGGCGCCTTCGGTGTTTGTCACACCCTCTACGGAACGTGCGGCGTCTTCGGCGGTTCGTGCGGCGTTGATCAGATCGTCGCTGGACGGCTCTTCGGTATCGCAGATCTCCAGGGTTGGCGGATCAGTGACCAACTGATCGGCCTCTGCGAGACCGCAATAGGGGTCTTCCGGGGCGGCTTTCGCCATTGCGACCGCGCGTTCGACCACTTCTCGGAGCGTATCGGGCTCGAAATCCGTCGAGGAGACGATAGCCTGCTGCCTGCCTACGAAGACACGCAGCCCCAGATCGTTGCTTTCCGATCTTTCGAGCTTTTCAAGCTCGCCCATCCGACAGGATACGGAAACGGACGACGCGTCGAAGACGACCGCATCGGCGGCGTCTGCGCCCTCCTTTATCGCGTTATCGATAAGGTCCGAGAGAAGTGCTAGCTGATCGTATGTTTCCGCCATTTCGGCTACCTGTCGGTTGATGTCCATATGTCCCGTCCGTCGCCGGGCAGGCCGTACTCACGCCACTTGCGCGTGACTTCTTCAATAATATCGTCGCTCATGCGGAGCTTTCGGCCCCATTCGCGGCTGGTTTCCGCACCGATTTTCGCCGTCGCATCGATGCCCATTTTCGAGCCGAGCCCTTCGACGGGCGACGCGAAATCGAGATAATCGATCGGCGTATTCTCGATCATGGTCACGTCGCGCGCGGCATCGACATTCGTGGAAATCGCCCATACGACATCTTCCCACTTGCGGGCATCGATATCTTTATCCACCACGATCACGAATTTTGTATACATAAACTGTTTAAGGTAAGACCAAACGCCCATCATGATACGTTTCGCCTGACCTGCATAAGTTTTGCGGATAGAGACCACAGCGATCCGATAGGAACAGGCCTCCGGCGGCAGCCAGAAATCGACGATTTCGGGGAACTGCTGCACCAGCAGCGGAATAAACACATCGTTCAGCGACTGGCCCAGGATCGACGGCTCGTCGGGTGGGCGTCCGGTAAAAGTCGTCAGATAGATCGGATCCTTCCGCATCGTGATTGCCGAGACGGTAAACACCGGAAACGTCTCGGTCGCGTTGTAGTATCCTGTGTGGTCGCCGTAAGGGCCCTCAGGGCCGGCATCGGTGAGGGATACGTGCCCTTCGATGACGATTTCCGCCTCGGCGGGCACCTGCAGCGGCACGGTCTTGCAGTCGGCAAGTTCCAGCTTTCTGCCGCGCAAGAGACCTGCGAACTGATACTCCGACATGGTTTCCGGCACTGGAGCGACGGCAGCGATAATGGTTGCCGGATCCGCACCGATGACCGCGGCAGCCGGCACCGATGTCTCGCCGTCGCGGGCGGCGTCGTCGGCGTGCTTCGCGCCGCCGCGATGGGCCAGCCAGCGCATCAGCGTCGTGTTTCGCCCGGTCACCTGCATGCGGTATATGCCGATATTCGCTTTGCCGTCCGTCCCCCGCGTTACAACCAACGGCCAGGTGATCAGCGGGGCCGGTTCACCCGGCCAGCAGGTCTGAATTGGCAGTTTTCCAAGGTCGATGTCGTCGCCCGCAAGAACGATTTCCTGGCATGGTGCGCTGCTTACGGATTTCGGTTTCATCGCCATTACGGTTTTCAGCAACGGCAGCATCTCCATCGCTTCCCGCCATCCGCCGGGCGGTTCGGGTTGACGCAGGAATGCCAGTTGTTCGCCGAATTCTCGGAGTTCTTCCGGCGTTTTCTGCATGCCCCAGGCGACACGCTCCACCGTTCCGAACAGATTTGTCAGGACCGGCATATCCTGCGGCACGCCGTTCGCATCGACCACGTTCTCGAAAAGAACGGCCGGTCCACCGTCGGCGAGCAGACGGGTCTGGATCTCGGTCATTTCCAGATGCGTCGATACCGGAATTGAAACGCGGGTTAACCGGTTTTCTTTTTCCAGTTTGCGGATAAAGTCGCGAAGGTTGGCATAGGCCATGGTTGCGCGGTTCTGCCCTACGGCGGGATGACGGTCAAGCGCCTGTATCATGCCGATGTTTGAGTGGTTTCAACTGAAGGTGCGACTGTTGATATGAACGACCCGGTTGCTCATGCAAAATCCTATCCGTTTCCCGTTCCCGGAAGGTCGTACGTTTTTTGGAACGGTCAACCCGTCGATATGCCGGAAGACGGTTTCGACCGCGCCGACCGAACGCCCGTACTTGCCGCCGGTTCGAACCAGTCGCACGAACAGCTTGCCAGGAAATACAGCATTCTGCCCGGGCACGTTGAGATCCCCGTCCAGAAAGGGATGCTGCGGGATTTTGATTCCGTCTATGCGGCGCACCTGGCTAGCTACGGTTCTGTACCCTCCACGTTTTATCCCTCGGCCGGGACACGGGTCACGACGTACGTCCTATGGCTCGACGATTCACAACTCAACAGAATGCACGAAACCGAACGCAACTATACCTTTGACCGTCTGGAGACCGTCACGGTCGAGATCGATGACGAAGGCGAAGTGCTTCGTGAAGCCCATGCCTATACGGCAAAAATCGGTTGCGTCAATTACGACGGTTTGCCCGTCGCCTTGGCGGAAATCAAGGCGCATGGGCGTACTCTTCCATCCATGTCGCAACCGGAGATGCTCGATTTCGTGCGCTCCCGCCTGGCGCCCGACAGTGCGCTGGACGAATTCGTCCACGCCCATATTTTAGACGAGTCGCTTCGACAGGCCCGAACGGCAGCGCTTTCCAAGGATGCGATATTCCAGGAATTTCCGCGCACTGTCCTTGGCGATTTTTAGGTAATTACTCCGCTGCGATTGCTTCCGATTTTTCGATGCGGGCAGCGCAGAATTTGAACTCCGGTATCTTGCCATACGGGTCCAGCGCCGGGTTCGTCAGCAGATTCGCGGCCGCCTCGACATAGCAGAATGGAATAAACACCATCCCGTCGGGAACATCCCGATCGGCACGTGCTTTTAACTCGATCGCGCCCCGCCGGGTCTCCACGCGGATCATGTCCCCGGCAGAGATGTTCATCCGGCCCAGTAACTTTGGTGACAGATTGGCGGTCGCCTCCGGTTCCACCTGGTCCAGCACGCTGGATCGCCGGGTCATCGCGCCGGTATGCCAATGTTCCAGAACTCGGCCGGTGGTCAGGATTATGGGATACTCGTCATCCGGCACCTCGTCGGGCGGCAAAACATCTGCCGGTACGAATTTTCCACGTCCGGATGCAGTTGGAAAACCTTCCCGGAAAATAATTTCCTGGCTCACGCCTTCATCATTTACCGGATAAGTAATCGAATGTTCGTCCTGCAGTCGCTGCCAGCTGATACCTTTGAAAGACGGCATGCAGGCCGCCATTTCGTCGAATACCTCGGACGTATCGCGGTAATTCCAGTTTAGCCCGATCCGCCGGGCAATCTCCTGGATGATCCACAAATCCTGCTTTGCGTCACCCGGCAGGGGCAGAGCTTTTCGACCCACCTGAACCTGACGGTTCGTGTTGGTGAAGGTGCCGTCTTTTTCAGGGAACGCGCTGGCGGGCAGGACGACATCCGCATGAAATGCGGTTTCGGTCAGGAACAAATCCTGGACAACCAGATGATCCAGCGCCGCCAGGGCCTGTCGCGCATGGCGGACATCCGGGTCCGACATGGCCGGATTTTCTCCCATAATATACATCGCGCGAATGTCGCCGGCGTGGATCGCTGTCATGATCTCTACCACCGTGAGACCGCGTTTCGGGTCGAGACTGGTTTTCCAGTATTCCTCGAATTGCGCGTGAAGGTCGGGATCTTCCACGGGTACGTAGTCCGGGAAGAACATCGGGATCAATCCGGCATCCGAAGCCCCCTGCACGTTGTTCTGGCCCCTCAGCGGGTGAAGACCCGTTCCCGGACGGCCCACATGTCCCGTCATGAGGGCCAGGGATATCAGGCATCTTGAATTATCTGTGCCATGAACATGCTGGGATATTCCCATTCCCCAGAAAATGATACTGCGCTCCGCTTTCGCATATTCGCGGGCAACTGTACGGATGGTCTCGGCGTCGACTCCGCAAATGTCCGACATTCTCTCAGGCGCGAAGCCCCGGACGTGCTCTTTCAGTTCGTCGAATCCTTCCGTAAAGCCCTTGATGTAATTCTCGTCGGTCAGGCCTTCTTCCACGATCGTATGCATCATCGCGTTCAGGAGGGCGACATCCGAGCCCCCCTTGAAACAGATCATATGGGTCGCGTGGCGAGACAGGGCCTGGCCGCGCGGGTCCATGACGATCAGTTTGGCCCCATTCCTGACCGCATTTTTGAAGAAGGTCGCGGCGACGGGATGGTTCACCGTCGGATTGGCACCGATCACGATGATCACATCCGACTGCGCGGCGTCGTAAAACGGCGCGGAGACTGCGCCCGAATTTACGGTTTCCATAAGAGCGGCCACGGAAGACGCGTGACACAACCGGGTACAGTGATCGACGTTATTGGTGTGGAATCCGGTCCGGACGAGTTTCTGAAACAGATAGGCTTCCTCGTTGGATCCCTTGGCCGACCCGAACCCGGCAAGTCCCGACCCGCCGGTTTCGTCGATCACCCTCTTCAGGCCCGCCGCCGCGAAATCGAGTGCCTCGTCCCAAGTTGCCTCCCTGAAATATTGGAGAGGGTCCGACGGGTCGAAAGCGGCGTCAGCGTCCTTCAAGACCCCTTCTTTCCGGATCAACGGCATGGTCAGCCGATCCGGATGATGAACGTAGTCAAATCCGAACCGCCCTTTCACGCAGAGCCGGTTACGGTTGGCGGGACCGTCCCGGCCTTCGACATAGAGAAGCTTGTCGTCCTTGATGTTGTAAGTCAGTTGGCATCCGACGCCGCAATAGGGGCAAACCGACTCCACCTGTCGGTCCGGTTGAATTCTTCCCTCTGACGTTGCGACGGTTGCCGGCAGCAAGGCTCCCGTCGGGCAGGCCTGTACGCATTCGCCGCAGGCGACGCAGGTGCTGTCTCCCATCGGGTCGTCGAAGTCGAAAACGATTTTTGAATGGGCGCCGCGGTGCGCCATGCCTATCACGTCATTGACCTGCACTTCCCTGCAAGCACGAACACACAGCGTACAGTTGATGCATGCGTCCAGATTGACGGCCATTGCCGGATGGGACAGGTCCGGTTCAGGTGTCTCCCTGGCCGGAAAACGGCTTGAATCCATGTCCAGCTTGTCGGCCCATCGCCAGAATTTCGAGTCCCCGTCATGGGCCTTTTTGCGCGGCGGCTGATCCGCGACGAGGAGCTCGAACACCATTTTCCGGGCGGATGCCGCCCGGTCGGTAGAGGTGTTGACCACCATACCCTCGCTCGGTTCCCGGATGCAGGAAGCTGCGAGTACGCGTTCGCCTTCGATCTCCACCATGCAGGCCCGACAGTTGCCATCGGCGCGGTATCCGGGTTCCGGCGACCAGCATAAATGAGGAATGTCGGTGCCGAAGCGTTGCGCCGCCTGCCAGATGGACTCACCTGGCGCCGCGGACACGTCGCGACCGTCCAGGATGAACTTTATTTCTTCGTGGTTTCCATCCAGTGGCATCGTTCCGGTTCCGCTCTATTTCACGTCTTCGGGGAAATGACGAAACACCGAAAGTAATCCGTTCGGCGCCGCCTGGCCCAGCCCGCAGATAGATGCGTCCATCATCGTTCTGCTCAATTCTTCAAGCAGCGGCTGGTCCCAACTGTCCGCTTCCATCAGGCTGACCGATTTTTCGCACCCGGCGCGGCAGGGCGTGCATTGTCCGCAGGATTCGTCTTCGAAGAACCGCATAAGGTTCAGGGCGGCATCGGCCGCGCTGTCTTTGTCCGACAAAACGATCACCGCAGCGGAACCGATCAGACAGCCGTGTTCTTCCAGCGTGCTGAAATCAAGGGGGATATCGTCTTTCGATGATGGCAGGATGCCACCAGATGCACCGCCCGGGAGATAGCCCTTGAAGGTGTGACCGTCCGCCATGCCGCCGCAATATTCGTCGATCAGTTCGCGAACCGTGATCCCGGCTTCCGCGATTTTCACGCCGGGTTCCCGGACGCGGCCGGAGACCGAAAACGTCCGCAGACCCTTTCGTCCGTTGCGGCCATGCCCTGAATACCATTCCGGTCCTTTTTCCAGAACGTCCCGCACCCAGAACAGCGTCTCGACGTTGTTGATCAGGGTTGGCCGCCCGAACAAACCGATTTCGGCGGCAAAAGGCGGTTTGTGGCGGGGCAGCCCCCTTTTCCCCTCGATGCTCTCCAGCATCGCAGACTCCTCGCCGCAGATATAGGCACCGGCGCCACGGCGAAGATGGAGAGTTCCCGGTTTCAGAAGTTCTGTTTTTTCCAGCCTGGCGATCGCGTGGGCCAGAATCGACCGGATGGCGGGATACTCGTCGCGCAGATAGATGTAGCAGGCTTCTGCTTCGACGGCCCACATGCCGATAAGCACACCTTCCAGAAACCTGTGAGGATCGCGTTCCAGAAAATAGCGGTCCTTGAATGTGCCGGGCTCGCCTTCGTCGCCGTTGACGGCCATCATTCTGGGGCCGGGAAAATTCCGGACGATGCGCCATTTTCGTCCGGTCGGAAAACCCGCTCCGCCAAGACCGCGGAGTTCCGAACTCTCGAGACTGGTAATGACGTCGTCGCGCGACTGCGCGTCGGACAGGCATCGTTTAAGCGTCTCGTAGCCGCCTTCCAGCAGGTACGTATCGTAGTCGACATGCCCGGGAATGGCCGGGTCGACGGCCTTCCTGTCGACGGCGTCGGCAATTCGCCCTGGCGTTGCATGCACGATCTGGTTTTTCCCCACCGCGACGGCAGGCGCTCCATCGCAGGCGCCCATGCAGGGTGCTGTCAGGATGCGGACGCTCTTCCCGAACTTTGCTTCCAAATCTCGTTTTAATTCGATGGCGCCCGACATCTCACAGGTTATCGAACTGCAGACGCGAATCGTGATTTCCGGCGGGGCGCTCTGGCCGTCTTCCAGTACATCGAAGTGGTGATAGAACGTTGCGGTTTCGTATACCTCCGCAAGCGCGAGACGGAACTCCTCTGCCAGTGCAACGAGGTGATCCGGTCCAAGGCATCTGTATTGATCCTGTATCAGGTGCAGCGCTTCGATGAGCATGTCGCGGGTGCGCGGCATATCGCCAAGAAGCTTTGAAACTTCGTTTGCTGCCGTCGTAGAGAGTTGGCGGCCTTTGGGCGTTTCGGATCCCCTGCCGCCGGCTCCGGGGCTGCGAAATTTCGACTTTTCGTGTTTGCCGTCAGCCATCGAATTCCGACTCGTGAACGGTTTGTAAGTCGACTATGTCCGCGTTGATCAGATGTTTGCCTACATTTTCAAAATTCACCGTTATGCGGAATCCGTCCACAGACTGGACTTGTCCGATTCCCCAGTCGTGTTCCGTCGGGTGACGTACAAGCGTTCCCGGGACGATATTGTAATTCATGCGCCAAGCCTTTGATCTCGAAACGGCAATTTACATGAAATTTCGACTTCGTTAAGACCGAGTCGCTTTGATAAAGCATAGAAAGTTCACGTTGGCGTGTGCCGAAGTTCTGTTTAGGCGGGCAGGATTCGCCGGATAGAGGGGGAGAGTTATGTCGTAGCAGATAGATATTCGTGTGTTGGAGCTTCTTTGCTCGCGCATTTGTCATGACCTGATCAGTCCTGTCACCGCAATAAACGACGGCATGGAACTGCTCGAAGACGATCCCGACGACATGCTCAATGACATTCAGGACCTGTTGATGTAAAGCGCCTTCGAAGGGACTGGAAAGCTTCAATATTTTTGTATGTACGGCGCCGATATAGAGGGAGGCAGCGCGTCGACTGCTGAAGAACCCTCTGCAGATGCGCCCGCCCTGGAAAAGGCGGCTGAAATACTCGCGGAAGAGGCGGCAGCGTCTTTTAGTAGATCGCTCAGAATCTCGTCTGAGACGCCGTATGTCAGGCGGGTGATTTCAGGGCCATTTGAATAAAGTCCGCAAAAAGTACCGATAGCGGAATTTACGGCCTGACCGCCGAGGTTCGCAGCTGACTCCTCGAGGACAACTTTTCCTCCGGCTGCCGCCGCTTCAAGTGCAGCCGAAATTCCGTCTGCGCCGGATCCGACGACGCAGATACCCGCCGCGATCTTTTCTCCTGACTTTTCCGGCCTGCGCGCTATCCGGGTGGGCACGCCGGCCTTGGTCATCCGGTCAGTCGCCCGCCTTTTCCGGTTCTTTTGCCTGAGCCGTCAGAAAATCGGCACTTGCCTGTGCCGCTTCCAGATTCTCTTTCTGGATTTTCTCGTAGAGTTCCCGCCTCAAAACAGATGCGCCCTGCGGGAAGGTAAACCCAAGCTTAGCCGACCGGCCCCGGATATCGACCACCGTCACTTCGATGTCACCATTGATGATGACGGATTCGCCAGCTTTTCGTGTGAGATAGAGCATCGGTGCCTCGTCACTACTTGTAACGTCTGACAGGAGCGCGCACTCGCGCAACGCCTGTAATTTACATTTTATTAACACAGGCTTGGGAAACTTCAAATTCCCGTAAAGTTTTATCGAGTGTTTACGGATGTCCGGCAACCGGGGAAGGCGATGGACCTAACCAATCTAAAACTGTTTCAAATGGCCACAAAGCGGATGAACTGGCTGTCCAAGCACCGGCAGGTTCTGGCGCAGAACATCGCGAACTCTGACACGCCCGCCTAACGCCCCGATGTGCAAGACCTGTTACCTGCATCTTGAAGCAATCCGTAAGCCGCCCAAATACCGGCCGGATTCCGGCAAAAGCGTCTACGAAACGGCGCAGGCAGGAAACGCGCTCATCATCGAGGAACAGTTCACCAAGGTTGCGGAAATCCAGTCCAATCACCGCCCGGCCTGTAATCTGTATGCCAAGCGCAACTCAATGCTGAAAATTGCGCTTAGCAAGCAAAATGCTTGATCGCGCGGTTTGAGGGTAAGGCGATCGCCGGGGGGTTGATGCTGGCCCGGTGGACGAAATCTTCCGCCGTGACCGGTCCGATGCTTCGTGCAAATTATGAAGAAATAAAACTACAGACTGCGGTGGGGCTCGCAAAGCTAGGTCAGGTTGCCTGATTCCGCGCTTTTCGCCTACTTGCGTCTGCTCCGGCCCCAAACCTATACTTCCCGTGGGTTTCGCACAGATTTCGGCAGATATGACATCAACGACCCCGCCTGATTACCAACCGTCCGATGAAGAACCCTTCATGAACGACGTGATGCTGGAGTATTTTCGGCACAAGCTCGTTTCCTGGAAGAACGAGCTGTTGCGCGAAGCCGGTCAGACATTGCGGCATCTTCAGGAGCAGGATTCCCGTTCCGCTGATCAGGCCGACCGGGCAACTGCCGAAACAGACCGGTCGATTGAACTTCGTACCCGAGACCGGGCCCGAAAGCTCGCTCAGAAAATAGACGAGGCTCTTCAGAGGATAGAACAGGGAAGCTACGGTTATTGCAGCGAAACGGGCGATCCCATCGCGATCAAACGTCTGGAAGCACGGCCCATCGCGACCCTGGGGCTCGAAGCCCAAGAACGCCATGAGCGTTTAGAAAAAACTCAGCGGGACGACTAGCTCGTCATCTGCTTCTGCGGAATAGTGCTGCCCTGCCGAAGCCCGTTCATGTCAGAATGGGAACAGAATATCGAAGATCTGCTTGCCGTAACGAGGTTGCTGAATATCCGTGATTGTGTCACGTCCGCCATAGGCGCGCGCACTCTATGCGGGTGGGGATATGGACGGGGAAATTCCCCCGGATGACTTCAAGGCGGTGGCCGAGATCATCGCCTATGTCATGCGGCCCAAAGGGAAAATGCCGGGTTAAAAAGCGCGGATGGCGCGCTGGAGACGCTGTTGTGCTATGACGCGGTACAGGGAAGTCATCCAGTGGAGCCGAAAAATGTCCGAACCGTATGTCGCCGTGAAGCAGTCCTGCATCCTGGGGGAATCGCCGATCTGGTCCGTGGCGGAGCAGGCGCTTTATTGGGTCGATATTCGAAACCCCATGATCTATCGCTGGGAACCCGCAACGGGCGATATGCAGAACTGGCGAATCCAGACGGAGATCGGTTCTATCGGTTTCGCCGATGGAGGGCGTCTGATCGCCGGCACGCGGATGGGTTTCGCCTACATAAACCTGGAGGATGGGGGATTCGAGGAACTGGCAGACCCTGAAGGCGACGGTCGCATGAACTCGGTCCGGATGAACGACGGCAAGGTCGACCGCCGAGGGCGGTTCTGGTGCGGGTCGATGGAAGATCCCGGTGCGTCGGAGGTTGCGTCGCTGTACCGGTTCGATCCCGATCATTCGGTGCATCGCATGGAAGGCCCTGTTCAGATATCGAACGCGATCTGCTGGAGCCCGGACGATACCGTCATGTATTTCGCGGATTCGCGAAAACAAACCGTCTGGGCCTACGACTTCGATATTGACGCAGGCACCATGGACAACCGCCGTATCTTCATCGACGTGCCAGCGGACGAGGGCGTTCCGGACGGAGCGACAGTAGATGCGGAAGGCTTCGTCTGGGTCGCGCATATGCGCGGCGGCCGGGTCAAGCGGTTCGACCCCGACGGCAAGGTCGAACGCGAAATCCGGTTTCCCGTGTCGCTGACATCCTGTCCGGCGTTCGGCGGTCCCGATCTGACAACGCTTTACGTTACGACCGCGTCTTCCCGGTTCGAGCCCGAAGATTTCGAACGGGAACCCGATGCGGGTGCACTTTTTGCCGTCGATACCGACGTCACCGGATTGCCGGAACCGGTGTTCGGCGCCTGACGCCGGTCGCTGACTTGGAAAAATCCGGAACCAGCCGTTGGGGCGTGGTGCTGCTGATACTGTTCGCCGGGTCCGTCGGTGCCGCGCAGCTTGGAAAACTGCCGGGCGCCCTTCCGGCGATGCGCGGCGATCTGGGTTTCGGCCTCGTCGCCGCCGGCTGGCTGATTTCCACGATCGTGCTGATCGGCGCTGTAGGTAGCATCGGCGTCGGCATGATCGGTGACCGGTTCGGCCACCGGCGCATGCTGCTGAGCGGCGCAGCGCTGGTTTGCGCGGGCAGCCTGGCAGGCGCCCTGGCGGGCGGCCTGGTTCCTCTCATGGCTACGCGGTTTGTCGAAGGGGTTGGCTATATCGCCGTTATCTCGGCGGCGCCGGTTCTGATCGCCCGCGCAGCGGCGGAGAAGGACCGGCCTATCGCATTCGGAGTCTGGTCTTTTTACATGCCGTTCGGCATGGCGGCGATGGTGGCGTTGTCCCCGTTCCTGATCGGCGCGTTATCGGGGTGGCGCGGTCTTTGGCTGTTCAATGCCGCCCTTGCGCTGGTTTCGTTCGTATTCCTGATTTTTGCGTTGCGCGGCGGGAGGTTCGCACCGACGCGCGCCGGTCCGCCCGTCCGCATGAACGACCTTTGGCGGACGCTGCGAAGTGCGGGTCCGTGGGTCGTCGCCGTTTCGTTTGGCACGTATTCACTCGTGTTCCTGTCGTCGATGGCCTTCCTGCCGACCTTCCTGACCGAGAAGGAGGGGTTTTCCATCGCGACAGCCTCGGTGCTGATCGGAATTGCGGTGTTCATGAACGCACCGGGTTGCTTCGTCGGCGGATGGATGTTGAAAAAGGGCGTGCCTGGCTGGCTGGGCGTTCTGGTCGGGCATGGGGGGATGGCGATATGCGCTGCCGGCCTGTATCAGGCGGACATATCGTTCGAACTGCGCTACGCGCTGGCGCTGGCCTTGCCGTTTTTCGGCGGCTTTATTCCGCCGATCGTGCTCGCCCGCGCCCAGGTGCATGCGCCGTCGGCGGCGCTGTACGGCACTACCGTCGGGCTGGTCATACAGGTGATCAGCATCGGGCAACTGATCGGCCCGCCAATCATGGCGGCCCTGGTGGCGCAATCCGGCAACTGGCAGTCGGGCGCGTGGCTGACCGTGTCCGCCTGCGCTATCGGTTTCGGCACGGCTTTTCTTCTGCGCAATCTGGACCGTCGCACGGGATTGGTGTAGCTCCAACAGAGGAGGCTTCTATGACCGATTCAGAAATTCGTCCCCGCCGCAGCCTGCTCTTCGTGCCGGGATTGCGGCCCGACCGATTTGCCAAGGCGCTGGAAAGCGGTGCCGATATCGTATGCGTCGACATCGAGGATGCGGTGCCGCTACCGCGAAAGCAGGAAGCCCGCGACCTGACGTTTCCGTTGTTCGCGGAGGCCGGACCGGCAGATGTCGAAACCATGGTGCGGATCAACCCGCTATCGACGCCTGACGGCCTTAAAGACATTCTTGCACTCCGCGATTGCGCCGCGCCGCCTAAGGCCCTGATGCTCGCCAAGCCGGGATCTGCGGCGGAAATCAGACTTTATGACGAACTTCTGCAGGGAAGCTGCGCCGATATCAGATTTCACGTGATCATCGAATCCACGGACGGGCTCGCGAATGTTATGGAAATCGCGAATGCATCCTCCCGGATCGATTCCCTGTTGTTCGGCGCCGTGGACATGTCCGCCGATCTGCGCGCCGCCAAGACCTGGGAGACGCTGCTATACGCGCGCTCGCGCGTGGTCCATGCTGCCGCCAGGTACGATCTGGATCTGTTGGATGTGCCGTATCTCAATCTGGACGATCAGGCCGGGCTGGAAGAAGAGGCCCGTATGTCCGATGCGCTCGGCTTTACCGGCAAGGCCTCGATCCATCCCAAGCAGATTCCGGTCATCAACGAGGTCTTCTCGCCGACGCCGGAACTGGTCGAACGCGCCCGCAAAATTCTCGGAGAATTCGAAAAGGACGAAACCGGCCTGGTGGTGGTGGACGGAGAGCTGATCGAGCGTCCGGTGATCCGGTCAATGCTCCGCGTGCTTGCCGTGGCGGATCATCTGGAAAGCGCCGGCTAGGACCTAGCCGGACCACTTCGTTAACGGTTTTTCGGCTTCCGTTCCGTCAACGAAAATCGCATCCACGTTCTCGTTGTAGAAACAGATCAGGTTCCTGATTTTGGGACATTCCGGCACGGGGTCGGGATAGTGCCATGCGATATCGTCGAACTTTTTTCCGCCGATATCGGCGGAATGATACTGCGCGACTCCCTTGTACGGACACTGCGTTTCCGACGGGCTTTTCCGCAGCAGGTCCATCCGGACGTCTTCCGCCGGGATGTAATACCGGGTCGGCAATCCCGTCTCGAACAGAAAATGGGCCCGCGTCGTCTCTGCGACTGTTTCGCCTCCCAGCACGACCCTGACCTGTCGGGAAGACGGAACGGTATCGACCCGTTTGTACGGGTCACGCGGATGGACGAAAATTTCCTCGTCCTCTTCGAACCAGTGATCGACGCGGTCCCAGTAGAACGCGCAGTAATCCTGCAAATTGATCGCCGTCATCTCATCGTAGGGCGTCTGATAGGCCCAGACAGCGTTTTCCGCGGCGCGTCCGCCCGCTTCGATCGACCAGTAGGACGCGTCGCCCTTATAGGGGCAGTGGCTGGTGTGGTCGGTCGGATGCAGGAGATCCAGCCGCACGTCTTTCACCGGGAAGTAATACACCGGCAGGTGGCCGGATTCGTACATCAGCATCATCTCGGTGGAATCGGCGATCCATTCGCCGCCGAACTTTATCCGAACACGGCGCGGTGACGGTTCCAGGCGGACGACACGGTCGGGATTTTTCACGAAACCCGGGGCTGGGTTGGTCATAAGATTGCTCCTTATGCCGACAATACTTGCCCACTCGGCCCTGGCGGGCAACCGGGGCTGGAGCGGAGCGATCTCAAGGCCTAAACTCCCCGATCGCAGGAGGTTTTACCATGGCGACTTCGCTCAAAAACGACCCGGTTCCGGACTTGGATGAATTTCGGCTGCGGCGCTTTGTCGATCGCATGATCGACGAAGGAGAGGTCGACGTCGTCGAAGATCCGATAGATCTTGCCGATGTTGCCGCGCGTATGGACGGTAACGAAAAAGCTGTTCTGTTTCGCCAGGCCGGACCGGAGAAAGCGGAAATCATCGGCAGCATGACCGGCGGCCGCACCCGCATGGCCATGGCATTCGGCGTCGGGCCCGCCGAGTTACTGGCGGAGGTAAACCGGCGTCTCGCCGAGCCGCAGAACGTGATCGAACTCGATAGCCCCGACGCACCCGTGCATCAGGTCATTCTGACGGGCGACGATGTCGATCTGACGGCGCTGCCGGTGCATTTGCAGCACGAGCTGGACGGTGCGCCCTATATCTCTGCGTCGCTGGACTATGTGATCAATCCCGAAACGGGATGGACCAACACAGGTGCGCGACGGCTGATGCTGCGCGGAAAAACCGAAACAGGCATCGATCTGGTCGCACCGTCGGATCTTAAGGCAATCTACGAAAAATGCGCGTCCAGGGGCGAACGCCTGCCTATCGCGTTTACAGTGGGAGCCCATCCCTGCGACCACCTTGCTGCCGTCATGCGCCTGCCGGTGGACGAACTGCCGCTGGTGGCGCAGCTTCGCGGCGCGACCCTGCCTGTCGTCAAATGCGTGACCAACGACATCCGCGTGCCCGCCGACGCCGAATATGTGATTGAAGGATATCTCGACGAACGCGGACATGTCGAACCGGAAGGCCCCTACGGGGAATTTCTGGGCTACTACGGCGTTGTGAAGCGTAACCCCGTATTTCACTGCACCGCGATCACGCGGCGCAAGGACGCCCTGTTTCAGACATCGACTATTTCGGGGGAACATATCGGCTGGACCGATACCACCCAGCTGAACGCCATCCGGGCCGAGGTCACGGTATGGCGCGCTCTGCAGACGGCTGTGCGGGAACCGGTCGGCGTCAATATCACGACGTCGTCCGGCGGCAGCTTCAACGTGCGTGTGTCGCTGCGTCAACGCATGCCGGGCGAGGCACGCAACGCCATCGCCGCAGTTATGGGCTCGCTGGCCAATTCCAAGCATGTTTTCGTGGTCGATCCCGACATCGACATATTCGACGATGCACAGATGGACTGGGCACTCGCCACGCGGTTTCAGGCTGACAGGGATCTGGTCGTCGAATCGGGTTTCCGGACGTTGCCGCTGGACCCGTCGCTGGGCGGCAAACGGGTCGGCGCCAAGGCCGGGTTCGATCTGACCCTGCCGCTGGGCGACCGTGCGCTGGCGCATACCGTGCCCCGGTCGGCGATTTCCGGCGACAAGACGCATGACGACGTAGAGGCGGCACTGACCGACGGCGCGAAATCCTTCGGAGAGTTAATGGTTGCCGTCGGCTCGCGCGATGGGCGGGAAATTGTCCGAAGGCTCGAAGAACTGCGGCGAGCTGGCCGGCTGGACCGGATCGAAGACGGTCTGTACGTCCTCGTTGAGGAATAACCGTGACCGGGTCAAACGGGATCGGCGCCCCGGTACGGCGGCGGGAAGACGATCGCCTCCTCCGAGGCGCGGGGTCCTACAGCGACGACGTCAATCTGCCAGACCAGCTGTATGCGGTCATGGTGCGCTCGCCGCACGCACATGCCCGGATACGGGGTGTCGATGTATCTGCCGCCCGGTCGATGCCCGGCGTCCACGCGGTGCTGACCGGAGCAGATTACGCAGCGGAAGGGATCGCCGATATCGGCCATACGGCAAACCCGGCGGGCGCGGTCGACTGGCAGAACCCCGCCTTCGTCAACCGGGACGGAACGACGCCGTTCGATGTGCCGCAACCGACCATCGTCCGCGACAAGGTGCGACATGCGGGCGAAATCGTGGCCGTCGCCGTGGGGGAAACCGAGGCTATCGCCCGGCAGGCAGCCGAACGCGTGGAGATGGACTACGATCCGTTGCCGGTCGTTACCGATGCTCTCGCGGCTCTGGAAGACGGCGCGCCGGCGATCTGGGATGCGTGCGCCGGAAACGCTCCTTTGGACGCCGAACAGGGGGAGGCCGCTGCAACGGATGCGGCGTTCGATGCCGCTGCACATGTCGTCGAAGCGCGGTTTTTCAACAACCGGGTCATAAACTGTCAGATGGAGCCGCGCGCCGCGGTGGGAGCCTGGGACGCCAAGGCCGGAAAGCTGACGTTGTACGCCGGCGGGCAGGGGGTGCACCGCCACAAGATGCTCCTCGGTGCGATGTTCGGGCTGGAACCTGAGAGCGTGCGCGTCGTGTCGCGCGACGTCGGCGGCGGGTTCGGGCCGCGCAACATGATGTATCCGGAGTTCGCGGTCGTGTGCTGGGCGGCGCGGGTAACGGGAAGGCCCGTCAAATGGCGCGGTGACCGGTCGGAAGCTTTCGTCACCGACTACCAGGCCCGCGACCTTTACACCGACGCGGCTCTGGCACTGGATGCGGATGGGAATTTCCTTGCGCTCCGGGCCGATCTGATCGGCAATCTGGGAGCGCATACGGTTTCGTTCGTTCCCCTGTCCAACGGCCCGCGTCTGTTGCCGTCCGTGTATCGAATGAAGGCCTGCTACGCGCGGATACGGGGCGTCCTGACAAACACCGTGCCTACCGGTCCATATCGTGGTGCCGGACGACCCGAAGCGATGCACACCATCGAGCGTCTGATCGACATGGCCGCCCAGAAAATAGGGATCGACCGGATTGAGCTGCGCCGACGCAATCTGATAAAGCCGGATTCGTTACCGGCGCAAAATCCCATGGGGACGACTTACGATTGCGGCGAGTTCGGAACGTGTATGGACAAAGCGTTGCGGGCTGCCGATTGGGCGCATTTCGACGACCGGCGGGCGAAAGCGGCGGGGCGGGGAAAACTGCGTGGGATCGGCTACGCGTCGTATATCCAGGCACCGGTGGGCGCGCCGATCGAATACGCGAAAGTCGTGATTCACGGCGACGGCACGGTCGAGGTCCCGATAGGTACCCAGTCTAGCGGGCAAGGACACGAAACCGTTTTTCCTCAGGTCGTCGCGGAAATTCTGGGGGTGTCCGATGATGTCGTCCGGATCGTGACCGGGGATTCCGATATCGTACCCGTCGGCGGCGGATCGCATTCCGACCGGTCTATGCGGCTTGGAGGGATCGTAATGCGCGAAGCGGCCGAAAAGGCCATTGAACAAGGCCGCGAACGGGCGGCTGAAATGCTTGAAGCCGCGCTCGAAGACGTGACCTTCTCGCAAGGGGTATTCCGCGTCACGGGAACCGATAAATTCGTTGGCTTATTTGATGTCGCGGCGCAAGCGGAGGGTGGAAAAATCAATGCGGATCACCTTTTTCGGGGGCGTTCGGCCGCCTATCCGAACGGTGCCGCGGTGTCGGAAGTGGAAATCGATCCGGCGACCGGGCAACTGACGGTCATCGCGCACACCACCATCGACGATCCGGGGCGGGCAATAAACCCCATGATCCTTGCGGGACAGGCCCATGGCTCGATCGTGCAGGGGATCGGACAGGCGATCATCGAAAACGGGGTGTACGATCGCGAAACCGGCCAGCTGATCGCCGGTTCTTTCATGGATTACGGCCTGTTGCGTGCCGACGATCTGCCGAATTTCACCACCGGACTGCATGAGGTGCCGACGAAGAACAACCCGCTGGGCGTCAAGGGCGGCGGAGAGGGGGCGACCGTGTCCGCGACAGCGGCATTTATCAACGCGGTGTGCGACGCCCTGAAAGAATACGGGGTGAAAGATATGAACATGCCGGTTACGCCGGAAAATATCTGGCGCACCATAAACGCGTCCGAATCAGCTTAGTTTGCGTGAATGCCAGGCATGACGATAAAGCCGGGAATCCGCTTTACGCGCGATATCCAGCGCCGGATGGCGTGATAGTCGTCGAGCGAAATCCCGCCGTCGCCGCTTAGGGCGACATAGGGGAAACAGGCGATGTCGGCGACAGTCGGATTTTCGCCGACGATCCAGTGTCTGCCCAGAATCTCGCGGTCGGTCAGGTGATCGTCCAGCACGCGGAAGGCCGCATGGGCGGCGGCGCGGACCTTGTCGAGATCGAAATCGTAAAACAGCATGTCATGCAGCCGGGCCGCAGAAGAATTCATGATCTCTCCGCCGGCGAAAGACAGCCACATCGCGATCTCGCCCTGCAGGCGGGGGGCTTCCGGGTACCATGTGCGATCTGCGTCGTATTTACCCGCAAGGTAGACAAGAATGGCCTGCGCATCCCGCAGCGTGAGCTCTTCGTCGGTCAGGACCGGAATCTGGCCGAGCGGATTTATCTCGAGAAATTCGGGCGTCTTGTGTTCGCCGCCCGGGTAATAGTCGACCGGGACCGTTTCGTAGTCCTTTCCGATCATCGAGAGAAACAGCCGGACCTTGTAACAACTGCCCGAGAGAATGTAGTCGTATAACCGCATCATGCCGCCTGCGAGGACTCGCTCCCCCTATAGGTTCCAAAGGTCAGGCCCTTTTTGCGCAGCCACCGGCGATACATCATCGAGGATCCGTCGGCCTTGATTGCCATCTCGTCTTTCGGATCTAGCGGCAGGCCCGGCGGTATCTGGTTTTCGAGGATGCTACGGTCCTGCAGGAAAATTTCCTGCTGGAAATGCACCAGATCCGCCATCGTCGACGTGTCGTCGAAGACCAGCATAAAGGTATGTACGTCGCATTCGGCTTCGTCCTTCGGCTGGACGAAGATACCGACGAGATCCCATGCGCCGTCGACTACCGGGCAGGTTTTGTAGAGAACGGTCACGAACGGCGAACTGACCCGATACATGTATTCGCTGATCTGGCCATCGTCGGCAGACGCGGCGGCCTGGGGCTGGAAGAAGCTGCAATCCGTCGCCCAGATTTCGTCTTCCGGCTCGCGGATTTCGATCTTGTAATCGTTAACCTCGGTGACCGGTTCTTCGCCCAGGATGCCCGTATGCACATACGGGAAGTGAGACATGTCGAGAAAGTTCTCGACGATGCGCAGCGCCGATGCCCGAACCGTGACTGCGCCGACTTTGACCAGTCGGCGGCCTTCTTCCTGAAATTCCGGCATGTCGAGCGGCGGTTTCTCCGGCGATCCCAGCGTCGTCCAGACATGACCATAATGAATCTGGGCGGGATGTTCCGTCCCCATGCCGCCATCGGCATTGGTTTCGAACATTCGGGGCCGGTCGCCGTCCAATTCGACGATAATGTCCTGGCCCAGCAATCTGGTATTGCGGCGTTTGCCGGACGCGATCTCTTCGACCGTCCCGACTGCCTGCCACTCGTTCAGCGCAACGGAATCTGTCGTCCGTGTCATGCGACTACCTCCTTGCGGTTCTGTTCTTCGATGGCGTTCCGGATGCGACGGGTCCATGCCGACGCATAAAGACGAAGGGCCTGTGTACCGGTGCCGTCCGTGGTGGTCGCCGAGACAACGTGCAGCTGGGCGCAGTCTTTTCCGCTCGGTTGTATCGCAACTGCCAGCGTCAGTTCCGAAGTCTCGTAGGTGTTCGTCATCAGGAAATAACCCGGCGCGACCTCCTGTGTCGCCAGTCTGCAGACGTATTGCCGGGTTGCCGCCGGTGAGGCACTGACAGCCGCGGTTCGGCAAAACAGCGGCTCCCCTCCTGCCGGAAATTCGGGTGGCGGCTCGTCGGGTGTGCCCGCCGCCGTCCAAATCAGTCCGCCCTGATCGGCCGATTGAAAGGCGGGAATGCAATAGTCGTCCGGCGGCGTCATGTGGGGATGTGCCGGGATGACCTCACACCGCGCGTCGCCCCCGAACCGCCAGCCGTGATAACGGCAGGCGAGGCGGTCTCCGTCGACAAAACCGTATTGAAGCCGCATGCCGCGGTGGACGCAGCGGTTCTGCCAAACATGGCTCTGACCGTCATCGCCGCGCCACGCGACCCGTTCCTCGCCGAACAGATGAACGGGAATGACGTCGCCTGATGCCAGTGCGTCGGAGCCGCCGACGGCGTACCAGGCATTATCGGGGAATTCATCGGACATCGAAACGGACCCACGCTGTAATCGATCTTCATTCTGTCACCCGCGTGCGCCGAATCCAACTGCGGGTGGATGTCGCACCAAGGAAACAGGCAGTATATGATTTGCTGAATCATCGAACTTAAACCAAACGAGAAAAGGCAATGACACAGCTCGAAGGGAAAACGGCGATCGTTACAGGCGCGGCGCAGGGGATCGGCGCGGTCTACGCGCAGGCATTGGCAGCGGAAGGAGCAAAAGTCTGCCTGTCCGATATTCTCGATACCGGAGACACCGTCGCCGCGATCAAGGACGCCGGCGGTGAGGCGATCGGCATGACGACCGACGTGACCGACATGGATGCCTGCGAAGCGATGGTCGCCGAAACCGTATCGGCATTCGGCGGCGCGGACATTCTGGTGACCAACGCCGCATTGTTCGCTGCCCTGGAACGTCGCAGCTTTCTCGAGATCGGCGGCGACGAATGGGACAAGGTCATGGCGATCAACACCCGCGGCGTGTTCAACTGCATCAAGGCGGCAGCGCCTGAGATGAAGAAGAAGGGATATGGAAAGATTATCAATATTTCTTCCAGCACGATCTATTCCGGTGTTCCGCTCATGCTCCACTATGTCGCGTCCAAAGGCGCTGTCGACGCGATGACCAAGGCGCTGGCCCGGGAACTGGGCGGTGACGGGATTACGGTGAACACCATTGCGCCCGGGTTTACCATGAGCGACCAGATCGAAGCTCAGCGCGACAAGCTCGAATTTTACGTCAACCTCAGCCTGACGGGCCGGTCGGTGAAACGGGAACAGACGCCCGACGACCTGCTTGGCGCGCTGATCTATCTGGCATCTCCCGCGTCCGATTTCGTGACCGGCCAGGCCATCGTGGTCGATGGCGGCATGGTCATGCACTGAGGGAGGCGGCCGTGACAGCTACCTTTGTCAGAAATGCGTGGTACGCGGCCTGTTGGGCCGCCGACCTGGAACCCGGTGCTCCTTTGGCCAAGACCATTTTGAGCGAGCCTGTCGTGCTTTGGCGCAATGCGAACGGTGATCCCGTCGCGCTCGAGGACCGGTGCTGTCACCGCCATTTGCCGCTATCTCTGGGAAAAGTCGCCGGGGACCGGATCCAGTGCGGCTATCACGGTCTGGAATTCGACAATTCCGGTTGTTGCGTCGCCGTTCCGGGCCAAAGCCGTGTGCCGCCCGGCGCCGAAATTCGATCGTATCCGGTCCGCGAACGGCACGCCATGATCTGGATCTGGTGCGGCGATCCGGCATGTGCCGAAGAAGACGATATCCCCGATCTGCCATGGCTCGATCATCCCGACTGGACACAGACCGGCGGTCATATCCACATGAAGGCGGATTACCGTCTGCTGATCGACAATCTCCTCGATCTCACCCATGTCAGCTATATTCACAAGAACACTATCGCGGGAGACCCAAAGGAAGCGCTGGTTCCGGTGAAGACGACCCGCGAAGGCGAGGCCATTCGCGTCGAGCGCTGGATGCTCGGATTTACGGCGCCCCCGATGTACAACGAGGCTCGAAAATTCGACGGCGAAGTCGACCGCTGGCAGCTTATCAAGTGGCAGGCGCCATCCACCGTGACACTTGATATCGGCTGTGCCGAGGCTAATACGGGCGCACCGGAAGGCGACCGGTCTCAGGGCATTTCGATGTGGTCGAACCATATCATCACGCCGGAGACGGAAACGAGCACCCACTATCACTGGGCGTTCGCGCGGAATTACAAGCTCGACGACGACAACGTATCCCGGGTGCTGGCGGAGGGCGGTTTGCAAACCTTCATGGAAGACGTCGTCATCCTCGAACGTCAGCAACAGGCGCTCGACGAGATAGGCGACCGGCCCGTCGTCGATATCAATATCGACAATGCACCGATGCAGTTCCGGAATATTCTCGGCGACATGATCGACGCGGAGCAACAGGTGGCTGCTGAATGACGGTTTGGGTTGGCTTGCTGATTTGTGCGCTGGCGGTGTTGGCGACGCCTGGCTCTGCTCAGGAAAATTCGGACCGGTTGAAGGTTATCAATTGCTACGATGCTGACCGCAATATCGTGCGCCGGGTAGCGCGCTGGAAATGCAAGGGCGAAGAGGTGTCGGACGCGCGCGCGCAGGAAATCAAGGCCAGTCGCATCCGCCGTGCGAAGCAGCGCATGCAACCCGGCAAGGCCCTGTTTCCCGGCATGCGGATGCGCAGCAGCGGAACGGGTTTTTTCGTTTCTCCGCACGGACACATGCTGACCAACGACCACGTGGTCGCCGGGTGCCGCCGTATTTCGGTGAAGCCGTCGCAGGAAAAAATCACAAACCCGCCCGTTTGATCGGCACGGACAAGCCGGACGATCTTGCGGTCATCCAGTATTCGGAGAAACCGCCAGGATATGCGCTGTTCCGAAAACCCCTGAAGTTGAAGATCGGCGACAAGATCGCCGTGATCGGCCACCCGCTTCACGGGCTGGTGGCGATAAAGCCGATCTACGTGACCGGAAAAGTGCGCGCGTTTCAGGACGAGAAACTGCGCCGCTGGGGGCGCTTCGCGATCGATGCCGATATCCGCCGTGGCAATTCCGGCGGGCCGGTGATCGACGATCGCGGGTATATCGTCGGCGTGGTGTCGGCGAAGATCAACACGCCCGCGATGTACCAGAAAACCGGCGTCGTTATGCGAGACATTGGCCTCATCATCCGCCAGGACCGCGCACTCAGATTTCTTGAACGGTTCAATATTCCCTATTCGGGCAGCGATAGGCGCGAAACGATGCAGGACAAAGCGCTGTTCGATCTGGCCTACGGATTCGTTGCCCGGATCGGTTGCTGGGGATAGGACGCGTTTTCGGTCAGAAAATCTGAACCCGGTACCCGGTGTCCCGGTAGAAGTTGGTCTGAAGAAATAACGCCTTGCCGGACCGGTTTCGACCGATCGATTCAATCGATTGAAGGTTTGTGCCGGGCGGAGGAGAGAGGTGCTTTTCAGCGTCGGCGTTCTCGGCGGCGGGACCGATAGATATCTCGGTTTTGAATATCTCTATACCGTATCTCTGTTTGAGGAACGTGCGGACGTTTTTTCCTTCCAGGTCGGCTGTCGTGAGCGAGAGCATGTCGTTGAACCGGTCCGCCCGGAGGTGGGTTTCGACATAACAGTTGAAGCTGCCATCGATCCGGTCGAGGCGACTTACCCGCACAAACCCGTTCCGGCATTTCCCCAGGCGCTGGTCCCAGCGGCCCGAATGCCGGATTTCCGAGATATCGAAAATGCGTGCCCGGACGTCGGAGACCAGCGTTCCGTCCGGGCGTTCGAAATTGAATCTCGATACATCATCAAGCAGGGGAACCGGGTCGCGCACGAATGTTCCGGTTTTCCTGGATCGGCTTAGAACGCCCAAATCAACCAGTTCCCTGAGCGCTTTCTGGACGGTGCCCAATGAATAGGGCATCGCGTCCGTAAGTTCGGTTTCAGTCGGCAACCGTTCGCCGGTTTGCAACGCGCCATCGGCAATCGCGTCCTTAATTGCCGCGACAAGCCTGGCATATTTGGGAGATCGCCTAAGATCTGGGTCGGTGCATCGCGAGGCGAGGCTGGAAAGAATGTCGTCCATCGGCATTCGAAATTTGTGACGGGCGTTGCTTTTTATACTATATAGTATATAACATTCGTATTGTCTTTGGAAAAAATAGGAGTGCGGGTCGGTGGACGACATAAAGGGTGACGACATCATGCTGACCGTGTTTCTGAAACACGATCAGTCCCAGGCACTGGACGAATTCCAGACCAAGCTGGACGAGCGCGGGTGGTGGGATAACTTTCCGCCCGATGGTGTGGAGGTTGTGTCGTGGAATGTCGTCATGGGCATCGGTCAGATCGCCACGCTGCGGATGCCGCCGTCAAAAATCCAGGCGGTCAATGTCGCGCTGGAAAAATATGCCTGGGGCGTTTTCCGCACCGAGACCTTCGCGACATACGATTTCATGGCCGTCCGGGAGCGGCTGGCCCGGGAATCGCGGGCCCGTGCAGGCGGACCGGAGTCCACAAATTCGGCAGGCGGTGAGATCGACAGTGGGGCCGGTGGCGGCGATCATCCGCGCCTCCCGCATAACGGGCTGTATATGGAGCAGTGGCAGGCTGGCGACGGCAAGGCCGGTCCCTACGAGCAGTCCCTCGGTGATGCGCTGGAAGACGTCTTCGGGCGGGGCATTCACGATCTGACGGGGGTCGTGGCCGCGCTGAACGAAAAGGGACTGAGTACGCCGGATGGCGGCGTGTGGACGGAGGAAAACTTCGCTGCCGTGATGGATAAACTGGGCCGCTAGGCAGGAGGAGAACCATGGCACAGCAACCGCCCAGATACCGGATCAGCGAGACTGCACGGGGTATTCTCGATACCGGTCTGCGCAATAAATGGTATGGCATCTGCCGAACGGACAGCGTCGGCGATCGTCCGCTTTCGCTTAAACGCTGGAACCGCGATCTTGTCCTCTGGCGGGACAATGCCGGAGATTATCATCTCCAGGACGACCGCTGTCCGCACCGGGGCGCGCCGTTGTCGTTGGCCCGTCACGATGGCGACCGTCTGACCTGCGCCTATCACGGCGTCGAAATCCTCGGCGACGGCACAGTCGCCAGTGTGCCCGGAGAACCCGGCTGCGATATGACCGGAACCTGCGCGGTGCACACATATCCGGTCGAAGTTCTGCAAGGCGTTGTCTATGCTTGGCTGGGAGACGATCTCGGCACGCCCGTCGCGCCGTTCATCCCGCCCGAGAGGCTGACCGGTGACGATTACGATGCGTTTCTCGCCTATGCGGAATGGCGTTGCCCATACCGTTACATGATCGACAACAACATGGATCCGATGCATGGCGCTTTCCTGCATCAGATTTCCCATTCGATGGCCGAAGGTGCGACCGAGGCCGAATTCACGACGCGCAAGACCGATACCGGTTTCGTCTTCGAGAAGAAGGGCCAGAAGGATGTGAATTTTGACTGGTCCGAATGGTATGACGTCGATTTTCAGGCGGTGTGTCTGGAAATACCCTATCCCGCAACCGGCGGTCCCGGCGGCAGCTTCGGGATTGTTTTTCACATCACGCCCATTGACGAAGGCTCCTGCGCCTGCTTTTTCTGGCGCCACCGCAAAGTATCCGGCTGGGAACGGAATGCTTGGCGATTTTTATATAAAAACCGGCTTGAAGGACGACACTGGCATGTGCTGGAACAGGACCGGCTGATCGCCGAACGCATGGCGGCGGATGCAGACCGTCACGAATACCTGTACGGTCACGACACCGGGGTCGCCCGTGTCCGCAAGCTGATGGCGGACGAAGCGGAGCGGCAGGCCCGTGCAATGGAAGAAAACGCCCTCGCGGCGCAATAAGGGAGAGAGAAGATGGACAAGATTACCAAAGTATCCGTAACGGGCGTCCCCGAACCGGAAGGCAATATTTACAGCAACTGTCTCAAGGTCGGGAACATGCTGATCCTGTCCGGGATGATTGCTCCCGATACCGGCGGCGACGCCTATCAGCAATCCGTCGATTGTTTCGAAAAAATAAAATCGCTTATCGTCGGCGCGGGCGGCCGCATGGAAGACGTCGCGAAGCTCACTGTCTATTTGACCGACATGGAGAACCGGCTCGCCTTCGGCAAGGCACGCAGCGAATATTTCTCGGGGCGCATGCCGTGTTCGACGCTGGTCGCCATCACCGCACTGGCGGCTCCCGGCGCGCTGGTGGAAATCGAAGCGACGGCATTTCTCGGCGCGGGCACCTGATCTAGCTCCCGTTGTTGTTCGGATCAAACTCGTTCGAGGTCACTGACTGAATTCGCATAGTTTTCTGTAACCCTTCGGACTGGTGTGAAGAGCACCATGACGGTTCGTGAACCTACGACCGAGAGAAGAGGTGGATGATCTCTAAGCTGAGCCCATTGACAGCAGAGCATATCTATAATGATTTAGACCAGAACGAGTTGGGTTTTCGACGAAGTATGACGTTCAACCCGTCAGGGATGGCATTTCGCAGCCGCGGGCCATCGAGTCTCTGGCGCATGGAACCGCAATCGGACATGACGGCTATAATATCTCTGCGTCCGGTGAGCCCGGCTCCGTTCGACATAAGCTGATCGGCAATTATCTTCGCGAGAGAGCCTCCGTGCGGCCTGCGCCGTCAGACTGGCGTTACGTAAAAAATTTTTTTGGCAGCTAGAAACCGGAACCCTTGGCTCTGCGATGAGGGACGGAGAAATTGCTCGCCGAGGATCTTGAAAAATTCGTAGAGGATCTTCGTGTAGCCATTCCGGCGGCCTTCGACAGTGATGAACACGAAAAAAAGAATCCTTAAGGTGTTGATTTCCAGCCGAAGTTAACATACTATCCAAATAGTCAGTATTGTTGCTAGCAACAAAATAAAACCACTTATCCCCGGAATTCCAGACAATTCCCGCTCGGACGGGGTGACATTGGAGGCACTATGTCGACCGACTCTTCAGAAAAAACAGCGGCCGGTGAGCCGCGGATCGACTTCCGGACCAGCCCGGATAAATATCATCACTGGAATCTGACATTTGACGGCCGCGTCGCGCGGCTCGCGCTCGACGTCGACGAGAACGCTACCCTGGTGCCCGGATATGAACTGAAGCTCAACTCCTATGATCTGGGGGTCGACATTGAACTTTACGATGCGCTGCAGCGCATTCGGTTCGAGCATCCCGAAGTCGGCGCCGTCATTATGACGTCCGATAAAGACCGAGTGTTCTGCGCCGGCGCGAATATCCGGATGCTTTCGCAATCGACCCACGCGCACAAAGTCAATTTCTGTAAATTCACCAACGAAACGCGCAACGGGATCGAGGACGCCACAGATAATTCCGGCATCCGGTTTCTCGCAGCCGTGAACGGGGCCTGCGCGGGCGGCGGATACGAACTCGCGCTCGCCTGTGATCATATCATGCTGATCGACGACGGATCTTCGACCGTATCGCTTCCGGAACTGCCGCTTCTGGCCGTTCTGCCGGGCACCGGCGGGCTTACCCGTCTGGTCGACAAGCGGAAAGTACGCCACGACCGGGCCGACTATTTCTGCACCACATCGGAAGGCATCCGAGGCAAGCGCGCCACCGACTGGGACCTCGTCGACGAGGTGGTTCCGCGTTCCAAGTTCGACGAAGCCGTTGCCGAGCGGGCCGCTGAATTTGCGTCAGAAAGCGATCGTCCCGCCGACGCCAAGGGTGTCGAGCTGACGCCGCTGAACCGGTCAATCCAGGATGACCGTATCACCTACGGTACGCTGGTCGTCGATATCGATCGCGATCTCGCGACCGCTACAATCACCATCGCCGCACCGGCCGAGGCGCCGCCCTCCAATATTGCTGGAATTGAAGCGCAGGGCGCGGCGTTCTGGCCCTTCGCAATGTGCCGCGACTTGGAAGACGCCATCATGGAGCTGCGTGTCAACGAAAAGGAAGTCGGCACCTGGATCTTCAAGACGGAAGGAGATGCCGCAAACGTCGAGGCGGCGGACAAGGCGCTGTCGGACAATGCCGGTCACTGGCTGGTGCGCGAAATCACGCTGTTCATGAAACGTACCTTAAAACGCGTGGATGTGTCCTCGCGCTCGATCATCACGCTGGTCGAGCCCGGTAGCTGCTTTACCGGCACGCTCCTCGAACTGGTGTTTGCGGCGGACCGTTCCTACATGCTTGACGGCACGTTTGAAGGCTCAAATGTGCCGGAGGCCACCGTGGTGCTGACCGACATAAACTTCGGTCCGCTGACGATGCCGAACGGCCTGACGCGGCTTGAACACCGGTTCCTGAACGATCCGGCCCATGTCGATAACGTAAAGCCGGAGATCGGCCGGAAAATCGAGGCTTTCGACGCCGAAGAGCTAGGGCTCGTTACGTTCGCCCCCGACGATATCGATTGGGAGGACGAAGTCCGAATCGCGGTAGAGGAACGTGCCAGCTTCTCGCCGGATGCCCTGACGGGCATGGAAGCCAGTCTGCGCTTCGCGGGACCGGAAACGCTGGAGACGAAGATCTTCGGACGGCTGTCGGCATGGCAAAACTGGATTTTCCAGCGCCCCAATGCAGTTGGCGAAGACGGCGCGCTGCAGGTCTACGGATCAGGCCAGAAGGCTGATTACAACAAACAGCGCGTCTGACGCGTTTTCACCCTTTTACGAATTGGTTAAATCGAGGATCTGAATATGTCGTCTATTAATTATAATGAGCGTATCCCCAACAACGTCGATCTGAGTGAGAACCGGCGTCTGCAACGGGCGCTTGAATCCTGGCTGCCCAACTACCTGAGCTGGTGGGATGAACTTGGTCCTGAAGGGACGCAGGGGTACGATGTGTACCTGCGAACCGCAGTCGATGTCAGCGCTGATGGATGGGCCCATTTTGATTACGTCAAAATGCCGGAATACCGATGGGGCATTTTCCTCAACGAGCCGGTGCCCGACCGCAAGATCGCATTTGGCGATCACAAGGGCGAGCCGGTCTGGCAGGAAGTGCCTGGCGAATACCGTTCGACACTTCGGCGGTTGATCGTCACGCAGGGCGACACCGAGCCCGCATCTGTGGAACAGCAACGGGTTCTCGGTCAGACGGCGCCGTCCCTTTACGACCTCAGAAATCTTTTCCAGATCAACGTGGAGGAGGGCCGGCATCTTTGGGCCATGGTCTACTTGCTTCATGCGCATTTCGGGCGCGACGGCCGCGAAGAAGCGGAAATGATGCTTGAACGTCACTCCGGCGACCCAGACAAGCCTCGTATTCTCGGCGCCTTCAACGAACCGACGCCAGACTGGCTGTCGATGTTTATGTTCGCCTTCTTCACGGATCGAGATGGCAAGTTTCAGCTCGCGTCGCTAGCGGAGAGCGGGTTCGATCCGCTTGCGCGAACCTGTCAGTTCATGCTGACCGAGGAGGCGCATCACATGTTCGTCGGCGAATCCGGCGTGATGAGGATTGTCCAGCGGACCTGCGAGGTTATGGATGAGCTCGGTACCGACGACCCCGAACGTATTCGCGAGGCTGGCGCCATTGATCTTCCGACGATGCAGAAATGGATCAATTTCCACTATTCGGTATCGGTCGACCTATTCGGCCAGGAACTGTCGACCAATGCGGCCAATTATTACACTCAGGGTCTGAAAGGCCGCTTCCACGAAGAGAAGATAGACGACGATCACCGACTGGTGGATTACAGCTATCCTGTGTTGATGCTGGATGGCGACAAGATCGTTGAGGAACAACATCCTGCGCTGACCTCGGTCAACGAGAAGCTGCGTCAGGACTATATCGACGACTGTCAGCGTGGCGTGAACCGCTGGAACAAGGTCATCGAAAAGCACGGCTTCGACTTCCGCCTCGCGCTACCGCACCGTGGCTTTCACCGGGCGGTCGGCAACTTCTCCGAGGTCAAAGTCTCCCCGGATGGACATGTCATCAGCGAGGCGGAGTGGACGAAGCACGTGACCGATTGGCTACCGACCGAGAGCGACCGCGAGTTCGTCAAATCTCTGATGAAGCCCTGCTACGAGCACGGCAAGATCGCCGGCTGGATCGCGCCGCCGAAGCGCGGCGTTCATGGAAATCCGTTCGATTTCGAATACGTCAAATTCCACTGAATGGGTTAGCGGCGGAAAAAAGCGGCAGGTCGACAGACGCCTGCTGCTTCCTTTTCGCACGTTAACCGCGCCGCGCCGCTTCCTGAGCGCGCAGGGTGCGGCGATCGATCTTGAGCAGCGTCGTTCTAGGCAGAGACTCCACGAACGCGATTTCTTCCGGCACCTTGTAGCCGCCGATCGGGCGTACGTTTTCTCTCAGTTCTCCGACAAGCTCCTCGGTCGCATTGGTGCCAGCCTTTAGGACGACGAAGGCTTTTGGCTTGGTCAATCCATCCGTATCCTCGTATGAGATCACGGCGGCTTCGGCCACGCGATCGTCATCGGTCAATGCGGCTTCCACTTCAATTGGCGAGACCCATAACCCTTTAACTTTGAAGACGTCGTCCGATCGCCCGGAGAACCAGAAGAATCCGTCCTCGTCGAAATAGAGCGTGTCGCCGGTGCGCACCCACGGGCCAATGAACGTTTCGCGCGATTTGTCGAATTTCCGCCAGTAGAAGAAACAGCCGGTTTCGCTCTTGATCCAGGCTTCGCCGTCTGTATTCGGGGCGGTTACGGCGTTGCCGTCGGTATCCACCAGGCGCACTTCGTAGCCGAAAACGGGCTTGCCAAGGCTGCCGCGCCGGAATTCGGCCGGGCGATTGGCAATCCATTCATACGTGATTTCAGACGACCCGATGGAGTCATGCAGTTCGATCCCGAACTGTTGCTGAAACTTCTCGAAAATCTCCGGCGGCATCTTTTCCGATGCCGTGATTGCCAGTTTCAGCGTCGATGTATCCGGTTTGTGGCCCGTCTCGTCGATATGGAACATCATGTTTTTGACGATCGTCGGTACCGTGATCAGTTTCGTGACCCGCCGTTTCTCCATGATTTCCAACACGTTCTCCGGCATCGGCGGCAGCTCGCTGATCACGCTGGTTGCTCCCCAGTAGAGAGGGATCAGCACCCCCGGCCACAGACCATGCGTAAAATATTTTTTTGATGTGGCGTGGACGACGTCGTCCGCCGCGTATTCCCAGAAGGCGCCCTGGCGTTCGGGGATGAGGGCGAAATCGTGTGCCAGGTGTGTGATGCCCTTGGCAGTACCGGTGGTGCCGCCGGAATAGAACATGTAGCAGATATCATTCCGGTGTCGCGGCAGCTGCTCGGTGGTATCCGGCGTGTTCTCTACGAGCTTTTCGAAGGAAACGGCATCGGTGGCGCCGTAATGCTCCGCCATGCCCGCTTCTTCGCCGCCACGCACGATCACATACTCCAGGCTATCTGGCAGAGAACCCTGTATTGCCACCAGTTTGTCCAGTTGCGCTGCGTCGATGTAGAGGGCTTTCGCGGCGGTATCGCGAATGAAGTAGAGCAGGTTTTCATCCTTGTAGAGATCCGATACCACTGCCGTGACGATCCCCGCACGAACTGCACCCAGCCAGGTCGAAATATACTCGATGCTGTCGGTGCCGAACATGAGAAGCCGGGATTCCGGCGCCAGCCCGAGAGATCGCAGTCCATTCGCTGCGCGGCACGTACAGGTCAGCAATTCGCTGTATGTGTATGTTGCATCGTCGACGATCAGTGCGGTCTTGTCCCCGCCCGCGCCCTCAAGGTGCTTGTCGAGGAGCAATTCGGTCGGTTTCAGCATCTCCGGCACTTCCGGGTCCTGCCAGTTCCGCCAGTCGGCCGAATATACGAGCCGTTCGAGATCGTTCTCCATGGCTGAACCCGCTGTCTTAATGTTGTTGTTCATCCCACTTTCCTGCCTGTCGTTCTGCATGATTTCCCCGAGAGTCGGCTTGCTAAGATACTGAAATTGCCGAGGCGGTAAACGTCCACCGTCGGGTAGACGCATGCGTCGGTCGGGGAACTGCCCTGCGTTCTGCTTCACACTGGATGATCGGACCGGTTAGAATGCCTCAAACAAAGAGGCGTAGCGCACGACGTTACAGCCGGGAGGAACAACAGCATGAATGCCAATACGGTTCGTATCGACCGGTCCGGCGCCGCGCCGGTTTTCACCTTTGCGGATTCCTTCAATGTAGCGGTTTACATGATTGACCGGCACCTCGCCGAGGGGCGAAGCGATCGGACCGCTTTCATCACGGAAAATGAAGAAATTAGTTACGGGCTGTTGGCGGAACGGGTCAACCGGTGCGGCAATGCCTTGTTGAAGGCCGGAATCCGGCCACGCGATCGCATGCTGATGATCGTCAAGGATTGCCCTGAATTCGTCTATCTGTATTACGGAGCGATCAAGGCGGGCATCATTCCCGTGCCGATCAACACCCTGCTGCGCGCGAAAGACTACCAATACATGATCGAGGATTCCGAATGCACGGCGTTGATCTATTCGCCCGAATTCGCTGGCGAGGTCGAACCCGCGTTGGCGGATGCGTCGCGGAAGCCTGACTTCGCGACCAAAACAGAAGGCGACGGCGGGATCGGGGACATGATTGCCGTGGCGGGGTCGGTGCTCGATCCTCATCCCTCCGACGCGATGGCCGACTGTTTCTGGCTTTATTCGTCGGGGTCGACGGGGCGCCCGAAAGGAACGGTTCACCGCCAGCGCGATCTGCTGGTGAACAGCGTCTTATACACCGAGCCGGTTCTCAACATCACAGAAGACGACATCATGTTCTCCGCGGCGAAGCTGTTTTTCGCCTATGGGCTGGGGAACTCGATGAACTTTCCGCTGACCTACGGCGCCAGCGCGGTGCTTTCGGATGAACGCCCGACGCCGGAAATGACGTTCCGCATCATCGAGAAATTCAAACCAACCATCTATTACGGTGTGCCGACGCTGTATGCAGCGCAATGCCGGGCGCTTGAAACCGATACCCCGGACCTGTCTAGCGTCCGCATCTCGGTCTCTGCCGGCGAATCGCTGCCCGCGCCGATCTTCAACCGCTGGAAGGATAAACTCGGACATCCGCCGATAGACGGAATCGGATCGACCGAAGCAACGCACATCTTCATTTCGAACCGGCCTGAAGACGCAAAAGCAGGCACCAGCGGCCGAGTACTGCCCGGTTACAAGGCGCGTATCGTCGATGACGACGGCAACGACGTCGAACCGGGCGACGTCGGCCGTCTCTGGGTGCAGGGACAGTCGATGGCGGCCTACTACTGGAACCAACCCGATCGCACCGAGCAGACGATGCTGGGCGACGACTGGATCAATACCGGCGATACGTATACCCAGGACGAAGAAGGCTACTACGTTTACAACGGCCGTTCCGACGACATGATCAAGGTCGGCGGGATATGGTGTTCGCCGATCGAAATCGAATCCCGCCTGATCGATCATCCCAAGGTGCTTGAGGCCGGAGTCGTCGGTCGTGAAGACAGCGACGGGCTGGTCAAACCGGAAGCGCACATCATTCTTAAAGAGCATGGAGATGCCGGCGACGATCTGGCGGCCGAATTGCTGGAGCACTGCAAGGATGGTCTTGCGCGCTACAAATATCCCCGCTGGTTCCATTTCGTCGAGGACCTGCCGAAAACCGCGACCGGTAAAATTCAGCGTTTCAAGCTGCGCGCCCCGGAGTAGACTCTCCGGCGAGACCAAAAGGGATTCCATACATGCCGAAGGTTCTGACCGAAGAACAGATCGCATTCTATCACGATAATGGGTATCTCGCGCCGTTCGACGGTGTGGATCCGGCGGAAGCGGCGGCGATGTGCGCGGATTTGCATGTCTTCGAACGGGAGGAGGGTATGCGGGCATCGGAAATCATCGTCAAGGCACATTTGTGTTTCCGCAGGTCCTATGAATTTTCCCGCCATCCGAAAATTCTGGATGTCGTGGAAGACCTGATCGGACCCAATATCTACGCCTTGTCATCCCGCTTCTGGATGAAACCGGGTCGGGACGGATCCTACGTATCCTGGCATCAGGATTCCGCCTATTTCGGGCTGGAGCCGAATGAACTCGTCACGGTCTGGCTGGCGCTGACCGACAGTACGCCGGAAAACGGATGTGTGCGGGTCATCCCGGGCACGCATACCGGGAAAATCTACTCTCACGTCGAAACCTTCGACAAAAAAAACCTTCTGGCGCGTGGGCAGACGATCGACGAAATCGACGACGGCGTCGCCGCAGACCTCGTCCTGAAAGCCGGTCAGTTTTCCTGTCATCACGAACGCATCGTGCATGGCTCCGACGCCAACGACACCGACGACATGCGCATCGGAGTAGCGTTCTTCTATTTTCCGGCGCATGTGCGTTCGACTATCGGAAGACGACCGGCGTCGCTTGTGCGCGGGGTCGACGAACACGGGCACTGGGATGCCGACCCTGTACCCAAGGAGGATCGCGATGCGGCCGTCTATGCCCATGTAAAGGCCGCCGGCGAACGCTATGTCGATCCGCAATACGCCCAGGAAGCGATCAGAGAAGACGCGACGACCTGATCGGAACAAAACCGGAGTTCAATATGGCATCGCTTGTGAAAGACGAACCGTCCGGCCTGAACGCGTTGACCGCGAGCGAAGCGGCGTCGCGGATCGCGGCGGGTGAAATCACATCTGAACGCCTCGTCGGCGATTGTCTGGATCGCATCGGCGCCCATGACGATACGCTGCACGCGTGGACATATGTGGACGCTGACCACGCCCTGGCGCAGGCGCGGGCCTGCGACGCGGCCGATACGCCCGTCGGTCCGCTGCATGGCGTGCCGGTCGGCGTGAAAGACGTTCTCGATACTCACGACATGCCGACGGAATACGGCTCGGACATCTATGCCGGGCATCGGCCGTCGGCCGACTCGGCCTGCGTCGCGGCGCTTCGGGCAGCGGGTGCGGTCATCCTCGGCAAAACCACGACCACGCAATTCGCCAGCCCGCTGCCGGTCGGCGTACGAAATCCGCATGACACGAACCGCACGCCCGGCGTGTCGTCCAGCGGATCGGCGGCCGCGGTGGCGGATTTTATGGTGCCTCTGTCCAATGGCACCCAGACGGGCGGCTCGGTCATCCTGCCGGCCTCGTTCTGCGGTGTGGTCGGCTACAAGGCGAGCCTCGACGGTCTGGACAGAACGGGCATTGCCGGACTGAAAAAAAACCTAGATACGCTCGGCTACTTTGCCCGGTCGGCGGACGATATCGGCCTTGTCTATACCGCCGTAACCGGCAATGACGTTCCGTCCGGCGCGGCACGCCCGCGGATCGGCCTCTGCAGAACGCCGATGTGGGCGGAAGCCGAAGACTGTGCCCGGGCGGAGCTCGAGAACGCCGCGGCGAAACTGTCTGCCGCCGGTTACGATGTCGGCGACGTCGATCTCCCGGCGCAGTTCGATTCGATCGAGGAGCCGTTCCGGGTGATCTCCAATTACGAGGGCAAACAGGCGCTGGCTGACGAATTTCGCGATCACATGGACAGAATGAACCCCTGGATGCAGGAAACCGGCAAATCGACCTGGTCGAAAGAAGAGTATGTGGAGGCCGTTGCCGCGGCCGCCGATGCCCGGAACGCCCTCGGCAGTCTGTATGATGAATACCCTGTGTTGCTGACGCCCTCGACGGCGGGCGAAGCTCCGGCCGACCTGGTCAGTGTCACGATGTCGTCTTTCAACCGCATGTGGACGCTGATGCACGGGCCGACCATGACGCTGCCGGTCGCGACCGGACCCAACGGCATGCCTGTAGGGGTGCAGATTGCCGCTCGGGTCGGCGACGATGCCGCGCTGATCGCCCAAGCGGTCGAGATCTCCCGGGTCCTTCAGAACGCCTGATTCCGCGTCTTGTGCAACGTCATCGGTCGGGTATAGTCCGAGAGACATAACCAAAGATACCCACATGCACTCGAAATCCGCGACGCTCGCCGCCAAAATCCGTGAAACAAACGAATTTATCGTCGCGCCCGGCGTTTACGATATGATCTCTGCCAAGATGGCGGATCGGGTCGGTTTTCATGCGCTGTATATGACCGGTTCGGGCACAGTTGCGTCCCATCTGGGTCTGCCGGATGCGGGCATCGCAACCTACACCGACATGGTATCGCGCGCGGGTCGCGTCGCCGGCGGCACCGAAACGCCGCTGATTGCCGACGCGGATACCGGCTATGGCGGCCCGGTGAACGTGCGCGAAACGGTGCGCGGATACGAAATGGCCGGCGTGTCCGCGATCCAGATCGAGGATCAGGACTTTCCCAAGAAATGCGGTCATCTCTCCGGTCACAAGCTGGTCCCCGCGGAGGACATGGTGACCAAGATTAAGGTGGCGCTGGACAGCCGGTTGTCCGACGACACGCTGATCATCGCGCGGACAGACGCGCGGAAAGCCGTCGGGCGGGACGAAGCGATGAGGCGGTCCGAAATGTACGTCGAAGCGGGCGCCGATATCCTGTTTTATGAAGCGCCGTCCGATATCGACGAAATGCGGGATATCGGGAACCGGTTCGGAAAAGACATTCCGCTACTGTCCAATATGGTCAACGGCGGAGTTACGCCTGTGATGAAGCCGGAGGAACTAGCGGGGCTGGGTTACCGGATAGCCATCTTTCCGTCAGCAGGTTTCCTGGCTACCTGCAACGCACTGAACGCTGTTTACGGTTCGCTCAAACGGACCGGCGATGCGGAAGACGGCGGCGTCGATTTGTTCTCGTTCGGCGAGTTCAACGATCTCATGGGCTTCAATGATATCGTCGAGTTCGAAGAGCGCTATAACTAGATAACCGCTTTCGCGATTATGTAGGCGCTCGCCACGACGATCACGGCGAAGGTCGCCAGCATGCCGGCCACGCGGAGCGGGATGTTTCCGTCGTATAGCGCCTTGGCATGCAGCAGACGGCCCGCAATCAGAACAATGCCGTAGCCGTGGACGAAGTATGCATTCGCACCCAGGACAATTGCCCCGGCGACGAGCAAAAGCAAGATCGGCACGTATTCTGCGAAATTCGCGTGAGCATGCATGCGGCGAGGAATCCATCAACGTACCGCCGGCATCGAAAAAAACTGCGCAGGACTTCCGCCCGGGCATCGCGCAACCGCGCGTTGCCCCCGACGTTACAGGTAATCCAGCTGCCCATGCCGATGGATGGGATCAACTCTCCGCTGCGGGAAAAACGGTCGCAATACGCTCGATCTCGCGGCGACGCCGGCTGTCGACAATCCCAGCGTGAAGGTGGTGCTGGCCGCGCCGACACGGAATTCCCGGCGGCCTGGGCGGAAAGGAGAGGTCATACGGACGTTTCGGCTGCATGGGATATGGTTGGGAGATCAGGCGCCTTTCCCCGCACGATCAAGTCCGGGGCATGCAAATGCCTGTGAATGCGAGACATTGGCAGTCGCGCCGCCTTGCGGCATAGTGGCCGAATGCAAGGAAAGCTGAAAATCGACCCGGCCGACGACCGGCCGCCGGTTGCGCCGGTTCTGCCGGAGCCCGACAAGCAGGCCGATCATCACCGTCAGGTCCGCGCGGCGCGCCAGACGGAGGTGATGGAGGATTACGTCGAGCTGATCGCCGATCTTATCGATTCCACCGGCGAAGCGCGATCGGTCGATATCGCCAAGCGTCTGGGTGTCACGACGCCGACAGTCGCGCGGATGATCCGCCGTCTGAAGGGCGCCGGATGGATCGAGGCGCGTCCGTATCGCGCGATTTTCCTGACCGAGGAAGGGCGCCGGATTGCCGAAGCGTCGCGTCGACGGCATCAGATTGTGGTCGAGTTCCTGACCGCCATCGGCGTCAGCGAGGAAATAGCCCGGGCGGATGCTGAGGGACTGGAACATCACGTGTCAGAGGAGACGCTTGCCGCGTTTGAAGAATTCCTGAAGTCGATTTGATCGTGGTCGTTAGCAGCGAATCAAAAAGACGAGCATGTGCTATCTTTCCGTTGTTTCCGGTTCGCGAAATTTCGTCCCCATGATCCCCGATTCCAATATCTCCTGAATTCCGCCATTCTCACAGGATATCCACAAGATGTTGTGGATATTACAGGATTTAGTCGTTTTTTATTGACGGCACCCCAGATGTTGTTGCACACTCCTACGTCGCGGCCATCGGGGGAAGTTATCCACAGTCGCTTGTGGATAACCGTTCGGGTCGCGAGGCGGGGCGTACGCAGCGGAAAACGGCCGTTTTCGGGTCGTTGTCAAACAGCAGCAAAAGCCTGCCGACCGGCGCAGATAACCTGGGGGGTGAATTTGCGCAGGACACGCTAACTGCCCCCTGACGAGTCGTAAAATATGGAGGTTGGGCGTGCTTGATCTGGTGCAGACGGAACATGATCTATTTCAGTCGAAACGCGGTATTTCGGTAAAGATTGATCGTGGTCGTGACGCGAATCTGACGGATTTTGGCAAGGCGGTCCTGACCGACCGGTATTTGATGCCCGGCGAAGAATTTCAAGACCTTTTTGCGCGCGTTTCGTGCCATTTTGCGGACGATTCTGACCACGCCCAGCGCATTTACGACTACATGTCGAATCTCTGGTTTATGCCCTCGACCCCTGTCCTGTCCAATGGAGGGACGGAACGCGGACTGCCGATTTCCTGCTTTCTGAACGAAGCCACCGACAGCCTCGACGGGATCGTCGAGCTGTGGAATGAGAACGTCTGGCTTGCCTCGCTCGGCGGCGGGATCGGCTCCTACTGGGGCAATCTGCGCTCGATCGGCGAGAAAGTCGGCGCCAACGGCAAGACATCCGGCATTATCCCGTTCATTCGCGTCATGGATTCTCTGACCCTTGCGATTTCGCAGGGCTCGCTCCGCCGCGGATCGGCAGCGATTTATATTCGCATCGACCATCCGGAAATCGAGGAGTTCATCGAATTGCGCCGTCCCACCGGCGGCGATCCGAACCGCAAGGCGTTGAACCTGCACCACGGCATCATCATCACCGACGAGTTCATGCGGGCCGTCGAAAACGACGAGGAGTGGGGCCTTAAGAGCCCGAAAGACCAGGCGGTGATCCGCAAAGTCTCTGCACGCAGCCTGTGGATCCGCATGCTGTCGACCCGGATCGAAACCGGCGAGCCCTATCTGCTCTATATCGATCACGTGAACAAGGCGATTCCGGAACACCACAAACTGGCCGGGCTAGAAGTGAAAATGTCGAACCTCTGCAGCGAAATCACGCTGCCGACCGGTGTCGACAAGGACGGCGAGCAGCGGACAGCAGTCTGCTGTCTGTCGTCGCTCAACCTCGAAACCTACCTTGAATGGCACGATCACCCGACCTTCGTCGAAGACGTGATGCGTTTTCTCGACAACGTCATCCAGGACTTTATCGACCGCGCCCCGGACTCCATGGCCCGCGCCCGGTATTCCGCAATGCGCGAACGCTCCGTCGGGCTCGGCGTGATGGGGTATCATTCCTTCCTGCAGAGCCAGGGCGTGCCGATGGAATCCGTGATGGCCAAGGTCTGGAACAAGCGGATATTCAAGCAGGTCAAGGAACAGGCGGATGCGGCTTCGGTCACGCTCGCCGAAGAGCGGGGCCCGTGTCCGGATGCCGCCGAATACGGCATCATGGAGCGGTTCTCGAACAAGATGGCGATCGCGCCGACGGCGTCGATCTCGATCATCTGCGGCGGCTCGTCGCCGGGCATCGAGCCCAACGCGGCCAACGCCTACACGCATAAAACCCTGTCGGGATCGTTCAGTGTCCGCAACAAGTTCCTGAAAGCGCTGCTGGCCGAAAAAGGCAAGGACGACGACGACACATGGTCGTCGATTACCGTGAACAACGGCTCGGTCCAGCATCTGGATTTTCTGTCAGACGACGAAAAAGACGTCTTCAAGACGGCGTTCGAACTGGACCAGCGCTGGCTGATCGACCATGCCGGCGACCGGGCGGAATATATCTGCCAGTCGCAGTCGCTGAACGTGTTCCTGCCGGCCGACGTGCACAAGAAGACGCTGCACGACGTACACTGGCGCGCCTGGGAGAAGGGCGTGAAATCGCTGTATTACTGCCGGTCGCGCTCCGTCGCGCGGGCCGAAAGCCATGCCAGTCTGTCCGTTACGGGGGCAACCGCGAATACGGCGACGGCGCCCGCCAACGGCAATATGGAACCGCTGCCTCTGGCCGCATCCGGCGAGAACGAAAACGATTACGAGGAATGCCTGAGCTGTCAGTAATCCGGCGGCTCCGCATGAGCATCCACTTTTCCTCTGCAGGGAAAGGGGTAGGGAGAGAAACACGGCCATGTCGCTACTAGAAGCAAATCCAGTCTACAAACCGTTCAGCTATCCATGGGCCTATGACGCATGGCTGACCCAGCAGCGCGTTCACTGGCTCCCGGAAGAGGTGCCGCTCGCGGACGACGTCAAGGACTGGCACAACAAGCTGTCCGCCGAGGAACGCAATCTGCTGACCCAGATTTTCCGCTTCTTCACGCAGTCGGATATCGAAGTAAATAACTGCTACATGAAGCGGTATTCGCAGGTCTTTCAGCCGAGCGAAGTTCAGATGATGCTGTCGGCTTTCTCGAACATCGAGACCATACACATCGCAGCCTATTCGCATCTGCTCGATACCATCGGGATGCCGGAAACCGAATACCAGGCCTTCCTCCACTACAAGGAGATGAAAGACAAGTTCGACTACCTGCAGAAGTTCGACGTCAAAACCAAGGAAAACGTCGCCCGGACGCTGGCCGTCTTCGGCGCCTTTACTGAAGGGCTGCAGCTCTTTGCCAGCTTCGCGATCCTGATGAACTTCCCGCGCTTCAACAAGATGAAGGGCATGGGACAGATCGTGTCCTGGTCGGTGCGCGACGAGAGCCTGCACACGGAATCGATCATCAAGCTGTTCCGGACCTTCGTATCCGAAAACCCGGAAGTCTGGACCGAGGAGTTCCAGCGTTCGCTCTATGTCATCTGTAACGAAATGGTCGAGCACGAAGACGCGTTTATCGACCTCGCGTTCGAGCTTGGTGGTGTCGAGGGGCTGAATGGTTCCGAAGTGAAGCAGTATATCCGTTACATTGCCGACCGTAGGCTCACCCAGCTCGGTCTCCAGCCGATCTTCCGCCTGGAAAAAAACCCGCTGCCGTGGATGGACGAAATGCTCAACGGGATGGAGCACACGAATTTCTTCGAAAACCGGGCCACCGAATATTCCAAGGCCGCCACCCAGGGATCCTGGGAGGACATCTGGGCCTGATTCCGCTACCTACGCTTGTCCCGCGGACAGCAAACCCGACGTCTTTTCGAAGGCGTCGGGTTTTTTTAGGACGCAATCTTCGTGGGCGGTACCGGTCTATTCCCTATCCCTGCCCCCATGGGGATGGTCCCGTTGGTCCCCGGCGGGGGCGGCCGGCGCGCTTCCGCGCGAGCGGATTATGATTTAGCCGAGATGTTCCGAAAGAAATGAGAGCGTGCGTTCGCGTGCGAGCTTCGCCGCCGATTGATGGTACCTCGCCGGGCGTGTCGCATTATCGAATCCGTGCGGTGCGCCTTCGTAGATGCACCATTCAGGCTCCGGCCTCATGGTCCGGAACGAATTCACGTCTTCAGGAGGAACTGCCGTGTCCTGATCGCCGACATGGCACAGGACCGGACAGTTTGGAATTTCTTCAGGATAGTCACACATATCCGATCCGTAATAGGCCACGGCGGCGTCGAAACTTGCGCGGCAGGCTGCCAGCCATGTCACCGTTCCACCGAAGCAAAATCCCAATATCGCGACTTTCAGCCCTGAATTCAGTTTGCGCAGGTAATCTGCCGACGTAGAAACGTCCATCATGGTCAGAGAATGATCCGTCCGGGCGGAAAGGTCCTTGCCGGCAGCGCTGCCCGCGTCGTCATACTCGTGGGTTATCGCTGGCGCGAACCTGTCGAAAAGGGCGGGTGCCAACGCGGCATACCCTGAAATGGCGAAGTCATCGCAAACCGATTTCAGGTAGCGGTTCACACCGTACATTTCCATTCCGACCACGATTCCACCGCGCGGCGGCCCCGCAGGAACGGCAAGATAATTCGAGAACTGGTGACCGTCCGGCGCTGTCAGATCTATAAACTGTCCCATTGGATCACGCCGCGATCTTCCACTCGGCAAGGCCGCAGCCGATATAGACTTCCGGGATTGCCGCGTAGTCGATCAGGTTGAAACCCTGGCTGCCGGCGGCAGCGTGGCAGATCGCCCAGTTTCGGACTTCCGCGGCGCCGTTTCCGGTTGTTTTCAGCGCCTTTTCCAGCTCCGTCGACAGTCGGTCGTCATCGGCATTGCTGAACAGATCGATACACAGTTCGTCGAACGGCTCGTCGATTTCGCCCATCGTCGGCTCGCCGATGGAATGGCTCAGCCCCCCGGTGCCCAGCATGACGACCCGCAAATCGGAGGGGAAGTTATCGATCGCCCGGCGCAGCATCTGGCCGAAGGCGACGCAGCGTTGGAGGGTCGGCATCGGCGGTTCCAGATCGTTTACGACGATCGGGACGATTGGAAGGACTGGATCCAGCCCCATACGCCACAACGGCACGCAGAACCCGTGATCCAGTTTCATCCGGTGCGAGACGGAAGGGTCGAATTGCTCTCCGATCGCAGTCTTCAGCAGGTGACTGCCCAGTTCGGGGTGACCCGGCAACGTTTCGTGCGGGTAGACCTTCCGCATGAAGGGTTCCGGCGGTCCGTCGTGTTCTTCGCCGATGCCGATGCAGAACGTCGGCAGGTTGTTGATGAAAAAGTTCACCCAGTGATCCGGCGAAATCATCACGACCGCATCGGGTTTCAATGCCCTGAGGCGGTTGCCGGTTTCGGCGAAGGCCCTGTCGAGACCGGATTTCGGCCCTTCGGGCAGAGACTCCCAGTCGCGGGCGATTAGGGGGCCGTGAGACGCGGCGAAAGCGCCGACCAGTTCAGCCATGCCGGGCTTCCTTTTCGGGTTTGAGTGCGTGCAGCCGGTCGAGCAGTTCGGGGTCGCTCATGCCGGAAATGCTGAAATAGAACCGCAACAGATAGGCGTTCACGTGCGGCGCAATCGTAGCGATATCGTTCGTAAATACGGCTTCGCGCATTTCAACGCTGATAGGATACTCTGCCAGAAAGGCATCCCGGTCTTCGCGCCATCGTTTCATGTTTTCGGGCGACTGAAGGTCGAAGAAGAGCTTGCTGAGCCAGTAATCGGTCATATCTGCGCCTGTTTTGCGAAGAACAAGTCTAGTATGCCATTCGGAGACCGCAACCCGTAAAGGAGACGTACATGACCTGGAAACGCATGGTGCTTGAAATCGGCATGGGGAACGATCTGCACGGCAGCGACTATACGAAAGCGGCGATCCGCGCCGTTCAGGATGCAATTCATCACAGCTCGCTGACGCTGATCCGGTCGCTCGGTATTTCGCGCGAGGAAATGCATGTCGACGTTACGGTGGGCGTTCAGGAGCCCGAACTCGTCGATACCGACAGCGTGGCGGCGACGCTGCCCTATGGGCAGATATCGGTAAGCGCGGTTTCCGGCGGCCTTGACGTGCCGGATGACGAGGGAGGCGATAAAGCCGTGATTGCGACTGCCGCCATCGTCGTGAGAGTGGATATGGCTGAATGAAAAAGAGACCGGCGTCGCCGCAGGACTCTCTCGGTAAAGTCTCGGTGTCCGAACTAAATTTCCCCAGTGGTTAGCGGCGAACGAGCAAGCCCGCCGACTGTTTTGTTGTTTGGCTGTCCGTTAGAACTTTCCGTTTTCAACGGCCCTGCCTGTTCAGTCGCTTGGCGACCTCCAGTGCAAAACATCTAGATGCTGCAGGTTTCGGCGGTTCTTTATGCGCCAGATTCAATTGGGGGCTGGAACCGTTTACACCGACGAAGCTGACTACAGATTCATCCTCCAAAATTCGGATTTGGGGACAATCGAGGTGATGCGGGCTATATTCCCAGTATGAAAGAGCAATATCCGCAAACGCCGGCTCCCGGCGAAATATATCTCGACCATGTCGGCTGGTTCGTTCCCGACATGGATGTCGCCGCGCCGAAATTCGAAGCGCTCGGCTTTCCCCTTACGCCGTTCACTGTTCATATGAATGAGCAGCCCGACGGCAGCCGCGTGCCGTCGGGGACCGCGAACCGCTGTGCGATGATCCGGCGTGGATATCTGGAAGTTCTGACCCGCGTGCCGGACGTCGAAACGGCGATCACGGAGCAGATGGATGCGGGTCTGGCGCGGTATACCGGCCTTCATCTGATCGCTTTCACGGTCTCCGACACGGAGGCAACGACCGCTCGCCTGCGAGAAAACGGTTTTTCGCCGGATCCGCCGGTTGCCCTCCGTCGCCCGATGCCGCTGGACGACGGCGGAGAGGGAACGGCTGCTTTCTCGGTGATTCGTCTGCCGAACGATGCCATGGCTGAGGGACGGGTCCAGGTGTTGAGCCAGGACACGCCCGATGTAGTCTGGCAGCCGTCCGTCACCGCGGAGGCCAATGGTGCGTCAATGCTGTCCGGGATACTGATCTGCGCGGCCGATCCGGTCGAAACGGCGGAACGTTACGAGAGATTCACAGGAAAGGCCGGGCAGACGTGCGGCGACGGGTACCGCATCGCCCTTGACCGGGGCGAAATCGCCATCTGCACCCGCGGCGAATGCAGCGACCTGATACCGGGGATCGATATACCCGATCTGCCGTTCATGGCGGCCGTCTCCGTCGTCACTGCCGACATCGACCGTACGCGCGCCTATCTGGCGGGAAACGGCATTCCTTTGGCCGGCGATGCCGGAGATCGCGTTGTCGTGGAGGCCGCAGCCGGCATGGGGGCCAACTTCGTATTCCACACAGCGGACCGGGAGCCGTTTCCACAGCCGTGAGCGATGTCTGGGTATTCGGATACGGTTCGCTGGTCTGGCGGCCCGACTTTCCCTTCGTCGAACGCAGAACAGCGACAATCAGCGGCTGGACCCGCCGTTTCTGGCAGGGGTCGACCGATCACCGCGGCGTTCCCGGCGCCCCGGGGCGGGTGGTGACCCTGATCGAGGAACCGGAGGCCGTGTGTTGGGGTACGGCCTATCTGATACACGCTGACGACCGCGACGACGTCGTGAGCCACCTGGATTATCGGGAAAAGGGAGGGTATTCCCTCCGTGATGTCCGGATATCGTTCCCCGGAGTGGATGAGTACGGGGTCGCGGGTCTGATATACATTGCCGGTCCCGGCAACCCCAACTGGCTGGGAGAGGCGCCCATGGAAGATATCGCCGCGCAGATCGTTCGCTGCGCCGGACCTTCCGGTGTGAATACCGAATATGTCCTGGAGCTGGCGCGGTCACTGAAAGAGATGAAAGCGCACGACCCACACGTGTTCGCGCTGGCCGAGCTGGTCGGCTGTTCGGATGCAACCCGTCAGGCGTAGTCCAGCGGCAGCGCCGTCGTGTATTTGATCTGCTCCATCGAGAACGACGAGCTGACGTCGTAGAGTTCGACGCGTTCGATCAGTCGCTGGTAAAAACGGTCGTAGGCCGCGATATCCGGCACGACGACGCGCAGCAGGTAGTCGATATCCCCCGACATACGGTAAAATTCGACAACTTCCGGGAAATCGTTCACGGCGCTTGAAAACGCCTGATACCAGACTGCATCGTGCTTGTCGGTCTTGATTGAGACGAACACGGTGACGCCGGCATTCAGTTTTTCTGCGTCCAGCAGGGCTACCCGCGACCGGATGATACCGGCGTCCTCGAGTTTCTGGATGCGCCTCCAGCAGGGCGTGGTCGACAATCCGACTTCCTTGGCGATTTCCGCTACCGCGGGCGTGGTATCGGACTGCAGGATGTTCAGAATTTTCTTATCGATGGCATCCAATGTAATAAATTCCTCTATTTTGTTTAAATAAAAGAATATCATCCTCCTCTACGCGAATCATTAGAAAAATTAGCAAACAATTGCTGCTGGAAATCCGTAAGCTAAGTCTCTAGTTTTTTTTCGTTCAAATCGTTTGTTGAAACCTGCGGATCGTCCGATGGAAATGAACACATTCTGCCGAACGGTGGGCCGTCTCGTGGCGGATAATCCGGTCGAAGAGGTTCCGGCCCTGATTGCCGAGTATCTCCCTGAAATTCTGGGAGATCGCGATCTTCTGACCGCGGAGCAGAAGGCAGTGCCTGACGAAGGATACGGCCGTCACGACGTCTTTCTCTGCCCCAACGACGATTTTTCCATCATCGCGGCCGTCTGGCCGGCAGGGATCGTGTCTCCGATCCACGATCACAAGACATGGTGCACCTTCGGCGTCTTCGAAGGCGTCATTCAGGAAACCCGCTACCGGGTGGATCCGGCGGATCCGAATGGTCTGGATGTCATTCCGACGCAAACCGCAGAATGGGTTGCCGGCGATGTCGCACATCTGCCGGTGGGCGGCGGCGACATCCACTGCATGCACAATCCGACCGACTGTGCCGCCGTTTCGGTCCATGTATACGGCGGAAATTCCGTCAAGCTCGGACCCAACGTGGTCAAGGTCTACCAGGAATCAGCGACTGCCACAGCTTGACGGCGGTCCGTTAATCGCGTTAATCCGCCTGCAGGGATGATCCCGCTGCGGGCGGGACACGCATAAGCGTCAAAAGGGAGAGATACAGTGCGCGCAGTCGTTCTGCACGAACACGGAGATATTGAAAATCTGACCTATCATGAAGACTACGCCGATCCGGAATGCGGAGAAGGCCAGGTCGTCATCCGGGTCAAGGCAACGTCGCTGAACTATCACGATGTCTTCACCACCAAGGGCATGCCCGGCATCAAGGTGCCGCTGCCGATTGTGATCGGTCTCGACATTTCCGGCGAAATCGCCGAAATCGGCGCCGGTGTCGATGGCTGGTCGGTCGGCGACCGGGTGCTTGTCAATCCGCTGGACCCGGTAACGCCTGAAAAGGGTCTGATGGGTGAAATGCTCGATGGCGGCACGGCCGAGCTGTGCGCCGTCGATGCGACGCGCCTGATAAAGATACCCGACGGCTGTTCCTACGAGCAGGCGGCTGCACTGCCGGTCGCTTACGGCACGGCGCATCGCATGATGATCACGAATGGCCGCATGAAAGGCGGCGAGAAGGTTCTGATTCTCGGCGCGTCCGGCGGTGTCGGATCGTGCTGCGTATTGCTGGCGAAGGCTATGGGGTGCGAGGTCGTGGCCGCGGGGTCGAGCCCCGAGAAGCTCGATGCGCTGAAAGCCTGGGGCGCCGATCATGTCATCGGCTACGAGGACTTCGAAAAAACGATCTACGGGATTTACGGCAAACCGCATCGCCGCAAGTTCGAAGGCGGCGTCGACGTCGTCATCAATTTTACCGGGGGCGACACGTGGGTGCCGTCGCTGAAGGCGACGCAGCGCGGCGGCAAGATACTGACCTGCGGCGCGACCGCAGGGTTCGATCCCAAGGAAGACCTGCGCTATATCTGGACCTTCGAGCTTCAGGTTCTGGGCTCGAATTCCTGGGCGATCGAGGATCTGGAAACCCTGATGAAGATGATCGCGGAAGAGAAACTGAAGCCCGTGATCGATACCGTTCTGCCTCTAGAGCAGACGGCGGAAGGCGTCCGCCAGCTTCGCGACCGCGAAGTGATCGGAAAGATCGTCATTACCCCGTAAGGGAACGGCACCGATGAACCCTTCGGAATCCGGTAATCTCGGAGACGTATTCGCAGCGCATGCCGGTTCCGACCGGATTGCGGTGGTCGATCTTTACGACCCGTCGGACCCGCGCGAATACAGCTATAGGGAATTCAGCGGTAACTGCGACGCCGTCGCTAACGGATTGCTGGTGGCGGGCCTGGAACCTGGGGACCGCGTCGGCATCCTGGCGCTCAACCGTGTCGAGTTTCTGGAAGTGCTGTTCGGCGCCATGCGGGCGGGCTGCGTTCCGGTGATGATCAACGTCAAGCTGCCGGACGAGACGGTCGAGTACATCATCGGCGATGCCGAGATGAAGATCGTTTTTGCGGATGCCGACCAGGCAGGCCGGGTGCCCGGCGACGTGCGCACGGTGGTGTTCGGCGACGGTGACGATTCGTTCGACGGTTTCAAGATCCCGTCCGACGAGCCGTTCCCGTCATTCTTTCCCGGGGCCGGGGATATTGCGGAGCAGCCTTATACGTCGGGCTCTACCGGGCGTCCCAAGGGGGTGCTGCTGGATCATATCGGCCAGGTCTGGATGATCGGTAAGATCGTCGAAAGCCGTGATATCCGCGAAGACGACTGTTCCGTCATATCCGCACCGCTTTATCACAAGAATGCGTTGCTCGCGGTCAAATCGGCCCTGTCGGCGGGCGGGCGGATCGTTCTGTTTTCCCGGTTCGATGCGAAGGAGTATATTCGCGCGATTGAACGTTACCGGCTGACGATGCTGACGGGCGTGCCCACCATGTACGCGCTGATCCTGCAGGAGGAAGAACTTCTGGAAAGCACCAATCTGTCGTCGGTCCGGAACTGTTCCATGGGCTCCGCGCCCGCATCCGACAATCTCCTTGATACCCTGGCGGCGCGCTTTCCCGACGCGAAGCTTAATCTCAATTACGGCATTACCGAAGGCGGTCCCATCCTTTTCGCGTGGACCCATCCGGAAGGACTGCCGCGTCCGCGAACCTCGGTCGGATTTCCCATCGACGGCGTCGAGATCAAGCTGGTCGACGGGCCGGATGAAAATCAAGGCGTTCTTCATGTGAAAAGCCCCGGCGTGATGAAGGGCTATCACAATCTGCCGGAAGCGACCGACAAGGTGCTGACGGAAGACGGCTGGATGGATACCGGCGACATCCTGCGACGGGACGAGATCGGCTGGTATTATTTCGTCGACCGCGCGGACGACATGTTCGTGTGCGCCGGCGAGAACATCTATCCCGGCGATGTCGAGGCCATGCTGGAACGCCATGAAGACGTCATGCAGGCGGTTGTCGTGCCGGCGCCGAACACCTTGAAAGCGCACGTCCCCTTTGCATGGATCGTCAAACGCGAAGGGGCTTCACTGGACGAACAGGCGGTGAAGGAGTACGCGCTGAAAAACGGGCCGGTTTACGCCCATCCGCGGCGGGTGTTTTTCGTCGATGCGCTGCCGCTGAGCGGCACCAACAAGATCGACCGTCGCGCGCTGGAGGCGGAGGCCGTTCAGAAGGCCCGCGAGGACGAAGGTGCGGCCTGACCACCGGATAGTCGCATTCGTTATTTTGGCACTGGCCGTTTTTGCGCCTCATACTTCCCACGCAGATGAAGATAGATCCCGGCTGATAGACAGCATGCTGCGTGAAGTGAATATGCAGCGGGCCTTAAACGGCGTGGGTGTTCTGACGATCAATGACCGGTTGACCGCCGCCGCGCAAAAACACGCCGAAGACATGGCGAAGCGCGATTATTTCGATCACCGGTCGCCGGACGGGCGTGGTTATCAGGAACGGATTGCCAGCGAGGGGTATGCGTGGCGGGCGATCGCCGAAAACCTCGGGGCCGGGCTGTCGTCGCCGAAATCGACCGTGAACGCCTGGATGACCAGCCCCGGACATCGCGAAAACATGCTGAGCTGGGATTACTACGATGCCGGGATTGGTTACGTCCGGCCGAGCGGAAAGGGCAAGCGGCCGAGATACGCCCATTACTGGGTGATCGTGTTCGGCGCGCGGTCCAGATAGCGTGTTCCCGCGACCGTTTCAGTAATTCATGTAGGCCGGTAGGCTGAAACAGGCCGCGTGAATGTCCGGTGTGTAGTAGCGGGTCTCGAAGTTAGCTGTGGTGAAACGGTCCCGAACGGTACCCACATCTGTCGATCGTGCCCTGCCGCTGCGTGCGCCCCAGCCAAGCGTCATGAAGCCGAAGGCGTAGGTTGGTACCTGGGCAAGATACAGCGCCGAATCCTCGAAAATGCCGGCAAGGCGCTTCCGGGTGTCGCGTGCCTCGGCTTCCTGCACGAAGGAGACGCCTGACTGGCATATGAAGATGCCGTCTTCGGTCAGGATATCCCGGCAGTTTGCGTAGAATTCATCCGAGAATAGAGGCAGGGAAGGACCGCCCGGGTCCGTCGAGTCCACGATGATCAGGTCAAACTTGCGATCCGACTCTTCCACGAATTTCAGGCCGTCCGCGATGATCAGGTCGGTGCGCGGATCGTCGAACGCACCGTTGCTCAGTGTCGGCATATACGTCCGGCACAGATCGACGACGCTGCCATCGATTTCGACCATGGTAGCCCGCTTGACCGCGCGATGTTTCAGCACTTCTCGCAGGGCGCCGCCGTCGCCACCGCCGATGATCAGCACCTCTTCCGCGTCACCGTGCGCGAGGAGCGGCACATGTGTCAGCATTTCGTGATAGGCGGCTTCGTCCCGTTCCGTGGTCTGGATCACCCCGTCGAGCGCCAGAATCCGGCCGAAAAACGGCGTTTCGAAGATGATCAGATCCTGCAGATCGGTATTCGACTGGTACAGAACTTCGGTGATCTCGAAACGCTGTTCGAAGGAAGCATGGAGCGTCTCGGAGAACCAGCGCGTCGCGCCGCCACTCACTCCACCAGGCCCCTTTTCGTTTCCAACACCGAAGTGCGGGACGGGCTGAAACGGTCTTCCAGCACTGCAAGCGCTTTTTCCGGCCGGCAGTTGCCGCACATGAACACGTCGAAGGCGGCATAATCCATTTCCGGCCAGCTGTGGATGCTGATATGGCTTTCCGCCAACACGGCAACGCCCGATACGCCGCCCTCGCCTCCGAACTCGTGCACGTGAATATGCAGAACGGTGGCATCGGCCGCCTCCGCCGCGCTCCGCAGCGCGCTCTCTACGAATTCGACGTCACCGAGCCGGGAACCGCCCCAGAAATCGATCAGCAGATGCGCGCCCGCATAAACCTGACCGTCACGGCGTATCAGATAATCGCTGACTGTCGCGCTTGTCTCGCATACCGGGGTTTCGCCGACATCGATCTCAGAGGTCACGATCGGCAGGGACGTCGTTTTTTCCATTCCGTAAGCCTTGTGATGGGCGCGACTGCGCGAATTCTGTTGAATAAAAAGCCGCGCCTTATCGCGCCTTTATCCGGTCGATGCAAGTGCCTTTCGTCGGCTTCAGAAGGCTTCCGCGGGGATGGCCATGATGTCTTCGGAACCGGCCATCGCGGCGTGCGCGCAGGCGGCGACCTGCGGCAGGAGATTGGCGGCGTAAAATCGGGCCGTCGCCAGCTTCGCCGCGTAGAATTCCCGGTCTTCCTCAGCAGCCGCGGCAATCGCCGCGGACCGCGCCATCAGCCAGCCGCCGGTCACGAGGCCGAGCGCCTGCAGGAACGGCGTCGCGCCGGATACAACGGCGCGGGGGTCGTCTCCATCGTAATCGATCATCCATTTGCTGGCCGCTGTCAGGGCATCGAGCGCCGACCACATTGCGTCGGCGATCAGCTGATCCGGTATTTCCGTATCCCGGATTTCGGCGATGAGATTGTTCAGTTCCTCGCCGCGGTCTCGCAGAATTTTGCGCCCGACGAGATCCAGCGCCTGGATGCCGTTCGTCCCTTCGTAGATCGGCGTGATCCGGCAGTCTCGGTAGTGTTGGGCCGCGCCGGTTTCCTCGATAAATCCCGCGCCGCCATGAATCTGAATGCCCAGCGAGGCTATTTCCACGCCGCAATCGGTGGACCAGGCCTTCACGACCGGCACCAGCAAATCGACCCGGTTCTGCGCTGCCTGCCGCGCCTCGCCATCGGGGTGTTTGCGGGCAGTGTCGAGCTGCGCGGCGACGTAATATCCCAGCGCCCGGCTGGCTTCAGTCAGGGCGCGCATTTTCATCAGGTTCCGGCGAACGTCCGGATGCCGGATGATCGGCACGTCGCCGGCCGCCGGATCGGCAGCGTCCCGTCCCTGTACGCGTTCGCGGGCATAGTCCGCCGCCTGCTGGTAGGCGCGTTCCGCAATACCGACGCCTTCGCGCCCGACGGCGAGCCGGGCGCTGTTCATCATAGCGAACATGTATTCCATGCCACGGCATTCCTCGCCCACCAGATACCCGATGGCGCCGTCGTTTTCGCCGAACTGCATCACGCAGGTCGGGCTGCCGTGAATACCCAGCTTGCGTTCCAGCGACACCGCGCGCAGGTCGTTGCGCTGCCCGAGCGAACCGTCGTCGTTGACCAAGAATTTCGGGACGATGAAAAGCGAAATGCCGCGCGTGCCGGGTGGAGCGTCCGGCGTGCGCGCCAATACCATGTGGACGATGTTGTCGGTGCAATCGTGTTCGCCCCAAGTAGTGTAGATCTTCTGGCCTGTAATCCGGTAGTGCTCGCCTTCGCGCTCGGCGCGGGTGCGCAGCGCGCCAACATCGGATCCGGCATTTGGTTCGGTCAAGACCATGGTGCCGGTCCATTCGCCCGTCACAAGTTTGGGAAGCCACTTTTTCTTTTGCTCGTTAGATCCGAATTCCTCGAGGCACTCGACGGCGGCGATGGTCAGGACGGGGCTCAGCATGAAAGCAAGATTGGCGCCGTCCCACATTTCGAAAACCGGAGTGGCCAGCAGCAACGGCAATCCCTGTCCGCCGATCTCCTCGTCGAACTGTAGCGAGTTCCATCCGCCGTCGACATAGGCCTGATACGCTTCCCGAAATCCGGTGGGAGTGACGACGACGCCATTCTCGAGCCGCGAGCCTTCAAGGTCACCGTTGCGGTTGATTGGAGCCAGAACGTCGCGGGCCAATTTGCCGGCCTCTTCCAGAATCGCGGTCGCGACATCCGCCGTCGCGTCCTCGTAGCCTGGAAGCGTGTTTACCGTCTCGAGACCGATCAGTTCCTCGATCACGAATTTTATATCTCGTATTGGGGCGGCGTATTCAGCCATCTTTTGCTCCTATAGAACCTTGCCCGGGTTCATGATGCCGTTGGGGTCAAGCGTCGCCTTGATGCTCCGCATGACGTCCATCGCGACCGGGGATTTATACGTTTCGAGTTCGCCCCGGCGCAGGCGGCCGATGCCGTGCTCGGCGCTGATCGATCCGGCCATGGCGACGGTCCGGTCGTAGACGGCCTTGTGAATCTTCGGTTCGAGCGCGCGGAAGGCGTCGTCCGACATGCCGACCGGGCGGCTGAGATTGAAATGGATGTTGCCGTCGCCCACATGCCCAAATGCACAGGGGCGAATGCCTGGGATGAACTTTCCGAGGTCTGCGATTGCGTCGACCATGAAATCGGCGACCCCCGACACGGGGACCGATATATCGTGTTTCGAGCTGGCGCCTTCGTATTTCTGCGCTTCGGGGATGGTCTCCCGTATTCTCCAGAAATCGGCCGCCTGCTGCCCGCTTTCAGCAAAAACCGCGTCGAGCACGATGCCGTCTTCCATGCCGTCGCCGAGCACTTTTTCAAGCATGTCCCGCAATCCCGCCGCCGCGGCTTCGCCTGCGGCCAGTTCCATCAGGACGTAATGATCGTAAGCGGTCGGCATGGGGTCGCGCGTCCCGTCAATATGCTTCAGTGCGAAGGCGATGGCGTCGCGCGGCATATACTCGAACGTTATAACCCGGTCGTCGGTAATCCGGCGCGCGCGGGCAAGCAATTCGACCGCAGCGTGCTCGTTTTCGACCGCGACGAAGGCTGTCTGTATGTCGGCCGGTTTTGGAAACAGTTTCAGGCAGGCGGCGGTGATGATGCCGAGGGTGCCTTCTGCGCCGATGAACAAGTGCTTCAGATCGTAGCCGGTGTTGTCTTTCCGCAGACCCGTCAGCCCGTTCCAGATGCGTCCGTCCGGCAGCACCGCTTCAAGCCCCAAGCACAGATCGCGGGCCGGTCCGTAGCGCAACACGCCCGTGCCGCCGGCGTTGGTCGACAGATTGCCGCCGATCCGCGCCGTGCCCTCGCCGCCGAGGCTGAGCGGGAAGTAGCGATCCGCTTCTTCCGCGGCTGATTGGACGTCGGCGAGGATGACGCCCGCCTCGACGGTGATCGCGTAGTTCAACGCATCGATGTTCCGTACTTTGTTCATCCGGGTAAGCGACAGCAGGATTTCGCCGCCGTGCTCGTACGGGGTGGCGCCGCCGCACAGTCCGGTATTGCCGCCCTGGGGAACGATGGGCGTGCGGGTTTCGTTGCAGATGCTGACGATCTCCGAAACCTCTTCGGTCGAGGCGGGCCGGACGATCATCGGCGTCGCCCCTGTGTAATAGCCTCGTTCGTCGTTCAGATAGGGGGATTTGTCGCTGTCATCCGTGATCACGCCCGCGTCGCCGACGACGGCGTGCAGCCGGTCGAGAACGGACCGGTCGATTTCCCTGAAGTCAGTGGCATTCATCCGATGGTCATCCCGATTTCCGACGTCAGGATTAAATCATATGCGATGGCCGGGCAATGGGGTCAAACGCTATCGTCGAGGCGCAGCCGCCCGCTGCAGCCGGTCGTTGATCGCCCGTCCCAGTCCCGTTTCGGGTATTGGCATGACGGCGATCCGGTCGGCTTCCGAATCGAGTTGCCGCAGCATCGCGAAAAGATTGGCTGCGGCCTCCGGAAGATCGGCGGAAGGACTCAGGTTTCGTTCGATTGCAAAATTCGAAAAGCGGTGAGGGCCGAATGCCAGCAGGGCTTCGCCGGTATCGACCGTGGTGGCGTTTAGTCTGATCGACGCGTCCGGCGCGTAATGGCTCTGCAGCATGCCCGGAGACGCCGGCTTGTCCGGCGATGCATCGGATAATTCGACGTCGCCGGCGATCGCCTCGATCTGCTCCATTGTAACCCCGCCCGGCCTTAGCACGACCGCCCTGTCGGTCGTACAGTCGACAACTGTGGATTCCAGGCCGACCTGGCAGGCCCCGTCATCCACGATCAGGTCGACGGCATCACCGAGGGACATCTGTACGTGAGCCGCTTCGGTGGGACTGATTTTTCCCGATGCATTGGCGCTGGGGGCGGCGACCGGCACGCCGGCGGCCTTCAGAATAGCCTGCGCCGTGACCTGCGCCGGTACGCGGATGGCGATCGTTTCCAGACCGGCGCTGGCCAGAAGAGAGACGGGACAATCGACCTGTCTGCGCAGGACGATCGACAGCGGGCCCGGCCAGAAAGCATGCGCGATCCTTCGCCCGAGTTCCGTGAACTCGGCCAGCGCGGCCGCCCTCTCTGCGTCGGGGACGTGAACGATCAGCGGGTTGAAATCCGGGCGGTTCTTGGCGGAGAAAATTCGGGCGACCGCCGTATCCGACGTGGCGTCGGCTCCCAGCCCGTACACGGTTTCGGTGGGAAACGCGACGAGTCCCCCGGACCGCAGCCGCGCGCCGGCTTCGGAAATGCGCTCCGCGGTCGCCGGGACGATCATTCCGCGCCGCGTGCAATGAATTCCGGGTTGCGCCAGCCGGTCTTGCCATAGGGAAGCTCCGGCCCGTCGAGCAGACGGACATTGCCGCCCGCGCCCAGTAAAACCGCATGGCCGGCCGCGGTATCCCATTCCGATGTCGGGCCGTATCGCGGATAGATATCCGCTTCGCCTTCCGCCACCAGGCAAAATTTCAGGGAACTGCCGGCAGTCTTGTGTCCCTGGATTTTCATATCCTGTATCAGTGCTTCGAGTTTCCGCTCGTCGCCGTGCGACCTGCTCGATACGACGATTGCGCCTTCGTCCGGAATGTCTCGCACCGCGATGGGTTTCCACTTGCCGTCTTTTTCGCGCAGTTCCGCCGTACCCGCACCGCAGGCACGAAAGGCGCGGTCGATCGCAGGGGCGGTGACCACACCCATCGCCGGAACGCCTTCTTCGATCAATGCGATGTTGACCGTAAATTCTCCGCTGCGCCGCAGGAACTCCTTGGTGCCGTCGATCGGATCGACCAGCCAGAACGTCCGGCCGATTACCGTCTCTTCCAGGCCCTGGGAAACGGCTTCTTCGCCGATGGCGGGAATACCGGGCAGCAGATCGCGAAGGGCAGGCAGGATCAATGCTTCGGCGCGTTCGTCCGCCTCCGTCACCGGCGACGCGTCGTCCTTGTGACGTACGTCGAAATCGGTGGCATAGACGTCGAGAATCACGATACCGGCGCGGTCCGCGATTTCGGTAGCCGCAAGCATTAGGTCGCGGCGTTCTGTCTCGGAAAAAACCAGGGGAAATCCTAACTTTGAGGCTGAACATCATAGTTAACGCGGGGTTAAGTGAGAATAAAGGCGGAAATGCTCACGATCGGTTAAAATGCGGTCATGTGCGGAAGATACACGCTCAGCGTCACACCTGAGATGCTGAGGACCCTCGTCAACGTCGATGCGTCGCTCAACTTGCAGCCGAGATACAACATCGCGCCGACCCAGATGGCGCCGGTGGTGCGGCCGTCGGAGCACGGGCGGCGGATGGACATGCTGCGCTGGGGGCTGATTCCGTCCTGGTCGAAGGACAAGGCCATCGCCTCCAAGCTGATCAATGCGCGCGGTGAAACCGTGGCCCGAAAACCGTCGTTCCGGGATGCGTATCAGAAGCGGCGATGCCTGGTGCCGGTGGATGGATTCTACGAATGGCGCAGGGAAGGGGACGTAAAGCAGCCCTTTCGCATCGGATTCAAGGGAGGCGGGCCGTTCGTGTTTGCAGGCTTGTGGGAATCCTGGACCGTGCCGGAAAACCAGGAGGATGCCGGCAGTGTCATCGAGACCTATACGATCGTCACAACCGATGCGAACGATAAAATCGCGCCGATCCATCGACGAATGCCGGTTATCGTCGACCCCGCGGATTACGACCTGTGGCTAACGGGCGGCCCGGAAGAAGCCGCGAACGTGATCCGGGCATATCCGCCCGACAAAATGGCGTTCTACCGGGTGTCGACCAGGGTCAACAACGTCCGCAACGACGACGAGGACTGCATCGCGCCTCTGAAGAAAGCCTCTTAGCCGAATCCGTAAAGTTCGGCGGGGTTGTCCACCAGTATCCGCTTCAGCGTCGCATCGTCGACGTCCCAGCTCAGCGCCCAGTCGAGCAGACCTGCGCCGTCAGGCATCGGTTTGTCCCACAGCATCACATGCGGCCAGTCGCTGGCCCACACCATGCGGTCCGCCCGCGTCTCGATCAGCGCCTGCGCATAGGGCGTCATATCCTCCCAGCCGGGCGCCTGATCCGAGGCCCGGTACGCGCCGGACAGTTTGACCCAGCAGCGACCGCTTTTCACCAGGCCAAGCATTGCCTGAAACGCCGGGTGGTCGACGCCGGCGCCCGGCGAGAAATGTCCCATGTGATCAATCACCAGATCGACCGGCAACGCCTCCAGTGCGGGCAGCAGCTCGGCAAGCTGGTTTTCCGCGTCGATGAACATCTGGATATGCCACCCCAGCCGTTTAATCCGTTCCGCCATTGCGGCAATACCGCCGACATCGGCGCCGCCCTTCAACAGGGTTGTAAAGCGCAGCCCCCGGAAACCAATTTCGTTCAGCCGGTCGAGCTCCGCGTCCGATACGGACGGATCGACCACGGCGATGCCCCGGGCCCGGTCGCCGAGCCGCTGCAAAGCGTCTTCGGTGACGGCCAGCAGGGTGCCGTAGCAACTTGGATGCACGACCACGACGCGGTCGATTCCCAATGTGTCCGCGAAGGTTTCGAATTCTTCGACGCCGTTTAGAGGCGGCGTGTAGCCGCGTTCCTCCGACATGGGGAAGCGGTCGAAAGGCCCGACGATGTGCAGGTGCGTGTCGCAGGTGCCGGCGGGCGCTTTAAGTTTCGGGGAACTGGCGAGGGACGGGCCGGGGCAGGGTTTGGTCATCGTTATTCCTGTCGTGTTTGTTCCGGGGAATATTATGGGGCGACGCCGCGCGATGAAACGCCGGTAAGTTCGCGTCGACGGATTGCGCGCGGTTGCCGCCGATGGCAAGATCGTTAGCAACCTACGTAAAAACGCGAGGAAACGATGGCAGAACAGGCGAAGGTCGCGGTCCTCACGGATCCAAGAAAATTCGAATATCGCGAAGTCGAAATTCCTGAAATTGGTCCGGATGAAGGCATCTTGCGGGTCGAGGCGGCCGGCCTTTGCGGCACCGACTGGGAGCAGTATCTCGGCCATCTCGACAACACTCCCTGGGCGGTGCGGCCAATTATTCCAGGCCACGAAATCCTTGGCTGGGTGGAAAAGGTCGGCGCCAATGCCGCCAAAAAATGGGACGTGAAGGAGGGGGACCGGGTGACGGTCGAAGCATCCATCCCGTGCGGTCAGTGTTTCCAGTGCCAGGTCGGCCGGCCGGTACTCTGCAAGGACGGTATGGGCTACGGCTTGCGCATGGGGTTCGACAATCCGCCGCATCTGTGGGGCGGCTATGCGACTCACATGTATCTGCATCCCGGCGCGACGCTGCACAAGGCGCCGTCCGACGTCCCGACCGATATCATGAGCCTGTTCAATCCCATGTCCAACGCCGTGCGCTGGGCGGTGGAACGTCCCGAAACCGGTATCGGCGACACCATCGTCATCGAGGGACCGGGGCAGCGCGGGCTGCTGGCCGTAGTCGCGGCGCGGGAAGCCGGCGCCGGGAAAGTCATCGTCACAGGCACGAAGAACGACACACTGCGCCTGTCGCTGGCCCGCGAACTCGGTGCGGACGAGACGATCGTCGTCGATGACGACGACCCGGTCGAACGCGTGATCGATGCGACCGACGGCAAGCTTGCCGATATCGTGGTCGACGTGTCCGCCTTTGCGACTGAACCGATTACCCAGGCGCTCGACATGGTGCGACCGGGCGGGAAGGTCGTGGTCGCGGGACTGAAAAGCTTCAAGCCGATCCCGAATTTCATCTCCGACAAGCTGATTACAAAGGAAATCGCGATGCTCGGCGTGTTGTCGTCGACCTGGTCGTCGGTCGAAAAATCGATCGATATCATCCGGCGGCGAGGAGATTCACTGGCGAAGCTGTGCACACATCATTACCCGGTCGACGAGGCGGAAACCGCCGTGAAAGTGCTTGGCCGCGAAATCGTGGACGGGCCGGAAGCCGTACACGTTCACATCGACGCCGCCGCGACGAGCTGACGGAGCCTATTGCAGATGTCTTCATGGATGGTCGGTGTCGATACCGGCGGCACGTTTACCGACCTGATCGCCTTCGAGGTCGATTCCGGAGAATTGCGGGTCGCCAAGGTGCCGTCCGATCCGGCCGATCCGTCCAATGCCGTGATGGCGGCACTGCAGGAGTTGTTCGCAAACGGCATCGAGCCAGCGGATGTGGCCTCGCTGGTGCACGGTACGACGGTTGCGACCAACGCGATCCTCGAAGACAAGGGGGTGAAAACCGGCCTGCTGATTACCGACGGATTCCGTGCGGTCTACGAAGCGCGCGGCTGGGCGCGGCCCGAAGCAACCGACCTGATCGATCCATTCTATCGCAAACCTCCTTTGCTGGCCCCGCAGGCGCTGACCCACGGCATTCCGGGGCGGATGGATTACCAAGGGAACGAGTTGGTCCCGCTGGACGAGGACGCGGTGCGCGCAGCCGCGAAGCGCCTGAAGGAAGACGGCGTCGAGTCCGTCGCGGTCAGCTATCTGTTCAGCTTCCAGAACGCGGATCACGAACGGCGGACGGCGGAGATCCTGGAAGAGGAATCCACCGACTGGCGGGTGTCGCTGTCATCGGTTGTCCTGCCGACGATCCGCGAATATCCGCGCCAGTCGACCACGGTCATCGATGCCTATGTCGGCCCCATCATGCAGCGATACCTGGAACGCCTTTCCGACCGGCTGAAGGAAGAAGGCGTGGAAACGCCGCAGGTTTTCCTGATGCAGTCCAACGGCGGGCTGATGCGGATCACCCTCGGCGCGCGTTTTCCGAACCAGACGCTGCTGTCCGGTCCGGCCGGCGGCGTCGTGGCGGGAGAGGAACTGGCGCGCATCACCGGCAGCGGCGAGATCGTGACGCTCGACATGGGCGGAACGTCGACCGACATCGCGATGATTTCGGACGGCCGCGCCGACGAAACCAACGAAGGCAAAATCGCCGGCCAGGACATCGGCACGCCGATGCTGCAGGTCCGCACGCTCGGCGCGGGCGGCGGTACCATCGCCTGGATCGGGCCGGACGGATTGCTCAAAGTCGGTCCCGAAAGCGCCGGCGCCCGGCCTGGACCTGCCTGCTACGGTCACGGCGGCACCCGTCCGACCGTGACGGATGCCAATCTGGTTCTCGGCGCACTGGCATCTGACAACGTGCTGGGCGGCAAAATGACGCTCGACAAGCAGGCCGCCGAAGCGGCGATCAACGAACACGTGGCCGAACCGCTTGGGCTGTCCGTCGTCGAGGCGGCGGCGGGCATTCTGCAGATCGTCAATACCAACATGGCGGTCGATCTGCGTCTGGCCTTCCAGTCGCGCGGCGAGGATCCGCGGAAATACATGCTGGCGGCGTTCGGCGGGGCGGGACCGCTTCATTCCGCATTGCTGGCCCGCGATCTGAAAATCCCCAAAGTAGCGGTGCCGCTCTATCCCGGAATCAACAGCGCGATGGGTCTGCTACAGACATCGGTGCGGCATGTCTACCTTCAGTCCTCGGTCGCGCGACTGTCGGAAATATCCGCCGACCGCATGAACGAAATCTTCGATGGTCTCGAAGCGCGTGCCGCCGAAGATGTCCGCGAAGAAGGCTTCACGCCGGATCAGGTGGATATCCGCCGGCAGGTCGATATGCGCTACCAGCATCAGGGGTATCAGCTACCGGTCGATTGTCCCGCATCGGCGCTGACCGACGCCGACAAGCCGGTCCTGAAGGGCGGGTTCGACGAGGCGCATCACCGGATTTACGGCGCCAGCGCGCCCGACGAGGATGCCGAGGTCGTCACATTCCGGGTGATCGCCGAAATTTCCGTGCCCCGCCTGGAACTGCCGCGGATAGGGATCGGCGCAGGCGCGCAGGCCGCACAGATTGCCACGCGCTCCTTGTACGACCTCGACGGACGCTCGTTCATGGAGGCGGGCATATACGACCGGGCGAAACTGCGGGCGGGCGACACTTTCGACGGGCCGGCGGTGGTGCAACAATTCGATTCCACAACCGTCATTCTTTCCGGCATGTCCTGCACGGTCGATCCGTGGGGCAACCTGATTATCGACACGGGAGCGGACGCATGAGCCTCGATCCGATCACGACGGAAGTCGTGCTCAGCCGCGTGCGGGAGACCACCGAAGCGATGGCGCACGCGCTGTTCCATTCCGGATATTCGCCGATCCTGCGCGAAAGCCAGGACGGCACTGCCGGGCTGACCGACGCCGATGGCAAGGTCATCATGGTCGGCGGCGGCATCCAGTATCACTCGATGCTCTACACCAAATCGGTGGAAAGCCTGCTGGCGGCCTATCCGGGCGATGCGATGAAAGACGGCGACAGCTTCGTCTGCAACGACCCGTATCAGGCCGGCAACAGCCACGTGCCCGACATGGTGGTCGCAACGCCGGTGTTCTACGAGGGACGCCGCATCGCCTTCGGTGTTTCCGTGGCGCACAAGGCCGATGTCGGCGGGTTGGTGCCGGGATCTTCCGGCGCCGCGTCGCGCGAGATTTTTCACGACGGGCTGCGTCTGCCGCCGGTCCGCTACTGGACATCGGGCGGTGTGGTGCCGGAGATCGAGAATATCATCCGCACCAACAGCCGGGTGCCGGATGTCGTGGTGGGGGATCTCCGTGGTCAGGTCGGCGCGACGCGGCTAGGCGCCGAGCGCCTGAAAGCCTTGTCGGACGAGTATGGCGTCGAGACGCTGGTTGGTGCGATGCAGAGCCTGCTGGACCGCACCCGCGACCGCATGTCGGCAGAAATAGCGGCCTGGCCCGACGGCGAAGCAGAGGCCGAAGGATTTATGGATCACGACGGCGCGGATACGTCCAAACCAGTCAAAATCCATGTTCGCGCGGTCAAGAAGGGCGACCGGCTCACGATCGATTACTCAGAATCCGATCCGCAGACCAAGGGGCCGATCAATACGCCTGCCCAGACCTGCAAGGCGGTGACGGTGCTGGCGGCGATCGCCGCGTCCGATCCGACGATCCCGGTCAACAGCGGTGCGTTCGAGGCGCTCGACATCGTGCTGCCCGACGGCAGGGTCGTCAGCCCGACCTATCCCGCGACGGTGAACCACTACTTCCCGACCTCGCATCTGGCTTATGCCTGTGTCGTCGCGGCGCTTGGCAAGCTCAACCCGGCGCGGGCGGTGGCGCCGCCGGGACTCGGGAACGGGGCGATCGCCATCGGCTATGCGAAAGGACGGAACGGCAAGCCCACCGTCCAGTACGAGCTGATGGTCACGTCGCTGGGCGGCACCGCCGAGCACGACGGGACGCCGATGATCATGGGGATGTGCCATTTCACGCCGTCGACGCCGGTGGAAATCGTCGAGACCGAATATCCTATCCGCATCAGAAAATTCGATATCTGGGAGGACAGCGCCGGCGCCGGTCGGACGCGGGGCGGAATCGGTTTCGTCCGGGAATACGAGATGCTGTCCGACGTGATCCTGACGGCGCGCACCGCCAACCACGAACAGCCCGGCTGGGGCGTCGATGGCGGGGAAGGACCGCCAGTCTGCGTCACGTCGATCAATCCCGACGGCCCTGACGCCGTCGAACTGGCAGCGCTGGATACCCGGGAAGCGTCCGCCGGGACGATCGTCCGGCTGGCGCAGACCGGCGGCAGCGGGTACGGAGATCCGGCATCCCGCGACCCGGCGCGGGTTCTCGAAGATGTCAGGAACGGATATGTCTCTCCGGACAGCGCAGCCGAAAAATACGGCGTGATCATCGTCGATGGCAAGATCGACGAGGCAGCGACCGAAGCGCGCCGGGGCGTCTGACGACGGCCATTCGTTGTAGTTTCAGACCGGCGGCAGAGCCGATTCCAATGTCGCCTCAATTCCGCTAAGTTCGCTCTGAACAAGACACGGAAATTTCAAGTGGCCGACACGGATACGCTGACCATCCGACGCCCCGACGACTGGCATTTGCATCTGCGCGACGGCGCCATGCTGGCGGCGGTTCTGCCCTTCACGGCGGAGGTCTTCGCCCGTGCCATCGTGATGCCCAACCTGACGCCGCCGGTGGTGACGGCCGTGGATGCCGCCGCCTATCGCGGCCGCATTCGGGACGCGCTCGGGCCCGGGTCGGCGTTCGAGCCTCTGATGACCGCCTATCTGACCGACGGCACCGATCCGGGCGAAATTTCGCGCGGTCATGCCGACGGCGTGTTCACCGCCGCGAAACTCTATCCCGCCGGGGCGACGACGAATTCTGACAACGGCGTGACCGATATCGCGAACATCTCCGGCGTACTGGCGCGCATGGAAGAGATCGGCATGCCGCTTCTGGTGCATGGGGAGGTCACCGACCCCGCGGTCGATATCTTCGACAGAGAGAAGGTTTTCATCGACCGGGTGCTGATCCCCACGCTGGAACGGTTTCCAGCGCTGAAGGTTGTGTTCGAGCACATTACGACGGCGGAAGGCGTGGCGTTCGTTCGTCAGGCGAATGCCAATGTCGGCGCCACGATCACGCCGCATCATCTGGTCATCAACCGCAATGCGCTCTTCGCGGGCGGTATGCGTCCGCACATGTTCTGCCTGCCGGTCGCCAAGCGGGAACGGCATCGCCTGGCCCTGCGCGCGGCGGCCACGTCGGGCGATGCGTCGTTTTTTCTCGGAACGGATTCGGCGCCGCACCCGGTTTCCGCCAAGGAAACCGATTGCGGTTGCGCCGGTATCTTCAACGCGCCGTCGGCGCTGGAAGTCTATGCGCAGGTATTCGACGAAGAAGGGGCGCTGGAGCGGCTGGAAGCCTTCGCGTCGCTCAACGGGCCGGCGTTTTACGGGCTGCCGGTCAACGAAAATACGGTAACGCTGACACGCGGTGAGCGGGGGATCGATGCGCGGCTCTCTGTCGGGAACGAGGAGATCCTGCCGTTCGACACCGGAAAGCCCGTTGGTTGGCGGATCGCGTCGTAGATAAAGGGCAACGCTAGCCTTCAGCGCATTCCGTGATTTTACCACCCGGATTTTCCAGGATCAGGAAACAGTCGTAGCGTTCCAGTGTCGGGCGGTTGCCCCAATGCGCTTCGGCGCGCTCGAGCCAGGCCGCGTCGTGTCCTTTGTCGGCGTCCTCCAGCGTTTCCCAGAGATAAATGCCCTTGGTCGCCAGGCTGTCGGGATCGCGGACAAACATTTTGCGCACCAGACCCGGAAAATCGGTCCAGCGTTCGAACGTGCCGGCCGCGTCTGCGACCATCTCGTCCCGGTCCATGCCGGGATGCCGGTCAAACGAAACGATTTCAGTGATCATGGGGAAACTCCTCGGGTTGCACCGTATATCCCGATTGTAACCGTCGGATCCCGGGTGGCCAATCGGGCGGTGTATCTGGCGCGTCGCGTCTCGGTGGCGTAAACCTGTTTTGAATACGAATTGAACAGCGGAGGCCGCCATGGCGAACCTGACACACTGGATTAACGGCAAACACGTCGAGGGAACATCGGGCCGTTTCGGCGATGTCTACAACCCCGCGACCGGCGAGGTTAAGTCGCAGGTGCCGCTGGCGTCGCAGGCCGAGCTGGTGGCGGCGGTCGAGGCGGCAAAAGCGGCATTCCCCGACTGGGCGGCGACTCCGCCGCTGACCCGCGCTCGGATCATGTTCAAATACAAGACGCTGATCGAGGACAACGCCGACGAACTGGCCGCCATCATCACGGCCGAGCACGGCAAGGTGCTGTCGGATGCCCATGGCTCGCTGACCCGCGGGCTGGAGGTCGTCGAATTCGCCTGCGGCATTCCGCAGCTGTTGAAGGGTGAATATACCGAAGGGGTGGGGCGCGGCATCGATGCCTGGACGACGCGCCAGCCGCTCGGCGTCTGCGCCGGCATCACGCCGTTCAATTTCCCCGCCATGGTGCCGATGTGGATGTATCCGATGGCCATCGCCTGCGGCAACACCTTCATCCTGAAGCCGTCGGAGAAAGATCCGTCCTGCGCCCTGCGGCTGGCGGAACTGGCGACGGAAGCCGGTCTGCCCGACGGCGTGCTGAACGTCGTCAACGGCGACAAGGAAGCCGTCGACGCCATCCTCGCCCATCCCGATATCCCCGCGATCAGCTTCGTCGGCTCGACACCCATCGCCCGGTACATCTATTCGACCGGCGCCGCCAACGGCAAGCGCGTACAGGCGCTGGGCGGAGCCAAGAACCATATGGTCGTCATGCCCGACGCCGATCTCGATCAGGCGGCGGATGCGCTGATGGGGGCGGCTTACGGTTCGGCGGGCGAACGCTGCATGGCGATTTCCGTTGCTGTCGCCGTCGGCGATGCCGGCGACAGACTGATGAGCCTGCTGAAACCCAAGGTCGAGGCGCTGAAGATTGGGCCCGGAACCGATGACGCCATGGATATGGGCCCGCTGGTGAACGGCGATCACCTGAAAAAAGTCAAAGGCTACGTCGATATCGGCGTCGAGGAAGGCGCTGATCTTGTCGTTGACGGCCGGGATTATTCGCTGCAGGGCTACGAGGAGGGCTTTTTCATCGGCGGCTGCCTGTTTGACAATGTCACCACCGACATGCGGATCTACAAGGAAGAAATTTTCGGACCGGTTCTGTCCGTCGTCCGCTCTCCTGATTTTGACAATGCGGTTCAGATCATCAACGATCATGAGTTCGGCAATGGCGTGTCGATTTTCACGCGCGACGGCGACGCCGCGCGTGAATTTACCAACCGGATCGAGGTTGGGATGGTCGGCGTCAACGTGCCAATCCCAGTGCCGATGGCGTTCCATTCCTTCGGTGGCTGGAAAAACTCGCTGTTCGGCGATATCCACATGCACGGACCGGAAGGCGTGCGGTTCTATACGCGCCAGAAGGCGATCACGTCGCGCTGGCCGACCGGAATACGGTCGGGCGCAGAATTCACAATGCCGACGATGAAATAGGCCCTCATCCTGGGCTCTTGGTGTTATCGGGCCGGCGTGATCCGAAGGATCCGGCCATCGCTTTCGTCCAGCGCATACACCGCGCCGTCGGGGCCGACGGCAACGTCGCGGATCCGGTTGCCGATCGGCTGCAGAAGGCGTTCTTCGCGCACGACTTTATCGCCGTCGAGCTCCAGCCGTACGATGGCGCCTGCGCGCAGGCCGCCGATCAGCAGATTGCCTTTCCAGGCGGGAAACAAGTCGGCGTTGTAGAACGTCATGCCGCCCGGAGCGATCACGGGCGTCCAAGTGGTCACCGGCGGGACGACGCCGTCCATTAACTTTTTGCCGTCGCCGATCTGTCCGCCCGAATATTCGATGCCATGGGACACCAGCGGCCAACCGTAATTCGCGCCCGCCGCCGGGATGTTGATTTCGTCGCCGCCGCGCGGGCCGTGTTCGATCGTCCACAGCTTGCCTGTAATGGGGTGGATATCCGCGCCTTGAATATTGCGGTGCCCGAACGACCATATCTCCGGACGGGCATTGCTTTTGCCGACGAAGGGATTGTCATTCGGAATATCGCCGTCGACGGTCAGCCGCACCACCTTGCCGACGTGCCCGTTCAGATCCTGCGCCAGATCGCGATTGCCGAGATCGCCCAGTGTGACGAACACATTACCGTCCGGGGCAACCAGCACGCGGGAGCCGAAATGCCGACCGCTGCCGACCTTCGGCGACTGACGGAACAGCACTTTGACCTCGTCGAGCTGGCGGTCATCTGCCCGCAGCTTGCCTCGGAGCATGGCGGTATAGACCCGCCGGTCGGGTGACAGCTCGCTGTAGGTCAGGAATACGAGCCGGTTGCTCGAAAAATCGGGGTGTAGCATGACATCCAGCAGACCGCCCTGACCGATATAGCCAACCAGCGGGGTACCGAGGATGGGTTTGGATTTGGTGCCATCCTTGCCAACGATACGCAGGTTCCCGACTTTTTCGGTGACGATCATGCGCTTGTCGGGTAGGAAGTCTATACCCCACGGGCTTCGCAGACCTTTGGCCACAGTTTCAACTTTGATCTTGCCGTGTAGCGTGTCAAACGTTTCTGCCGCATCAGCCGAACCCGCCGACAGACCTACAACCGAGAAAAGTACCAATACCGCCGTCCATTTCATTAGTGTCTTCCTCCGCCGGGCAAAAACCACGTATCATATACGCATGTTTCTCGCATCCGGTGCCGTTTTGGGACGCCACAACTTTATCTAGGAGGCCTGATCCATGAATGCCATCGTTCTGCACGTCGAGCTGACCCTTCATCCCGAGCACCGGGACGCATATCTCGCCCGCGCGCAAGAGCACCGGGAAAAGGTGAAGAATAACGAACCCGCCTGCCAGCGGTTCGAAATCTCCGTTGAAGACGAAAACCCGAACCTTGTCAGGTTGTACGAGGTCTATGACGACGAAACCGCCGTCGAGCACCACATGCAGACGCCCTATATGAACGCCTATCGCGAAGTAACCGCGCCGATGATCGCCAACCGGAAACTGACGCGCGCCATTATGGCGCATGACTGACCGGACCGGCCGGTGATGCAACTGGACAACCGCTGCGTAATCCTTAACGCCCGGCCGGTCGGCGTGCCCGGACCGGAATTCTTCGATATCGAAATGCGACCCGTCCCCGATCTGCGCGACGGCGAGTTTCTGGTGCGGAACCGCTATCTGTCAGTCGATCCGGCGATGCGTGGCTGGGTGAACGATGCGCCTAATTATTCGCCGCCGGTCCCGGTCGGCGACGTGATGCGGGCGATCGCCGTCGGCGAGATCGTCGATAGCCGCAATTCCGATTTCGATGTCGGGGAATCCGTTTCCGGCACCTTCGGCTGGCAGGATTATGCTGTCAGCGACGGGTCGAACGTTATGCGGCGGCATACCGAGCGGGACTCTTCGCCAAGCCTCGCGCTGGGTGTACTCGGGCTCAACGGGCTGACGGCCTATTTCGGTTTACTGGATCTGTGCGAACCGGGGCCAGGGCAAACCCTGGTCGTATCTACTGCTGCCGGGGCGGTCGGCTCCTGCGTCGGACAGATTGCGAAGATCAAGGGTTGCCGGACGGTCGGTATCGCCGGCGGCCCCGAAAAGAAGCGCCAGTGTCTCGAGAAATTCGGCTACGACCGTGCCATCGACTACAAAAACACCGATGATCTGGCGGCTGCCATAGCCGACGCCTGTCCGGACGGCGTCGACATGTATTTCGACAATACCTGCGGGCCGATCAGCGACGCCGTATTCCGGCAGCTGGCGCTGGGCGCGCGAATAACCGTGTGCGGTACGGCGAGCATTCAGGAATGGGAACCGCTGCCGGCCGGCCCCCGTGTGCACCGGCAGATTCTGGTTGCCCGCGCCCGCATGAGCGGACTTCTGGTTCACGATTATGCCGAGCGGTTTGACGAAGCCATCGACCGCCTGTCCGGATGGCTGAAGACGGGTGAACTGACCAGCCGGGAACATGTGCTGGACGGCATGGAGCAGGCGCCGGGCGCCATCGGCATGCTGTATCGCGGTGAAAACGTCGGCAAGCTGTTGATCAGGCTGGCGGAAGACTGATTTCCAGGTCGTCAGACCCCGGTCGCGAATTTCACCATGACGACCACGATCAGCACCTGAAATATGCCCTGCGACGCCAGCGTGACGAAATACGTCCGCATGATCCGCCGGACCTTTTCCGGGTCCGGGTTATCTTTCCGCATTTCCAGATAGGCCTTCAGATTGGCGGGAAGAAGAAGTCCCAGACCCTGGATCGCCAGAATGGCTGCAATCGAGAGCGCCGCGACGACCCACCAGAATTCCGGATAGTCGAGATCGAGATAGCCCATCCGGACGGCCAGAAACCAGCCCGATGTCGGCGCCATGATCCCCAGCGTCTGCATGATGAACAGCGTCTTCGGCAGCATCTTCAGCGAAAACGCCCGCCTCGCCTCGAAGGGCAGGCCACGTAGTACCGGGCCGACCACGAACCCGAACAGGATATCCGCCCCTGTCAGGAGGATGCCACTCGCGACATGGACATAGCGCAGAAACCAGTTATTGCCCCAGACGATCGCAACGACCATCACCCCCAGGGCGAGAAACACCCAGAAAAGATTCCGGAAATCGATGCCTTCCCATGCCCAGGAAGCCGTTTTCGTCGCTTCTTGCATCGTTTTTCCCACTCAAGTCGAGCCATACGGCATGGTATGAGGTTTTCCACTGGTTTTCCCGCAATTTTCCCCCGTTTTATCGCAGCGTCTGTGGGTAACTTGAAATTCGCGGTTGTTGCCGGATGGGCGCGGGTGCATTGTAATTCCTGTCAGCGCGATGGAACTCGCATTGATGGGTGGGTGGCCCACTAGGGATGAACGAGCCGGTTCTGGGGCGTTTGAGTTCATTCGGAAGGGGTCAGGCCGAAAGCCGGGGGCGGCTGAGGCCATTTTTTTTGCCCGGAATTCGAAACTGTCAGAGACGCGAAAGCAGCGCTTTTCGGAATGCGCGGTCGCGTTTCAGGTGCCATTCCCGGCTCATCGCTTCGCGCCGGGTCCGGTATTTTTCCGCGTAGAGCAATATCCAGTCGCGACCGCGGGTGGATTTGGCGCCTTTACCCGCGTTATGGGCATCCAGACGTGCGTCCATGTCTGTGGTCCAGCCAACATAGGTGCGCCATTTGCCGTCCCGGCAACTGCCGAGAACGTATACGTAGCCAGCAGTTGTGTCGGTGCAGGAAGAAGAAATCCCGGTCAACCGGCCGAGGCCGTGTCAGGCCGCTTTCCGGCGCGCCGGTGTCTTCAAAAGGCCGGCGCGTTTCAGTACTCCGTCCAGCCGCTTCTCGAGTTCCTTGGTCGCCGCTACCATCGGCAACCGGTGCTCGTTCTTCGGCATGATCCCCAGTTTCTTCATCATGTATTTTATGGCGATGGGGTTGGTGTCGTAGAACACCGCCTGATTGATCTCGAAAAGATCGTAGTGAAGCTTCTGCGCTTTTTTCAGATCGCCGGCCCAGACCGCTTCGCACATCCGGGACAGTTTCCTGGGCTGCAGGTTGCCGACTGCGTTCATCAGGCCGCAGGCGCCGACCGCCATCATCGGATAGGACAGGTCTTCCAGTCCGACGAAAATCCGGAAATCCATCCCGAAATGATCCAGGCACTCCGACGCGAAACCGAGATCGTCAACGGCATGTTTCATGCCGACGAAGTTCGGGCAGGCTTTTGAAATCCGGTCCAGCGTGTCCAGGGTGACAGACACGGCGGCCCGGCCGGGGATGTGATAGATCATCCATGGCAGCGACGTGCTCTTGCCCAGCTTTTTGTAATACTCGACGAGGCCCCGTTGCGGGGGGCGTGTGTAATAGGGCGTGACGATCAGGAGCGCATCCGCCCCGGCCTGTTCGGCATGGGCCGAAAGCGCCGAGGTTTCCTGCAGGTTCTGCGACCCCGTGGCCGCAACGATAGGCAGCTTACCGGCGCATGCCTCAATCGCGACATCGACGATGCGGTTGCGTTCTTCCACGGTCAGCGACGCGGGTTCGGACGTGGTCCCGTTGACCAGAATACCGTGCGATCCGTTCTTAACCTGGAATTCCACCAGCCCGGCATAGGCATCGTAATCGACCTTGCCGTTGCGGAACGGCGTAATCAGCGGCGGGATGGATCCTTTGAGGAAATCCTTGGGCAGTTTCATCATGGCATCGGTCTCCGGATATCGCGGGATGTCCTCCCGGGACATCCCGGGACTGAAAAGTTTTTCTACTGAAAAAACGGACCCCGGCACAAGGCCGGGGTCGCGTGTCGTCTGATGGGGAGGGCCTCGGGTCTACTCGCCGGCCTGGCGGAGCTCCTCGGCGTTGGTTTCGAAACCGGAATTGGCGCCGAGCACCGACCAGGGCTGCTTCAGATCTTCCTGCCACAGCAGGCTTTCCATGAAGATATTGAGCGGCTGGTCCTGAATGGTCAGCTCGTAGACGCTTTCGTCGTAAGAGGCGTGATTGTGTACGCCCCAACCCGGCGCCGAGAGCATCAGGTCGCCGGCTTTCCACTCGTAAACCTTGCCTTCTACCGTGGAGCGTCCGGTGCCATGGAAATAATAGTTCATGGCCGACGACACGTGGCGATGCGGTTTGTCGACGATCTTCGGCGGCCGCACGGTCATGGTGGCGAAGAAGTTCGGCGTCGTGCCGTTGAAGCGCGTCGTCATGGGATTGAACAGCAGGTAAAGCCTGCGGCCGACATAGTCCGAGCCAAGGGCCGTCAACTTGTCGAGTTCGGCTTTGACCTCTTTCCAGGGCCAGTGAAGCGCCTTGGACTCCACCGATTCCGGGTTGATGAGGGTTTCGTACGGCATCAGCCAGGCGCCGTCGTCGTTCAGCTGGAACGTGCCGTAGGGGCTCCTTGTTTTCGCATCCGCTTCGTTGGCTTCGGCGCGCGCTTTTTCCTCGGCTGCTTTTTTCGTGGCTTCTTCCACCAGTTCCATCATCGGCGGCGGTTCTTCGTCGACGATATGCACGTTCATTTTCTCCAGCAGCGCCGCATTCGAATACGTCAACCGAACGTGCAGATCCTTGGAGTCGTTGACGTGCCAGTACGTGCCCATCGACGGAAAATTGTATACGTCGTACTGGTTGAAGCCGATCTTCTTGCCATTGATGATCGAATGGCCTTCGCCCTGGATGCAGAAATTGACCTGGGTGGAGTTGTGCCGGATCGGGGCGGTCTGTTCCCCCGGTTTCAGGACCTCCAGCGTGACGCGAACGCCGGGGTTGAGGCCCGGTCCCACGCCCAGCTCCTGCCAGCGCGGATGAACGATCAGCGACTGACGCCGGCCGTTTTCCGGGCGCGGCTGTTCCGCCAGGCGATGGATTTCCTCGTCGATCTCCTCCTTGGAAATCATCAGGGGTTCCCACAAATCCAGCTTCTCCGGGTGTTTGTATCCGGTGCGGTCGATAAATTTCGGGTTGTCGCTCATCGCTTTTTCTCCTCCGCTGCCGACGGCTTGATAGCGCTCCCGGCGAATTACTTAGATAACTTATTATTTGCTTCTGTATCACGTCAAGCGACGGTTTCAACGCCGCTGCACTAGTCCTCTTCGGAATCGAGGTTGTTGCGCATCTTCTGCAGCAGGTCGCGAAGTTGCAGGAATTCATCCCTGGACAAACCTGCGGTGGCCAGATCGTTCACTTCGATCGCGACCGGCATCAGCTCCGACTTCATGTCGCGGGCCTTGTCGGTCAGGTAGATGTTGATGGTCCGGCGGTCTTTCGGATTTCGTACACGTTCGATCATGCCGCTCCGGGCAAGTAATCTCAGCGCGCTGACAGTGGTGGGTTCGGTGGTGCCAACACGTCGGCTCAGTTCGCGCTGGCTCAGGCCTTCCTCGTCCCAGAGCGCGCGCAGAAAATACCACTGGCCCGGCGTGATCTGGTGCGACTGAAGCCGGGTGCGGAGTGCCTTGGCGAACAACAGATGCGTATCGCGAACCAGATACCCGGCGCTGTTGTCAGGCCGTAAATCGGTGTCGTCCGGTTTGTCTGTGGTCTGACCCTCGGACAGGTTCAACTGAGCCTCGCTGTTTTTCAGCTATTAGAATTTTATTCCTTAGATATCTTATTGCTTGATACCCAATAGAACAACACGCGAAATAGAACAACACGCGAAACAAATTTTCACGAATCGAGACTTCGGGCCGGAAACCTGTCTTCAAGTTAGAAAATCCGCCAGATCGACGTCGTCGTAGCCGAACGGCATGGCGGGGGTAAATCTCTCGCGCTCCGCCTGCTGGGTGACGGCAGGCTTGGTGGCGTCGATGATGACCTTAGTGCCGATGCGATACATCGCGCTCATCCCCGGCACGATGTCGGACACGTTGTCCAGCGACCAGATGCGGGTATTGGGTACTTTCACCACGTCACGGCTGCCGTGCACCCGGGTGGTCATCGACCAGAATATCTGGCGCAGATCCGAGGCGTCGATGTCGTCGTCGACGGCGATGGCGATTTTCGGATGTAGGTAGGGGCTGGACAGTGCGGCCATCAGCGCGGTCTTGGCCTGGCCTTCCACGCGCGGCCGCAGTTTAAGGACGATGGCCATCAGGCCGGAAATGCCGAGGCAGCGGACATCCAGCAGGTCGAGACCGCCTTCGACGTTTTTCAGATGGTCGGTGACCACCGTTTCGATGCAGGTGCCGGTGATGGACTGCGTGTCTGTCATCGGCGCACCGCACTGCATGGCGTAGAACATCGGGTTTTTGCGGTGGGTGATCGCCTTCACCTTGAAGATCTCGGTCGAGCCTTCCATCGCGTAGGTGCCGGTGGCTTCGCCGAACGGGCCTTCCTCGACCATGCCTTCGGGAAGGACCTCGCCCTCGATCACCAGTTCCGCTTCGGCCGGAACCTCGATATCGATGGTCTCGCATTTGACCAGGCGCACCGGGTCGTCTAGCAGAGAGCCCGCGATCTCCAGCTCGTCCAGCCCGTAGGAAGACGTGAACCCCGATGCGTAATAGATCGCCGGATGCGCGCCGATCACCATGGCGACCGGCATCGGTTCGTTGCGCTGCTGATATTTCTGATAGATCCGTAGCGCATGACGCGGACAGATCAGGAAGCCGGTCTGGTCAGGCCCCTGAATTTGCTGGCGGTGGATCGACATGTTGCGGATGCCGGTTTCGGGATCCTTGATGATCGCCATGCCGGAGGCGATGTAGGGGCCCGGGTCGCGTTCGGCATGCCACAAAGCCGGTATCTTCGTCAGGTCGGCGTCCTTGCCCGTCAGGATGACTTCCTTCACGGGGGCCTTGTTGGCGCTTACTTCGACCGGCTCGATCTGACGCTTGATCCGCTCGACCAGCGTCGGGATGAACGCGTCTTCGCTGATGCCCAGCGCGATGGACCATTTCTTCCGGTCGGTGATCACCTGATTGACGACCTCCCAGCCGGGAAACCCCTTTAGGTTGGTGAAAAGCGTCGATTTGCCCAGCCGGTCATAGGCCTTCCAGCCGATGGCGGAGACGTTCTCGTGCGGGTCCGCTTCCTTGGTGATGCGGATCAGCTCGCCCTGCTGTTCCAGATTGGCTACGTGGGCTCTCAGCGATTGGTCGCGCATTGGTTTTTCCTGTCGCGGTGCCGGCCCGCTCCCCCTTCCGGGCCATCCATGGAATTAACCCTGGGGGCGGTCGGGAGGGGGAGCGGACCGGAACGGATTCTGATAAAGTTACCCAGACATACCGGGAGCGGCTCATGAAGAAAAGTGTCAACGACATCGGCGGAGAGAACTGGGGGCCGATTCCCATGGATCAGAAGGAAACCCCCGACTGGGCGAAGCTGTCAACGGCGCTGCGCGGCGCGCTGGGAGACAGGGGGGCGGGTCTCGTCAGCCTGCATGAAGGACGACGCGCAAGGGAAGATATGGGCTACGAACGATATCATGCGCTCGGCTATTTCGAGATGGGCATGCAGGCGATATACGATATCCTGGTGCAGAAGGGCGTCGTGACCGAGCGGGAAGTGCAGGAACGTATCGCGGAGTTGAAAGCCGCCCGCGACAACGGTTGAAATCATCCGTGCGCCGACGCAAGATAGACCAAACGAGGGAGCAGTCATGAATCAGCGCCAGCACGACATGGGCGGTATGGACGCCGGGCCGATCGAGGCATCGGCCCACGAAGCCGAGCCCTGGGCCAAGATGATTACGTCGCTTGCCGCCGCGATGCGGGATCACGATATCATGCGCATAGACGAACTGCGCCGCGCGCTGGAGGATCTGCCGCCTGACGTGTACGAGCAGGATTATTTCGAACGCTGGTCCGAGGCCATGGTCAATCTGCTGGAGGAAAAGGGTCTTCTGAGCCGGGACGAGGTCATGAGCCGCATGGATGCGATCAAAGAGAAAGTAGGAGACTGACCATGCCGATGTTCAGCGTCGGAGACCGGGTGCGCATCAAGAATTCCCACCCGCCGGGGCACCGCCGTACGCCGTTCTACGTGCGCGGCAAGACCGGCGTGATTGAACGCTATTGCGGCGATTTCAAGAACCCGGAGGAACTGGCCTACGGCTTCGACGGCACGCCCAAGCGCGAACTGTACCGCGTTCGGCTGGCGCAGACGGATCTGTGGGACGACTACGAAGGTCCGGCCGACGATACGCTGGACCTGGAGATTTTCGATCACTGGCTTGAAAAGGCTGAAGGATAGAGACATGAGCACCGATGACCGCGGCACACACGATCATGACCACGATCACGACCATCCGGGTACCACGCCAGATGTGAACGAAACCGGCTACTACGAACTGATGGCCGAGGCGATGAAGGAACTGCTGATCGAGAAAGGCGTGGTCAGCGCCGACGACGTGCGCCGCAACCTCGAATTCCTGGACAGCCGCGACCCGGTCGATGGCGGACGCGTCATCGCGCGGGCCTGGACCGATCCGGAGTTCAAGAAGCGCCTTCTCGAAGACGGCACCGCCGCGGTCGAGGAGATGGGCCTCACCATGGGCGACGCCGAACTGGTGGTCGTCGAGAACACCGACGACGTGCACAACATGATCGTCTGCACGCTGTGCTCCTGCTATCCGCGCACCCTGCTGGGCCTGCCGCCGGACTGGTACAAATCCAAGAGCTATCGCTCGCGCGCGGTGATCGAACCCCGCGCCGTGCTGAAGGAATTCGGCACCGAAATCCCCGACGACATGACGGTCCGGGTGCACGATTCGAATGCCGACATGCGCTATCTCGTCCTGCCGCAGCAGCCTGAGGGCACGGAAGGCTGGCCGGTCGAGAAGCTGGCCGAGATCGTCAGCCGCGACGCCATGGTCGGCGTGGTGGTGCCCGAGGCCGGCTAGGTCAGCTCCCTCCCGCTCCTGCTCCCGGTTTGCGGGTGGCGAGCCAGATGCCGGTGAAAATCAGCACGATCCCGGCGGCGTGGAACGTGTAGAACGCCTCGCCCAGCAGCGACGTGGCCAGCAGCACGCCGAATACCGGCGCCAAGTAGATGAAGTACCCGGCCGTCCCCGGCCCGATTTTCGACACCGAGTAGGCCCAGAATATCTGCGCCAGCACCGACGGGCCGAGGGTCATGAATCCGATCGACCAGGCGGCGGTCAGGTTGACCGGCACCGGACGCTCGAACACGTAGAATTCGATCAGCCACAGCGGCAGCATGTAGAGCGACGCGAAGCCGAACATGCCGGCCATCAGCGCGCTGGAGCTGAGCTCCGGCGGCGCGCGGCGGAGGAACACGGCGTAGACCGAATACGACATCGTCGCCAGCAGCAGGATGATGTCGCCGATATTGAAGGTCAGCCCCAGCAGCACGTTCAGATCGCCGCGCGTCACGATCACCGCCACGCCGGCGAAGCCCAGCACGACGCCGATCCCTTCGCGCATCCCGAACCGGTCGCCAAGAATGATCAGCGCCGAGATCAGGATGCAGATCGACATCAGCCCCTGGAACAGTGCGCCGTTGATGGCGGTGGTGTATTGCAGCGCGACGTAGTGCAGCGCGCCGAATCCGATGGCCGACGACAGCGCGAGGAAGGAAATGTACTTCCACTTTTGCAGCACCAGCGTCCGGTGGCGCCACAGCTCGCCCGAGGTCCAGGTCAGCACGATCAGAAAGGCGAACAGCCAGCGCCAGAAGTTGAGCGCCATCGGCGGCACCTCGCCGGCGACATGTCGGCCCACCACCGACGACCCCGCCCAGAACAGGGCGCAGAAGGTCAGCAGGATATAGGGCAGGACGGTGGCGTTCTTCATGCCGCCCCCGTCTTTGCCCGGCCGACGAACGTCGCCAGCCAGATGCCGGTGGCGATCAGTGCGATGCCGATGGCGTGATAATTCTGGAACGGTTCGCCCAGCACGACCGTTGCCATGATCACGCCGAACACCGGCGTCAGATAGATCATGTAGCCGGCTTTGGCGGCACCGATGCGGCGGACGCCTTCGGCGAAGAAAGTCTGTGCCAGCACCGACGGGAACAGCGCGATGAACCCGACCGTCAGCACGGTTGTCTGCGTCACCGGCATGGGCCGGAACCAGAAGTGCTCGACGATGAAGAAAGGCAGAATGTGGAGCGTTCCGAACACCATGGTCAGAAACATGAAGGCGAGCAGATCGAGATTCGCCGGCCGCTTGTACAGGAACACCGCGTATGTCGCAGAGCCGAACACGGCGAGGAACAGCAGAGGGTCGCCGGGGTTGATGCGCATCTGCAGCAGCAGGCCAATATCGCCGCGGATAACGATGGTCATCAGCCCCAGCATGCCGAGCGCGACCCCGATACCCTGGCGTGCTGTCACCCGGCGCCGCGCGAACAGGATGCCCGCCAGCATGATGCAGATCGGCAGCGACCCCTGCAGCAGGTTGCCGTTGATCGCCACCGTGAACTGCATCCCCAGATAGACCAGCCCGTTGAACGCCGCCATCGACAGCAAGGCCATGCCGTTCAGCAGCCAGAAATGCCGCATCACCGTGCTGCGGTGGCGCCACGTGTTGCCCAGTGCGAAGGGCGCGAACACCAGCGCCGAGATGAACAGCCGCCAGAAAGTCAGCGCCATGGGTGGAATCTCGTCGGCGGTGGCGCGGGCGATATTGGTGTTGGCTGCCCACAGCAGCGCCACTGCCACGAGCATCAGATAGGCGATCAGGCGGCCCTGCGATGTGGTCGCCGACGCATCGGGCGCGATTGCGTCAGTCATGTCCGGCGGCCGCTTTCGCCGGACGGAGGCCGCGCCGGAACGTCGCCAGCCAGATGCCAACCAGCACGCTGGCGGCGCCCGCGATGTGATACCAGAACAGATCCTCGCCGAGGATGATGATGGCCAGCGCGCTGGCGAAGATGAAGAACAGATTGCCGAAATACCCGGCCCGCGCCGGCCCCGCGCGGTAGGTGCCTTCGTTCCAGCAGGTGGTGCCGACGACGCTGGCCATCACCGCGACGTAGAGCACGAACAGGATGCTGTTCGTCGTCACCGGCATCGGGCCGACCGTGGCGTGTTCGTACAGGTAGAACGGTGCGATCCCGATGACGCCGATCAGGGCGATGGCGGTCATGAACGGCATGATGTCGATGCTGCGGGGTTTCCAGCGCATCAGGAAGGCCTGCCACGCCCAGATGAACACGGCGGCCAGCGCCCAGAGATCGCCTTCGCCGAGCTGCAGGGTCCGCAGTACCTCGATATCGCCGCGGGTGACGATCAGCACCGCCCCGCCGATGGAAAACACGATGCCGAGCCACTGTTTGGCGTCGATGCGTTCGCGCAGAACCGCAAGCCCGATCAGCAGCACCAGGACGGGCAGGATCGACTGGATAAGGCTGACCTGAACGGCCGGCGCCTTTTGCAGCGCGACATAAAATACGGCGTTGAACCCGGCGACCGAGATCAGCGCGAAGGGCACCACGAACTTCCAGTGGATCAGGATTTCGTGCCGCTGGCGCCAGGTGCGCGCGCCGAAGATGGCCGCGAAGATCAGAAACGCCGTCACCCAGCGCCAGAATGTGAACGCCATCGGCGGGATGTTCTCGTCCGCCGTCGCGCGTCCGACGGTCGAATTGCCCGCCCACATCAGCACCGCCAGCACCAGCAGGGCGAAGCCGGACAGGATGCGTTTTCGGGCAGCCGCGTCGTCGGCGGCGGTGGGGGCGGGTGACTCTGTCAAAAGGGGGGTCCTGTCGGGAAGTCGGCGCGCGGATAATACCGAACGAGTGCATTATATGACCGGCAGGATTCACATGCCAGCCATGCGACTCGGGCACTCTGGCCAACGGGCGGGTCTCCGGGTAACACAGGGTCATGCTGGATACCGAAATCATGGGCTACGCGGTCTGGGAGCTCGCCGTCATCGCCGCCATCTACTTTGTCGCCGGGGTGGTCAAGGGCGGCATCGGGCTCGGCCTGCCGACGGTCAGCATCGGGCTGATGGCGGCCTGGCTGCCGGTCGAACAGGCCGCCGGCATTCTCATCATCCCGGTCATCATGACCAATATCTGGCAGGCGTTTTTCGGCACGGCGTTCAAACTGGTCGTCACCCGACTGTGGTCCCTCCTTGTTGCCATGATCGTCGGCTCCTTCCTTGCCGCCTGGCTGATCGCGGGCGTCGACACCGCGGTGGCCGCCGGGCTGCTCGGCGCCATGCTGGTGATCTTCGCCGTTCTCGGCCTTAGCGGCGCTCAGTTCAGCGTGCCGGTGGCGCGCGAGAAAATCTGGAGCCCCGTCATCGGTTTCGTCCAGGGGCTGATTTCCGGCGCGACGGCGATCTTCGTGGTGCCGGTGGTGCCCTATCTGCAGTCGCTGAACTATGCCAGCGGCCGCCCGGGGCGCGAGGACGACCCAACCGACGTCACCCGCGCCGCCGACGAAACCATGCAGAAAGACGCGCTGATCCAGGGGCTCGGCGTCACCGTGCTGATCGCGTCCATCGCGCTCGCCATCGGGCTCAACGCGCGGGGCGAACTGCCGCTGTCGGTCGTCGTGCCCGGCGCGATCGGCACCATTACCGCGCTGATCGGCATGGTGACGGGACGCGCCATTCGCAACCGCATGTCGCTGGAAGCGTTCCGCCACTGGGTGCTGAGCGGTCTCGTCTGTCTCGGCCTCGCCATGATCGCCCGGTCGGTGGGGTGACGGTGTAGACGCTGACCAAAATCAGATTCCCCTCCCCCTTGAGGGGCGAGGGGAGTTGATTTCTTTTGCTTTAGCCGGGGCGTCCACACAACGCCAGCGAACAAAACCCCCGGTTCAACCCCATGCACCCGAACATCGGGGACGCGTTTTCCGAAACCCTTAAAACAACCCCATGCACAGGACGCCCCGGAATACCCTTACCGGGAAGCGGAATAGCCTGGCGTGGCTGTGCGGCCCGGTCTGACAGCGTTTTGCGGGCATGCGAAATCTGAGGTGAACGTCTCCTCGGTCGTTGACGGGCAAAGCGGGGAGGGTAGCACGAAAGGAACAAATAGCGAACTTTTGCGGCGATATTTTTTCTTTGCCGTCCAGGTGACATCCTTCGAGATGCCACTGCCTTCGAGATGCCACTGCACTTCATCCGTTTCCGGCCTCAGCCCCGCGGGGCGAGGGGACGCTGTGCTGGAGCTTTCGTCACCTTCGCGACCTTACCCGCAGCCCCGCCTTCACCAACGCGCCGGCATTTGCGACAATGCGCGCCCGCACAAGGAGACACGACCATGACGCCCCCCGATTCCGCCGGCACCGCAGACGCCTTTACCCTGATCGATGCCACCATCGCCGATATCCACGCGGCCTATGCCGCCGGCACGCTGACCTGCCGCGCGCTGGTCGAGGCGTATCTCGACCGCATCGAAAAGATCGACCGCGCCGGCCCGAAGATCAATTCCATCATTTCCACGAATCCGCAGGCGCTGGAACAGGCCGACGCGCTGGACGCCGCCTACGCCAAATCAGGCCCGGTCGGCCCGCTGCACGGCATCCCGATGGCGATGAAGGACCAGGGCGACGTGAAGGAAATGCCGACCACCATGGGCTCGGTCCTGTTCGAAGGCCACATGCCGGAACGCGACAGCTTCGTCACCGCCAAACTGCGCGAAGCCGGCGTCGTGTTTATCGCCAAGACGACGCTGGGCGAAATGGGCGCGGGCGACACGCACGGTTCGCTGTTCGGCTCCACCGCCTGCGTCTACGACACGTCGCGTACGGCGGGCGGATCGTCCGGCGGCTCGGGCGCGGCGGTATCGGCCAATCTGGTCGCCGCGGCGGTGGGGCAGGAGGGCTTCGCCTCGATCCGCCGCCCGTCGATCTGGAACGGCATCGTCGGCATGCGCCCGACCGCGGGGCTGGTCAGCCGCGGCGGCGTCTATGCCGGCTGGCCGTCGACCAACGGCTCCCTCGGCCCGATGACGCGGACGGTCGCCGACGCGGCGAAAATGCTCGACGTCATGGTCGGGTTCGACCCGGACGATCCCATCACCGGGCGCGGCGTCGGCAAGGCGCCGGAAAGCTATGCCGCCGGGCTGGGCGACGGCGCCATGAAGGGTAAGCGCATCGGCATCATGCGTACCGTCATGGGCTATCATTCCGAGCCCGAGTCCGACGATTTCAAGGCCGTCGATGCGCTTTTCGACGGCGCGGTCGCGGATCTGGCAAAGGCGGGCGCGGAGATCGTCGACCCGGTCGAGATTCCCGGCATGCTGGAGCTGCTGGCACAGCGGTCGGCCGACGGTCAGGCGGAGGAGGACTCGTTCGCGGCCTACATGGCGGGCAGCGCCAACGCGCCCTATGAAACCATGGACGACGCGCGCAACGATCCGAAATTCGACCAGGTGTTCCACGGCGTGAAGACCCGCTGGGCCGCCGACAAGAACGGGCAGAAATTCGCCGCCTATTGCGCCGCGCGCGAAGAGCTGATGACGCGCTTCCTTAAAGTGATGGCGGAAAACAGCCTCGACGCCATCGTCCACAAGGCGGTTGAACACACGCCGACCCCCATTGCCGAAGGCATCGCCCCGCCCTGGACCGACCAGAAAGGCGCGCCGCATCTCAACACCTTCCTGATTTACGTGCCGAGCGTCGTGGTGCCGGCAGGCTTCACCGACGGCGGGCTGCCGGCCGGGATCACTTTCCTCGGTCGGCCTTACGCGGACGCGGAAATGCTGCGCCTCGCCTACGGCTACGAGCAGGCGACCCACCACCGCCGCGTGCCGGATCTGGGGTAGGGGCTTCGCGTCCGCACATGCCTGTCATCCCCGCGAAGGCGGGAATCTCTCTGGAGCGAGGCAGGCCAGGAGCATTCTCGCCTGCGCGGGAATGAAATGCGGCACTATAATGACGCGCCACTAACCGAGAGACCCATGACCGACACCTACACTATCTACACCGAAGCCGATGCTCCGCAGCAAGGCGAAGAGATCGCCTGCACGGTCATCGGCGTCATCGAGACGCCCTACAAAACGATGGAAGACTGCCCCAACCGCCACAACAAGAAGGAATTCCTGCCCTGCACCATCCGCCTCGCGCCCAACTATGCACCGGGGATCATCGGCTTCGCGGCGGGGGACAGGGCGCTGGTGCTGTACTGGTTCCACCGGTCCCGGCGCGACATGGTAGAACTGCCGGTCCGCGAGGGCGTGCGCGACGAACCGCTCGGCGTGTTCACCACCCGCACCCCGGTCCGCCCCAACCCGATCGCCGCGCAGACGGTGGAGATCCTGGCGGTGCGCGACGGCGAGCTGGACGTGACCGGGCTGGACTGCCTCGACGGCACGCCGGTGCTCGATATAAAGCGCGGGCGCTAGGCCGGGACGCCGCGCGGTTTTTCCGGATGTCGCGTCATCCAGCAGATGCGTGCGATAAGTAAAATGGATGGCCCTGTTGCCGTCGCCCCCGATAATCAGGCCCGTTCGTTGATGCGCCGTTTCGAAATCAAATCAGCCTTTGGAAAACTAGCCGCCGCCGTGCTGGGCGCCGGTCTTCTGGCTGCCGAAATGCCAGCCAAGGCGGCGCCGGATACGCCGACATGGAAGCTTATCGAATTCCCGGGGATCGACCCGTCGCGGTTCGTCCGGTCGGCGGACGGGCGGATCGACGTGCTGTCCGACAACAGCAGCGCCATGCTGTACCGAGAACTGCAGCCGGCGGAAAAGGCCCGGCGCTTTATCTCGTGGCGTTGGCGCGTCGACACGGCGCCGCCCGCCACCGACCTGACCCGGCGCGGCGGCGACCGCCCGCTGGCCATTCACGTCTGCTTCGCGGCGAAACCGGCGGATCGCGGCCTGTTCGGCTGGATGGAGCGGGCGCTGATATCGGACCGGGCGGCGATGATGCGCGGAGCCCGCTGCCTGACCTATGTGTGGGGCGGCCGGGCGGATCGCGGTGCCGCGTTTCCCAACCCGTATCTGACGGACCGGGGCTACGTCTTCGTGCTGCGCGGCGCGCAGACGCCGACAGGCGAGTGGTTCATGGAAAAGATCGACTGCGCCCGCGACTACCGTAAAGCCTTCAGCGAACCGCCCGCCGCGCCGCCCGCCTTCATCGCCATCTCCGGCGATTCCGACGGCACCGAAAGCCGGGCCGCCGGCAGCGTCGCGGGGATCGTCTTTTCGGATTCGTGAGGGGCGCGGGCGTTCCTGGTCGGCGCGCCGGTGATGGGTTTAGCGCGGGCGCGTGGTGAGTGGCGAAGAGGCGTTCGCCGCCGCCCGCCAGAAACTTCAAGCCGACTAGGTCGCGTGCCATCGGTCCGCAAACATGTCGCGGTTTCTTCTTTCGGGGTCCGCCGCGGCCGATCACCTGGATATCGTTACGTACACGATGGACCGCTGGGGGCGGCGGCTATCGGTGGTTTATCTGGAAGGACTGGAAGCCGGTATGCAGCGGCTGTCCGACATACTGGACATCGGGCGCACATGGGATGAACTGGGTCCCGGATTGCGCAGTTTCCTGTTCGAAAACCACCAGAATTTCTACGTGGCCGGAGACGGGCAAATTACCGTCGTTCGGGTCCTCCACGAGAGGATGGATGTGGAACGTCAATTGAAATAATTCTTTTCTTTGTGTGTAGTTCGTCCGTGCAATCGTTTGCACAATCCCCCCACGACATGTAGATTGTCTCCTTTAAACTATAGTCCGCGAGGGGTGGGATGCTCCGCCGTTGACTGCCGCCGACCGCCGACCACAGGGAGACCACCATGCCGCAGGATCTGTCAGACGCCGCCACCTTTTCGGGCGATGCCGATCTGAACCCCAACTACAACTGGGACCGGGCCATTCCGGCGCCGGGGCATTCGGGGGTCGACTTCGAGAAGCGGGTGGATTTTGACCGGCTGCACAAATACCGCCTGGCGCGCGCTCAGGAGGCGCTGGCCAACTCCGATCTTGGCGCGCTGCTGTGCTTTGACAACAACAATATCCGCTACATCACCTCCACGGTCATCGGCGAATGGTCGCGCGACAAGGTCGCCCGCTATGCGCTGCTGATGGGCGACGACGATCCGCATCTGTGGGATTTCGGTTCTGCGGCGGCGCATCACCGCCTGCATGCGCCGTGGCTGCCGCAGGATCACTGCCATGCCGGGATGCTGGGGCTGCGCGGCACGGTGCCGCCGGCGGCCGGGCTGATGGACAGCGCGGCGAAGGAGATCAAGCAGATGCTGGTCGATGCGGGGCTGGCCGACATGCCGCTCGGCGTCGATATCTGCGAGCCGCCGATGATGCTGGCGCTGCAGGCCGAGGGCATCGAGGTGCGCGACGGCCAGCAGGTGATGTTAGATGCGCGCGAGATCAAGAACATCGACGAGATCGTGCTGCTCAACCAGGCGGCGGGCATGGTCGACGCCGTTTATCACATGATCGGCGAGGAGCTGAAACCGGGCGTGCGCGAAAACGACATCGTCGCCAAGGCCAACGAGATGCTCTACGAGATGGGCTCCGATGACGTCGAGGCGATCAACGCCATTTCCGGCGAACGCTGCAACCCGCACCCGCACAATTTTACCGACCGCATGGTGCGCCCCGGCGATCAGGCGTTCTTCGACGTGCTGCACGCCTATTCCGGCTACCGGACCTGCTATTACCGCACCTTCAACGTCGGCATGGCGACCGACGTTCAGGAAGACGCCTACAAGCAGTGCCGCGAATGGATCGACGCCTCGATCGATCTGGTGCGCCCCGGCGTTTCCACCGACGAGATCGCCGCCGTCTGGCCGAAGGCGGAGGAGTTCGGGTTCTCCGACGAGATGGAGGCCTTCGCGCTGCAATTCGGCCACGGCCTCGGCGTCGCCATTCACGAACGGCCGATCATTTCGCGGCTGTGCTCGATGGACGATCCGAAGGAAATCAAGACCGGCATGGTGTTCGCGCTGGAAACCTACTGCCCGGCGAGCGACGGGTTCAGCGCGGCGCGGATCGAGGAGGAAATGGTCGTCACGCCCGACGGGCCGCAGATCATCAGCCTCTATCCGGCGCAGGACCTGCCGATTTCGGTGAAGTACTGACGCGGTAAGGACAAAAGCGAGCATCATCCCCGCGAAGAAAGCGACCGTCATCCTCGCGAAGGCGGGGATCTCCCGACAGAGTCTCGCTTCAAGGAGGTTCCCGCCTTCGCGGGAATGACGGTAAAATTCGCGGGAATGATTGTTAAAAAGGGACAGGAAAGAAAAGGGAGGCCGCACGTGGCAACCAGACCGAAGGCCGCGAAGGGCAAAGGGAAAGCGAAGGCGCCGCCGAAGCGCGCTGCTGCCAGATCCAAGGCTCAGGCAAACGACGACATCGGCGAGGAAACGCGCCTCGCGCTGTGGCGCTCGCTGCTGGAAATCCGCCATGTCGAACAGCGCGCTTACGATCTGTTCCTGCAGAACCTGATCAAGGGCACGTCCCATCTGGCGCTCGGGCACGAAGCGGTCGCCGCCGGGTTCGCCACCGCCATGGAAAAGGACGACTGGACGTTCTGCACCTATCGCGGCCATCACCATACGCTGGCGCGCGGCGCGTCGATGGAAGGGGTGCTGGGCGAGCTGATGGGCCGCGAATGCGGGCTGCTGCAGGGCAAGGGCGGCTCGATGCATCTGACCTCGGTCGAACACGGGGCGATGGGTTCCTACGCCATTATCGGCGCCCATCTGCCGATCGCCATGGGCGCGGCGTGGACGTCGCAGTACAAGGATACCGGCCAGGTGTCGGTCTGCTTCTTCGGCGACGGGACGACCAATATCGGCGCGTTCCACGAGGCGCTGAACATGGCGGCGGTGTGGAAACTGCCGGTGGTGTTCGTCTGCGAAAACAATCTCTACATGGAATACACGCCGATCAGGGACGTCACCGCGGTCGAAAACCCCGCCGGCGACCGGGCTGCGTCCTACGGCCTGCCAAAGATCGTGATCGACGGCAACGACGCCGACGAGGTCTTCCGCACGGCGCAGGCGGCCTATGCCAAGGCGCGGGCCGGGGACGGACCTTCTTTGATAGAGTGCCTGACCTACCGCCATTCCGGCCATTCCCGCGCCGATCCCGGAGATTACCGCCCGCCCGGCGAGCTCGAGGCGTGGCTGAAGAAAGATCCCGTGCCGCGCTACCGAGAGCGCCTCGCCGAATTCGGGATTGATCAGAAGGTGATCGACGGCATGGATGCCGAGGTGCTGGCCCAGGTCGACGAAGCGACCGAGATTTCCAAGGCGTCGCCCGCGCCGGGGCTGGAGCTGATCGACGTCGATGTCTGGGCCGATGGAGGCACGGCATGGCGGAACTGACCTATCGCGAGGCGGTGGCCGAGGCCATCGCCCAGGAAATGCGCCGCGACGAGGACGTGGTGTTCCTCGGCGAGGATATCGGCGCCGCCGGCGGCGTGTTCAAGGCGACCGTCGGGCTGCTGGACGAATTCGGCCCGGTCCGCGTGCGCGACACGCCGATCTCCGAACAGGCCATCCTGGGTGCGGCCATGGGCTCGGCCATGACCGGGCTGCGGCCGATCGCCGAGATCATGTTCTCCGACTTCCTCGCCGTGTGCTGGGATATCGTCGCCAACGAGATCGCCAAGGCGCGCTACATGACCGGCGGGCAGATGAGCATGCCGCTGGTGATCCGCACCGCCAACGGCGGCGGCTCGCGCTTTGGCGCGCAGCATTCCCAGTCGGTCGAGAACTGGGCGATGATGGTGCCGGGCCTCAAGGTCGTGGCGCCCTCGACGCCGGCCGACGTGAAGGGGCTGCTGGCCGCCGCGATCCGCGACCCGGACCCGGTGATGTTCTTCGAACAGAAATCGCTGTACCCGATCAAGGGCGAAGTGCCCGACGGCGAGCTGGTCGACGAGCTGGGCACCGCCAGGGTGCTGCGCGACGGCGGCGACGTGACGATCTGCGCGCTGGCGGCCATGGTGCCGCGCGCGCTGAAAGCCGCCGACGAGCTGGCGTCCGAATACGGGATCGAGGCGACGGTGGTCGATGTGCGTTCGCTGGTGCCTCTGGATACGCAGACGATCCTGTCGGAAGTCTTGAAGACCGGGCGGCTGGTGACGGTGGAGGAAAATCCCCGGCTGTGCGGCTGGGGCGCGGAAATCGCGTCCATCGTCGCCGACGAGATTTTCTGGGACCTCGACGGGCCGGTCATCCGCATCACGACGCCGCATATCCCGCTGCCCGCCGCGGATGCGCTGGAGGACGCCACCATGCCGTCCGCAGAGCGGATCGTGCGTGAGGTGGTGGAGAAGATCGACTAATGGCGATGGACGTCATCATGCCGCAGCTTGGCGAGACCGTGTCGGAAGGCACGGTGTCGGTCTGGCACGCGAAGATCGGCGACGAGGTGTCGACAAAGACGCCTTTGTTCGACGTTTCGTCCGACAAGGTGGAGATGGAAGTGCCCGCGCCCGCCGAGGGCACGCTGCTGGAAATCCGCGTCGCAGCGGGCACCACCGTGCCGGTGGGCGAGGTCGTCGCCATCATCGGCAAGGAGGGCGAGGAGGTCGGCGTCAAGGCGGAGGCCGCGCCGTCTGAGGAAGCCGTCTCCGCGCCCGCACCGGCTGCCGCGCCGGCGCGGACGGCCGCGGCGAAAGCCTCCAACCGGGATTCCAACGGCAATCCGCTGTCGCCGGCGGTGCGCCGTCTGGTGGCGGAGAACAATCTCGACCCCGCGGCCATTGCCGGTACCGGCGCCGGCGGGCGCATCAAGAAGAAAGACGTGCTCGCCCATCTCGCCGGCGGCGGGGCAGGGGCGGCGCGCGCCGTACCGGCGCCCGCGCCGATGCAGATCAGCGGCGAGACCGAGATCATCCCGTTCAGCAATCTCCGCAGGATGACGGCCGAGCATATGGTGCGGTCCAAGGCGACCAGCCCGCACGTGCTGCAGGCGGTGGAGGCCGATTTCGGCCGCGTCGCCCGCGTGCGCGAGAACGTGTCTCTGTCGTGGAAGGAGCGCGAAGGCTTCTCGCTGACGTATCTGCCCTTCGTCGCCCGCGCCGTCTGCATCGCGATCCGCGATTTCCCGCGGGTGAACGCGCAGATCGACGGCGAAAGCCTGGTCGTGCACCGCCGCGTCAATCTCGGCATCGCGGTCGATCTCGACTTCGACGGGCTGGTGGCGCCGGTGGTGAAGGACGCCGACCGCATGTCGCTGCCGGAACTGGCGCGCGCCATCCGCGACGTGTCCGACCGCGCGCGGGCCAACAAACTGACGCCGGACGATTTCACCGAGGGCACCTATACGATCTCGAATTCGGGCGTGTTCGGCACCATGATCACCGCGCCGATCATCAACCAGCCGCAGGTCGCGATCCTGTCGACCGACGGGATCACGAAAAAACCGGTGGTGATCGAAAACGAGGACGGCGAGAGCATCGCCATCCGCCCGGTCGGCGTGCTGGCGCAGAGCTTCGACCACCGCGCCATCGACGGCGCCTATTCTGCGGCTTTCCTGCACCGGGTCCGTGAGGTCATCCAGACGACCAACTGGGCGACGATCGTTTCCTGACCGGATTGCGCGAAGGGCCTGAACTCCATATGCGTCGTTCCCGCGAAGGCGGGAATCTCGTTGAGCTGGTTTTCGGGAGATCCCGGCTTTCGCCGAGATGACAAATGAGCGGTTGGGGACGTGCTCCAAAAACGCCCCTAAACCCCCGCCGCCGACCCCCGCACGATCAGCTCGGGGCGCAGCGTCGTCTCCCGCGCCGGCGAGGCCGGGGTTTCGATCAGCTCGATCAGACGCCGCGCGGCTTCGCGTCCGAGGTCGTAGTGGGGGATGCGCACGGTGGTCAGCGGCGGCGTCAGGCGGTCGACGAAGGGCATGTCGTTGAACCCCGTCACCGAGATGTCGCCGGGGCATGAAAGCCCGGCATCGGCGATGGCTTCGTAGGCGCCGAGGGCGAGCAGGTCGTTGGCGGCGACGATGGCCGTAAAGTCTTTTGCGCCGGCGATCAGCGCCGCGGCGGCGCGCAGGCCTTCGTCTTCGGAAAACGCGCCGGTTTCCGCGATCAGGTCTTCGTCCGCGCCCAGCCCTTCCGCCGCCATGACGGAGAGGAATCCTTCGCGCCGCGCCTCGCCGGTCGACAGGGCGCGCGGGCCTGCGATATGAGCGATCTGCGTGTGTCCCAGCCCCTTCAGGTGCCGCACCGCCAGCGCAATACCCAGCGCGTCGTCGTTGACGATGGAAGAGACGCCGTCGGCGTCGGCGCTCCGGTTGACGAGCACTACCGGCAGACCGTCTTTGACGCACCCGGCGACGATCGGATCGTCGCGCCGGGCGGTGGCGAGAATCAGCCCGTCGACCTGGCGTGCGCGCATGGTCGCTACCGCCTCGGTTTCGCGGCTCCCGATATTGTCGGTATTGCCCAATATCGCGGTGTAGCCCTGCGCGCCCAGCCCGTCCTCGATGCCCCGGATGATCGGCGGAAACAGCGGGTTGGTGATGTCCGGGATCAGCACGCCGATGGTGCTGGTGCGGTTGGTGCGCAGGCCCCGCGCCGCCTGATTGGGGCGGTAGCCCAGCTCGTCCGCCGCCGCCGTCACCCTGGCGACGATTTCCGGCGTGATGCGTCCGCGTGTCGCCGGGTTCAGCACGCGCGAGACCGTCGACGGATGGACGCCGACGCGCTCCGCCACCTCCCTGATCGTGACCCGGCTGCGGTTCGACATGAAGTTTCGTCCTTCACTAATGGCGGCGCCAAAGGTACAGTACGCGGCAACTGTGCAAACGATTGCACATCTACCCAACAGCATCAATAACGTACGCATTTCGGAAGGGGCGCATCATGTCGGGACAGGATTTATCGCAACACAAAATCGGATGGATCGGCACGGGCCGCATGGGCTTTGCCATGGCGCAACGGCTGCTGAAAAACGGTGCCGACGTCGCCGTGTGGAACCGCACGAAATCCAAGGCCGAACCGCTGGCGGCGGATGGTGCGACGGTCGTCGACAGCCCGGCGGACCTCGCTGATCGGGATATCGTTTTCACCATGGTCGGCGGGCCCGCGGATTTCGTGCAGGTGACGCTGGAAGACGGCGGCGTGCTGTCGCAGAGCCGGAAACCGAAAATGCTGATCGATTCCACCTCGGTCGACGAAGACGCGTCGTCGACCGTGCGCGCGGCGGCGGCGGAGATGGGCGTGCCGATGCTGGCCGCGCCGGTGTCCGGCAACGCCAAGGTCGTCAAGGCCGGCAAGCTGACCTTCGCGGTATCGGGCCCGGAGGACGCCTACAACACGGCGCGGCCCTATCTCGACGCCATCGGGCGCGGGTCGTCCTATGTCGGCGAGGGCGAACTGTCGCGTTTCATCAAGATCTGCCACAACGTCATGCTGGGCGTGGTCATTCAGAACCTCGTCGAGATCACGGTGCTGGCGGAAAAGGCCGGCGTGCCGCGTCATGCCTTCCTCGACTTCCTGAATAACAGCGTCATGGGTTCCATGTTCACGACCTACAAATCGCCGGCGCTGGTCAATCTCGACTACTCGGTGACGTTCACGCCCAAACTGCTGCTCAAGGATCTCGATCTGGGGCTGGCGGCGGCGCGGGCGAACGGCGTGCCGATGCCGTTGACCACCGCTGCGCGCGAGGTCGTGCAGATGCTGATCGGCAACGGCTACACCGACGAGGATTTCGCCGCGCTTCTGACCATGCAGGCCAAGGCGTCCGGGCTGGAACTGAAATCCGAGAACATGAAAGTATCGGACGGCCTGTCGGACTGACATTTCCTGAATTGCCTGTATTGTCGGGCCTATGGAACTGGGTCTCGATCTCTACTCCCTGAGCATTATCGGACTGGGACTGGCCCTTGGCGCGTTCGTCAAGGGCCTGACCGGAATGGGGCTGCCGCTGGTGGCGGTGCCGTTCATGGCCGGATTTCTGGGCGCCGAACACGCGATCGTGGTGATGCAGATCCCGGGGCTGGTGTCGAACGTCTGGCTGGTGTGGCGCCACCGGCGCGAGGCAAAGGCCGCGCCGATCCGATACGACATGATCCTGCCCGCCTGCGCGCTGACCGTCGTCGGCGTCTGGTTTCTGGACGTCATGGACGACCGCATCATTATCCTGCTTCTGGCCGGCGCGGTGGCGTGCTTTCTGGCGCTGCTTCTATTCAACCCGTCGTTCCGCCTGGACGGCCTGATCGGGAAGATCTGTACGCCCATCGCCAGCATGGTGGGCGGTTTCGTGCAGGGCGCGGCGGGGGTGTCGGGGCCGCTGTTCTCGACGCTGATCCTGTCGTTCCGTCTGCCGAAGGAAGCCTATGTTTTTTATAATGGCCTCGTCTTCGGCCTGTTCAACACGGTCCAGATCATCGCCATGCTGTCGCTGGGCATGTTCACCACACAGCGTTTCCTGGAAGGCTGTCTCGCCCTGATCCCGCTTTTCGTCTTCCAGTTTGTCGGCATGCGGGTGATGGGGTATGCCAGTCCGAAAGTGTTCACCGGGGCGGTGGTCGCCGTGATCGTGGTGATGGAAATCAAGCTTGTGTGGGAAGGACTCGGCCTGTGACCCCGGAATCCCTGATCATCATCTTCGTCGCGCTGGCGATCGGTTCGTTCGCCAAGGGCATGACGGGGCTGGGGCTGCCGCCGACCAGCATCGCCATTCTGGCGGTGTTTTTCGGCGTCGAGCACGCCATCGTCGTCACCACGATTCCGGTCGCGTTCTCCAATCTCCAGATCGTCTGGCTGGCGCGCGACAAATTCAGGGACATGCCGCAGATCTGGCCGCCTTTGCTGGCCGGCGCGCTGGGGGTCGGTCTCGGCACGTGGGTGCTGGCGACGCTGAACGAACGGACGCTGACGATCGTGCTGACGTCCTGGATCGCGTTCTATCTGCTGACTGTGCTGTTCAACCTGAAGATCGAGCCCGAGGGCCGCGCCGCGCGCGTCTTCTCGCCCGCCATTGCCGGCGGCGCGGGCATATGCCAGGGCGCTATGGGAATGTCCGGACCCTTCATCGCCACCTGGGCGCATGCCATGGGCTTCGTGAAGGAAACCTACGTCTTCGCGACGTCGCTGCTGTTCATGTCCATCTCGGTGACGCATGTCTTCGGCGTCGGCGTCGCCGGGCTGTATGACCAGGAACGCATCGTGCAGGGCCTGCTCGCCATCATCCCGGTGATGATTTTCATCCCGCTGGGCATGCGCCTGACCAAACGGGTCAGCGCCCGCGCCTTCAGCCTGATCATCGTCGGCATTCTCGCGCTGATGGAGGTGCGGCTGGTATGGGGACTGGTGACGGGGGGCTGATCCTTCAAGACGGCTTTCGGAGCCGTCGAAGAGGGAGGCTTTAGTTATTAACCGTCATCCCCGCGCAGGCGGGGATCCCACTGACACGATATGCCAACTGAGGGAGTTTCCGCCTACGCGGGAATGACGGCGAAAAACGATTGAGAGCACGCCATCCCGAAGTCTCATCCCGAGGAGCGCCTGAGAGGCGCGTCCCGAAGGATCAGGCCGCTTTCGAATCCGCGTCGGTGCCTTCGGTGCCTGTGGCGTGCATTTCGGCGCGGCGGAGCTGGTCCTCGACGACCTTTTCGAACACGAAATCCGCCTTGCGGGCGCCTTCGAGCGGAATTTCCGGCGCCATGTCGCCCTCGGTCCTGATGCCGGCGATGGCCGCTTTCAGCCCTTTCCACGGCTTGCGGACCATATCGGCGACGGCGGTGGCTTCGTAGCCGCAATGCGCCATGCAGTCGGCGCATTTTTCGTAATTACCGGTGCCGTAGAGATCCCAGTCGGTGTCGTCCATCAGCTCGCGGAAGCTGTCGACATAGCCTTCGCCCAGCAGGTAGCAGGGCTTCTGCCACCCGAATACGGTGCGGGTCGGGTTGCCCCACGGCGTGCAGCGGTAATCCTGATTGCCGGCGAGGAAGTCGAGATACATCGACGAATGCGACAGCGGCCATTTCTTGCCCTTGCCGCGCGCGAAGATGCCCCGGAACAGTTCCTTGGTACGCTTGCGGTTGAGGAAGTGTTCCTGATCGGGGGCGCGTTCATAGGAAAAGCCGGGTGACACCGTGATCCCGTTCACGCCCAGCGCCGTGGCCGTGTCGAAGAACCGGGCCGCGCCCTCCGACGTCGCGTTGTCGAACAGGGTCGAATTGACGTTCACCCGGAAACCCTTCGATTTGGCCAGTTTGATCGCGGCGACGGCCTTGTCGTAGACGCCGTCCTGGCAGACGGCGGCGTCGTGTTCCTCGCGTTCGCCATCCAGATGGATGGAAAAGGTCAGGAATTTGGACGGTTTGAACCGGTCGAGGTTCTTTTCCAGCAGCAGTGCGTTGGTGCACAGATAAACGTATTTCCTGCGCGCGATCAGTTGCTCGACGATCTGGTCGATTTCCTTGTGGATCAACGGTTCGCCGCCGGCGATGGACACCACCGGCGCGCCGCATTCCTCGGCTGCCCTGACGGCGTCGTCGACGGAAATTCGCTTGTTCAGGATGGCGCTGGGATAGTCGATCTTGCCGCAGCCCGCGCAGGCCAGATTGCACCGGAACAATGGTTCCAGCATCAGCACCAGGGGATAGCGCTTTCTGCCTTTCAGGTGCTGTTTCAGGACATAGGCGCCTACTCGTGCCTGCTGCGAAAATGGTACGCCCACTATTTAGTGCCTTTCGAATTCAGCCCGCGGAATACGGGAAGGGTTACTCGCGGATAGAGAACGCAAATTTATCCAGACAACCGGAATCGCGCGTCTATACCAGCTTGTCGCGACTTGTATACACAATTCATACCACAATCAGCGAGGCCGGTTTGCTTTACCTTGTTTCCATCGTCGTTCCGCCATTGGGTATTCTGCTGTGCGGAAAGCCGTTTCAGGCGATCTTCAACCTCATTCTGCTTGTCCTGGCGCTTCTGATCCTGATCGGAACATTGGGGCTGGGCAGCGGCGTTTCTTTCGTTTTCTGGATTCTGGCCGTCATACACGCCTTTTTCGTCGTGAACGGTCGCAACCAGGCGCAGCGGGATCAAAAGATCATCGATGCGCTGAAAGACAAGGATTAAAGCGGGTTAGCTCCGCTTCAGCATCCGCAGCGCGAAAAGAAGCACAAACGAGCCGATTGCGGCAATCACGATCGACTTGACGTTGATGCCGGTGACGTCGCCGAAGCCGATTGCGGAAGAGATAAATCCGCCGATGAACGCGCCCGCGATGCCGACCAGAATCGTAACGATCAGTCCGCCCGGATCGTCGCTCGGCATGACGAATTTGGCGATGAGACCGGCGATCAGGCCGAGAACGATCAATGCGAGAATGCCCATGAAGCTACCCTTCGTTACTTTCTGAAATTACCGCTTAAATCCAACCCGAATCGGCCCACATAAAAGGGAGCTAATTCGTTCACCGGCCCTTCTTGCCGGATTCTGTGGACAAGACTCGGCCCGTTTGTCATAGGTCATCATCATGCAGAACGATTTCATTACCGACGACATGCTCGACCAGTGGAAGCGATCGGGCTTCCTGGTCGTCCGCGGCGTATACGATTCCGGGCAGATGGCGGATATCACCCAATGGGTGAAGGACATTCAGAACTGGCCGGAAACGGCCGGCCGCCACATGATGTATTTCGAGGAAAGCAAGTCGTCGGGCGAGCGTTTGCTGAACCGGGTCGAGAATTTCGTGCCGTATCACGACCAGATGGCGGCCCTGTTCGACAGCGATCTGCGCAACGCCTGTACGCGGCTGTTCGAAAGCGAAGCCGTTCTGTTCAAGGAAAAGATCAATTTCAAACTGCCCGGCGGCGGCGGGTTCGAGGCGCATCAGGACGCGCAGGCCGGTTGGGAAACCTATGCGCCCTATTACATCACCGCCACGGTCATCGTCGACCCCGCGACGGCGGAAAACGGCTGTCTGGAACTCGCCCACTGGGATCACAGGAAGGATCTGGTCGGCGAGATGTGGGAGCCGCTGACGGACGAACAGCTGTCCGGCGTCGAGTTCGTCGAGTATCCGTGCGAACCGGGCGACGTGCTGTTTTTCGATTCCTACCTGCCGCACAGATCGGCGCCCAACATGACGGCCGACCCAAGGCGCGTCCTGTACGTGACCTATAACGAGGCAAAATACGGCGATCACCGCGAACAGTATTACGCCGACAAGCGCGCCTCCTACCCGCCGGATATCGAGCGCGAGGACGGCAAAGAATACGCCTACCGGGTCTGAGCTTGCCGCGCCCGACCGAAGCCGCGGCCGACCGGATCGCCGCCCGTCCATGATCGGGGAATTGTCGAACGCCGCCGCCGGCCTGCCGGGGCTGTTTGCGATGTCGTTCGCGTTGCTGGCGACCTGGGGAGCGTTGCTGGCGTTTCGGGGCGATTTCTGGCGCGCCGACCAGCGGCTGGAAGAAGGCAGTCTCGAACCGGAGGCGACGCCCGGGGTCTCGGTGGTCGTGCCGGCACGCAACGAAGCGGATGTCATCGGCAGGGCGCTGGCATCGCTGCGGGCCCAGGACTACGAAGGAGAGGTGCATATCTGCGTCGTCGACGACGACAGCGACGACGGCACCGCGGAGGCCGTGCGCCGTTCCGGCGTGGAAGACCTTGTGCCGGGCCGGAAGCGGCCGGACGGGTGGACGGGCAAGATGTGGGCGGTTGCCCAGGGGGTCGACCACGCGCGGACCAGCTGGCCGGACGACCGGTATGTGTGGCTGACCGATGCTGATATCGAACACCATCCGGGGGAGCTGGCCACCCTGATCGCCCAGTCGGAAAGCCGGAATCTCGATCTCAACTCGGTCATGGTGAAACTCCGCATGGAAAGCTTCTGGGATCGTCTGCTGATCCCGGCCTTCGTGTTTTTCTTCCAGAAACTGTACCCGTTTCCGTGGGTGAACGATCCGGGACGCCCGACCGCCGCGGCGGCGGGCGGATCGATGCTGGTGCGTGCCGAGGCGCTTCGCCGGATCGGCGGCATCGAGAAGATCGCGGGCGAGCTGATCGACGATTGCGCGCTGGCGGCTGCAATAAAGCGCGGCGGCGGCGCCATCCGCCTGGCGCTGGGGACGGAAACCCGCAGCCTCCGCGCCTATGACGGGCTGGCGGATATCTGGTCGATGATCGCCCGTACGGCCTTTCATCAGCTGAAATATTCCGCGCTGTATCTGGCCGGCACCGTGCTGGCCATGGCGGTGTTGTATCTGGCGCCGCCGGTTCTGACGGTCGTCGCCGCGCTACAGGGCGAATGGCCCGCCGCCGCCGCGTCGTTCGCCGCCTGGTTCGCGATGAGCTGGGCATATGCCCCGACGCTCTACCGCTATGGTCTGAGCCCGTGGTATGGCTTCCTGCTGCCGGTATCGGCCTTTCTCTATGTGCTGATGACGGCGGATTCGGCCCGCCGGCACTGGGCCGGCCGGGGCGGCGAATGGAAGGGCCGGACGCACGCACGATGAACCGGAAATTCGACAGCGGGCTTGAAACGCCCACGGGCAAGGGCGCGGGGGACGAGAATTTTCCCGTCGGATCGTTCCTGCTGCCCAAACGCCTGCGGCCTCATGTGGCGACGTTCTACGATCTGGCCCGGGCGACCGACGACATCGCCGATAACGGAGATTTATCGCCGGAGGACAAGCTCGACCGCCTCGACCGGTTCGAAAAGGCGCTGAACCGCGAGATAACCGAAGACCCCGCCCTTGGGAAATCCTATGCCGTCGTCGCCAGCTGCGCGCAAACCGGCGTGCCCGTCCGGCACAGCATCGATCTTATCCATGCCTTCAAGCAGGATGCGGTGAAGCTCCGCTACGACGACTGGGACGACCTGATGGGTTACTGCAACCAGTCGGCATCGCCGGTGGGCCGGTTTCTGCTCGATCTGCACGGCGAGAACCGGGCCGGATACCCATCGTCGGATGCGCTGTGCAACGTTCTGCAGGTGCTGAACCATCTGCAGGACCTGAAGGACGATTACCGGGCGCTGGACCGGGTGTATCTGCCGGGCGACTGGATGGCGGAACAGGGCGTGACGGTGGAAGACCTCGACGCCGACGCCGCGTCGCCGGGCCTGCGGACGGTGATCGACCTCTGCCTCGACAAATGCGAGGAACTGATGAAGAACGCGCATCGGCTTTCCACACTGCTCGGGAACCGGCGGCTTCGTATGGAGGCGGCCGTCATCCTGCGCCTCGCCGACCGGCTGATCGTGCTGTTACGGAGGGGCGATCCCATCGCAGAGCGGGTGGCGCTGTCGAAGACGGATTTCCTGGTGTGCGGCGTGCGGGGCGGCGTCGCGGGGCTACTGAAACTCTAGTTTTTCCGCCAACGCGGAATCGCACCGGCCCTGAACAGGTTTTTTAATCCAGCATCTTTTCGTAATCGGCGCCCATCACCTGGCTGATGGGTTTGCCGGCGAGGACGTCTCTGGTCATCAGCGCTTCGCGTTTCGCGATGGTTTCCGCCGTCGTGACGATCTCCTCCGCTTTATCCCGTTGCAGAAAACAGATGCCCGATCCGTCGGCGAGCACGTAATCGCCGGGCGAGACCGTGTGATCGCCCACCGTTACAGGTTCGTTGAAGGCTTCTTCCACGATGCGGCTGCGCGCGGTGGTGGGCGTCGCACGTTCCGCGAACACCGGAAAGCCGAGATCGCGGCTTTCGTCGATGTCCCGGACCGGCCCGTCGCAGATGATGCCTTCGATGCCCCGCGTCTTCGCCCCGTTCGACAGGATCCCGCCCCAGCCGGCTGCGTCGATACCGGTCCGCTGTTCGATCACCAGTACGTCGCCCGGCCCGGCGGCTTCTACGGCGGCGGTACACAGATGGCGCGTCGGCCCGCCGAGCGCCTGTCCGGTGCCCAGTTTGACGGTCAGGACCTTTCCGGCGATGCGCCTGTCGGTCGCGAGCCGGCGGAGATGGATGACCCGGCCGGGCAGATCCAGCCGGTCCAGCGCGTCGGAAACGGCGGGGGTGTCGAGTTCGGCCAGGCGGCCGACGATGTCGTCGGATGTCATCGGGTTCGCTTTCTATTCGGCGGCGTCGGCCAGCAGGCCGGTCCTGCCGTCCCAGATATCGGCGGGGATCAGTACGGATCCCTCCATCAGGCGCCGGGTGGTGCGCAGCAGGGCGGCGCGCTGTATCTGCGGGATGCCGTTCACCGGATCGCCGGTTTCGAGCTCGACGGAAAATTCGCCGGACGGATGCTCCACCGATATCAGCTTCGGGTTGCCGTCCGGGACCTCGGCGATATCGCTGGCGGTCGACCCCGGCAGCACGCAGGCCGTTCCCACGGTTACCGCCGCCAGCACGCCGATCGAGGCGTGGCACACATGGGGGATGAAACAGCGCGTGTTGATGGTCCCGCCCTTCGCGGACGGCGAGACCAGACACATCTTGGGCACGACTTTCTCGGTCACGTCGCCGAGATTCATGGCCTCGCCGATCTGCAGGCGGATCGATTCCAGCCGCTTCTTCACGTCTTCCGCCGCGTTAAGCTCGTCCCGCGTCTCGTACCCCGTGACGCCCACGTCTTCCGCTTTCAGCAGCACGACCGGCATCCCGTTGTCGATGCAGGTGATGTCGACCCCGTCCACGGTGTCGACCACGTTCCCGGTCGGCAGCAGCGATCCGCAGGCGGACCCCGCGGTGTCGAGAAAATCGATCATCACCGGGGCGGAGGTGCCGGGCGATCCGTCGATGCGCGCGTCGCCGTCATAGGTGACGATGCCGCCCGGCGTCTGGATATGCACGTCGCACAGGTTGCCGGAATTGACCATGTGGATGCGCACCGTCGTGCGGCCGTCTTCGGCGTCGATCAGCCCGTGTTCGAGGGCGAACGGCGCGACGCCGGCCAGCATGTTGCCGCAATTCGGCGTCACGTCGACCATTGGCTGGTCGATTTTCACCTGGCAGAACAGGTAGTCGAGATCGGCCTTGCCGTCGGCCGACTTGCTGACGATCGCGACCTTGCTGGTCAGCGGATCGGCGCCGCCCAGCCCGTCGATCTGGCGTGCGTCGGGCGATCCCATGATGGCAAGCAGCACGCGGTCGCGAAGATTCGGGTCCGACGGCAGGTCCGAGGCCAGAAAGTAAGGGCCCTTGGAGGTGCCGCCGCGCTGGATCACGCAGGGGATTTTGGTCTGGATGGCCATGATATTGCGGTCGTTGTTCCTGTCCGCGGATCATAGCCCAGTGGCCGGTACGCTTCTACACAGGCCTAGCCGGCCGCGGATGCCTTCATCGCGGGCGAGGCGGCGGCAAAGCTGTCGACCAGCATGTCGGCGAACAGATCCTGTCCGCGCGCATCCAGATGAAAGTCGTCGTGGCGCAGTTCCGCGCCGAGCGCGTCCGTGTCCGGACCGGCGAAAATGTTCCTGTCCTGATCGACGATGCCCTGCTGGGCCTGCCGCACGGCGGAACTTGTCCGCCCGAGGTGATAGGATGCCCGGCAAACGAAAACCGGGGCATCGATACCCCGGTCTCTCAGGAAACCGATCAGGCCTTCCAGCGCCGGCCGGTAAGCCGCTTCGCCGGTCATCATCAGCGTATCGCGCTCGCCCTGATGCCAGACGACATGGGTAAATTCGATCTCCGCCGCTTTTGCCGCGTCGAGAGCTGCCGGGACCCGGGTATGATGTTTGCCGCCGGGCGCCCAGTCGGCCATCGCCGTGCCGCCATGAGACAGGTTGACCAGAATGACTTCGTCCACCCCCTGCCGGGCGATCAGTTTCGGCGCGAAACGCGTCCACACGCTGCCGCCGCCGCCGCTGGCGCCGGGCAGCGGATCGACCGCCGGCAGGAAAGATCCCTGGTGAAACACCCGGCAGTGCGGGCCGCCATTGGCGCGAACGGGGCCGTGATTGGCTGCGTTGGACTGGCCCAGGATCAGGATGCGGGCTTGGTTCTTCATCGCGGTCACGCTTCTCCGAATTAAACCGGCGCACACAGGGCGCAGTCGGAGAATGGTGAACCGTCAGCGTTAAAACGCGTTTAACGCCCGGAACTAGGCTTATTCCGCGGCGCTGGCCACGTTTTTCGCGCCGAGCACGTTCTCGATCACGTCATCGGTCGAGCGCACGTCGCCGAAGCTCTGATACACGGACGTCAGGCCGACGATGTGATCTTCCCGGTTGCGTGATGCGTTGCAGTCTTCGACCATGATCGCGCGGTAGCCGATCATCATCGCGTCGCGGGCGGTGGATTCGCAGCACATGTTGGTCAGCGTGCCGCCGACGAGGACGTTTTCGATGCCGCGTGCCTGGAGCTGGTCGTGCAGATCGGACGAGCCCTGGACCAGCGCGCTGAAGCGGGTTTTCTCCGATATCAGGTCTTCGTCGCGCACGTCCAGATCCTTGTGGATCGCGTGGCCTTCGGTGCCGCGGGTCAGCCCGTTCTTGTGGGCTTTCATCTTTTCCTCGGTGAAGAAATTGTCGTGATAGATGGGCCACAGGCTGGGGCCGTCTTCGGTTTCGGCGACCGTCAGCACCACCCAGACCACCAGCCCGCCGCCGTCGCGTACGACGCCGGCCAGCCGGTTGATGTTGGGCATGATGTCGAGGCAGGGCTGCACGCCGTCGACGAAGAAGTTCTGCATGTCGATGACCAGAAAGGCCGTTTTCGTCGGATCGAAGGATTCGAACACGTTCAGCCGCCCGCGCTTTTCCATGACGCGGTCGATGACGTGCTGGGGCATTTGGAAATCGCTCATGTTTCTCTCCCTTGGATTGCCATCAGGGTACCGTTTACCCCGGGGCGCTGACAAATTTTCGTTACGGACGGCTACGCCGCCTGTACCGCTTGCGATGGCGTCGGCGCCCAGGCGATCATCCGCAGCTCGCCGAGCTCGCGCCTCATTTTTTCCCATTTCTCGCCACCGTCGGTGGACCGGAAAATCTGGCCCATGATGGTGCAGCAGAAGATCAGCATCGGATCGGCCGGATTGGCGCCGATCCACCAGATGGTGGAATTGACCGGCGTCGGCAGGCCGGCGTCTTCCCAGGTTTCGCCCCAGTCGCGGCTGCGCAGCAGCAGGCCTGTTTCCCCCGACGGCCTGTCGCCGACCGACAGGAACAGGGTGCCGGAATTGTCGGGCCGCCGCGCCATGCAGCGAAAATAGGGCCACGGCGCCTGCGGCACGTCGACGAAGTTCCAAGTCTCCCCGTTGTCGTCCGAACGGTGAAGACCCAGCTCGGTCGAGCAGAGAATACGCCGCGCGCCCAGATTGTCGATAATGACCAGATTATGCGTGTCGTCGGTGCGCAGCCCGTCGCCCAGGCGTTGCCAGCTCCGGCCCCGGTCGTGCGAGCGCCAGATCGCGTCGATCTCGATGGTGGCCCAGATCGTATCCGGCTCCGTCGGGTCGAACTGGATGGATGTCACGCGCGGCGTGTTGATGAATTCGCATTCCGATGCGTTGCCGAGCGGCGCCTTGCGCCAGCTGATCCCCCCGTCTTCGGAGATATAGATCGCCGCCGGGCGCGTGCCGGCGACGATGAAATCGGCGTCGTCCGGGTGCTGTTCGATCTGCAGGATATGCATCCCGTCCATCGGCGACGGAACGTAGTTCCACCGCTTGGCGGCCGGATCCCAGCGATACACGCCGATATCCGTCCCCGACAGCACCTCGCCCGGCCGGTCGGCATGGGTGGACACGCACCAGCATCGCGATTCGTTGTAGACGCCGCCGGTGTTCGTATGCGCCCGGTTCCATGTTTCGCCGGTATCGTCTGAGAACCAGACCGAATGGCCGACGGAGGCGGCGTAGGCGGTAACGTCCATGTTTCCGGTTCCTGTATTGGTACACGCAAATGGTAACCGCGGCGGGCGCAGGCGCAAAGTATCGGGCGCATCCCCGTTTTGTCATGTCCGTGAGGGTACGAAGTTAACTATAACACTGTGGAATGATAGAGATCCGCCGTTTAACTCGGATTGGTCGCCCTCAACGCGGTTTCTCGCGACCTCACCTGCTCCCGATCCTGCCCACCGCCATATCGATGCGCCGGCAGAACGCCTCGACGCGCTCCGCGTCCGCCCCGATCGTGTCGTACAGGCTCAGCATCTCGTAACTCGCCTGGGGCGCACAGCCTCTCAACATGACGCCCTTGATGAACCGCTTTACCGGGTGCCGGACCATCAGATTGTCGATCCACCAGCGCGACGCCAGGGTGGTGATCACCAGGCAGTGCTCCAGCCCCGTCAGGCTGGGCATGATGGTCCGCTTGTCGGGGGTATGGGTGAAGGCGATGCGCGGACCCCACACCCGGTCGAACCAGCCCTTGAGCCGCGCGGGCACGTTGAACCACCAGGTCGGGAATATGAGGATCAAGGTTTTGGTGCGCTGAAGCTGGGCGATCCGGTCGGCGATTTCCGCGTCGTCGAACCGGTCGGTGAAATAGCTTTCCCGCTCGGCCACCGTCAGGCTGGCCGAGAACGCGTCGGCATAGAGATCCAGATGTTCGTAGGCGATCCCCTGCGCTTTCAGCCCCGCTTCCACCCGTTCCACCAGATGGTGGCACAGGCTGTCCTTCAGCGGGTGGCAGGAAACCAGCAGGCAGGAGGATTCGGCCACGGCTCAATTCCTGTTCTTGGGTGTCGGGCTTTCTATCCGCCGGCGAAAAAACGGGCCGGCGCGCCGGCCGGGTCGGCATCAGGTTTCCGCACCGGACCCGGCCTGCTGAATCACCCGTTGTTGAAGTCGGGCTTCCGCTTTTCTACGAAGGCGGCCATGCCTTCTTTCTGCTGATCGGTGCCGAAGCTGGCGTGGAACATCCGGCGTTCGAAGCGCACGCCTTCCGACAGGGTGGTTTCGTAGGCGCGGTTGACCGATTCCTTGATGATCATGTTGGCGTTGAGGGATTTCTCGGCGATGGCCTGGGCGGTTTTCACGGCTTCGTCGATCAGCTCGGCCGCCGGGACGACGCGCGACACGAGGCCCGAGCGTTCGGCTTCGTCCGCATCCATGAAGCGGCCGGTCAGGCACATTTCCATGGCCTTGGACTTGCCGACGAAGCGCGTCAGGCGCTGGGTGCCGCCGGCTCCCGGCGGGATGCCGAGATTGACTTCCGGCTGGCCGAACCTGGCGCTGTCGGCGGCGAGGATGAAATCGCACATCATGGCGACCTCGCAGCCGCCGCCGAGGGCGAAGCCCGCCACTGCGGCGATCACCGGCTTGCGGGTCCGGGTCAGGCGTTCCCAGCCGGCGGTGATGAAGTCCTCGCGATAGGCTTCCATCCAGGTCTTGTCCTGCATTTCCTTGATGTCGGCGCCGGCGGCGAAGGCCTTCTCACTGCCGGTCAGGACCATTGCGCCGATGGCGTCGTCGGCTTCGAACGCGTCCAGCGCCTCGGTCAGTTCCGCCATCAGGGGCGACGACAGCGCGTTCAGCGCTTCCGGCCGGTTGAGGGTGATGAGGCCCACATTGCCCCGCGTTTCGACGATAATGTTTTCGTAAGCCATGGATGTCTCCTGTCGGCAAAAGGTTGTCAGTTAAGGGCGAGTTCCTGGTCGCCCAGCGATTCGAAATGTGCGTCGATATAGTCCGGCGTGACCTCGGCCAGCGTCGCCGGCTGCCACTGCGGATTGCGGTCCTTGTCGATCAGCGCCGCCCGGATGCCTTCGTAAAAATCGTGGCGCAGCAGCACCTGGGAGACCAGCCGGTATTCGAGAATCAGCGCATCCCGGATCGTGATGTCGGGGTTTTCGGTGATCTGCCGGGCGGTCATTTTCAGGCTTGTCGGCGACATGCGGTCGAAGGCGGCCAGCGCGTCCGCCGCCAGGTCGGAGCCGTCGCCCTGCAGCGTGGCGACGATGGTTTCCATGTCGTCGGCGGCGAACAGCCGGTCGATATCGGCCTGCTGCGCCCGCAGTTTCGATGCGCCGGGATCGGACGCGAATTTTCCCAGGATGCCGTCGACGACGGCGAACCGGTCCCCAGAAAAACCGGCCCCGGTCAACGCCTCGAGGAGGGCAGGGTGTCTGCCGCTCGGCACATGATGCGTGCCGAAACCGGCATGGAGAGCGTCGGCGGTATCCAGCCGCGCCCCGGTCAGTCCCAGATACAGGCCGATCCGTCCCGGACAGGCATTGAGAAACAGCGTGGCGCCCACATCCGGCAGCAGGCCGATGCCGGTTTCCGGCATGGCAGCCATGATATTGTCGCCCATCACCCGGTACCGTCCGTTGACCGAGATGCCGAGCCCTCCGCCCATGACGATCCCGTCGATCAGGCAGATATAGGGCTTGGGGAACTCGGCGATGGCGGTGTCCATCGCGTATTCCACCTGGAAGAAACGCCGTGCCGCGACCGGGTCTTCCCTGCCGGCGGCCGCGACCTGCCTGACGTCGCCCCCGGCGCAGAACGCGCGGTCGCCTTCCGCGGTCACGACGACGGCGTCGATCGCATCGTCGTCGCGCCAGGCCGTCAACAGGTCGAGCATGGTCGCGCACATCCCGTTCGTCAGGGAGTTGAGCGCGCCGGGGTTGTTCAGGTGTATCCGGCCGATTGTCCCCTCGACCGAGGAGACGATTTCCCGAGTTTCGGACATTTTTCCATCGCGTTTGTTGCCGGGGAAACCTATCGGCTTCGCCGCGCGGGTCAAGCGGTCTTGTGCACCGCAATATTCGGGTTGCAGTGCGATGAAACCGCGTTAAAGATCGTTGCGCCGCTGCCTGAGAGGATTTTTATGCCCGACCGATTTTTCGAAGACTTTGAAACCGGCCAAAGCTGGACCTATCCCGCCTGGGTGCTGGACGAAGGGGCGCTGATCGAGTTCGCCAAACGCCACGATCCGCAACCCATGCACACGGATCCCGATTCCGAGGCCGCGGCCGCCTATGGCGGCGTGATCGCCAGTGGGTGGCAGACCGCGCTGGACTGCATCACGCCGTTTCTGGACGACGTGATGAAGAACACCGCCGGACTGGCGTCGCCCGGATTCGACGAATTCCAGTGGCTCCGGCCCGTGCGGCCGGGAGAGCCCATCACGCCGCGCACGGAAATTCTGGAGACGCGTGCGTCTAAATCGAAACCGGATCGCGGGATCGTCAAACTGCAGTTCAGCGGGTCCAACGCCGATGGCGACGTGGTGTGGCGGGCCGTCGGGTCGTTTTTCATCGGAACGCGGGCAGGGGGCTTATGACCGGCAACAGCAGTGCTCGCCCGGCGAGAGAATTGTTCGCGGAAAACGCGCTTCATTCGTCCCCTCTCCCCTCAGGGGCGAGGGGATTTTATTTTTTTCGCCGCTCCGCCAGGATCCCCGCCCAGAACGCGCCGCACCCGATTACCAGCACGCCGATGCAGATGATCAGCAGCTTCGAATATTTGTGCGCCACGCCGGTGAGCGGTTCGATCAAGGATAACGCGCCGCCCGCCTCCCCGAAGTAGAGCGCCGCGCCCGTCATGGCGGCGGCGAAGGCCACCGCGAAGCTCCATGTCGGCGCGGTTCTGTTTCCCCAGATCGAGAAGAATATCACCGGCGCCAGGAACATCGACGCGGTGCCACTGACCGCGACGGCGCTGAACAGGTCTTTCGATCCCAAAAATACGAAAATCAGACCGCCCAGCATGAACGCCGCCATGGCTATACGCCCGTTGCCGACGGTCTCCCGCCCCAGCTTCATGTCGACGACCGACAGTTTCGCGGCCGAGGACAGGGTGGAATCGAGGGTCGAGACCGACGAGACGATGATCGCGAAATTGAACAGCAGCATGGTCTGCGGGCCGAGCAGGCGTTCCAACGTGACGACCATGCTCTCGCCGGCTTCCCTGTACAGACCAGCATGTACCCCGAGTAGGCCGAAGGCGAGGATGCAGACGATGCCGAGCCAGGCGGCGTGATAGAAGCTTTTGCGCGTGGTCTCCCGGTCCGCGAGGAATCCCCGGTCCATCATGACAGGGTCGTGCAGCGGGTAGCTCCACACCTGCAGCAGGGCGACGGCGAGCAGTATCCAGCCGGGCCCGCCGATATCGGGGCTGCTCACGGCGAGTGCCGGGATGTCATAGCCGCTAACCATACCGGTCTGGATCACCAGCGCGACGATTACGGCGATCAGGACGTTCATCTGGAAGACGTCGGTGCGCAGCGACGCGCTCAGGCCCCCGAGCAGGGAATACCCCAGCGCGACCAGCGCCAGAATGACGATGGACGCGATGTAAGCCGTGGACCCCGCCGCCCCGAAGATGATGCCGATGACCAGCAGATTGGCAAAAACCTCCGACAGCAGGCGCACCGCGACGAGCACGTTGTAGCAGCGGACCCCCAGCTTGCCGTATCGGTCCTCGAGGAAGGCCTGCACCGAGGAAAACCCGTGCCGGAACCGGATCGCATCGACGATCCAGGCGCCGGTCAGGAACGACAGGTAATAGGCCGCATAGGCGACCGTCCCGGCGACGCCGTAAAAATACCCTAGGATTGCGGTGTTCATCAGCGACCGGGCGAATACCCAGGTGGTGACCTGCGAGAAGACGAGGGTCAGCAGGCCAGGCGCCGTGCCGTCCGACGCGGCGCCGCGAAAAAACCCGGCGGCGGTCACCGTTTTCGGCGACAGCCAGAAAGAGCCGATGGCCAGCAGGCCGAGCGCGGCGGCGAGCGTAAGCGACATTCCTAATTATCCCGTGATCCCGATAATCTCCGCCCCGGCTGAGTGCCGGTGGCGGCGTTGCATTCTAATATGTCCTTCGCCGGGTGGAACGCAATTGACGAAACCGTGATGCGTCAGGCGTCTTGTGCGACCAGAATGCCGACCGACAGAGGAAGGTGCCCGACCGCATCGCCATCGATCTGCGCCGGTACAACGGCGTTGTCGGCGGCTTCTATCCTGAAACTGCGGCCCCGTATGACGGTTAAATGACGGGAGCGGGTCAGCCTGCCGAGACCCAGCCGCACCAGGTCGAACGCGAACTGCAGGCGCGACGCCGGCGCGAAGACATGCGCCGCAAGTTCGTCGTCCGCCACTTATGACTCCCGGTCGAGCATGAACGGCTCGCGATATCGGACCGATGATCGAAAACGCATCGCCGGATGCGATCCACATTTCGACAGAGCGGCCGCTGGGCGCGGCCGTGCGGCGCTGGTGGCTGCGCAACGGGCTGCCGTTTATCACCGCTTTTCACACCAAGTTTCCTGACTATGTCTATGCCCGGTTCCGCATTCCGGTCTGCTGGTCCTAGTTCGTCATGCGGCGGTTTTCCACCCCGTCCAGAGGCGTGATAGTGGCGACGCCCTCGATGAAGGAGGAGCTCCGCCAGCGGGGGATCGAGCACACACGCATGTGGCCCCGGAGCGTCGATCTCGATCTGTTTCGTCCTCGAGGAAAGGACTTTCTCGACCATCTGCCGCGTCCGATATCGCTGTTCGTCGGCCATGTCGCGATGGAGAAAAACATCGAGGCGTTCCTGAAAGCCGACATTCCCGACACCAAGCTGGTGGTCGGCGACGGACCGCAGCTATCCACGCTGAAAAGCAAATACCCGGACGTCGTCTTCGCGGGCGCCAGGCACGGTGAGGAACTGGCGCAACATTTCTCCGCCGCCGACGTGTTCGTGTTCCCAAGTCTTACCGACACGTTCGGTCTCGTTCTGCTGGAAGCCATGGCGTCCGGGTTGCCGGTCGCGGCCTACCCGGTCGCGGGACCACGCGACGTGGTGACGGATCCGAAAGCTGGCGTCTTGTGCGAAGATCTCGCCGAGGGGGCCTTTCGGGCGCTTAAACTGTCGCCGCTCGATGCCCGCCTTCACGCCGAAAAATATTCGTGGGACCGTTGCGCGGACATCTTTCTGAATAATCTGCACGTTTTCGGTGAAGCTTCCGGTACGGAGCCCCTGACAGCTTAGGCGAAACGTTCCCGCAGTTCCGTTCTCAGCACTTTGCCGGCCGGCGATTTGGGTAGCGCGTCCATGAATTCTATGCGCCGGGGACGTTTGTGCCGGGCGATCCGGTCGCCGCAGGCCGCCAGGATGTGGTCCGCCGTCATCGTTCTGTCCGTCACGATGGCGACCGCCGGCAGTTCGCCGAAGGTTTCGTCCGGCAGCCCGAACACGGCGCACTCCAGCACGCCGGGAATATCGATCAGCACTCGTTCGATTTCCGCCGGGTATACGTTCAGCCCGCCGGAAATGATGATGTCCTTGGACCGCCCCACCAGAGAGATAACGCCGTCTTCGTTGCGGATTGCGAGGTCGCCGGTCCATCCCCAGCCGTCGTCCGTGCGGTAGAATTCCGCCGTCTGCTCGGGATCTCCGACATAACCCTGCATCAGGGTCGGTCCGCGAAAACACAGTTCGCCGATTTCGCCGACGGCGGCTTCCCTGCCGGGGGAGACGAAAATGGCGCATTCGGTGTGTTTCGTCGGATGGCCGATCGCGCCCGGGTATTTGTCGCGGTCGGCCTTGTACAGCGTGACCAGCGGGCCGATTTCGGTCATGCCGTAGTTCTGGATGAAGTCGCAATCCGGCAGCAGGTCGTCCGCCCGTTCGATCAGTCCGGCCGGCGACGGCGCGCCGCCGTAGACGATTTTTTTCAGGTTGGTCAGACGGGCCGGGTCGAAATCGGGGTGCTCGATCAGCATGTGGATCTGCGCCGGCACCAGGAACGTGGCGGTTACGCCGTGGGTTTGCGTTGCGGCGATGAAGGCCGGCACGTCCCAGCCCGGCAGGATGACCTGCGTCGCCGCCGCGCAAACGGCCGGCTGAAACCAGATGAACCCGCCCGCCGCGTGGCCCATCGGCGCGGCGAGCGCCATGACGTCCGCGGGCGTGAGGTCGAAAAATTCGTGCGCGACCGTCGCCCAGGTCAGACGCGACCGTGCGGTGTGCATGCCGCCCTTGGGAAAGCCCGTGGTGCCGCCGGTGTAACTGGCCGACGACGGCGCATCGATGGGGCCTTCGCGCCGGGGGTCGGTCTCGTCGTCCGATAGGAACGCGGCGAAGCCCTCGCCCGACAGAGGAACGGCGCAGGCGAGATCCGCCGATGCCGCGATGTCGGGCTCGCCCACGACGGCGGCCGCGTCGCCGGTATTCAGACAGTGGCGGATTTCCTCCGGCGTCATTCTCGCCGACAGGTGAAGGGATGCGGCGCCGGCGCGGGCGATCCCGAAATAGGCGATGGCGTATTCGATGCTGTTGTGACCGATCAGGCCGACGGTCTTGCCGGGACCGATACCCGCCGCGATCAGCGCGTTTGCGAAACGATTGGCGCGGGCGTCCGCCTCCGCGAAAGTCAGCGTTGCGTCCGAACCGATAAAGGCCGGTTTGTCGGGATAGGCGGCAGCCGCCGTCGCCAGGGTCGCTCCGATGGTCATGGGGCAAGAAAAGGCGACAGCCGTTCAAAAAGCAAGCGCCCCGCCTGACATTTCAACCGGTCCGGGATAGGATGCGCTTGCAACAGGCGTGGTGAATGAATCTTTGAATCTTACGGTCGTTCGTGAATGGCTTGCGGAGCTTCGGCTCTGGGCGGAACAGGATCTGCTGACAGTCAGCACCGGCATACAGGCGGGCTGCATAGTTCTGGCTTTTCTGCTTGCCCTGGTACTTGCCAGGCCCGCACGCCGGTCCTAGCGGAAAATTTTCGACTGGCTGCCCTAGCTCATCAGGCGCGGCGCCAGGTAGTGCCGGCCGGACCGTCTTCCAGAACGATGTTCGCAGCGGCGAGCTCGTCCCGGATACGGTCGGCTTCGGCGTAATCCTTGGCGGCTTTTGCGTTCTGGCGCGCCTCGATCAGCCTTTCGATCCGTTCCGCGTCCGGCCCGTCGTCGCCGGACGTCTCGCCCGCGAACCAGCTTTCCGGATCCTGTTGCAGCAGCCCCATCAGGCCCGCTGAGGCCACCAGTTCGCCTTTGATGCGGCTTTTTTCGGCATCGTCGGTTGCCGTGTTGGCCTGGCGGGCAAGGTCGAACAGGGACGCGAGTGCTTTCGGCGTATTCAGATCGTCGTTCAGTGCTACCAGAAACGCGGCGTTCGGCCCTGCATCCGGGGCGGGGTCGACCCCCTCCAGCGATCCCAGCGCGCGGTAGAGCCTGTCGAGCCTCGCTTTCGCCTGTGCCAGACCGTCATCCGTCCAGTCCAGCGGCTGGCGGTAGTGGGCGTTCAGCAGCGCAAGACGGATCGCTTCGCCGGGCGCCTGGTCCAGCAGGTCGTGGACCAGCAGGACGTTGCCGATGGATTTCGACATCTTTTCCTTGTCGACGTTGACGAAGCCGTTGTGCATCCAGTAGCGCACGAAGGTGTCGCCGCCATGGGCGCAGGTCGATTGCGCGATTTCGTTTTCGTGGTGCGGAAACACCAGATCGACGCCGCCGCCGTGAATGTCGATCGTCCGGCCGAGATGCTTTTCGATCATGCAGGAGCATTCCAGATGCCAGCCCGGCCGCCCGCGGCCCCACGGGCTGTCCCAGCCGGGCAAGTCGGGCGTCGACGGTTTCCACAAAACGAAATCCGACGGATCTTTCTTGTAAGGGGCGACCTCGACCCGCGCGCCGGCCAGCAGTTCTTCCTGATCGCGCTTGGAAAGCTGGCCGTATTCCGGATAGCTGGGCACGTTGAACAGGACGTGGCCTTCCGCGGCGTAGGCGTGTCCATCCTCGATCAGCTTTTCCATCATGGCGATCATTTCGGGAATATGATCGGTCGCGTGCGGTTCGATATCCGGCGGCGCCACGCCCAGCGACGCCATGTCGTCCAGGTAGATTTTTTCGAATTTCGACGTGATCTCGCCGATGTCGACGCCCTGTTCGGCGGCGGCGGCGTTGATCTTGTCGTCGATGTCCGTGATGTTACGCGCGAAGACGACGTTCGGCCATTGATGGCGCAGCAGCCGGACCAGCACGTCGAACACGACGGCGGGCCGAGCGTTTCCGATATGCGCGTAGGAATATACCGTCGGCCCGCACACATACATCGTCACCCGGTCCGGATCGATCGGAACGAATTCTTCCTTGCGGCGCGACAGCGTATTGTAGAGTGTCAAACTCATGGCGCGACGAACATAAGCGCTGAAAACCGGTTGTCCACCGGGAATGAAAGGGAGGGGAAACTTGGCGGAAGTTTACCGGGGCTACGATCAGGACGCCCTCAACGCGCAATACAATCTTCGCCCGCTGTGGCCCGACGTGCCGGAAGTGATCGCGCATCGCGAAAACGAAAGCGCTCGGGTCCGCGACCGCATTCCCGGGCGGCTGGATATCGCCTATGGCGACGGCGCGGCCGAGCGGCTGGACGTTTTTCCGCCGTCCAACGGTCGCGGCGGCGGTCCGGCGCTGATCTACATCCACGGCGGCTACTGGCAGATGTCGGACAAGAACGACACCACCTATATCGCGCCCGCGTTTCTCGATGCCGGTATTGCGTTTGTTACCCTGAACTACACACTGGCGCCCGCCGGCAGGCTGGACCGGATGGTGGATGAATGCCGCCGCGCGATCGCCTGGATATGGCGCAACGCGGACGAGATCGGCGTCGACCGGAACCGGCTCTACCTTGCCGGCCATTCCGCCGGCGGCCACCTGACGGCGATGATGCTGGCCACCGACTGGGCGGAAGTGGATGCCGATCTGCCGCGCACCCCCATCAAAGGGGCGTGTGCGCTGTCGGGCCTGTACGACATGGAACCGATCCGGCTCTGTTTCGTGAACGATGCGCTGGGTCTGAAACCGGAAGATGTGCCAGGAAACAGCCCGCTCTATCTTGACCCGCTGGCCGATATCCCGCTGATCCTGTCGGTCGGCGAGAACGAAACCGAGGAATTCAAGCGCCACCAGACCGAGCTGTATGCTGCTTGGAGTACGAAAGGTCTTGCGGTCGAGGAAATTCCTGCGCCAGACTGTCACCATTACACGATCGTCGGCCATTTCGGCGACGCCGGCTCGGCGTTGCACCGGGCGATGATCGACATGATGCGCGAAGACTGAGAAGGGGGTCGGGATGACAACGCCGGAAACACTGGATCTGACGAGAATGGACGCGCCGCTGGGCGCCGAGATCACCGGGCTGGACCTTACCGAGAAGCTTCCCGATGCCACCGTCGCCGCCCTGTTGCAGGCATGGTTCGACCACCAGGTGCTGGTCGTCCGGGATCAGGACCTGACTCCGCAGCAGCTGGTCGATTTCACGGCGCAGCTTGGCGAGCCGGGGCGTCCGCGCATGCCGTCCCAGGCGGTGCGGGACATCATCCCCGATCTGCCGCCGGAGGTCATGATCGTCTCCAACGTCCGCGTGGACGGCAAGCCCCTCGGCCTCGCCCATGACGGGGAAATGTGGTTCCACAGCGACATGTGCTACACGGAGTTTCCGCACACGGCGACGATGCTCTATGCCGTGGATCTGCCATCGACCGGCGGCAACACGAAATTCGCCGATATGTATGCGGCCTATGAAAATCTCGATCCCGCGACACGCAGCCGGCTCGAGGGCAGAAAGGCGCTGCAGGTGCACGATTACAAACGCACAGAGCGTCCGGGCGTCGACCTGGATCTGACGAAGATCGGCAATTATGCCCATCCGGTTTTCGTCACGCATCCGGAAACCGGGAAGAAAGCGCTCTATGTGAACCGGCTGATGACGGCACGCATCGAGGGTCTCGATCGGGAAGAGAGCGACGCCCTGCTGGAGGAACTGTTCGCGGTCGGGGAAGACCCTTCGATTATCTACGAACACGTCTGGCGGCCGGGCGATCTGGTGATCTGGGACAATCGATGTGTGACCCACGCGCGGACGGATTTTCCGCACGAAGAACGCCGCCTGCTGCAGCGGACGACGCTGGTCGGCACCGAAGCGCTGCGTTAGGGGTGAGGGGTCAAACGCCCCCCGCCCATTCCCCGCGGCCGCGGGAATCCAGCATCACGTCCATGTAAAAATCATCGACGCTGTCGAGTTTGCTGATCAGACCGCCGGCCTTCGAATAGCCGATCATCGTCTCCAGGTTTTTCCGGTTGGCGGGCGTCAGCCCGTATTCCCAGGGATCGGGGCCCAGCAATTCGCGCTGCGCATCCCATTCGTCCAGAAACCATGCCAGCGGCACGATCCGCGGATTGCTCATCCGACGATACGCTGCGTGTTTGGCACGGTCGAACGCCTGGGCCAGATTATTGGCGACCCAGGGATGTTCTTTCAGAATCTCGTCGCGGATTGCCGTCGCGTGCATGATCGGGAAGATGCCGGTGCGCTTGTAGTAGGCTTCCTCTTCCGTACGGTAGTCTTCGAACAGGCGACCCACCCGGTCGTCGCCGCGGAGAATGGGCTGGATGATGTCGGGATGAATGACCGCATCGACCTCGCCCTCCGCCAGCATCTCCGAAATGTCCGACCCGGCCGGCGCCTGGTTGATATTGATGCCCGGCGGCGCGTCGAAGGGGATTTCCTCTTCCAGTTCGGTGATCCAGTCGATGCTGGTCAGATCGACGCCGTATTCGTCGGCCAGCAGTCCCCGAAGGTAGAGAATGGCCGTCGCCTGGTAGGTTTTGAGCCCGATGCGTTTGCCGTTCAGGTCTTCGGGTCTGGCGATCCCTTTCGACGTATTCACGAAAATAAACCCGTGACGGAACCGCCGGTGCAGGAAAACGGGAATCGCCGAAAACGCCTGCCCCCGGTCCTTTGCCATCAGGTAGGACGAGCCGGACAGTTCGCAGACGTCGAATTCCTCGTTCCGGATCATGCGCCAGTGGCGCGACGACGAATCCATGTCCGTCAGAACGTTAAGCTCGATCCCGTCCGGCGCGATCGAGCCGTCTTTCAGGGCCTTGACGATTTCGTAGTCGCCGCAGGCCAGCGTGAGTTGCAGTTTTGCGCTCATAATCCCTGTTTTCCTTCCATTTTGCGTAACATCGACATTCCGGCGCAGTTCAGCAAGCTTTAACGGTTTTGGCGCTAATTTATCCGATCATTTTACGAATTTCGGATCGATGAAAATACCGGTTTTGCGGCGAAACATTGGTGCACTGATCTTCCGGGCGATCTGGGCCACAAAATCACGGTAGCTGCGAACGGCCGCGAAGTCGTGTCGTTGGTGCAGAAGGGGGAGTTCGATATCTTTCTGATAAATATTCACATGCCGGAAGTCGACGGTCTCCAGGCATTAAGTCAGATCCGCGAATTGTCCGGCCCTGTCGCCGATATACCGGTTATCGCCCTGACCGCGAACGCGATGAAAGGTGATCGCGAAAAATATCTGGCGGCAAGAATAAACGACTATGTGCCGAAGCCCATTGATCTGGTTGCCCTCACCGATGCGATCACCGGGTTAACTGGTTTAAGCGCCGGCGCGACCGTTAACGCGGCGCGCAAACCGGACATCGCCGAGCCCGATATCGATCAGCAGGAAACCAATGCCATGCTCGACATGCTGGACTAAATCGTGGGCAGCTAGAACCGGCCGTCAAGGTGGTGAGACCTGTCCGCTGTTGAATCCCTTTTTCGTGGCGCCCAACCTCCGCCCTGATTCGGGCATTTTCGTGTCCGCCGAAACGGCGCTATTCCGCCGCCTGCGCGGCCGGATAGGTTTTTTCAAGATGCGCCACGATATCGTCGAGGATCATCACGTCGGCATATTTGTGGTGCATGTCGAACAGGTTGATCTTGTGCGAGATTTCCGACCGGTCGAAGACGCATTCCTCTGCGACGGTCGCGTGATACCCATAGGAGTAAGCATCGACGACGGAGGCGCGGACGCATCCCGACGTGCTTTCGCCGCAGACGATCAGGCTGTTGACGCCCAGTCTCGTTAACTGTGCGACCAGGGGCGTCGAATGAAAGGCGCTCGCCCGTTCCTTGCGGATGACGATGTCGCCGTCCTGCGGTGCGAAAGCGGGATGGATGTCCATCATGTCGTCGCCGACATCGTACCCCGATTGACGGTTGGTCGATCGCACGCGACCTTTCCGGGTGGAGCCGGTCAGATAGATGATCGGCAACCCGGCAGTGCGGCAGGCGGCAAACAGTCGTTTCGTCGGTTCGATCGCGTCCCAGGCGAACTTGCCGCAGGAATTGGGAAATTCATCGACCAGCTCTTCCGGGTATTTCGTGGGATCGCCCCGATAGACGAAATTGTAGAGGTCAATGGCCAACAAAGCCGGACGCTCGCCGACATACACGTCGCGACGATAGGGTTCGTAAATTTTCAGCACGTCGGGAGAGACGACGTCTTTCCAGCAATGATCTTCGAAATCTCTGGTCATGGTGCAATCTCCTGTCTGTTGCGCCGATTGTAGCGCGGAAGCGCACCAAGGGCGACTCGCGGACCAATGGACCGCATGATATGAAGTGGCGCGAACAATTCAGATACCGGGAACGTCCCATGGATAAAGTTACGAATACGATGCGGGAAGTCGTCGTTGCCAACCGCATTCTCGCCCGCGAGGAAGTCGTCGACGCTTACGGGCATGTCAGTATCCGGCATCCGGAAAATCCGGAACGTTATCTGATGAGCCGGTCGCGCAGCCCGGAGCTGGTGACGCTGGGCGATATCATGGAATTCACGCTCGACGGCGAAGCCATCGACGACGATCGCACGCCCTATGCCGAACGACACATCCATGGCGCCATCTACGAAGCCCGGCCCGAAGTGAACTCGGTGGTTCACAACCATTCCCATGCCGTCATACCGTTCGGCGTGACGCCGGTGCCGCTGAAACCGGTGGCTCATGTCGGCGCGTCGATCGGCAAGGAATTGCCGGTCTGGGATATCCGCAAAAACTTCGGCGACACCAATCTGCTGGTCGTCAACATGGAGCAGGGCCGGGACCTTGCGAGCGACCTTGCCGGGAACAATGTGGTGCTGATGCGCGGCCATGGCTGCGCGGTGACCGGCACCTCCGTTCAGGGCGCTGTGATGACTTCGATCTATCTGCAGGTGAACGCCCAGCTGCTGCAGGATACGCTGAACATGAGCGAACAGATCGAGTATCTGTCCGATGGCGAAATCGATCAATGCGCCGATATTTTTCTCAGCGATTTTTCGGTCAAGCGCGCCTGGGAATATTTCCAGCGGCGGGCGGGCGCCGATTCCCTGTAAGTTGACCGGCGCGATCCTCTTCCAAGAACACGGCGGTACTTATGTCTTTTGACAAAGCTCCTCTCGTTCGGCCCTTCGCCGGCATGCGGCCCGCGCCCGGCCGCGCGGACGAAATAGCCGCGCCCCCATACGACGTGGTCAGTACCGATGAGGCGCGTGCGGCTGCCGAAGGCAAGCCCCTGTGTTTTTTTCATGTCTCGCGGGCCGAAATCGATCTGCCGCCCGGTACCGATCCTTACGCCGACGAAGTGTACGAGACGGCAGCCAGCAACCTGAAAAGTTTCGAGAACGCCGGGGCGCTCGTTCGGGATGCCGCGCCGTGCTTCTACGTTTACCGGATCACCGCCGACGGGAAATCGCAGACAGGGGTTGCCGTTTCCGCATCGGTGGACGCGTACAACGAAAACCGGATCAAGAAGCACGAGCTCACCCGCCCGTCGAAGGAAGACGACCGGGTGCGCCAGATCGACGCCGTCGACGCGATCACCGGGCCGGTGCTGACGGTTCACCGGGCGGATGCCGGGCTCGCGGCCCTGTTGCGGGACGCGAGTTCGGGGGAACCTGACGCGGTCGCCGCGAATGTCGGCGGTGCGCGTCACGAACTCTGGGTGGTGTCCGACCCGGACGCGGTCGCCGGCATCGGCGAGACGGTGAATGCGATTGACGCGCTGTATATCGCCGACGGACATCACCGGTCGGCCGCCGGGGCACGAGTCGCGGAAGTGCGGCGGAAGGCGAACCCGGATCACGACGGCACCGAACCCTATAACGGATTTCTCGCCGTCAGCTTTCCGGACGACGAGTTGACGATCCTCGATTACAACCGCGTCGTAAAGGATCTGAACGGCATGGACGCCGCCGCTTTTCTGGCAGCGCTGTCCGGGTCCTACCGGGTCGAGCCGGTGTCCGAACCCGTACGGCCGCAGAAGATGGGCAGCTTCGGCATGTATCTCGATGGTAACTGGTCGCTGATCTCGCCGCTCGCATCGGGAAAAATCGACGATCCGGTCGAAAGGCTGGATGTGGAGCTGTTGTCACGCTCCATCCTGTCACCGCTGCTGGGGATCCAGGATCAGCGGACGGATACGCGCATCGATTTCGTCGGCGGCTCCCGGGGGCCGGAAGAAATTGCCCGCCGGGTCGAGTCGGGCGAAATGGCGATCGGGTTTACGCTCTATCCAACCAGCCTGGCGGACCTCATGTCAGTGGCCGATGCGGGCATGATCATGCCGCCCAAATCGACCTGGTTCGACCCGAAGCTGGCGGACGGGATGATTTCGCTGCCGCTGGACTAGTTCAGGATCCGCTTGCGCGGAGTGCTTCAGTCGCCCGCACGTCCAGATTGCCCGCCGCGTCGCATACCACGCCGTAGTCATCCCGGGCGGAGTCGATGCTGACATATCCCTGTCGCACGTCGTTCGCGACCGTCTCGGCAGGCCGCTTCTTCGGATCGCCGAACCCGCCCCCGCCGCCTGAACGAACGGCGAAGGCGTCGCCCTTCTTGATGCGGGCGGTCAGCAGCTTGGCATTGGGATAGTCTTCCTTCCACGCGCCGTCGGCGCGCAGTACGACCGAGTTTCCCGCCGCCTCCTTGCCGCCGTTGAGACCCCACGGCTTGCAGTGCATGCGTTCGACCTGGGCGTTGAGCATGAAGTCGGCCCGTGCCTGCACCGTGTTCTCGCAGCCGAGCCCGCCTCGGTATTCGCCGGCGCCGCCGGAATCCTCGCGCAGCGCGTAATTCTCGATCAGGAACGGGTACTTGGATTCCAGTTGTTCCGCCGGGCTGTTATGCGTGTCCCCGTCATTGATGCAGACGGTGGCGCTGACGCCGTCTTCATTCTGCTTGGCGCCCCAGCCGCCGCCCGTCGGCCCGATAAACGCGATGTAGAATTCGTTGTTCTTCGGATTGATGCCGTTGAGCATCCCGATCACCAGATCCGCGTGATGCCCCGCGATGGTGCGTTCCGGGATCGCAGGGGTCAGCGCCTTGAACACCGTGTCCACGATGGTCATCGGAAACGTCATCCACCAGCGCATCGGCGCCGGCTTGACCGCGCTGATCACGCGGCCCGGCGGCACGATGGCCTTCAGGTTGCGGAACGAGCCGTCATTGATCGGATAGTCGGTTGGCGACGTGATGCATTTGAACGCCACCTGCGAACAGGCATGTCCGGTGGTGATGCCCGAGTTGTAGAAACCGCGAACCTGTTCGGCGACATCCGACAGATCGACCGTCATCTCGTCCCCTTCGACCGTGACGGTCACGCGGATGGGAATCCGGTCCGAAATGCTGACGCCGTCGTCGTCCATATAGGATTCCGCGACATAGACGCCGTCCGGGATCGAAAGCGTACGGGCGCGGGCGGCGCGTTCGGACTGGTCCATGATGTCCGATATCGACGCTGCGACCTGATTCCGCCCGTAGCGTTTGACCAGTTCGAGATAACGCCGTTCGCCGGTCGTGATGGCCGTCAGCTGGGCACGCAGATCGCCCATGGCGCGGTCGGGCAGGCGGACATTGGCGCGGATGATGTCGACGATTTCCTCGTTCACCACCCCTTCGCGCTGATACTTCACGATGGGAATCTGCAGGCCCTCCGAATAGATGTCGGTGGTGATGCCGTCCAGGGTCCCGCCGATATCCGGCCAGTGCGCCATGCAGCAGGCGAAGCCTATCAGCTCGTCGTCGAGGAAGATCGGCATGGAGAACGTCAGATGGTTCAGATGGCTGCCGGTGATATAGGCGTCGTTGGTCAGCAGGATGTCGCCCGGTTTGATATTCTCGGTGCCGTAATGATCCAGTTTTGCCTTGATCGTCTCCGCCATGCCGCGGATGAACATCGGAAGCCCAAGGCCGATGGAAATGGTCTCGCCTTTCTCCGTGAACAGCCCGACGGTGAAATCCAGCGCCTCGTAGATGATCATGTTGTAGGCGGTGCGCATCAGATTGGATTTCATCTCCTCCGTGATGGCGATGACGCCGTTGCGGACGATCTCGGTAACGATGGGGTCGGGGCTGGCGGAAGTCTGGGTCATGAGGCGTCGTTCCCGATGGAGATTTTCAGATTGCCGAAATCGTCGACCGTCAGCGTGTCGCCGGGATGCAGCACCGTGGTCGAGGCATGTTCCTCGATCAGGGCCGGGCCGGCGATGGTGTTGCCGGCGACCAGCCGGGTACGATCCCAGGTAACGGTATCGGTGAGCTCGGCGCCGAAGCGGACTTTGCGGACGCCGGTATGCGCCTCTTCAGGCGGTTTTTCGTCTCCGCTCGCGATGCGTTTGAGTTCGGGTTTTTCAAGCATGCCGGTGACCGTGACGCGCAGGCTGACGATCTCGCTACGTTCCTGCGGCGCGCAGGTGCCGTAGCGCAGATCGTGGACCGCGTCGAAGCGCGCCTTGATTCCGGCGCGGTCTTCCTTGGCGAACAGATCCGCTGACAGATCGACCGTGACCGAATGTTCCTGGCCGACATAGCGCATATCCGCCGCCCGGCTGACGACCACCCGTTCCGGTGCCGTCGAGACCTTTTCGATTTCGGCGATGCCCTCGGCCTCAAGCTCTCTGTAGACCGCTTCAAGGTCTCCGAAATCGGCATCCGACAGCCTTGTAAAACGCGACCGGACGTAATCGTAGCGGAGATCGGAGAACAGCATCCCGAACGCCGAAAAATGACCCGGCGAGTAAGGAATGATCACGTCGCGGATACCCATCTCGCGGGCGATGTTGCAGGCGTGCAGCGGGCCGGCGCCGCCATAGGCGACCATGGCGAAGTCACCGGCATTCAGCCCGCGCTCCGTCGTGACGGCCTTGACCGCATGCGACATTGCCGTGACCGCGATGCGCAGGATGCCCTGGGCCGCGTCGGCCGTTTCCAGCCCCAGCGGTCCCGCGACTTTGTCGTCGATCGCCCCGCCGGCGGCGTCGACATCCAGCGTCATCTCGCCGCCGAGGAACCGGTCCGGCGACAATCGGCCAAGATAGACATTTGCGTCGGTCACGGTCGGAAACTCCCCGCCCTGTCCGTAGCAGGCGGGACCCGGCTGGGCGCCGGCGCTTTGCGGGCCGACGCGCAGGCCGCCTTCGTCGGCGATGCGCGCGATGGAACCGCCGCCGGTGCCGACCTCGAAGATATCCATCATCGCGATCTGGACGGGCAGGGCGCGTTCGTACCCGCCGATCAGGGCGCTGCCGGTGGTCAGCGCTTCGCCGTCGTGAATGACGCCCGCCTTCGCCGTGGTGCCGCCCATGTCGAAGGCGATGGCATTTTTGAGCCCGATGGCGTCGCATAGCGCCTGGGTGCCGATGACGCCCGCCGCGGGGCCAGATTCCAGCATGCGGACGCATTGCCGCTGCGCCTGGTCGCCGTCGTACAGCCCGCCGGTCGACTGGACGACAAGGAACGAGCCGCCGAACCCGTCGGCGCGGATGCGATCGTCGATGCCGGCAATGTAGGACTTCACCTTCGGGCCGATATAGGCGTTGGCGACGACCGTCGAGCAGCGCTCGAACTCGCGGTATTCCTGGCTCAGTTCGTGGGAGGTGGAGACGAACGCGCCGGGCAGTTCTTCCTCGACGATTTCGCGGACCCGCAGTTCGTGCGCCGGGTTGGCGTAGCAGTGCAGCAGCAGGATCGCGACCGCCTCGACCCCTTCTTCGCGCAGGCGGACGCAGGTCTCGCGCACGCCGTCTTCGTCGAGCGGCTTGTGCACTTCGCCTTCCGCGTAAAGCCGTTCGGTCACCTCGAACCGCAATGCGCGCTCGACCAGGGGTTCGTGTTTCTGGAAGAAAAGGTTGTAGGCATCCGGGCGGTTGACCCGGCCGATCTCGTATATATCGCGAAACCCTTCGGTGATCAGCAGCGCGGTTCTGGCACCGGTGCGTTCCAGCATCGTGTTGATCGCCACGGTCGAACCGTGGAGAAACAGGCCCGCATCAGGAAACGCCGTGCCGGCTTTATCAACCCCGTCGGCGATGCCATCGATCAGACTGTCGGGCGTCGACAGAGTCTTGCCGAACACCAGGCTGCCGTCAGTAGGATCGAACGCGGCGATATCCGTAAACGTGCCGCCGATATCTGCGGCCAGGCGGATGCCGGATCCGCCGCCATTTTGAGATGCCAAGTTTTCGTACTCCGTTTTGCGCATTTTCCGCGACCGACACGCGCCGGTCAATTGCACGGCGTTGACTTGGACGCTTGCCGCTGGCTCAGTGCCGCCATTGAAAAAGGGAGAGAATCATGAGCGGCATACTGATCGTCACCGGCGGGGGACGCGGCATCGGGGCGGAAACCAGCCTGAAAGCCGCGGAGGCCGGCTGGGACATCTGCGTCAGCTATCAGTCGAACGAGGCCCGTGCGCGGGAGATTGCCGACAAGGTGGAAGCGACGGGGCGTCGCGCCCTGATCGTCCAGGCCGATATCGCGAGGGAAGCGGATGTCGTGCGTCTGTTCGAAACCTGCGACGCGGAACTCGGCGTGCCGACCGGTCTCGTCAACTCGGCGGGTATACTGGAGCCGCTGAGCCGTATCGACGAAATCGACGGCGACGGGCTGACCGAACACGTGATGATCAATGTCGTCGGCAACATTCTGTGCGCGCGCGAAGCGGTGAAGCGCATGTCGACGAAAAACGGCGGCAACGGCGGCGTGATCGTCAACCTGTCATCGCGGACTTCGGAACTGGGCGGGGCGGGCGCGTCGGTGCATTACGGGGCGAGCAAGGCCGCGATCAACACGTTCACGTTCGGTCTGGCGCAGGAAGTCGCCGCCGAGGGTGTGCGCGTCTGTGCCGTCAGTCCGGGCGTGATCGACACGGAAATCCAGCCGGAGGGCCGGGTCGAGGCGATTTCGCCGACGCTGCCGATGAAGCGTGTGGGGCAGCCGGGCGAAGTCGCCAATGCGATCGTCTGGCTGCTGTCGGACGACGCCAGCTACGTCAGCGGCACGGTGTTGAACGTATCGGGCGCGCGGTAGGACCGGCTTTCAAGCCTCAGATCAGTTCGCGGCTGCCGTCCGAATAGCGGATCTTCACCGTGACGGTGCCTTCGTTCATCAGCCACGGACGGACGGTGAAATCGCGGGCGCCGCTGGAATGCATCGGGTCGCTTGCCGCGATTTCCTTCGCTTCGGCGAGCGAACCGGCGCGGATGATGACCATGCCTTCGCCTTCCCACATTTCTTCCTTGTCGTCCCAGAACGGGCCGGCGCCGAACATGATGCCCTTTTCTTCCAGGTCGATCTGGAATTTGAGATGCGGTTCGATGTTTTCCATCACCGGTCCCATGCCGTCGGTCGGGAAGGTGTGAACGACGTAGAGCTGTTTCTGAAGCATGCCTTCGCAGGCATCCATGATGTTCTGTTTCGTGATTTCGGGACCCGACATGTTAAAAGTTCCTCCTTGTTTGCACGTTTCACTGGTGATCTTTTCCGCGCCGGCGCGACGCTGAGCCAGCGGATCATCCGATGGTCACGGGACCATACCGTTTGTCGCCCTGGACCGAAAGACCGGGGCAGATTACGAAAGATTTTGAGCAAGTTTCTTGCCGTCATTCATCGGCAAACGAACCAGAGAAGTGCCGCGGATCAGGTTACGCGGCGTTACTGCCGGTGGCCCGCGGTGTGACGTCATTCAACGCGGATGGCAGGCTACGCATTTCTGTTGGCGCTTCTGGCAATGCGCTACTCGGATCCCCTGCCGGTCGAAGTGATGCGGCTGAACAACCTCGATTAGTTCCTGTTTATCGAACCGCGGGCCACCACGGAGCAGGCGGCCCCGGATCTTCGGCATTGATGAGTGCCGCCTTGGCGGCCATGAATAATGACCGCGGCCGCGCACGTTGCTAGCGGAGCTGACAAAAAAGCTGTTCGATGCCGGCGCGGCGACCGTAGGTTTCGATATCATTTTTGCCGAGGCCGACCGCCTGACCCCGTGTCGAGTGGCAAGGAAACTGCCTGATCTCCCCGATCTGCCGCCCCCGGATTGGGACGGCGTATTCGTTGCGACCACGAAGGGTTAGCTGATACCGGCTCAACTGACCTTGATCGAGATGTCACCTACGCCGTCGATGTGCCCTTCCATCAGGTCACCCTTGACGATGGGGCCAACGCCCGCCGGTGTGCCGCTATAGATCAGGTCTCCGGGCTGTAGTTCGAACAAACTGGAGAGGTATTCGATGGTCTCCGGCACATTCCAAATCAGGTCCGCAATATCGGCGCTTTGCTTGGTGTCGCCGTTGACCTTCAGCCAGATGGCACCGGTCGACGGATGGCCGATCTTGGACGCCGGCTGGATTTCGGCGCAGGGTGCTGAATCGTCGAACGCCTTGCCAACTTCCCACGGACGGCCTTTTTCACGCATGGCGATCTGCAAGTCGCGGCGCGTCATGTCCAGGCCGCAGGCGTATCCGAAGATGTGATCGTTGGCCTCGGCTTGCGGGATATCCCTGCCGCCTTTGCCGACGGCCACGACCAGCTCTATTTCGTAATGGACGTTTTCCGATTTGGGCGGGTAGGGGAAATCCGCGCCGTCCGGGATGATCGTGTTGTTGGGTTTCATGAAAAAGAAGGGCGGATCGCGATCCGGGTCGGACCCCATCTCGCGGGCGTGTTCGGCGTAGTTGCGTCCAACGCAGTAGATCCGGCGCACCGGAAAGGTTTCGTCCGTGTCGGCGATGGCGACGGTGGGGATTTCCATCGGCTCGATAGCGTATTTCGTCATTATTCTGTTCCTTGGTCTTTGCCTGGGTCTGGGTCGAAAGTCAGGAGGTCGGCGTCAGGTCGCCGGCTTCCACGATGGTCAGTTCGTTGTCGCCAACGTTGTTCCGGCGGCGGAACTCGGCGGCCGCCTTGTATTCGTCGGAGTTGAAACAGGCTTCCGCGTCTTCCATGGACTGGAACTCGATCACCACAAAGCGTTCGAAATAATCGCGGCCTTCCAGGGTCTTGTGGTTGCCGCCCCTTGTGAGGATCTTGCCGTTGAACTTTTCGAGAATCGCGGGCACCTGGGTTGCATATTTCATGTATTCGTCGTGGTCGTTGATCTTGGCGCGCGCCAGCCAATAGGCGGTCATGAAGATTTCTCCCTGTAGAATGCGGGGCAGGTATAACCGATCCGCCACAGAGTTGGAATTCTCGAGAAATCGGTTACGATCCTTCAAATATCGAGAGTTTATAACAGGAGCCGTTATGCCGCTGACCCACCTGGAACACTTTCTCATACAGACCGAGGATCTGGACGTCACGGTCGATTGGTATGTCGATGTTCTGGGCATGGAAGAAGGACCGCATCCCGACTTCAAGATGCCGGTCCGCTGGCTTTACCTCGGCGAAGAGCCCGTCCTGCACCTGACCGTCGGCGGCGAGAACGTGTCCGAGAACCGAAAAAAGTATCTCGGCCAGCAATCCACGGCGACCAAGGGTTCCGGCGTGGTCGATCACGTGGCTTTCCGTGCGACCGGGCTGACCGAAATGATGAACCGTCTCGATGACAAGGGCATCGAATACACCAAACGCCAGGTCGACGATCAGGGGCTGTTTCAGCTTTTTCTCATCGACCCTAACGAGGTGAAGGTCGAACTGAATTTCGCGGCGGCCGAAGCGGTGGATATCAAAGCCGACGTTATGGCGACGGAACTGACCGAATAGATTCGATATATCGACCTGAAACCAAAACGCAGTCAAAGAAAGGGAGAACCCGTCACGTGATCGATCTCTATACCTGGTTTACGCCGAACGGCCGCAAGGTCTCGCTGATGCTCGAAGAATGTGGCCTCGACTACACGGCGCATGCGGTCAACATCGCCAAGGACGAACAGTTTGCGCCGGACTTTCTCAAAATCAGCCCGAACAACAAAATTCCGGCGATTGTCGATAACGATAACGGAAAGTCGCTGATGGAATCGGGCGCGATCATGATGTATCTCGCTGACAAGACAGGAAAGTTCTGGCCGTCCGATCCGGAAAACAAATGGTCGACTGTGGAGTGGCTGATGTTCCAGATGGGCGGCGTCGGGCCCATGTTCGGCCAGTGCCATCATTTTACCAAGTATAACCCCGGCAAGGCGCCCTACGCCGAGGAGCGCTATCACAATGAGACCAAACGCCTGTACGGCGTGATGAACGAAAGGCTGGGCAAATCCGGTTTCCTGGCCTGCGACGAATACACCATCGCCGATATGGCGGTGTGGCCCTGGGTGGCGCGGTTCGACTGGCAGTCGGTCGATCTGAACGAGTTTCCCAACGTCAGGCGCTGGTACCTGGAAATTCTCGACCGGCCTGCGACGCGCCGGGGCTGGAACGTGCCGGAGAACGAACAGGAAATACCTATGCCGTGAGACGGTCCGCCGGCGACGGACCGGTGTCGGTCCGAGCGTCGCGGGTTGTGTTTTAAATTAGCGGCCGATAAATTGTTGGCTGGCGGCCGATGCCCTTGAGGCGTCCGACGCTGAAGTCCGGTAAAACCGGCAACGGACGAAAAATAATTCCAAACGTCCGGCGACAGGAGGGGTGAGGAAACATGCACCGCGCGCTTGAACGGTTCTGCACGTTCCTGAATTACTTTGCCGCCGCATGGCTGATGCTGATTGCCGTGGTGATCTTCGTCGAAGTCACCGGCCGCGGCGTTTTCAATACGTTCCTGGGCGGCGACGAGATCGTCACCAACTCCGTGCCTGCGATCGTGTTTCTGCAGATACCGCTGGCGATCCTGACGGGCAGCATGCTCCGGACGACGATCACGTTCGATCATCTCAACAAAAAGTGGCGCCACATGGTGAACGCCGTCGCCTATCTGCTCGGCATGTGCCTGTTCATCGGCATTGCCGTCGGCGGCTGGTCGGACATGATCAAGGGCTGGGAGATCGGAGAGTATCAGGGGATCGGCGCCCTCGAAGTGCCGGTCTACCCGATCCGGACGATCATCATCGGGTCGGCGATCCTCGTCACCTTCCTGTATTTCGTGCTGCTGCTCCGCGCAGCGACCGGCAAGGATACCACGCCGGGCGCCCAGGCGACCGAATCCGGCGGGACGGAAGAACTATGATGAACAATAAACTGTCCCAAAAGGCAGACGCGCGGGGAGCGTATCGATGGAACTGAACACCCTTATGGCGCTGACGCTCGGCGGCATGCTGGTCGCCATCCTGGCCGGCGTTCATATCGCGCTCGCGCTGGGCATTACCGCGCTGGTCGGAACGTATTTCATTTTCGAAGACTGGTACCTGGCCTCGGCACAGGTGGGCGGTGCGGCGTACGAGCTTGTCCGTCACTATGTTTTCGCGACCATTCCGCTGTTCGTTCTGATGGGCGATTTCGTCGCGAAATGCGGCGCGGCGGGCGATCTGTACAAGGTCATCAACCGCGTGCTCGGCAGAATTCCGGGCCGGCTTGCCGTCGCCACGGTCACAGGCAACGCTGCGTTCGCCGCGGTGACGGGCACTTCGATCGCGTCGGCGGCCGCGTTTAGCCGGATCGCCTATCCGGAAATGATGAAGTTCAAGTACAAACGGGAATTCGCGCTCGGCTCGATCGCCGGTTCTGCCTGCCTCGGCATGCTGATCCCGCCAAGCGTTCTGTTGATTGTCTGGGGCATCATTACGGAACAATCGATCGGCAAGCTGTTCGTCGCCGGCATCGTGCCCGGTATTATCCTGTCGCTGCTTTACGTCGTCTACACCGTTGGGGCGGTCAAGATAAAACCCGAACTCGCGCCCTCCATCCCGGAAGAGGAAATCGAACCGCTGACTTCCGGCGAAATTGTCTCGACCGTCGGAGTGATAGCCCTGATTGCCATCGTACTTGGCGGAATCTGGGGCGGCGCCTTTACCGCGACAGAGGCCGCCGGTATCGGCGCCCTGTGCGCCATGGTTCTGGCGATCATGAAGGGATTGCGCTGGAACGGTATTGTCGAAGCCGTGGTCGACGCGGGCCGGACCTCGGCGCCGATCATGATCCTGCTGGTGACGGCGGGGATGTACTCGCGCTTCCTGGCGCTGGCGGATATTCAAACGCTTATTCAGGATTCTCTTTTGTCGCTCGGCATCGGCGCCATCGGCATCGCGATCATGATGATCGTGCTGTGGTTGTTGCTCGGCATGATCCTGGATTCGATTTCCATCATCCTGCTGACCGTGCCGATCTTCGCGACCTTTGCGCCCCTGCTGGGCATGGACGGGTTCGCATTCGCGATCTTCGGCATTCTGCTGATCGAGGCCGGGCTGTTGACGCCGCCGTTCGGGCTGGTGGTCTATGTGGTCAAGGGGGCGGTCCCCGATGCAGGGGTGAATCTGTCCGAAATCTTCAAGGGATCGATCCCGTACTGGCTTCTGATGCTCGTTACCGCCGGTCTGATCTGGGTCTATCCGGCCACCGCTAGCTGGCTGACGACCTTTATCTGACGGGAATTCTTTTCTCCGAATTCGTGCTGTGATAGTTTTTTTAGTGTGATAGTTTTTCAACGACGAATACGTGAGGGGGTTCGACGTGAAACAGGTAACCAGAATTACCGCGGGTGCGCTGGCCGTAGTGGCCGGCTCGCTTGCTTTCAACACGGCAGTCGATGCGAAGACGTTCGTTCTGCGCATGGGCTCCGGCCATCCGAGCAAGCCGGTCGCGTATGTCCGCAACATGGAACATCATATGGCGGACTACATCACCAAGCGGGTCGCCGCCGAAACCGGACACAAGGTACGGTTTATTCACGCCTATGCAGGTAAAATCGCCAAAGTGCACGAAACACTGGAAGCGGTCGAAAAAGGCTTGCTCGATATCGGCGGTTTCTGCGTGTGTTTCGAAAGCGCGAAGATGCTGCCGGCGAATTTCGATTATTTCACGCCGTTTACGACGGGCGACGTTCGGCTGAACACCAAGGTCAAACGCCGGGTCATGGCCGAACACCCCGAAATCTATGACATGCTTCCTAAAAAATACAATCAGAAGCTGATGTCGATTAACGGCTTTGACAATTACGGACTCGGCACGAAATTCGCTTGGTCGGATGTCAGCGAACTCAAAGGCAAGAAAATCATCGCCGCCGGCCCGAACCTGCCCTGGGTCGAACGTTATGGCGCGATACCGGTCACCACAACGTTGCCGACTGCCTATAACGCCCTGGCGACGGGTGTTGCGTCCGGTTTCATCATGTTCCCCGGCGTTTATTTTGGCTTCAAATTCCATGAGCCCGCGCCCCATTTCAAAGTCACCAACCATGGTGCGATGGCGCAGAACGTGCTGACCATGAACCTCAACACACGGCGCAAATTGCCGAAAGACGTCCTCAAGATCATCGATGAAGGCGCGGCGAGCTATGAAACCGTGGCAAACGAAGATTCTTATCGTAGTGAAGCAGCCGGGATTGCTAAACTGAAAGCCGCCGGCGCAAAAGTCACCGTTCTTCCGGTTGAGCAGCAGGCCAAATGGGCGGAGGCCCTCAAGGACTGGCCGAACGAACGTGCGCACGACCTCCACAAAGGGTATGGGATCGACGGTCCCGCGATCATGGAAAAATATATGAAGTACATGGAAGAAGCGGGGCACAAATGGCCGTATCGTTTTCAGTTCAAGCCGCTCGGCTCCTGATCTCTCTGACCTGAAATTTTCTAGGGCGGCCCTCGGGCCGCCCTTTTTCGTTTGACAAACCGAGCCCCGATTTCGAACCTACAAACATGTACACGCACGCTACCGATGCCGGATGGATTTCCAGATCCCATCAGGCAATTTCCCCTTTTCGACTCGCCCGGCCCAGGTCGCCCGAAGAAGCTGTCGGCGTGCTGTCTCAAGAGCCGGAGGCAACGATCGTCGCTGGCGGCATAGACCTTGTGCGTCGCATGCGCGGCGGCGATTCCTGGGGTACGCTGGTCGACATTTCATCGATTGACGGCATGAACGGTATCGAGGATGACGGAACGGTTGTCCGGATCGGCGGCCTTGCCACCCACTGGGACATCGAAACCAGCGGCCTGCTCGCCGCGAAACTGCCCGATTTCCAGGCAGCCTGGACGACTATCGGCAATATCCGTATCCGTATGACCGGCACGGTCGGCGGCAATCTCGTCGCGCAGGAAGCCGGGTATGACGGGCGGGTCGTCCTTGGCGTCTTCGGCGCCCAGCTGATCTTCGTGACGGCTGGTGGTGAGGTGCGTCTCCGGGCCGACGATACGGGGACCGATTTTCCGAAGGCAGGCCTGTTGACGGCGATAGAGATACCCTTAAAGGCCGATCGAAAGATGTCGTTCGACCGCAGCCTCAAACCCGTCGTCAGCGTCGCCGTGTCGGTCGAGGGCGAGCGGTACGCAATTGGAATCGGATGCGCGTTCCCAGCGCCGGTTTTTCAGTCGGGAATCGGGGCAATCGAAGCGGAAACCGTTTCCGCCGCCCTGCCCGAACCGACAGGCAACCCGATGGGGGGCGCCGAATATCGCAGACGCATGGCCGGAGTATTGGCCGCGCGGGCGTATCGAAATCTCACGAACGGAAACTAGGTCATGTCGAACGAACTTGTTTTCGTGTCCTTCCGCCTGAACGGTACCGATGTCTCGTTTCATGTCAGGCCGGAGGAAATGCTGATCGACGTTGTGCGCGATCGCGCCGGCCTTACCGGTACGAAACTGTCCTGCGATCTTTCCACCTGCGGCGCCTGTACGGTCCTGGTGGACGGCAAGCCTGCCGCCTCCTGCGGCACGTTTGCCTGGCAGGCAGACGGCCACGACGTCCGGACGATCGAAGGGCTGGCCGGCTCCGACGGCACGCTGGATCCGGTGCAGGCGGCGTTCGTCGAAAACAGCGCGTTCCAGTGCGGTTACTGCACGCCGGGCATGATCATGCTGGCGCGCGCTCTGCTGGACCGCAACCCGTCGCCCGGACGGGATGAAATCCGCCAGTGGATGGGCGCGAATATCTGCCGCTGCACGGGTTACGAAATGATCATCGAGGCCGTGCAGGATGCGGCTTCGCGCGCGGGAGACGACAAATGAACGAAGTCTCGCCCGGTTTGCATGTCGTCGGCGCGGATCTGCCGCGCACCGATGCCATTCCGAAGACGACGGGAGCGGCGACATATACCGTCGACGTGTCGTTTCCCGGCATGCTGCATGCAAAAGTGCTGCGGTCGCCGCATGCCCACGCCCGCGTCGTGTCCGTCGATGCCGGAGACGCACGCAACATGCCGGGCGTTCACGCCGTCCTGACCCGCGACGAGCTGGAGGGGCTGAACCCCGTCTACGGCTATTTCATCAAGGACCAGCCGATCGTCGCGATCGACAAGGTTCGTTACATCGGCGATGCCGTTGCCGCGGTTGCGGCGGAAACCGAGCAGCAGGCTGTCGCCGCGCTGGAAAAAATCAAAGTCGAATACGCACCGCTTCCCGTCGTTGCGACGGTCGAAGAGGCGATGGCCGAGGATGCGCCGGAACTGTTCGAAGAAGAACCGATGGGGATCGTGCCGGCCTACGGCCAGGGCGCGAGCGGGTACCGCCGGATCGGGCGCAACAACTGTTACCGGTTTTCGTACGAAACCGGCGATGCGTCGTCATTCGACGATTGCGATCATGTGTTCGATGACCGATTCATCTTCTCGCGCGATCAGCATTTTCATCTCGAACCGTTCGTCTCTGTCGCGCGTTATGAAGGCGATGTGATCGAGGTGTGGACCAGCTGCCAGAACCCGTTCCCGCTGCGCAAGGAACTGGCGCGCGTTTTCCAGCACCCGGAAAATCTGATCCGCGTCCAGGTGCCCTATATCGGCGCCGGCTACGGCGCGAAAAACAACTGCAAGGCGGAACCCGTCGCGATCCTGCTCGCGAAGCTGTCTGGCCGCCCGGTGCGTTTCTGCATGACGACCGAGGAAAACTTCCTGACCCAGAGCCAGCATGCAGCGATCCTGGACGTGAAATCCGGCGTGATGGCGGACGGCACGTTCGTTGCGCGCAGCGGCCGCATCCTGCTGGATGCAGGCGCCTATTCCGATGCCAGCCCGCTGGTGGCCGAAAAGGCGGGCTATCGTTTGCCCGGACCTTACAAGTGGCAATATCTCGACATCGATTGCGACTGCATTTTGACCAATACGACGCCGGCAGGGCCGTATCGCGGTTTCGGCGGGACGCAGGCGTCCTGGGCATCTGAATCGCAGGTCGACATCATCGCTCGGGCGTTGGGCCGCGATCCGATGGATCTGCGCATGCAGAACCTGAAAGATCTGGGCGAGGCCTATGTTCCCGGCGAAAGCGGGCTCGATTCCGACCTGCGCGCCGGGATGACGCTGGTGGCCGGGCGTATCGGATACGAAAACCGCGAGTCCGGGAACGGCCGGGGCATGGGGCTTTCCGTCGGCTTCAAGGATGCCGGCGGGGTCAACAAGCCGGCGCAGGCGCGGGTCCGGATCACGACAAACGGCGGGATTTACCTGCAATGCGGTACGGTCGAAATCGGCCAGGGCGTTCACACGGCGCTGTCCCAGATCGTCGCCGAACTGTTGAACGCGCCGCTGGACCGGGTCAGCTACCCCGCGCTCAATACCGACTACACGCCTTTCGACCAGGGCACCAATGCCAGCTCGGCGGTTGTGGTGATGGCCCAGGCGGTGCAGCAGGCGGCGCTGGAGGCAAAATCAAAAGTGATGACCTTCGCCGCCGGCCAGCTCGACTGTTCGGTGGAAGAGATCGAGCTGGATGACTGGTCTATCCGCAAGGGCAACGAATCCCATCCTTTACCGCTGATGATCATGAGATATTACGGCGGCACGGGCTACGAGTTCACCGGGGAAGGGTTCTACAAGGCCGAGATGGATCATTCCGCGCCGCTGGAAACCCGCTGCGTGTCGTGGGAATTCGGCTGGGGCGCGGCAGAGGTGGAAGTCGATACGGAAACCGGACTGATACATCTGAAACAACTGGTTGTTTCCGGCGACGCAGGGCGCGCCATTAATCCGAAAGTTTGCCGCGGTCAGGATGAAGGGTCGGCCGTGATGGGGCTGACCGGGGTGCTGTTCCCCTGCATGGTCTACGACGGAGCCGTCCTGATGAACGGCAACGGTTTGGATTACAGGGTGCCGCTGTCGACGGATTTGAACGACGGGTTCGTTTCCATTCTGCAGGAACAGGGGCACGGGCCTGGTCCATTCGGCGCCAAGAGCGTCGGCGAGGGGTGCATGCTGCCTATCGCCTCGGCGATCGCGAACGCGGTCGAGGACGCCATCGGTGTGCGGATCCGGGAACTGCCGCTGACGCCCGAGCGGGTGCTCGCGGCGATCAACGCCGCCTCGTAAGCTTTTCGCAAAAAAGGCGGGCCGAGGCCCGCCTTCTTCGAAGATTGTTGTACGGCTATTCGCCGGCCCCGCCGGAGGCGGCTTCCGAAGCGCGCCTGTGGCGGTTGGACATGTAATCCCTGCTGAGCAGCAGGATACCCAGGACAAGTCCCGCAGCATTGAGCGCGAGACCGTGTGGAATAGCTTCCGCGGGCAGAAGCAGCAGAATGCCGGAAGTGAAAAACAGCAATCTGTACAAAGCCGACAGCGGCCCGAACATGTAGCCGATCAGGCCGCAGGACGAGATCCAGACCCCCATGAAGGCGGTGACCGTGGTCATGATGATGTCGGAGGCATCGCCCTGACCGAGCAGCGACGGCGACAGCACGAACACGAAGGGGATGACATAGGCGATCCAGCCCAGCCGCACCGCCGTCGCGCCGGTTTCCATCGGTTTCGCACCGGATAGCGATGCCGCCGCAAAGGCCGCAATGGCAACCGGTGGTGTGATCATCGACATCAGTCCGTAATACAGCACGAACATGTGCGCCGCGATCGGATGAACGCCTAGCTTAATCAGCGACGGTGCAATCATTGTTGCAAGCAACAGATAGATGGCCGATGTCGGCATGCCCATACCCAGCAGGATGGACACCAGCGCCGTGAGGATCAGCAGCAGGAACAGGCTGTCTTCACCGACCGCCGCGAGAACTAGGGTCAGCGCCTGCCCGAGTCCCGTCCGGTCAAGAATGGCAATGATGATGCCGGCCATCGCGCCGATGACGATGATATCTGCAGAGGCGCGTCCGGCGCCTGCGACGGAATCCCAAAGCTGCTTCGGATTGATCCTGTGGCCCTTGTATCCGAATATGATACTGACGATCGCAACGCTGATCGCCGCCCAGAACGCCGATTCCTGCGGCGGCAGGTTAAGCGAGAACAAGGTATATATCAGCGCGACATATGGTAGGACGAAGAACCAACCTTCCTTCAGCACGCGTAATAGCGGCGGTATCCGCTCCTTGGGCAACGGCGCAATGCCGTTTTTAGCCGCTTCGAGGTCCGCCTGGACGAAGACGGCCAGATAGTAAAGCGCGCTCGGTACCAGCGCCGCCAGAATAATTTCCGTGTATTCCAGTTCCAGCAGTTCCGCCATCAGGAACGCGGCGGCGCCCATGATGGGGGGCATGATCTGTCCGCCGGTTGAGGCCACGGCCTCGATGGCACCGGCGGTTTTCGCGTCGTAACCCGCCTGGCGCATCAGGGGAATCGTAATAACGCCAGTGGAGGCGACGTTGGAGACGGCCGACCCGGAGATCGATCCGAACAGGCCCGACGCGACAACGGCGATCTTTGCGGAACCGCCCCGAGACCGGCCCATGATCGCGGCAGCTAGATCGGTGAACCATTCAGACGCACCCGTGTGAAGCAGCAGCTGTCCCATCCAGATGAACAGCACCACCGTCAGCACGATAATTTTCATGGGCAGGCCGAACATGGCCACATTCGTGACGCCCAGTTCGGCGATCAGCCGAACCGGTTCCTGCTCGAGACCGCGCATCATGCCCGGCACCAGATGGCCGACGAAGGAATAGATGATGAAAACGGAGAAAACGAGCGTCAAGCTCCACCCCGTCGTCCGCCGAAGCGCTTCCCACACAAGCGGTATCAGGATAATCCCAATATTGAACATTGTGGGGCGGGTGGCGAACGGATTGGACTCTATGTCGCCGTATATGTAGGCGAGGTAAAAGCAGCTTCCCATACCGAGAAGGGACAGAAGCACGTCGTACCACGGCAACGTCATCCGTTCCGTCCCGCCGTTGAAGGGAAAACGGATGAAGATGATCCCCAGCGTGATCCCCAAGCAGACGACCATAGCCTGTTCGTCGAACCACTCGAACCCAAGTCTGAGCCACAACTCCACCGCCCACGTCAAGACAATCAGTGTCGTAATAGCACCCAGCGCGAGGGTCAGCTTTTTGATGTGTGGTGCTTCTGTGCGTTCGGCAAGAAGCTTTTTGCCTCTCTCATTGCTATCCTTTTGCAATGGCGTTGACTGCTGATCGGCCAAGTTCGGATCTCCGGTAAATTTCCCTGTTTCGATGCGGATTTTTTCCGCTTATCGAGCGCAATATTGATGAAATTGTCGCCGCTTGTCTAAGTCTTTGTGACGGGGGCGGATTCATTGACGCGATGAAAAACGCCCGCGCCCCGGTTGGGGACGCGGGCGTTGGATTTGTATCGGCTTTCGACGGTGCGTGACCGTACCAAGCCGGCGGCCTACAACAGGCCCGCTTCCTTGTAGTACTTCACAGCGCCCGGATGGTGGGGATGACCCTGATCCTTCGCGAGGCGTTTATTAGCCTGGAAGGACCGCCAGAGCGGTCCGCCTTCTTTGAGCTGTTTTTCCTGCGTATGCATGACTTTGGCGACCTTGTAGGCCATTTCGTCAGACAGGCCTTTATGCGTCCAAAGCAGATAATCGTAGGACACGAAATTCGTTGGCTCTACCACACCCGTCAGACCTTTACGCGGCGCAACGACTTGCCACTCGGATTTGGGGAACCACTTGTGCATCTTGGCCAGCGACGCTTTGTCTGAAGGGAAGCTGATGTGGCGGACGCCGCCGTCGATTTTGGCATTCATCTGTTTTACGAAGCCGGAACCTGCTGCCACGATTGCCCAGTCAATTTTACCGGCCATGAAAGCACGCCAGTGCTGGACCAGACCAACCTGCGGGACGGGGTTGATGTCCTTGATCGTCAGATCAGCTGTCGCCAGCGCACCCTGAGTCAGATTCGAGAACAGCGGCGCTCCCTTGAAGCCGACGGCCATACGGGTGCCTTTGAGCTGCGAAGTCTTAGTGATGCCCGATTTGATGGACACGACCGGGCTGACCGTAAATTTCATCATGGTCGCGATCAAACGCAGGTTTTCGTATTTGGTGCCCTCGGACAGGCCGGTGCCAGTGCGCGCGAAGTGGTATTGGGTGATATTGGAAATACCGAATTCCAGCTCGCCCGCGTTCACGACCGGGATGTACTGCTGCGTACCGCCCATGGTCTGTTTGCGCATCTGCAGGCCCGGGGCATGCTCCGAGACCGCTTTCGAAATGGTCGCGGTGATCTGCGATACCGCGCCGGCTTTGGTGGAGCCGATACCCACCGTCTGAGCGGATGCGGTAGCGGCGAATGCAACACCGGCAACCATGCCGAGCGCGAGTTTTGCGTAGTTCATTTAAAAACCTCCCTGTAAAGGTCTGATATAACAAACGTTGAAAGATCCCGTGTCTAACACAGCGAAAAGTGTGTGTCGATCCATCGAAGATCCAGCGTTAACGTGCAGACGACCCAGTAAATAGCCGCGTCCTTGTCTTGACACCCCCGGCTCCCGCTTCCGATAGTGCGTGGCAAGATTTATCCAGCGGCAGTCGCCACCGGCTTCTCATTCAGGATACATATGCCACGTGACAACTGATAAAGAAGGCCTGATCGGAAAACGGGTTAGCCGCCCCAACGCGAAGCGTCTGGTGGCCGGGCGCGGGCGGTATGCAGACGATCTACAACTGCCCCGGATGGTTCATGCCGCCTTTCTGCGCTCGCCGCATCCTCACGCCCGTATTGTGTCGATTGACACCGATGCGGCGAAACGGCTGCATGGCGTTGTGTACGTGATGACGGGGCGGGAACTCGCCGAAATCTGTACGCCGTGGCAGGGCGGCGCGGCGCATATTCCGTCGCTGCGGGGGCACGATCAGTATCCTATGGCCGTCGATGTTGCGCGGTGGCAGGGCGAACCCGTCGCCGTCGCGGTCGCAACCAGCCGAGCGGTTGCAGAGGATGCGGCGGAACTGATCGCTGTGGATTGGGAACCGCTGCCCACCGTTTCCGCTGGTAGGGATGCTCTTTCGGACGCGACCGCAGCCATTCATCCCGGCGATGCCGACAATCTGGCCTTCGAAGCCCGGGCGGGCGACGGAGATGTGTCGGCGGCGGCCGAGATAGAGGTTTCCGCCGATTTCGCGTTCGGCCGCCATACCGGCGTCCCGCTTGAAGCGCGGGCCGCCGTCGCAGACTGGAATCCGGGCGACGAGTCTCTGACGGTCTATGCATCACATCAGACACCCTGGCAGCAGCAGGACGTCTACAGCCGGCATCTCGGCATCGATGAACACAGGGTGCGGGTGATTTGCCCCGATGTAGGTGGCGGGTTCGGGATCAAGCTCCACGTTTACGGCGATGAAGTCGTCGTGGCGGCGCTGAGCCAGATACTCGGCCGGCCAGTCAAATTCATCGCCGACCGGCTCGAATCCTTCGTCAGCGACATGCATTCCCGCGATCACGTCGTCTCCGCGACCGCGAAGGCTGGCCGGACGGCGCTGAAATCCATAACGGTCGACGCGATAGGCGGCATCGGCCCCTATTCGGCCTATCGCCGCGCCTCCATCGGCGAAGGCATGATGAACATGAACCTCACCGGCGCGCCATATGCGCTAGAGGCATATGCGGGGCATTACCGAGCGGCGTTCCAGAACCGGCCCACGGTTGCCATGTATCGCGCCGTCGGCCAGCCGATCGCGACGGCGGTGACGGAGCAGCTTGTCGATCTGGCGGCGGCGGAGGCGGGTACGGACCCGGCCGAATTCCGGCGCAACAGCTATCTCCGCGCCGGGGATTTTCCGACCCAGACCCTGTCCGGCGTGCCGCTGCCAAAACTGTCGCTCACGGAATGCCTCGACCGGCTCCTGGAGATGATGGATTACGATGTCCTGCGCGCGGAACAGTCGGCGCTTCGCGGTCGCAATGTCTGGCGCGGGATCGGGCTGGCGACTTTCGTCGAACTGACCGCCGTCGGGGGCGGATATTACGGCCCGGCGCAGGCACGCGTATCGACCCAGGACGGCGCGACCGTCAAGCTGGAGCCGTCCGGCAAGGTACAGATCGTCACCAGCGCGACCGATCAGGGGCAGGGGACATCCACGGGCATCACCCAGATCGTCGGTGACCGTCTTGGCCTGACGATGGACGATATTTCTATCACGTTTTCCGGCGACACGGCGGTGACGCCCTATGGCGGTGGCGCCTGGGCATCGCGCGGCCTGACGATCGGCGGCGAGGCCGCGTGGCGCGCCGCGGATGCGCTTGCGGACAGCTTGTGCGAACTGGCCGGTGCGATCCTGCAAACGGCGCCCGAAAAGCTAGAGGTAGCTGGGGGCGGCATCCGGGACCGGTCGACCGGCGAGCAGCGGATGAGCCTGGCGGAAGTCGCTGAGGCCGGGCATTTCCGTCACGACCTGCTGCCGCCAGGGACGCAGCCGGAACTTGCCGCGACCCGGCACTACGCGCCGTCGGCCCCGTTCTGTATCGCCAACGGCATTCAGGGCGCGCTGGTCGAGGTCGATCTGGATACCGGAATCGTGCAGCCGCTCAGTCATTGGGTGGTCGAGGATTGCGGGCGGGTGATCAACCCGCTGCTGGTCGACGAGCAAATCCGCGGCGGGGTGGTGCAGGGAATCGGCGGCGCGTTGTTCGAGCACTGCGTTTATGACGATGACGCCAACCTGTTGAACGGGACGCTGGCGGATTATCTCGTCCCCATGGCGGCCGAGATGCCCGATATCCATGTCGGTCATGTCGAGACCCCGATGGAGGGCACCCAACTTGGGGCCAAAGGCGCAGGCGAAGCGGGTACCGTGGGTGCGCCCGCCGCCATTCTCTGCGCCGTCAACGACGCGATCCGGCCACACAATGCGCTGGTCACCGAAATGCCGATAACGCCGGAAGTCGTGCTGACGGCGCTGGGAAAAACAAATCCCTAAATAGCTCGCCATGCCGGCAATATCGGTTACACTTTCTGGGTCTGCTGGACCCACGCGGAGGAACGTTAGGGAGATCAAGCATATTCCGGTGCCGGTCAGAGATATCGAAAACGACGAAGGCGCGATCGGGACTGCGCTTGTTCTGACAGGCGAATTCGGCGGACATGCCGAATTCCTGTTCATCAAAGGCGATGTATCCGACGTCATCCCGGCCGGCGCGACGGGGCTGTTCGAATCCGTCCAAGTCCAGATGAAGGACGAATACGATCAGGAGCGCGACCGGAAACAACAACTCGCCCGCCGGCGTTTTGACGAAATGCTGGAAGCGGCCAATATCGAATATCGCGAAAACGCAATTCCCGCCGAGCCTTCTTCGGCGTCATGGAGCGTTGTTGGCGGCATCACGTCCGAGGTCGTCGCATCCCGCGGCGGTGCCTATGACATGGTGGTGGTCGGGCATCCGGCGGACGACCGCGAAGCCCAGGAAAGGCTCGACGTCGCGCGGGAAGAAATCGAGTAGCGGTTATTCCGCGGCAGCTGCCTGCGGCGCGGCGCCGAGTTCCGAAAACGCTTTGTCCAGCGCATCCCCTTCAGGGTCGGCGAGAGCGGCGGCACGCAGTTTCGAGACCGCATCCGCGCCCCAGGGCGGATCTTTTGCCGCAGTGGCGCAGGGGATCGCGACCTCGTCCATGATCCGGGTGAAATTCTGCAGACCGCGTTTGTGGGTATCGGAATAACCCTTTCGCAGATTGGCGAGCTCGGCGATCTCGACGGCGAGCTGATAATGCAGCACTGCCGCGTTCTTCACCGCATCCAGCCAGCCTTCGATGGCTTTCTGTTCTTCAGCATAGCGATAGGTTCTGGGCCGGTAGAAGCGCAGCTTGGACAGCGTCCACAATCGCAGAAACCCGTTGATCGTGTTGGTGCGCACCCGCATCGCGAAATTGTAGTTGCTGGCCCAGGCGTTGCCGCGGGCCCAGTTCATGATCGGCCGGCCGAGCCAGGCCGGCATGACGGATGTCATTTCGTCGAAGCCGGGTTTCAGGAATTCGGTGACGCGGATCGGCTCGTCCGGTTTCGCCAACACTTCGGCGCGCACGCGTTCCATCCGCGAACGCCGCGATTTGAGGTCTGCGACCCGGATGATGTCCTCGTAGGACATCATCAGTGCGAGGTACCGCCCGGTTTCGACGGTCAGCGCCCAACCGTTCCGTTCGCCGCCCCGTTCGCGGTCAATCGTCAGGATGCCGCCCAGCCGGTCGAGATACAGTTTCGCATAGGCTGGACTCTGATAGTCGACAAGCCGCTTTACGCCTTCCGTGACGATGGCCTGGGTCTCACCCGGGTACGTCGCTTGTACACCGGCGATCAGGCTTTCGGCGCTGGGCCGGGCTGTCCGGATTTTCTTCTCCGGCGTGCCCTCGGGCAGCTGCAATTCGCCGTTCATATAGCTGAGGCCTAGTTCGAACCCTTTCAGGTTGGACTCCACCGCGACGCCGGATTCGCGGATCGATTCCCGGAAGTTGTCGACCGGGATCCGTAGTTCGCCCGATCCGGCGATGACGCCGAGGACGATGGCGTTGAGGACCGTGCCCTCCTTTTCCGCCAGCGTCGCCATGTCGAACAGAACCGCCCGCTTTGACAGTTTTTGGGCCGCGTTGTCGAGCTTGTCGGCGCGAAACAATCCGTCGCCCATGGCAGATTTCTCGACCACCGAATACACCCTGTGGGTGGACGCGATCAGAGTGGTGCGGTCGGGCGTCACCATACCGTTTTCCAGCATGCGTCCGGCTTCCATCAGCTCGGACGTGACGACGATGTCCATATTGCCCGGCGCCGGGTATAGCGCCATGACCAGTTCCTGGCCATTCAGGTCTTCATGCGGCGCGGGAAAAATTTCCACATAGTAGGTCGTCGCACCGGTGCGCTGCGCGACGCCCGGGATCGATGTCGACTGCGTCGGGTATCGGCACATTTCCGCCGCGCGGACGACCCATGTCGTCAGCACGCCGCCGCCCTCGCCGCCGAGAGCGCCGATTACCATCGAGATGGGACGTTCGGGAAGCGCGCTCATTCCGCCGCAACCTTGATGTCGGGCCGGTTGTCCTGGGACGGCGCGGGGTCTGGCGTGTCGGACTTGCCCTGGAACAGGCCGATCACGGCGGTACGCAGTTTGTGGATTATGGTATCGATGACGCCGGGGTTCTGCACGATTTCCGCCTGGAAGAAGGACGGGCACAGCACCGCCGCATCCGACACTTCGCCGCACAGGCCGCAGCCGACGCAGGAATTCAGCACGCTGGCGACCGGATCCTTGCGCAGCGGATCGGGGTTCGGTTTGACCGACAGAGACGGGCAGCCGGAAAGCCGAATGCAGGAATGATCGCCGGTGCAGGTGTCTTCGTCGACGCCGAACCGGGTACGGACGACACGCTTGCCTGATTTCAGCAGTTTGGCGGCGATCGGTTTTTCGCGCCTCTGCTTCGCGATCTGGCATTCGGCTTCGGCGATGATGACCTTCAGGCCCTTTTCGGTCGACGTCAGCGCTTCCTTGACCAGATCGCGCATGTGCCCGACCTGATAAGTGTACTGTTTCTTGATCCACTTGACGCCGACCCCCTTCAGGGCGTTTTCGATCGGGACCACCGTGTCCGGCGGCCGCAGCCCGCCGGCGGTTGAGGACGGCAGCTGCTGCTGTCCCGTCGCCGAAGAATAGCCGTTGGCCATGACGATCAGCAGGTTGTCGTGTTTGTTGAACACCGCGCCGGTAATGCCCGTGGACAATCCGTTATGCCAGAACCCGCCGTCGCCCATGATTGAGATCGTGTGGGCTTTGAGCGAATCCTTCACTCCGGCCGAACTCGCGAGGCCAAGGCCATATCCGGTAACGGTGTTGCCCATATTGAAGGGCGGCAGGGTCGAAAACGTGTGACAGCCGATATCGGCCGATATGTGCATCTTGCCGATCTCGGGATCCTGTTGCACCAGTTTCAGTGCCGAAAAGACCGGCCGTTCCGGGCAGCCGGTACAGAACCCCGGCGGGCGCTTCGGGATCGGCGCGCCCAGAAGTTCGGCGGCGTAGGCCTTGTTGTCCGCGACCGCCTTGGTGACGGCGGCGATGGGCGCAAGATTGATGCCTTTCGGCACCGCGCCTTCGACGAATTTGGCGAGGCCATTCATCATCACCTCGGACTGGTATTCGCCCGCCTTCGGGAAGACGTCCTTGCCGACGATGGTGGTGTTCAGATCGGCTTTGCGCAGCGTCGCGTTCAGCGCCTGTTCGAGATAATCGGGGAAGCCTTCCTCGACGATGCAGACCGACCGTTTGCCCGCACAGAATTCGGTGACTTCTTCCGGCACCATCGGATAGGTGACGTTCATGCAGTAAATCGGAATGCGCGACTTGCCGAACGGATCGGCGAGCCCAAGCTGTTGCAGACCGCGGATTACCGAGTTGTACAATCCGCCCTGGCAGATGATGCCGACATCGTCGCAGTCGCCGTCGAAAAATTCATTCATCCCGTTTTCGCGGATAAACTTGATCGCGGCCGGGAAGCGCTGCTCGATCTTCATTTTTTCCTGCAGATAGGTCGACGGCGGCAGCGCGATCCGGTCCAGGTTGTATTCCGGCTCCGGGATCTTGTCGTTCATCGAGAACTCGGGCTTCTTGTTTTTCTTGGTCGCGAAGCGCCCGGTGACGTGACAGGCGCGGATGCGGAACTCCATCATCACCGGCGTGTTGCTGGCTTCGGAGAGTTCGAACGATTTTTCCACCAGGTCGACGATGCGCGGATGATTGACGCGCGGATCGACCAGCCAGACCGAGCACTTCATCGCGAAAGCGTGGCTGCGCTCCTGAATGATGGACGATCCCTCGCCGTAATCCTCTCCCAGGACGATCAGTGAGCCGCCGATCACGCCGACCGAGGCGATGTTGGACAGCGCATCGGACGCCACGTTCGTGCCGACTGTTGATTTCCAGGTCACCGCACCGCGAATGGGGTAGTTCACCGACGCCGCCAGCATGGCGCAGGCCGCCGCTTCGTTGGCGCATACTTCGGTATGCACGCCTAGTTCGGCCATCAGGCCCTTGGAATCCGATGTCAGAACATCCATCAGATGGGAAACGGGGGCGCCCTGGTAGCCGCCGACATAGGAAACGCCGGATTGAAGCAGCGCCTTGGTGATGGCGAGGATGCCTTCGCCTTCGAAATACTCGCCGTCGCCACGGCGCAGCATTTCCACCTCCCGCGCGAATGTCCGTTCCATCACATAGCTCCCCATGTCGGCCGCCCTCATCGGACAGCACCCACGATTATAGACCGTTGGGTACGGTCCGGCAAAAAATTCGCCGGGAGCGCGAGAGGATTGTCTTATGTCGGAGTGTCTGCAGAATGGTGAGAACATCGCTCATGTTTGCCGCGAGAGAAGTGTTCAGTTTGCGCAGAGCAGCCGCAAATTCCAGCAACTCAACCGATGTGCGATCGGTCCGTTGATCTGCAGAACTCCATGTCCCTCTCCCCAACCGGGTGGTCAGAGGATTTTACCATCCTGAACTGAACCCTCACTTATCTCGTGTTTCGAAGGATAGCGAGCCAGACGGGCGGATTCTGGTTTTCAGGACGAACTGATAGAACTGTCGCACCCGCACATTGTTTTACGGATGCCGCGTGCTTTATACCATTGAATATGGATCTCTCCCGTTTCAATCCACCCGGTCTCGGCGATCTGGTCGGTAAATCCGTCCCCCGACTCGAAGACGAAGAACTATTGCGCGGCGACGCCGTGTTTCTCGACGACATCCATATTCGGGGCGAAAAGCATGCCGTGTTCGTACGCTCCGACGTTGCCTGCGCGGAGATCGCCGAAATGGAAATCGGGGCGGCCGTCGCGTCTCCCGGTGTTGCGAGTGTTCTCACAGGCGCCGAACTGAAAGCCGACGGTATCGGCGGGGTGCCTTGGGAGGTTCTGCCTGTTGCGGAAAAATCCGATGTGAAAAAGCCGGTCGAGCAGGGCGACCCGTCCATAGCCCGCCCGCAACCCGCTATGCCGTCCGACAAGGTCGAATATGTCGGCCAGATCCTTGCGATGGTGATCGCCGACACCCGTCACCAGGCTTTGGATGCCGCTGAGAAAATCGTCGTTTCCTATCGGGATCTGGAGCCGGTGATCGATGTCGAGTCTGCCGTTGCTGACGGCGCGCCGGTCGTCGACCAGGCCTTCCCAGACAATATCTGCTTTAAAATATCCATGGGGGACGAAGCGGCCACTGATGCCATTTTCGAAGACGCCGCCCATGTCACGCGTATCCGGCACGTGCAGAACCGTGGCGTCGGGGCGCCGATTGAAACCCGTGGTTATATTGGTGACTGGGATGCCGACACGAAAAAATTCACGCTGCACGCAACGGCGGGAAAGCCCCATCCGGTGCGCAACACGCTCGCCAAATTCTGTTTCTTCTGCGAACCGGAAGATATCCGGGTTGTCGTGCCGCGCCTCGGCGGCGGCTTCGGCGCCAAGAATATCGTTTATGGCGAAGAGGTGTTGGTGCTGTGGGCTGCGCGGAAAATCGGTGCGCCCGTGCGCTGGATTTCGGATCGCTCGGAATCCTTCATCAGCGACGTGCATACCCGCGATCTTGTCTCGGTCGCCGAATACGCCTTCGACGAAGACTACCGGATACAGGCGATGCGCGTCCGCAATCTCGGAAATCTGGGTGCGTATCTTGGACCCCGCGCCGGCAATCCAGTGCGGAATTCGATCAAGATCGCGCCATCCGTCTACGATGTGCCGGTCGGGTATCTGGAGGCCTGCGGCGTGCTCACCAATACCGTGCCGACCTGTCCCATCCGCGGGGCAGGCGAGCCGGAAGGACAGTTCACGCCGGAACGCCTGATGGACGAAGCCGCTCGTCAGCTCGGTATCGACCGGTTCGAACTGCGGCGCCGAAACCTGATCAGGGCGGATCAGCTGCCCTACAAAACGATTTCTCATCTCGAGTACGACTGCGGCGATTTTTCGGCAAATTTCGAGCGCGCGCTGGATCTGTCCGACCGCCCCGGTTTCGAGGCACGCAAATCGAATTCAGCCAAAGCCGGAAAGCTGCGCGGCTTTGGCCTCTGCAATACGATCGAGGCGCTGGGCTTCGGGCTCGATGAAGAGGCTGACATCCGCTGCGCGGCGGACGGGTCGGTCGAGCTGCGGATCGGATCGATGTCGAACGGTCAGGGGCACGATACGATTTACGCTCAGATCGTCGCTGGAAAGCTCGGGCTGCCCGCCTCGTCCGTCCACGTAATCCAGGGCGATACCGACGACATCGCCTATGGCACCGGGACCGGCGCCTGCCGGTCGATCATCGTTGGCGGCTCAGCCGTCGTCTGCACGACCGACCGGGTAATCGAGGCGGGGATGGAACATGCCGCGAGACTGCTTGAAGCCGCAGTCGAAGATCTGGAGTTCGGGGACGGAAAATACGGCGTGAAGGGCACCGACAGAACGGTCGCGTTCGCGCAGATCGTCGAACAGGCCGGCGGGATCGATGCCCGCGACCGGTTCATGCCACGCGATTTTACCTATCCCAACGGCGCCCATTGTTGCGAGGTCGAGGTGGATCCCGAGACGGGGGACGTCACCCTCGATCGCTACATCATGGTTCACGATTGCGGCACGCCGGTGAACCCGATGCTGGTTGAAGCCCAGCTTCAGGGCGGCGTGTTGCATGGGCTGGGCCAGGCGTTCTCCGAACATCTGGTATACGAGCCGGAAAGCGGACAGGTGCTGTCTGGATCGTTTCTCGATTACGGATTGCCGCGAGCGGACGATGCACCGGCGCCGGATTTCGTCTGCGAGCTCCGGCCCGTGCCCACCGATACCAATCCGCTAGGCGCAAAGGCCGTAGGCGAAGCAGGGGTCGCGATTTCGCCCATCGTCGCCGTGAATGCCGTTCTTGATGCGCTGCGCCCGCTTGGGGTATCGGATATTTCGATGCCGATGACCCCCGGACGGATTCGCGACGCGATCGACCGGGTAAATCGCTGAGGAACGGGAGCGGCGCATGATGACGGAATACAGCAGCGAGCATATTGCCTCGCTTGTAAGATCCGACCAGGTGCACCGGGACGTCTACGAGGACCCACGACTGTTTGACCTGGAAATGGACCGAATCTTCGGCCGGTCTTGGGTGTATGTGGGCCATGAGAGCCAGGTGCCCGAGCCGGGCGACTTCTTCTGCACGCGGATCGGCCTGCAACCGGTCGTCATGACCCGTCATTCGGACGGCAACGTCTATGTCGTCTACAACCGGTGCGCCCATCGCGGGGTGAAAGTCGTCAATGAGGAATGCGGCAACGCCGGGCGCTTAATGTGCATGTATCACGGCTGGACCTACGACACGAACGGCGACCTCGATTTCGTGACGCAGGAAGAGGGGTACCCGGATTACAAATTCGACAGGGTGAAAGACGGCATGGGCCGGGTCGCCCGATGGGACTCGCACCATGGTTTCGTCTTCGCCAATTTGTCGCCGGAAGGCCCGGATCTGCGCGCATGGCTCGGCGAAAACGGCGATTTTCTGGACGATGTCGCGATCAGCGCGCCTGACGGCGAGATCGAAGTCACCGGCGGGGTGCACCGTTATCTGTATCACGGCAACTGGAAGATGCAGGTCGAGAATCTGATCGACATGTATCATCCGGCCTACAGCCACGAATCCTCCAGTGCCAAGGGAGGGCAGCAATTCACCCGGCGCGAAGGCGACAAGGGCGGCATCCAGTTTTTCGAAAAGCGCGGCAAGGTGAAGTCGATGGACAACCTCGGAACCCATGCGCTGCCGCACGGGCACACCTGGCAGGGCGGTCTGCCCCCGGTCGAGAATACGTCGGCGGATCATCAGGCCTATGTCGCGCTGCTCGAGGAAAAGCACGGACCGGAGAAGACGCGGGATATCCTGGTCAAGAAACGCCACAACGTGATCTTCTATCCCAATATGGCGATGCAGGAGCTCAATCCCCACATCCGGGTAATCCGCCCGCTGGCCGTCGACCGCACCGAAATTTTCATCTACCCGGTCAAGCTGAAAGGCGCGCCGGAAAAGATGTTTCGCGATCAACTCGTCAACCTGAACCGGACGCATTCGCCGACGTCGCTGGTTCAGACCGACGACGTCGAAGCCTTTGCCCGTGCCCAGGAAGGCATGATGACATCCGGGAACGAGTGGATTTTGCTGGCGCGGAAGGGGCCGAGCGAAGAGTTCGATACCGGGCGCGTCCGCACGACGGGAACCAGCGAAGAAGGTATGCGCAATCATTACCGTGCGTGGCTAAATTATATGTGCGCGGACGACGGGGAATGACGATCGACTACCAATCCGCGATCGACGATCTGCTTTTCGCGCGCGACGTAGAGCAATTTCTGATCCGAGAGGTCGGGTTGCTGGACGACCGGTTGTTCGAGGACTGGACAAATTTGTTCACGGATGACGGATACTACTGGGCGCCTGCCCAGCCGGATCAGGTCGATCCCGAATCCGGCGTCTCGCTTTTTTTTGACGACGTCCCCATGCTGCGAACGCGGTTTGCCAGGTTGCGGCATCCGCGGGTGCATTCGCAGATACCGCCTTCGCGGACCAGCCATATGATATCAAACATCTTCGTGACGAGAGACGGCGGTTCCGGGCTTTGCCGCGTGGACGCAAGATTCGAGATGCTCGAATTCCGCCCCGGTCATCGACAGCGCAGTTTCGGGGGCAAGTACGCGTACCAACTGGTTGCCGGTTCGGGCGACGGATTCCGTATAGCCTCCAAGAAGGCGGTCATTATCAACTGCGACGACGTCCACCTGCCGATCGCCCTGCCTTTCTGATGCGGATTCGTTGCGGCAGCGGGCCCTGAAAGAGGGTGTCAGCAATATCAAGTGTTTGAAGGATCATTTAGGTGTCTAACTATTTGACACCGTTTGGAGACTATGCAGTATTACGCGAGAAAAATTGGCGACAACCAATCGTCAGCTTTCGTATGTCTCAACAGGGAGTTTCAAATGAAAAAACTATCAATCTCTATCGGCGCGACCGCAGCCGTCGCCACGCTGGCGATCGGTCCGGTTCATGCGGCGGATAAGCTGAACGCGGTCACGGCGCTGCAAACGAACAACGCAATGTCGCAGAGCTTTTTGACGACGTTTGTCGCCCCGCTGAACAAAAAGGCAGCCGGGAAACTGAGCATCAATTATCTCGGTGGGCAGGAAGTCGTTCCTCCGCGCAAGGCGGCCAACGCCCTCAAACGCGGTCAGTTCGACATGCTGCATTCGCCGACTGCATACTACATCGGGACCGTGCCCGAAGGTTACGCGATGCTGGCCAGTAATCATGGGCCAAAGGCTATCCGGAAAAATGGCGGCTGGAAGCTTCTGCAAAAAATCTATCGTGAGAAAGCCGGTGCCCATCTTCTCGCCTGGGGCGAAAGCATGACGTCCTACCACATGTATCTCGCGAAGATGCCGAAGATGAAAAACGGTCTTCCGGACCTGACGGGCATGAAAATGCGCGCGACCGGCACCTATCGTCCACTATTCCGAGCGCTTGGTGCCACCACTGTCAACATCAAGTCGAGCGAGGTGATTAATGCAATCCAGCGCGGCACCGTTGACGGATTTGGTTTTACCGACCAGCCCGCGTCTGTCGGCATGCAGGAAGTTATCAAATACCGTGTGGTCCCCAACTTCTATGCGACCAACACCGTGGTCACGATTAACCTCGATGCATGGAAGTCGATGAGTGCAGCCCAGAAAAAGATGCTCGAAGACGTTGGCGTCGAGTACGAGACGGCATCGGTGCTGTGGACGGAAGACGTCCGAAAGGCAGACGAGGCGAAGCTAAAGGCCGCCGGCGCGAAGGACATCGTCCTGAGCGAAGAAGCTTCCAAGCGGTATTTAGAAATCGCCCACGGCGAAATCTGGAAAGAGCTTAAAAAGCGGTCCGACTACGCCGACCAGTTGCGCCCGCTGCTGTACGTGCCGGGTAAGCCCCAGTTCCAGGTCGATTTGGCGTCGATGCGGAAGCGGCATCGTAACTAAGTTACCTTTGAATACATTCAGGTAACAAATCCATGGAAGCCTTTGACAAGGCTGTAGGACGTGTATCGACGGCGCTGGCCTATCTGGCCTGCGCCGTCATCCCTTGCATGTTCACAATGATTGTGATCGATGTGTCGATGAGGACGGTTGGCATCAGTCCGCCGCTGTTCACCTCGTCCGTCGTAGAATATGCGTTGCTCTACGTAGCCATGTTTTCCGCCCCCTGGCTGGTGCGCGAAAAGGGCCACGTAGCGATCGAGGCGTTGCTTACGATCATTCCGCCCATCGTCAGACGAGTGCTCGCATTTTTCGTTTATCTGGTCTGCACAGCGGCATCTTTTCTTTTTGCGTGGTTTTCGTGGCAGCTGTTTATGGACGCGGCGGAAAGCGGGCAACTGGATATCCGCGGTGTCGACATGCCGTACTGGGCGCAATTCCTGCCGATGTTCATCGGATTCGCTCTAGTGGCGCTGGAATTTCTTTTCTATCTGCTGGGACGCCGACACTACTATTCCTACGATCTCGGCGAACTTAAGGACTCAGTCTGATGGCCATGGAGTGGTACTGGGCTGGGACGATTTTGCTCGGCTGCGTCATGGTCGGGATGATGATGGGGTTTCCCGTCGCGTTTACGTTCCTGGTCACCAATATCATCGGGACCTGCATTTTCGTTGTCCGAAACTATGAAACGGTCGGTGAATTCTTCGCCGAGGCTGTGAACAAGGTCCCGCAGGTTGTCGACAACGCGCCACAGCTTATCACGAGCTTCACTTTGTCGCCGATCCCGATGTTTATTCTCATGGGGTCGCTTTTCTTCCACACGGGCCTTGCTATCCGCGTGTTCGACGCGCTGGACAAGTTGCTCGGTCGCATTCCCGGTCGTCTCTGTTATCTGACCGTTGTCGGCGGATCTCTGTTTTCAACGCTGACCGGTTCGACAATGGCAAACACCGCAATGCTTGGGTCGCTGCTGGTGCCGGAGATGCAGCGGCGCGGATACAAGAACCACATGTCCATGGGACCCATTCTGGGTACCGGGGGGCTGGCGATGATTATTCCGCCGTCCTCGCTGGGTGTGCTGCTGGCGAGTATCGCCGGTGTCGATGTTGGCGCATTGCTGATTGCTGGCATTCTGCCGGGTTTCGTCCTGGCCGCTCTGTATGCCGGCATGATTACGCTGCAGCTTGCGGTCGACCCTGAGGCTGCGCCTTCATACGCAGTCGAACCGACCAGCTGGAAGGAAAAAGGCTATCAGGTTGTCGTAAACATCATGCCTATGGGGCTGATCGTCTTTATGGTGATTGGCTTTATCGTACTTGGCTGGGCCACGCCATCAGAATCCGCCTCGTTTGGCGTTGTCGGCGTTGTCATCTTGGCAGCTGCATTCCGAGTGTTCACGTGGGAAGCCTTCCGGACATCCCTGATCGGGACGATCCGTGTAGTGGGGATGGTATTTTTCATCCTCATGAACTCGACCGTCTTCAGTCAATTGCTTTCATTGTCTGGCGCCAGTCGCGGACTGGTGCAATGGGCGACCGGCTTCGAAGTACCGGCAGTCGTTATCCTCGGTGTCATGTTCCTAGTCCTGATTTTGCTGGGCATGTTCATGGACCCGGTCTCAATGATGCTGATCACCGTGCCGATCTTCTATCCGATCGCGACGCAGCTGGGTTACGATCCGGTCTGGTTCTCGCTGGTCGTTTTGATGGCGCTGGAGATGAGCGCAACAACACCGCCATTCGGATTGTTGTTGTTCATCATGATGGGCATGGTGAAAGGGACGACCCTCTGGCAGGTGGCGAGCGCAGCCGCACCGTTCCTGCTGTGCGATCTTATCCTTGTCATCATCCTTGTGCTGTTGCCGGACCTAGCGCTTTATTTGCCGAGTTTGATGGGCGATTAGCTAGCCGGGCTCGGAGCCTACCCAGAATTTGTTGGTGGTCTGCTGCGAGAAATTTCGGCGACATGTTTGGCGATCCACGAATTTCGCTGTCTCCTCGGCGCATGTAAACTCGTGTCACTTGCAATTTTTATCGAGGACCCGCACCCATGGTCATGAAGCCCCGCGACCGGATCGATTATTCGGCTATGGCGGACCGCACGCCGCTCAAACTTCCCGACGGTAAGCGCGTCGCCGTCTGGGTGATCGTCAATATCGAGAACTGGGATGTCGAAAAACCGATGGCGCGGACGGTGCTTCCGCCGCCCGGCGGCCAGGTCCATATCCCGGATATACCCAACTGGTCGTGGCAGGAATACGGAATGCGGGTCGGATTCTGGCGGTTTCACGAAGCGCTGACGTCGCGCGGCATTCCGGCGACGCTGTCTGTCAACGGCTCGGTGTGCACGCAGTATCCGCGCCTGGCGCAGGCGGCGCATGATGCGGGCTGGGAATTCCTCGGCCATGCCTATCATCAGCGCCCGACGCATCTGATCGAGGATCAGCAGCAGGATATCCGCGATACCATGAAGGCGATCGAGGATTTCACCGGCAAGCCGCCGCGCGGCTGGATGGGGCCGGGGCTGACCGAAACCTTCGAGACGCCGGACTACCTGAAGGAAGCGGGGATTGAATACGTCGCGGACTTCCCGATGGACGATCAGCCCTTCGAAGTCAAAACCGAACACGGGCCGCTGATTTCCATTCCTTACACGGTGGAACTGAACGACATTCCGATGATGATCGTCCAGCACCACAAGGCGGCTGAATTCTACGACCGCTGCATGGACAATTTCGAACGGCTCTACCAGGAAGGCGAACACAATGCCCGGGTAATGGCCATTGCCGTGCATCCTTATATTTCCGGCACGCCGTTCCGGATCAAATATTTCGAACAGGTGCTCGACGAGATTTCCAAACACGACGATGTCGCGCTGTGGACCGGCGGCCAGGTGGCGGACTGGTATAAATCGGTGAGGTGACGGAGTTTTTTGCGGGACCCTGCCCTCGACAGGGCGCCCTGCCGCAGGCAGCATAAGGGCGCAATCAGAGGGCGACACAAATGCAAAACAGACTCGGCGACTCGCCGCTTCGCAAGGAAGACCTGAGGCTGCTGACAGGTGGCGGGCAGTTCGCCGATGACAATAACGCAGACGGTCAACTCCATGCCTGCATGGTTGCATCTGTGCATGCGCACGCGGTCATACGCGGTATCGACACCGGGGCCGCGATGGCCGCGCCCGGCGTGGCGGCAGTTTTGACGGGGGCGGACTGGCTGGCGGACGGTCTCGGGCCTATTCCGCACAATCTCGGCTTTTCCAGCCCGCCCGACATTGCCCTGCATAACCGCGACGGGTCCGAGAAATTCGTCGCGCCGCATTATCCGCTTCCGGCCGACCGTGTCCGCCAGGTCGGCGAGCCAGTCGTTATGGTGATCGCGGAAACCTTCGGACAGGCGCGTGATGCGGCTGAACTTGTCGAAATCGATTATCAGGTGCTGCCGTCCATTGTCGACACGAAAGAGGCCACCGGTGAAACTGCACCTGTCATCTGGCCGGATCACGGGTCGAACATCGCCATCGACGCCGACGTCAATGACAGGGAAGAAACGGCGGAGCTACTGAAAAACGCCACCCATGTCGTTCGACTGACAACGCAGTTGAGTCGCGTGACCGGGGTGCCGATGGAACCGCGCTGCGCACTCGGAGAGGTCGGTTCCGACGGGCGCTATACGCTGCAGACCACGGCGGGCAGCATCTACCGCTTCAAGCGGGAACTGGCGCAGATGCTGGGCGAGGATGAGGAAGACGTTCGGGTGGTCATTCGCGACGCCGGCGGGTCTTATGGTCCGCGCAATGCGCTTTACATGGAGCATCCCCTGGTGCTGTGGGCGGCGAAGAAGCTCGGCCGTCCGGTAAAATGGAATGCCGACAGGACCGAGACCATGATGACGGATTTCCAGGCGAGGGACCTCGTGGTCGAGGCGGAGCTCGGTTTTGACGAACAGGGTAGGATCGTCGCCCTGCACACGAAGAACACGTCCAATATCGGTGCCTATTCCGCGTCTTGGATACCGCTGATCAAAGGCGTCGAGATCACTACCGTTTTGTACGACATTCCCGCTGCTTCCGCCCAGGCGATCGCGATCCAGTCAAATACCCCGCCGACCTACCCCTATCGCAGCGCCGGACGGCCCGAAGTCATGTATGCGATGGAGCGCATGATGGATATGGCGGCAGAGGCTACCGGCCTTGACCGGATAGAGATCCGTCGACGCAATCTGATTCCGGCCGAAAAAATCCCTTTTGAGAACAATTTTGGACTGCCCTACGATTCCGGCGACTATCCGCAGGCGCTGGAGGAAGCGGTGGCGCTGTCGGATTGGGACGGGTTCGAAGGCCGTCGTGCCGAGGCTGCCGGACGTAGGCGGCTGCGGGGTATCGGAATCGCCAACTATGCCGATCTGTCGACCGGCTATCCGCGCGAATGGACGGAAATTCATGTACGGCCTGAGGGCACGGTGGACGTCCAGATCGGCACCATGCCGACAGGGCAGGGCCATCAGACGGCGTTCAGCCAGATGGTCGCCGATGTGCTTCAGGCGCCCTACAATACTGTGCAGGTCGGGTACGGCGACACCGACCTGCTCAAGGACGGCGGCGGCACCCATTCCGGCCGCAGCATGCGAATGGGGGCTATCGTGATCTGCGATGCCAGCGCGAAGATCGTCGACAGGGGCAAACGGATCGCGGCCCATGTTCTGGAAGCCGCGGATGCGGATATTGAATATGCCGATGCCATGTATACCGTTGCCGGAACCGACCGTCATATCAGCCTGTTCGATGTGGCAGCGGCGGCACGGGACCGGGACGATTTGCCAGAGGAACTGCGCGGGGAACTGCGCGAGGATGCGGACACGCATTATCCCAAGGCCGTTCTGGGATCCGGCTGCCATGTCTGCGAGGTCGAAATTGACCCGGAAACGGGCGTGGTGGAGGTCGTCGACTGGAGCGCTGTCGACGACGTGGGACGCGCCGTCAATCCGATGACTCTCGACGGCCAGACCCATGGCGGGGTGATGCAGGGCGTCGGTCAGGCCCTGATGGAAAACTGTGCCTACGATACCGAAACCGGCCAGATGCTCGGGGCGACGTTTCTGGATTACGCGATGCCGCGGGCCGACGACACGCCGCCGTTCCGCACCAAACTGCTGGAAGTGCCCAGCCCGTCAAATCCGCTCGGCATAAAACCGGGCAGCGAGGGCGGAACCGCAGTGGCGCCGGCGGCTGTTGCGAATGCGATCGTCGATGCGCTGCGGGAATATGGTGTTGATCACATCGAGTTGCCTGCGACGCCGGAGCGGGTGTGGCGGGCGATAAATTCGTGAACGTTATTTGTCGAAACGGATATCCCGTTTTTCGAGAAACGCCCGCATGCCTTCCTTGGCGTCGTCGGAAGCCTGGGTGAGGGCGGAGGCGAGGGATTCCACGAAATAGCCTTCGCTTTCGCCCATGCGGTCGATGCGCTGGATGGTGTTCAGCATCATCTTGTTGGCCAGCGGGGCGTTCCCGGCGATGGTTTCGGCCAGTTCCATCGCCTTGTCGAAGGCTTCGCCGTCGCCGACCAGATGGTGTGACAGTCCGACCTGCTGGCCTTCCTCCGCATCCATGCGGCGGCCCGTCAGCATCATCTCGGTCATACGTCCCGGACCGATTACGCGGGCGACCCGGATGCTGGCGCCGCCGCCGACATATATGCCGCGGCGTCCCTCCGGCAGCTGGTAGACGGTCGACGGTTCGGCGACGCGGACATGGGCAGTCGTGGCAAGTTCCAGACCGCCGCCCATCACGGCGCCGTGCATCGCCGCGACGACCGGAAGGCCACCATACTGGACCAGGTCGAACGTCCTGTGCCAGTAGCGCGATATGTCGAAGGCTTCGTCGACATCGCGTTCCTTGTGCTGCGAAAGATCCAGTCCGGCGCAAAAATGACCGCCTTTGGCGCGCAGAACGACCGCCAGCGCCTCTTTAGGCGGCGCGTTGAAGAACCGGTTGATGTCCCGGATCAGGGTTTCGTTGACCGCGTTGCGCTTTTCCGGCCGGTTCAGTGTCAGCACGGCAATGTTGCCGCGCAGTTCGAAGTCGAGAAAATCGGATGTAAAGGCGCCCACGGGGCAGTCTCCGCGATGGGATGGACAGGGTTGGAGACGCCTCTATAAGTGGCCGGATACGCGGTGTAAACTCTGCGAGAGACAAGAATACAAAGGGGGAAAAGGGATGGATGTCAGCGGACACGGCGCGATAGTCGCGGGCGGTGCTTCCGGCCTTGGCGCCGCCACGGCGCGAGCCCTTGCGGCGGCAGGCGCCAAAGTCGCGGTTCTCGACGTTAACATGGATGTCGCCAACGAAACGGCTGCCGAGATCGACGGCGTGGCCATTGAATGCGATGTCACGAGCCCCGAAGCGGCGGAGGCTGCGGTGGACAAGGCGGTCGCGGCGATCGGAGATCCGCGCGTGCTGGTGAATTGCGCAGGGGTCGGTCCTGCGGAACGGATACTGGGCCGAGAAGGGCCCCAGCCGCTCGATCACTATGCGCGCTGCATCAACGTCAACGTCGTCGGGACGTTCAACATGCTGCGGCTGGTCGCCCACAGGATGAGCCAGACCGAAATGCTGGACGACGATGGCGAGCGCGGCGTGATCGTCAATACTTCGTCGGTCGCGGCCTATGACGGCCAGGTCGGCCAGGCGGCCTATTCTTCGTCCAAGGGCGCCGTTGCTGGCTTGACGCTGCCCGCCGCGCGCGAACTGGCGCGGTTCGGTATCCGCGTGGTCGCCATCGCGCCCGGCGTGTTTGAAACGCCGATGCTGCGCGGACTGCCGCAGCCGGCTCAGGAATCTTTGGAGGTTGCCACCCCGTTTCCGTCGCGGCTCGGCACGCCGGACGAATATGCCAATTTCGTCATGTGCATCCTCGGCAATAAAATGTTGAACGGCGAGGTCATCCGCCTCGACGGTGCGCTGCGGCTGGCGCACGGCTGACGGACGTACGCGATGGCCGCTCTCGCCCAGGTCAATATGAACACGTTTGGCGTCGACATCGACCGGCGGGCCGACGGCTCGATCATTCTCACATGCCCGGAACCGCTCGGCAAACTGCCGTCCAGCATCGTCGCCATGTTGCGCGATCATGCGGCGGCGCATCCGGATCGGGATTTCCTGTGCGAACGGGACGGGGCGGGAGAATGGCGGCGGGTGACCTACGCCGATGTGCTGAAAGCAGCCAACGCCATCGGCCAGGCGCTTATCGACGGCGGCCACGGGCCGAACCGGCCATTGGCGATCCTTTCCGACAATTCCATCGACCAGGCGTTCGTCACCTTCGGCGCGATGACCGTCGGGGTGCCGGTGATGCCGGTCTCGCCGGCCTATTCGCTGATGAGCCAGGATCACGAGAAACTCAAAAGCGTGATCGCCCACAACGATCCGTCGGTCATTTTCGTGGAAAACCCGGAACCTTTCGCGCGGGCGATCGGCGCACTCGACCTGTCGGGGCGGACGCTGGTCGTCAGCGCGGGCGCCGAAGGCATTTCCGACGCGGTCGCCTTGTCGGATTGGATGGCTGTGTCGCCCGGCGAAGAAGTCGAGGAGGCGGCCTCGAAGATGGATCTGGATACCATCGGAAAGGTTCTTCTGACATCCGGGTCAACGGGCATGCCGAAAGGCGTGCTGAACACGCACCGGATGATGGTGTCCAACCAGGTCTCCATCGCGCAAATATACCCGTTCCTTCAGGATGAACCGCCGGTGTTTCTCGACTGGCTGCCGTGGAACCATACCTTCGGCGGCAATCACAATCTGAACATGGTGCTGCATAACGGCGGCACGATGTATATAGACGAAGGCAGGCCGGTTCCCGGCCGTATCGAGGCGACGATCGCCAATCTGCGCGAAATTTCCCCCACACTCTATCTCAACGTACCGCGGGGCTACGACCTGATGCTGCCCCTACTGGAGCAGGACGACACGGCGCGCGACAGTCTGTTCCGCAATCTGAAGAAGCTCTTCTTTGCCGGTGCGGCGTTGCCATCCAACGTCTGGGAGCGACTTGATGCTTTGGCCATCGCGGCGTGTGGCGAACGAGTGCCGATTGCGACATCGCTGGGCTCGACGGAAACTGCGCCCGCGGCCACCTATCTGAACTGGTTGCCCAAAGATACAGGGAATATTGGACTTCCGATGCCGGGGCACGAGATCAAACTAATCCCCAATGGCGGCAAGCTGGAAATCCGCATGCGCGGACCGAACATCACGCCGGGGTATTACAAACAGGACGACCTGACGGCGAAGGCCTTCGACGAAGAGAAGTTTTTCCGTATCGGCGATGCCGGAAAATTCGAGGACGAGGACGACCCATCGAAGGGGATCGTTTTCGACGGTCGCGTCGCCGAAAATTTCAAATTGCTGTCGGGAACCTGGGTGCATGCTGGGCAACTGCGTCTGCAAGCCATCGCCGCGGCGTCGCCAGTCATTCAGGATGCCGTCGTGACCGGCCAGGACCGGGACGATGTGGGGCTGCTGGTGTTCCCCAGCATAGCCGGGTGTCAATCGGTCGCAGGGGATAAGCTAAGCTCTGAAGCGATCGTTTCCAACGTGGCTATACATAAATACCTACGCTCAGGGCTCGCGGCGCATAATTCTGACAATCCGGGCAGTTCCACGCGGATCAGGCGCGTACTTCTGATGATAGAACCGCCCCAGATCGACGCTGGAGAGATCACCGACAAAGGATACATTAATCAGCGCATGGTGCTCGATCGTCGAAAAGAGTTAGTAGACCGGCTTTACTCAGGAACTGACGACGATATCGTTGTCGTCAGTTAGAGAACTAACAGGAATCTTAGGAGGAAACAGATGATCAAAGTAGAAGATATAGCTTTCGGACGACTTCAGTCCCCCGATCTCGACCAGGCGGAGGAGTTTCTCATTAATTTCGGCATGGTTCGCGCCGAACGGACGAAAGACACACTGTACATGCGGGGCACCGATCCGGCCCCGTTCATCCATGTCACGCATCTTGGAGAAGCGAAGTTTGTTGGGCTCGCTTTTCGGACGCAGAGCGAGGAAGACTTGGAGAAAATTTCCAAAACAGATGGGGCGTCGGATATCGAAGACCTAGATGCACCGGGCGGCGGCAAACGCGTTCGGCTGAAGGAACCCAATGGCTATCAGATCGAGGTAGTCTATGGACAGCAGGACCAGGAAGAGATCGAAGTGCCGCGTTTTGGCGTCAATACTGCAGCTGCACGCGATTCCCGGCTTGGCGAACTGACGCGCATCGAACAGGGGCCGTCCCACGTGAAACGGCTTGGCCATGCAGTCATCATGACCCCCGACGTAATGGGCGGAACGAAATGGTTTCGCGAAACCTTGGGATTGGTTGCGTCCGACGAAGTCTACGCGGGCGAAAAGGACAACATTATCGCGACGTTTAACCGGATCGACGGCGGCGAGCGCTATGTCGATCACCATACCTTCCTATGCATCCACGGCGAAAACGCGGGCCTCAACCATATGGCGTTTGAAGTTCATGACATCGATGATGTGTTCATGGGAAATGCTCATCTTAACAAGCTGGGCAAGTACGATCATATGTGGGGGCTGGGACGTCACGTGCTCGGCAGCCAAGTATACGACTACTGGCAGGATCCGTGGGGGCGCGTTCATGAGCATTGGACGGACAGCGATCGGTTGAATAACAAGAACGAACCGAATCTCGTCGCTGCAGAAGATGGTCTAGACTCCCAATGGGGCGAGCCGGTTCCAGAACGTTTTATCAACCACGCCACGCCGTAAAACAGCATTCTAGGGGAGAGACGACAGTATGAAGGCCAACGTCAACAACGTCGCGTTGAACTACGAAGTGTCTGGTAATCCGGAAAAGCCATGGCTGACTTTTTCTAACTCGCTAGCGACCAATCTGCATATGTGGGACGATCAGGAGGCCGCACTGTCCGACGATTTCCACATTCTGCGTTACGACAAGCGGGGCCACGGAGAATCCGAAGCCGTGCCGGGCGCCTACACCTTCGACAATCTGATTGCCGACGTGGTCGGTCTCTGGGATCATCTCGGGATCGAGAAAACGCATTTCGTCGGCCTGTCCATCGGCGGCATGACCGCCCAGGGGATCATGCTGAAGTATGCAGACCGCCTGCTGTCAGTGGTGATCGCGAATTCGATGGGCAAGGTTGCGCCGGAATTCGTCAGCGCCTGGCAGGATCGTATCGACCTGTCGCGTGACAAAGGAATGGAACCGCTCATTCAGCCGACGATGGAACGCTGGTTCACCGAGGGGTACCGAAATCAGGGTACGGCCGAGGCACAGGCGATCGCCGATATGATCGCGACGACTTCCGTCAACGGTTATGCCGGCTGCGCGTCGGCGATCCAGAATCTAGATTACCTGGACAGCCTGGGACAGATTTCCGGCATACCGGTTCTTTTTATCGCCGGGGCGCAGGATGCGGGTACACCTCCTGCCGGTATGGAGGCCATGCATAACAATATGCCGGGGTCGGAATACGTGCTGCTCGATCCAGCGGCGCATATTTCCAATGTCGAGCGGTCGGCGGATTTCACGCAGACACTATCGAGCTTTTTGGCAAAACATTAAATAGCGGCGCGTCGCCAGAGGACGCGGGATGAAAGGATGGACGGAATGACCGGTACCGCGGGGGTGATCGGGCTTGGAATCATGGGCGGAGCCATGGCGCGCCATATGGTTGCGGGCGGATTGAGCGTTTCTGGCTTCGATCCGTCCGGTGAGGCGGCTAAAACGGCACGCGGTAATGGCGTCGACGTATTGGGATCCGCGTCCGAGGTCGCCGAAAAAGCAGAGGTCGTCGTTGTCTCGCTGCCCAGCCCGGCAGCGCTGCATGCGGTAGCGTCGGAAGTGGCGGGGTCGTCTGCGAACGGCTGTGTGCTGATGGAAACCAGCACGCTGAAACTTGCAGACAAGGAAGCCGCGCGCGATGTTCTTGGATCGGCAGGGCACACTTTGCTGGACTGCCCGCTCTCCGGGACGGGGCAGCAGGCGCAGACCGGCGATCTTGCGGTATTCACCAGCGGCGACGAAGACGCCGTCGCGAAATGCATCCCCGTAATCGAGACCTTTAGCCGAGAAAACAAGTATTGCGGCCCGTTCGGCAATGGCAGCCGGATGAAATTCGTCGCCAATCATCTGGTCACGATCCATAACGTCGCGGCCGCCGAAGCGATGGTGCTGGGCATGAAATCCGGTCTCGATGCCGCCCTCATCTACGATGTCATTTCGACCAGCGCCGCCACGTCGCGCATGTTTGAAGTGCGCGGTAAATACATGGTCGATAACGATTACAGCGATGTCGGCATGTCCAACCGGCTCTACCAGAAAGACCTCGACGTGATCACGTCGTTCGCCGCCGACGTGCATTGTCCGGTGAACCTGTTCGCATCCGCCGTGCAGCCCTATAGGGCGACACTGGACAACGGTAACGCGGAATCTGATACAGCGGCCGTCTGCGCGGTGCTGGAAGAACAGGCTCGGGTGAAGCGCTGATCATGGCCGATCTTTTCTCACCCCTTTCGGCTGGCCCGTTCGATCTACCGCACCGCGTCGTGATGGCGCCGATGACGCGCAACCGGGCCGGCGACGGCAACGCACCCCATGCGCTGAACGCGACTTATTACCAGCAGCGGTCGGACGCTGCCCTTATCGTGACCGAGGCAACACAGGTATGCCCTGAAGGAATGGGCTATCCGGGAACACCCGGCATCCATTCCGACGCGCAAATCGATGGCTGGAGAGAAGTGACCGATGCGGTCCATGAAGCGGGCGGACGGGTCATACTGCAGCTCTGGCATGTCGGACGTATTTCGCATCCCGATCTGCAGCCCGGCGGTATTGAACCGGTTGCGCCGTCGGCCATTCGGCCGGCGGGCGAGGCGATGACGCTATCGGGCATGAAGCCGTTCGTGACGCCGCGTGCGCTGGAGGTCAACGAACTCTCGGCGCTGGTGGAAACGTATCGCACAGCCGCCAAAAACGCTGATATGGCAGGCTTCGACGGGGTCGAGGTGCACGGTGCCAACGGATATCTGTTGGATCAGTTTACCCGGGATTCGACTAATAAACGGGATGACGCTTATGGCGGATCGGTTGAAAACCGCTGCCGCCTGCCGCTGGAGATCACCGACGCCGTCGTAGATATCTGGGGCGCTGACCGGGTCGGGTACAGAATATCCCCGTTCCAAACCTATAACGACATCGCCGACTCAGATCCTGACGCCACGTTCTCCTATCTGACGATGCAGCTAGCGAAGCGAAATCTTGTTTACCTGCACATGGTGGAAATGGGCGGAAACCAGGAAACGGGCGATTTTCTCTCCGGTCGTAACCCCCTATTTGCGAAACTGCGGGACCTGTGGCCGAACACCCTGATGACGAACGGGGGCTATGATCGCGCGAAAGCGGACGCCGTGATCGGAGGCGGTCTAGCGGACATGGTATCGTTCGGTACGCCGTATCTTGCCAATCCGGATCTGGCGGAGCGCCTGCACAGCGGTGCGGCCTATAACGAACCTGACCGGGCAACGTTCTATGGCGGCAACGCAAAGGGATATACCGATTACCCGTTTCTTGGCGACTGACTCCCGAAATCTGTCGGTGCGATAGCCGTCGCTAGGTCGTACAGAGACTATCCGTTGCTGCGAAAAAAACGCGTCAGGATCATGTCGTCCCGGGCATCATTTTTGTACACGGGTCGCCGTCGATGAAAGACTGGACCCCCGCGTCGGCAGGCGCCTCGTTCAGTAACATCGAACCAATCATGGTTTCGCCGTCTTCTGCCAGCGACGGACCCGACAGGGTGATATTGATCTCGCCTTCGTTTTGATAAGCGCAGTATCCATCCACAAATTTTCAGGATCTCGACCCACTCGGGTTTGTCCATGATGTACAGGCCGAAAAGCATTCGGTGGGTCCTGTTCTTGTAAGCCATGTCGATACGGGCTGGACGTAGGTTAAACAAATTTACCAAGACACGCGGCTTGTCTGGCGTTTATCCCGTCTATAAGACTCGCGCAATGTTGGATTACGTGTACCAAGCTTTCGCCGCCCGAATTGTATTCGGACCGGGCAAAATAGCCCTGATTGGAGAGGAAGCTGACAGGCTCGAAGCGTCTTCGATCCTACTTGTTTGTACCAATTCCCAGAGAGCATTTGCCGATGCGGCGCCCGGAGCGCTGGGCGCGCGCGTTAAAGGCAGGATCGATGGAGCCGCCATGCATGTTCCGCGGGCAAACGTGGACGAGGCGGTTGCTCTTGCCAAAGACATCGGATGCGACTGCATCATCGCCATCGGCGGTGGCTCGGCGATCGGCATCGCCAAGGCGGTCGCGCTCGAGACCGGACTGCCGATCATCGCCGTGCCGTCCACCTATGCCGGTTCCGAAATGACCGATATCTGGGGAATTTCGGAAGGAGAAGGTAAAACCACGGGCCGCAATCCCGTCGTAGTGCCCAAAACCGTGATCTACGATCCCGATCTGACCAGGGGATTGCCGCCGAAGCTGGCCGGACCGAGCGCCATCAATGCCATGGCGCATTCGGTCGAGGCTCTTTATGCGCAGAACCGCAATCCCGTCCTGTCGCTGTTCGCCGAAGAAGGCATTCGCGGCCTGGCCAGCGGTTTGCCTGCGATCTGCGGCGGAGCCGCCGACGATGTCGCGCGGGCCAATGCCCTGCATGGCGCTTTCCTTTGCGGCCTGGCGCTGGCGACCGCGACAATGGGGATCCATCACAAGCTGTGTCATGTGCTTGGCGGCTCGTTCGGCATGCCGCATGCCGAGACCCATACCGTGATCCTGCCCCACGCGACGAATTACAATAGAAACGCCGCGCCGGAGGCGATGACGGCAATCGCCCGGGCTCTCGGATCGGAGACCGCTGGCGGCGGACTGTTCGATTTCGCCAGAAGCATCGAGGCGCCTACCAGCCTGAAAGAACTGGGTTTCGAGGCGAAAAATCTCGACCGGGCGGCTGACATTGCGACCGAATCCCCGTACTACAACCCGCGACCCGTTGACCGGGACAGCGTTAGGGAACTTCTCGAGAATGCGTTCCACGGTCGGAGACCTAACTAAATCAAAGCGATAATTCGCAACAAGAGAGAGAATGATGGCCGAAGAAAAAGTGAAAACCGAAGTGACGATGAAGATGTCGGCCACGTGTCCGCATCATTCCCGCGCCGATGTCAGCGTCCGCGACCTGGAAAACGTGATCGACGAACCGACCGAACGCGGCGGCACGAACCTGGGCATGACGCCGACAGAGACGATGGTCGCCGCCCTGATCGGCTGCACCAACGTGATCACGAACAAGATTGTTCACAGCTACGACATGAAAATCGACGCGATGGATATTGATGTCGAGGCCCAGTTCGACCGGCGTGGCGTGACGCTCCAGGACGAGGTTCAGGTGCCGTTTCCGTCGATGACGCTCAACATCAACATCAAATCGCCCAACGATGCGTCGGAATTCGACAAGGTGAAGGAAGATCTCCAGAAATTCTGTCCGATCGCGAAGGTCATTCGCGAATCCGGGACGGAGATCATTGAAAACTGGAACATTTCCGCCTGATTCAGCGCGTTCCCGTTTGCAGTGATCATGCTGCTGGCCATTATTGCCTGGCCGGAACTCAGCCTCGCGTTGCTATAGATAAACGCCGCGTTTATCTTTTGTCCTCCGCCCAACCGGGCAGACGGAGAAACGAAGACGCATGGTTCACCAGGTCACGGTCCGGCAGGAAATTATCGACCGCGTGCTCGCGCGACGCGGGCGTCATCATCTTTATGACTCCCTCGATCCGGAGACAACGGCGTTTGTCGTCATAGATATGCAGAACATGTTCTGCGAGCCGGGTGCGCCCGCTGAAGTTCCGGCTTCCCGGGGGATCTGCGAGCCGATCAACCGGTTGGCTGCGGAACTCCGCGAACTTGGCGGTTTGGTTGTCTGGATAACCAGCGCCACGATGACCGCCAATGGCAAAAGCGACTGGGAACACTTCATCCGGAATTTCGTTTCCGAAGACGTCCAGGAACGCACCATCGAAGCACTTAAACCCGGCGGGCACGGCGAGCAGATCTGGCGGGACCTGGAGGTCGCGGAGGGCGATCTTGTCGTCCGCAAGAACAGATATTCATGCCTGACACCGGGGTCGTCCATGCTGCAGAGCGTTTTGTCCAGCCATGGTATCCGCAACGTATTGATCGGCGGCACCAAGACCAATATCTGCTGCGAAAGCACCACCCGCGATGCCATGATGCTGGATTACAACGTCGTAATGGTCGAAGACTGCAACGCGGCGCTGTCCGACGAGGAGCACCGCTCGGCGCTGGAGAACGTGCTTCAGCAGTTCGGTGATGTAATGACGGTGGACGAAGTGACCGCGGTGCTCAGAAACCGAGAGAACTGACGGCCATGCATCTCGATCCCTCATTTGTAAGACAGGTGGAAGTCTTTCTCTTCCATGAAGCCCGTTTGCTGGACGAGCGTCGCTTCGAAGACTGGATGGCGCTGTTCGCCGAGGACGGTATCTACTGGATTCCCGCCACGCCCGGCCAACAAGACCCGCTGGGCGAGGTGTCGATCGCCTACGAGGACCGTCAGCTGATCGATGTCCGAGTGCGGCGGCTGAGGCATCCCGAGAATTACGCAGACCAGCCCCAGGTCCGCACCCGCCGCGTTCTTGGCAACGTGATGATCGATTCCGCCGACGACGCTTCCGTCGTCGTTCGGTCCAACTTCACACTGGCGGACTTCCAGGGGGACGAACAGCGTATTTTTCTTGGCGAATACGTTCACACGTTGCGACCCAGCGGCGAGGGTTATGAGATCGTGCAGAAGCGGGTTAATCTGCTGAACTGCGATGCGCCCATGGGCGGTATCGTAGTCCCGTTCTGATGACGGATCGGGGGGCGGCCATCGTAATCGGCGCCGGCGATGCGCTGGGCGGGGCGATCGCAAGGCGGTTTGCCAAAGGCGGGCTGGTGGCCGTGCCGTCGAGGCGCAAGATAAAGCCGCTCGGCGAACTGGTGGCGCAAATCGAAGCTCAAGGCGGAGAGGCCAAGGGCATTACCTGCGACGCACGGGACGAAGACGCAGTGATCGCACTGTTCGAGCGTGTTGAGGAGGAGATCGGGACGGTTGAGGCCTTGGTATTCAACACCGGCGCGCAGCATCGATCGTCGATTCTGGAGATGACCACGCGCATATACCGTCAGGTCTGGGAAAGCGCGGCCCTGGCAGGCTTCATTACTGGGCGCGAGGCGGCGCGGAGGATGGCGTCGCGGGGCAGAGGCACGATCATCTTTACCGGCGCGACTGCCAGTGTGCGCGGCGGCGCCAATTTCGCGTCGTTCGCTAGCGCCAAACACGCGCTGCGGGCGTTGGCCCAATCCATGGCACGCGAACTCGGGCCGATGGGGGTTCATGTCGGCCATATAATTGTCGACGGTATGATCGATTCCCAAGCCGTCAGAAAGAAATTCCCGGAGGAAACGGATGCGCTGCCGGACGGTGGTATGCTGAATCCGGACCATATTGCGGAGGCTTATTGGGCGATGCACACGCAACCCAAGGACGCTTGGACGTTCGAAATAGATATCCGCCCGTCGGTAGAGCGCTGGTAGCCCGCATATCAGCCGTTGATGAACTCGCCCACGATGTCCGCAATTCCGGTCGGTGCCTCGACGATCAGGCTGTGGCCGCAGCCGTAAATGACCTCCAGCCGAGCCTGCCGGAGGCCATCGCAGTAAGCGTCGGCGTGCTGACGCGGCACCATGCTGTCGTTCTCCCCCCATAAAATAAGCGCCGGTCCGCCGTAACGGTCCAGACGTTGGCGCAGGCGCGGGTTGTAGAGGTAGGGCGGTTTGAAGCCGATGAGGCTGGCGAAGCGGAATACCCGGTATTTTCCCATTTCCCGCTCGATCTTGTCCTTGGCATCGGGAATCATTTCCAGGCCCGCTTCCGATCTCGGCCCCGCGAAAAGCAGATTGCGCAGCCCGTCGAAGCGGACACCATCGTCCGGCTGCGCAAACCAGAAGACATCCCCGATAGGATGGCCCGGGACGTGAAGGCCCGTCGGGCCGATCAGGGCCAGCCTGTCGATGCGTTCGGGATGCCTGACGGCGATCTCCGCAGCGATCCATCCGCCGAGGCTGCTGCCTGCAAGTGTGAAGGTATCAAGCTCCAGAGCATCGAAAACCCGGAGGTAGTGAAAGACGACGTCGTCCATTGATTCTAGGGTTTCGTCTTCTTCCGTTCGCGCGCATCCTGGATGCGCCGGCGCGATCACGTTGCATGTCTCGGCGAGTGCCCGGTGAAACGCCATCGGTTCGGTTTCGATCCCGTGCAGGTCGGCGATACCATGGAGATAGACGACCTGCTTGCCGTCGCCCAGGCTTTCGACCCACACGTCAGAGCCTGCTGCGTGTATCAGCGCGCCGGTCATTGCGCTGGCTCCATTCGTTCCATTTCCGGAAAATCGCGGGCGAAGACGTCCTTTGATTCCGCTCGCAGCGCAGGCGCCACCCGCTCCGCGAACAACCGCATACTCTTACGCGCCAGCTCGTCGCTCATGTTTCCGAAATGGAACTGGATCAGCAGGTTGCCGGTTTGTGCCAGTTCGACCAGCGCGATCAGCTTCTCGCGGACCGTCTCCGGGCTGCCAACTATAATCGAGGCGCGGCGGTCTAAGTCTTCCCAGTCCCTGGTGTCCCCCAGCTGATCGGCGCCGAATTGCCAGTTTTCCAGAAAGCCGCGCCAGCTTTCGGGGCTTGTTGACGGTACACCCGGCCCCCAGGTCAGGGTGCGGCCTTTGGTCCGCAGATGTCCTTTCAGGCAATTCCGCAAGAAATACCAGATGCTTTCCCGGCTTTCGATTTTCGCCTGTTCGTCGGTTTCGGAAACGTATACCGACAGCAAGATGCCGAAATCGAACGGCGTGTAGCTGCGGTCGTACTTAGCCATCGTTGCGGCATAAGCCTCAGCCGCTTGCCGCGTCTGGTCGCCATGGCTGCGCGACGACAAAAAATAGGCGTAACCTCGCTGTGCGGCATTTTCCATGGTTTCGCGCGACCGAGCGCCGGGTACCCACACCGGTGGATGCGGCGTCTGCTCTGGCCGCGGCCAGGCATTGACGTACCGCAGTGGATATTCCGGTCCTTCGTGGACGAACGGTCCGTCGTCTGTCCAGGTCTTGACGATAAGGTCGATCGCTTCCCAAAACTGACGTCGCGCACGGGGTGAGGGCACATCGTAATTGAACGCTTCGGGGCCGCCGCCGACCGCGAATCCGGCGATGAGCCGCCCACCAGACATGCAATCCAGCATCGCGTATTCCTCCGCAATCCGCAGGGGATTCAAGTGCATGGGCAGAATGTTACCGAGCACGACGATCTTGCCGTTTTTCGTCCGCTGGCTCAGCGCCGCGGCGATCATGTTGGGGGACGGCATCAGGCCATAAATGTTCTGGTGGTGCTCGTTCAGCACCATCCCGTCGAAGCCTAGCTCGTCGGCGTAGACAAGCTGGTCGATATATTCCTGGTAAAGTCCTTTAGCTTTTTCCCGGTTCCACAGGGAGTTGGGGACCGTGACCCAGCCGGTATCGTATTTCTCGTCAAAGTCTTCCGGCAGATACGGGTAGGCCATGAAATGCCAGCAGAACAGCTTGACCGGATGCATGCGAACGCCTTTTGGTTGTTTCGGCAAATATCATACAATGGCCGACGGGCAGGGAGGAAACCCCATGATCGAAACAAAAGGCATCGTCCATTTCACAATCTCCGTCACCGACCCGGAGGCGAGCGAGAAATTTTATCGCGAAGTGCTGGGATTGGAGACAGTGCAAATCATTCCCCCGGTCGGGATGGTGTTCATGCGGTCAGGCGGCGATTTTGTCATTCTGACGAGAAGTAAGACGCCTGTGGATCCCAATCCCGGCGATGAATTCTTCGTCCACCACGCGTTCCGCGTCGATGTCGACAAATACGAAGAAGCGAAGCAGCACCTGGCGGATCACGGTGTCAACATAATCTTCGAGGAAGAGCGCCACGAGGGCGTGTTCCACGGGAAACAGTGCTACTTTCATGATCCAGACCGAAACGTGCTGGAAATCATCGGGCTGGAAAAAATCGGTGACGGCTTCGCGCCAGAAAAATTAGCAGACGGTTTCTCGCCGTTTTCAGAAAATTAGACTAGGCCAAGCTGACGTTCTTCTTAGAATAGCCATTATACTATATCGTAATAATGCTTGGGCACACCAATGATGGGCGATTTGCGGAAGGTTGCGCAGGCGAGGATGCGGTCGGAAAGACTTATCGCATCTCTTATCCGCGAGATGGCAAGGTGCTCCTAGCCCGGTCTGGCAAAACCGAGCCCGGTCAGTGGTATGTTTACAGGCTCCGACATTATGGTGTGACATAACCATCCGAGTTGGGAGGCACCAATAAATGTACCGGGGTCGAAGTCATCGACAAACTGACTATCCTGCGCGGCAAAATCACGACCACGAGAGCCATACTGACATTTAAGGACTGACAGCCTTATAATACTATAGAAACGCCTCTTTAAGCAGGTGACCGATCAGCCAAGCGATGCCCGCAGCAGCAAGTCCGATCGCCAGCGTTTCTGTGCCTGACCGCCACCACGGCTGCGTTGACCACTGGGCCTTGATTGATCCTATAACGAAGAAAACGACTGCAGTCAGTGCGATCGCTGTTTCGAACGGGTTTGAGATGGGCAGGAAAAACGGAGTTAGCGGCGCTAGACCGCACAGGATAAAGGCAGCAAAGGTGCAAAGTCCCGCCCTGATTGGATCTCGGATGGAGGACGGCATGCCGTATTCTTCTACCATCATGGTATCGACCCAGCGTTCTTTGTCGGCGGTGATAACCTCCACCACGCGCTCTAGCTCAGCACCATCGAATCCCTTGTTTCGATATATCTCGCGGATTTCCCTGCGCTCCGCTTCGGGTATGCGTTCGACCTGCTGCTCTTCATAGGCGCGGTGGCGGCGGTAATCGTCCAGTTCCGCCTTGGTGCCGCTGTAATTGCTAGCGGCCATGGAAAATCCGTCGGCGATGATGTTGGCGGCGCCGAGGATCAGGATAACCCTGGTCGACATTTCCGCGCCGACCACTCCGGCGACGATCGCAAACGTCGTAATCGCGCCGTCAATGCCGCCATAGACCCAGTCGCTGAGATACGATGTTTTCGGCCCTTCCTCGAGGCGGGCGCGGATTTCTCGTGGGTGATGGGAATGTTCCATGTTCTATCCGTTTTGCGACTGGGCTTTGTTGTCGATCTTGCCCACGGTGGTTTTGGAGATTAAGGCCCGATGATAATCGGAATTTGGCACCATGTCGCGGGCCAAAACCGGCTCCTCATAGGTGATCAGATCTTCCGCCGTAGAGTTCATGTTCGGCCTCAGTGTAACACCTGCATGGATGACTTCGCCGTAATGGTCATCGGGTCCGCCCAGTGGAACAGCGTTGGCTACGTCCGGGTGCGCATAGAGCACTTCGTCGATTTCGCGCGGGAAGACAGCAGCGGCTATAACCTGGGCTCGACGTCTGAACTGGTTGTATGAATTTTGTTCCGACGTCGGAGATAAGCTCTCCGGTATTCCCCAGCGTTTCAATCAGATCCGTACATCCTGTATCGTTAATCGATGCCACCGGCGCGGCGTCATCCAGTATAAATTTTGCCTCGCGCGCGGTATGGAGCGGGTTGATAGGCACAGTCTGCGCGCGCGCGGCGTGCGCCGCGAACATGTCCGTAGCCATGTCGGCCGAATTGTTCATCAAAAGCCGGACCCGTTCGTTGGTGGCGTCGAGATCGATTAGACGACGGGAGAGCTCTCCGACACCTGCGGCGTCGGCGCATTACGTGAGGTCGCAGGCATCGAAATTGATAGCAACGGCCTCCGGGGTTCGGCCGACAGCATCCACTAGCATTTGGACGACGGTTTCTTGAATAACGGGAAAATCGTCCGGCTGAACCATTCGGATCAGGGCGTCGCGATCAGGATCGCGGCGCGCCCCGTGACCAGCCCCTGTTCGACACGTTCATGGAGGGCTTCGGCGCCGGCCATATCGGCGGTTTCGGTTACCAGCGGCCAGACCTCGCCACGCGCGCAAAGCTCGAGTGATTCGATCACTTCCTGCCGAGTGGCATACCGGCTTCCCATCAGGATCAGTTCTTTTTCAAGCATCGTGTGGGCGTGCGCGCTGAAATTTTCGCCGGACCCGCCGAGCGTCACCATGCGGCCGCCGCGGCCGAGGCATTGCACCGCGGTCTCCAGGGTTTCCCTGGACGATACGAAATCGATGGCGACATCGATCCCGCCCCCGCTCAGATCCCTGAGCGCCTCGAGCGCATATCCGTCGTGCGGGTTGACGCATTCGTCCGCGCCGGCCGCGCGGCAGGCTTCGAACTTGTCGGCCGCGATATCGACGGCGATCACCTTCGCGTGCGCCCACTTGGCCAGCATCAGCATATGAATACCGAGTCCGCCACCGGCGCCGAAAACGGCGACGGTCTCACCCGCCTTGATGTCAGCGTGACGCACGACCTTGACCGGTGTGGCTATCGCGTCGGTGATCACGCCGATCTCGGCCGCGTGATTCTGCCAGTGGAGGTTTTCCGGAAATTTCAGGAAATTCCGGGCAGGCAGTTTCATCAGTTCAGCGTAACCGCCGTCGCAGGCGCGCCCGATATAGCCGCCGAAGTTCTCGCACAGCGTTTCCCGGTTGATGCGGCACCATTTGCAATGGCCGCAGGTTAGATAGAAATAGGCGGTGACCGGATCGCCCACTGCGACATTGATGACACCGTCGCCGACCGCTTCGATCACGCCTGTGATCTCGTGTCCGATGATCCGGGGATAATCGACTTTGGCGCGGCCCGCTTTCACGTGCTGGATGGTCAGGCCGGCGCCGCAAGCAATGACCTTGGCCACAGCCTCGCCGGGTCCCGGCACCGGATCGGGAACGGTCTCCAGTGAAAACGGCTCGCCAGGGCCGTTAAGAACGAGTGCTTTCATCAGCTGTACGCCATTCCCCCGTCGACCAGAACAGATTGACCGGTCATGAACCCGGAGGCCGGCGATGCAAGAAACAGCGCCATTCCCACCAGATCGCCGGTCTGTTCTATCCGTTTGATTTTCTGCATGCCGAGCACGCCCGTCAGGCTTTGCTCGGTCCGTCCCGCGTAATCCACTTCCGAGTCCGTCATGCCGGGCATGATCGCGTTACAGGTAATGCCGCGTTCTCCCAGCTCCGACGCCATGCACCTTGTCATGCCCACGACTGCCGCCTTCGACGTGACGTAATGCATCAGCTGCGGCAAACCAACCGGAACCGTCGAGGACGAAATGTTGATGATGCGCCCGTAACCGCCGGCCTCCATGTGGGGCACCACCAGCTTGGCGCATATCCAGGACCCGATCACGTTGACGTCCAGTACCTTCGTCCAGTCTTCCCTTGAAATATCTTCGAAGCGCGACCGGGTGATGGTCGAAAAGATGGCGGCATTGTTGATCAGCACGTCGATCCGGCCGAATTCCTCCATGGCGGCGGCAATCATCTCCGCGACCGAAGCCTCGTCCGTGACGTCCGTCTGGAGGGCAAGCGCACGCCCGCCATCCGCCTTTATTTCTTTTGCGACATTCGTTCCAGACTGGCCGTTGATTTCGGCGATCACAGGGATTGCGCCATGATCGGCGAAATGTTTTGCATAGGCTCGCCCGATACCGGTGCCGCCGCCGGTGACGATAACGACCCGGCCTTCAACGCTGTTGGAAGTATCGACGTCTGTTGTCATGTTACGTCCCTCACCTCAATCACTACCGCCATCGAACTGTCGCCGGCAGCGCAGCCGTTGAACAGCCCGTATCCGCCGCCGCGGATAACCAGTTCCTCTATCAGTTCGCAGATAGCCCGCAGACCCGTCGGTCCCTGCGGGTGCCCCCATATCAGCGAGCAGCCGTAATTGTTCATCTTGGTGATGTCGTACCCGGTTTCGCGGCAGAACACGATGTCGTTGACGGCGAAGGGGTTATGGGTCTTAACGGCCGTTACGTCGTTCAGCGAAATGCCCGCATTGTCGAGCGCCCGTTGCGACGCCGGGACGGGCGCATGGGGCATGAAGGCCTTGTCGGTCCGCGCCTGACCGAACCCGGCAAGGCGGATTTCGATCTTAGGGTCCGCCGACATGGCCGATGCCTTTTCGCGGGTTGTGACGATCATCGACGTGTTGCCGTCGGCCGGATGGGTCTGGCTGCCGAATGTCACGGTTCCGTCCGGCATCACGGGCTTCAGCCTGTCCAGGCCTTCGCGGGTGGTTTCGAAGACGCCTTCGTCGCCGGTCATCGTGGCGACAGTTTTGCGAAGCTTCTGGTCCGGCACCTCGAAAGGCAGACGCATGTAGCGTTTCTGGAAGGCGTTGTCGTCGGCGGTGGCGTCGCAATACTGCTCGTACCGCTGTGCGACCACGTCGTGCTGTTCGTCGGTGGTGATCTGCCACTTGCGGGCGACGTTTTCGGCGGTGCCGACCATGGCCACCTTGGCGTAGGGGTCGTGACCGAAATTGTCGAGGACCCAGTTTTCCGACGCGCCGGTGCCGCCCGGCGCCTGGGGATTGGGATAATAGACGTTGGGGCCGTTGGAGGTGCGGTCGGTGGTGACGACGAGCGCCGATTCCGCGGTTTCTCCGATCTCCTGTGCTGTGTTCTGAAGACAACGGGCAGAGGTCGCGCATGCCTGAGCCAGTGTTGGGCCGGTGACCCTGTCGGCGCCCATCATGGCCGTCATCCACGGCACGCCGTAGAAGGATTTGTGTTGAGGCACGGTGATGCCGAGAACCGCCATATCGAGACCGGCCGGATCGATTTCCCGGCGGCCGAGTTCGTTCTTTGCGACGTAGGCGGCCAGTTCGACGCTGTTGAGGTGGCTCAGCGTGCCCTGCCATTTCGCGAACGGCGTGGACCAGTAGCCGCCATAGGGGATGTAGGCCTCGGTCATCCGGTTTCCTTAGTTCCTTGCGTGTTCCGGGCAGCTTCGCCGGACAACGCGGGATGGTCAATATCCGCGACCGTCGTCACCGTTGGCAGAGGCTCGCCGGGGTGGCAAAATAGACTGGGAAATTTTCGGTCCGCAGGGAGGAAACCATGAAGAAGATGCGTCTTGAAACCACGTCGCCGTTCCAAGGGCTGGCGGAACTCGTAGCCGACGACGAAGGTCTTTTCGCCGAGGAAGGCATCGAGATCGAATGGGTAAAGCGGGCGAATACGCCGCGAGATGTGGATCCGAAGATTACGACGCCGGACGGGCTGTCGGCCTTCGGCAGCCATGGCGAGGCCTTCGAAAAGGGCGGCGCCGACATGTACAACGCCTGCGAATGGGGCAATTACCGCCGCGTTCAGGATACGTCGGCAAAGGGCCGCCAGCTCGGCCGGCGGTCGATCATGGTCTGGGCCGGTATCGTCGTCCGCGGCGATTCCAACGCTTATTCGCCTCAGCAGCTTGCCGACGTTCAGGTCGCGGTGCCGTATTACTTTGGCACACATTATCTGACGTATCAGATGCTGGAAGGGTTCCTGCCGCGCGACCTGATCAAAACCTGCCGCGCGCCCAACGGTTCCGCCGCGCGCTACGATGCGCTGATCAACGGCGATGTCGAGGCGACCACCCTGACGGAACCTTATTTGTCGCTGGCCGAAAAGAATGGCTGCCGGATCATCATCGAGGGCATGTATCACGGCACCGAGGTCGCTTCCGACGACATCGATGCCGATACCTACGCCGCGTTCAACCGGGCGGTTAAAAAAGCGGTCCGGATGATCAATGCAGACAAGCGCAAATACATGCAGTACTTCATCGACCGGCATAAGGGCCAGCACCCGGGTATCGAGACGTTGACGGTCGACGATTTCCGGCTGTCGCGCCTGCAGATGGTCGATCCGGCGCCGATCCCGGAAAAAGAGCTGCAGCGTACTTACGACTGGATGCGGAGCTGGGGCATGATCGACGAGCTCAGCCCCGACGTGCTGGTCGACGTGCACCGCCAGCAGGCGGCGCACGAGGTGGCGGCGGAGTAGGGCTTACTCCGGAGGCAGGATTTCCTGCGTGCAGACCTGATCTATCAGATGCGCGCGGCCGATGTCTTCCAGATGGGCGCGCTTCTGATCCGCCGTCAGCGGAGCGCCGATCCCCTGGGTCATGGCCAACACCACTGAGGAATCGCCCATATCCAGCCAGTACATGCGGCGGACGAGTTTTCCGGTGTCGTCCCGGGCAAACGGACTGTCAGGATCCGATCCCAAGTCTGGGCTGAAGTAATTCGGCATGTGTGTCTCTCGAATAATTTTGTGGGACTATACCAGCCGACAGCGATTAACCAACGGGCAGATAAGGATTGTGCGTTTTATGGCTCACGTTATTGTGCCCGCCGCCGGGCTTGCTGAGGCGCGTTATACCCCTTAAATCTGGCCGCGATCTAACCTGACAGAGGCGCTGATGGGGCCTTTCCTGAAAAATTCCTGGTATGCGGCAGCGTGGAACCACGAGGTGTCGGCGGACACGCCGCTGGCGCGCACGATTCTGAACGAACCGCTGGTCCTGTTCCGGGATTCCGCTGGCCGGGTCGTGGCGCTGGAAGACCGGTGCTGTCATCGGCACCTGCCGCTGTCGCAGGGAAAAATCATCGGCGACACCTTGGAATGCGGCTATCACGGGCTGACCTTCGATGGCACCGGCGCTTGCGTGAAAGTGCCGGGGCAGTCGCGGGTTCCGCCGGACAGCCGGGTGAAGGCCTGGCCCGTGCTCGAAAAATACCAGTATATCTGGGTGTGGATGGGCGATCCGAACAAAGTGGACGAGAGCCTGCTGCCCGACTGGCATGTGATGGACGACCCCGACTGGGCAGTGGTGAAGGGCGATCCGCCGTTTCACATTCCCTGCCATTACGAGCTGTTCAACGACAATCTGCTGGATCTGTCGCATCTTGCTTATGTGCACATCAAGAATATCGGGACTTCGGCAGTGCCGGATTTTCCCATCGTCAGCACGAAGACGGAAAATACCGTACGGATGATCCGCTGGATTCTGGATTCGCCGCCAGCGCCGCTTTATGCGCATTTCGGCGGGTTCACGGGCAACATCGATCGCTGGCAGTACGCCGAGGCTATGGTGCCCAGTTTCAACACGGTGCGCGTCGGTTGCCTGCCGGCAGGATGCGGCGCGCAGCCCGGCGATCATCCGGACGATTTTTCGGTCAAATCCGGCGGGCGCAACGCGCAGGGGTTCGAATTCTACAATCTCAACGCCATCACGCCAGAGACCGAGACATCGACGTGGTATTTCTACGCCCATTCGCGGAACTTCGCGGTGGACGACCCGGAGATGGACGAGGAGTTCCGGCGCGAACTGCGCGGCGCATTCCAGGATGACGTGGATATCCTGGCTGCCCAGCAGTCGAACATGGATCGCCATGCCCACAACCCGAAGGACTGGATCGACATCAATGTCGACGGGCCGGGGCTGGCGCTGCGCCGGATGGTGGCGGAGGCGATCGCGGCGGAAACGTAGCAACCGCCTTTTTTCTTCCACAAGTCTTTGATATCGCTTACATTAAACTACAATGTTGCCGTGGTTGGTAGGCTGGTTTGCGTATTGGGGGTAGGTTCACGGGTTTTCGCACTCTGTCGCGCGTTTTAGGTGCGCTGTTCGTCACTTTTGTTGTGTTCGCGTCGCCGGCCCGCGCGGTGCCGTACCATGATGTCGTCATCATGCTCGACAACAGCGGCAGTCTCGGCTCCGCCAACTTTCTGGCCCAGCGGCAGGCGGCGATAAACCTCGTGACCGATTACGGCGGACAGGCGAACAATCCCATGCGGTTCGCCGTGATCGATTTCGCGACGAACGTGAACATCGTTCATGGACTGGATGATCCCCAGGATCAGAGTAGCGTCCTCGCCTCCTTGACGGGACTGAATTATACAGGCGGGTATACAAATACCCACGGGGCCCTCGTCGAGATGATCAACCAGCTCGATGTGTTCTCGAGCTTTCCCAATACGATGACGGGAATTTTGTTTACCGACGGACAGCCATATGGTCCATCCGGCCCGGAGTCCGTGTGCGACCTGGAGGCCAACATCAAGTCGCGGGATATCAACGTGAATATCGTCGGGCACGGTTCGGGATGGGTGAACCAGAACGGTCAGGCAAAAACCCAGTGCCTGGTGATGGATCCAATCACGGATATCCTCAGTAAAGACTCGCCGTTGGAGTACAATATCGAAGATTACGAATATCTCTCCAGCACCACGATCCTCGCGATGGCAGAGCCGGGTACGCTGGCGGTGCTGGGTCTTGGTCTGGTCGCGATCGGATTTACGCGCCGCCGCACGGCCTGATCAGGCGGCCGGAGGACCCTTCACAGGCGCCGTTTCGATCGACACCGCGTCCTTATCCTTAAATCGAACCAGATTGATCGTCGCCGCGTAGTCGGGCGATCCCGAATAATGCGCGGGCACATTGTCCGTCCCCACGTCTGTCGGAACATTCCAGTGACCGAGGGCGACGTAATCGGCCCCGGTGGCGTCGATGTCGTCGGGGGTCAGGAGCCACGCCGCGCGGGCCGCATCGCCGGCGGGGCGTTCTTCGACGAAGTGACCGTGGGCCGCGACCACGTGGCGGGAGGCCCTGCGGGCGGGCGCGCCCTGCAGCGGATCGATATCGCCGTAATCGGGATGCGCGCGCCCCCAGATTTCGATGTCGTAGGCGTCGAAGCCGACCGTGTCGCCGGCAATGCCGAGAACATGAACGCCGTCGATGTCGCCCAGCCCGCCCCGATACCACACCGAGTCCGGGGTCAGGGGATCGTGATTGCCCGGCAGCATTACGACCGGCATCGGCGCGGTGGTGAGCAGGGCGTGCGTCCGGTCCAGGATATCCGCTTTCAGACGGTTGTGTTCGAACACGTCGCCGGCCAGAAGCAGGATATCGGCGCGCGCCGCCTGCGCCGCATCGATGACAGCGGCGAGCGGTCCGTTGCCGTCGCCGCCCCAGGCGCGCATCGTATAGCCGTCATCGACATGCAGGTCGGAAGAATGGGCGACGATCAGTTCGCCGTTGCGGCTTGTCATGGGAAGGCGTCTCCGGTGAAATCGCCGGTATAGTATTAAAGCGCGACAATCAGAGAAAGCGGGGAAGCATATGAACGCCACACGGAATCTTGTCGATGACAGGTACGGAGACGATACCGGCCGGTTCGTGCCACCGGATTTGCCTGTCACGGTGACGGAACTGCTCTCCCGCCGTTGCATCCGGCGCTATACGGAAGATCCCATCCCTGCCGATCTGCTCGACACGCTGCTGGCCTGCGCCCAGTCGGCGCCGACGAAATCGAACCTGCAGCAGTATTCGATCGTCGTGACCACGGATCGCGATCTGCGGATGAAGCTCGCCGATCTGAATCCCGATACCGGGCATATGAAATTCTGTCCGGTGTTTCTGACATTCTGTGCCGACATGCGTCGGGCAAGGCGTCTCACTGAAAAACACGGCTACGAATTCGCCAACAACAATATGGACACCTTCCTGAACGCGACCGTCGATGCGGCGCTGGCGATGCAGTGTTTTATCACCGCCGCCGAAGCCGCCGGGCTCGGCTGTGCGCCGATCAGCCAGGTGCGGAACCGGATGCGGGATTTCTGCGACACACTCGATATTCCGGATGGCGTATTCCCCGTCGCGGGACTGACCGTTGGCTGGCCGGCCTGGGAGGGACGCATGAATCCGCGCCTGCCGGCAGACGTTGTGATCCATCGTGAAAAATACGACGATTCCGGTCTGGACGATCAGGTTGCCGCCTATGACGACCGGCGGCATGTAACCAATCCCATCGCGCCGGATAACCAGCGTCATGCCGACAAATACGGCGTGTCCGAGCGGTGCACCTGGTCGGAAAACGTGGCGCGGCAGTTGTCGGTGGCGGAACGGCCGGGGTTTCGGGATTTCCTGCTGTCGAAAGGTTTCGATCTGGCCTGAAGAGCAGGCCACGCTCACTCTTCAAGCGGATCGATATCCAGAGCGGTTTTTATGGCATCCAGCCGGAAGCCCCGGCGCTGCAGCCAGCCCGCGTCGCGTCGGCGGGACTTGTCGTCCTGGCCGGATGAGCGATACGGCCCGCGACGCGCCCGTTTCAGGGCGAGGATTGCCTGATCCGTCGCGCTTTCGGAACTCTCCAAGTCGACATCGTCCAGTTCAGGCAAAGCCTGTGTCAGCGCGTTTTCCAGTTCGGTCTCCACAGTTTCCCGGTCGACCATGGCGCCGCGCGCGGCCACGGTCACGGCGGCGTTCGTGGCGTATCCCGACCGCAGCGCCGTGCGCAGGCGCGCCCCTGCCGCCTCGCGGTCGTTGACGTAGCCGAGTTCCGCCAGGCTGGAGACGATGCCGGGGATGAATTCCGCAAAGCGCGCCCGTTCTTCCTCGTCGCGTATGTCTCGATACAGGCGTTTGTTCAGGTGATCGGTCAGTTTGCCGGACGAGACGAGATAGCGTTCGCAATACCAGACCGCGATATTGCGCAGCCGCTTTTCGGACATTTTCTTCGGCGGTCGGCGGGTCGGCTTGTTCATGGAAGAGCCGGGATCAGCTCCCGAAAAACATCTGGTAGAAGACCCACGCGAAAAAGCCCAGCCCGACGACGAGATAGAACTTCTCCAGCCACGGATTCTTTTCCTTGCGCGTCGCCAGGGAGAGGAAGTCGATCCGGTGTTTTTCTTTCGGGAACCATTCCATGGCGGGAGTATACTCGAAAACGGGACGCGGGCTAAACGGTCTGCGCGTCGAAATGCACAGGAAAGAGCGCCGAGAATGAGCAAACCACCGTTTCGGGCCGAACATATCGGCAGTCTGCTGCGGCCGGCCCACCTGCTGTCGGTCCGCGACAGGCATTCCGCGGAACAGGCAAGCGACCGGGAACTACGGGAGGCGGAGGATGCCGCGATCGAAGACGCCATCGCTCTGCAGAAACGGGTCGGGCTGAAAGTCGTTACGGACGGCGAATACCGGCGTCATGCCTACCACGACTATTTCTTCGAACATCTCGGCGATGTTGCGATCGGTTTCCCGCCGGTCGAGGCGGAGGATGCGCGCGATGGCGCGAAACGGGCGACGCAGCCGGTAGCGATCGTCAAATCCCGTTTGAAATGGACCGCCTCCATACATGCGGCGGAGATCGCATTTCTGAAAGAGCGCTCAGGCGCGATACCGAAAATCACGTTGCCGGGTCCGTGTACCCTGCATTTCCGGGGCGGCACGCCGGAGATATTGAGGCATGGCGCCTATGACGACATCGAAACCTTCTGGACCGACATCGTCGACGCCTACGCGGCGGAGCTGGAATCTCTGTCGAAAGCCGGTTGCGCTTACGTCCAGATCGACGAGACGGCGTTCGCCAAGTTTTCCGATCCGGAAGTCCGGAAATCACTGGCCGATAGGGGTGATGACTGGGAAACGCTGGTCGACGACTATATCGGCGTGACCAACCGCGTTCTTGCCCGCGCGCCGGAAGGGCTGACGATCGGCATGCATCTCTGCCGCGGCAATCGCGGCGGGCATTTCCACGCCGAGGGCGGCTATGACGCCGTCGCTGAGAAACTGTTCAATGCGCTGGATTTCGGTTTCTATTTTCTGGAATACGATTCCCCCCGCGCCGGCGATTTCTTGCCGTTGCGGTTTCTGCCGCGGGACAAAATGGCGGTGCTCGGCCTTGTATCGACCAAGTCGGCAAAGATGGAAACCAAAGACGATCTGAAGCGCCGCATCGACGCCGCCGCCGAGTTCGTCGATGCGGACCGTCTCGCGCTCAGCCCCCAGTGCGGCTTTGCCAGCGTGGCTACCGGCAATCCGGTGACGCCCGAAATACAGGAAGCGAAGCTGCGCCTGGTGGTGGAGACCGCGGCCGAGGTGTGGCCGGACGCATAGCTCGGGCCGGCCTCGGAAAAATGGTGCCGGCTGCAGGAGTTGAACCCGCGACCCCCTGATTACAAATCAGGTGCTCTACCAACTGAGCTAAGCCGGCCCCGTGACGGGGTGATATACCGCCCATGGCGGTTCGCAACAAGAAATTTGGTGGCGCGGCGCTTGATCGCGCCGGATCGGCGTGTCAGCAATGGGATTCAGCCTGACACCGGAGAAAATCGATGCACTGGACGCCCCGACGAGAGAAATTCCGCCAGCTTCTGGAAACCGACGCGTGCTATCACCCGGGCTCGGTGTTCGATCCGATCTCGGCGCGGATCGCGGAGGATATCGGGTTCGAGATCGGCATGTTCGCGGGCTCTGTCGCGTCGCTGACGGTGCTCGGTGCACCCGACCTGATCGTACTCACGCTGTCGGAGTTCGCTGACCAGGCCTATCGCATCAACCGGGCCGGAAACCTGCCCCTGATGGTCGATGCCGATCACGGATACGGCAATGCGCTGAACGTCCGCCGCACCGTGGAGGAACTGGAGACCGCCGGCGTTGCCGCGTTGACGATCGAGGATACGGACCTGCCGCAGCCTTTCGGCACCGTCGGGTCGGCGCGGGTGCTGTCCATCGACGAGGGCGTGGGCAAAATGAAGGCGGCTTTGTCGGGGCGCCAGGATGCGTCGCTGGTCATCGCCGGGCGGACGAGCGCGGCGTCGATCAACAGCCTGGAGGATGCGGTCGAACGGGGCAGGGCGTATCAGGCTGCCGGTGTCGATGCGATGTTCTTTACCGGCGTTTCCAGCGAGGATCAGATAGAGACCGTTTCCGACGCGCTCGATATTCCCATCTTCCTCGGCGGGTCCGGGACCGGGACGCAGGGAGACAGGGATTTCCTTGCACGCCACCGGGTGCGGATCAGCCTGCAGGGACATCACCCGTTCATGGCTGCGGTCAAAGCAACCCACGAGACTTTGAAGGCACTGCGCGACGGCACGTCGCCCGCCGATATCACGGGCAAGGCATCGGGCGAATTCATGGACAGCGTCACCCGGGCCGATGATTACCAGCGCTGGATGAAGGAGTTTCTGGGCGGCTGAGGCTACTCGGCGGCGAGGGCCGTCGCGCCGATCCCATCCGCTCCGTCGCGGGAAATGCCCGCGAGACTCATTGCCTCTGCAATCCGTGCGATTTCGGTTTCGGTCAGTTTCATCAGCGGCGGGCGCACAACGGCCGGCCCGTCCAGCCGCCCGAGCAGGACCAGCGCTTCCTTCATGCGGTTGTGCATGTCGCCGAAAGGATCACAGTAGAACACCTGCGTGGTGTAGTAGATGCGGTCGGCCAGTTCCTGCGCGGCGGCGAGATCTCTCGCCTGTACGGCCCGGAACAATGCTGACTGCAGGTCTGCGATCACGGACCCGGCGCCTGACAGCAGGCCGTCGGCCCCCATCACCAGCGACGACATCAGCCAGGCGGAATTGGTGGACAGCACGTTGATCGGCCGAGACAGCGCATGGAGAGTCCTGATGTGCCGTTCATGCACCTGCGGTGGCGACCAGTCCTTGATCGCCTTCACGTTGGGGACCTCTTCGCATATCCGGATCAGCGTATCGAGCGGATAGGCGAGTTCGTTCTGGTACTGGAACACGATCATGGGCAGATCGGTCGCATCCGCGATCATCTTCATATGGGCAACGCCCATTTCCGGCCGGCGCTGGATGCCGCCCATGCCCATCGATGCGGGAGGGAAACAGAGAAGCGCGGAGGCGCCGTGGGCCTCGGCCATGCGTGCGATGTCCGCGGCGATGTGGCTGCCATCGGCATAGACGCCGCAGATCAGCGGCATGCGGTCGCCCACCTCGTCCGCGGATTCGTCCATCATGCGGGTCTGTTCGTCCAGCGTGCAGGCATGGACTTCCGACGCATGGCCGTTCACGGTTACCGCCGTGACGCCGTCGACATCGGCGGCGAACGCGAGGTGCTTCCGGGTTTGTACCCAGTCGAAATTATAATCGGCATCGAATGCCGCCAGCGTCGCCGGAATGACCCCGTGGGGAACGTAATCCTTGAACCGCGCCATGGCTGTGTCCTGTCTCTCGGATGTTTTGGAGGAACCGCATTATGTCGCGGCAGACCATAAACGGCAATTGTATCGTCCGCCGTCAGACAAGACCTGTCCGCCGCCGTCTCGCGACCATCAGCGCCAGTATCGCCAGAGCGTGTAACAGAATTCCTTCCGGTGCGCCGACGGCCTGGGTGAACTCCGTTCTGTCCAGAACCGTTGAGTCCGAATCCGTGACGACGATGTTGCCGTTCCGGTCGCGGGCGAAAATCGTGAAGAAAATCTCGGTCCCGTCTTCCGGCAGCGTGTCGAGATAGATGGTGTGTTCGGTGGAAAAGGCGCTTTCGATATCGGACCACCGATGCAGGTCTTCGGACACGCCGTGCGCGATATAACCGATGGTTTCCTCGTCCGTGTTCCAGCTTATCTCGAAGCCGTTCTCCGTCCATCCATAACTGATTTCGGAGACTTCCGGCGCGACCGGATCGTTGGCGCAGGAATTACCGGGAGCGACCGGCTGAGACTGGGCGACGAGCGAATTCATGCGGATGTAGTAAATCAGCGCATCCATGTCGGCGCAGGTGATTTCCGGCCGGGGAACGGACCCGCCGAATCCGCTGCGGATGTAATCGGTCAGGGACTGATCGTTCATGAGCGCGAGCTCGTCGAAGGTCGGCAATCCGATCAGATTGTGCCCCGATTCCCCCCGCAGCGCGGTGAAGGACGGCCGCGCGTCGAACGGGAAGCCGAAGGCGCTGCCGCTGAAAAATACATTGCGTCCCCGCCCGTAGGCAGCGTGATCGTATGTCGAGGCAACCGGATCCTGATCGTTGCGAAGCCGCACGACGCGGAGGCCGACATTGCCGAACCCGTGCGTCAGAATCTTGCCTTCGTCGTCGTCGATTGTCAGGACCCACGGGTAGTGCCCGTGCGCGTCGCGCGACCGGTTCGCGGGCCCCTGGTTGAGGGCGCCGGACGTTCCCGTATTCGGTAGGAACTCGTCGTTGCGGCTGCCGTCTTTCGAGACGCGGAACATGTGTGCGTTGTTCGCGCCGCCTGTGCTGGTCGTGTAGAGGATATCGTCAACGGGACCGATGTTGCCCTTCCGGTCGACGTCAAGCCACATCCACTTAGAATCGTGTCCGTCGGCGAGCTCGGTCACGGCGCCGCTGGTCAGATCCAGACGTTTTACCCTGGATGTCGGGTTTTCGCCGAACACGATATTGCCGTCCGAATCCAGACGGACGACGAACGGGCCTTCGAGACCGGTTTTAACCGTGCTAACCGTCCCGTCGGGCGCGATGACTTTAATCGCGTTATTGCCGTGATCCGCGACGTACATGGTGCCGTCGTCCGTCATCGTGATGGAGGTCGGACGGTTGAATTTCACGTCTCCGGCGGTCGTGTCGTCGCCTTCGGTCTGCTTGGTACCGGCATAGATCGACAGTTTCGGCGGATCGAGGTTCATGTCGATCTTGGTGATGATGTGATTGTCGGTGTCGGCGACGTAGAGAATTTTCGAATCCCGCGGGTCGACGGCAATATCGTGCGGGTTGCACATCGGCGGGACTTCGTGGATGTGATCCGGCGCGCAGGGCACCACGGCATCCGCTCCTGACGGGCCGTGATGCCCGTGTCCCGGCGCATGACCGAAATCGCCGACCCAGCGGACCTGGTGATCGGCAAGCGTCTGCTGGTCGATCGAAGTGTCCCTGTAGTCCAGCGGGATGACTTCTTCGCGCACTTCGCGCCCTGCGATCGTCGTTACTTTGCCGGTTTCGTCCACACGGTATACCCACCCCGCCAGATCGACGCCGATATATCCGGGGCCATCAGGATCGGGAGCGTATGTGGCGTATGGGCTGACCACATTGTCGTTGCGCTCGCCCGGTTTCGCGTTCTGCCGCAAGACGCGATCGAGTGATTCCAGGGCGTCGTCCGCGACCTGGGGGTAATAGTTTCGGATGATCGGATTGCCGTCTTTGGTGAGATAGAGACCCGGGTCTCCCTGATACAGCCCGGTGTTGCTTTGCGTCAGCGCTTCGATAAACCAGTTGTGGTTTGCATGGGCGTCCATCGGATCGGTAAATCGGTCTGGTTGCGCATGAACGGGCGCCGTCTGGACATGTGTCATCGGCGCCGGCGCGGCACCCGGCAGGTCCGTCGAGGGATCGATCGTCACGGCGTCGGGCGTTGCGCCGAACAGTTGGGATCCGATGGCATTGCCGAAACTAGGGGTCGACACGGGACCGCTCGGGGCGCCCGGTTGATTGTCGATATATACGCCCGACGCATAGGCCCGGTAGTTCCCGAGGTTTGCTGTGCCATCGACGATGATCACGCCGAGCGCGTGTCCCCCGTCGTTATAAGATGTTGTATCCCATTGGAATGTCTGCCCGCTCTGCAGGATAGGGCTCACGGCTTCGCCGTTAACGGTAAAAGCATAGCGAATATCCGGCGTCGGCTCCGCATAGCCCTGGCGATTATAATATCCCGCCTGCAATGCGACGGTGCCATTTACCGTTTCGCCGTTCCGGTCGATCCCGCCGTCGGAAACGTACGGGATGACCAGCGTTGAATCCATATTGTATGGGAAGGGGTTCAAAGGGCCGGCCTGGATGCCTGACAATGGCGTAACGGCTGCCAGACATGCCGCCGCCCCGCCGAGGGCGATCCTTCGTAGAGCGACTTTCCCGCGGCCCGATCCCCACCGCCGCGCATTCGCGGCGAGCCTGATGAACATCCTGTTCTTCCCCCATACGTTTTCCGCAGCGGAAGCTGCATCGTGCGCGGGTCGCGTTACGCTTCTTTGATTGCGAGAGCGATCCTACCCTCACCCCGAGTTCCCGAATTGCCTACCTTCGGGAGCGCGCGGGGTGCCTATACCGAGAGAATACCGCAGCGGCCCTGGTGAGTGAATGCCTGATCGGAGATTGCGGCGTGTTTTTTTGTTCTCCGGTCGGAAAACGCAGTGCGAACCTTGTCTGAAACGTTCGGTCCTGTCAGGGCGCCGAAATACCGGTCAGGATATCCGTCGGGGAGACCGGGATATTCGAAATCCGCACATGGCGGTCCGCCAGCGCGTTTTCAACCGCGGACGCGATGACGGAAGGAACCGGTACCAGGCCGCTTTCGCCTACGCCCTTTACGCCGAGCGGGTTTTGCGACGACGGCACGACGATATGTTCGATCTGTACATTAGGCACCTCGGTGGAGCCGGGGATGAGATACTCCGCAAGGTTGGTCGATTGCGGTTGCGCCTGGTCGTCCCAGATCATTTTCTCGAACATGGCGAAGCCCAGCCCGTGCGCCGCGCCGCCCGCGACCTGTCCGTCAATGACCAGGGGGTTTACCATCACACCGCAATCGTGCGCGATTACGTAGTTCAGAACCTCGATATGGCCGGTTTCCGGGTCGACCTCTATCTCCGCGACATGCGCGCCGTTTGAAAAGGCAAGGCCGTCGATCTGTTCCGCGACATGCGCTTCAAGTCCCGGCTTTTCGCCGGCGGGCAGAGCGAAACCCGTTGCCGCGCCCGCGAGCTGCGTCGCGAGTTCGCCAAGACCGATCGACATCCCCGGAACCCCTTTTACGTGGACCCGGCCGTCGGCTAGTTCGAGATCGTCTTCTGCAGCCTCCAATATATGTGCAGCCACACGTAGCGCCTTGTTTCGTACTTCCTCAGCCGCAGACCGCGCCGACGAACCGGCGGTGACGGTTTGCCGGCTGGACGCCGCGCCCATGCCATAGGGAATTGTCGACGTATCGCCGATAACCACGTCCACGTCATCAACCCCTATGCCGAGGGACTGAGCGGTAATCTGGGCCAGCATGGTCCGTGTGCCCTGGCCAATGGCGGAAACGCCCGAAATGACGGTGACACGCCCCGACGGACCGACGCGCACGGTCGCTGCCTCGAAGGGACCCCGGCCGGAGCCCTTGAGGTAAACGGCGAGTCCGATCCCGATAAATCTTCCCTCCGCAGCGGCCGCGGCCTGACGTGCGGGAAACCCCTTCCAGTCGCTGACGTCGATGGCGGTTTCCATGCATTTCGGGAAGTTCGCCTCGTCGATGACGATCGACGGATCGGCCCGGCTCGCCAGGGGCCTTGTGTAGGGCATGTCTTCCGGCTGGATCAGATTCCTGCGACGAATTTCATCGCGCCCGAGATTCAGTTTCTCCGCCGCCCGGTCGAGCAGGCGTTCCATGACGAAACTGCCCTGCGGATATCCGGCGCCGCGCACAGGCGTCACACAGGGCTTGTTCGTGAGGACCAGCTTGATATCGAGATTGTAATTCGCGACTTCGTAAGGGCCGGGGACGATACTGCCGGCATTCTGCGCCACGTTGACGCCGCGCGCGGTATACGCTCCATGATCGTGGATCATGTCGCCGCGCACGCCGAGGATCTTGCCGTCGTCGTCAACCGCAAGCTCCATGTCCCATATCTGATCGCGTTCCTGGGTGGAGCTCGTGAAATGCTCGCGCCGGTCCTCGATCCACTTCACCGGCGCTTCCAGGATCAATGCTGCCGTCGCGACCACGATGTCTTCCGGATAAAATACGAGTTTCGGCCCAAACCCGCCGCCGATATCGGGCGTGACGACGCGGGTGTTGGTTTCGTTGCGGCCCAGCAGACTGATAAACATCCGGTGCGCCATGTGCGGCATCTGCGTCGCCAGCCAGACGACGAGTCTGTCTTCCAGCGGATCGTATCGCGCCACCAGCCCCCGGCCTTCCAGCGCCATGCCCAGACCTTTGTGCAGCGAAAATTTTTCGCGCAGCACGTGGGGCGCGTTCGCGAACGCGGCGTCCGGGTCTCCGTATCCCATCGAGAATTCGGCCAGCACGTTATGTTCCGCGTCCGCATGCGCCAGCGGTGAGCCGGGCTGTGCCGCCTGCTCCGCGTCGGCCGACGCCGGGAGAATATCGTACTCGACGTCGACGAGCGACGCGGCGTCTTCGGCGATGTAACGATCGTCGGCGATCACCACTGCGATCGCTTCGCCGACATGACAGGTTTCTTTATTCGCGAGGATCGGGCGGTCGCGCAATTGCCGGTATGCCTTGCTTGGCATGCCGACCGACAGGCGATCCGTCATGAGGTGGGGCGACAGGTCTTCCATGGTGAAAACCGCGCGGACGCCGTCCACTGCGCGCGCCGCGGCGGTGTCGATGCTTCTGATGGCCGCGTGGGCGAACGCGCTTCGTACGAAAGCGGCCTGCAACATGCCGGGAAAATGAATGTCGTCCGCGTAGCGTCCCGCGCCGGTCAGCAACGCGGGGTCTTCTATCCGCCGTACCGGCTGTCCGAACGGACCCGGCATGGTGGTTGCATCTATCATTGGATGGTTGGTCACGTCATTTTCCCCCTTGTGCCCACAATATAGCCGCGCGGTGGCGAAATGCATCCCGTCGCGAGTCACAAATTCCGAATTTTGTTCTCGTCGGGTCACGGGGAGAGGTCGGTACGTATCGGTCTTCAGGTGTCCTTGCCGGGTTCGCGCGCCATGATGCACGCACCGATCTTCCAAGAGCCGTCCGGTTGCTGTTCCATGATGTACAGAGCCGTTTCGGAAACGCCGGACGGGCCAACCACCGCGAGCGGTTGCACGATATTGCCGTCGATGCGCTTGATTGTTTTGAACGCGAACGACTGCGGACGATAGACCGACTGGTAAGACTTACGCACCATGTGCAGAAACATTTCGGGTGTTTTGAAAATGCGCCGGATTTCGGGGGGCGCATATGAAAACGCCTTCTCCGCATCGTCGTCGCGAAACGCGTTCAGCTGTCTGAGGATGATATTGCGGATGTCCGCGACGTCTTCGGTCGGGAGTTCCGCCGATTTTACGTCTACCGGCCCGGCAAGAACCGGCATGGAGGCAAGTCCGAATGACAGAACAAGTGCAAGAAACAGCGATTTCATATGTCCTACATCGTAAGGAATCATGCCGCAGGCAAGTGGAACTGAAAAATTCTGCACCCGTGTATTTGCACGAATGCGTTGCTCAGGACGGCTGGCGCGCCCATTCGTACAGCGCGATCGCCGCGCTGGCCGACACGTTGAGGCTTTGGATCGCTCCGCTCATGGGGATGTTGACCATCAAGTCACAGGTTTCTTTCGTCAGGCGTCGAAGGCCTCTGCCTTCCGCACCAAGTGCGAGAACGCACCTGTCGGGCAACTCCGCTTCCGCCAGTGTCTGTGGCGCGTCCACGTCGAGGCCCACCACCCAGAATCCGTCCGATTTGAGGGTTTCGAGAGCACGTACCAGATTTGTCGGGCGGATCACCGGCACGGTTTCGGCTGCGCCCGAGGCTGCTTTGGTCAGCGCACCGGATGTTTCTGGCGTGTGCCGGTCCGGCACAAGGAGTGCATAAGCGCCGAAAGCAGCAGCGGAACGCAGGACGGCGCCCACATTCTGCGGGTCGGTGACCTGGTCAAGGGCGACAATCAGGGTGCGGTCGTGCTGTGCGGCATGGGCCGCGACATCCTCGACCGATAGGGCTGGCAGAGGCGAGGCAAGCAGCGCGACCCCTTGATGTACGGCGCCGGGCGGCAAATAAGAGTCGATTTCCTGCCTGCCGACGATCTCGACGGCGACGCCTGCGTTTTGGAACGTGTCCGCAATTTCGCTGACGGCGATCAGCCGCTGGCATTTTCTCTGGGGGTTGGAAATTGCGGCCGCGACGGCATGCACGCCGTATATCCAGGGAGAATGAGACGATGCCGGTGCCTGGTTCTTCGGACCGGACGACGCATGCCGTCCGCCGGTTTTCCGTGATCTTTGACTACGCTTGCGTGCCACCATAGCTGATCCTATAATCCGTTTATTGATGGCGGGCAATCCGGCCGTTTCTCCGTTATGCCGCGAGGCAGAGGGCGGAAACGGCCTGTTGCGCGTTTTTTGACGTTGACAAGGGGCGCTAAATCCCATAATTCCGCACGTCCGCGGCGATGTATCGATCTGGAAATAACGGAGGGGTGCCCGAGTGGTTAAAGGGGACGGGCTGTAAACCCGTTGGCTTGGCCTACGTTGGTTCGAATCCAACTCCCTCCACCAGAACGCGACAAAGGCGCGGAAAGGTCGGAGTTCGGGCGGCTCGGTGGTGAGGAATATTGCGCAGGTGCAAAGCCGACGGGGTTGCGATACGGAAAACGGGCGAGGAACGAACGCACGGGATCGGACAAGTTATGACAAGCGGGTGTAGCTCAATGGTAGAGCAGAAGCCTTCCAAGCTTACGACGAGGGTTCGATTCCCTTCACCCGCTCCAAACCTCGGTGTCCGGTGAGGGGCGCCGGGAAAAGATGATCACAGCCGCAGTATTGCGGTGAACTGGAAATGCCCGCACAGGCGGGCGGCAAGCAAGGGTTAAGACGAATGGCGAAAGAGAAGTTTGAGCGTACGAAGCCGCACTGCAACGTTGGAACGATTGGTCACGTTGACCACGGCAAGACGTCATTGACGGCTGCGATTACGAAGGTTCTTGCGGAGAGCGGTGGTGCTGATTTCACGGCGTATGCAGATATCGACAAGGCGCCTGAAGAGCGGGAGCGCGGGATCACGATTGCGACGGCGCATGTTGAGTACGAGACGGAGAACCGTCACTACGCGCATGTTGACTGCCCCGGTCACGCCGACTACGTGAAGAACATGATCACGGGCGCGGCTCAGATGGACGGCGCTATTCTGGTTGTTTCCGCAGCTGACGGTCCGATGCCTCAGACACGCGAGCACATTCTTCTTGCGCGTCAGGTTGGCGTTCCTGCGATTGTTGTTTTTCTGAACAAGGTGGACCAGGTTGACGACGAGGAGCTTCTGGAGCTTGTCGAGCTTGAGGTTCGGGAGCTTTTGTCTTCGTACGATTTCCCGGGCGACGACATCCCGCTGATCAAGGGGTCTGCGCTTGTAGCGCTTGAGGACGGGGATCCTGCGCAGGGCAAGGATGCTATTCTTGAGCTGATGGCGGCTGTTGACGATTACATTCCGCAGCCTGAGCGTCCGAAGCATCATCCGTTCCTGATGCCGATCGAGGACGTTTTCTCGATTTCGGGCCGTGGGACGGTTGTGACGGGGCGTATTGAGCGGGGTGTCGTGAATGTTGGCGACAACATCGAGATTGTTGGCATCAAGGACACGTCGACGACGGTTGTGACGGGCGTCGAGATGTTCCGGAAGCTTCTGGACAGTGGCGAGGCGGGCGACAACGTTGGTTGTCTGCTGCGCGGCGTCGACCGGGAAGAGGTGGAGCGCGGGCAGGTTCTTGCGGCGCCGGGTTCGATCACGCCGCACACGAAGTTCAAGGCGGAGGCTTATATCCTGACGAAGGAAGAAGGTGGCCGTCATACGCCGTTCTTCACGAAGTACCGTCCGCAGTTTTACTTCCGCACGACGGACGTGACGGGCGAGGTTGAACTTCCGGAAGGCACGGAGATGGTTATGCCTGGCGACAACATCTCGATGGATGTCGAACTGATTGCGCCGATCGCGATGGACGAAGGTCTGCGGTTCGCGATCCGCGAAGGCGGCCGCACCGTCGGTGCCGGCGTCGTCGCTGCTATAACCGAATAACGGAAAGGCCGGCGACTTAATCTTAGGAGTGTAGCTCAATTGGCAGAGCACCGGTCTCCAAAACCGGGGGTTGTGGGTTCGAGTCCCTCCACTCCTGCCACCGGAAGGAGCGGCGACGCTCTGCGGGTTTCAGTCGGCAAACGAAGGTACGAAGCGTAAATGGCAAGAACCAACCCCGGCGAATTCGTGCAGCAGGTGCGGCGCGAGGTGGCGAAAGTCACCTGGCCCTCCCGGCGCGAAACGATGGTCACGACGATGATGGTTTTCATTTTCGTCGCGATCGCGTCCGTGTTTTTCCTGATCGTCGACTGGTTCCTGTCGAATGGCGTCAAACTGATACTCGGACTTGGAGGTTAATATGACAGCGCGCTGGTACGTTGTTCATGTCTATTCAGGCTTCGAGAGCAAGGTTGCACAGTCGATCCGCGAACAGGCACAGCAGACGGGTCTCGACGACATCATCGAGGAAGTGCTGGTGCCGATGGAAGAAGTGGTGCAGATGCGCCGCGGCGCGAAGGTGAATGCCGAGCGCAAATTCTTTCCCGGCTACGTGCTCGCCAAGATGGAGATGACGGACGAAGCCTGGCATCTGGTGAAGGACACACCGAAGGTCACGGGTTTTCTGGGCGCAGGAAACAAGCCGTCGCCCATTTCCGAGGGCGAGGCGCAGCGTATTCTGCATCAGGTACAGGAAGGCGTGGAGCGGCCGAAGCCGTCCGTTACCTTCGAAATCGGCGAGCAGGTGCGTGTGTCGGACGGTCCGTTCACGTCGTTCAACGCATTGGTCGAAGACGTCGACGAGGAGCGCGCCCGCCTGAAAGTGGCGGTATCCATCTTCGGGCGCGCGACGCCGGTCGAACTGGAATACGCGCAGGTCGAGAAGCTCTGAACCCCGGGAGCGTATCGCAATATTAGGGGTAACAGATGCATCGCGGGACGCGCGGTGCGAAACGTGCGGGAGGCTAGCCATGGCCGTACCGCGCCCTCAGCAAATGTGAGGATCAATGGCAAAGAAGATAGACGGTTACATCAAATTGCAGGTCCCGGCGGGACAGGCCAATCCTTCGCCGCCCATCGGGCCGGCGCTCGGCCAGGCCGGACTGAACATCATGGAATTCTGCAAGGCGTTCAATGCGGCCACGCAGAACCAGGATCAGGGCGTTCCGATTCCGACGGTGATTACGGTATTCGCCGACAAGTCATTTGCGTTCGAAACCAAGACGCCGCCCGCTTCCTACTTCATCAAGAAGGCGGCGAAGCTCAACAAAGGTTCCGGCAAGCCTGGGGCCGAAGTTATCGGCGCTGTGACGCGGAAACAGCTTGAAGAAATCGCCGAAGCGAAAATGGCGGATCTCAATGCGAACGATATGGATGCGGCGGTGAAGATTCTCGCGGGTTCCGCCCGGTCCATGGGCATTCAGGTGCAGGGTTAGAGCAATGGCTGGTAAAGGAAAACGTCTCAAGAGCTCTTACGAGCATATCGATCGCGACGCGTCCTATGGTCTGGATGAGGCGGTGAAGCTGCTGAAAGACAACGCCAAGGCGAAGTTCGACGAAACCATCGAACTTTCGATGAATCTGGGCGTCGATCCCCGGCACTCCGATCAGATGGTCCGGGGCGTCGTATCGCTGCCGAAAGGTACCGGCAAGGCGGTTCGCGTCGCCGTGTTCGCCAAAGGCGACAAGGCTGAAGAAGCGCAGGCCGCGGGAGCCGATGTCGTCGGCGCCGACGATCTGGCGGAGAAGGTCGAAAAGGGCGAGATTGATTTCGAGCGCGTCATCGCGACGCCCGACATGATGCCCGTTGTCGGCAAGCTCGGTAAGGTTCTCGGCCCCAAGGGCCTGATGCCGAACCCGAAGCTCGGCACCGTGACGCCCGACGTGGCGAAAGCGGTGCAGGATGCCAAGGGCGGCCAGGTGGAATACCGTGTCGAGAAAGCCGGGATCATCCATGTCGGCGTCGGGAAGGCGAGTTTCTCCGAAGGCGACATCGCCGAAAACATCTGCTCCCTGGTGGACGCCGTCAACAAGGCGAAACCGTCGGGCGCGAAAGGCACGTATATCAAGAGAATCTCCGTCTCCTCGACCATGGGGCCGGGAATCAAGCTGGACGTCGGACCGCTTCTGGAGCGGGCCGGCCAGGGCTGAACGGAATTCGCAGCCCTGCGGGGCTGTGAACAGGAGCCGTTCGATCCGCAATGATGCGGAAGGCGGTTCCGACCTGTCCGAGACTGCAGGTCCGGGCGCGGCAGGAATGCTGCAACCGGGTAATGGCTAACCGCCTGCACAGACGGGAGAACGGGCAATTTTCCGCAGAAATGTCGTTTGCGGACGATGGCTTGAACTTCTGGGACAGGCGAACCGGATTCGTGGTTTGCCGCGAATCCAGACGCAACCGGAACGAGGCTGCCAGGAATGGCGTCCTGTTCCAGAAAAGTGGAGACGACTGAGTGGACCGGACACAGAAAGAAGAACTGGTCGCTTCGTTTAATGACGCTTTTTCCGAGGCAACCCTCGTTGTCGTGACCAGCCAGAACGGCTTGACGGTCGCGCAATCGACGGAATTGCGTCAGGAAATGCGGAATGCGGGCGCCAGCTTCAAAGTGACCAAAAATCGGCTCACACGTCTCGCGCTCAAAGGCACGAAGTTCGAGCATTTGAGCGACCTGTTCAAAGGACCGACGGGGATCGCCTATTCAGACGATCCTGTCGCGGCCGCGCGTGTAGCGGTCAAGTTCGCCGACAATAACGACAAGTTCGTTGTTCTGGGCGGCGGTCTCGACGAACAGGCTCTGGATGTGTCGGCTGTCACGGCGCTCGCCAAGCTACCTTCGCTTGACGAACTTCGCGGCAAGCTTGTCGGCATGATCCAGACACCGGCCACCCGGATCGCAGGTGTAACGCAAGCACCCGCGGGACAACTCGCACGCGTCATTTCGGCGCGTGCCGAGCAGGGCGAGGCCGCCTGAGCCGATAACCAGTCAACTAGTTCAAGCCAAAGGAGAAATACGAAATGGCTGCAAATCTCGAACAGATCGCTGACGATCTGTCTAACCTTACCGTCCTCGAGGCGGCTGAACTGTCGAAGATGCTCGAAGAAAAATGGGGCGTTTCGGCAGCTGCACCTGTCGCCGTTGCGGCAGTTGGCGGCGCGGACGCCGGTGGCGCCGCGGCGGAAGACAAGGACGATTTCGATATCATCCTTGCCGGTGCAGGTGACAAAAAGATCAACGTCATCAAGGAAGTGCGTGCGATCACCGGGCTTGGCCTGAAAGAAGCCAAGGACCTGGTCGAAGGTGCGCCTCAGCCGGTCAAGGAAGGTGTCAGCAAGGAAGAAGCTGACGAGATCAAGAGCAAGCTGGAAGAAGCGGGAGCAACGGTCGAAGTTAAATAATGACGCTTCGCGCCCACCCAGCAAAGACTACCGGACGGTTGCCGCCCGCGCTTCGGCGCGGCGCGGTGCCGTTCGTTCAAATTTTTCAGCCTGTGCAGCCGCGCAGGCAAATATTGGATTCGTGAGAGGTCGCCATGGCAAAGTCGTTTACAGAACGTAAGCGCATTCGCAAGGATTTCGGACGCATTCGCGCAGTCGCGCCCATGCCCAATCTGATCGAGGTACAGAAAAGTTCCTATGACGCCTTTCTGCAAATCCACACGCAGGTCGAAGACCGCGATGACAGCGGATTGCAGGAAGTCTTTAAGTCGGTCTTTCCGATCAGCGACTTTTCCGAGCGCGGGACGCTCGAATTCGTTTCCTACGAACTGGAACAGCCGAAATACGACGTCGAGGAGTGTCAGCAGCGCGACATCACGTTCGCAGCGCCTCTGAAGGTCACCCTGCGTCTCGTCGTGTTCGACGTGGACGAGGAAACCGGCGCCCGCTCCGTCCGCGACATCAAGGAGCAGGACGTCTACATGGGCGACATGCCCCTGATGACGAACATGGGTACCTTCGTCGTCAATGGCACGGAACGGGTCATCGTTTCCCAGATGCACCGCTCGCCGGGCGTGTTCTTCGACCATGACAAGGGCAAGTCGCATTCGTCAGGCAAATTCCTGTTCGCGGCCCGAGTGATTCCCTATCGTGGCTCGTGGCTGGATTTCGAATTCGATGCCAAGGACATCGTTCATGTCCGCATCGATCGTCGCCGCAAGCTGCCAGTGACGACGCTGCTGATGGCCCTCGATTCCGACGAAACCGCCCAGAAGCGCATCGAACTGGCGGAAGAAGGTGGCCAGTTGCCGCCCGAACAGGCCGTCGGCATGAGTATCGAGGACATCCTCAACTATTTCTATGATACGATCGGGTTCACCCGCGCCAAAGAAGGCTGGAAAACGCCGTTCGACGTCGAAGTCATGCGCGGCACCAAGCTGACGCACGATCTGGTCGATGCGAAAACCGGCGACGTCGTCGCCGAAGCGGGCGACAAGCTTTCGCCCCGCGTCTGCCGCAAACTCGAAGAAGACGGGCTCAAGGAAATCCTCGTCCAGGACGAGGAACTGTACGGCCGTTATCTCGCCGAAGACATCATCAACGAGTCCACAGGCGAAATCTACGTCGAGGCCGGAGACGAAATCGACGAGGATCTGCTGATCACCCTTGGTGAAGCGGGCGTGAAATCGTTCGGGACGCTGGCGATCGATCATAACAATATCGGTCCCTACATCCGAAACACGCTGGCGGTCGACAAGAACCGGTCGCGCGAAGAAGCGCTGATGGATATCTACCGCGTGATGCGTCCCGGCGAGCCGCCGACGCTGGAAACCGCGGAAGCCATGTTCCAGAGTCTGTTTTTCGATGCAGAGCGCTACGATCTTTCCGCCGTCGGCCGCGTGAAGATGAACGCGCGCCTGAATGTCGAGGGCGAAGATACGCTCCGCGTGCTGCGGCGCGAAGACATTCTTGCCGTCGTGAAGACGCTCGTCGATCTGAAAGACGGCCGTGGCGAAATCGACGACATCGATCATCTTGGCAACCGGCGCGTTCGCTCGGTCGGCGAACTGATGGAAAACCAGTACCGTATCGGTCTGCTGCGCATGGAACGCGCCATCCGCGAGCGGATGAGTTCGATCGATCTGGATTCCGTCATGCCGCACGATCTGATCAATGCGAAACCGGCGGCCGCGGCCGTGCGCGAATTCTTTGGCTCGTCCCAGCTGTCGCAGTTCATGGATCAGACCAATCCGCTCAGTGAGATCACGCATAAGCGCCGCCTTTCGGCGCTTGGGCCGGGCGGTCTGACGCGCGAACGCGCGGGCTTCGAAGTTCGCGACGTCCACCCGACGCATTACGGCCGTATCTGTCCGATTGAAACGCCGGAAGGGCCGAATATCGGTCTGATCAACTCGCTCGCCACCTATGCGCGGGTCAACCAGTACGGCTTCATCGAAACGCCTTACCGCAAGGTCGAGAACGGCCGCGTGACGGAAGAGGTCGTCTACAATTCGGCGATCGAGGAAGGCCAGTTCACTATCGCCCAGGCGAACGCCCCGCTCGACAAGAACGGCAAATTTGAAGAGGAACTGGTGAGTTGCCGTCAGGGCGGCGAATTCATCATGGCGCGTCCCGAAACAATCGACATGATCGACGTGTCGCCGAAACAGCTTGTTTCGGTCGCCGCCGCGCTCATTCCGTTTCTGGAAAACGATGACGCCAACCGTGCGCTTATGGGATCCAACATGTCCCGTCAGGCGGTGCCGCTGGTCCGTGCGGAAGCGCCGCTTGTCGGCACCGGCATGGAAGAAGCGGTGGCCCGCGGGTCCGGTGCGGCGATTACCGCCAAGCGTCCGGGCGTGGTCGATCAGGTGGACGCGACGCGTATCGTTATCCGCGCGACCGACGAGACGTCTTTGTCGGCGCCGGGCGTGGATATCTACAATCTGCGCAAGTTCCAGCGCTCGAACCAGAACACTTGCATCAACCAGCGACCGCTGGTGAAAGTGGGCGATCGGGTCGAGGGCGGCGATATCATCGCCGATGGTCCGTCGACGGAACTGGGCGAACTGGCGCTCGGCCGGAACGTGCTCGTCGCGTTCATGCCGTGGAACGGTTACAACTTCGAGGATTCGATCCTGATCTCCGAACGCATCGTCCGCGACGACGTGTTCACCTCGATTCACATCGAGGAATTCGAGATCATGGCCCGCGATACCAAGCTGGGTCAGGAGGAAATCACCCGCGATATTCCGAATGTCGGCGAAGAGGCTCTGAAGAACCTCGATGAAGCCGGCATTGTCTATATCGGTGCAGAGGTAAACCCCGGCGATATCCTCGTCGGCAAGGTCACGCCGAAAGGCGAAAGCCCGATGACACCGGAGGAAAAGCTTCTGCGCGCCATCTTCGGCGAAAAAGCCTCTGACGTGCGCGACACGTCTCTGAAACTGCCGCCCGGCGTTGCCGGAACGGTCGTCGAAGTGCGCGTGTTCTCGCGTCGCGGCGTCGACAAGGACGAGCGCGCGATGGCGATCGAGCGCGAGGAAATCGAACGCCTTGCCAAGGACCGTGACGACGAACTCGTCATTCTGGAACGGTCGTTCTCGACGCGCCTGAAGGACCTGCTCGTCAACCAGACGATTGTGTCCGGTCCGAAGCAGGTCAGCGAGGGGTCCCGCGTCACGCAATCGATCCTGAACGAACTGACCGCTCGCCAGCTGGCGCAGATTACGGTCAAAAACGAAAAGATCATGGAGAACGTCGAAGCGCTCCGGAAGCAATTCCAGGAAAGTGAAAAGCGTCTCCAGGACCGTTTCGAGAACAAGGTCGAAAAACTGCAGGGTGGGGACGAACTGCCGCCTGGCGTGATGAAGATGGTCAAGGTCTTCGTTGCCGTGAAGCGCAAGCTGCAGCCCGGCGACAAGATGGCCGGCCGCCACGGCAATAAGGGCGTGATCTCCAAAATCGCGCCGCTTGAAGACATGCCATACCTGGAGGACGGCACGAACGTCGATATCGTGCTCAATCCGCTGGGCGTGCCGTCGCGCATGAACGTGGGCCAGATTCTGGAAACCCACCTCGGCTGGGCGTCCGCCGGTCTCGGCAATAAGATCGGCGATATGCTCGATAAGGCCGTCCGCGAGGGCAAGATCTCGCAGCTGCAGAACGAGATGAAGGAGATCTACGGCAAAGAGACGTTCGACGAGGATATCTCCGCGCTGGACGAGAACCAGGTGATCGAGCTGGCGGAAAACCTCCGGCCCGGCGTGCCGATGGCCACGCCGGTGTTCGACGGTGCGAATGAAGAGGACATTGTGGAACTGCTCAAACAGGCAGGACTGGACTCTTCGGGGCAGGTCACGTTGCACGACGGCCGCACCGGCGAAAAGTTCGCCCGGTCAGTGACGGTCGGTTACATTTATATGATGAAGCTGCACCATCTGGTCGACGACAAGATCCACGCGCGGTCGATCGGCCCGTACAGCCTCGTCACCCAGCAGCCGCTGGGCGGCAAGGCGCAGTTCGGGGGGCAGCGTTTCGGCGAGATGGAGGTCTGGGCGCTCGAAGCGTACGGCGCCGCCTACACGCTGCAGGAAATGCTGACGGTGAAATCGGACGACGTGTCCGGCCGAACCAAGGTGTACGAGGCGATCGTGCGCGGCGACGACACCTTCGAAGCAGGTATTCCGGAATCCTTCAACGTTTTGGTGAAGGAACTGAAATCGCTCTGCCTCAACGTGGAACTGAACCAGGAATCCTGACCGCAGGAATCCGGCGACGTCGACACGACTTTGAACCAGTACCGGCCATCGCGCTTTCGCGGCGGCCACAAATGCCAGGAGACGGCAAATGAATGAATTGATGAACATCTTCGGCCAGGTCAGCACGGCTCAGAGCTTCGACCAGATCCAGATTTCCATCGCGAGCCCCGAGCGCATCCGTTCGTGGTCATACGGGGAAATCAAAAAGCCGGAGACCATCAATTACCGGACGTTCAAACCGGAACGCGATGGCTTGTTCTGCGCCCGGATCTTCGGGCCGATCAAGGATTACGAGTGCCTGTGCGGCAAGTACAAGCGCATGAAGTATCGCGGCATTATCTGCGAAAAATGCGGTGTCGAGGTCACGCTGTCCAAGGTTCGCCGCGAACGGATGGGGCATATTGAACTCGCGTCGCCGGTCGCCCACATCTGGTTCCTGAAATCGCTGCCCAGCCGCATCGCGCTGCTGCTCGACATGACGTTGAAGGATGTCGAACGGGTTCTCTACTTTGAAAACTATATCGTCACCGAACCCGGCCTGTCGCCGCTGGAAGAAGGCCAGCTTCTGTCAGAGGAAGGCTTTATCGAAGCGCAGGACGAGTACGGGGAAGACGCCTTCGAAGCCATGATCGGCGCCGAAGCCCTGAAAAAGATGCTCGGCGAGATCGATCTCGAGGAAGAGCGCGAAGAACTGCGCATCGACATGAAGGAAACCGGCTCCGAAGCCAAGCGCAAGAAATACGTCAAGCGCCTGAAGCTGGTTGAATCGTTCATCGAATCCGGCGCCCGTCCCGAATGGATGATCCTCGAAGTGATACCGGTCATCCCGCCGGAACTGCGCCCGCTAGTCCCGCTCGACGGAGGCCGCTTCGCGACGTCCGACCTCAACGATCTGTATCGCCGGGTCATCAACCGGAACAACCGTCTGAAACGCCTGATCGAGTTGCGCGCGCCGGACATCATCGTCCGCAACGAAAAGCGCATGCTTCAGGAAGCCGTCGACGCTCTGTTCGATAACGGCCGCCGCGGCCGCACGATCACGGGCGCGAACAAGCGTCCGCTGAAATCTCTCAGCGACATGCTGAAGGGCAAGCAGGGCCGGTTCCGCCAGAACCTGCTCGGCAAGCGTGTCGACTATTCCGGCCGTTCGGTCATCGTCGTAGGTCCGGAACTGAAACTGCATCAGTGTGGTCTGCCAAAGAAGATGGCGCTCGAACTGTTCAAGCCGTTCATCTATTCGAAGCTCGAACTTTACGGCATGGCCAATACCATCAAGGCCGCCAAACGCATGGTCGAAAAGGAACGTCCCGAGGTCTGGGATATCCTGGAAGAAGTCATCCGAGAACATCCGGTCATGCTGAACCGCGCACCGACGCTGCATCGTCTCGGCATCCAGGCGTTCGAGCCGGTACTTGTCGAAGGCAAGGCCGTCCAGCTTCATCCGCTGGTATGTACCGCGTTCAACGCCGACTTTGACGGGGACCAGATGGCGGTCCACGTGCCGCTGTCGCTGGAAGCCCAGCTCGAGGCGCGCGTCCTGATGATGTCGACCAACAACATTCTCAGCCCGGCGAACGGCAAGCCGATTATCGTGCCGTCGCAGGATATCGTGCTGGGGCTTTACTATCTCAGCCTCGAACGCGACGGAGAGCCGGGCGAGGGCATGGCCTTTGGCACCACTGGCGAGGTCGAGCAGGCGCTCGATGCCGGTTTCATTACCCTGCACTCCAAAGTGCATGTCCGGGTCAATACCGTCGATCAAGAAGGCAATGATGTCGTGCGCCGGATCGAAACGACGCCAGGTCGCATGTTCATCATGCACATTCTGCCGAAAAGCGCCGCCGTGCCGGTCGACGTGCTGAACAAGGTCCTGACCAAGAAAGATGTTCAGGACGTCATCGATCTCGTCTATCGTCATTGCGGACAGAAAGACACGGTCATTTTTGCGGACCGATTGATGGGGCTTGGCTTCTCCTATGCGTGCCGGGCCGGTATTTCGTTCGGCAAGGACGATCTGCTGATTCCGCCGGAGAAGGAAAAACTGGTTGCCGAAACTCAGGATCAGGTCAAGGAATACGAAAAGCAGTATCAGGACGGCCTGATCACCCAGGGCGAAAAATACAACAAGGTCGTCGATGCCTGGTCGCAGTGCACCGACAACGTCGCCGACGCGATGATGGAAGGCCTGGAGCGGGTCGAGCCAGGAAAGCCCGTCAACTCGGTCTACATGATGGCGCATTCCGGTGCGCGCGGTTCCGCCGCCCAGATGAAACAGTTGGCCGGCATGCGCGGCCTGATGGCGAAGCCGTCCGGCGAGATCATCGAAACGCCGATTATGTCGAACTTCAAGGAAGGCCTGACCGTGCTGGAATACTTCAACTCCTCGCACGGTGCACGTAAAGGTCTTGCCGATACGGCGTTGAAAACCGCCAATTCCGGGTATCTGACCCGCCGTCTTGTCGACGTGGCGCAGGACTGCACCGTGATCGAAGAAGATTGCGGCACCAAGAATGCGCTGACCGTCTCGGCGATGATCGAAGGCGGCGATGTCCTCGAGCCGTTGTCCGAGCGAGTTCTCGGCCGGACCGCCGCCGAGGATATTCTCGATCCGGTTTCGGGCGACAAAATCGCGAAGAAAGGCACGTTGATCGACGAGGCGCTGGCCGAGAAGATCGACGAGGCCGAGGTGGAATCGATCATGATCCGCTCCGTGCTGACCTGCGAAACCAAGGGTGGCGTCTGCGCGGCGTGCTACGGTCGCGACCTGGCGCGCGGTACGCCGGTTAACATGGGCGAAGCGGTTGGTATCATTGCCGCCCAGTCCATCGGAGAGCCCGGCACGCAGCTGACGATGCGGACTTTCCATATCGGCGGTGCGGCGCAGCGGGGCGCCGAACAGTCAAGTATCGAGGCGTCGTTCGATGCTACCGTGAAGGTGAACAACCGCAACGTGGTGATCGATCGCAACAAAATGCCGGTCGTGATGGCGCGCAATACGGAAATTGTTCTGGTCGACGAACAGGGGCGCGAACGCGCCTCCTATCGTGTGCCGTATGGCGCCAAGCTGCTGAAGGACGAAGGCGATGCCGTCGAACGCGGCGAGCGCCTCGCCGAATGGGATCCCTATACGCGTCCGATCATTTCGGAAAAAGAAGGTACGGCCAACTACATGGATCTGGTCGACGGCGTTTCGATGCGGGATATCACGGACGAAGCCACCGGCCTGTCTTACAAGACCGTCATCGAATGGAAACAGCAACCGAAAGGCACCGATCTTCGTCCGCGCATCACGTTGCGCGATAGCAAGGGCGAAGTGATCATGCTGGAATCCGGCGCGGAAGCCCGGTACTTCCTGTCGGTCGATGCCATCCTGTCGGTCGAAGCCGGCCAGGAAGTGCACGCCGGCGACGTTCTGGCGCGCATTCCGCTCGAAGGCTCGAAAACACGCGACATTACGGGCGGTCTGCCGCGGGTCGCGGAGCTGTTCGAAGCCCGCAAGCCCAAGGATTTCGCGATCATCAGCGATACCGCTGGCCGGGTCGAATTCGGCAAGGATTACAAGAACAAGCGTCGGCTGTTCGTCCATCCGGAGGAAAAAGACGCCGATCCGGTCGAGTATCTGCTGCCGAAGGGCAAGCCCGTCGCGGTTCAGGAGGGCGACATCGTCGAACGCGGCGACGCGCTGATGGACGGCAACCCGGTCCCGCACGACATTCTTCGTGTTATGGGCGTCGAGGCGCTCGCCAACTACCTGATCGACGAAATTCAGGAGGTCTATCGACTGCAGGGCGTGAAGATCAACGACAAGCATATCGAGGTGATCGCCCGCCAGATGCTGCAGAAGGTGGAAATCACCGACCCCGGCGAAACCACCTTCCTGTCCGGCGAACTGGTCGACCGGCTGGAATTCGACGCGGTCAACGAAAAGGCCGCCGAAGAAGGTCTCAGGCCGGCCGAGGCGCTGCCCGTTCTTCAGGGCATCACCAAGGCTTCGCTCCAGACCCAGTCCTTCATCTCGGCCGCGTCGTTCCAGGAAACCACTCGAGTTCTTACCGAGGCGGCGGTTTCCGGCAAGATCGACAGCCTGATCGGCCTCAAGGAAAACGTTATCGTCGGTCGTCTGATCCCTGCCGGCACCGGTGCGTTCATGAACAAGATGCGTACCATTGCAGCCGACCGGGATCGCGAAATCGCAGAGCTTTCCCAGGTGGAAGAAGCGGCTCAGCTGCCGCCGGCAGAGGAAATTGAAGAAACAGCGGAACCGGCAGAATAAGGCCGAATTCCGCGGGAATTGTGCGGCGCAGCAATCCGATCCAGGAATCGGGTCAGCTGCGCCGCAAATAACCGTAAAACAAGGCGAAAAACCCTGTTGACGGGGTGCAAGACCGACACTATATTCCGCGCCTCTTCGGGAGACGTCCGGCGGTGCCGGGCAATCGTTCGGGGAAAAACTGAATACAACCAGCGTGAGTCGTAAATCGGTACTTCCGATCATGCGTCTTGCTTTTCGTGTGTGATCGGTTCGCCGGTTTAAACGCTCACGCGCTGCAAATTGAGGAACGGACGGCGTGCCGACGATTAATCAATTGATCCGCAAGCCGCGCAAGTCGAAGCCTGCGCGCAACAAGGTCCCCGCGATGGAAGCATGCCCGCAGAAGCGTGGCGTCTGCACCCGGGTGTACACAACGACTCCGAAGAAGCCGAACTCGGCGCTGCGAAAAGTCGCGCGCGTCCGGCTGACGAACGGATTCGAAGTGACCAGCTACATACCGGGCGAGGGCCATAACCTGCAGGAACATTCCGTCGTGATGATCCGCGGCGGTCGCGTGAAGGATCTGCCGGGCGTTCGCTATCACATCATTCGCGGCACGCTCGACACCCAGGGTGTTTCCGATCGCCGCCAGCGCCGTTCCAAATACGGCGCCAAACGGCCGAAGTAAGGGAGAGTTTTTCGATGCCCCGGAGACGCGCAGCAGAAAAGCGGGAAGTGCTTCCCGACGCCAAGTTCGGCGATATCGTTCTGACGAAGTTTATCAACAACATCATGTTCCACGGCAAGAAATCCGTCGCGGAACGTATCGTCTATGGCGCGCTGGACACGATCGCCAAGCGGTCTGGTCAGGATCCTGTAAAGGTGTTCCACGATGCGCTGGATAACGTAAAGCCGACCGTCGAGGTCCGCTCCCGCCGCGTCGGTGGCGCCACGTATCAGGTGCCTGTCGAAGTCCGTCCGGACCGTCGTCAGGCGCTTGCGATCCGCTGGATCATCGAAGCCTCGCGCAACCGTCACGAAAACACCATGGCCGACCGCCTCTGCAGCGAGCTGCAGGACGCCGCCGAAAACCGCGGGACGGCCGTCAAGAAACGTGAAGACACCCACCGCATGGCGGACGCCAACAAGGCGTTCTCCCATTATCGCTGGTAACCCTAGCGCCGTATTCGCGTAGAGATCAGGAACATCGCAATGCCCCGCAGCACGCCCATCGAAAGATACCGCAACATCGGCATCATGGCTCACATCGACGCCGGTAAGACGACGACGACCGAGCGCATCCTGTATTACACAGGACGTTCCTACAAGATCGGCGAAGTTCATGAAGGCACGGCCACCATGGACTGGATGGAGCAGGAGCAGGAGCGCGGAATCACGATCACGTCGGCGGCGACGACGTGCGAATGGAACGATCACCGCATCAACATCATCGACACCCCCGGTCACGTGGATTTCACGATTGAGGTCGAGCGATCGCTTCGCGTGCTCGATGGTGCCGTCGCTGTATTCGACTCGGTCGCCGGCGTGGAGCCCCAGTCCGAAACCGTGTGGCGTCAGGCTGATAAATACGGTGTGCCGCGTATCTGCTTCGTGAACAAGATGGACCGTACCGGGGCCGATTTCTATCGCTGTGTCGACATGATCGTCGATCGTCTCGGCGCGACCCCGGTAGTGCTGCAGCTGCCGCTTGGCGCGGAAGCCGACTATCTCGGCGTGATCGATCTGGTGAAGAACCAGGCCATCGTCTGGAAGGACGAAAACCTCGGCGCCGAATTCGAATATCAGGATATACCGGCGGAATATGCCGACCAGGCCGCCGACTACCGCAACCGGCTGATCGAGGCGGCTGTCGAATTCGACGACGACGCCATGGAGGCCTATCTCGAAGAGGGCACCGAGCCGTCTGAAGAGGTGCTGAAAAAATGCATCCGCGCCGGCACGCTGGCCAATGCGATCGTGCCGGTCCTCAATGGCACCGCGTTCAAGAACAAAGGCGTGCAGCCGCTGCTGGACGCCGTGGTCGACTTCATGCCGGCGCCGACCGACGTCGCCGCGATCAAGGGCGTCGCCGAAGACGGTGAAACGGAAATCACGCGCTCGAACAAGGACGATGAGCCTTTCTCGGCGCTGGCCTTCAAGATCATGACCGATCCCTTTGTGGGTACGCTGACCTTCGTGCGTCTGTATTCCGGTAAGTTGAGCGCCGGTGACGGTATGATGAACACGGTCAAGAGTAACCGCGAACGCGTCGGTCGCATGCTGTTGATGCACGCGAACTCGCGTGAAGAAATCAAGGAAGCCTATGCCGGCGACATCGTCGCGCTTGCCGGTCTGAAGAACGTGACCACCGGCGACACGCTTTCCGATGCCGCGCATCCGGTCATTCTGGAGCGCATGGAGTTTCCCGATCCGGTCATCGAGGTCGCGGTCGAGCCGAAAACGGCGGGCGATCAGGAGAAGATGGGCGTCGCCCTGTCGCGTCTCGCGCAGGAGGATCCGTCGTTCCGCGTTGCATCCGACGAGGAAAGCGGCCAGACCATCATCAGCGGGATGGGAGAGCTGCATCTCGAGATTCTCGTTGATCGAATGAAGCGGGAATTCAAGGTCGAGGCCAATGTGGGTGCGCCGCAGGTGGCGTATCGCGAGACGATCTCGAAAACGATCGACACCGATTACACCCACAAAAAACAAACCGGCGGTTCCGGTCAGTTCGCGCGCATCAAGCTGACTTTTGAGCCGTTGGAACCGGGGTCCGGGCTCGAGTTCGAATCTACGGTCGTCGGCGGCAATGTGCCGAAGGAATACATTCCCGGTGTCGAGAAGGGCCTGATGAGCGCCGCGACGACGGGCGTGCTTGCCGGTTTCCCGATGACGGATATGAAAATGACACTGACGGACGGCGACAGTCACGATGTCGACTCGTCGGTCATGGCGTTCGAGATCGCGGCCCGTGCCGCGTTCCGCGAAGGCGTTGAGAAAGCCGGACCGAAGCTTCTGGAGCCGGTCATGCGCGTCGAAGTGGTGACCCCGGAAGAATACATGGGCGATATCATCGGCGATCTGAACAGCCGCCGCGGTAATGTTTCCGGCATGGACACGCGGGGCAACGCGCGGGTGCTGAATGCGATGGTGCCGCTGGCGAACATGTTCGGCTACGTGAACAACCTGCGCTCTATGAGCCAGGGGCGCGCGCAGTTCACCATGCATTTCGATCATTACGAACAGGTGCCGCAGGGCGTCGCTGACGAAGTCCGCGAAAGCCTGGCCTGATCAAACCGACTAAAACAACACTTAGACGCAAGGGTTAAGACGAATGGCGAAAGAGAAGTTTGAGCGTACGAAGCCGCACTGCAACGTTGGAACGATTGGTCACGTTGACCACGGCAAGACGTCATTGACGGCTGCGATTACGAAGGTTCTTGCGGAGAGCGGTGGTGCTGATTTCACGGCGTATGCAGATATCGACAAGGCGCCTGAAGAGCGGGAGCGCGGGATCACGATTGCGACGGCGCATGTTGAGTACGAGACGGAGAACCGTCACTACGCGCATGTTGACTGCCCCGGTCACGCCGACTACGTGAAGAACATGATCACGGGCGCGGCTCAGATGGACGGCGCTATTCTGGTTGTTTCCGCAGCTGACGGTCCGATGCCTCAGACACGCGAGCACATTCTTCTTGCGCGTCAGGTTGGCGTTCCTGCGATTGTTGTTTTTCTGAACAAGGTGGACCAGGTTGACGACGAGGAGCTTCTGGAGCTTGTCGAGCTTGAGGTTCGGGAGCTTTTGTCTTCGTACGATTTCCCGGGCGACGACATCCCGCTGATCAAGGGGTCTGCGCTTGTAGCGCTTGAGGACGGGGATCCTGCGCAGGGCAAGGATGCTATTCTTGAGCTGATGGCGGCTGTTGACGATTACATTCCGCAGCCTGAGCGTCCGAAGGATCTTCCGTTCCTGATGCCGATCGAGGACGTTTTCTCGATTTCGGGCCGTGGGACGGTTGTGACGGGGCGTATTGAGCGGGGTGTCGTGAATGTTGGCGACAACATCGAGATTGTTGGCATCAAGGACACGTCGACGACGGTTGTGACGGGCGTCGAGATGTTCCGGAAGCTTCTGGACAGTGGCGAGGCGGGCGACAACGTTGGTTGTCTGCTGCGCGGCGTCGACCGGGAAGAGGTGGAGCGCGGGCAGGTTCTTGCGGCGCCGGGTTCGATCACGCCGCACACGAAGTTCAAGGCGGAGGCTTATATCCTGACGAAGGAAGAAGGTGGCCGTCATACGCCGTTCTTCACGAAGTACCGTCCGCAGTTTTACTTCCGCACGACGGACGTGACGGGCGAGGTTGAACTTCCGGAAGGCACGGAGATGGTTATGCCTGGCGACAACATCTCGATGGATGTCGAACTGATTGCGCCGATCGCGATGGACGAAGGTCTGCGGTTCGCGATCCGCGAAGGCGGCCGCACCGTCGGTGCCGGCGTCGTCGCTGCTATAACCGAATAACGGAAACGCGTAGAAGGGCCTTTAAAGGGGCGAAGACATGGACAATCAGAATATTCGCATTCGGCTGAAGGCCTTCGATCATCGTGTGCTGGACACATCGACGAGAGAGATCGTCGATACGGCCAAGCGCACGGGCGCGGACGTCCGGGGGCCGATCCCGCTTCCGACGAAGATCGAGAAGTACACGGTTCTGCGGTCTCCGCATGTTAACAAGAAATCGCGCGAGCAGTTCGAAATCCGGACGCACAAGCGGTTGCTCGACATCATCGACCCCACGCCGCAGACGGTTGACGCTTTGATGAAGCTCGACCTGGCGGCCGGTGTCGACGTCGAGATCAAGCTCTAGGGACAGAAAAATGCGCTCCGGATTGATCGCACAGAAAATGGGCATGACCCGCGTCTTTACGGACAGCGGCGAGCATGTGCCCGTGACCGTTCTGAAGGTCGACGACTGTCAGGTGGTCGACGTCCGTACGCCCGAGAAGAACGGCTACGCCGCCGTGCAGATCGGCGCGGGTGCTGCCAAGGCCAAGAATGTCACTAAACCGATGCGCGGCCACTACGCCCGCTCGAAGGTTGAACCCAAGCGGAAGCTTGCGGAATTCCGCGTTTCCGAAGATGCCATGCTGAATGTCGGCGACGAGCTGACGGCCGATCACTTCGTGCCTGGCCAGATGGTTGACGTCGCCGGTATTTCGATCGGTAAAGGCTTTGCCGGCGGTATGAAGCGCCATAATTTCAAGGGCCTGGAAGCCACGCACGGCGTGTCCATCAGTCACCGTAGTCATGGCTCGACCGGCAACAGTCAGGATCCGGGCAAGGTCTTCAAAGGCAAGAAGATGGCCGGACATATGGGGGCCGAACGGGTGACCGTTCAGAACCTGTCCGTTGTGCGTACGGACGCGGATCAGGGCCTGATCCTGCTCAGCGGCAGTGTGCCGGGTCACAAGGGTGCCTGGGTTGAGATTTCGGATGCCGTCAAGGCGGCTCTTCCCGAAGACGCACCGTTCCCTGCGGGGGTTCGTGGCGGTAACCAGCCCGATGCCGAAGATATGCCTGCCGAAGAGGTAACCGCCGAGGAAACGCCGGCGGAAGCGGCTGACGCCGCTGCAGACAACGACGAGAAGAAGGAATAGCGCGCCATGAAATGCGACGTGCTCACTCTCGAAAACAAGAAGGCCGGTTCTATCGACCTCGCCGATGGTGTCTTCGGATCCGAAGTCCGCAAAGACATCATCTCGCGCATGGTCAACTGGCAGCTTGCGAAACGCCGGAGTGGTAATCACAAGACCAAGAACGTCAGCGAGATTCAGGGCACCACGGCCAAGCCGTGGAACCAGAAAGGCACCGGCCGTGCCCGAGCGGGGACGGTGCGTGCCACGCAGTTCCGTGGCGGTTCGACGGTGTTTGGCCCGGTTGTGCGCGATCACGGCCACAAACTGCCCAGAAAAGTGCGCCAGATGGCGATGCGCTCTGCGCTGTCGAGCAAGCAGGCCGACGGCAAGCTGATTATCCTGGAAGATGCGAAACTCGATGCGCCCAAGACGAAAGACCTGGCCGCGAAACTGTCCGCACTCGGGTGGTCGAACGTCCTGATTGTTACCGGTGCGGAGGTTGACGGTAATTTCGCCCGCGCCGCTGCGAATATCGCCAATGTCGATGTGTTGCCGCAGCAGGGTGCCAACGTCTACGACATCATCCGCCGGGATACGCTGGTCCTGACCAAGGATGCAGCCGAGCACCTGCAGGAGCGCCTGTCATGAGCTGGAAATATCACCGTCCCGTCAACATTTCGCCGGCGTCAGCCTGCGATGTAATCCTGTCGCCGGTCATTACCGAAAAAGCGACCATGGGTTCCGAGCACAATCAGGTGACGTTCCATGTTCCGCTGAGCGCTAACAAGCCGGCCATCCGCGCCGCTGTCGAAGAGCTCTTCAAGGTCAAGGTAAAAGCCGTGAACACCATTCGACAGCAGGGCAAGGTCAAGCGGTTCCGCGGCATGATGGGTAAACGGCCCGATTACAAAAAAGCGATCGTGACGCTGGAAGACGGCCACTCGATCGACGTGACCACAGGGGTCTGAGCCAATGGCACTGAAGCAATACAAACCCAATACGCCGTCGCAGCGCGGCCTGGTCCTCGTCGACCGGTCCGAACTGTGGAAGGGCAAGCCCGTGAAGGCGCTGACCGAAGGACTGAACAAGTCCGGCGGCCGGAACAACAAGGGCCGGATCACGTCGCGACGCCGCGGCGGCGGACACAAGCGTCTGTATCGCGTGATCGACTTCAAGCGCACGAAGTTCGACGTATCGGCGACCGTGCAGCGGATCGAATACGACCCCAACCGGTCGGCGTTCATCGCGCTGTTGAAATACGAAGACGGTGAAGAAGCCTATATCCTCGCGCCGCAACGGCTGCAGGAAGGAGATGCCGTCATCGCGTCCAATCGGGCCGACATCAAGCCCGGTAACGCCATGCCGATGGAAAACATGCCGGTTGGCACCATCATCCATAATGTGGAGATGAAGCCGGGCAAGGGCGGTCAGATGGCGCGTGCCGCAGGCACTTACGTTCAGCTGATCGGTAAGGATTCCGGCTACGCACAGCTGCGGCTGACGTCCGGCGAACTGCGCATGGTGCCAGCGAAATGCATGGCGACCGTCGGCGCGGTTTCGAACTCCGACAACCAGAACATCAATCTGTCCAAGGCCGGTCGCAAGCGCTGGATGGGCAAACGGCCGCAGGTTCGCGGTGTCGCGATGAACCCGGTGGATCATCCGCATGGTGGCGGCGAAGGCCGGACCTCCGGCGGCCGGCATCCGGTGTCGCCCTGGGGCAAACCGACCAAGGGCGCTCGGACGCGCCGTAAAAAGAAATCCGACGACCTGATCATGCGTCGTCGGCGCAAGAAGTAGGAAGAGAGAGGCACCATGGCCCGTTCAGTCTGGAAAGGCCCGTTCGTTGACGGCTATCTCCTGAAAAAAGCGGAAGAAACCCGTGCATCGGGACGGAATGACGTGATCAAGATCTGGTCGCGCCGGTCCACCATCCTGCCGCAGTTCGTGGGACTTACTTTCGGTGTCCACAACGGTCAGAAGCACATTCCGGTGCTGGTGACCGAAAATATGGTCGGCCACAAGTTCGGCGAATTTGCTGCCACACGTACCTATCTCGGCCACGCGGCCGACAAAAAGGCGAAGAGGGGCTGATAATGGGCAAGTCGTCCAATCCCCGCCGTATCGGCGACAACGAAGCGCAGGCATTCGCGAAGACCATTCGCGTCAGCCCGCAAAAGCTCAATCTGGTCGCCCAGTCGATCCGGGGTCTGCCGGCTGAGCGCGCGCTGGCGGAACTCAGCTTCTCGCGCAAACGGATCGCCGGCACGGTGAAAAGCGTTCTGCAAGCGGCCATCGCAAATGCCGAAAACAATCATCAGCTCGATGTCGACCGTCTGGTCGTCTCCGAGGCAACAGTTGGCAAGGCTTTCGTTATGAAACGGTTTCGTGCCCGCGCCCGTGGCCGGGTCGGCAAGATACAGAAACCTTTCAGCAACCTCACCGTGGTTGTGCGCGAAGTCGAGGAGGAAGCCTAATGGGGCAAAAAGTAAATCCGATCGGGCTTCGTCTCGGCATCAACCGCACCTGGGATTCGCGCTGGTATGCGAATGACGAAAACTACGCGGGACTGCTGCACGAAGATATCAAGCTGCGGAATTACCTGTTCGACAAGCTGTCGCAGGCGGGTATCAGCCGCGTTGTCATCGAACGTCCGGCGAAGAAAGCCCGCGTGACGATCCACTCGGCGCGGCCGGGCGTGGTCATCGGCAAGAAGGGCGCTGATATCGAACGGCTTCGCAAGGAAGTCGCGGAAATGACGGACAGCGAAGTCCACCTGAACATCGTGGAAATTCGCAAGCCTGAAATCGACGCCAAGCTGGTCGCCGAAAACATTGCGCAGCAGCTGGAACGACGGGTCGCTTTCCGGCGTGCCATGAAGCGCGCGGTTCAGTCGGCCATGCGTCTGGGCGCCGAAGGCATTCGCATCAACTGTGCGGGTCGTCTGGGCGGTGCGGAAATTGCCCGGACCGAATGGTATCGTGAAGGCCGCGTGCCGCTTCACACGCTGCGAGCCGACGTCGATTACGGTACCGCCACGGGCCGCACCACTTACGGCGCGTGCGGCGTGAAGGTTTGGGTGTTCAAGGGTGAAATCCTGGCGCACGACCCCATGGCCCAGGACAAACGCCTGCAGGAACAGCAGGTCAGCCGCTAAGGCTGGCATAACGGGAACGGTAAGATGCTTGCACCTAAAAGAACAAAGTTCCGGAAGGCCCACAAGGGCCGGATCAAGGGGAACGCCAAAGGCGCGACGACGCTGAATTTCGGCTCCTATGGGCTGAAGGCACTGTCGCCCGGGCGCGTAACCGCGCGTCAGATCGAAGCCTCGCGGCGAGCGATCACTCGTCACATGCGTCGTTCAGGCCGCGTCTGGATTCGCATTTTCCCCGATGTGCCGGTAACCCAGAAGCCTGCTGAAGTCCGACAGGGAAAAGGCAAGGGAACCGTCGAATATTGGGCAGCACGTGTGAAACCGGGCCGTATCATGTTCGAAGTCGACGGCGTGCCGAAGGATATCGCGACGGTCGCTCTTGAACTGGCGGCGGCGAAACTGCCGGTACAAACCAAAGTGGTGACCCGTCTTGTCGGAGGAGATGACTGACCATGGCGAACGCTGCAGATCTTCGTCAGAAATCCGATGACGAACTGAAAGAAGAGCTTCAGAACCTGAAGCGGGAACAGTTGAACCTTCGGTTCCAACGGTCTTCAGGCCAACTCGAAGCGACGAGCCGGGTCGGCGAAGTGCGCCGGGATATTGCGCGTATCAACACTATTATGACCGAGCGCCGGCACGCAGCCGCCGACGCGTCGTAAGAAACGAGAGAGACGATGCCCAAGCGAATTCTCCAGGGAACGGTTGTTTCCGACAAGGCGGACAAGACTGTGACAGTCCGTGTCGAACGCCAGATACAGCATCCGCTGTACAAAAAGATTATCCGCCGGTCGAAGAAATTCGCGGCGCACGATCCGGACAACAAGTGCAAGACGGGCGAACAGGTCCGGATTCGCGAATGTAAACCGATTTCCAAGTCGAAGACCTGGGAAGTCATCTTCGACGACGCGTGAAGCGCTGAGGAACAAGGACAAGATCAATGATTATCCCTGAATCCAACCTCGAGGTGGCCGACAATTCCGGCGCACGCCGCGTGCAGTGCATCCGGATCCTCGGTGGCTCGAAACGGCGTTGGGCTACGGTCGGCGACGTGATCGTCGTCTCCGTGAAGGAAGCGATTCCGCGTGGCCGAGTGAAAAAAGGCGACGTGCACCGGGCCGTCATAGTCCGGACCGCCAAGGAGATCCGGCGGCCTGACGGAACGTCGATCCGGTTCGACCGGAATGCGGCGGTGCTGTTGAACAACGCGGACGAGCCGATTGGCACCCGTATTTTTGGACCGGTCACGCGTGAACTGCGCGCCCGGCGATACATGAAGATCGTTTCTCTCGCCCCAGAAGTTCTGTAGGGCGGAGGAACCGGAGCAAAAAAATGGCTGCGCGAATTAGAAAAGGCGACGAAGTTATCGTCATATCCGGTCGGGACAAAGGCAAAAAAGGCAGTGTCCTCAAGGTGTTGACTGATCAGAACCGCGTTTTGGTAGCGGGTGTGCACATGGTGAAACGCCACCAGCGCCAGACCCAGACCGAACAGGGCGGCATCGTCGAAAAAGAAGCATCGATCCACGTTTCGAACGTGGCGCTGCTCGACCCCGATGGCGGTGAAGCCACCCGGGTCGGGTTCCGCTCGCTCGAAGACGGTCGCAAGGTCCGCTATGCGAAGCGGTCTGGCGAAGTGATCGATTAAGGGAGTCGGTTTGATGGTTGCCCGTTTGAAAGAAGTATACGCGTCGGAAATCCGGTCCTCGATGCAGGAACAGTTCGGATATACCAACCCGATGCAGATTCCGCGTCTCGACAAGGTTGTCCTCAACATGGGCGTAGGCGATGCGGTAAACGATTCCAAAAAGGTCGATAACGCGTTGCGTGACATGACTGTCATCGCGGGACAGAAGCCGGTGATCGTCCGCGCCCGCAAGTCGGTCGCGACGTTCAAGCTGCGTGAAGGTATGCCTATCGGCGTCAAGGTGACGCTGCGGCGAGACCGGATGTACGAATTTATCGACCGCCTGGTGAATATCGCGCTGCCGCGCGTCCGCGACTTTCGCGGATTGTCCCCGAAAAGCTTCGATGGGCGCGGCAATTACGCGATGGGTATCCAGGAACAGATCATCTTTCCCGAAATCGATTACGATTCAGTCGATGAGTTCAGGGGCATGGATATCGTGGTGTGTACCACCGCAGACAATGACGAGCAGGCACGTGCGCTGCTCAAGAATTTCAACTTCCCGTTTACGAACTGACGGGATTGGGAGGATCACATGGCTAAGAAAAGCGCCATTGAACGAAACAGAAAACGGGACCGTATGGCCAAGAAGTACGAGGCCCGGCGGAATCGCCTGAAGGAAATTGCGGACAATCGCGATTTGCCGATGGAAGAACGCTTTCAGGCGCGTTTGAAGCTGGCGAAACTGCCGCGGAATTCCGCGAAAGTACGCGTTCAGAACCGTTGCGAAGTTACCGGCCGTCCGCGTGGTGTTTACCGCAAGTTCAAGATGTCGCGTATTTCGCTGCGCGAACTTGCGTCGAACGGCCAGGTTCCCGGCATGGTCAAATCGAGCTGGTGAGGAGAGAACGACGATGAGTATGACCGATCCCGTCGGCGATCTTTTGACACGAATCCGCAATGGCCAGCGCGCCAACAAAAGTGCGGTGATGTCACCCAGTTCGAAGCTGCGGGCCAATGTGCTCGAGGTTCTGAAACGGGAAGGCTATATCCGTGGATACGAAACCGAAGAGATACGCAAGGGTTTGAGCCAGCTTCGGATTGAGCTGAAGTATCACGACGGTTCGCCGGTGATCCGCCACATTCAGCGGGTCTCCAAGCCGGGCCGCCGCGTGTATTCGAAAATTAGCGATCTGCCGTCCGTTTATAACGGGCTCGGCATCTCGATCCTGTCCACCCCGCAGGGTGTGATGTCGGACAACGAGGCCCGCGCCGCCAATGTCGGTGGCGAGGTCATTTGCGAAGTCTTTTAGGGACGCAGGAGCAGGAACATGTCACGCGTCGGAATGTTGCCGGTCGAAGTACCGGATGGTGTGGATCTTCAGATCGACGGCGATGCCGTCAAGGCCAAGGGAAAGCTCGGTGAATTGTCGCTTAACGTCAGTGACGATGTGCAGGTGTCCCGGGAAGAGAACCTTATCTGGGTGAAGCCGGCGAATAACTCGAAGCGCGCCCGTACGATGTGGGGCACGACGCGCAGCCTGATCAGTAATATCGTTCAGGGCGTCTCGGCCGGCTTCGAGAAGAAACTGGAGATCACTGGCGTCGGCTACCGCGCACAGGTTCAGGGCAAGGACCTGGTGCTGCAGCTCGGCCACAGTCACGAGATCCGTTATCCGATTCCGGAGGGCATCAAGATCGATGCGCCGAGCCAGACGGAAGTCGTGGTCTCGGGTGTGGACAATCAGAAGGTCGGCCAGGTTGCGGCCGAGATCAGAGGTTTCCGCAAGCCGGAACCCTACAAGGGTAAAGGCGTGCGGTATGCGGACGAGATAATCATCCGCAAGGAAGGCAAGAAGAAGTAATCATGGCTGATAATTCGAAACTGGAGCAGCGGCGCCGTGCCCGGGTGCGTCGGCAGATTCGCAAAAGCGCGAACGGGCGTCCGCGCCTCTCGATTTTCCGATCCAATAAATACATTTACGCACAGGTGATTGACGACCTGAACGGCAAGACGGTCGCATCCGCGTCCAGCCGGGAAGATGCCGTTACTGCTGGTGCGACAGCGGCTGCCGCAGCCGCAGTCGGGAAACTGGTCGCCCAGCGCGCCACCGAACAGGGCGTCAAAGAGGTTGTGTTCGACCGCGGCCCTTATCTTTACCACGGCCGCGTCAAGGCGCTCGCCGAAGCAGCCCGCGAAGGCGGGTTGGCATTCTAGGAGATCGACGTATGGCACGTAATCCAAGACGCGACCGCGATAACCGCGAAGACAGTGACATTGTCGATAAGCTTGTCAGCATCAATCGCGTTGCGAAGGTCGTCAAAGGCGGCCGGCGTTTCGGCTTTGCTGCGCTTGTCGTCGTCGGCGATGAAAAGGGCCGGGTCGGCTTTGGTTCGGGCAAGGCGCGGGAAGTGCCGGAAGCCATTCGCAAGGGTACTGAGAAAGCGAAGCGCAATATGATCCGCGTTCCTCTCCGGGAAGGCCGGACACTGCATCACGATGTGCGCGGCCGTTACGGTGCGGGCAAGGTCGTGCTTCGAGCGGCGCCTCCCGGTACGGGTATTATCGCCGGTGGCCCGATGCGCGCTATTTTCGAAACTCTGGGCGTTCAGGACGTCGTTGCGAAATCGCTCGGCACCCAGAACCCGCACAACATGATCAAGGCGACGTTCGAAGCTTTGAAGAATCTGCAGTCGCCCCGCATGGTGGCGACGCGCCGCGGCCGCAAGGTCGGAGATATCGTCGGTCGGCGCGACGAGGAGCAGGCGGAGGCGTAAACGATGGCTGAAGGTAAAAAAACAATTCGGGTGACCCAGGTCGGGAGCCCGATCGGACGGCCCAAGGATCAGCGCGCGACGCTGGTGGGGCTCGGCCTCAACAAGATGAACCGGACACGCGAGCTGGAGGATACTCCAGCAGTACGTGGCATGGTCGATAAGGTAAAGCACCTCGTTCGGGTGGAAGATTAGGAGCGAGCAGATGCGCGTTTGCGTTGCTCACAGGAGCTGACGATGAAACTGAACGAAATTTCGGACAATCAGGGTGCACGTCACCGGCGCAAGCGCGTCGGCCGCGGCATCGGTTCGGGCACCGGCAAAACAGCGGCGCGCGGTCATAAAGGCCAGAAATCGCGTAGCGGCGTCTCGCTGCTCGGTTTCGAGGGCGGTCAGATGCCGCTGTACCGGCGTCTGCCGAAGGGTGGTTTTACGAATATTTTCCGCAAGGATTTTCGGGTCGTGAATCTCGGTCGCCTGCAGCAGGCGATCGATGCGGGCAAGCTCGATGCGAGCAAGCCCGTCACCGAGGATGTTCTCGTCGAGACCGGCGTGATCAAATCCAAGAGAGACGGCGTTCGAATCCTTGCAAAAGGCGAGCTTAATACCAAGCTTGAGATAGAAGTGACCGGCGCTTCGAAGAGCGCTGTCGACGCGGTTGAAAAGGCCGGCGGAAAGTTGACCGTTACGGCACCCGCCAGGGAAAAGAACGTTGCCCCGAAAAATAACAAGTCGGCACCGGCGGCCGAAGCGGAAGACGACGCGGGGACGGATAAGGAATAGTTGATGGCGTCTGCCGCCGAACAACTCGCCTCGCAGATTAACTTTTCGAATTTTGCGAAGGCGACCGAGCTCAAGAAACGCATCTGGTTCACGCTGGGTGCGTTGATTGTGTATCGGCTTGGTACCTGGATACCGTTGCCAGGTATCGATCCGTCGATCCTGCAGGATATCTTCCAGCAGCAGGCGGGCGGCATTCTGGATATGTTCAATATGTTGTCCGGCGGCGCGTTCGCCCGGATGACAATTTTCGCTCTGAACATCATGCCGTACATCTCGGCATCGATCATTATGCAGCTTCTGCAGGCGATTCATCCGCACTTCGAAGCGTTGAAGAAAGAAGGCGAAGTCGGCCGTAAGAAACTGAACCAGTACACGCGTTACGGTACGGTCGTTCTGGCGGCGTTGCAGGCGTATGGCATTGCAGTCGGACTTGAAGGCATGAGCGGTTCCCAGGGCGCGGCCGTTGCCGAGCCTGGCGCGTTCTTCCGGGCCACTACCGTTATCACGCTGGTCGGCGGCACCATGTTCCTGATGTGGCTGGGCGAGCAGATCACTGCCCGCGGCGTCGGCAACGGGATCTCCCTGATTATTTTCGCCGGTATCGTTGCGGAAATGCCGGCCGCGCTCATCGGCACCCTGGAACTGGGGCGTACGGGCGCATTGTCGGCCCTGTTTATCATCTTCCTGTTGATCATGGCGGTTGGTGTCATCACGTTTATCGTGTTCGTCGAACGCGCACAGCGCAGGGTGATCGTTCAGTATCCCAAGCGCCAACAAGGCAACAAGATGGTTGGCGGCGAAAACTCGCACATACCATTGAAGGTGAATACCGCCGGCGTCATTCCGCCAATTTTCGCGAGTTCACTGCTGCTTCTGCCGATTACGGTCGCGAACTTCTCGGCGAATGCGGGGCCCGGCTGGCTCGGCGATGTGACTGCATATCTTGGCCGCGGCCAGCCCGCGTACCTGTTGTTGTACGCCGCGATGATAATCTTCTTTGCATTTTTCTATACCTCGGTGGTTTTCAATCCCACCGAAACCGCCGATAACCTGAAAAAATACGGCGGGTTCGTTCCCGGCATCCGGCCGGGCAAGAACACGGCCGAGTATCTCGATTTCATTCTGACCCGTCTGACCGTCGTCGGCGCGATATATCTGACGGCGATCAGTATTATGCCGGAGCTATTGATCTCGCAATACGGAGTGCCGTTCTACTTCGGCGGAACAAGCCTTCTTATCGTGGTGACTGTGACTATGGATACCGTCGCCCAGGTCCAGTCTCATCTGATTGCCCATCAATACGAAGGACTAGTGAAGAAATCCCGATTGAAGGGGCGACGCGGATGAATCTTATGCTTTTAGGTCCGCCCGGCGCCGGTAAAGGCACGCAGGCGAAGCGTCTCGAAGACGGACATGGTCTGATCCAGCTGTCGACGGGCGATATGCTCCGTGCGGCCGTCGCGTCAGGTAGCGAGATCGGCCAGCAGGCCAAAGCGATCATGGAGCGGGGCGAACTGGTTTCAGACGAAATCATGATCGCCATGATCCGCGATCGAATCCAGCAACCTGATTGCGCTCAGGGGTTTATTCTGGACGGCTTCCCCCGTACCACTGCTCAGGCGGAGGCGCTGGACGGAATGCTCGCCGACATGAACGTAAAGCTGGATCATGTGATCGAGATGAAGGTCGATGACGCGATCCTGGTCGAGCGGATTTCCGGCCGGTACAGCTGTGCGAATTGCGGTGCCGGATATCACGACAGTTTCCAGAAACCCAAAACCGCAGGTGTCTGCGACAGCTGCGGGGCGACCGAATTCTCGCGCCGCAAGGATGACAATGCAGAAACCGTGGCTTCCCGCCTGGAAGCGTATCACGCGCAGACTGCACCCCTGTTGCCCTATTACGACGGGCAGGGGACTTTGAAAACGGTTGACGGAATGGCTGATATCGACGAAGTGACCAGGCAAATCGAAGCCGTTCTGGAGGCTGGCTGATGGTTGACTTGATGCAAACAGCCCCTATAATCCCCGCGCTCCGGCCAAACGGGCTGACCGGGTACTTTTTTCTATATTTCAATGACTTGAACGCTAAGGAGACGGCGTCGTGGCACGCATTTCGGGTGTAAACCTGCCCAACAAACCGGTGGCGATCGCGCTCACCTATATTTTCGGTATCGGTCGCACGTCGGCGGTGAAGATTTGCGAAACCGCAAATGTCGCCGGTGAAATCCGCGCGAACGATCTCGGCGATGACGAACTGGCCCGTATTCGCGACGTGATTGACCGCGATTACCTGATCGAAGGCGATCTTCGACGCGAAACCGCGATGAACATCAAGCGCCTTATGGATCTCGGCTGCTATCGGGGGTTGCGTCACCGTCGCGGGCTGCCGGTTCGCGGACAGCGGACGCATACAAACGCGCGCACACGCAAGGGCAAGGCCCGCCCGATTACCGGCAAGAAATAGGCGGATAACAGGAAAAGAACATGGCTAGACAAGCGACAGCACGGCCGCGCCGCCGCGAACGCAAAAATATCACCTCGGGCGTTGCCCATGTGAACGCGACGTTTAACAACACGATGATCACGATCACCGATGCCCAGGGCAATTCCATTGCATGGTCGTCGGCAGGTTCGCAGGGCTTCAAGGGATCCCGCAAATCCACACCGTACGCCGCTCAGATGGCGGCTGAAGATGCCGGCCGCAAGGCACAGGACCATGGTGTGAAGACGCTCGAAGTCGAAGTAAAGGGGCCTGGTTCCGGACGTGAATCCGCGCTGCGGGCGTTGCAAGCGGTCGGGTTCACGATCACGGCGATTCGCGATGTGACGCCGATTCCCCATAACGGCTGCCGCCCCCGCAAGCGGCGCCGCGTTTAGCGAAGACTTTTCGCCGTCGCCTTTGAGACGGCACACATCGAAGTAACCCAGTGCGGCATCTGGCCGCTGTAAGGATAACGGTATGACGGTCATTCATAAGAATTGGCAGGAACTGATCAAACCCACCAAGCTCGACATCGATGCCGGTGAAGAAGCGTCGCGTTCCGCGTCGATCACGGCGGAACCGCTGGAACGCGGGTTTGCGACGACGCTTGGCAATTCGCTGCGCCGTATTCTGCTGTCGTCGCTGCAGGGCGCGGCAGTTACCGCGGTTCAGATCGACGGCGTTCTGCACGAGTTCTCGTCCATCCCTGGCGTCCGCGAAGACGTTACCGACGTGGTGCTCAACATCAAGTCGTTGGCTCTGCGCATGCATGGCGAAGGGCCGAAGCGGATCACTCTGACCGCCACCGGACCCGGCGAAATCACGGCCGGCATGATCGAAGCGACCCACGATATCGAAATCATCGATCCGGATATTGTCATCTGCACGCTGGATGACGGCGCGAAGATTTCCATGGAGATGACGGTCGATACCGGCAAGGGCTACGTGCCCGCTGCTGAAAACCGCGCCGAAGACGCGCCGATCGGACTGGTTCCGGTCGATGCCGTGTTCAGCCCGGTTCGCCGCGTCGCCTACCGGGTCGAAAATGCCCGCGTCGGACAACGGACGGACTACGACAAGCTGGTCATGGATGTCGAAACCGACGGCACCATATCGCCGGAAGACGCGGTCGCGCTTGCAGCCCGCATCTTGCAGGACCAGCTTCAGATGTTCATCAATTTCGAAGAGCCGCGCGCAATCCAGGAAACGGTCGAAGCCGCGGAACCGGCGTTCAACCGCAATCTGCTGCGTAAGGTCGACGAACTGGAATTGTCGGTGCGTTCGGCAAACTGCCTGAAGAACGACAACATCATTTATATCGGCGACCTGGTTCAGAAAACAGAGCAGGAAATGCTGCGGACGCCGAATTTCGGGCGGAAATCGCTGAACGAGATCAAGGAAGTTCTGTCGACGATGGGGCTCCACCTCGGCATGGAAATCACCGAATGGCCGCCCGAGAACATCGAGGACATGGCCAAGCGGCTGGAAGAGCCGTACTAAGTCGGCAGACAGGAAGAAGAGGACAGAATAATGCGCCATCGTATGAGTGGCCGGAAGCTCAACCGCACGAGCTCTCACCGCAAGGCGCTGTTCGGCAACATGGCCGCAGCCCTTATCAAGCACGAGCAGATCAAGACCACTTTGCCGAAGGCGAAGGAGTTACGGTCGGTTGTCGACAAGCTGATCACCCTCGGAAAGCGCGGCGATCTTCACGCCCGTCGTATCGCGGTTTCGCGTTTGCATGGCGACAAGAAACTTGCCGACAAACTGTTTTCCACGCTGGCCGACCGCTACCGTGACCGCCCTGGCGGGTATACGCGGATTGTGAAAGCCGGATTCCGCTATGGAGACTCCGCGCCGATGGCCGTGATCGAACTTGTCGATCGCGATCCGGACGCGAAGGGGCAGGATTCGGGGCCGGTCCAGGTCGACGAGGACATGGAGCAGGAAGCGGTTGCGTAAGTTTTCCTGTCAGACGGAAAGACAAAAAGGGCGGTTCTTCGGATCGCCCTTTTGCTTTGGGCAGAAATTGTCGGGAGATGGTAAAATAACGTTATGGGCTATGTGTCACTGAAAACGGTCGGAGCGGCGTTCGCATGTGTTGCTGTCCTCACGGCTGCGATGGTGTCCGGTTCGTCTGCACAGACGAAAGTCGTCCCGACTTCGCGGGATGAAACGCGGCTCTCCTTTGCGCCTCTGGTAAAATCTGCCGCGCCTGCAGTCGTCAATATCTACACCCGCAGGGTTGTTCAGGCCCGAAGCGCAACGCCGCTGTTTAACGATCCGTTCTTCCGGCGTTTCTTCGGCGATCAGTTTCAATTCGGCGGACGGGAACGTAAACGGGTTCAGAATTCTCTCGGATCGGGCGTCATAGTCAGCGACGACGGACTCATCGTGACAAACTATCACGTTATCGACAAGGCGGACGAGATTACGGCCGTTCTTGCGGATCGACGCGAATTCGAAGCCGATGTCGTCACGCGTGACGAACGGACCGATCTTGCCGTTCTTCGGATAAAGACCGGATCGGAAAAACTGCCGTTTCTGAAGCTAAGGGACTCGGACACTCTCGAAGTCGGGGATATCGTGCTCGCGATCGGCAATCCGTTCGGCGTCGGCCAGACGGTTACCAGCGGCATCGTCTCGGCGCTGGCGCGGACGGCACGGGGAGTAAGTGATTTCGGATTCTTCATACAGACCGACGCGGCGATAAATCCCGGCAATTCCGGCGGAGCGCTGGTCGGGCTCGATGGCAATCTGATAGGGATCAACACGGCAATCTATTCGCGCGGAGGCGGCTCCAACGGAATCGGGTTTGCCATTCCGTCCAACATGGTCGCGACCGTGATTGGTAGCGCGATGAGTGGCGGGGAAGTGATCCGGCCGTGGGTCGGTGCCCGCGGTCAAACCGTCGACGCGGACATCGCCCGTACGCTTGGCCTGCCAATTCCGTCGGGCGTACTTGTTAATTCGCTTCATCCCGACGGTCCCGCAGCGAAAGCCGGCCTGAAAGTCGGCGACGTCATCGTCTCCATCAACGGCAAGGAGGTTCCCGATGCGAATTCCCTGAGATTTCGCATCGCAACTCTTTCGGTTGGCGGAGAAGCGCGGATCGGTGCAATCCGAAAAGGCAGGATTTTCGAGAAACGCGTCCGGTTGATTGCAGCGCCGGAGGATCCGCCCCGTGATCTTTCGCTGATTACAGGGACAAATCCCTATGCCGGCGCGGAAGTCGCCAATCTTTCTCCGGCGCTGGCTGAAGAACTCGCGCTCGACAGTGAAGCAGAGGGAGTAATCGTCCTCCGTCTGAAGAGACGTTCACCCGCAGACCGGATCGGCCTCGAGCCCGGAGATATCCTGGTGCGGCTGAACGGTCGGACGATCGAGTCGGTCTCGGAGCTGAAGAAAATCCTGATGGAAGATTTCTCGATCTGGCGAATTGAAATAAGCCGGTCCGGTCGCCTGCTGCAGCTGATTATTCGGGGCTAAGCGATGGGAACCGGCACAGGAAGTCTGTTGGAGGCCGAGGCACCGCGACCTCTTGCCGACAGACTGCGTCCGGGAGTGCTTCAGGACGTTCTTGGACAGGACCATCTGCTTGGCCCTGACGGTCCTCTCGGGCGGATGACCCGGGAAGGCAGGATAACCTCGATGATTCTTTGGGGGCCGCCGGGTACCGGCAAGACGACGGTCGCCCGGTTGTTAGCAGGTAGCACGAACCTGCATTTCGAACCGCTATCCGCGGTTTTTTCGGGTGTCGCCGATCTTCGCCGCGTTTTCGATGCTGCCAAGGAACGCCGGATTGCGGGACAGGGCACGCTTTTGTTCGTTGATGAAATTCATCGCTTCAATCGCGCACAACAGGACGGTTTCCTCCCATATGTTGAAGACGGCACCGTCATTCTCGTTGGAGCGACAACCGAAAATCCATCGTTCGAACTGAACGGCGCCTTGTTGTCCCGTTGTCAGGTTTTCGTTCTCAACCGGCTGGATCATGCCGCTCTCGAAACTCTCCTGGCGCGCGCCGAAGCCGAGACCGGTGAGACGCTGCCCCTGACCGATAATGCGCGCCACTCAGTCTGTGCAATGGCGGATGGAGACGGGCGGTATCTGCTGAATCTCGTCGAGGAGATTTTCGCCATTGGCGCGCTAGAACCGCTGGATGTTAACGCTTTGACCGAGCGTATCCAGAAACGGGCGCCCCTCTACGACAAATCACAGGAAGCTCATTACAATTTGATCAGCGCTCTGCACAAATCACTGCGCGGATCGGATGTCGACGCCGCGCTCTACTGGTTTGCGCGCATGCTGGACGGTGGCGAGGATCCGCGGTACATCGCCCGACGGTTGACGCGTTTCTCGGTTGAAGACATCGGCATGGCGGACCCGCATGCTCTTACTCAATCGATTGCCGCCTGGGAGGCGTATGAGCGGATTGGGTCGCCGGAAGGAGAACTGGCGATTGCACAATGCGTAATCTATCTGGCCACCGCACCGAAATCGAATGCCGTTTATTCAGCGTTCAAATCGTCGGCGAAATCCGCAAAGGAAGCGGGGTCGTTGTCGCCGCCGAAACATATTCTGAACGCACCGACAGGTCTGATGAAGGATATTGGCTACGGCGATGGCTACCAGTATGACCATGCAACTGAAAAAGGTTTCTCGGGGCAGAACTATTTTCCCGAAAACATGCCGCGCGAGGAATTTTACCAGCCGGTAGACCGAGGTTTTGAACGCGATATCGGCAAGCGGCTGGAATACTGGAAAAAATTGCGGGATCGGGTGCTGGGTGAAGGCGGTTAGAGCAGCATGAAAATGTTTTTGTTTGTAGCCTTGGGAGGCGCCGTTGGCGCGTCGGCCAGGTATGCAGTCGGTATGCTGACCCTGCAGTTCAGCAATGGGCAGTTTCCCTGGGGGACCTTCGCTGTAAATGTGGCTGGCTCATTTGTTCTCGGCGTTCTCGCGGCCTGTTTGGCATATACTTGGAGCCCATCGGCGGAATTCAGGGCTTTTCTGGTCGTCGGCGTGCTGGGAGGGTTCACCACGTTTTCGGCGTTCTCGCTCGATATTCTGTTATTGGCGGAAAGAAGCCGTTTCGACCTGTCTGCGCTCTATATGCTTGGTACGCTGATACTTTCGGTCGGCGGATTGTTCGCCGGTCTGCGCCTGACACGGGCGGTACTGACGTGAGTGGCGTGCAGAACCGCGAAGTGGGGGCCGAAGATGCCGATATTCGGGTCGACCGGTGGTTTCGCCGCCACTATCCCGAACTGAAGCATGGCCGTCTCGAGAAGTTGTTGCGGACAGGTCAGATACGGGTTGATGGCGGTCGGGTAAAGGCATCGACGCGCCTGGAAGCCGGTCAGGTACTGCGCATACCGCCGCTAGGTAGTGTATCCGGCGCAGATCAACCGCCGGAGTATCGGGACATTAATGACAGAGATCGAACCTGGATCAATTCTCTGATTCTGCATTCGGACGACGATGTGATTGCACTGAACAAGCCTTCCGGTATCGCCGTGCAGGGCGGGAGCGGGGTAGGGCGGCATATCGACGGGCTGCTTGCAGGGCTCGTTGCCAGGGGTGAGGAAAAACCCAAACTGGTCCATCGGCTGGACCGCGATACCAGCGGTGTCCTGCTTATTGCCCGGCGCGCGTCCGTTGCCGCGAAACTCGGCGATGCGTTTCGCGGTCGCGATGCCCGGAAATCCTACTGGGCCCTGGTTGCCGGGGTGCCGTCGCCCCGGCAGGGAACGATCGACGATGCCCTCGTAAAGTCGGCGGGGAAAGACGGATACGAAAAAGTCGTGGCCGATGCGGCGATGGGAAAATCGGCGGTGACGGATTACGAGGTGATAGATACGGCCGGCCGTAAAGCTGCCTGGTTACTGTTGAAACCCCGCACCGGACGGACACACCAGCTTCGGGTGCATTGTGCCGGTATGAACACGCCCATATCGGGAGATCGAAAGTACGGAGGCGAACGGGCCATCCTCGAAGGGACACCCCATCCAGGAGTGCTTCATCTTCATGCGCGCGCGATCGCGCTTCCGCATCCCTCCGGCGGCGAGTTGAACGTGACGGCGCCGTTACCCGAACAACTGCGGGAGACCTGGCAATTTTTCGGCTTCGATGCGGATCGTAGAGAAGGTTACGAATGAGCAGAAATATACGTCTTGCAGCTTTCGATCTTGATGGCACGCTGCTGAACAGTATTCCTTCGATTGTCATCGGCGTCCGCACCTGTTGGGACGCGCTTGGGTTCCCCGATGTCACGGACGATCAGATCCGCAATATCATCGGTCTGCCCTGGGAGGAGAGCGTTCAGACACTGATTCCCGGCGCCGGTGCCCGAGAAGTGTCGATGATCAACGAGTACCACGCTGAAATCGCCCGCGGCGAGCGGCCGCCGCCGGACAGACCGGCGGAGGAGATATTCGCCGGCGCAACGGAAACGCTGGACCGGTTCGAAGAAGACGGCTACGTACTGGCCATCGTCACCAGCCGGTCCAACCGGCGATTTTACGACCTGCTGGACAAAGCGGGCCTGTCAGGGCGCTTTGCGACGGTAAAGACGGCCGATCTCGGGCCGGGAAAGCCCGATCCGTTTCTGCTGAACGAAGCCATGGCGGATGTTGGGGCCGCGCCGGAAGACACGGTGATGATCGGAGATACGACCTACGACATCATGACCGGCCGAAACGCCGGAACCGGAGCAATTGGTGTGACGTGGGGCGTGCATCCCGATCATAAGCTGGCGGAGGCTGGCGCGCATCATGTCGTCGACGATTTCGACGATCTGCACGATCATGCGAACCGATTGACCCTGGGACGACGGGCGCCGTGAAAAAGTTCTACAAAGTCGTCGCTGTTCGCCAGAGAGACGGCGCTTTTTCGGTGTGTCTCGACGAGCGGCCCGTCAGAACGCCGGCTAAAAATCTGCTCCTGTTGCCGAACGCGGCACTGGCGGAAGCCATCGCCGATGAATGGCGGACCGATGCGGACGAAATCGATCCGACCGCCATGATCCTGACCCGAATGGCGAACAGCGCGCTCGACCGCGTTTCGCAGCGAAGGGATACGGTGATTGACGAGATCGCCGGCTTCGCGGAAACCGATCTGGTCTGTTATCGGGCTGCCCATCCAGAGGCGTTGAGAGAACAGCAGGAGCGACACTGGGAGCCCTTGCTGGTCTGGCTGCGTCAGTCCAAAGATATCGATCTGACATCGACGGAGAGCATCTTGCCCCTGGACCAGGCACCGGACAATCTGGATGCGCTCCGCAACGTGGTCGCGTCGTTCGACGATTTCGGCCTGTCCGCGCTCCATACGATTACATCGGCCTGCGGCTCGGTAGTTCTGGGCCTTTCTACCGCGTATGGCAGAATCGACGGAATAACGGCATGGGAGCTGTCTTTGATAGAAGAAACCTATCAGATCAGCGAATGGGGAGAGGATCCGGAAGCCACCAAGCGCCGGGAGAAACTGCGGACGGACATTACGGCTGCGGCAAAATTTCTAGATCTGGTGCGTGCGGTCGCATGAAATCCGTTCGCGTTCGGATCACGGGCCGCGTGCAGGGGGTCTGGTACCGGGCCTGGACCGCGGAACAGGCAAAAAAGCGGAAATTGTCGGGCTGGGTCCGCAATCGCACGGACGGAAGCGTCGAGGCGGTGTTTTCCGGCTGCGATGCCGATGTCGCCTCCATGTTAACCGCGTGCGAGGCCGGTCCGCCGCTCGCCAGGGTCGAGGCCGTGTTCCGCGAGGACTGCGAGCCGCCTGAAGCGGGATTCAGGACCCTTCCGACCGAATAGCGGTTTCCCGACGGAAAACGGTTTCGAAGGACGACCGAAGAGCATTGTCCAGGTCCGCCATTGATGCGGATACGCCAAGGTCTTCAAGCGACGTCACACCGAATTCCGATATGCCGCAGGGGACGATCCCTTCATAGTGATTGAGACTGGGTTCCAGGTTTATTGAAATGCCGTGAAAGCTCACCCAGCGCCTGACTCGCACCCCTATGGCGGCGATTTTGTCTTCCCGCACAATCGTATCGCCGTCCGTGCTGCGGTCCACCCAAATACCGACCCGGCCGCTGCGGCGTTCCCCCGTTACGTCGAAGTGCTTCAGGGTTGCGATGATCCATTCTTCGAGATCCCGGACGTATCGGCGGATATCGCGGCCCCGGCGATCCAGATCGATCATCGCGTAGCACACGCGCTGTCCCGGTCCGTGATAGGTGTATTCGCCGCCCCGGCCCGCCGTGAAGACCGGAAACCGATTGCCGTCGAGAAGATCGTCCGGGCGCGCACTCGTGCCTGCCGTGTAGAGGGGCGGGTGTTCGACCAGCCAGATCTGTTCCGGACCGCCGGCGATTATGTCGGCGACACGGCGTTCCATTGTCGCCAGGGCGTCCGGATATTCGGTCAGACCCTGCGACACGCGCCATTCAACTGGGGACTCGGAATTCATGAAAGCTCCGCTCTTGCGGTCGATACGTCAATTTGGTATGTCACACGGCCTTGAAAAATCAAGAAAAACGGAGATTCTGATCGAAGAGCGGTCGTGGCGGAATTGGTAGACGCGCAGCGTTGAGGTCGCTGTGGGAGAGATCCCGTGGAAGTTCGAGTCTTCTCGACCGCACCAGATTGATCCAGGCCCGCCGTTTGAGCGGGCCTGGTATTTTTTTGTCATATTGGCCCCGTATCATGGCCGATTACCGGAAGCGAGCCATATGGTCGAACCTGCCGCAGAAACGGAAACTGTCGAAGAGGTATCGCCTGTTCAGGCGGAGGATCTGCTTGGGCTGAATCCGGAAGTGGTGAAGGACGCGATCGTCGCACTCGATTCAGACGACGGCGTGGCGATCCGGAAAATAGTTTCGCCGTTGCACCCTGCAGAAGTGGCCGACCTTATCGAGATGTTGCACGGTCCGATACGGACCCAACTGGTCGAACTACTGCGACCCACCTTCGATCCCGTCATACTCACCGAGCTGGATGAAACGATCCGGGACGAGGTTGCCGAACAACTCGGTACCGAGACCATAGCGAAGGCCATCGCGGCACTTGATTCGGACGATGCCCTGAACCTGATTTCAACGCTGGAAGACACCAAACAGCGGCGTGTGCTGCATGCGATCTCATATGCGTTGCGGTCGATGCTCGAAGAAGGGCTGGCCTTTCCCGAGGAGAGCGCCGGCCGGCTTATGCAGCGCGAGTTCGTCGCCGTGCCGTCGTTCTGGAACGTCGGCGAGGTGATCGATTTTCTGCGCGAAAGCGACGATCTGCCGGATGACTTCTATGATGTTTTCGTAGTCGATCCGCGTCACCGGCTGATCGGCTACGTGGCCTTAAGTCATATTCTCCGGACGAAACGGCCTGTCGCCATTCGAGACATCATGCTGGCCGAGTTCGTCTCCGTGCCGGTCAATATGGACCAGGAAGAGGTCGCCTATGTGTTCGCGCAGCAGGATCTGACCTCTGCACCTGTCGTCGACGATTCAGAACGGCTGATTGGCGTGATCACGATTGACGATATCGTCGACGTCATCCATCAGGAAGCCGAAGAGGACATCATGCGACTGGGTGGCGTTCAGGAAGACGATCTGTACGCGGCTGTCCTTGATACCGGCAAGTCCCGTTTCGCCTGGCTGTTCGTCAATCTTCTGACCGCGATCATGGCGTCGCTGGTGATCGGATTGTTTCAGGGCACGATCGAGCAGGTCGTGATGCTGGCGGTATTAATGCCTATCGCCGCCTCCATGGGCGGCAATGCGGGCACGCAGACCCTGACCGTGGCGGTACGGGCCATCGCAATGAAAGAGCTGACGCCGGCCAATGCGTTACGGGTTCTGTCCAAGGAGGTGCTAGTCGGAACCTTTAATGGGCTGATTTTCGCTGTGATAATCGGGGTAATCGCATGGATTTGGTCCGGAAGCGCCGGTATCGGTGCCGTCATGGGCATCGCGATGGTGATAACGCTGATAATTGCCGGTCTGGCGGGCGCCGCGATTCCGTTCGGGCTCTCCCGTACGCGTTTCGACCCCGCAATAGCCTCCGGCGTATTTCTGACCACGGTTACGGATGTGGTCGCGTTTCTTGCGTTTCTCGGGCTTGGGGCGTGGTTGCTGATCTAGGCCAATGGGAGTGTTCAGCGGTCATTTAAGACGCTCTTAACGCTATCAGCTTAAACTCCCGTGTGTTTTTTAGCGCTTTCTTTGAATTTTAGGGGCCGAAACGGACGGGTATGGGCGGTTCATTCCTCGATTTGTCGCAGCAAAGCGTGATGATTGTCGATGACAACCGGCATATGCGGGCACTTTTATGCTCGATTTTCCGTGCTCTTAAAATCAAAAACCTGAAAGAAGTGGGGGACGGTGAAACCGCCTTGCTGGAGATCGAGGCGTTCGAGCCGACGCTGGTCGTGACCGACTGGCATATGGAACCCATGGACGGAATCAGTCTCGTAAAGAATATCCGACATTCTGCATCTTCGTCCGTGAAGTACGTTCCCATCATCATGCTGACCGGACATTCCGATCTCCATCGGGTTCAGGAAGCGCGCGACAGTGGGGTCCACGAATTCATGGCCAAACCAGTTGCCGCTAAAGATCTGTTGAAACGGCTTGAAGCCATTGTCGGACATCCACGCCCCTTTATCGAGAACGATAGCTATTTCGGTCCCGACCGCCGCCGTAAAAACCAGGGACCGCCACCCGGCAGTTCGGAGCGCCGCGATGCCGGAGGCACAGCATCGGTCGCGTCTGATGATACGCTGTCCCCCGAACAGGCTCTGGCGAGTTAGGAGCCGTCATAATGAGCAACCCAGCCCAGGCGGAAACCGTCATGCCGCCCAATCCACTGGAAAAAGCCAAAAACGGCAACGGACCTGTGAGCATCGATCCGTCGGTTCTGAAACGCGCCGAGGAATCGGTCGAGAAACTGTCTGAGGACTATTCCAGCTTTGCGCAGGCCGATGTAGACGGGATCAAAACGGCGATCGCCCGAGCCGAATCCAAACCGGAAGAACGCATGGAGGCGATTGCGGAAATCTATACCCGTGCTCTGGACCTCAAAGGGCAGGTCGGCGGGTTCGGTTATAATCTGATCACGTCGATCGGGGATCTGCTGACCAAGTTCCTCGAAGGAAAAGAAGATTTGAGCCCGCGCGAATTCGAGATCGTGTACGCCCATGTCGATGCAATGCAGGCCGTGCTGCGGGCGGAGATGAAGGGTGGCGGCGACAAAATCGGGGTCCAGATTGTGGATGGTCTCTCCCAACTGGTGCTGAAGGGATAGTTTCCACTTTTCCACAAGTTTCACATGATCGCGACGTGAACCCGTAGAAAGCGCGGTCTATGATCGGGACATGACCGTTAACCTGATCAAACTCGCTGTCGGGATAGATAGTTTTTCTCACCTGCAGCAGCGCCAGGCGGCTCGACTTTCGGAGGCAGCCGGATCCAGCGAGCCGAGACTGCGCCATCTGACGCGATCGACCCCGCGGCGGGCCGACGAAATTCTGGACGGCGGATCCATCTATTGGGTGATCAAACGCTCTATTCGCGCCCGCCAGCGCATCGTCGATATCGACAAGACCGTCAATCACAAGGGGATGCCCCGCTGCGCTCTGATACTCGATCCCGAACTTGTGCCGGTCCGGGCACGACCCTGCCGGCCCTTTCAGGGGTGGCGGTATCTGGAACAGAAAGACGCGCCTGTCGATGCGCTCGGGTTTCAGGACGATGCGGACGCCTTGCCGGCAGAGATGGCTGAGGAGTTGCGGGAACTCGGTCTGCTTTAGCGCGTTATCATGTCGGGACGTTTCGGTTCCACAATCACGGATTCCGGTCCGTCGATTAGCCTTTTAGAAGCTTCTGTAGTTTGACGTCCGGATCGGCGAGATCGGATGCATTGAATGTCTTGTCGGACATCATCATGCGCCGGGTGAATCTCAGGTCGCGGGGGTTGTTGATCGCTGCCGCCCCTTCGAGCTTGCCGTCCTTCAGGTAGAATTCCACGAACTCGCCGGCGTTGCGGTCGCCCCGTACCACAGTTTCGTTCCAGTCTTCCGGCAGGCCCATCATCTGTATGTTCGCGTCGAACTGATCGGACCAGAACCATGGGATTTCCGCATAAGTATCCTCGCCGCCCAGCATGGCTTTCGCCGCGCAGATCGCCTGGTTCTGGGCATTCTCCCATGATTCAAGCCGGATACGTCTGCCCAGCAGGGAATTCGGATGATTGGCGTTATCGCCGGCGGCGTATATATCGGGGTGAGAGGTCTGTCCTCTTTCATCGACGACGATCCCGTTGTCGACATCCAGACCGGCCGCTGCCGCGAGTTCGACATTCGGTGTAAGCCCGATGCCGACGACGGCAATATCGCAGTCGATGACGGAACCGTCCGCCATAATGGCACGCCGCAGGCCGCCGTCGCCTTCGAAATGATCGAACGAAACGCCGCACCGGATGTCGACGCCGTTACGGACATGCAGGTCGTGTATCCACTGCGACATCTCCGGCGTCAGTGCCCGCGCGCAGACCCGGTCGGCCAGTTCGACCACGATCGCCGTTGCGCCCCGTTTGCGGGCTGCCGCGGCAACTTCGAGACCGATCCAGCCTGCGCCAATCACCAGTACGGTCGCGTCGGATGTCAACTTCGCGCGAATGGCTTCGGCATCGTCGATTGTGCGCAGCGTGAAGACGCCCTCGAGATCGGCCCCGTCCACCGGCAAAGCGGTCGCCCGACCGCCGGTTGCGATCATCAGTTTGTCCCATGACACGGTTTCGCCGTCGTCGAGCGTTATCGTGTGTGCATCCGGTGTTACTTCCGTGACACGGACGCCAAGGCGCATTTCGATATTGGCTTCGTCAAGCGTGTCCTTTGGCCACAGCAGGCACGTGTCTTTCTCCGCGTCTCCGAGCAGGACTTCCTTTGACAGGGGCGGGCGCTCGTGCGGTGGAAAGTTTTCCTCTCCGACCAGAATGATCCGGCCTTCAAAACCTTCGTCTCGAAGCGTCTTGGCCGTCCAGCCGCCGGCCTGGCCGGCGCCGATAACGACGAATGTCTGGTCCGCGGTCATGAGTGGGACTACCCGTTAGCCGTTGGGCAGGCCGACAAGGATATCGTCGCCTTCGATTTTCACCTCGTAGGTCGCCAGGTCGACCGTCGCGGGCGGGGTTTCCGCTTTGCCGGTCTTCACATTGAACTGCGCGCCGTGCAGCGGACATTCCAGGCATTCGCCTTCCAGGTAGCCGTCAGCCATCGAGGCATAAGCGTGGCTGCAGATATCGTCCATCGCGTAGAACTCGCCGCCGAGGTTGATGATGGCCACTTCCTTGCCTTCAATAATGACCTGGATTGCTTCGTCTTCGTCGAGCTGGTCCTTCTTGATGGCGTTATGAAAGGTTACGTCACTCATGATTTTATCCGTCCGTTTGTTCTGGGTTGTGCCGTTCCGAAAGGTCGGCGGAGTTTACAAAACGCCCCGCGCGCCCTCAACCGCAAAGCGCGCGAAATCTGCGTCATAGCGTTTCGTTTTCGATGGGGTTCGACAGGACGCCTACCCCGGAAACTTCTACTTCCACCGTATCTCCCGCCCGCAGCCAGGTCGGTGGATCCAGCCGAGCACCTGATCCTGTCGGTGTACCGGTTGAAATGATGTCGCCCGGTTCCAGCGCGTTCCAGGTAGATGCATAGGCGATCAGATACGAAAAATCGTAAAGAATGTTGGCGGTGGTGTCGTCCTGACGGACTTCTCCGTTGACCCGTGTCGTTACCCGCATATCGTCGAAGCCGCCGCTGAATTCGTCGGCGGTGACCATCCACGGGCCGACCGATCCGCAGCGATAGAAATTCTTGCCTTGCGTGATGTGGAGCTTGCCGTGGCGCATCCAGTCGCGAATGCAGCCTTCGTTCAGACAGGTGACCGCACCGATGTGTTCCAGTGCCTTTTCGCGCGGAATGCGCCGCCCCCCCCTTGCCGATAACAAGGGCGATTTCGCCCTCGTAGTCGAGCTGTTCGGATTCCGGCGGCACCAGTATCGCCTGGTTGTACGCGGCCAGTGTTTCCGGCGTGCGCAGGAAGATGTTCGGGTAATCCCCCTTGATCGAATTGCCATACTCGGCGTCCCGGTTGCCGTAGTTGATACCGACGCACACAACCTGGCCCGGAAATTCGATCGGACGGTGAAATTCGATGTCGGAAAGCGAAAAATCGGCATCGGCGCCATGAATCGCTGCCGCAGCTTCGGCCTGTGCGGCCGGGTCGAGGAGATCGATCAGGGTGCGGGCCAATGGAAGACGTGGTCCCAGGTCGAATAGCTTGTCGCCGTCTATTGTTCCGAACGACGCGTTCCCGTTCGCGCTGAATGTGGCCAGTTTCATGGTGAGGGATGCCCCGCTGATCGCCCGTTCACACTGTCATAACCGCCGGGCGACAATAAATCGAGCCGCTATCCTTTCGCGAACAGCTTGTGCAGGCGGGTCAGATGATTCGACATTTCATCTGCCGCACCTTCCGCGTCACGTGCGCGCAACCGGGCAAGGAACCGGCGACGCGAGGCGACGACATCGGCTGTGTCTTCCGCCGATATCGGCCGGTGCACCTGGCGCAGCAGATCCATCAGGATGCGCATCAGCAGGATGAGTACCGGATTGCCGGTGCATTCGCCCAACAGGACGTGGAAGCCGATATTGAGGTCCGTTTTTGCCTGCATGTCGCCGTCGCGGGTCAGCGCCTCCACCGCGTCGATGTTTTGTTGCAGGCGGTCCAGATCGGCCTCCGTCGCCCGCGCGACCGCCGCCTTAACGATAGCGGTTTCGATCAGCAGGCGGGCGTCCGTGATGTCGGTCAGTTCCAGACCGCCCAGATGTAGCAAATCCTCAATGGACTGGGCGACTGCCTCCGGGTCGCCGTCGGTGATGAACGCTCCGCCATGGGCGCCTTTATGCAGAGAAATGAGGCCTGCATGCTCCAACGCGCGAAGCGCCTCGCGCACCGCGTTACGGCTGGTTCCAAACTGCTCCGCCAATGTCCGTTCGGGCGGCAGCTTATCGCCCGATTTCAACGCCCCGCTCCGCACCTGTTCGCGAATCTGATCGCCGATCACCTCGAAGGTGCGGCGGGGGCGTGCAGGGGCGAAAGTATCCATCGGGAAACGTTGTCCAGTGTGGCTTGACTCGATTGGTTTAATGGTAGTACCAATATCCCGCAAATGCAATTCATATGGTAAAACGCGCAGCTTTCAGGCGGTTTTGCCGACGAATAAACGGGAGAAATCATGGATCAGGCACAAACCCGCAAAATCGAATGGCCCGATGACGGCGTCAGTCGAATCCCCTACCAGATTTATACCGATCCCGATAATTACGCAGACGAACAACAACGGATTTTCCGCGGACCGATATGGAGTTTCGTGTGCACGGAGCAGGAAATCGAGAAACCCGGCGACTACCAGACCACCTATATCGGCGACACGCCTGTCATCGTGCTGCGGGATCTGGAAGGCGAGATTCAGGTCATCGTGAACCGTTGCGCTCATCGCGGAAACCTGGTCTGCATCAACCGCGAAGGGAATGCGGAAGAACTGACCTGCGTCTATCACAACTGGCGCTACGATCTGCAGGGCAATCTCAAAAGCGTCGCGTTCGGAAAAGGCGTGGGGAAGACCGGTGGCATGCCGGACGATTTCGATCGCGCCGATCACGGTTTGCAGCGCCTGAAATGCGAGGTGTATCAGGGGCTGATCTTCGCGACATTTTCCGACGAAGTTGCCCCGCTGACCGACTGGCTTGGCGAGGAAATGGTGGAGAACATCGACCGGATCCTTGGCCGCGGCATGGTTCTGCTCGGCACTTACAGCCAGTACATGCCGAATAACTGGAAGCTGTATATGGAGAATGTGCGCGATTCCTACCACGCCAGCATCCTGCACATGTTCCAGGCGACGTTTCGGCTCAACCGGCTGTCGATGAAGGGCGGTATCAAGCTGTCCGACAACGGCTGGCATCACATCAGCTACTCGATCGCCGAATCCGATCGGGAAGAAGAGCAGTACGACGCCAAGAAGCTCCGTGCCGTGAAGGACGGCTATACACTGGCCGATCCGACGCTGGTGAAGGGCTGGCGCGAATTCGAGTGCGGCACGACGCTGGCGATCCAGTCGACCTATCCCAACTTCGTCGTCCAGCAAATATCCAATTCGCTGGCGCTGCGCCTTTGCCTTCCAAAAGGGCCGGAGGAATGCGAGCTCCTGTGGTGGGTGTTCGGCACGCCAGAAGATACCGAAGAGCAGCAGGAGATCCGCATCAAGCAGTCCAACATGATCGGCCCGGGCGGCGTGATCTCCATGGAAGACGGTGTGGTTGGCGGCTGGATTCAGCGCGGTACCAAGCGGGATCAGGACAAGACCACCATCGTGCAGATGGGTGGCCGCGACGTCGCCCCCAGCGCGGAGGGCCGGGCGACGGAAGTGTCCATCCGCGGCTTCTGGCAGGGTTACCGCGACTGCATGGGGCTTTGAACATGGATGGATCGGTAAATCTCGGCGCCGATGTGCGCCGGCAAATCGAAGGCCTGATCGCGGACTATGCACATGCCATCGACGACGACCGGTTGGAGGAATGGCCGGATTTCTTCACCGATGATTGTTCCTACCGCATCATCAACCGCGAAAACTACGCCAAGGGGCGGCGCGTTGGGGTGATGGATTGTTCAAGCAAGGGCATGTTGCGGGATCGTATTCTCGCGCTGCGCGAAGCGAACGTGTACGAGCCCCACTGTTATCGGCACATTCAGTCAGGCACCCGTATCAGGGGCAAAGACGGCGACGCCTATCAGGTCGAAACGTCGTTTTTGATCATCCGCACGATGCAGGAAGGCGACATGTCGGTGTTCTGCGCCGGCAAATTCGTGGACGAGATCGTGTTCGACGGCGATATGCCGCTTTTCCGGAAAAGACTGGTTGTCACGGATTCCAATCGCATTCATACCCTGATCGTCATTCCGATCTGAGGATTTGCGTCCGTGACATCGAAGCCTCGAATCGCCATCGCGATGGGCGACCCTGCAGGGATCGGCCCGGAAATTGCCATCAAGGCATCGTTGAACCGAGAGGTCCGCGACATTTGCGATCCGGTCATCGTTGGCGATTACGAAGTGCTCGCCCGCTATGCGCACACGTTGCGAAAATCGCCGCCCGAGAACGTCGTCGATCTCGGCGCAATCAATGTGAATTTCCTGACACCAGGCGAAAGTGACGCCTCCTGCGGACGGGCGATTCTCGAATATGCCGGCAAGGCGGTCGATATGGCGCTGGCGGGAGAGGCCGATGCCGTCGTTGCCTGCCCGCAAACGCAATCTTCCATCAAATCCGCAGGGATAGATTTCGACGGCTATCCGTCCTGGGTTGCGCGGCGCACCGGCACCGACCCGGATGACGTGTTCATGATGCTGGTCTCCGACCGGTTGCGCATAGCGCACGTTACGCTGCATCTCGGCATACGCGAGGCGCTGGATCTCATAGATGTTCCCCGTATAGTTCGCACGCTGACTGCGACGCAGACCTCGTTACAAAGAATTGGTATTGCAGCGCCTAAAATCGCTGTCTCCGGCATCAACCCTCATGCGGGAGAAGGCGGTCTGTTCGGCTCCGAAGAAGCAGAGATCGTCGCCCCTGCGCTGGAGCAGGCGCGCGCCGCGGGCATCGACGCTCACGGCCCGTTCGGGGCCGACACCATGTATCTTGATAAAAGCGCCGATGCCTATGTCGTGATGTATCACGACCAGGGACATATTCCGGCCAAGTTGGTCGGCTTCGACGGGACGGCGGCATTCGCCATCGGTACCCCGGTGCTGTTTTCGTCGGTTGCGCATGGCAGTGCGCTGGATATTGCGGGGCGCGGGAAGGCGAGTTCGTCCGCTCTGGTTTGGGCGATCAAGCAGCTGGCAGGCGCGAATAACGCCTGACAAGCCGGGCTATTCCACGACGTTAAACGCGACCGATCCCAGTCCTTCGACGGTATTTCGGACATTGATGCCGGGACGCAGCGCTTCGGCGGCGGTCGCGCCGCCTGCCATCACGATCCAGCCCGCTTCGAGCCGTTCGCCCGCTTCCGACGTCAGCCGGGCAGCCGCGACGAGCGAGCGGACGGGATGGCCGAGAATGGCGGCGGAGGATCCGATCTGAACCGGGCGACCGTTGAACTCCATGATCATGCCGAGATTGTCCAGGTTGGAATCCGGCCGGCACCAGGGGCCCACTACGAAGCTGGAGGATGACGCATTGTCCGCGACCACGTCTTCAAGCGAGAACTTGAAGTTCTTGTATCGGGAATCGATGATTTCCATCGCTGCCGCAACGCCATCCACCGCGGACAGGGCCTCTGCGGCCGTGCAGGGATATCCCAGCGGGCGTTTCAGGAGAAACGCGATTTCCGGCTCCACGCGCGGGTGGACGTAGTTCGCGATCGAGATGGTGTCGCCGTCTTCGACCATCATCTGGTCCGTCAGGCGACCCCAGATCATGTCGTTGAGCCCCATCTGCACCATCTTTGCGCGGCTGGTAAAGCCCATCTTCATGCCGTTCCGCTTCTCGCCCCGGTCCAGGCGCCGCTGTATCGACGCCGCCTGGATGTCGTAGGCGTCATCGAGCGTATATTTCGTGTTCTCGGACAATTGTCGCGTGGCGCGCGCCTTGTGAGCGGCGCTGTCCAGCGTACGTGCGAGTTTGGCGATGTCCACCATGCTTATTCTCCCTTGCCGGAGGCGTCGCCGCCATCCCGTTCCTTGATCATGTCCAATGCCACATCGACGATCATGTCTTCCTGGCCGCCGACCATGCGCCGGTTGCCGAGTTCGATCAGAATGTCGCGCGTATCGACGCCGTAGGTTTCTGAAGCCGTTTCCGCGTGACGCAGGAAGCTGGAATACACACCGGCATAGCCCAGCGACAGCGTTTCCCGGTCGACCCGGACGGGGCGATCCTGCAACGGCCGGACCAGTTCTTCCGCCGCATCCATGAGACCGAACAGGTCGCAGCCGTGGTTGAGACCCATCCGGTCGGCGACCGCGATGAATATCTCCAGCGGCGCGTTGCCGGCGCCGGCGCCCATGCCTGCCAGCGACGCATCCACCCGGGTGCAGCCGTGTTCCAGCGCGACCACGGAATTGGATATCCCGAAGGACAGGTTGTGGTGCGCATGAATGCCGGTTTCGGTTTCCGGTTTCAGCACGTCGTTGAACGCTTTAAAGCGGTCGGCGACGTCTTCCATGAGCAGCGCGCCGCCGGAATCGGTCACGTACACGCAATGTGCGCCGTATTCCTCCATCAGCAAAGCCTGTTCGGCGAGTTGCTGTGGCGGGTTCATGTGCGCCATCATCAGAAATCCGGCGACATCCATGCCGAGATTACGGGCATATTCGATGTGCTGCTTGGAGACGTCGGCCTCCGTACAGTGGGTCGCGACCCGGACCGACCGGGCGCCCGCTTCATAGGCTTCGCGCAGGTCTTCCACCGTTCCGATGCCCGGCAGCAGCAATGTTGCCAGCTTGGCGTGTTCCAGCACGCTTGCGGCAGCCTCGATATAGTCGAGGTCGGTTTCCCTGGCGAAACCGTAATTGAACGACATGCCGGCAAGCCCGTCGCCATGGGCGACCTCGATGGCGTCTACTTTGGCATCGTCCAGCGCCTTGCAGATCGCCTTTATGTGATCGAGGCCGTATTGATGGCGTATGGCATGCATACCGTCGCGCAGGGTGACGTCCTGAACGTATATTTTCTTATCGTTGTCGATTGCCATGTCTGCTCTCCTAGGCCGTCGCCAGACGGCGTTCGAGCACTCGTTCGGCAGTCCGCAGCGCGGCCGAAGTCATGATGTCGAGATTACCGGCGTATTTCGGCAGGTAATGGCCCGCGCCTTCCACTTCGAGGAAGATTGAGGATTTGATTCCCTCAAAATCGCCACGGCCCGGAATGTGCAGCGGGTTGTTGGAACCGAAACGTTCGAACTGCACCTCCTGCTTCAGGCGGTAACCGGGCACGTAGCTTTGTACTTCCTTGACCATTGCCTTGATGGATTCCGCAATCTTGTCCTGATCTGCGTCGTCGGAAAGCGTGTAAACGGTGTCGCGCATCACCAGCGGCGGTTCCGCCGGGTTGAGCACGATGATCGCCTTGCCCTGTGCGGCGCCGCCGACGACTTCGAGCCCCTTTGACGTCGTTTCCGTAAATTCATCGATATTGGCACGCGTGCCCGGACCGGCAGATTTCGAAGAGATCGAGGCCACGATTTCCGCGTACTGGACCGTCGCAACGCGGTTGACCGCATGCACCATCGGGATCGTCGCCTGACCGCCGCAGGTCACCATGTTTATGTTGTTGGCGTCGAGATGCTGGTCGGCGTTTACGACAGGCACGACATAGGGGCCGATGGCCGCGGGCGTCAGATCGATGATGATCTTGCCGTCTTTTTCGCACAGCGCGGCGTTGTGTTTGTGGGCGCCTGCCGACGTGGCGTCGAACACCAGAACGATGTCCTTCCATTCGGGCATTTTCGCAAGTCCGTCGAGACCTTCATGGGTGGTCGCCACGCCCATTTTCGCCGCTCGGGCGAGGCCGTCCGAGTCGGGATCGATGCCGACCATCGCACCCATTTCAAGCGTGTCAGACGTGCGAAGAATCTTGATCATCAGATCGGTGCCGATATTGCCGGAACCGACGATTGCGACTTTTGCTTTGTTCGCCATTGGAACTCTCCAGAAAATTCAGTCGGAAAAGACGGCGCGGACGCTGCCCAGTCCGGAAATGCGCGCTTCGATCACCTCGCCGGGGCCGATAGGCGCCATGGGACCCAGCGCGCCGGTCATGATCACATCACCGGCTGAAAGTGGCATGCCGACATCGACCATCTTGCGCGCCAGCCAGACCGCTGCATTCAACGGGTTGCCGAGACAGGCGACACCGGCGCCGACTGAAACCTGCTCGCCCTTGTTCTCCATAACCATGCCGCACATGCGGAGATCGATATCGTCCAGCAGGACCGGACGGGTGCCGAGGACGATCATGCCCGATGACGCATTGTCGGCGATGGTGTCGAGAATGTTGATATCCCAATTGGCAATGCGGCTGCCGACCACTTCGATGGCGGGCAGCGCGTAGGCCGTGGCGGCGATGAGATCGAGTAAAGTTATCTGCTCGCCGTCGAGATCGTCGGCCAGGACCAGCGCGACCTCGGCCTCGGCTTTTGGCTGTGACACTGCGCCGAAATCGATCTCGTCGCCGTCGACGACCGCCATGTCGGCATAGATGACGCCGTAATCCGGCTGATCGACGCCGAGCTGGGCCTGCACCGCTTTGGCGGTCAGGCCGATCTTGCGCCCGATGACCCGGCGGCCTTCCTTGATCCAGATATCGGTATTGGTCTGCTGCACCGCATAAGCGGCTTCCAGATCGCCTTTGGACAGGGAATCCCGGATCGGCTTGATCGTCTTGCCGTTTTTCCAGGCGTTGCGGATTTTCCGCGCCGCGTCGGTGATCGCTTTTTCTTTCTTGGTCGCCATGTTTGGCCCTCTTAAAGCTTGATGCAGATGTTTTTCTGCTCGGAATAGAAGTTGAGCGCGTGCTGTCCACCTTCGCGTCCGAAACCCGAAAGCCCCATGCCGCCGAACGGCGTGCGCAGATCGCGCAGGAACCAGCAATTGACCCAGTTAATCCCGGCTTCCATGCCCTGCGCCACGCGATGCGCGCGGGCGAGGTTGGTCGTCCATACGGTGGAGGCGAGGCCGTATTCGGTGTCGTTCGCCATCGCAACGGCCTCTTCTTCCGTGTCGAAGGGGGTGATGTGGCAAACGGGCCCAAAGATTTCTTCTTTCTGGATACGGGAATCTTCGCCAAGGCCGGTGAAGATCGTCGGCTCGACGAAAGCGCCGCCATCGCGCTCATCCCCGAACTCCGGGATGCCGCCGCCGGTAATCACTTCCGCGCCGAGTTCCTTCGCCAGATCGTAATAGCCCTTCACCTTGTCGCGGTGTTCGTGGCTGATCAGCGGGCCCATCTGGGTGTCGGGATCTTCCGGTCGGCCGAGCTTCATGGCTTCGGCCTTTTCCTTCAGCGTCGATACGAACCTGTCGAAGATCGGCCGTTCGACATAGACCCGTTCGGAACAGAGACAGACCTGCCCGCAATTGGCGAACACGGAACGGACCGTACCTTCGATCGCGGCGTCGAAATCGGCGTCGGCAAAGACGATCGACGGGTTCTTGCCGCCCAGTTCGAACGACAGCGCTTTTACGTTTTCGGAAGCTGCCCTCATGATCGCGCCGCCGGTGGTCGTTTCGCCGGTGAAAGTGATGGCGTCGATGCCTTTATGGGTGGTCATGAACTCGCCCGCGGAATTGGGGCCGAAGCCGTGCACGACATTGAATGCGCCGTCCGGCATCCCGGCTTCTTTCATGACTTCCGCCAGCATTGTCGCCGTCGTCGGGGTTTCTTCCGACGGCTTCAGAATGACCGCGTTGCCTGAGGACATCGCCGGCGCAAGCTTCCAGGTGGACAGCAGTAGCGGCAGGTTCCACGGGCTGATCACGCCGACGACGCCGTGCGGCTGGCGGACCGAATAGTTGATCGCGCCCGCGCCGTCCGGCGTGTCCTGCTGATAGGCTTCGGTGCCGACCGATTTGATGAGGTCGGCGAACACGCGGAAGTTGGCTGCGCCGCGCGGGATGTCGACATGGCTGGCGAGCGAGCGGGGTTTGCCCGTGTCCATGGTTTCCGCTTCGATGAACTCCTCCGAGCGCGCGTCGATGCCGTCGGCGACCGCGTACAGTATCTTGCAGCGTTCCTCGACCGGCATCTTGCCCCAGACTTCTTTGTAGGCTTTTCGCGCCGCCGCGACCGCCTGGTCCACCATGTCCTGGGTGGCTTCGTGCACGTGGCTGAGCAGTGTACCGTCCACCGGGGTTGTGTTTTCAAATGTTTTTCCGCTGGCGACGAACTCGCCGCCGATGAAATTTTTCAATTCGCGGATATTGCCTGAACCTTCTGGCGCCATGTCCTTCTCCCTTTCCGGTCGCGTCTCGCCGGGTCCGTTTCGATCGCCTCTGGATACAGGTTTTGAGGCAGGGCCGGGGCCAAGTCAAGGCAACGTGCGACATAGAAAAAGGGCGGGGAAAACCCCGCCCTTTCTGCGTTTTACGATGGAAACCCGCGTTACGCCGCGCCGTGCTTTTTGAGAAACTCTGTGAGGCGTTTCCAGCCGTCTTTCGCCGCGCTTTCACGGTAGCTCGGCCGGTAATCGGCGTGGAAGGCATGTGGCGCGTCGGGGTAAATCACGACTTCGACCTTGTCATTGCCGGCCGCTTTCATCTTGGCTTCCATGTCTTTGACGGTTTCGACCGGAATACCGCGGTCTTTGCCGCCGTAGAGGGCTAAAACAGGCGATTTGATTTTGTCGGCGACGTCGATGGGGTGCGTCGGCGTGTTCGGGTTCTTGCCCCGCGCGACAATGCGGCCGTACCTCGCGATACCGGCCTTCACGTCCGGATTGTGCGCCGCGTACATCCAGACGATGCGTCCACCCCAACAGAAGCCCGTGATGGCCAGCTTGCCGGTGTCGCCGTTGTTACGGCCTGCAAATTTGACGGTGGCGTCCAGGTCCGACATGACCTGCTTATCCGGCACCTTGGCGACGACTTCGCCGATTAGCTGGCGGATCTGCTTGAATGTGTATTTCGAGGCGTCACCCTGGCGATGATACAGTTCCGGTGCGATAGCCAAATGTCCCTGTTTGGCGAGGCGTCGGCAGACATCCTTGATGTGTTCGTGGACGCCGAAGATTTCCTGCACCACAAGAATCACCGGATGGTTCGTGCCGGTGGCCGGCATCGCCATATAGGCCGGGATATTGCCGTCGGCGGTGGGTGTCCAGACGTGTACAGCAGGTTTCGCGTAACCACAGAGCCTGTACGATTTTTGCTCGGGTAGACGAAGGGTTCCGGCAGCACGAGGCCTATCCTATCCAGTCGCTCGCGGATTCTCATGCCGTCTCCCGCATCGGTATCTCGCTTTCCGGTATGGGAGTCACGCGGCACGGCAAGCCGCGGGTGTCCGCCGATCCCGTAACCGGATCCCACGGGCCGTCATAGGAAAGCGCGACATTGACGTTCACGTCCAGCGCGCCTTTTTCCGGGCCGTCCGCTTCTGGCAGCCACCAGCCCATTCCGGTACGGACGGTGCCGGCATCGGTTTCACGGGTAATCGTCACTTTCACCTTGCAGACCCCATCCATCCCGGCTGTTTCGACTGCAATCCAGTCGCCATCGGCCAGGTTCAGACGGTCCGCGTCGTCCGGATGGATCTGCAGTAGCGGGAAAGGCGATACTTTCCGGGCCCAGGCCTGATCGCGATAGCGCGAATGGTGATAAGTCTTTTCCCGCGCACCGGTAATCAGGATCAAGGGGAAGTTTTTCCGGTCCGACGGGCTCGATTGTTCTGCTCGTGGCGTTTCGTATGCGGGCAGGGGATCAACGCCGACTGCATCCAGGGTCTCCGACCAGAGCTCGATCTTGCCGGAAGGAGTTTTGAACCCGGCCTCGTCGAAATTGCCCAGCTTGAAGTCGAAGGGCGCCCAGCCCTGTTTTTTGAACAAATCCCAGTCGATCTCGTCGCCCAGCAGGTATTCGTTGAATGCCTGCTTGGATTCCCAGGGGAAGAATTTCCGCGTGTCGATTCCGCGGGTCTCCAGCCGGCGCGCCAGATCCGTTGTGAAATCGAAATCGGACCGTGCCGCGCCTTCCGGAGGCTTGACGGGGTTGGTGTAGCAGACGATCTGCGCCGACGGTTCCAGCGAGACCTCTTCCTCTTCCAGTCCTGTGGTCTTGGGCAGAACGATATCCGCGATTTCCGACGTCGGCGTCATCATGTGCGACGCGACGGCGAGAAAATCGAGCGACTTCAATGCCGCCAGCACCTTGCGTGTGTCCGGGTAGGTGACGGCGATATTGACGCCGGAAACGTACATGGCGCGGACCGGGTAGGGTTTGCCGGTAAGGATCGCGTCCAGCACGGTCGGGTTATGGGCCGAGGTCTGCCAGCCTTTCGGGCCGGCCCACAAGGGAAAACGGTCGGCACCGAGCGTCTTTGCCGCCACGTCCGGCGGTAACGCAAATTCGGGGTCGTGCAGGATGTCGATGTAGTTGCGAAACCCGCGCGGGCGTTTCACCCGGATATTGCCGCCCTTGCCGTCCACATTGCCGGTGATCGCGACCAGGCAGTGGAATGCGCGGAAGGTCTGTACACCGTTCGAAAACGCATCGATACCGTGGCCGGACACGAAGCACGACGGACCGCCCGCATACAGCCGCGCTGCCGTAACGATATCGTCGGCGGACACGCCCGCCAACTCCGCCGCGCGGGCCGGCGGGTAGTCGGCGGCGCGCTGCTTTAATTCGTCGAAGCCGCGCGTCCAGTTTTCGACGAAGTCCCGGTCGTAAAGGTTTTCCTCGATAATGACGTACAGCATGGAAAGCGCGATGGCGGCGTCGCTGCCGGGTTTCGGTCGCATCCAGATGTCGGCGAGTTTTGCAGCTGGGGTTTCCGCCGGATCGATGACGATGAATTTCGCGCCTTTTTCCTTTGCCCGTTTCAGCCCCATCCATTGCACCGGGTCCGCCGCCGACGGGTTTCGGCCGACGATCAGCGCGCAGCGCGTGTTGTCGACATCCTCGCCGCCGACGATGCCGAGGCCGGTGACCTTGTCCGACAGCGTGCGGCAGCCGCCGCACAGATCCTGATTCATCATCCAGTTAGGGGATCCCAGTGACCGCATCAGCAGCGCGACCATGGCGCCACGGCTGAAGAACGCACTGGACACCGCGCCGACGAGCGATTCCGGACCGTATTCGGCGCGCACGGCCAGAAGCCGGTCGGCCATCTCGTCCAGCGCTTCGTCCCAGGAGATCGCGTCCCATTGCCCGGAACCGCGTGGACCGGACCTCCGCATGGGCGATGCGATTCTGTTCGGGCTGTATGTCAGTTCGGGCAGGGCGCGGATGCCTTTGACGCAGAACGCGCCCTTCGACCCCGGATGATCGGGGTTGGGGCCGACCTTGGCGACTCGGCTGTCCTCGAGCGTTACCAGGGAACCACATCGCGTACTGCATTCCCAACAGGTGCTGGGATACGTGCCATCGGGTTTTGTCATGAAAAAAGTGTAGCCGAACGCGAAAGATCGGCAAGCGTTAGCTTCAAACAATCCCGTCCAGCCACCCGGCGTCGAGCGCTGCGCCGACGAGGAGCCTGAGTGCGAGCAGAGTGAGTAAAACCTGAAATATCCGGCGGAACAGTTTTTCCGGCATTCGAGTCAGGGTGCGCTGGCCGATCCAGTTGCCGGCGACGGTGCCAAGGATCATGAGAACGATCAGTGGCAGGTATGCGCCGATCGCCATGCCGACGAAGCCGAACGCGACCAGCTTGGCGATGTGAGAGATCGCCATCAGCGTTGCCATGGTCGATACATGGATGTGCCGGTCGCGGCTGGCGTGTGCGATGAAGGGCGACAGGAACGTGCCGGTGGCGCTGACGAAGATGCCGAGAAATGTCGCGACGCCGCCCAGTATTCCGAAGCGCAGTCGTTCCGGGCCGCCGGCGCCGAGTTTCGGCGTGTACAGCACGACAAGTATGAAGACGCCCAGTATGCCCTGAAGGATCTCCGACGGCAGAGTGGTGAATATCTGCGCGCCGGCGAAGGCGCCGATGACCGAGCCGATTGCGAACGGCAAGATCAGGTTCTTCTTCACGTAACGCCACATCATGAACATGCGACTGGTGCCGGCGCCGAGCTGGATGAAAGTGTGCATGGGGATCAGTACGGGGAGCGGGAAGAAGAACGTCATGCATGCCAGCAGCAGCAGCCCGCCGGCGGTTCCCGTGACAGTGCCGAGAAATGTCGTGATCGTCGCACCGATCACGAGGGCGATCGTGAGCCAGAGGCTGACCTCCGGCACGCCCAAAAAATTTTCCATCAGATATAACCGGCCCGGGTAGCGGCGGCCCAAAGCAGACGGATGGATAGAATAACGAGCATGACCTGGAAGACACGCTTGAACACTTCTTCGTTCATCATATTAAGGAGTTTGAAGCCGATCCAGTTCCCCAGAAATCCGGCGCTGACCATAGCGACCATCAACGGCAGATAGGTGAAAAACTCGAACCCGAGGACGGCGAAAACCACCACTTTCAGCCCATGGATGAACATCATGATCGCCGCGTGGGTGGCGACGAACACGCGGCGGTCGTCGCTGACGCCTCGCACCCACGGCGCCAGGATCGTCCCGGTGGCCCCAATGAACATAGAAATAAAAGCCCCGATCGTACCGAGAATGAAAAATCGTTTGCCCGTCGGAACGCCTGCCGTGATCTTAGGCGCAAAGCAGACGTAAAGCATAAATACGCCGAGGATCGCCTGCAGCAGCGCGACCGGGATCGACACAACGATCTTTCCGCCGATGGCGGACCCGATCAGCGCGCCGACCGCAAACGGCAGGATGGCCGACTTTATTACCAGCTTGTGCGCTATGATGGTGCGGGTCACGTTCGAGCCCGCCTGCACGACCCCGTGGACCGGGATCAGCGCCACTGGCGGAAACACGGTCGCCATGAAACCAATCAGGACAATACCGCCCCCCAACCCGGCGACCACGCCGAATGCGGCGGTAAAGCAGGCCAGGACCGTGAACAGGATGAACATCCATCCATCGATTTCAGGTGTGATCGACAGAAATTCGATCATGCCGCGACCTCCAGTCCCGCTTCGATCAAAAGCCGGATTGCGAGTACGGTCAGGACCAGATTGAAGCCCCATCGGAACACGCTTTCCGCCATCCAGTTAAGAATGAACTTGCCCGACCAGGTGCCGGCCACGCCGAAAAGAATCATCAGGATCATCAGCGCCGCATAGGGCGCGAACGCGAACCCAAGAAATCCGAAGGCCAGAATCTTCACGCCGTGCTGCCACGACATGAACGCGGCATGGGTTGCCACCGTCATCATGCGATCGCTGGTCGATGCCTTGATGAAAGGCGCGATCAGCGGGCCGGTTGCGCCGGCGAACATGGTGGCGAACGATGCCAGTGCACCGACGGCGGCAAAACGGAGCTTCGTCGGTTCCATCGCCTTCATTGCGGGGGCCCATACGGCGTAGAGAACGAACACACCTATGATGGCCTGCAGCACGTATTTGGGCAGCGCGAACACGATTTGTCCGCCGGCAGCCGCACCGATGACCGTGCCGACGACGAAAGGCGGCATCCAGGTGAACAGAATGTTCCGCCACATCATGACCGCGCGGAAGAAATTGGACCCGACCTGGACGACCGCGTGGACGGGGATAATCGATATCGGCGGCATCACGGACGCCATGACGGCGACCAGCGCAGCGCCGCCGCCAAGACCGAACGCGGCCGAAACCGCGGAGGTCAGAAAGCTGAGAAGACACAGGGCGACGAAGGACCATTCGGAAACTCCGGGCGCGCTTGCCAGAATGTCATGGATGACGGACATGGAGGAGCGGCACTATACACCTCTCCGGCGAACGGATGGAATCGATGGGCAACATCCGGTCCAAATTCACAATCCCTGACTTTCCCAGACCGTAGCGATGTCGTAAACCTGCGGCCAGCAACCGGAGATCGAAATGTCAGATGCCATTGGCCCGTTGTCGGGCGTTACCGTCGTAGATTTGACCCGCGTGCTGGCCGGGCCAACCTGCACCCAGATGCTCGGCGATCTGGGTGCCGACGTGATCAAGTTCGAACGGCTTGGCGCCGGCGACGATACGCGAAAATTCGCACCGCCCTTTGTAAAGGATGCCGATGGCAACGACACGTCCGAAAGCTCCTATTTCATGGGCGCGAACCGCAACAAGCGCTCGGTTGCGATCGATATCGCGAAGCCGGAAGGCGCCGAGTTGATCCGCCGGATGGCGACGGACGCCGACGCGCTGTGCGAGAACTTCAAGACCGGAAATCTGGCGAAATACGGTCTCGCCTATGATGATCTGAAAGACCTCAACCCGAAGCTGGTCTATTGCTCGGTCACCGGGTTCGGTCAGACGGGACCCTATGCGCCGCGCCCGGGGTACGATTTCCTGATCCAGGGCATGGGCGGGCTGATGTCGATCACCGGCGAACCGGAAGGCGAACCGCAAAAGGTCGGCGTGCCGATCGCCGATATCATGGCCGGCATGTACGCGGGGGTGGCTGTCAACGCGGCGCTGCGTCATGCCGCTGTGACGGGGCAGGGCCAGTACATAGATATCGGCATGATGGACACGACGGTTGCCATGCTGGCGAATGCCGGCATGAACTACATCCACGCCGGCATGCTCGGACGGCTCGGCAATGCGCATCCAAATATTGTGCCGTATCAGCCGTTCAAGACCGCGGACGGGTTTATCATCGTGGCCATCGGCAACGATACTCAGTTCCAGCGATTCTGCGAACTCGCGGAGTGCACTGAGCTTTGCGAGAATCCGGATTTCGCTACCAACGACGCGCGTGTGCGTAACCGCGACGCCCTGCTTCCGACCCTGTACGAGATTTTCGAACGTCGGACGTCAGAGGAATGGCTGTCCGGACTGGAAGCGCAGAAGATCGGTTGCGGTCCGATCAACAACCTTCAACAAGTGTTCGACGATCCGCATGTGCAGGCACGCGGCATGGTCGTCAACATGGATCATCCGCTGGCTGGGGAGGACGGTGCGGCGGTTATCGGCAGCCCCATGCGCTTCACGGAGACGCCTGTCACGTACCGGCATGCGCCGCCGATGGTCGGCCAGCACACCGAAGAGGTGCTGCGCGAGAAACTGGGGCTGAACGACGACGACCTTGCCGCGCTGCGCGACAAAGAAGTGATCTGAGCGTCGGCGGGATTTCCGTCATGGACCGATCCCGCTGGATCGCCCTTCTCCTGCTGTTCTATTGCGGGCTTGGATGGGGCGCCGCGGTCGCCATTGCCAAGATCGCGACCACCGGGGGCGTACACCCGCTGGGCTACGTATTCTGGGTGGCGATCATCGCTGCGCTGATCCTGACGTTTATCTGCGCGGTTCGCGGCACCTGGCCGGGGACCAGCGGCAAGCACATCCGGTACTACATCATCATCGGCGGCCTCCGCATCGTGAGCGCCAACGTGATCTGGTACACGACCGTCAAATACATTCCGGCCGGTGCGCTGGCCGTCGTGCTGGGGCTGACACCGATCTTTACCTACGGCATCAGCCTCGCCATGCGTCTGGAGAACTTTGCCGCCTTGCGGGCAACGGGACTGAGTTTCGGGTTCGTCGGCGTCGTGATGTTCGTCGCACCCGGCGAAAGCCTGCCGGACCCGTCGATGATCCCGTGGTTGTTTTTCGGTCTCGGCGCACCGCTGACTTATGCGCTCGCGAATATTCTGATCGACCGGCTGCGGCCCGCGACGGGCAATACGCTGTCGCATACGACGGGGATGGTATGGTTCGGTGCGGTTTTCATGCTGCCAGTCTGTCTGCTGGCGGGTGCGTTCCACATACCGGACTTTCCGCCGAGCATTCCGGATATCGCCGTGTTCGGGCACGCGATCATTTCCGGCTTCGCGTTCTTCGCGCTGTTCGAAATGATCCGGCTTTCCGGACCTACATTTGCGTCCCAGCTGAACTACATCGTTACGCTGACGGGTGTGCTGTCGGGTATTCTGTTTTTCGACGAGGCGCCTACCTTGTGGGTTTGGGCAGGGACGGCGTGCGTACTGGGCGGCGTGGCGCTCGTGGATAAAAGGCCTGCGAGAAATGGGTAATCCACCCCCAACCGAACTAATCACACCGATCAGCGATGAGAGGCGGGGAGAAATTCTCGACGAAACGCTGGCACGGAGGCCAGACGACGGCGCTCTGAGAATATTCGGATACGGGTCGCTGATGTGGAGCCCTTGCTTCGATGTCGCCGACAGGCGGTTGAGCACACTGAATGATTATCATCGGGGATTTTCGATCTGGTCGGTTTTCGCCCGCGGCACACCGGAAAATCCAGGTCTGGGGTTCGCCCTGGAAAAAAGGGCCGGCACAAGTTGCGAGGGGATCGTTTTCACCCTGCCGCACGATACCGCGCGGGACGATCTGGTGCCGCTCTGGGAAAGGGAGATGTGGACCGAGACCTATCACCCGGAATGGGTAACGGTCGACGCCGGTGGCGAACATTGCACAGCGCTGACATTCGTGGTTTCAACCGAACATCGCCAATATGCCGGTAATCTTCCGATCGCGGAGAAAGCTTCTTATATTGCCAGAGCGTCCGGCAAATACGGCACCTGCTACGATTATCTTGCTCAGACCGTGGCCGAAATGCGGCGGTTGGGGGTGCACGACGCGGAGATGGAGGAGTTGCTGGCCTCGATCGATGCCCTGATGTGCTGATCCGGTCTTGCGCTGGCTTTCCCGTCATGCACAACTACAGAAATTAACGGGAGGAATATGATGTCTGACACGGAAATCGGATATATCGACTACACGAACCTGAACGTCGATAAGAACGCGACGTATGACAGTCTGCGCGACCGGGTGGTCCTGATCACCGGCGCTGGCCAGGCGATCGGCCGCGGATACGCACATTACTTCTCGGCCCAGGGCGCGATCCCGATCATCGCCGACATAAACGGAGACAACGCCGAGAAGGTACTGCGCGAGATCGAGGAAAAACAGGGAAAGGCGATGGCTGTTCAGGTCGATGTCGCCGACGAAAAATCCAATATCGACATGGTCGACAAAATTCTGGCGGAATACGGCCGGCTGGACGTGCTGATCAACAACGCAGCGATATTTTCGCAGATCACCATGGCGCCGTTCTGGGAACTGCCCGTCGACGAATGGAAACGCGCCGTCGACGTGAACGTGAACGGGGCGTTTTTGTGTTCGCGTGCCGCTGTCAAACCGATGATCGAGGCCAAGTGGGGCCGCATCATCAACGTGTCGTCGGGCACCATGATGATGGGGCGGCCCAACTATTTGCATTACATCACCACCAAGGCGGCGATGATCGGCATGTCGCGGTCCATGGCCCGGGAAGTCGGACCGTACGGGATCACCGTGAATACGTTCTGGCCGGGTGTCATGCAGACGGAGGTCGAACGGCCGTCGGTACCCCGCGAGATGTTCAAGACCATGACGGAATCGCAGGCGCTGCCGCGTCAGGGCACAATCCATGATCTTGCCAAGGCGATGATGTTCCTGTGTTCGGACGAAGCGGCCTATATCACCGGTCAGGGATTAATCGTGGATGGAGGACAGAATTTCATCTGATCCCGCCATCGACGGCGACTGGGCGTCGTATTACGAAAAGACAGGCCAGCGTCCGCCCCGTCAGACCCTGATCCGCGCGCTGGACGCCTTCGACCGGGAAGGGCGTCCCGAAGGTGCGCTTGCCGCCGATCTCGGCTGCGGGTCGGGACGCGACACGATCGAAATTTTAAGACGCGGCTGGCCGGTCCATGCAGTCGATGCATCGGAGGACGCAATTGAAGGGTTGCTGGCGCGGGAAGATCTGCCGCCCGATGCCGTGATTTATCCCCGGCAATCCCGTTACGAGGATATGGTTCTCCCACCCTGCGATCTGATCAATGCGGCATTCTCGCTGCCGCTGTGTCCGCCTGAATTTTTTCCCGTTGTCTGGGGGAAGATATGCGGGGCGCTGAAAACCGGCGGGCGGTTTTCCGGACAACTCTACGGGGACCGGGACAGCTGGGCCGGTCGGGCAGGGATGACGTTTCATACAGCCCAGGAAGCAGCGGCTCTGCTGGACGCTTTTGAAGTAGAATACTTTGAGGAGGAGGAGGAGGATTCCGTGACGCCTCGCGGTACGCCCAAGCATTGGCATATCTTTCATATCGTGGCGAAAAAAACGTGAACGAGAAGAATTCCACTGTCGAAACTCTCCGCGTCCAGATCGCCGCCTGCACGCGCATCATGAATATGGAAGGTCTGATCGATTATTCCGGCCACATCAGCGCGCGTCTGCCGGACGGAGAGGGGCTGCTGATCCAGTCTTTCGACGATTCCCGCGCGTCGCTTTCGCCAGACCGTCTTCTGGTTTGCGACATGGAAGGCAACAAGACCGCCGGCCCCGAAGACGCTATTCCGCCGCGCGAGGTGTATATTCATACCGAGATCATGAAGGCCCGGCTGGACGTAAACGCCATCGGGCATTTTCATCCCGAAACGGCGACCATGTTCACGTTGGTGGAGGGGCGCCCGCTGGTGCCCGTGAAGAATCATGCCGCACGGTGGGCCAACGGAATCCCCGTTCATCCGGATCCCGGCCACGTCAACACACCGGAATCCGGGCGGGCGCTGGTCGAGACGCTGGGCGATCGCCACGCGGCTCTGATCCGCGCCCATGGTGTGGTGGTGACGGCGGAATCCGTACCTGCGCTGCTGGTAGATTCCACCCATTTCGAGGAGAACGCCCAGACCCTGTTTCGCGCTGCCGCGCTGGGGCCGGTTACCGGCTTGTCGGCCGACGAGATGCAGTCTTTCCTCGACCGTTTCAACCGCGATGCTCACGTGAAGAAGCTGATGAAGTACTATGCGGGCAGAGCTGCCGACGCGGAGGTGATGCCCGCGGCGTGGAAGGAATATCTGCTCACCTGACAGAAACGGGCTGGAGCGGGTGAAGGGAATCGAACCCTCGTCTTAAGCTTGGGAAGCTTCTGCTCTGCCATTGAGCTACACCCGCTTGGCGAATGTATTCTAAGCCACGTCGCAGCTTACTCAACCCTGTGAACTTCCGTTCCAAGATTGGGCTGGACCGGCGTCGACCGGAATGCCATTACATTTGCCAATGACACGCAATCGGGAGGGATTGAAATGAAGATTTGCCGATACAACGACGACCGTCTCGGGATTGTCGAGGGAGAAGAAGTGGTCGACGTCACAGCCGCGCTGGATGTCATTCCGCAATCCAGATGGCCGGCGCCGCTCGGCGACGGGCTGATCGCAAACCTGGACGCCGTTTGCGACAAGGCCGCGGGCCTGATGGCGTCCGGCGAACGTCATGCCTTGTCATCCGTCACCCTGAAAAGTCCGGTCGCCAATCCAACGAAGGTGATCGGTGCGCCGGTCAATTACTATGCTCACATGGACGAGGCCAACGAGGATAAAGGCGTTAGCTTCGGTCAGGATATCAAGTCTATCGACCATTACGGCCTGTTCCTGAAAAGTCCGGTTCTTGTCGGCGCCGGCGAAGGCGTGGACCTGCATTTCACCGATCGCCGCAACGACCACGAGGTCGAGGTTTCGATGATCATCGGGAAGACAGCGAAGAACGTGTCTTACGACAACGCGCTGGATTACGTTGCGGGCTATGCCATCGGTCTCGATATGACCGTCCGCGGCACGGAAGAACGCTCCTTGCGCAAAGCCATCGACAGCTATTCGGTGCTCGGCCCCTGGCTGGTCACTGCCGATGAGATTGACGACCCCGACAAGCTGGATTTCTCCATTCATGTCGGCGACGAAGAACGCCAGAATTCGAACACCGACAAGCTGATCTTCGATTGTAAGAAGCTGATCGAATACGGATCGCAGTTCTACACGCTGTATCCGGGCGACGTGATCATGACCGGCACGCCGGAAGGCGTCGGTCCCGTCGAACCCGGAGATATCATGCATTGCTACTGCGAAGGCATCGGCAAGATGGATGTCGCGGTTCGCGCGGCGGGATGAAGGGCGAAAAACTTATCGGGCGGCTGGCCACCGGTATCGGGATGGGTACGACGTTTACCCAGCTCGACTGGGCGAAACGGCAGTTCATCGACCGGGTCGGCGTTGACCCGCACCCCGGCACGATTAACGTGATCGTTGACGATCCGGAATCGCTCCCGGTCTGGGTGCGGCTAAAGCAAACCGATGGCATTCACATGGATAATCCGAACGACGGACCGCATGACTGCGATGCCAAGTGCTGGCAAGTAACCATCGAGATAGATGGCGCGAGTCCGGTTGAGGGCGCCATTGTGTTCCCGCTGGTGGACGGATATCCGCCCGCGCAGGTGGAAGTCATCGCTCCCATCGGTATACGCGATGCGACGGGAATCGAGGACGGCGATAGCCTGACATTGGTTTTGAAAGGCTGACCGATGACGTCAAAGATTACACGGGCGACCGCCGAACTCTGGGTGTATCCGCTGTCCGGTCCGACGGGCGGCTCCGGTATCACCGCGGTCGATGTGATCGTTGTCGATCTTGAGGCTTCCGACGGGACTACGGCGACCGGTTTTTCATACGTGCTCGGCGGTGGCGGTCGCGTCGTGCGGGCGGCGGCGCAGGACATGCTGGACCGCTTTGTCGCGGATCAGGAAATCGTGCCGCCGCAGGCGCTGTGGCGCAGACTTGCCGGATCACTGAACCGGCTGGGCCGGGGTATCGGGTATCTCGCTATCGCGGCGATCGACGTCGCGATGTGGGATCTGTATGCCAAACAGCTTGGCATGCCGCTCTACCGTGCACTAGGCGGGGTGTCCCGAACATTGCCGGTATACGGATCGGGCGGTTTCGGCCCGGCGCAGGATCCCGATGCGGCTGTCGCCCGGGCTCTCGAATACGCCGACAGGGGATGTACGGCGATCAAACTGCGGGTAGCCGGCGCGCCGGCCGATCTGCCGCGTATACAGGCGGTGGCGGAAGCCCTGCCCGACGGGGTCGATATCATGGCCGACGCCAATGAAAAATGCGACCTGGCCCGGGCGCAATGGCTGGTGAATGTGCTTGCGGATGTTAACGCGCTGTGGATCGAAGAACCGCTGCCGGCGCACGATGCGAACGGTTTTGCGACGCTGTCGGCCAATTGTCCGGTACCGATTGCGACAGGCGAACATCATCAGGGTGCGGTCGAGCTGACGCCGCTGATGAACGCGCGCGCGGTGTCGATCCTGCAGCCGGATCTGGCCATGATGGGCGGGATCACGGAGAGCCTGCGGCTGGCGCATGTCGCCGAGCATTACAATCTTGTCGTGTCGCCCCACTTTCTGCCGGCGCTTTTCATTCATCTCGCCGGGGCCGCACCGTCCATACGATGGATGGAGGATTTTCCCCTGCTTGAACCGCTGTTCGACAATCCGGTCGAAATGGACGGTGCGGGAAACATCGCGCCGCCCGAGACGCCCGGACACGGGATCGCGTGGGCCGCCGGCGCCCGGGAAGAATACCGGAGCGATGTATGAGAATCTGCCGGTACAACGAGGACAAGCTGGGTCTCGTCAAAGGCGATCAGTTGATCGACGTGACGCTGGCGCTTGACGTCGTACCGAAGACCGGGTGGCCGAAGCCGCCAGGCGACGCCATGATCGCCCATCTCGAGGCTATAAAGCCGGAAATCGAGGCCAACCGGAAAATGGGCTACGTGCAGGGCGTCAACAACGTCACTCTTAAGAGTCCTGTAGCGAATCCGACCAAAATCATCGCGGCGCCGGCCAATTATATGGATCATGTCGCCGAAGCGCGTGAGGATGCGGAAATCAATCTCGGTCGCGATATCAAGACCATCGACGATTACGGACTTTTCCTGAAGGCTAACTCGGCACTGGCTGGCGCGGGGGAAGGGATCACCCTGGGGCATACTGACCGGCGCAACGATCACGAGATCGAACTGGCCATGATTATTGGCCGGAAGGCCAAGAACGTCTCCGAAGCCGACGCGCTGGGCTACGTTGCCGGGTATGCGATCGGACTCGACAATACCGTTCGCGGGATGGAGGATCGGAGCCTTCGAAAGTCCCTCGATTCCTATGCCGTTCTCGGGCCGTGGATGACGACGGCGGACGAAATCGACGATCCTGACGACCTGGATTTTCGGTTAACGGTAAACGGGGAGGTGCGTCAGGAATCCAATACGAAATTTCTGATATTCAGTTGCCGCAAGCTTATCGAATATGCATCCAGATTTTACACGCTCTATCCGGGCGACATCCTTATGACCGGGACGCCGCAGGGCGTAGGACCGCTGGAGCCGGGCGACCGCCTCGAATGCCAGGTCGATATCATCGGCAGGATGCAGGTCGACGTTCGGTAGATTTTATGTATCAAAAAAGGCGGGTAAAGACCCGCCCTTTTCGAACGTATGGCCGGATACTACCGGTCGAAGTCGAAGACCCGTTTCGCATTCAGGCCGAGGATGTTTTTCTTGGCCTGTTCGTCGAGGAACGGCAGATCCCAGATCACGCTCGGCGCATCGAAATCGTAGTGTGGCCAGTCGGATGCATAGAGAAGCTGTTCCTTGGCGTTGATCATCTCGAACGTCAGTTCGACAGCTTTGGGGTGGTCGGTTTCCAGAGGCTGGCAGGTATAGAACATTTCCCGCATGTATTCGCTGGGTAGCTTCTTGAGCAGCGGCGCTTCTGACGACCGCATCAGGTATGTATGGTCGAGACGCTGCATCAGCCAGGGCACCCAGGCAAGTCCGGATTCGATCCAGACCACATCGAGGTTGGGAAACCGTTCGGGCAGGCCGTTCATGACCCAGTTGGTCATATGAACCACATTGCACCACACGAACGACAAAGCGTGCATGGACCCGAAGCGGTTGATCTGCATCATGAAAGGATCCTGCCAGTAATAACCGGCGTGAAACCCGATGGGCAAACCGCGCTCTTCAAGCGCCCGATAGACCTTCATATAGTGATTGTGATGGACGGCTTTGTAGCGGACGGATGTCACCATGAAGCCGACGCACCCGGGTGCGTCGCCGAACTCCTCGATGGTTTCCAGCGCCGATTCAGGGTCGTTGAACGGCAGGAACATCATGGTCTTCAGCTTGGGATCCTTCTTCAGGATATTCTCGACCTGCCAGCGGTTGTAGGCCTTGCCGAGAATGGCTTCCATGTCGAATTGCGGATGCATGCCGAGGAAAAGCATCGGTGTCGGGAAAACCACCTGAACATCGATCCCCATCGCTTCGTAGGCGCGCTTGGCGAGAACGAGATCTCGGTGGCCGGCTTCCTTCAGCTCGCTCTCGTCGATTTTCTCGCTACGGGCCGCCTGATGCGGAATCCGTCCGCCCACGTCCTGATACCGCAGTGCCAGATCGCCGTTCAGCCCATAGGGCGGGTTGCCCGACCGGTGAAATACCATCTCCTCAGCGTTTGCACGCACGACCGGATCATCGATGTAGGTGATGATTTCCTTCCAGGATTCCGTCTCGGTGTGATGCGCATCGATGTCGGCGATGAAGATGTCGTCGAAATTCCGTTCATCCGCCTGTTTGCGCGCCTTGGCCAGCACATCGCGCGAATCCGTGTAAGTGGTGATTTCCTTTACCGGAATTTCCCTGGTCGGTTCTATGCCTGTATCCATGGTTTCGCTCCTAAATTTCTATATTCGTTTCAATCCAGTCATTCAGTCTTCGTTCCCTCGTGGCCTCTGGAACCACATCGCCAGATCGAAGGTAGACAGATTGACGGCTCTGAGCATATCCGAACATGTCATCACGACATCGGTCGCTGTCACCGCTTCCGGCCCGGTGTAGGGTGAGAAGAAGCGGTCTTCCATTTCTACCTTGTTCGCGAACAGCTTCGTGCCTGCCGTCAGCAGGCGTTGGACCGTTTCATCCGGAATGTTTTCGGTCTCGCCGTCCATCAGCGCACGCTCCACGATCTCGAGCGCCCGCGTCGCGGCCAGGTTCAGTTCCGAGGCGGCGTCTTCAGACGACGACATACACCTCTCCGTCCTTTACATCGACTTTGAACGGGCGAAGGCGAATGTTCTTGCTGCCCGGGTGACGTCCGTCGCGGACATTGTATTCGTAACCGTGCCACGGGCAGACGATATGTACATCCGTTTCCGAGAATTTTAGGCCATGCGCGGTTTTTTCGGTTTCGTGAATAACTTCTTCAACCTTGTTGATGATCTTGCCCTGACAGGCGGGCCCGCCCTGGTGCACGCAGTTATTTTCATAGGCATAGAATTCGCCATCGACATGAAAGACCCCGATTTCCAGGTCGCCCTGCGCGATAATCTTTCTGTCGCGGTCTCCGAACTCCTCGGTTCGCCCCACGTATATATCCGCCAATGTTCGTCCTCCACGATAACTTGTTGATTTTATGTGTCTAACTTTGGGGCATTCCCCGTTCACACCATTTTACTGGATAAAATCATACACACCAATGCAATCTGGGCATCGGACGGATGCATCGTCCGGGAGGCATTATTGTGCCTGACTTGTTCCGGTTGGCGACGAAGCCGGCTTTGGTATAGATTACCGCCGTTTTTAAGTAGTTCTGTTGAATATGTTGAGCTGACGACATGTCGAAGAACCGCAGTCTGGGCGTTGTTCTGATCATTCTGGGCATTCTGGTGAACAATTAGGCCCATATGACCGATTTGGTCGGGAATTCACACGATGGCCTGATTTACATGGGGTGGCGCGGGATCGTAGCGGCCATTCTGGGCCTTTTGGCAGTCGCGCTAGGTGTGATATCTCTATTGCGGGCCACGGATAAATCGTCTTCGTAATAAAATATCCAGGCATTAACAGGACCGTTAGTTTCGATTAGTAAATTCCCAGTATATTAAGCATATCAAGCGTCTGAACTTACGAGGGGGGCGGCCGGGACGAATGCCCAGGTTGCGCGATACGGCTAACGATCCGGCGGCTCTGCACCGGAGAATCTCGAAATCGACTCGGCGGCGGCCGGTCACGGACCGGCAACTCATTCTGCGCTCCAAGGGGCGGATCCGCTATATTCAGGTTCCCGCTTTCCTGCAGGTGTGCGGGATTATATTGACGGGTGCGTTTGCGGCTTGGGTGGCTCATTCCAGCTACACCTACGTCGCACACGAAAAAATTATTTCCGCAAAGGATGCGGCGATCGAGGCCCGAGAAAGGGCCAACCGGTCGATGCGGCTGGAACTCTCTGAAGCGCGTCGAAGCTTCGCCGAAGCGACGGTTTCCCTCGAACAGAATCACAAAGGACTCGTATCGCTTATTGGCCAGAACCAGGCGCTGAAAGGTAACCTGGAATCGTTACGGGTCGAATTGGCGCGCATCGGCAGCGAAAAGAAAAAGACAGAAGCTCAGAAACGGAGATACCGGGAGCAGGCGGAAGTCCTGGCCGGGCGGCTGAACGATACGGAGGAGAAAAATCAGGCGCTTGCCGCCGAATTGAAAAATACCGGATCCCAACTCGCCGATGCGCTGGCTGACAAAAGCAATGCGCGCAAGAACGGCGTGCGTATGAGCAATCGTGTATCCGAGCTTGAAAACCGGCTTGCTTCGTTGAAGGAGGCGCAGTCGGAATTGCTCGAACGTGTCGCCGATGTGTCTGGCTCGGAAATAAACAGGCTGCGGACCATCCTGGCGTCCACCGGAGTCAAGGTGGACGATTTGCTCAAGGCGCAAGGCGGTGCCGCGTTCGCACAGGGCGGGCCGTTCGAACCTGCGAAGAATGGTAAAGACGACGGTGTGGAGGAAAGCTTCGATGTGGCGCTTTCCACCGCCGGAGTCCGCCTGGACAGGCTGGAAGCGTTGCAGAAACTGATGCGGAACCTGCCGCTGGCGGCGCCGCTCGACTATTTCTACGTATCGAGCAAATACGGTCGCCGCAAGGATCCGATAAACGGCAGCTACGCCATGCATCGTGGCGTCGATTTCGGCGCTAAACACCGAGCTGTCGTTATGGCTACCGCGCCGGGCAAAGTCATTTACGCGGGCTGGAAGGGAAAGTTCGGCCGGTTCGTCGCGATCGATCATGGTAACGGAATTATCACCCGGTATGGCCATTTACGCCGAATCTATGTCAAACTCGGTGAGAAAGTGGAATTTCGGACAAAGATCGGTCAGATGGGCAGCTCGGGCAGGAGTACCGGTGTTCATCTGCATTATGAGATCCACGTGAACAAACGAAGCGTTGACCCACTCAAATTCATGAAAGCGGGAAAAAATGTTTTCAAAGGATAAAGAAGGCGGCGAGCGCCGCGCGCCCGGGGCACCGTCCCTGTTGAGCGCCGGCATGCAGGTTACCGGCGATATCGTCAGCGACGGAGAGTTTCAGATCGACGGCACGTTGTCCGGCGATATCCGCTGCGCCCGTCTGACTGTGGGAGAAAGCGGGAAGATCAACGGATCCGTCGTCGCCGACGAATGCCTGATCCACGGCGAAGTCGTTGGGCAGATCAAATCGGAGTCCGTTACCCTGTCGCGCTCTTCGCGGGTGGAAGGCGATGTCCTTCACGATATGCTGGCGATTGAACCCGGCGCGCGTCTGGACGGTCACTGCCGGCGCATCGACAAGGTCGAGGCCGACGACCCGAAGCTAGATCTCGTCGTCACCGACGTGGACCGCAACTCTTTCTAACCGGTTAGGATATCGGCGAATAGTGTTCGGTCGATATTGCCGCCCGACATCACGACACAGATATTTTTAGCCGATCCGGCAAGCTTACCTGACAACACGGCGGCAAGTCCGACGGCGCCGCCCGGTTCCACCACGACACGTGCATCGAGAAACGCGGCGCGTACCGCCGCTTTGACGTCGTCCTCGGTCACGGCAACTCCGCCCGACAGGGTTCGGCGCATGATCTCGAAGGTCAGTTTCCCGGGGGTTGGAACCAGCAGTGCATCGCAGATCGACGCAGACCCCGGGGAATTGGCAAGACGCTTGCCGGCTGCCAGGGAACGGGCCGTATCGTCGAAGTGCTCGGGTTCGGCAGCCAGCACGTTTACATGCGGTGCGGCGTTTTTCACCGCGATGGCACAACCGGCAATCAGTCCGCCGCCTGAACAGGGAACCAGAAACGTGTCCGGGACGGCGCCGATCTCTTCCATCTGCTGCATCGCTTCCAGCCCGACCGCCCCCTGACCCGCGATAACGGCCGTATGATCGTAGGGAGGCACAATGACGGCGCCTGTGCGATCTGAGATGTCTGCGGAAATCGCTTCCCGGTCTTCGCTGTTTCGGTCGTACAGAACGACCTCCGCGCCCAGTGCCCTGGTAATTTCGACCTTCACGTCCGGCGCGTCTTTTGGCATCACGATGGTCGCGTTCGTTCCGCGCCGACGGGCTGGAACATCTCGCATTTCAGAAATACGCGGGCGCCGGCCCGGTCGTTGAGACGTTCGGATTCAAGGAGGGGTGTTCGGACCGCGATTCCAGCCAGGCGTTCGGCAGCAGCGCGGATATCTCCGATATCCGGCAGTGCGTCAGTGCCGCCCAAGAAAATCATCCAGCGCGGCGCGCGATTCCGGCTCCGCGAGTGTCGGGACATGCCCGGCACGTGGAATTTCGACGGCCACCAGATCCGGTTTTACCGTCTGCATTTCGGCAAAACAGGCCGGTGAGAGGATATCAGATTCCGCACCCCGCAATACGAGTGCGGGAATGTCCGCCAGCGCTCGGAAAAGCGGCCACATATCCGGAATTTCATAGTCGGAAGCCAGCAGGGGCTTTGCGATGTTGACGTCCCAATCGAACCGCAGCTTCCCGTCGTCGCATCGCCGGAACGTGTTTTCCGCCATTCTCAGCCAGATGCCTTCGTCCTGAAACGTCAGATTGGGCAGCATCCTTTTAATCGTAACGACAGCGGCATCCCAGTCGTCATGGGGCCGGTCTTCTTTGATGTAGTCGATGATGAAGTCGAGGCCTTCCGTTTCCACTACAGGGCCCACGTCGTTCATAACCACGGCGGCCAGCGCGGTCGGCATCGCGGCGGCCATGCCCATCCCGAGAATACCACCCAGAGACGTGCCGACGACGACGACGCGGTGCACGTTCAGCGCGGCTAGAATATCCTGGATATCGCGGATGTAGGTGCGGGGGTCGTAATTGGACCAGTTCGCATCGTATTGCGACTGGCCGCGACCACGGTAGTCCGGGCAGATCACCCGCCGACCGTCGCTGCTGTAGCGTTCGGCAAGTGACTCGAAATCCTTTGAATTGCGGGTCAGTCCGCCGAGGCAGAAAAGCGGAACACGTGGATCCAGCGGATTGCCGTAGTCACGTAGATACAGCGACAGATTGTCGAAGCTGGTAATTCTTCGTTCCAGGAAAGGCATCGTGTCGGTCTTAAAGGCTCAGGAGGTCTGGCAGATCGGACAGGGTTTTTATTTCGGCATGCGGTCCCGCGGGGAGATTCTCCCGCGGTTGGTCGAAACGGTTCACCCAGGCGACGACGAATCCGAACGCAGCCGCGCCATGCGCATCCCAGCCGTTCGACGACTGAAAGGATATGTGGTTGGCGGCGACTTTCAGCTCGTCAACCGCTATCTGGTAGGTCGAAGGGTGAGGCTTGAAAATGCCCACTTTCTCGATCGACAGAACGCCGTCCAGCAGTGAATAGATATTTGCGCTTTTTGCTGCTGCGATCAGCATCGACGGTTCGCCGTTCGACAGAATTGCCGTTTTCATGCCGCTGTCCTTCAATTGCGTCAGGACATCGATCACTTCCGGATAGGCGTCGAGCTGCAGATAAAGCTCCATAAGCTTTGCCCGCAGACCGTCGTTTTCCATGCCCAGCGCGCGCATGGAATAATCGAGCGCCTCCCCTGTGACTTGCCAGAAATCCTCGTGCCGTCCCATCAGACTGCGCAACCAGGTGTACTGCAGCTGTTTGTGCCGCCACATTTCGGATAGCGCATCGGCTTTTTCGCCAAGTTCGTCCTTCATTCGTGCCGCTGCCGAATGGACGTCGAACAATGTGCCGTAGGCGTCGAAAACGCAGGCTTCCACTTCGCCAAAACTGGGGTCGGACATCGTATTCTCCTGTTCCGCGTAACCTATCCATGCGAAGCGGGGGGGGCAATGGGGCGAAGCGCTATCTCTGCAGGTCGCGGACGATTCCTTCGGCAAGCTGAGCTTCGCCAAGCCGTATGCGGTATACCTGAATGTTTTCCATCACCCGTTGCACGTAGTTGCGCGTCTCGCGATAGGGTATGGATTCGATCCAGTCGATCACATCGACATCCGCCTCACGGGGGTCCCCGTTCTCGCGAACCCACCGTTTAGCGGCGCCGGATATCGTCGCCCTGTTTCCGCCCGAAACTGCCGGTCCGCCACGTTGATTTGACCAGCGCCGCCGCTTTTGATTCCCGCCCGCCGGCGAGCAACGCCTCTATATGTCGAACACGGCCTTCGGTGGTCAGTGGAGGCTGGACTGCGAACCAGTCGCGAACCCGATGTGCCGGAATGCGTGAATCCATTGCCCTTTCGGCGTTGCGCCGCAGCGATTTGATGCCGGGCCAATCCGGGTTGGCGTTTATGAAACGGGCTATATCTTCGAAACGATGGGTGCTGTCCCGCCGCGTCATGTGCATCCAGCGGATGACTTTGGCCGGCAGTTTATCGCGGGCTTGCGATGCGGTGCTGTGCGCTGCAGCCCAGCGGCCCCCGTCGGCCGCAGCGAAGGCACGTTCATATAATCGCTGGTCCGATTTGGACAGCTGTGCCGACGCATCCGCCCATGCCGCGCCTGGCGTGACAAGCGCCACGGTCATCAGGACGAGCAGACGTTTCAGTGGTTTCATTGCGTGCCTGTTCCGACGGTTCGAACCATGGCAGAAGGACATATTATAACAGATCGCCGGTTAATCAGCAGTTACGCATAACCTGGACCGTCACGGGCGGTGTTGCTTGCCGCAGCTTGGGGGCGGGAGTAATGTGCGGCAACTTTGTGACGATCACATTTCGGGGAGGCCGCCATGTTCAGCGGGTCCATTTGCGCGCTTATCACGCCGTTTCGCGACGGCGACGTCGACGAAAAAGCTTTTGGCGATCTGGTGGACTGGCAGATCGACGAGGGAACCCACGGGCTTGTTCCGGTGGGAACAACGGGGGAATCCCCGACGCTGAGCCATGACGAACATAAGCGCGTCGTGGAAATCTGCATCGATGTTGCCGACAAACGTGTGCCCGTCATCGCGGGTGCCGGCTCCAATTCGACCGCCGAAGCCGTCGAACTGGCCGAGCACGCGAAACAGGCCGGAGCAGACGCCGCGCTTGTCGTCACGCCGTACTATAACAAGCCGACCCAGGAAGGTTTGTTCCGGCATTTCGAGGCGATCGACAAGGTCGGGATTCCGATCATCATCTACAATATCCCGGGCCGGTCGGTGATCGACATGACGACGGAAACCATGGCGCGTTGTGCCGAGCTGGAAAACATCATCGGCGTCAAGGATGCGACGGCGGCGGTGGGTCGCGCAACCGAACAGCGTCTCGCCTGCGGCGAAAATTTCTGCCAGTTGTCCGGCGAAGACGTTACCCAGATGGGGTTCCTGGCGCAGGGCGGCGTAGGGTGCATTTCGGTGACCGCGAATGTTGCGCCCAAGCTGATGTCGGAGATGCATGAGGCCTGGCAGGGCGGCAAGGTCGCCGAGGCACAACGCATCAACGAACGCCTGACGCCGCTGCACACGGATCTGTTCTGCGAAGCCAATCCCGGTCCCGCCAAATATGCGGTCAGCCTGCTTGGCAAGTGTTCCGAGGAACTGCGTCTGCCGTTGGTGCCGATTACGGAAGAATCCCGCGGCAAGGTCGAACGGGCCATGCGTCATGCCGGCCTGTTGAACTAACGGATTTCCCGATGGCGAAATCCGACGTCGCCGCTCACCGGGTCGCGGCCCAGAACCGCAAGGCAAGGCACGCTTACGAAATCGAGGACTCACTCGAAGCCGGTATCGTGTTGCTTGGCAGCGAGGTCAAAGCGTTGCGCGAGGGGCGCGCGAACATTGCCGAATCCTACGCAAAGGCGGAGGGCGATGAGATCTGGCTGGTGAATGCTCACATCCCCGAGTACAGGCAGGCGGGGCAGTTCAATCACGAACCGCGCCGTCCGAGAAAGCTGCTGCTGAAAAAACGCGAGGCAGCAAGATTGATCGGCGCGTCCGAGAGGGAGGGCATGGCGTTGGTGCCCCTAAAGCTTTATTTCAACAGTCGTGGGATCGCGAAGCTCGAACTAGGTCTGGGCAAGGGCAAAAAGCACTATGACAAGCGGGAGACCCAGAAGAAGCGCGACTGGGACCGGCAAAAGGCCCGCCTGCTGCGCGAAAAAGGATGACCGGCGACGATCCCGAGACTCTTCGCGGATACCGCGAAAAACTCGTCCAACGGAAAAGGGAATGGGCGCGGGAGGGTCGTCTGCTGACCGAAAATCAGGATGTGGATCGGTCCACGAACCGTCTGCCGCCCGGCCAGCGCCTGGTCGAAAAATGGCCTGTGCTCGATCTCGGCGTCCAGCCCGATATTCCACGCGACAAATGGATATTCACCGTCGACGGCCTGGTGGCAAACCCGATCCGTTGGAAATGGGACGATTTCATGTCCCAGCCCCAAGTTTCGTTGACGTCGGACATACATTGCGTGACGGGTTGGTCGCGCTACGACAACGCGTGGACCGGCGTCCACATCGCGCACCTTCTGGAGCTAAGTTCTCCGGATCCCGCCGCCCGGCATTGCCTGATATATTGTTCCGACGGTTATACGACCAACGTCCGATTGGACCGGCTGGCGGACGAGGATGTGCTGCTGGCCCATTCCTGGGAAGGGGCGCACCTGACGAAGGAACATGGCGGACCGGTACGGATCGTCATCCCGAAATGGTACTTCTGGAAAAGCGCCAAGTGGATTCGCCGGATCGAGTTCATGGCCGACGATGAAAAAGGCTTCTGGGAGGACCGCGGCTATCACAATGACGGCGATCCCTGGAAGGAAGAACGCTACGACTGACGGCCGGCGAGCGCTCTACAGCTTTTTTCGGATACTCTCGAAAACGTCTTCGAACATTTGTTCGTTCAGGCGGCCGGTGTTCGTGTTGTAGCGCGAGCAGTGATAGCTGTCGGCGAGGATCAGCCCACTGCCCAGCGTATGGAACGCATTGTGCGCGAATTTAAAGGCGGCCCGGCGTTCGCCAAGTGTCGAGAGCAGGGTGTTATGTGCGATGCCGCCCAAAGCCAGGATAATCTTCAGATTCTTCATCGCGGCGATTTCCTCTACCAGGAACGGGCGGCAGTTGTTCACTTCCGGGCCGGTCGGCTTGTTTTCCGGGGGCAGGCAGCGTACGCTGTTGGCGATACGGCAGTCCTGCAATACCAACCCGTCGTCGGGGCGTTTGTCATAAGTGCCAGCGGCGAATCCGAATTTCGACAGTGTCTGGTAAAGCAGGTCGCCGGCATAGTCTCCGGTAAACGGGCGCCCGGTGCGGTTAGCCCCTTTCAGCCCAGGTGCGAGTCCCACGATCAGGAGGCTTGCGTCCAGCGGACCGAAAGACGGGACCGGACCGTTATGCCAGTCTGGCCAGGTTGACCGATTTTTCTTTCGGAATTCGACGAGTCTGGGACACAAATCGCAGTCTGGCGGCGGCGCGTATCCCGACGACGCGACGTTTCCGGCTTCAGGCATCTTCGTAGATGTCGTCGTCGTCATCGAAATCGGGTTCCGGATCCGCCGGCGTCGGGCTGCGCGCGACCGGCTTTTTCACGAAATCGGGCATGTCGCCCTCGGTATCGTCGCGCCGGCCCTTGCGGGCAATATCTTGCGACAGATCCTGCAGTTCGACGAACGCATCGGCCTGACGGCGCAACTCGTCGGAGACCATCGGCGACTGGGCGCGGAACGTACTGATCACTGTCACGCGGACGCCCCGGCGCTGCATGGCTTCAAGCAGCTGCCGGAAATCTCCGTCGCCTGAAAACAGTACGGCATGGTCGATATTGGGTGCCATTTCCATCATGTCGACAGCCAGCTCGATCGACATATTTCCCTTGTACCGGCGACGGCCGGTAGAGTCGGTGTACTCCTTCGCCGGTTTGGTCACCATCGTGTAACCATTGTAATCGAGCCAGTCGATCAAAGGCCTGATCGGGGAATATTCCTGATCTTCGGCCAGCGCGGTGTAGTAATAGGCGCGAACGAGACGGCCCTGCCGTCGAAAAGATTCGAGCAGGTTCTTGTAGTCGATGTCGAAACCGAGCGATTTGGCGGCGGCGTAGAGGTTGGGGCCATCAATGAAGAGCGCAATACGGTCGTCGGCATTGAAATGCATCATGTGAAATCATCCTCTGAAAATGGGCTCGGCCCGGACTGAAATAGTGTGTTAATCCGACAGGCGATTATGATGCGAAATGCGGCCATTTTTATAACGTTTTCTTTTGGCATCAAAGATTTATGTTGGGCGCCATCATGATTCTGATTGCCATCGGCTCAAACCTTCCGCATCCCGATTACGGTCCTCCGATCGCGGTCTGCGAGGCATCCGTTGCGTCTGTCGCCGCCGCCGGATGCCGGGTTGTTGCCGTTTCACGCTGGTTCCTAAGTGCTCCGATACCGGTGTCAGACCAGCCGGATTACGTCAATGGCGTTATTTTGGTCGAAACCAGTCTGAAACCCGCGCCTTTGCTTGAAAAACTGCACGAGATCGAAGCGGAGTTCGGGCGGGAACGGAGCGTGCCGAACGCGGCGCGCATCCTCGATCTCGACCTGATTGCCTATGACGAAATCGTCATGAATGTCGAAAAACCGCCGATTTTGCCTCATCCCAGGCTGGCGGAACGTGCCTTTGTGCTTAAGCCGTTGCTGGATGTCGCGCCCGACTGGCGTCACCCTGTGTCCGGCGCATCGGCGCGCGCGCTGGCGGCGGTGCTGCCGGCCGGCCAGGTTTGCGCTGCGACGAACGCTCAGGGACAGTGACAACCCGTTAGAATCGCTTGCTATTCATGGCCTGAAGCCTTATATACCCGGCTCTTCCTAATGCTGGAGAAGTGCGAAAAATGGCTCGCGTTACCGTCGAAGATTGCGTTCTCAAGATTCCCAACAGGTTCCAACTCGTCATGATGGCCGCCCAGCGGTCCCGCGAATTGTCGGTTGGCGGCGAATTGACCGTCGATCGGGATAACGACAAGAACCCGGTTGTCGCGCTTCGCGAAATCGCCGACGAGACCGTGCCCCTCGACGAGCTTGAAATCGCGGTTGTCGAGGGCCTTCAGCGTAACATCGACGTGGATGAAATCGTCGAAGAGGAAGACGACGACATGCTCCAGGTGACGGAAGCGCTGAACGAGCTTGCCGGTCTGGTCGATACCGGCGAAGCGCCGGCAGCCGGATCCCCCGACGCACCCACGACGGAGACGCCCGCGGCCGATGCCAGCGATCCGATGGCGGCCCTCGCGGCCGGGTTCGAAGACGTCACCATCGAGGACGTCAAAAAAGAAGACTGACGGCGGGGATCGCGACATGTCTGCGCGATCCGGTTTCAGTTCTTTCCGTATTCCGACTGACATACTGACGGGGATCGGCCCGTCATGATGCGCCAGTACGAACTGGTTGAACGCGTACGCGGTTACGACCCCACTGTTGACGAAGAAGCGTTGAATCGCGCCTACGTGTTTTCAATGAAGGCGCATGGGTCCCAGACGCGCGCTTCCGGCGATCCGTATTTTTCGCATCCGGTCGAAGTCGCGGGCATTCTCACCGAATATCGGCTTGATACCGCGTCCATTGTGACCGGCCTGCTGCACGATACGGTCGAGGACACGGTCGCGACCATCGACGAAATCCAACGCCTGTTCGGCGACGAGGTGGCGCGACTGGTCGATGGCGTCACCAAGTTGTCCAAGCTTGAACTGCAGTCGCCCGACACGCGACATGCGGAAAATTTTCGAAAGCTTCTTCTGGCCATCTCGGAAGATATCCGGGTTTTGCTGGTGAAGCTTGCCGACCGCGTGCACAACATGCGGACCCTCCACTACATATCCGATCCGGAAAAGCGGGCCCGTATCGCTCGCGAGACGATGGACATATATGTTCCGCTGGCGGAGCGGATCGGCATTCAGGATATCAAGGAAGAGCTCGAGGAAATGGCCTTCCGGGAACTTTATCCCGAAGTCGCGGAATCGATAGAGAACCGGCTCGAGTTTCTGAAGGAGCAGGGCGAGGATATCGTCAAGCGGATTTCCGACGAAATCAAGCGGGTTCTGGCGGAAGCGGACATTGAATGCTGGATATCCGGCCGGACCAAACGGCCCGTCTCAATATGGCGGAAGATGCAGCGCAAGAATGTCGAATACGAACAACTCACCGACATTATCGCGTTTCGCGTAGTTGTTGCCTCGGTCGAGGATTGCTACAGGGCTCTCGGCGTAATCCATACCCAGTACCGGATGATTCCCGGCGAGTTCGACGACTATATCTCCACACCGAAACTGAACGGCTATCAGTCGTTGCATACCGCCCTGATCGGGCCCGAAATGCACCGGATCGAAATTCAGATCCGGACGACCCAGATGCATGAGGTCGCGGAACTCGGCGTCGCCGCCCACTGGCAGTACAAACAGGGTGCCGCGCTGACCGAAGGCAAACGGTATCACTGGGTCCGCCAATTGCTCGATATTCTCGAAAATTCGACGAACCCGGACGAATTTCTGGAACACACCAAGCTTGAAATGTTTCCGGACGAGGTGTTCTGTTTCACGCCGAAGGGCGAAATTATCAACCTTCCTCAGGGCGCGACGGTCATCGATTTCGCCTATGCGGTGCATTCAGAGATCGGCGACAGATGCGTCGGCGCCCGCATAAACGGGAAAATGGCTCCTCTGCGCACCGAGATCGGCAATGGAGACCAGGTCGAGATCCTAACGTCGGCGGACGGTACTCCGTCTCCAACTTGGGAACAGCTGGTCGTCACTGGCAAGGCACGTGCGCGTATCCGACGCTACGTGCGCGGCGAACGGCGCGAAGAGTTCACCAAGCTGGGACAGGCGATGCTCGACCGGGCATTTCGCGATGTCGGCTATTCCAACGATCAGGAGCCGTCACAGGCCGCGCTCGACAAGTTCGACGCTGAATCGATGGACGATCTGATTTCCCTGGTAGGCAGCGGAGAAGCGACTGTGCCGGAAGTCGTTGCGGCACTGGTCCCCGAGGAATTTTTGAAGAAGGCAGCAAGGGTGTCGGGGCAGGAACTGCCGGAGCGGGCGAACTGGCAATCTGCGGAGATACCCATTCGCGGGCTGACGGACGGCATGGCCGTTCATCATGCCAAATGCTGCCATCCACTGCCGGGCGACCGGATTGTAGGGATCCTGACGCCCGGCAAGGGCGTCGCCATCCACACCAAGGATTGCGAGACACTGGAAAGTTTTGCCGACACACCCGAACGCTGGATCGATGTGGGGTGGGATATCGGACCCGCGACGCTGGTCGGCCGCATCAAGCTGGTGGTTGCGAACGAAACCGGAGCGCTGGGGTCGCTGACGACGGTGATCGGTCAGAATCAGGCCAACATCAACAATCTGAAATTCACGAGCCGATCGACGGACTTTTTCGACATGATGATCGATATCGAGGTGAGGGACACACATCATTTGAACGATATCGTCGCGGCTCTGCGCGCAACACCGGGCGTGACTTCGGTGGACCGGGAAGGATAAACGCTGCCGCCTCCGGTATGATGTTGTAAACTGGTCATTCTTGTCAGCTCGGAACTTTCGGGGAGAGAACCGAATGAACAACAGGTATTTGAGACTCGGTGTAAATATCGATCACGTGGCGACGATCCGGAATGCCCGCGGCGGAAAACATCCGGATCCGGTCCGGGCGGCCCTTGCAGCGGCGTCGGCCGGGGCTGACGGCATCACTGCCCATCTCCGAGAAGACCGGCGACATATGACCGATGACGATATATTGCGCCTGACCCGGGAAATAGAACTGCCCCTCAATCTGGAAATGGCGGCGACCGGCGAAATGCTGGAAATAGCATTGCGCCATACGCCCCATGCGGCCTGTATCGTGCCCGAAAAGCGCCAGGAACGGACGACCGAGGGCGGTCTCGAGGTCGCCGGGGCACATAACCGGCTCGCCCCCTATGTTCGCCAGCTTGCCGGCGCGGGAATCAGGGTGTCGCTTTTCATCGAGCCCGACATCGAACAGGTGGATGCGGCGGTCGCGATCGGGGCGCAGGTCGTCGAACTGCACACCGGCGCCTATTGCGAAGCGACGCCCGAAATGCGCGACTCCCAGTTCGACCGGATCGTCGTCGCGGCAGCGCATGCCGAAGCGGTTGGAATTGAATGTCATGCCGGTCACGGACTGACGTTCGATACCGTCGCGCCGGTCGCGGCGATTGCGACGATCGAAGAGCTCAATATCGGACATTTCCTGATCGGCGAGGCCATTTTCGGCGGGCTGGAAAGTTCCATCAAGCGGATGCGTTCCCTGATGGACAAGGCCCGGGCCGCTGCAGACGGCCAGCGCAGCGCCTGACCGATTCTGTTAGTTTATACAGATGATTATCGGCATCGGCAGCGACCTGATCGACATCCGGCGGATCGAAAAAACGCTGGCGCGTTTCGGCGACCGGTTTACGAACCGTTGCTATACGGAGATCGAACGTCGAAAGAGCGACAAGCGTCTGTTGAGAGCCGAAAGCTACGCCAAGCGGTACGCAGCCAAGGAAGCATGTTCCAAGGCATTGGGCACCGGGTTTCGCAAGGGCGTTTTCTGGCGCGACATGGGTGTGGTGAACCTGCCCGGCGGCAAACCGACGTTGGAATTGACCGGCGGCGCGCTTGCACGGCTGAACGACATCGTCCCGGACGGCATGGACGTCCAGATCGATCTGACGATTACCGACGAACCGCCGATCGCGGAAGCGCTGGTGATCATTACGGCAATCCCCAGGTCCGGCTCTTGACACTTCACCGGGCACCCCACTAAACCCCGCGGAATGACCGATATTCGGGTGAAGTCCCGTATCGGCGATTTACCGCGACATTCGAAGACAGAATACAATGGCGACAAAAAAATCGGGCGGTGTCTGGGATACGATCAAGACGCTGATTTATGCAGTTCTGATCGCACTTTTCATTCGCACATTTGCGTTCGAACCGTTCAATATTCCCTCGGGCTCCATGATACCGACATTGCTGGTAGGGGATTATCTGTTCGTCTCCAAATATTCTTACGGCTACAGTCGTCATTCCCTGCCGCTTAGTCTGCCGCTGATTCCGGGGCGCGTGTTCAGCTCGGTTCCCGAACGGGGCGATGTCGCGGTCTTCAAGCTGCCTCGCGACAACAGCACGGATTACATCAAGCGGATCGTCGGATTGCCCGGGGACAAAATTCAGGTCCGTGAAGGGCGGCTTTACGTCAACGGAGAGGTCGTCGATCGCAAACAGGTGAAACCGTTTGCCGTCAGAGGTCCTCTGGGATCCACGATCGGCATCCCCCAGTTCGAGGAAACGCTGCCTAACGGCGTCAAACACCGTATCCTCGAACAAAGCGACACGTTCGAACTCGACAACACGTCCGTGTACACCGTACCCCCGGGACACGTCTTCGGCATGGGCGACAACCGGGACAACTCCGAAGACAGCAGGGTTCTCCGGCGGGTCGGTTATATCCCGATGGAAAACCTCGTCGGCCGCGCGGAGTTCATTTTCTTTTCCTACGATCCGGACGGCAGCAACTGGCCGTTGACGGTTCGCTGGTCCAGACTGTTCCAGGCGATCAGGTAGGAGCGGCGGGAAGAGCCATGTCCGCATCGGGTCGCAATCCGGCGGAGCTGGAAGACATCCTGGATTATCGGTTTGCGGATGGGGAACTGCTGGTTCGGGCGCTAACTCACAGCAGTCTCAAAAAATCCGCAAACGACCCCAGTTATGAAAGGCTGGAATTCCTCGGCGACCGCGTGCTGGGCCTGATCATCGCCGAATTGCTGATCGAGGAATTTCCCGACTCGGCGGAAGGCAAGCTGGCGCCCCGTCTGGCTGCCCTTGTCAGCGGACGGACCCTGGCGGATGTTGCTCGATCGATCGGTTTGCGTGAATTCATCCGCATGACGGACGGCGAAGCTGCGGCGGGTACTAACGAACGTGTCTCCGTTCTCGGTGATTGCTGTGAAGCGGTTATCGGGTCGGTCTACCGGGACGGCGGACTGGAGGCCGCCAGAAAGCTGGTGCGTCGTTTCTGGGAACCGCTTGTAGCAGACGTAGAACACCGTGTTGCCAAGACGGATTTGCAGGAGTGGGCGCAGGGCAGGGGGTTGCCGCTGCCCAAATATACCGTGGTGGACCGGCAGGGACCTGCGCATGCGCCGGAATTCACGATCGAGCTGGAGATCGCGCAACAGGATTCCATCCGCGCCACCGGCCCTTCAAAGCAGGCTGCCGAACAGGCCGCCGCCGCGGAAATGCTGGCGCGCATACAGGACATTTTATGACCGAAATTCGTCAAAAATGCGGTTTCGTGGCGTTACTGGGCGCACCGAATGCAGGTAAATCAACATTGCTCAACACGATTGTCGGGGCAAAAGTTTCGATCGTCACGCCAAAGGTGCAGACTACCCGAACGCGTATCCTCGGCGTTTCGCTGGCTGGCGCCGCGCAACTCGTTTTCATCGACACCCCCGGCATTTTCAAGCCGAAGCGGCGCCTGGACCGCGCGATGGTGGCGGCTGCGTGGGGCGGGGCATCCGATTCCGATGTCATTCTTCTGCTGATTGACGCCAAGACCGGGATCGATCGAGATACCAGACGCATCATGGACGGTCTGAAGGAAAGCAAACGAAAAGCCATCTGCGTCCTGAACAAGATCGACACCGTCAAGCGGCCGAGCCTGCTGGCCCTGACGGATCAACTTGTCGCGGAAGATGTGTTCACGGATTTCTTCATGATTTCGGCGTTGAACGGAGACGGGGTAGAGGATCTGAAACTCGAATTGGCGGACAGACTGCCCGACGGTCCCTGGCATTTTCCCGAAGACCAGCTTTCCGACATGAACGACCGTTTATTCGCCGCCGAAATCACGCGTGAGAAGCTGTATCTGAATCTGCACCAGGAACTGCCCTACGCATTGACCGTTGAAACCGAGACCTGGGAGCCGTTCGACAATGGCGCCGTTAAGGTCGAGCAGGTGATCTTCGTCGAACGCGACAGCCAGAAAGGCATCGTGCTCGGCAAGGGAGGAGAACGGATAAAGCGTATACGCACACTGGCTCAGGAAGAACTGAAAGACATTCTGGGGCGCGACGTCCACTTGTTTCTGTTCGTCAAGGTTCGGGAGAACTGGGGCGACGATCCGGAGAGATACCGCGACTGGGGCCTGGATTTCAGTACCTGACACACGCCGGTCTCACCGGGAACAATACAACCCCGTTTAGCGGTATCGCGAATTTTGCACTATCATTCGGCATGAACTGGACCGACGAAGGGATCGTGCTGTCGGCACGCAAACACGGGGAAAGCGCGGCGATCGTCACCCTGCTGACCCGTGACAACGGCCGGCATGCCGGCCTTGTCCGCGGCGGTTCCGGATCGCGGGCGCGCGGCATCTATCAGACGGGCAACCTGGTCAGCGCCGAGTGGCGGGCACGCCTCAGTGAGCATCTTGGCACCTATACTTGTGAATTGCTGCAGCCCAATGCCGCCCTCCTGATGAGCGAACGCCTGCCGCTGCTGGCGCTGACATCGGCGGCGGCACTGGTCGAACGGCTGCTGCCGGAACGCGAACCGCATCCCGATACGTTCGCTTCTCTTACCGCTCTGATCGAAATTCTTGGCGCGGGCGGTCACTGGCTGTCGCACTATGTCGAGTGGGAACTCGGTCTTCTGACCCATCTCGGCTATGGCCTGGACCTGTCAGAATGCGCGGCGACGGGTGCGATCGACGATCTGGTATTCGTGTCCCCGCGGACCGGGTGTGCGGTTTCCGCGGGCGCCGGCGCGCCGTATCGCGAAAAACTGTTCGATCTGCCGGCCTTTTTCATGGCCAGGGACACGGAACCCTCGGCGGAAGATATCCGGACCGGACTTCGAATAACCGGCCATTTCCTGGCGCGGTGCGCAAAAGACGCCGATGCCGGCGAGTTGCCGAGGTCGCGGGCGCGGTTTGTCGACCGTGTCGCGCGGGATGCCCGCGAATGACCGGTTTCCGTCAAGTTGAAGGCCGGACGAATCACCGGATTCTGATATAATGACGCTATACAAATCTCCCTCCGTCAGAGGGCCGCACGTTGTCTAGGAATTAGTATAGATGGCCGATCAGACCATTGCTTCCCGGGTAGAGGAAGTCGCTTTTAACGATGCTCTGGGCGAGCGTTATCTCGCTTACGCGCTCTCGACCATTACATCCCGGTCCCTGCCCGATGTACGCGACGGGTTGAAGCCCGTTCACCGGCGGCTGCTCTTCGCCATGCGCCAGCTGCGGCTGGAACCCGAATCCGGGTTCAAGAAATGCGCGCGCGTGGTTGGCGACGTCATCGGCAAATATCATCCGCACGGCGATGTAGCGGTGTACGACGCGTTGGTGCGCCTGGCGCAGGATTTTGCGGTGCGCTATCCGCTGGTCGAAGGGCAGGGCAATTTCGGCAACATCGACGGCGATAACGCGGCCGCAATGCGGTATACGGAATCCCGGCTGACAGAATACGCCATTGCGATGCTGGAAGGCATCGACGAGGACGCCGTCGATTTCCGCGAAAATTACGACGGATCGGAGGACGAACCTGTCCTGTTGCCGGCCAGCGTGCCGAACCTGTTGTGCAACGGGTCGGCGGGTATCGCAGTCGGCATGGCGACCAACATTCCGCCGCATAATCTGGACGAAGTGTGCGCGGCGCTGCTGCATCTCCTGAAGTTCCCCAATGCCACCATCGCCAAGCTGGTCGAGCTGGTCCCCGGACCGGATTTCCCGACCGGCGGCATTCTGGTCGAGGATCGGGACTCGGTCGCGGAAGCCTACGCGACCGGACGGGGGTCGTTCCGCCTGCGCGCCAAATGGCAGGTCGAGAAGCTCAGTCACGGGCAATATCAGATCGTCATCACCGAAATTCCCTATCAGGTGCAGAAGGGACGGATCGTCGAGAAGATTGCGGACCTTCTGACCGCCAAGAAGCTGCCGCTGCTGGGCGATATCCGCGATGAAAGCGCGGAGGATATCCGTCTGATCCTGGAACCGCGCAATCGGTCGATCGAGCCCGATGTGCTGATGGAGCAGATGTTCCGGACGACCGATCTGGAAACACGTGCCAGCCTGAACATGAACGTACTGGATTCGAACATGGTGCCGCGGGTGATGAACCTGCGGGACGTGTTGCGCGCGTTCCTGGAACACCGCGAGTCTGTGCTGGTGCGGCGGACCAAGCACCGCCTCGCAAAGATCGAGCACCGCTTGGAAGTCCTTGAAGGGTACCTGATCGCGTACCTGAACCTCGACGAGGTGATCCGCATCATCCGCGAGGAAGACGAGCCCAAGGCGATTATGATGAAGAAGTGGAAGCTGACTGACGTTCAGGCCGAAGCGATCCTGAATATGCGGCTGCGTGCTCTTCGCCGGCTTGAGGAAATCGCGATCAGGGAAGAACACGAAACGCTGTCAGCAGAGAAAAAAACGCTGACCGCGCTCCTGAAAAACAAGAAGAAGCGCGAAGCCGTTATCTCCGATCAGATCAAGGATATCCGGAAGAAATTCGGCAAGAAGACCGACCTCGGCGCGCGGCGAACCGAAATCGGCGACGCGCCGGAAGAGATCGTCGTGCCGCTGGATATTCTGATCGAGCGGGAGCCGATCACGGTGATCTGTTCGCAGAAAGGCTGGATCCGGGCGGCCAAGGGACATCTGACGGAGACCGCCGATCTTAAATACAAGGATGGCGATCGGTCACGGTTTGTCTTCCACGCCCAAACGACCGACAAGATCCTGATGTTTGCAACGAATGGCCGGTTCTACACGCTGTCGGGCGACAAGCTGCCTGGCGGACGTGGGCACGGAGATCCGGTGCGCCTTATGATCGATTTGCCGAACGATCAGGATATCGTGGCGCTGTTCGTGCATCGCCCCGGCGAGAAAGTCGTTGTGGCGTCGTCAGATGGGCGTGGCTTCATCGTGCCGGAGGACGACGTGATCGCCCAGACCAAAAACGGCAAACAGGTGCTGAACGTGGGCAAGGGGACCGAGGCGCAGGCCTGCGCGCCGGTCGCCGGCGACACGCTGGCGGTGGTCGGCGAGAACCGCAAGATCATCATTTTTCCGCTGGGAGAGCTGCCGGAAATGACGCGCGGCCGCGGCGTCAAACTACAGAGTTACAAGGATGGCGGTTTGGCCGACCTGACAACGTTCACGCTGAAAGAAGGCCTGCCTTGGAAGACAGGCGCCGGCGTCCGCACCGAGACCGACATCAAAGCCTATATCGGAAAGCGGTCGCAAGCGGGGCGCATGGCTATGCGCGGCTTCCCCCGGAATAACCGGTTCGGAAACTACGAGTAGCCGTCTCCGGGCTGTTGCTTTCTAAAACAGCAACCGCTTTAGAAGTTCAGCGAAATATCCCGGTGGATCGACAGGCAGCTGGCGACTTCGGTTGCCTGATCGCTGTTTAACCGTGGTTGAGAGCGCAGCCCGATGGTGTCGCGGATAGCGGTTTCGTAGGCCACCAGCTCCGCTAACAAATCTTGCGCGGCACGCTGCCGCCATTCGACTTCCGCTTCGAACTGTTTCAGTCCCTCGGTCACGGATGCCGCTGCGCGTGCCAGATTTGGTTCGCGCCGTGTCAGGTCGCGCCGCGCGCGGGAAAAGAGGGATTTGACGTGGCTCGCGCCGGTGATGTCGTTAAAGAGTTTCTCAACCGCCCGGAATTCCTCGGCCGCCTGTTCCAGTGGCTGCGACGACAGGACACCGGGCAGGGCTTTCAGCCTGTCGCCGATGGCCGCGAGCGCGTCCGCCTGCTGCACGATCCTGATAGTCTCGGCGATCGGTTCGTATGCTTCGTCGACGGTACGGCGATACATCGTCCGCGCGCGCATTTCGGCTTTCGCCAGCGCTTCGAACATGGCGCGCTGATCTTTCCAGTCGGCAGGAATCCGGCTGCGTGTCTCGTCCACTTCTCTTTTGAGTTCCTCTATATCGGCGCGGATATCTGCAATCGCCGAGTCTCCGCCGGTGCCGTCCCGGGTTTCCCGCCGAAGATCGTTGTCGCGGTCGGCGATGCGCGCCTCGATCCGGCGGATTTCCTGTTCGATCCGGCGCGCCTCGCGGTGCACGGGGGTATATGCCGGTTTGAACGCCTCGAGCGCGGCGCCGGTCTTCTTTACATCCTCAACCCGGTTGAAGACGTTCGCCGCATTCTGGAACCCTTCGTTCAGCTTGGTTTTCTGACGGTCGGGCATGTAGGAGAAATCCAGATTCCGAGCGTCCGCGATCGTCGACTGCAGCGCAGCCTGGTTTTCCGCATATTGCTTGAACAGCATGTCTTCAATGCAGAACGACAGCCGCGGGTTTTTCGGTGGCGGCGCCGTTTCGGATGTCAGGTACACCCGGTTCGGCAGATAGTTCACCAGCGACGGCCAAATTCCGACGATAGCGAGACCCGTCAGCTGAAGCAGAATGAAGGGCACGACACCGGCATACATCCGGATCGTCTTGACCGACGGAGGTGCCACGCCCCGCAGATAGAACAGAGCGAAGCCGAACGGCGGCGTCAGGAACGATGTCTGCATGTTGACGCCGATCATCACGCCCAGCCAGACGGCCGTGATGTTCGCGGTGGTGTCGGCAAGCAGGATCGGGGCGATGATCGGAACCACCACAACGGCGATCTCGATGAAATCGAGGAAGAAGCCGAGGATAAAGATCACGGCCATGACGACGATGAACTTTGTGATAAAGCCGCCCGGCAGTCCCGACAGGAATTCCCGCACCAGATCTTCACCGCCAAAGGCGCGGAACGCGGCCGTCAGCATCGCAGCGCCCAGCAGGATGATGAAGACCAGCGATGTCGTCTTCGCGGTTTCCTTCATCACGCCGTTCAGCGTGTCGTCGATCTTGTATATACGGACAAGGCTCCAGGCGACCGCGACCAACAGGCCCGCCACCGCAATCAAGGCCAGAATGACGCCCGTCCATTCGGCGCTGGTGCGCGTGTTCTTGATGTTGATGTCGTAAAAGTTCAGCAGAACGACGATCGCGGCGATCGAGACGATGGCGAGAATCGCCGGCCAGTAGGCCCGCGGTTCTCCGTTTTTCAGCCGATAGCCCGCCATGATGGCTGCGCCGATGGCGCCGATGGCGCCGGCCTGGTTCACGGTTGCGACCCCCATGATGATCGAGCCCAGTACGACGAAGATCAGCGTCAATGGCGGTACCAGTGCCAGAGCGACCTTGATCAGGAAGGATGTGTCGAATTTTTCCTCGAACCGGACGGGCGGGGCGGATTTGGGGCGGACGATCGCGACGATCAGGATATACGCCATGTACAGCGCGACGAGGACGAGGCCCGGGATCAATGCGCCGAGGAACATGTCGCCGGCGCTCGTTGAATTCAACCCGAACTCCGACGGCATCGAGAACTGGCCTGTCGCCTGCTTGTATTCCGCCTGGCGCAGCGTACTCGCCTGATCGGTCGCGCTCGACAGCTGGTCGGCGAGGATGATGAGGACGATCGACGGCGGGATGATCTGACCCAGCGTGCCGGATGCGCTGATCGTGCCGGTTGCCAGTGCCTGCGAGTAATTGGCGCGTAGCATGACGGGTAGTGAAATCAGCCCCATCGCAACGACGGTTGCGCCGACGATGCCCGTCGTCGCGGCCAGCAATGCGCCGACGAACACCACCGCGATGCCCAGCCCGCCCGGAATGGGGCCGAATAATTGCGCCATGGTGACCAGCAGGTCTTCGGCGACCTTGGAGCGTTCGAGCATGATGCCCATGAACACGAACAGAGGGATCGCAATCAGCGTGTCGCGCTCGACCTCCCAGTAGACGCCGCGGAAATTCGTGACCCCCGCGTCGAGCCACTGGCTCGGCCCGCCCTGGAGGAAATAGGCGTCGGCGCTGCCCTCGAACATATATCCGCACAGTGCCGCTAGCGCGATCGACAGGATCGCGGAGCCCGGCAGTGCGAAAGCTACCGGATAGCCGGATGCGAGGGCGACCGCCATGGTGATGAGGAGGATCAGGAGAAAGACGATTTCCATGGGGCTAGCGAACGTCCTTTATCTCGATCAGGGTGCGCCGTGCGACGCGCCGACCGGGCGGGCATCCGGGTCGTTGGCCAGCACGGCGGCGTTGCGAAGCGTGTAGCCGAGGAACTGCATCATCATCGTCAGCGCGTAAATCAGAAGGAAGCCGGCCATCAGGTATTTGACATACAGACCGTAGCCGCTCTGCGTGACCTCGAAGCTGAGCAGCGGCGCATTGATCAGGTTGGATTTATCCCACATGCCCGACGTCATGATGATCCAGCACAGCGGCACGCCAAGCAGGATCGACCCGATCACGTTCGACCACGCCTTTCTGCGTTCGCTCATCCCGGCATAGATGATGTCGACGCGGACATGACCCTCTTCAATCAGAGTATAAGCGCTGGCGAACAGGAACAGCGCGGCGTACCAGAACCGGACGAGATCGCCCATAAAGGCCTGTTCGTAGGAAAAGATGAACCGCGCGACGACGATCTGGAATTCGGCCAGGACGATCAGCAGTGCCAGCCAGGTAAAGCCCAGCGATCTGCTGAAGAACGCGATGATCAGCGAAATGCCGATCAGCGGATAATGAATGAAATTGCCCCGATAGGTGGCGCGTCCGAGTTGTTTGGTCATTTCTTCGCTGAAGAGGAGCGGCAACAGGCCTTCCACCCGCATGAAAGAGATCACCATATCGACCGCGCCGACCAGCAGCACCATCCAGAACGCGGCCCGGGCGATATAGGCGGCGACGGCTGCGAGTAAATCCGCGTCGCGGGTCATGGTCCGGTTGCCGCTGGTGCAAGTGACGAATACGACGGCGAGGATGGCAACGGCATAAAGGCCCAGCTGCACGAAGCCGAGGGAAACGTCGCCGCCGGTAAGCGGCGCGCGCAGCGGCGCGGCCCCGAACCAGCCGAAATGCGAAAACAGGTTCGCGAGACCGGGCCAGCCCTGCCAGAAAATCAGATAGTTATTGAGCGTAAAGATAAGCGCCACGGCAGCGGTCGACAGCGCCGCGATGCGCAAAACGCGGCCTCGCGCTGCGCCGGAACTGTCGGCTGTGGCGGATACGGAAGTCATGGCGACCGGCTGAGTACGGAATTATGACCGGTGTCCGTTGGACCGGACCAAGTGAAAGGGCGGAGCCGTTCGGTTCCGCCCTTTGTCATTTTTCCGACGCTATCAGGTGCCAAGAACGCGGTTGCGCTGCTGCACGTAGGCCTGATCTGAAATCTTCGTCCAGGCACCGAGTTCCTTACGCGCGCCGACGAAGCTGTCATGGATCTTCTTGGCCAGCGGGCTGTGCGCCTGTACGGATTCGAAAACCTCGCTCGACGCTTTTCCGAAACTGTCATAGATATCGTCGTTGAAACGGCGCAACTGAACACCGTTTTCGGTAACCAGCTTGTTGAGCGCGGCGCCATTCTTGGCATTGTATTCCGCCATCATGACATCGTTTTCCATCGAGGCTGCCGCTTCGATGAGCATCTGATCGGATTTGGTCAGCTTGCCCCACCAGGACGCATTCATGCCCAGCGACAGCATCGCCGCCGGTTCGTGCATGCCCGGGTAGTAGTAGTATTTGGCGGCTTCGTAGAACTTCATGAAACTGTCGTTCCAGGGGCCGACCCACTCAGTGGCGTCGATCGCGCCCGAGACCAGGTTTTCGTATATCTGTCCGCCCGGCAGCGAAACCGGCGATGCGCCCAGCTTGGACATGACGTCGCCCCCGAGGCCCGGGATACGCATTTTCAGACCCTTAAGGTCATCCGCCGAGTTGATTTCCTTGCGGAACCAGCCGCCCATCTGGACGCCAGTATTGCCGCACATCAGGCATTTCAGCCCGTAATTGCCGGCAAGCTCGTCCCACAGTGCCTGGCCCCCACCGAAGCGGATCCAGGCATTCATCTCGGTGTAGGTGAATCCGAACGGCACCGCCGTGAAATATGCCCAGCCCGGATGCTTGCCTTTCCAGTAATAATCCGCGGCGTGGTAGGCCTGGGCGTTCCCCGATGATACCGCGTCGAAGGAGTCGAACGCGCCGACGCGTTCGCCCGCTGCAAAATACTGAACCTTGATGCGGCCTTCGGACAGCGCTTCAATGCGCGCGGCGGCGCGCTGCGCGCCGGTGCCGAGGCCCGGAAAGTCGCGCGGCCAGGTCGTGACCATGGTCATTTCGATGCGTTGCTTGTTTACAGCCGGTGCGACCGGTGTCTTCGGGGCTTCCGCCTTTTTCGGGGCGGGTTTATCTCCGGAGGTCGCCAAATAGGTCGCTCCGGCACCCACAACAACGCCTGCAGCGCCGGCTATAAAAGCGCGTCGATTTTCGTTTGCCATTTTCCTCTCCCGATCTTTGTTAAAATATCGATTGTTCCGGGAATAAGCATCCCTCTTGAGAGGATAATATGGGCGTTATGGCATGGGCGCAACGGGCGTTGCACGAAATGCAGGGCTTACGACCGCATCCGGTTCCGTCAGAGCGTCAACCAGCCATCCTGATCGAGCACTTCCAGCGGCTTGAAGCGCGCCTTGTAGGCCATCTTGTCGGATCCCTCTATCCAGTACCCCAGATAGACATAGGGCAGACCCGTCGCCTGGGCGTGTTCGATCATCCACAGAATCATATAGGTGCCAAGGCTGCGGCGCGTCTCGCTGCCCTCGAAGAAGCTGTATACCGCTGACAGGGAATCCTCCATCCGGTCCATCAGCATCACGGCGACCAGGCGACCTTCACGATCGCGGAATTCAACGGTCCGGGACGATACCGGCGTGTCTTCGACCATCGCGCGGTAGTCGCCGAAATCCATACCGGACATATCGCCGCCTTCGTGGCGCCGCCGCTGATAGGATGAAAACAGGCGGTATTGTTCGACCGTCGCGATCGCTTCGATGTCGTCCGCCGTCAGGTCGCTATTTGTCTTTGTCACGCGGCGGAAGGATTTGGTCCACTGGAATTCGGATGCCGCGATCCGGACCGGTACGCAGGCGTTGCAGTTCGGACAGGCAGGACGATAGGCCAGGCTGTGACTGCGACGAAATCCCGCACGTGACAGGCGTTCGTACAATTCGTCGGCATTGGGCCCCGACAGATCGGTCACGACCTTACGCTCCGTCTTGCCCTCCAGATACGGGCAGGGCAGGGAGCGGGTGCCGAAAAAGAAACGATCAGGACGGATGAGTTGCTGGTTCATACTCAAACAGACTTACGAACGATGGAGCGCATCCCGAATATAGGGATTCCCGCCGTTTGAGCAAAGTTTTACGAAACTATTGGTAAACGCAGGGGTTTCCTGCTCCGGCGGAAACCGGTCCGCGTTACTTCTGACGCGGTCCGCTCCAGTCGCGCTGGAACGTTGGATTGGCCTCGGCCTCAGCCGGTTTTACAGTCGCGCCGGCTTTCGCCGATTTTATGGCCTCGGCTTTCTGGCCCGCTTCCCGAAGCAGAACGATAGATATCCGGCGATTGCGCGCATTCTTCGGGTCTTCCTTGATCATCGGTTCGGTCGCGGCTTTCCCGGTAACGTGCGAAATGCGGGACAGTTTCAGGCCGTTTTCGATAAGGACCCTGCGGCTGGCGAGCGCGCGGTTCGTCGACAATTCCCAGTTGCCGAAACCCTTGCGGCTGCCGCGAAACGGTGTCGCGTCGGTGTGTCCTGAAATCGACACCTTGTTCGGCAGCTTCTGCACGACCTCGGTGATCTTGGCGAGCAGCTTTTTGGTGCGGTCGTGCATCCGGGAACTACCGCTCGGGAACATCGGCTTACCTTCCTGATCGACGATCTGGATGCGCAGCCCTTCCGGCGTTTGATCGATCACGAGATGCTTTTTGAGTTCCTTTAATTCAGGCGCTTCGTCGATCGCCTGCTGGATTTCGGCGGCCGCTTTTTCGAACTGCTCTTCCTCGCGGGCGGCGAGTTCCTCTTCGAGTTTCTCGTCCGACAGGTTCGCCAGCTTGTCGGTTTCCTCGTCCTCCGCCTTGCCGCCGCCCTCGACGTCGGCGTCGCCGTCCTGCGCGCCACTGGTCGGCTTGAGATCGAGAGAGACGCTCGGCTGCGCGGTGCGCGATGTCATCGCGCCGGGCGAAGAGACGGCTGCACCTCCAAGAAGTCCGCCCGCACCGCCGGTCGTGCTCGACACGGTCGATGGGGAGAAGTATTCCGAGATACCCTGTTTCTGATCTTCCGTCGTCGCGTTCAGCAGCCACAGCAGCAGAAAGAACGCCATCATCGCGGTCACGAAGTCGGCGTAGGCGACCTTCCAGGCGCCACCATGGTGACCGTGGCCGCCCTTGACGACCTTCTTGACGATAATCGGTGCGAGTTCGTCCGCCGCCATGATCCGGGTTCCGGCTCCGCGCGCCTAGCCGACAGCGGGCAGGGCGCCCACGGCTTCTTCCACTTCGTAGAAGGTCGGCCGCACATCGGATTCCAGCGCCTTGCGGGCAAATTCGACGCAGACAGCCGGCGCATATCCGTTCAGATAGGCCAGAATGCCTGCCTTCAGGCAGTTGTAATATTTGGTTTCGGAATCGTGGGCCGCATTCAGGACCTGTGCGATCGGACCGACCATGCCGTAGGCCACGAACACGCCCAGGAATGTGCCCACCAGCGCGCCGCCGATCAGCTTGCCGAGCACTTCCGGCGGTTCGGTGATCGAGCCCATGGTCTTGATAACGCCGAGCACCGCCGCGACGATACCAAGCGCCGGCAACGCATCGGCCATGGCCTGGATAGCGGCGGCAACCTGGTGATTTTCGTGGTGGTGGGTCTCGATTTCCTCTTCCATCAAATCCGCCATCTCATGCGGGGATTCGCTGCCGAGACTCATCATGCGCAGGTAATCACAGATGAATTCGACGGCGTGATGGTTTTCGTGGAAACCGGGAAACTGGTTGAACAGATCGCTCTCATCGGGGTTTTCAATGTGGCTTTCCAGCGCCAGCATGCCCTTGGACCGGGCAAGTTTGAATATCTGATACTGGACGCTGAGCAACTCGATGTAATCGTCCTTGCTGTGGGCCGGGCCTTTCATAGCCTTGCCGAAACCTTTGCCGATCCTGCCCAGATTGGTCTTGGTATTGCCGACAATCACCGCGCCGATGGCGGCGCCGACGATAATGACGACTTCGAACGGCTGCCAAAGGACGCCGATCTTTCCGCCCATGGCGACATAACCGCCGAGGACGCAGGCAAACACCACTACGATGCCGATGATGACGAACATTTATTGCCTCAGGTGTCAGGTTCGAAACCATCCTCGCCCAGCTTAGTTAAAATCCCGTAAAACCGGTTGCCGAGGCGGGGGCGACGCGCGTACGCAAATCCGGTATTGATGGCGCAGCAAACTATCGAAATGACTAAAGGAATAAGAAAATGCCGGACAATATCGTCACCGCCGAAGCGCTGCAGGAAAGGATGAGCGCGAATGCTTTCAATAACTGGATGGGCATGGAAATCCAGGACCTGACGGAAGACGAACTCGTCGTTTCCATCAAATGGCGCGAAGAAATGATGTCCAATCCCAAGGCCAAGGTCACGCATGGCGGCATCCTGGGGGCCGCGATCGATGCGGTGGCCGATTTCATGATCGCCGCGAAAGTGGGCATGCCGGTGCCCACCGTCGATCTGCGGGTGGACTATCACCGTGCCGCAATGCCCGGCGACCTGAAATGCGTGGGCAAGATCGTCCGGCTGGGCGGCACGAATTCGGTTGCTGAAGCCTATGTCTACGACGGCGACGAGAAGCTGATTGCCAGCGGTCGCGGTACGTACTTCACGGCGGCCGCCAAACCCAAGGAATAGGCCGCATGGCACGTGTGCCTCTGACGGTCTGCACGGGCGATTACGACCGCGTCCGGGCGCTGGCCGACGGACGCGTCGGGATCGAGGGCTGTGACGTCAACTACCTGACCATGAACCCGGAGCAGGCGTTCTACCGCGCCTGGAACAACCTCGAATTCGATGTCACCGAGCTGTCGGGATCGAGCTATATCCTCGCCCGGTCCACCGGATGGGACAACTACATCGCCGTGCCGGTATTTCCGTCGCGCCTGTTCCGGCATTCCGGCATATACATCCGCGCCGATGCGGGCATCGAGACGCCGGAAGACCTGAAAGGCCGGGAAGTCGGCGTACCGGTTTATGCGATGACCGCAGCACTTTGGATCCGTGGCATGCTGCAGGACGATTACGGTGTCGCTCCTGCCGACATCCACTGGCGGACCGGTGGGCTGGAAGAGGGCGGCCGCAAGCCGAAATTCCCGCCCAACCTGCCGCCGGAAATAAAGGTGACGCCGATCTCGGACGATGAGACTCTGTCCGAAATGCTGGCGGAGGGTACGCTGACGGCCCTGGTGTCCGCGCGCGAGCCTTCCTGCTTCGGACCCGACAATCCGGACATCGTCCGGCTGTTCCCCGATTTCCGGACCGCGGAAAAGGCCTGGTATGCCAAGAACAGGCTGTTTCCGATCATGCATGTGCTGGCTATCCGCAGGGAACTCGCAGAGCGAGAGCCCTGGATCGCAACCAGCGTCCTCAAGGCATTTACCCAGTCCAAAGACATATGCCTGGAGGAAATGTCCGACGTCACGGCGCTCGCGGTCTCGATGCCCTGGATCGCGGCAGAGCTGCGGGAAACCCGCGACCTGATGGGCGACGATATCTGGCCCTACGGCTTCCGGGAGAATCTGGATGAACTGTCGGTCATGTGCCGGTGGTCCGCGGCGCAGGGAATCGCGGCCCGCGAGATGGATCCGGAAGAATTGTTCCATCCGGCAACGCTGGACCGCGCCAGGATATAGGGGGGGAGCATGGCCAAGGATCTGATACTGGTGGGCAGCGTGCCCTACGACACGGCGCAGGAAGTTTTCGAGACCTTCGGCGCCGGCCTGGGCGATCACCTGGCGGCCGTCCCCGACGGCGAGATCGGGCCCCGGAAACACTGGATCAGCAAGGTCCATTTTCAGGTCATGGCCGCCCATCCGGAATTCGAGGTTCTAAGGCATCCCGCTCCGGAAAACGGCGTCGAACGACAGAACCCGCGAAACGCGGGCGACAGCTGGCTGTTCCGGGTCAAAGACGGGGTCGAACAGGTCCGCTTCGCAGATCGCGGCTGGCGGTTGGGATATGCCCGCGATGCCGTGAATTCCTATTTCGTGTTCCGCACGCTGCGCGAGCGAGGCGTGTTGAGAGACGATATCCGTTTCCAGGTGTCGATCCCGTCCGTGAACAGCGTCATCGCGCCGCGCGTATTTCCCGAACCGGGCGATCTCGAAAAAATCCGTCCCGGCTACGAAGACGCGGTTATGGGCGAGCTGGAAACGATCCTCGAAAAAATCCCCGGCGACGACCTCGCCATTCAGTGGGACTGCGCGACCGAACTGCAGGACGCATACGGCGCCGTCGACGGCCTCGATCCCGACGATATGATAGAGCGCAACGTGGCTCAGTTTCGTCGCCTCTGCCCCGTCATCCCGGCGGAGGTTGGGTTGGGATTTCACTTGTGTTTCGGCACGCTTGGGGGCTGGCCGCGCTTTGCGCCGGACGATCTCAGCGGCGCCGTCACGCTGGCGAACGCCGTCATCGAACATTGCGGACGCCGGGTAGACTGGGTGCATCTGCCGGTTCTCGATACGTCTGAAGACGCTTTCTTCGCCCCGTTGGCTGCGTTGAAGCCTGAAGGCGCCAGGATCTATCTCGGGATGATCCACAACATGGACGGGTTTCCCGAGCGGCTCGCCGCGGCGCGCAAATATCTGCCTGATTTTGGCCTTGGCGCGTTCTGCGGATTCGGCCGCGAACCGGTCGAGACCTTGCCTCGTATCCTGGACGACCATCTGAACGCGGCGGAGATCGCCGGGTTCTGAAAACTGCGTCCCACTCGCAGATTTACGATCCCGGGGACATTTCCCACCGCGTCTCAATCGACTAATATCGGCGCTGCCGCGAACGGTTGCGGCTAATACAGGTTTACGACAGGAAGTTTCATGACCATCGATCAGAGAGAATACCGGAACGCCGTCGGGTGTTTCGCGACCGGCGTTACCATTGTCACGACCCTCGACAATGACGGAGACCGGATAGGGATTACGGCTAATTCCTTTTCATCGCTTTCTCTCGACCCCCCGCTGGTGTTGTTCTGCGTCGATGCGAAAATCAACAGCTTTGAAGCTTTCGAAAGCTGCCGGCATTTCAACATCAACGTTCTCGCCGAGGATCAGATGGACATGTCGAATAATTTCGCGCGATCCAGCGATGACAAGTGGGACGGTATCGAGCATGGATATGGCGACAACGGTTGTCCCGTTTTCGACGGTTCCGTCGCGGTGCTCGAATGCGACAAGCACGCGATGTACGAAGGCGGCGATCATCTGATCATGGTCGGACAGGTCACCAAGATGACCTACGAAGCCGGCGAGTGCCGACCGCTGCTATACTTCAAGGGCTCTTACGCGAACCTTTCCTGACCGGGCCGCCATTTAACCCGGCGTATATTCCGTTCCCAGTACGCGCGCCGGAAATCCGGCATCCGCAAGACCTTCCGCTAAAGAATGGCCGTCGCCGCTGTTTCGGACTTCCACTAGTATTTCGATCTGCGCCATGCGCACCGGTACATCCCGGTACCAGCGTTCGTGCTCGACTTCGACGATGTTTCCCCCCAGTCTTGCGATCAGTTCCGTGACCCGTGCCAGATTTCCTGGCAGGTCGCTGATCTGGACACCGAGGCGCAACAGCCGGCCGGTTCGGACGAGTCCCCGCATCAGCACTGACGACAGCAAGCGCATATCGATGTTGCCGCCCGAGACGATCAGCGCGACCCGTCTGCCGGCATAGGCCTTCGGGTTCGCGAGGATCGCGCCCAGACCGGTGGCGCCGGCGCCCTCGACCACCTGCTTTTCGATCTCCGCGAACAGATGGATCGCCGTTTCGATTTCCTCTTCGCGGACGAGGTCGATGCGGGAGACCAGGTCTTCAACCACGGGCAATGTGCGCGCGCCTGGAGATTTCACGGAAATGCCGTCGGCGATCGATACGCCACCCGTCAAGCGGTCCGTGTCGCCGAACACGCCGGCGTGCATCGACGGATACATGACCGTTTCAACGCCGACGATCTCGATTTCGGGGTTGATGTCCTTCGCGGCGATCGCGCAGCCGGCGACAAGTCCGCCGCCGCCCACGGGTACGACGAGCATCTCGATGTCGGCTTATTGGTCGAGAATTTCCAGAGCGACCGTACCCTGGCCGGCAATGATGGCATCGTCGTCATAGGGGTGAACCAGCGCGGCGCCCGTCGAAGCGGACAATTTATCGGCGTAATCGGCGGCATCGCCCACGCCGTCGCCCCGGAGGACGATCCTTGCGCCCAGCTTTTCGGTATTGGAGACTTTCACCAGCGGTGTCGACACGGGCATGACGATCGTCGCGTCGATCCCCAGTCTGGAAGCGTGCCAGGCCACGGCCTGCGCATGGTTGCCTGCGGATGCCGCGACGACGCCGGCCGCTTTCTCCGCGTCGTTCAGCGAGAGCAGCTTGTTGAGAGCGCCGCGGTCCTTGAACGAGGCGGTGTATTGCAGGTTTTCGAGCTTCAGCCAGATTTCCGTGCCGCAGATTTCCGACAGTGTCCGGGAGTGGACAAGCGGCGTACGGACGATCCCGTCCGCGATGCGGTCATGGGCGGCGTGGATATCTGCAGGGGATACGGTCATTGGGCCGGTGTCAGTGTGAGAACGCCAATAGCGCCTTGTAACGCGTCTTCGCGGGATTTCGGAATTTTTATGTATTGGCCATCGCGCCAGGCCTCGATGTTGTCGTCGTAATACGCGGACAGCATGTTGCCCGATTGTCCGGTCGCGGTCGCGAACAAAGACGCATTCAGGTCCGAGAGGTCGTATATGGCACGGTATCCCGGCCCGTGGATGCTTGCGAAAGGATTTTGGGGATCGGTCAGACGCGGTTGCGCGCGATTAACGGTATAGGCGCCGCCGCCGCTGTCGATACGAATGTCCGCCAGGTGTCGCAACACCGGTATCCGACCGAAAATCGGATGGGCGAAGGTTGCCTGATGGGCTTTACCCCAAAGCCAGCGCTCATGATCGTTGCCGTATTTTTCGGATAACGCAGATATTGCCGTCTCGAATGACCGGGTGACGATGTCATCGCAGGTTTCGGCCGCTTGCGTACCCACATCGTCGCACCACGTTTGTCGTCGAGTGAGCATGTGCTCAATGGCGAGAGGTCTCTGCCCGTAGTATCCCTCGAACAGCGGACCCAGTTCATCCGCGTACATCGCCTTGTTTATTTCGGCAAGCCACGTCGAGAAGATCAGCGGTTCCGATCGTTCCCGCGACATCGTGCCGTCCCAGACGGCGATCATGTCCGCGATTTCGCCGGCGATGCCCGTTTGTGGCCTCAGGTGCCGCAGGAACAGAGGGGTGAGTTGCGTCGCCGCCAGAGAAAGCACATCGTTCTGGATGCGGGCGAACGAGGTCGCTGAATGACGTTCATCCACATCCAGAAGTTCATGAAGTCGCTTTGCGCGATAGGGCGCCGACCAGCCGTCAGTGAGGAACCAGGGGTAGCTTGGCGGAACAAGGCGGTGATTGGCGTTAATTGCGGCGCCGGATACGGGATTGAAAGCGCGGGGAAGCGCGTCATAGGGAACGAAGCCGCGCCAGCCGTGCGTGCCGGTCCAGCCCGGCGACGGCACCTTGCCCTCGCCGGTATTGCGCACCGGAACGCGGCCGGGGGCGTACATGCCGATATTACCGTCTACGTCGGCGTAGGAAATGTTTTGCTGAGGGGCATGGAAAGACTGGAGCGCGCCTGTGAACTCGTCCCAGTTTTTGGCTCTGTTCAGTCGCATCAGGGCCAAAGGCGTCAAATCGTCAGCCCGCAGTCCCGCCGCTGCCAGTGCGACATCGTATCTTTCGGCTGTCGACTGACGCAGTCGGGGATACACGTCCGAGATGATTGGGCCGTGACGCGACGCGCGGATTTTCACGGTTTCCCGCGGTTGGTCCCTGACGACGATCTCTTCCATGCGGACGGCGTATTTTCGCGGGCCTGCCGGCGTATCGTAGGTATCCTGATTTCCGCGCGTTCTGCGCTCCAGATAGAGATCCTGCGTATCGCTGTCGGTCGTCGTGAAAGACCAGGCGATATGGCCGTTATGGCCCAGTATGTGGAACGGGACGCCCGGGGCCGTCGCCCCTGTAACGTTCAGGCCTGGCGCTTCGACCCGCGCCAGATACCACAGCCCCGGCGCGCGAAAACCGAGATGCGGATCGTTGGCCATCAGCGGTTTGCCGGTCGCGGTCCGGTTGCCGGACACTACCCAGGAATTCGACGCCGATATTTGCCGTAGCCAGGCCGGAAGGCCGTCCAGCAGGTTGTGCATAATATTTGCGAAGTCGGGTATCCGGGCGGTGGCGAGGGTCGGCGGAACGTCGATGGTCGATTTCGGCCATAAATCGCTTATCTGCTCCGGGGACAGCCGTTTCGACAGTGCCGCGCGCAGCGCCTCCGTCCGCCAGTTGCCGGTCAGTCGCATCGCCATCAATCGCCCCCATACCAGCGAGTCTGCCGGTTTCCATTCTTCCGGGGCGTAGCGCAGCATAACGAACTCCGGGGGCAGGGTGCCGGACCGGGTGGCAAGAAAGGCGTTGACGCCTTCGGCATAGGCGTCCAGGGCGGACTGCGTATCTTCGGGTAATCGATTATATGTTTCCTGCGCCAGCCGGTAGAGGCCGAGTGTCCGCATCGCACGGTCCAGGCGGTACGTCGGTCGGCCAACCACTTCCGAGAGACGGCCCGCGCCGAGACGGCGCATGAAATCCATCTGGAACAGCCGGTCCTGCGCGTGGACGAAACCGAGTGCCCGGTAGGCATCTTGGGGTGCGGTGGCCCGGATATGCGGAATGGCGTGCCGGTCGAAGACAACGTCTACATCTCCATGCAGGCCTTTCAGCGTCTGTACGCCGGAATACACCGGCAACGACGTCCGCAGCCACAGCAAAGCCGCCGTCGAAAGCAGGGCAGTCAGCGCGCCGCCGACGAGCAACGTGCGCAATGCGATTTGTCTAACTTGCAGTGGTCTATTCCGAATAATATTTTATATAATTCAATATTTTACCAAGTTATATTGAAGTTATATATTACATTAAGCGCCGGGCGGAGAGACAAATCAGGCGCCGCAAAACTTGCGCGAACGACCGGGGTATTTCTTTCTCGCGAAACATCCGCGGGCTTGCTAGGTTCGGTACCATTCTACGGACAAGCGTAATGACTTCCACCGCAATCGTAACAGTTTTATGCCCGGACAGGACAGGTCTCGTGTCGGGTATCACGGCGACGCTCTGGGATCTCGGCGTCAATCTGATCGATACGAATTTCTCCGTTCTGGGCGGTGGGGCTGATTTTTCGGCGATCTGCGAAGTGCCGGGCGGATTGTCCACCGACGATCTACAGACATCGCTTCAGGCGCTGCCGGTCCTGGCGGAAGCGGAAATCGTGGTGAAGGACTATGCTTATCCACCACATCGGGGTCCCGAGGGTGATATCACGCACGTATTCACCGTTTCCGGCGGCGACCAGCCGGGGCTGGTCGCGCGCTTTTGCGAGACGTTCGTCGAGTTCGGCGCAAACATCGTTACACTGAATGCCGGACCCCTACCCGAAAAAGCAGAACTGTATGAAATCCGGCTGGCGGTTTCCATTCCCGATGCCGCGGGCGAAGCGTGTATTGCAACGGTCAAAAACACGGCGGAGGCGATCGGCCTGACGTGCGATATCCGTCAGGCCTGAACATCCCTTGAATGGTTCGCTCACCGGTCAGGCGGCGTCTCCCGTCACGTTCCGACCCCGATTTCCCTGGTACGGCGCTGACCTGCAAACGGTGCGAAACTATATCGCCGGCGGAAACAGAGATCTGTCGCGCTTGCCCGGGGAAAGGCTGTATTTTGACGTGGAAGATGGTTCGGGGGACCGGTTGCAGGGCATTCTGCACCGCCAGGCCGATGCGCCCCTGGCTGTGCTCGTGCATGGCCTGACAGGCTGCGAGGGCAGTTTTTACATTCTGGAATCGGCGACTAATCTGCTTTCTGCGGGGTATTCGGTGCTGCGTCTCAATCTGCGGGGAGCAGGACCTTCCCGGGCGACCTGCGGCGGTCATTACAGCGCGGGATCCAGTCACGATCTTGCCGCCGTGTTGGGTCTTCTGCCGGCTGAACTGACCGCCGGCGGTCTCGTCCTTGTGGGCTATTCTCTTGGCGGCAATGTGGTGCTGAAATATCTTGCCGAGAGAACCTTCGTGGCGAAACCGGATTGCGCGGTCGCTGTCTCGCCCGCCATCGACCTCGCTGCGGCGGCAGGCCGGATGCTGGACGCCCGCAACCGCCTTTATCACCGCTGGCTTCTCAATCGCATGAAGGAGGAAGCTGTGATGGCGGGGGCGCGCGTATCGCAAGACGAGCTCCGGGCGATCGAAAGCGCGCGGACAGTGGTCGAATTCGACGACCGCTTCGTCGCCCCCCGCAACGGGTTCCGCGATGCGGCCGACTATTATGCACAATGCTCCACCGCCGGTAGGTTGTCCGAAATCGACGTCCCTGTTCAGTTGATCCAAGCCGACAACGACCCCTGGATCCCGACGTCTTCCATTCACAGGCGCGATACCGGGGCAGTCCGGATATTGCTGACCCGGGGCGGGGGGCATGTGGGCTTTCATGGGCGCGGGTCGAAAGTGCCCTGGCACGACCATTGCATAAAAGAGTTCGCCCGCGTGCATGCGGCTCCTGAACCCGTGACTTGCCCCTGATGCTTACACAGGCGACTATCGGCCACACTCAACTGCCCAGAGCGTGTACATGTCCATAAAGACAATCCCCGTTTCCGAACTCGGTTTGCCGGCATTCGATCCCGGCGACAAACAGGATGGCGTCATCTTCGACTTGTCCAGCCTCAAGCGCGCCCGCGAAGCACTTGCCCTGGCGTTATCGATGAAAGATGCGGGGTTCAACGTCTTCGTGCTGGGCGAAAATCAAAGCGGCCGCCTGACCGCGACGGTGGAACACCTTGAAACGGCCTCCAAGACGATGCCTGCGCCTTCTGACTGGATTTATCTGAACAATTTCAATGAATTATCGGAGCCGGTTTCGGCCAGGTTGCCAGCCGGCCAGGGGAGGGCGTTTCGTGACGCAATGGAGCGCTTGGTCCTGGCCCTGGGCGAAGCGCTGAAGACTGCATTCGGTGGCGATGCATTTCAGCACCGGATGCAATCGGAAGGCGAAGCGGCGCAGAAGGCGCTGGCCGCCAGCATGAAGGAGATACAGGACGAGGCGCGCCAGCACGGGCTGGAAATCGTCCAGAGTCCCCAAGGTCCGATGATCATCGCGGTCGATGAAGGCGGCGAGGCCATCGATCCTGATAAGATGACGGACGAACAGCGCGAAACGATGGCGCAGCATGGCCCCGCGCTTGCTCATAAGATTCATGATATCAGCCGCCAGACCGCCGAAATCAGGACCGGTCTGCAGGAGAAGGCAGGTGAGCTGGGGCGGCAGGTCGCGGATCAGACCTGCGGTCCGATGGTGGATAGTTTAATCGGAGAATTTTCCGCCCATGACGGTCTTAGCCGCTGGCTCGTGGAATTGCGCAACGACGTCATAGACAACTACCGGGTATTTCTGCCGGCCAATGATGAGAACCCGCGGCCTGCCGCCCTTACGCCGGAAAGCAGGTATGCGGTCAATCTGCTGGTCGACAATAAAAACGCTGAATACGCACCTGTGATCGTCGAGCCTAATCCCACCTATCAAAATCTTTTCGGACGGATCGAATACCGCCAGTCGATGCGATCCATGGAAACCGATTTCACGCTGATTCAGCCAGGCTCGCTTCATCGTGCAAACGGAGGAGTGCTGGTCCTTCGCGCAGATGCCATCGCGAGCGACCCCGGCGTATGGAACGCATTGAAAGGTGCGCTGCGCGACTGCGAAATCCGCGTCGAAGAGCCGTATCGACAGCTTGCGCCGCCCGTTGCCGGCGCGCTCTCCCCCGAAGCGGTGGATCTGAGTATCAAAATCGTGCTGGTTGGTGCGCCCAACTGGTATTACACGTTTTTTTCCGCCGATCCGGAGTTTCGCAGCTACTTCAAGATCAAAGCGGATATCGACCCCCGCGTGGATGCCGATACGTCGAATTTGGAAACCTATGGCGGATTGATCCGTCAGATGGCGCGGGAAGACGGCGCTGAATGCGAAGACGATGCAGTGTCCCGCCTTCTCGGGATAGCGTCCCGCTGGGCCGCGGACCGGACCAAGCTGTCCTCGCAGTTTGAGCGTATTGCCGACGTTCTCGCCGAAGCGCGACAGGTTGCTGCGGCGGACGGTCAGCCGAAACTGACCGCCGCAACGATCGATATCGCGATCGAGAACCGGCGCCGTCGCAATGCCCGTTTCGAAGACCGGATACAGGAAGGGATCGCGGACGAGTCCGTCCTGATCGCCACAACGGGATCCGCGGTGGGACAGATTAACGCGCTGAAGGTGCGCGACATCGGGGATCATTCGTTCGGCACGCCCAGCCGGGTGACGGCCAGCGCGTCGGTTGGCCGCCGGGGGGGTGCTGAATATCGAACGGGACGTCGGCCTGGGCGGGCCCATCCAGCAAAAGGGTGCGCTGGTTCTTCAGGGTTGGCTGACCGGCATGTTCGCACGCGAATTTCCGCTCTCGTTCAATGTTTCCATGACGTTCGAGCAGTCCTATGGCGGCGTCGACGGCGACAGCGCTTCACTGGCCGAACTCATTGCGATCCTTTCAGATTTGGCGGATATCCCCGTGCGTCAGGATCTTGCCATCACCGGTTCGGTCAATCAGCACGGTCTCGCTCAGGCGATTGGCGGAGCACACCACAAGATCGAAGGATTTTTCCGCACTTGCCTCGAAGCTGGAACTCTCGATGGCGGTCAGGGTGTGGTAGTGCCCGCGGCCAACGAGAAAAACCTGGTTCTGAGGCGAAATGTGGCGGACGCCGTTGAGGAAGGAAAGTTCGCGATCTACAGCGTGGAAACCATTGAAGATGCGGTCGAGCTGTTTACCGGCGTACCAGCGGGCGAAGAAGACGCGAAGGGCGAATTTCCCCAACATACGGTTTTCGGAAAAGTGGCCGCAAAACTGCAGCGTTACGACCAAATTCTGATGCAGCGGGATGGAGCGTTCTGATCAGCCTGACTTCAGCCGTTCCGCGACTTCGATTGCCGCGTATGTCAGGACGCCGTCCGCGCCTGCCCGTTTGAAGGCGAGCAGACTTTCCAAGATCACCCGATCCCAGTCGAGCCAGCCATTCATGGCCGCGCCCTTCATCATCGCGAATTCGCCCGATACCTGATAGGCGTATGTCGGCATGCCGAACTGATCTTTTACCCGGCGCACGATATCAAGATAGAACAGCCCCGGTTTTACCATCACCATGTCGGCGCCTTCGGCAATATCCATGGCGACTTCGCGCATGGCTTCGTCAGAGTTGGCCGGATCTATCTGGTAGGTTTTCTTGTCGCCGCCTGCGAGATTCGGCGCGGAACCGACGGCATCGCGGAAGGGGCCATACAGCGCGGAGGCATACTTGGCGCTGTAGGCCAGAATGCGGACCGCATCGTGTCCGGCATCGTCGAGCGCGGTTCTGATGGCGCCGACGCGGCCGTCCATCATGTCCGATGGTGAAATCACGTCGCACCCTGCATCCGCCTGAACCACCGCCTGACGGGTCAGCACATCCAGCGTTTCGTCGTTGACGACATATCCGTCACGGAGCAATCCGTCATGTCCGTGGTCGGTGAACGGATCGAGCGCCACGTCGCACATCACACCGAGTTCCGGATGCGCCGCCTTGATCGCCCGGACCGAACGGCAGACGAGATTGTCCGGATTGACGGATTCGGAACCTTCGGCGTCTTTCAGGGCCGGGTCAGTCGCGGGAAACACGGCGATGACGGGGATGCCGAGTTCCTTCGCCTGTCCCGCCCGCTCGACCAGCGCATCGATGGAATGCCGCTGAATACCCGGTAGGGACGGGATGTCAACGTGGGCCTCTTCGGAATCGTGGACGAACACCGGCAGGATGAAATCGTCCGCCGTCAGCGTGTTTTCGGCGACCAGGCGGCGGTTCCAGTCGTCGCGGCGGTTGCGTCGCATCCGTGTGACCGGAAACCTTCCAAGATTGTATTCGCTGCCTGCCACGGTTTATGCCCCCTAGACTGCCGCGAGCGCCTGATCGAGATCGGCGATGATGTCGTCGATATGCTCGATCCCGATCGACAGCCGGACGTAGGAATCGGTCACGCCGGTTTGTTCCCGTTCCTCGGGTGTCAGCTGGGAATGCGTCGTTGTCGCCGGATGAATGGCGAGGCTTCGGGAATCGCCGATATTGGCGACGTGATAGAACATCTTCAGGTTGTCGATGAATTTCTGACCGGCCTCCTTGCCGCCGGACGCGAATTCGAAACCCATCAGTCCTCCGTAGCCGCCGGTCAGAACCGCATCTGCCCGGCGGCGTGCTTCTCCGTCCATTCTGCTGGGATGAATGACCTTGCCGACTTTGTCGTGACCGGCCAGATATTCCGCTACCGCGACCGCGTTTTCGCAATGCGCGCGCATGCGCAGCGGCAGTGTTTCAAGGCCCTGAATAAACTGGAAACCGTTGAACGGACTCATCGCGGATCCCAGATCGCGCAGCAGCGTGACACGTGCCTTGATGATGTATGCAACCGGTCCCATGGGCTTGACCGCTTCGGTCCAGACGGCGCCGTGGTAGCTGGGGTCCGGTTCGTTGAGCATAGGGAACCGGTCCTTGTGCGATTCCCAGTCGAAGTTGCCGCCGTCGACGATGATGCCGCCGATGGAGGTGCCGTGTCCGCCGATATATTTAGTGGTGGAATGCATCACGATCGCCGCGCCGTGTTCGAAGGGCCGGCACAGGATGGGGGCGGCTGTATTGTCCATGATCAGCGGAACGCCCAGTTTGCGTCCGATCTCCGCGACTTCCTTAATCGGAAAAACCTGAAGTTTCGGGTTGGGCAGGGTTTCTGCATAGTAGCAACGCGTCCGTTCGTCGGTCGCATTGGCGAAGGCTTCCGGATCGCCCGGATCGACGAAGCGGCATTCGATGCCCATATCCTTCATTGTGTTGGCGAACAGGTTCCAGGTGCCGCCATACAAATCGGTCGATGCAACGAAATTATCTCCGGCGTGGGTGATGTTCTGAACGGCGAATGTGGATGCAGCCTGTCCCGACGATACTGCCAGCGCGGCGACCCCGCCTTCCAGCGCCGCGATGCGCTGTTCCAGCACATCGTTTGTGGGGTTCATGATACGGGTATAGATGTTGCCGAGCTCGGCCAGGCCGAACAGGTTGGCGGCATGTTCCGTGCTGTTGAACTGGTACGATGTCGTTTGATAGATCGGCACCGCAACCGAGGTCGTTGCTTCGTCGCGCCGCCACCCGGCGTGGAGCGCGATTGTTTCGGGGTTTTTGCTGTCCATCGTCATATCGATTATCCCTGCTTTTTCTGATCCGTCACGGATTTCGTGGATTCTAGGGCACGCTACACGTTGGCGCGGAATAGGCGGGCATGGCCCATGTGTCAAGAATACGGGGCCAGGTTCGTCTGTGAATTTGTGTTTCAATTTAAGCAAAAATTAACGCCGGGGGTGCAGGGTAGTGTCGAACCATTATCTGAATACGGCCTGTTCCAGGGGAATGAACCGGTGAAAGAGACATATTTCGAGACTATTCGTCTGATCGAGCGGCTGCACAGGCAGTTTCTCGAGGTCGTGAAGGTCGAGCTCGACAGAACGGGTATCGCCGATATCAACAATATCCAGGCGTTGATCCTGTCGAATATCGGCAAGGAAGAGTTGACGGTCGGCGAATTGACAAACCGGGGCTACTACCTGGGATCCAACGTTTCCTACAACGTCAAGAAAATGGTCGAAAACGGCTATCTTGAGCAGGAGCGGTCTCCGCACGATCGCCGTTCGGTACGCGTGCGCGTGTCGCCCAAGGGACTCGAGGTTTGCGACCTGATCGCGCGCCTGCACGAGCGCCATATTACGCAGCTTGCCGACAGCCCGCTGTCGGAAGAACTGCAGGGCATAAATGCGACACTGATGTCACTGGAACGTTTCTGGACTGACGATCTGCGCTACGGTGCACGTCAGGCGCCGATCTCTGCCGGCAATATCGGCTGATCGACGGTCATCCGAACAAGCACATAAAAACGGCGCCGAAAGGCGCCGTTTTTGGTTCCGAAGAAATATCCTCGGCTAGTTTACCAGCGTCCCTTCGACACCCCGGTCGGCCAGGGCCATTTTCAGTTTCGAGAGCGCCTTGCCTTCGATCTGACGAATACGTTCCTTGGTCACGCCGAAAGCTTCTCCAATCTCGGCGAGCGTTGTTTTGTCGTCTTCGAGGAATCGCCGGGTAATGACTTCGCGTTCGCGGGACGTCAGGTGCTCCATTGCTTCCGCAATCCACTGCGAGCGCGTCTCGCTATCGATCAGATCGCTCACGATCGCCTCGGGCGTCGGGGAGTCGTCCGCGAGAAGGTCGACGAACGTATCGGACGAATCACTCTCGCCCACCGTTGCGTTCAGCGATTGATCGGGTCTGGAGAAATGCGATTCCATTCGTTCGACGGCCGCCAGCGGCACGCTAAGCTCCTTGGCGATTGTCTGGCGTTCGTCCTCGGTCATGCGGCTGCGGGAGTTATCGGCGATCTTCGCCCGCAGCTTTCTCAGGTTGAAAAACAGGCTTTTCTGAGCGGGGGTAGTGCCGATGCGGACGATCGAAGAATTGCGGACAATGTATTCCTGCATCCCGGCCATTATCCACCAGGTGGCGTAGGTCGAGAAGCGCACGTTGCGTTCAGGGTCGAACCGGTTCGCCGCTTCGAGGAGGCCGGTGTTCCCTTCCTGAATCAGGTCTCCTATCGGCAGGCCGTATCCCTTGAACTTACTGGCGATGCGGACGACCAGGCGGATGTGGGATTCAATCAGTTCGTGGAGAGCTTCATCGTCCTGGTGATCGCGCCAGCGGCGTCCCAGATTCGATTCGTAGTTTCGCTCGAGCATCGGCGCGTCCATTGCCGCCGAGATATACCTGCGATCGTTCCGGTCAGGAAAATTTCCGTTACCAACAGCCATTCTGTTTTCCTTTCTTCTTAATCCCGGTTGGAAGGTACACGTGACAGGATCCTGTCTTCCGCCTTGGTATCGAGTCGATAATATTGGAATTCGTTAACCGAATACAAGAAAATATCGACTCGATATTGTTTTTGCGCCTAATCAAAATTAAGTTACTCGCCACTGTATGTACGAGGTTCGTTGATAAACGGATGCCGGACACAAAAAAGAGGGTTCGATAGGAGCCCTGGACCAGGATACGAAGCAACAACGGACCCGTGCGTATGCCCGAACGCGCCAAGATCGTAGAACTTGTCGACCGGCTCAGCCGTATCGCGCATTCGCTTCAGTTTGCGGAAGGCCTCAATCCGGCTCAATGGGAAGCATTGCGTTACGTCGCGCGCGCCAATCGCAACAGTTGTTCGCCCGGCGCACTGGCTGATTTCATGGGATCGACCAAGGGAACCGTTTCGCAAACGCTGAAGGCGCTGGAGTCCAAGGGATTGATCGAGCGCCATCGTAAATCAGGAGACCGGCGCGCCGTTCAGATTACCGTCACAGAAGATGGCCGCAACCTTTTGGCCAGGGACCCACTCGGGCAGATTCACGATGCGCTAACGCCGTTCGACCGGACCCGGCAGTTGGAAATCGTCAACGGCATGCAGGGACTGCTGGATATCGTGCAGCGCCATCAACAGATACCGGAATTCGGCCCCTGTCTGAACTGCACGCACTACAAACCGGAAGCCTGCGACGAGTCCAATTCGATCGGTTGCCGTTGCGGCGTGTCGGGAGAGCTTTTCAGTTCTCTGGAGATCGAGAAGATCTGCGTCGATTTCACACCAAGGACTTAATCGGAACAGGCAGACATATATTCTTCCATGCGCGCCCGGAATTCAGCCGGGATTTCGATCGTGCTCATGGATTTCTTGGATGCGACGCAGGTGACGAAGCTGCCCCGCAGTATCTCGAGGTCGCCGTCGTGACCGACAATATCGTAACAGATCGACGACCGCCCCAGCTTGGTCAGCACGAGACTTAAATCCAGTGTCTGGCCCATCCGTCGGGATTCCTTGAAGTCAACCTCGACATGGACCAGCGGAAACATTCGTTGTTCGTTCTGGAACTGATGCGCGAAATCGATGCCCAGGCGTTTGACCAGCCAGTCTTCGAACAGATCGTTGAACATGCGAAAAAATTCCGCGTAGAAAACGATCCCCGCAGGATCCGAATCCGAAAACCGGATATCGCGCGAAATAGTGAACGAATTTTCGTGTATGTCTGCTGGCGGCATTGGAATCCCCAGTGAGGAAGGCTCAAACGCCGCTTCTATCCGTCCTTTCCGCCGATGACAAGTTGCAGCGTCTGCGTCGCCGTATCGGGTTGTTTTAGCGGCAGGAACACGGTGACGGTCGTGCCCTGTCCGGGGCTGCTGTCGATCCGGAGCGATCCCTGATGCAGTTCGGTCAGGGATTTCGAAAGCGGGAGGCCCAGTCCGGTTCCCGTCTGGTTGCGGTTCATCGCACTATCGACCTGCCCGAACGGAGACAGGGCAAGGTCGATGTCGGACGCGGACATACCGATGCCGGTATCCGAGACGGAAATCTCCAGACCTCCCGCAGCTTCGCCCGCCGCGATGGAGATAATGCCGTTCTCAGGCGTGAACTTGACCGCATTGCTGATCAGATTGAGCAGTATCTGCGTGACTTTGCGTTCGTCGATTTCGATTGTCTGACGGAAGTCGGGGGTATTGTTTACCAGGGCGACATCCTCCACACCGGCCCGCTGATGCATCATGCGGATACATTTTTGCAGGATGTCCGCGATTTCCACCTTTTCGTATCTCAGTTCGAGACGTCCTGCCTCGAGCTTCGAGAAATCGAGAATATCGTTGATCACACCGAGCAGATGCGTGCCGCTGTCCCGAATATCATTTGCATATTCGCGGTATCGGGTATTGCCCAACGGACCGAATATTTCCTGCAGCATTACCTCGGAAAACCCGATCACGGCGTTGAGCGGCGTTCGAAGCTCGTGGCTTACGTTTGCGAGAAATTCCGATTTCGTGAGGTTGGCTTCGACCGCGGTTTCCTTCGCCCGGCGCAGCGCCCGTTCGATGCGTTTGGTTTCCGTCTGATCGTGGAGCGATCCGGGTATTCGTTCGACCCTGCCAGATGAATCCGTTATCGCGCGGGCTTCAACCCGTACACTGCGGGATTTGCCATCCGGCCGGATGATCTCGTATTCCTGGTTGTATTGTCCCCCGCTGCCCAAAAGTCTTTTCAACGTCGACCTGACGATGTCGCGGCTGGACGGGTGAACGAGGAGGACGAACTGGTCGAGATCCAGGGGGGGGCGTGTCCGGCGGCAGCCCGACGATGTCGTACATCGTCTCGGACCAGAACATTTCTCGGCGGTCGACATCCCAGTCGAAGATTCCAAGACGGGCAAGTTTTTGCGCCTGCGCAAGGCGGTTCTCGCTCAACTCGCGTTGTTGTTCGGCCAGCTTCTGCCTTGTGATGTCTGTGTAGATCGTGACCGTGCCGCCTTCCTCGGTTCGCCGTTCGGTGATGAGATACCATTTCCCCGACTTCGTCTTTACTTCGTGCGAACCGTCCGCCGCCGCGAAAAAAACCTTTCGCTCGGCCATCCAGGCTTCTCTCGTGCGCTCTTCCGTCGTGTTTTCGATCAACGGGTAGAGTGCATCGATATAGTCGTTGAAATGGGTGCCTACCGGTATCTCCGCACGGAAACTGCTTGGGGAACGCCGGTTGTGCATTACAAGCCGGTCGTTTGAATCCCAGAGAGAAAAACCGTCCGAAATAGCGTCGGTCGCATGTCGTAGTCGTGTGTTCGCGCGTTTCTCGGTTTCAAAGCGCTTTTCGGCGTCCCTGGCCAGTGTTTCGGCGAACTGCACCCGATTATCCGCCCGAACGGCACGCCGCCATAACCACACAGCGAGCGCGGCCGCGGGAAGGAGCATCATCATCATCATTGCCAGCCGGTGACTATCCCAGAAATGTCCGACAGCGAAGGAGATACCGATCAGACCCAGGAATGCCATTGGCTCCAGGCGCTTCGCGCCGCGAATTTTTGGTGGCGCGGAAGGCGTGTCCTTGGTGGTCGTAATATCCATCTCCGATCCGGGTGTCCGGGAAATCGCCGGATGTTGCACGTTTGACGGTTAACGATTCGTTAAAGAAACTTAAGATCGCAGGGCACTACTGAGACTGTGGGAAGCCCGGATTTCGTGGACTTTCGCAACGGTCCTGCGTAAAGCAGTAAGGACGGATCGCGCGACAAGGGACTTGGAATGGCAAAAACAGGGCCAAGCCGTGAAGTACTTATCGAATTTCAGCAAATCGGCAATGCGGTCAGGGTGACGGCGGTGGACCCGGAAACACTGACGGAAGTCACAATCATGGGACCGCCGTCCGCCGGTCAGGAAATGCTGAAACGCAACGCCATAAACAAGCTCAACTACGTTCTTTCAAAAAAGTAGAAGCGGGACGGGGCGGCCCCATCGATGGAATATTTTCTTCAGCAGCTGATCAACGGCCTGACGCTGGGCGCGATCTACGGGCTGATCGCGATCGGTTACACGATGGTGTACGGCATCATCGGCATGATCAATTTTGCCCACGGCGAGATATACATGATCGGCGCGTTCATAGCGCTGATCAGTATCATGCTGCTGCAAAGCGTCGCCGGCGGCTCGGCTATCGTGGCCCTGTTCGTGGTGCTGATCATCGCGATGATCCTGACCTCTCTATACGGCTGGACACTGGAACGCATTGCCTATCGGCCGTTGCGCCGGTCGCCCCGTCTGGCGGCACTGATTTCCGCCATCGGCATGTCGATCGCGCTTGGCAATTATGTGCAGTTGACCCAGGGCGCGCGCAACAAGACGCTGCAACCGATCATCCAGGGCAGCATCGAACTGATGCGCCGGGACGACGGTTTCACGGTCGTGCTGAGCTATATTCAGATCGGGATCATCGCCACGACGATCGTCCTGATGATCGCGTTTTCCATGCTGATCACCCGAACGTCGCTTGGCCGCGCGCAGCGGGCCTGCGAACAGGACCGGACCATGGCGGCCCTGCTGGGCGTAAACGTCGACCGGACGATTTCGCTGACCTTCGTCATGGGCGCAGCACTGGCCGCAGTCGCGGGCTTTCTGGTCGTGCTTTATTACGGCGTTATCGATTTTTTTATCGGCTTTCTGGCCGGGATCAAGGCGTTCACCGCGGCAGTGCTGGGCGGGATCGGCTCGATCCCGGGGGCCATGCTCGGCGGTCTGCTGATCGGCCTGATCGAAGCTTTCTGGTCAGGCTACTTCACAATCGAATACAAGGATGTGGCCGCGTTCTCGATCCTGGTGCTTGTTCTGATATTCCGGCCGACCGGTTTGCTGGGGCAGCCTGAGGTCGAGAAAGTCTGACCATGGCGTCGCTTGCAGCCGCTCCGCCGCGGATTGAAGTCGCGGCGACGATTAAAGAAGCGCTGATGACGGCTTTCGTGTCGGCCGCGCTTCTGGTGCCGCTGGTCGGGTTCCGGATCACTAATCGCGGCGGCGACCAGTTCCTTGACACCCGCTGGGCCGAGGTTGCGATTGCGGTGGGGCTCGTTTTTCTGGGAAGGCTTTGCTTGAACCTCGTCAATCAGCGAGTGTTCTTTATTCCCACACTCGTCGGACTTGTCGTTTTGGGGATCGGCTTTTTCATTTCGTTTCCTTCGGAGTTTTTGAAAACAATCGCGTTGTGTGGGGGGGCAGTTGTTATCCTGCGAGCGGCAGTTGTAGGTCGATACTGGCACGTTTCAGGAATTGGTTTCACGGTCTTGAGCGCGGGTTTGTATCAAGTCTCCTCGTTAGAAACTTTCAACTGGTCATTAGTGGGGATAGGCGCACTTATAATTTGTTGTGCCGGATATTTTGCGAAAGAGAACGCCTCAGAAATCGGAGACGGTTTCGCCGACGGCTACCGTAAAGCCCTGCCGTGGCTGGCGTCGGCCCTGATCGTATTCGCTTTACTCCTGCCGTTTCTGCCGTTTTTTGAGGGGCGCCGTAACATCGACATCGCCATTCTGGTTCTGACCTACATCATGCTGGGGTGGGGGTTGAACATCGTGGTCGGTCTGGCCGGTCTGCTTGATCTCGGCTACGTCGCGTTCTATGCCGTGGGAGCGTATTCATACGCGCTGCTGGCCGCGGCGTTCGATTTCAGTTTCTGGGTATGCCTGCCGTTGGCCGGCGTGTTCGCCGGCTTTTTCGGAATCATTCTCGGTTTCCCGGTTCTGCGCCTGCGGGGTGACTACCTCGCCATCGTCACGCTCGGCTTTGGCGAGATGATCCGGGTAATCCTGCTGAACTGGGTGTCTTTCACGAATGGACCAGATGGTGTTTCCGGCATTCCGCGGCCGAGCTTTTTCGGACTGGAATTCAAGCGCTACCCGCCGGAAGGCACTGAATCGTTTCACCAGTTTTTCGGACTGGAATATTCGTCCGTGCACCGGGTGATATTTCTGTACTACCTCATTCTGATTCTTGCGCTCATCACCAATTATTTCACGCGGCGGATCCGTACATTGCCGGTCGGCCGTGCCTGGGAGGCCATGCGCGAGGACGAAATCGCCTGCCGGTCGCTCGGCATCAATCCACGCAATACGAAACTGTCCGCCTTCGCCATCGGCGCCATGTTCGGTGGGTTCGCCGGCGCCTTCTTCGCCACCCGGCAGGGCTTTATCAGCCCGGAAAGTTTTACGTTCCTCGAGTCCGCGATCATCCTCGCCGTCGTCGTACTCGGCGGCATGGGAAGCCAGATGGGCGTGGTGCTTGCCGCCGTCGTTCTGATTGGGTTGCCGGAATATATCCGCGATCTGCAGGAATACCGGATGCTCGCCTTCGGCGCCGGGATGGTCCTGATCATGACCTGGCGCCCGCGCGGCCTCCTCGCGCACCGGGATCCCACGATCAGACTGAACGCCGGGAAGTCGTCATGAGTGGCGACGCACCGCTCCTCAATGTCGAGCACCTCACAATGCGGTTCGGCGGGCTGGTTGCCATCGACGATTTGTCCTTTACCGCCGCGACGCGGCAAATCACTGCGATCATCGGTCCGAACGGGGCCGGCAAGACGACGGTCTTCAACTGTCTTACGGGTTTCTACAAGCCAACGGTCGGGCGCCTGACCATGATGCGGAACGGTCGCCCCTGGCTGCTGGAACAACTGGAGGACTATCGGATTTCACGCGATGCCGGCGTCGCGCGTACGTTTCAGAACATCCGGGTGTTCCCGGAAATGTCGGTGCTGGAAAACCTGATCGTCGCGCAGCACGACAAGCTGATGAAGGCTTCGGGATACTCCGCGATCGCGCTGTTCGGCATCGGCGGGTATCGCGCGGCGGAGCGCGAGGCGGTGGAACTTGCCCGATACTGGCTGGAACGGGTCGACCTGCTGGCCGAGGCGGATGACGATGCGGGCTCGCTTTCCTACGGGGCGCAACGGCGTCTGGAGATCGCCCGGGCGATGTGTACCGATCCCGCCTTGCTGTGCCTGGACGAACCTGCCGCGGGGCTGAACCCTCGCGAAACCGGCGAGCTGAACAAACTGCTGGCGGAAATCCGGGACGAACACGGCATCGGTTTGTTGCTGATAGAGCACGATATGTCGGTGGTCATGGAGATGTCCGACCATGTGATCGTGCTCGACTACGGACGAAAGATATCCGACGGAACGCCGGAGCAAGTTCGCAACGATCCCGCCGTCATCCGCGCCTATCTCGGTCAGGAAGAAGATGCCGTGTACGGGGAGGGTGCCTGATGCTGTCCATATCGGGAGTCCATACATTCTATGGGCACATCGAGGCGCTGAAGAATGTCGATCTTGAAATAGAACAGGGGGAGATCGTTGCTCTGATCGGCGCCAACGGCGCCGGCAAATCGACCCTGTTGATGACGATATGCGGCGACCCCCGGGCCCGGGCGGGATCCATCCGGTTCGAAAATCGGGACATCACCAGCCTTTCGACTCACGAAATCATTCGCCTCGGCATCGCTCATTCGCCGGAAGGACGCCGTATTTTTCCGCGCATGACGATCCTGGAAAACCTTCAGATGGGAGCGATCACGGCCGATCCGGATCATTTCCCAGCGAACCTGCGGCGGGTCTACGATCTTTTTCCGGTGCTGGAAGAACGCGCCGGGCAGCGTGGCGGGACGCTTTCCGGCGGCGAGCAGCAAATGCTGGCGATCGCCCGCGCGCTGATGAGCGAACCGCGCCTGCTTCTGCTCGACGAGCCGTCGCTGGGACTGGCGCCGTTGATCGTCCGACAGATTTTCGAGGTCATCAAGGACATAAACCGGTCGCAGGGCATGACGGTTTTCCTGGTTGAACAAAACGCCTATCACGCGCTCAATCTTGCGCATCGGGGGTATGTGATGGTCAACGGCGTGATCTCGATCACGGGGACGGGACAGGAACTCCTGCAGAACACCGAGATTCAGCGTGCGTATCTCGAAGGAGTGCACGATTGATGGAATATCTGCTGGGAACCTCCATACCCGTATTCATCGGTGTCACGGTCTGCCTTATCGGGTTTGCGGCCTTCATGACGGGGCAAGCGCTGGCCGTCACCTGGAAACCCGTCTGGCAGGTCGTCGCCTACTGCATTCTGCTGGGCTTTGCGGACAGGTTCCTCACCTGGGCGCTGTTTCAGGGCGAGTTGCTGTCGCCGACCGGCTACGTCATCGACACGGTCGTCATCATCGTCATTGCCGTGACCGCGTACCGCCTGACGCTCGCGCGCAGAATGACGGTTCAGTATCCCTGGCTGTACGAACGCACGGGCATCTTTACCTGGCGTAACAGAAAATCCGGCTGAGGATTGGCGTTGCCGTTTGCGACGGGATTGTTAAAGTCGATGCGAGTCCGGGTATCGGCGTATCGTAATGAACTCAACACGGGAGAATTCCAGATGAAATTTCTGACTGCAGGACTGGTAGCGGGGGCGGCGATGCTTCTTGCGGCACCGGCCGCACATGCTCAGATCAAAATTGCGACCGCGGGGCCGATGACCGGTCAATACGCATCTTTCGGCGAACAGATGCGCCGCGGCGCCGAGATGGCGGTAAAACATATCAACGCCAAAGGCGGCGTTCTCGGCAAGCAGATTTCGCTCGAGATCGGCGACGATGCCTGTGATCCGAAACAGGCCGTGGCGGTCGCGAACTCGATGGCGGCAAAGGGCGTGGTCTTCATGGCCGGGCATTTCTGCTCCGGTTCGTCGATCCCGGCATCCGATGTCTATGCGGAAGAAGGCATCCTTCAGATTTCACCGGCATCGACCAACCCGAAGCTGACCGAACGTAATCTTTCGAACGTCTTCCGCGTTTGCGGTCGCGACGACCAGCAGGGACTGGTCGCCGGAACGTTTTTGAAGAACAACTTCGGCGACAAGAATATCGCGGTTATCCACGACAAAACCGCCTATGGCAAAGGTCTGGCCGATGAAACGCTCAAGACCCTCAACTCCCTGGGTATGAAAGAGAAGCTGTACGAAGCCTATACCGCTGGCGAAAAGGATTATTCTGCACTGGTGTCGAAACTGAAGCAGAATGCTGTCGATGTCCTCTATGTCGGCGGCTATCACACCGAGGCGGGGCTGATCGTCCGTCAGATGCGTCAGCAGGGAATGAAGACCGTGCTTGTTTCCGGCGATGCGCTGGTCACAGACGAATACTGGTCGATCACCGGCCCTGCTGGCGAAGGCACGCTGATGACGTTCAGCCCGGATCCGGCAAAAGACCCCGCGAATGCTGAACTGGTCGCGGCGTTCAAGGCCACAGGCTACAATCCGGAAGGTTATACTCTCTACACCTATGGCGCGATCCAGGCGTGGGCGCAGGCGGTTGAAAAAGCCGGTGCCACGGATACGCCGAAGGTGATCAAGACGCTGAAATCCGCCAAGTTCAATACTGTGCTCGGTGCGATCGGTTTCGATTCAAAGGGTGACGTTTCGGCGCCCGGTTATGTGTTCTACGAATGGAAGAACGGCAAATACGACTACCACAAGTAAACGACGCTGCGTCCAACGGAAAACGCCCGGCTGAAAGGCCGGGCGTTTTTTGTGCTTGCTTGTTGCGCCGTTCAGTCGGGGTTACGTTTGCTGCCGACCTTCTCGCCCTTCTTGCGACCCAGACCGATCTGTTTGGCAAAGGCCGATCGCTGCTTTGCGTAATTCGGCGCAACCATGGGATAGTCGGCAGGCAGTCCCCATTTCGCGCGATACTCTTCAGGCGACAGGCCGTATACGGCCCGCAGATGCCGTTTCAGCATCTTCAGTTTCTTGCCGTCTTCCAGGCACACGATGTAGTCCGGCGTGATCGACCGGCGCACCGGTACGGCGGGCTTTAAAGTGCTGTTCTCCGCAGGTGCGCCCGATCCATCAATCGAAGCGAGCGATGCATATACGGTATTGATGACTTCCGGTACTTGATTTGCAGGAACGGAATTATTTCCCACATAGGCGGATACGATATCGACTGCCATACGCAGGGTTTCGGTGTTTTTCTGCGGATTTTCTTCTTGCGCTGACATTCGTCCTGGTGCCTTTGTCATGATTTGATGTTCGCAGCGGTAAATACATGAACCTGCATGTTTGTCAAACATAAATAATGTTTTCAATTAATTGAGTGTTGTTTCCGTTGGCTGTGTGTATGACTTTGCCTGATTTTCCCCTTTTCAGACTTAATCCAACTAAACTTACCGCTTCAAGACACTGCAACGGTTCCCGCAGCATCGCTCGGCGCATTGGGGCGCTGCGAACGGTCCAAACCTAGTGGCGTGCTGGTTTGTTCGCGCGAGATATGGTAATAACCGGCAATCCGAATTCGAAGTATCAGTCCGATGTCAAAAGAAACGATTGGGATCGCTGTCGACCATGGCGGCTGGGTCCTGAAGCAGGCGATTAAAGAAGAAATCGAGGCGGCCGGTCGCGAGGTTCTCGACCTTGGAACCGACAGTGAAGAGTCCGTAGATTACCCCGATTTCGCGGACAAGCTCGTCCGGGCGATTTCGGACGGATCGGCTGACAGGGGTATCCTTGTTTGCGGCACCGGAATAGGAATTTCGATCGCTGCAAACCGTCACAAGGGTATTCGGGCGGCGGTATGTTACGACGAGGAGACGGCAAAGCTCGCCCGTCAGCACAACGACGCGAACGTCATGTGCCTGGGTGGGCGGAAAACAGCTGAACCTCTTGCCCGGCGCATGACCTCGCTTTTCCTCGAAACCGAATTCGAGGGTGGTCGCCATGCGCGACGGGTGAAAAAACTGGGCTAAACGCGTAACACGCTTTAGTGGAAATCAGGAGCAACTCGACAAAATGTCCAAAGCTGATGCGGCGAAGAACACGCATAACGGATTTTTCAGCGCGTCTCTCGCTGACACCGATCCCGATCTCAACCTGGCGATCGCGGCCGAACTTTCCCGCCAACAGGATCAGATCGAGCTGATTGCCTCCGAGAACATCGTGTCGCGGGCGGTGCTGGAAGCATCCGGATCGGTCCTGACGAACAAATATGCAGAAGGCTACCCGGGGCGCCGATACTACGGTGGCTGCGAATACGTCGATGTCGCCGAACAACTTGCCATCGACCGCGCGAAACAACTCTTCAGTTGCGGATTCGCCAACGTGCAGCCGCATTCCGGCGCGCAGGCGAACGGCGCGGTGTACTTTGCGCTGCTGCAGCCCGGAGACACCATCCTCGGGCTGTCCCTCGCGGCCGGGGGTCACCTCACGCATGGCGCCGCGCCGAATCTGTCGGGAAAATGGCTCAACGCGGTCCAGTACGGCGTGCGCAAGGAAGATGCTCTGGTCGATTTCGATGAAGTCGAACGGCTGGCGACGGAACATAAACCGAAAATCATCGTCGCCGGGGGATCCGCCTATCCGCGCCGGATCGATTTCGAGAAATTCAGGGCGATCGCGGATTCCGTGGATGCATTGTTGATGGTCGACATGGCGCATTTTGCCGGCCTGGTCGCGGGCGACGCTCATCCCAGCCCGTTCCCGCATGCTCACATCGCAACGACGACAACCCACAAAACGCTCCGCGGTCCGCGCGGCGGTATGATCCTGACGAACGACGAAGCGATCGCAAAGAAGGTGAACTCGGCGATTTTCCCGGGAACGCAGGGCGGCCCGCTGATGCATGTGATTGCAGCCAAGGCGGCCGCATTCGGAGAAGCGCTGCGCCCCGAATTCAAGGAGTATTCGGCGGCGGTGGTGAAAAACGCACAGACCCTCGCAGAGACACTGTCGGGCGGCGGTCTTGATATCGTGTCCGGCGGTACCGATACGCATCTCGCGCTGGTCGATCTTCGCCCCAAGGGGCTGACCGGTAAAGTCGCGGAGGCGAGCCTCGAGGCGGCGGGCATGACGTGCAACAAGAACGGCATCCCGTTCGATCCGGAAAAACCGACGATCACGTCGGGTGTCCGGCTGGGCTCGCCTGCGGCGACGACGCGCGGTTTCGGCGAAGCGGAATTCCGCCAAATCGGCGAGATGATCGTTGAAGTGCTTGACGGGCTCGCGTCCGGCAGCAACGACAACTCGGCTGTCGAGGCAGCCATTCGGGAAAAAGTGGGTGAACTGTGTGCCCGTTTTCCGATTTATCCGGGCCAGTAAGGCGCTCGGCGGGGAGGGGATAGATGAAGTGTCCGTTTTGCGGGTCCGACGATACCCAGGTTAAGGATTCACGTCCGACAGAGGATAGCACGGCAATACGCCGCCGCCGGTCCTGCACAGCCTGCGGCGCCCGGTTTACGACGTTTGAACGCGTTCAATTGCGGGAACTGACGGTGCTCAAAGCCGGCGGCCGTCGCGAACCGCTCGACCGGGATAAACTGTCGAGGTCCATGAGCATCGCGCTGCGCAAGCGAGCCGTGGAGCCCGAACGCATCGAGCGCGCGATCACGGGTATCGTTCGTCGCATCGAAAGTTCGGGACAGACGGAAGTCACATCGCAGCAGGTCGGCGAGCTTGTCATGGACGCGCTGTCGCAGCTCGATCAGGTCGCCTATATCCGTTACGCTTCGGTCTACCGGAATTTCCGCGAAGCCCGGGACTTCGAGGATTTTGTCGAAGGCTTGAACGAGCCGGAAGAGGAAGAAGTTGAATGACGAGCGTTTCATGCGGATGGCGATCGGGCTCGCCCGTCGCGGTCACGGAAACGTTGCCCCCAACCCGTCCGTCGGCTGCGTAATCGTCAAGGACGGCCGCGTCGTTGGCCGTGGCTGGACTCAGCCGGATGGGCGGCCCCATGCGGAAACCGAAGCTCTCGCCCAGGCGGGCGACCAGGCGGCGGGCGCAGATGTTTACGTTACTCTGGAACCCTGTGCCCATCACGGAGAAACGCCGCCCTGCGCGGAGGCACTGATATCTGCCGGTGTCGCACGGGTGATCGTCGGCGTCCGCGATCCCGACCCGCGAGTTGACGGCGGCGGCATGAAGCTGTTGCGAGATGCCGGAATCAAAGTGAGCGAGGGTCTTTGTGAAGAAGACGCCTGGCTGGCGGCGGAGGGATTTCTGCGCCGTGTCAGTGACGGCCGGCCCATGGTTACGGTCAAGGCTGCGACGTCTCTCGATGGCCGGATCGCCACATCGACAGGCGCCAGCCGGTGGATTACCGGGGAAATGTCGCGGGCGCTCGGCCACGGCATGCGGGCACGCCACGATGCAATCATGGTCGGCGGCGCGACAGCCATCGCCGACAACCCGTCTCTCACCTGCCGCCTGCCGGGACAGGAGGGCGCATCGCCCGCCCGCATCGTGATCTGCGGCGCTGCGCCGGTTCCTTCGTCGCACGAGGTGGTCGTCTCGGCATCCGAAATCCCCACAATTTTTGTCGTCGGCGATGCCAGCGCGCTGGAGGATCGCGGCGCCTACGAAGCCGTCGGTGTTTCGATCATGGAGGCCGGGACAGATGCGGATGGGAATGTCGATATCGCCGCTGCACTGGCGATGTTGGGCGACAGGGGGATCACGCGGTTGATGGTGGAGGGCGGCGGACGTCTGATCTCCGCCCTTTTCAGGACTGATCTCGTCGACCGTCTTGTCTGGTTTCGGGCGCCGAAGGTAATCGGTGGTGACGGCATCCCCGTCACTTCGGCATTCGGCGTCGAGGAGCTTGACTGGGCAGCGAACTTCGTCAATGTATCCGCCCGTCCTGCAGGGGACGATCTAATTGAAACGTATGTGCGCAAGCATTGAGGATAGCGGATGTTTACGGGAATTGTGACCGATGTCGGAAGGGTGCGCGCCATCGAGCGGAAAGGCGACACCCGGATCGAGATCGAGACGGCGTACGACATGGACGACGTGGATATCGGTGCGTCGATTGCCTGTTCCGGCCCGTGCCTGACCGTGGTCGAAAAAGGTTCGGGCTGGTTCGCGGTCGAGGTCTCCGCCGAGACACTGGACAAAACGGCGCTGGGCGATTGGGAAGTAGGAACGCGGATCAATCTGGAACGCGCCATGCGTATTGGCGACGAGCTGGGCGGACACATCGTATCCGGCCATGTTGACGCGGTTGCCACGGTCGTCGACATGCAGCCCGAAGGCGACAGCGTCCGTTTCACCTTCGAAGCCCCCGCCGATTTTGCGAAATACATTGCGCCCAAGGGCTCGGTCTGTCTCGACGGGGTGTCTCTGACTGTCAACGAAGTCCAGGAAAACCAATTTGGCGTAAACATCATCAGTCACACGCAGTCAGCCACATCGTTTGGCGGGCGCAAGGTCGGCGACCGGATCAACATGGAAATCGATACCATTGCGCGGTACGTTGCCCGTCTTCTTGGAAAGGATTGAGACATTGGCAGACAATAAATTCACCGTGGTCGGCAAGGGCGAAGTCGCCGAAGCGGCCGCCGCGTCCCAGGAACATCTGGCGGATTTTCTGTCGCCGATACAGGATGTGATCGAAGACATCCGAAACGGGCGCATGGTCGTCGTCGTCGATGACGAGGACAGGGAAAACGAGGGCGATCTGATTGTGGCAGCGCAAATGGCGACGCCGGATTCGATCAACTTCATGGCCAAGTACGGTCGCGGACTTATCTGCCTTGCCATGACCGGCGAACGCATCGATCAGCTCGGCCTGTCGCTGATGTCCAACGACAACCGGTCCCAGTTCGAAACCGCCTTTACGACGTCGATCGAGGCACGGGAAGGGGTGACGACCGGCATTTCCGCATCGGATCGCGCCCGCACCATCGCGGTTGCGATCGATCCGTCGCATGGCCGCGACGACATCGTCACCCCGGGGCACGTCTTTCCGCTGCGTGCGCAGGACGGCGGTACGCTGGTGCGCACCGGCCATACCGAAGCGGCCGTCGATCTGTCGCGGCTGGCGGGGCTGAATCCGTCGGGCGTGATCTGCGAGATCATGAACGAAGACGGCACGATGGCGCGGCTGCCGGATCTTGTAAAATTCGCCCAGTTTCACGGCCTGAAAGTCGCGACGATCGCGGACCTCATCGCCTATCGTCTGAAGAACGATTCCATCGTCGAACGGTCCATCACCACGCGGATCACCCGGAAACACGGCGGCGATTTCAAGCTGATCGTTTATCGCAACCGCGTGTCCGGCGCGGAGCACCTGGCGCTCGTCAAGGGCGATATCGATGCCGGCAAACCGGTGCTGGTGCGTATGCACGCCGTCAATATTCTGGACGACATGATCCATGACACGACCAATCAGCGCGACAACGAGCTCGAAGGCGCCATTCGCGCCATCGGCGAAGAAGGCGCGGGCATTGTGGTGATCATCCGGGAACCCTGGGCCGAGAAACTCTCCAATCAGGTGCGTGCCCGGCACCGCGTGCCGACCGATCCGGTCGCGGCTTCCACCGAAGTGGCCGTGTCGAGCGAAGAAGGCCGCGAGACGGCGCCTCCCGCGCTGCGCGATTTCGGCGTTGGCGCACAGATTCTCGTGGATCTCGGGGTGAAGGATATGATTCTGCTGACCAACCGTACCCGGGCGATCAAGGGGCTCGAGGGCTTTGGCCTGTCGGTCGTCGACCGGCGCCCGATCAAAGCGACCGAGGAGTAACCCGCTGTGAGCGACGCCCCGCACATTATGATCGTCGAATCTCCCTATTACGAGGAGATCAACAACAACATGGTCGAAAGCGTCCTGATCGAGCTCGATCAGGCCGGCGCGACCTACGAGCGCTTCGAGGTGCCGGGCAGCTTCGAGCTTCCCGGCGCGATAAGGATGGCGATCGAATCCTATAACTATCCGTCCGACCGCAAGCGGTTCGATGGTTACATCGCGCTTGGCTGCGTAATCCGGGGCGAAACGTCCCATTACGACTACGTCTGCGAGGAAAGCGCGCGCGGTCTGAACGATCTTGTTTTGAAATACGCGATCGCGCTGGGCTACGGCGTGCTGACGACCGAAAACCGGGAACAGGCGCTGGCACGCTCCAGCCGGGATCAGCACGATCGCGGCGGCGCCGCGGCCCGTGCCTGTCTCGCCATGATCGATATGAAACGCAAATTCAATCTGTATCCGCGATGACGGAAACGGCCGAGCGCAAGCCGCAGAAATCGGGCGGCAGCGCACGGAGAAGCGCGGCGCGGCTGGCGGCGGTGCAGGCCCTCTACCAGATAGATCATTCCTCCGCGTCGTCCGACGCCGTGCTTGAGGAATTTCTGAAATTTCGCCTGGGCGACAGTTTCGATACCGAGAAAGACGTCGCGCCGCACAAGAATCTTTTCAGCGAAATCGTTCGAGGCGTTGCGACGCGTCGCAGCGAAATAGACGAGGTCGTCAGCGCAGCACTTTCGAACAAGTGGACCTTTGACCGTCTGGAAATGATTCTGCGCGCCATCCTGCGGGCCGGCGTGTATGAACTGGAAGCCCGTGCCGACACGCCGGCGCGGGTGATTATCACCGAATATGTCGATGTGGCGCATGCATTTTACGATGGCCAGGAGCCGGGCATGGTGAACGGGATGCTCGATCGTATAGCGCATTCCCTTCGCGCCGAAGAATTTGGAGACGGGAGCCGTGACGGGTGACCCTGGAAAGCCAGGTGAATTCGATCTGATCGCTTCGGCGTTTGCGCCGCTGACCGACGGCGATGAGCGTGCGCTAGGCCTGCTGGACGACGCGGCCGTCCTGCCGCAGACAGATGGAAAAGACTATGTCGTAACCACGGACACCATGGTTGCCGGCATTCATTTTCTGGAAACCGAAACGGCGGATGTCGTCGCCCGCCGGCTCTTACGGGTGAATTTGTCCGATCTTGCATCGATGGGCGCGCGACCGGTGGGATACTTTCTGAATCTCACGCTTCCGCCCGATATTGACGAAACCTGGATCCGCCGGTTCGCAGATGGCTTGCGCGCGGATCAGGATGAATTCGATATCCGGCTCTTCGGCGGCGACACTACCCATCATCGGAATACTCTGAATCTGACCGCCACTCTGATAGGGGAAGTGCCTGCCGGCGAGGCTGTCACCCGCGACGGCGCGTGCGCGAACGATGACATATACGTATCGGGCACGATCGGCGATGCCGCGATGGGATTGCGGCATCTGCAATCCGGTGGGGGGGGCGAGGACGCGCTGGTCAAACGTTTTCAGACGCCCGACCCGAGGGTTTCGCTCGGCATGTCGCTGCGCGGGCTGGTATCCGCGATGGCGGATGTATCGGACGGGCTGGCGGCCGATCTGGGGCACATCTGTACGGCGTCGAAGGTGTCGATTGAGGTTAGCGGCGCCGAGATTCCGCTGTCGGACGAGGCGCGTACGTACCTCGATGAAGGCGTTGTCGGCCTCGCAGACATAGTGTCAGGAGGAGACGACTATGAATTGGTGTTTGCGGCGCGGCCCGGTGCAGCAGACGACATTACCGCCGCAGCGTGCGCGATCGGTGTGCCGGTAACCAGAATAGGTCGGGTTTTCGACGGCCCGCCGGACGTCAGGATAACCGATCGCGACGGGAAGAAAATAGTCCTGGATAACGCGGGATACCGACATTTTTAGATGGCGTTAACGCTCTGTTTCCATTCCGCTGCGAATGTCCGGTATCCGAAGTTGGGGAAGACGGATGTCGCGCAACAATCCTCTCGCGGTACTGACCTGGGCCTTGATGTTGTTTGCCATGGCGGCGGGCGATACTGCGCTTGCCGCCGAGGGTGGCGGGTCGAAGGGACGACTGTCGGCAAACCAGTTCATCTCGATGCAGCCTTTCAACGTGCCCATGATGCCGAGGAACATCGTGAAGCAGCAGTTCACGCTGATGATCTCGCTCGAACTTTATGACGAAGACGATCGAGACTAGGTCAAAAGCCGACTGACGATGATTCGCAGCCGGACCTACGATCTGCTCTTCCGTCTGATCGCCTATCGCACCCAGGAACCGCTGGTACCCAGCACTGGATTACTGAAGAAGAAGTTACTGGAAATCGCGACCAATGCGGTGGGGCGGGACAAGATAGCGTCTATCGTCGTTCAGCAGGTGTATCACGGTCGCACGCCATAAATTTGTGACCCTGCTCTGCAAAAAATTGAATTTGCCAGGACGGAACAGTGGCGTAAGTTCCGGCACGTGAGTGCTTCTTCCGTCCGCAGGAACGTCCTCCTGCTTGCCTCCTGTCAGGCACTATTCATGACGTCGACATCGGCGATCATCTCGAGCGCGCCTCTCATCGGCGGCATTCTGCTGGTCGAGGACAAGGCATTGGCGACACTGCCGCTTGCATTGCAGTTCGTTGCAATGGCGCTGACCACTATTCCGGCGTCGCTGTATATGGGGCGCGTCGGGCGGAAAATCGGATTTGTTACAGGTTCAGCCATCGGTGCGAGCGGTGGTGCGTTGGGCACCTATGCCATCATATCCGGCGATTTCACCCTGTTTTGTCTCGCATCTCTCCTGACGGGCAGCTTCAACGGATTCTGTCACTATTTCAGGTTCGCGGCCGCCGATGTAGCGACTGCCGAATTCCGCAGCAAAGCCATTTCCTACGTCCTGGCCGGCAGCGTTGTCGCCGCGCTCATGGGGCCGACCCTGGCACGCAACACGGCGGACCTTTTGCCGGCGCAGTTTGCCGGCGTCTATTTGTCGCTGATCGTCGTGTATCTGGCCGTCGCGACCATCGTCAGCTTTATCGATATTCCGCGACCCACGCTGGAACAGCGGAAATCAGGCGGCCGACCGCTGTCGGAAATCGCCCGGCAACCCAAATTCATCATCGCCGTATGTGCGGCGACGTTCGGGTATCTGGTGATGTCGTTCCTGATGACGGTTACGCCCATCGCCATGGGCGTCTGCGGATTTACGTTTTCGGATTCATCTTACGTTATCCAGGCGCATGTGCTCGGCATGTATGCGCCGGCGTTCATCACAGGGCATCTGATCACGCGTTACGGCGTCCACAACATACTGATCGCAGGCGCGGTGCTGTGCGGCTCCAGCATCGTCATTCATCTTTCCGGGATCACGTTCCTCAATTTCCTTTCCGGTTTGGTGCTTGTCGGCATCGGGTGGAACTTCCTGTTTACCGGAGGCACGACCTTGCTGACCGAAACCTACACGCCGGAAGAAAAAGCCAAAGTGCAGGGGCTGAACGACTTCTTCATCTGGGGAACGATCTCGGTCGGCGCGGTAACGTCGGGCGCGGTTCAGCACTCGATCGGCTGGTCGGCGGTCAATCTGGTGATGGCACCGCTGGTCGTGTTGGTTTTTCTGACGACTCTCTGGCTAAGGTTCAGCGCACGTAAATCCCCGGCGGAAGGGTCCGCCGCGTAGCCTCTCGGCGCGACTTTTCGCATCTCCGCCGAATTGGTCAGCGGTGTTGCCTTGAATCCCTTCTTCTGTCATGTTCCGCGCGGTTTTAGGGGCCCCAGGGGGTGGAGGTGCGTAGCGCGGCTTCACGGGGCCGAAAGTCCCTGATAGAACAAGGATCTTAAAGATGTCTAACGCATATTGGATTGTGCTCGCCTGTGGCGTTCTCGCGATCCTCTACGGTATTTTCGCCAGTCGCTCGGTGCTCTCGTCATCCGGCGGCAATGAAAAAATGCAGGAAATCGCCGGCGCCATCCAGGAAGGCGCGCAGGCTTATCTGAATCGCCAGTACATGACGATCGGCATGGTCGGCGTCGTTGTAGGCGTTCTGCTTGGCATTTTGCTCGGTATTTATCCGGCGATCGGGTTCTTTCTCGGCGCGATTCTGTCGGGCGCGGCCGGTTATATCGGCATGCATATTTCGGTCCGCGCCAACGTGCGGACGGCGGATGCTGCCCGCACCGGCGGACTGCAGCCGGCCCTGACCGTTGCGTTCAAGTCGGGCGCCGTCACCGGCATGCTGGTCGTCGGGCTCGGTCTGCTGGGCGTCGCCGGTTATTACATGGTTCTGCGAGGCATTTACGATCCCAACGATGCGTCGGGCCTGCGGCACATTCTCGAAGCTCTTGTCGCCCTCGGCTTCGGCGCGTCTCTGATTTCGATCTTCGCGCGTCTCGGCGGCGGTATCTTCACCAAGGGCGCCGACGTCGGTGCTGACGTGGTTGGCAAGATCGAAGCCGGTATCCCGGAAGACGATCCCCGCAATGCCGCGGTGATTGCGGACAACGTGGGCGACAATGTTGGCGACTGTGCCGGCATGGCCGCGGATCTGTTCGAAACCTACGCGGTGACGATCGTGGCGACCATGCTGGTCGGCGCCGTGTTCTTCACCGGACCTGCCCAGGAAACGATGCTTCTGCTGCCGCTGATTATCGGCGCCGTCTGCATTATCGGTTCCGTTTTCGGCACGTTCTTCGTCCGGTTGGGCAGCAGCAACAACGTGATGGGCGCTCTGTACAAGGGCTTTATCGCATCGGCGGTTCTGTCGGCGATCCTGATCGGCGTCGCGGTTTACCTGGTGTTCGGCAGCTTCTCGGCTACGATCCCGCTTGAAGGCGGATCCATTCAGGCGCGTCACCTGCTGTATTGCGGCATTGTCGGACTGGTGGTAACCGGCCTGATCATCTGGATCACCGAGTATTACACAGGGACGCAGTACCGCCCGGTCAGAAGTGTCGCAAAGGCGTCCGAGACCGGCCACGCTACGAACGTTATTCAGGGGCTGGCGGTTTCCATGGAAGCCACGGCGCTGCCCGTGATCGTGATCGCAGCCGGTATTCTGGCTGCCTACTTCTCGGCGGGGCTCTACGGCATTGCCATTGCCGCGACCACGATGCTGGCGCTGGCCGGTATGGTCGTGGCTCTGGATGCCTACGGACCTGTCACCGACAATGCCGGCGGTATTGCCGAGATGTCGGAGCTGCCGGAAGAAGTCCGCAACTACACCGATGCGCTCGATGCCGTCGGTAACACGACCAAGGCCGTGACCAAGGGCTACGCCATTGGTTCGGCAGCACTCGCGGCACTGGTGCTGTTCGCGGCTTATACCGAAGACATGAAGCACTATGTTCCGGAGATCGCGTCGCAGGTGAAGTTCAGCCTGCAGGATCCCTATGTGGTCATCGGTCTGTTTATCGGCGGCATGCTGCCTTACCTGTTCGGGTCGCTTTCTATGATGGCGGTAGGCCGATCCGCGGCGGCAGTCGTGGTTGAGGTCCGGCGGCAGTTCAAGGAAATCCCCGGTATCATGGAGGGGACTGCGCGCCCCGAGTATGGCCGTGCGGTTGACCTGCTGACCAAGGCGGCGATCAAAGAGATGATCGTCCCGTCGCTGTTGCCGGTGTTGGCACCCATCGTCGTCTACGTCGTCATCAAGTGGATCGGCGGTCCTGCGGCCGCTGTCACGACACTAGGGGCCCTGATGCTGGGTACGATCGTCACGGGGCTGTTCGTAGCGCTGTCGATGACGGCCGGCGGCGGTGCCTGGGACAACGCCAAAAAGTACATCGAAGACGGCAACCATGGCGGCAAGGGTTCCGACGCCCATGCGGCTTCGGTGACCGGCGATACTGTCGGCGATCCCTACAAGGACACGGCGGGTCCCGCGGTCAACCCGATGATCAAGATCATCAACATCGTTGCGATCCTGCTGCTGGCTGTCGTCGGCACCGCCTGATCGTCAAACAAAGACCAAGAAAAAAGCCCCGGTTCGCCGGGGCTTTTTTTGTACCCGCCTGTATCGGTCGGGGACATCCGGGTTGACGGTCAGAGACCCGCGCTTCCGTCATCGGCAGGCGCGCCGCCAAACCGACCCACATTGCCCAGAAGCTGTTCCAGTATCGTCAGCTCTTTGCCCTTGGACGGCGTTTTCCGATCCACGACCTGAACATCGCGACCATCTTCTTTATCGAGTCTCTCTACCTGTTGAACGATCCCCTTATCGTCGAAGCGGATGACCAGCACCTTTCTTTCGAGCACTTCTGCTTTCATGAACGCGAATTTGCTGGTCCGCGTACCGACATAGTACCAGGCTTCCTGATCGAAAGTGGCGCGCGCCGACGGCGTGCCCAGCATTTCCGATATCTGCGCGCGATTGCTTTTTCCGATGCGGATGCTCTCTACGATTTCCTGGTCCGGTATATTCCCGTGACTGTCGAGCCTCGAGGAGCAGGCCGAAACCGCGACGGTCAGCACGACCGCGCCTGTCACGCATTTCGCCGCGAGAGCAGAGATTCGTATGTTTTTTTTCGTGCGGTTCATTTGACCGGTATTATCCTAGTGACTACGTATGATCACGGCGTCTTCGAACAATATAGTTCATGTTGCGGGCGCTTTAAACAGCGGGAACGGACAGCGTTGCGCTGCGTGGCCGCGCCAACGGGGCGAGAGCTTTGATAACCTTGTTCAAGAAAGACCGCCGGTTTGATTCCGCGGAAGCGATCTATCGAAAAATCGTCGAGCAGGCGCGTAAGCCGGTTTTCTACGCCGATCTCGATGTTCCAGACACCGTCGATGGTCGCTTCGAGCTGGTCGCCCTGCATGCCTTTCTGGCACTCCGCCGCCTGAAACCCGGTGCGGGGGAGAAAGGCGATATCGGTCAGGCGCTCTTCGATGTCATGTTCGAGGATATGGACCTGAGCCTCCGCGAGATGGGCGCGGGGGATATGGGTGTCGGCAAACGTGTCAAGGCGATGGTCCAGGCGTTTTATGGACGTGTGGCATCCTACGAAGCAGGCCTGTCGGCGGAAGATGGGCTGCTCGAAGATGCGTTGGCGCGGAACGTATACGGGACGACGACTCCGGCATCCGCCTCTGTATCTACCCTCGCGGCTTATGTCAGAAACCAGGATGCCTGTCTGGCGGAAACGGACATGGCGGCGATGCAATCCGGTGAATTCCAGTTCGGTCCCGTCACATGAACATATCGGCGGTCATGCAACCCGAGTTCAGCAGGGTTTTCGACCTGGAGGAACTGGACGAGTCCCCTCGCCAGATCGATCTGACGGCGGACGAAGAAGAATGTACTTTGCTTGCCCAGCGTTTCGATCAGAAGTCGATCGGGCGGCTGTCGGCCAATCTGGTGCTGATCTGGCTCGAACCAGGCAAAGTGTTATCCGTATCCGGGAAATTCAGTGCCGATGTCGTGCAGACCTGCGTGCTGTCGCTGGAGCCGGTTGACGCCAGTCTTGATGAGGAAATCAATCTCGTTCTTTCCCGGGACTTGGAGGAGACCGCAGATATCGTCGATCCCGAGGATGCGGAACCGCTCGAAGGCGATGCCATAGATCTCGGCGAACTGGTGGCTGAGGAACTGTCCCTTGCACTCGATCCGTATCCAAGGCGGCCGGATATAGACCCCGGCGCGATCGATTTAGGCCCCGGCGCATCTCTGTTAACCGAGGAAGAGGCCGAAAAGGGGGGCAAAAGGGCCAATCCGTTCGAGGTTTTGGCTAAATTGAAGCCCAAACCCTAGGATTTGCGGAAAGTTCAGGTTGCCCCCGGCGTCAGGATCGAATATCAATCGCCACCCAGAGGGTTTCCCCAATTATTGAGATAGCACGGTTATGGCTGTTCCGAAGAATAAAGTATCAAAATCCAAGCGTAACATGCGTCGCGCGCATGATTCACTATCGGCGAATCCCAACGCTGAATGTCCGAATTGCGGCGAACTGAAGCGGCCGCATCACGTATGCGCGTCCTGCGGATACTACGACGGCCGCGAAGTCGTGGAGACATCCGGCGCCTGATCCAGGTTCACTGCAACGATAGGAACCCTAAGTGAGCGCGTCACTCACGATCGCTCTTGATGCCATGGGGGGCGACAACGCCCCCGCGATCGTCGTCAAAGGCGCGGATTTCGCACGTCGTCGTTTCCCCGATATACGCTTTCATATGTTCGGCGACGAAAAACGGATTCTGCCGTTGATGAAACGGCGAAAACGTCTCAGCGAAATCACCCAGATCACGCATACGGACAATGTCATCAGCAACGAGATGAAAGTCTCCGTGGCGCTGCGTAAAGGGCGTCAGTCCAGTATGCAGCTTGCGATCAATGCCGTCCGCGATGGCGAGGCCGCAGGCGTTGTTTCGGCGGGCAATACCGGGGCGCTGATGGCGATGGCCAAGCTCGCACTGCGGACATTGCCCGGAATCGACCGTCCGGCGATCGCGGCCATTTTCCCCACGATGCGGGGCGAGAGCGTGATGCTCGATCTCGGCGCGAATGTGGAATGTGCCGCCGAGAATCTCGTGCAGTTCGCAATTATGGGGGATGTCTTCGCGCGCACGGTTCTGGGAACGGTGGAGCCTTCCTGCGGATTGCTCAATGTCGGATCCGAGGAAATGAAGGGGCACGCGGAAATCCAGCAGGCGTCCGCCTATCTCAAAGACATGTCGGACACGATCAACTTCTACGGTTTCGTAGAAGGGGATGATATTGCGGCGGGCACGACCGATGTAATCGTCTCCGATGGTTTCACGGGCAACATCGCGCTTAAGACGACCGAGGGGACGGCGCGGCTCATAAAGGAGTTTCTCGGCGATGCGTTTCGAAGTTCCATGTCGTCGCGTCTCGGCTATGTTTTTGCCCGGCGTGGTTTGCGCAAGATGCGGGACCGAATCGATCCGCGCCGTTACAATGGAGCCATGTTTTTGGGCCTGACAGGAATTGCCGTGAAAAGCCACGGCGGCACCGATGCGTTCGGATTTGCGAATGCGATCGGCGTTGCGGTCGATATGGCGGCGAACGGATTCAACGAAAAAATCACCGATGGCCTTAAAAAATTCGGGGCGGTGGAGCCGGAGACCCGGGAAGCGGCGGCTTCCTGATGGTACGGCGTTCCGTTGTCGCCGGATGCGGCGCATATCTGCCCGAACGTATCGTCACGAACGAGGAACTCGCCAAGCGCGTCGATACGTCCGACGAGTGGATCGTTCAGCGAACCGGTATCAAGACGCGGCACATTGCCGCCGACAATCAGAAGACATCCGATCTGGCCCTGGCAGCGTCGCAACAAGCGCTTGATCATGCCGGCATCGGCGCGTCGGATATCGATCTCGTTGTGCTGGCCACTGCAACGCCCGACCACACGTTTCCGTCTACAGCGACGGCGGTGCAGGCGGCGCTGGGGATGACCCGCGGCGCCGCCTTTGACCTTCAGGCAGTGTGCTCCGGCTTCGTATACGCGATGAATGTTGCCGACAATTTCATACGCCTCGGCCAGGCGGACAACGTGCTGGTCATCGGCGCCGAGACGTTTTCCCGAATTCTCGACTGGGAAGACCGTACCACCTGCGTACTGTTCGGCGACGGGGCGGGGGCTGTCGTCCTGCGGGCGGAGGATGCGTCCGGCGAAAGCAGCGACCGGGGCGTTCTGGCCAACTGTCTCCATTCCGACGGTCGTCATCATGACCTTCTCTATGTCGACGGCGGACCGTCTGCGACGCAGACCGTCGGTCATCTTCGCATGGAAGGGCCGGAAGTTTTCAAACACGCGGTAAAAAACCTGTCCAGTGTGATCGGTGAGGCGCTTGAACTTGCAGGCCTTCAATCCGACGACGTGGACTGGCTGGTCCCGCACCAGGCCAACAAGCGGATTATCTCATCGACGGCGCGAAAACTTCGGGTAGGGGAGGAGAAAATCGTCATGACTGTGGATCGTCATGCGAACACATCCGCCGCCTCCATTCCGCTGGCTTTGAACGACGCCGTTCGCGACGGGCGTATCACCGCCGGCGACGTATTGGTCCTCGAAGCCATGGGGGGCGGTTTTACCTGGGGTGCCAGCGTCGTCCGCTGGTAGAAACCTCCGTTATTCTCCGGCGGAAATAACCTCTATCCCTTTGATATTGACTGCCTTCTTAGCAACGGCTACCGTCTGCAACTGGGACATAAAGGGGGCATGCCATGGCCGAAAACACGGTCACACGAGCGGACCTTAGCGAAGCTGTTTATCAGGAAGTGGGGTTGTCGCGGAACGAGTCTGCCGACCTCGTCGAATCCGTTCTTTCGGAAATTGCGGATACCCTGACGAGAGGCGAAACGGTCAAAATTTCTTCCTTCGGCAGTTTCTCGGTTCGTCAGAAAGGCCAGCGCATCGGTCGCAATCCGAAGACCGGCGAAGAAGTACCGATTTTGCCGCGGAAGGTTCTGGTTTTCAGGGCGTCAAACGTTCTGAAGAGCATGATCAACAACGGTGCGGGCGGCGACGAAGACGACAGCGACGGAATGGTTGCCGATGGCGGCGCGTCCGCCCCTCAATCGCAGCGACAGCCTGCGTCCGAGAGCCCCGCGACCACCTTCGGGGCGGGGTCTCCGTTTAATCGACCCGGAAACTGATAGATGGCGGACGGTGACGGCCACGAAGGCGAAGGGCGCCGGCCGGGAAAATCCGCGGCTGCGTTCCGAACGATCAGCGAAGTCGCGACGGAGCTAGATATACCGGCCCACGTGCTGCGTTTCTGGGAAAGCAAATTCGCACAGGTCAAACCGCTGAAACGCGGCGGCGGGCGACGCTACTACAGGCCCGAAGACATCGAATTGCTGCGCGGTATTCGCGATCTTCTGTATACTGACGGATATACGATTAAGGGAGTACAGAAGCAGCTTCGTGAAGGCGGCGTCAAGGCCGTGGTAACCGGCGTGGGGAAGCCGTCTGCCGGGGCGGCGTTGGAAAAGAACACGGCGCCCGTGGCACAGCCGGCCCCGGCGCAGCCTGGAGAGATAGCGACGGATTCGCCTGCGTTTGACGGTGCGAAGCGGGCGGAATTGGCTTCCGTGCTTGCGGAGCTCGAAAATCTCCGGGATATGCTGAAAAACGCGTCGGCCAGATAGAATAGATGCTTGAGTTACCGGCCGTGGCTGCGTAGTTTGCCGCAACTGCAAATGTCGGAGCGTGGCGCAGTTTGGTAGCGCACTTGACTGGGGGTCAAGGGGTCGCTGGTTCGAATCCAGTCGCTCCGACCATTTGCCGGTATGACGGGGCGCCCCGGTCGGGCTGCCCGTTACATTTTGCCCCTGAAAAATCAGGGTGATCCACGTTTTATCGTCAGCATCAGCAACATCGGTATCGGGAGCAGGGCGCCCATCGCGTAGAGCACGAACGAATTCAGATACCCGATCATACCGGCCTGTATGGAGATTGCACTGGCCAGCTCCGCGAGTCCCGACAGACTGTTTATGTCGATTTCCACGGCGATATCCGGACGGTTGAGCGTTTCGCTGTAGGGTGAAGCGATTTCCGACAATTCGGAATAGTTCACTTTCGTCGTGCGCACGATGACCATCACGTTCAGTGCGATGAAAATGCTGCTACCGTAGTTGCGGATCAGGTGGAAAAACGCAGATCCGTCCGGGACAAGTTTCGGGGAGAGCGTCGAGAACGCCACGACTGACAAAGGCACCCACATCAACCCGCAGCCCACCCCCTGGACGATGCCGACCCAGCAAACCTGCCAGAGGGTGACGTTGGTATCGAACAACGCCGACAGGGCACCCGACAGCCCGATAGCGAGCAGGCCGATCACAAGCCCTATCCTGGGATCCAGGGCCGACATCCTGCCGGCGATGAAAAAAGCAGCGATCATCCCCACGCTGCGCATCGCCAGAATGAAGCCGATATCGGAATCCGGGTAACCGGCCAGGTTCTGCAGCATGGACGGCAGCAACACCGTCGGCGTCACGTTCAGCATGCCGTACACGAACACCAGAAACAGGCCGATCGCATAGTTGCGGTCAGTGAACAGCCGGGGGTTGATGAACGGCTGTTGGTGAAAGACGGAATGCACCACGAAGAAATAGAGACTGAGGATGAGCACGATCGCGAACAACAGCATCGTGTCGCTCTCGAACCAGTCCAGCCGCTCGCCGCGGTCGAGCATGAGCTGCAGACACGTCACGGCGATCGACAATGCGATGAAACCGGTCCAGTCCAGTCTGAATTTTTCGGGCTTTATGGTGTCGCGGATAAAGACCAGGACGCTTATCAGGGCCAGCACGCATATCGGCATCAGCAGGTAGAAGATCCAGCGCCAGTTGTATTCTTCCGCCATATAGCCGCCGAGTGCCGGCGCCAGCCCCGGGCCGATCACGACGGCCATGCCGTATATGCTCATGGCGAAGGCGCGCTGGTCGGGCTCTCGGTAGGTGTTGAGGATGATGGACTGGGAAATCGGGACAAGCGGCGCGCCGAACGCGCCCTGACCGATCCGGTATACAAGCAACGGTTCCAGCGTCGTCGCCGTGGCGCATAGATAGGTCGATACCGTGAAACCGACGACGCACCAGGCAAGCACCTGCCGCTGTCCCCATCTCGCGACCATCCAGCCGCTCAACGGCGTGGCGATGGCCGTGGCGACGAGGTTCAGAGTCACCACCCATGAAATCTGGTCAGGTGTTGCCGACAACGCCCCCTGCAGTTGAGGAAGGGCGACGTTTACAATGGTAAGCGTGGACACGTAGAGCGCCGTGACAAGCGACATGGCCATCAGCACGACGACGCGGGGGTACTCGCGATGTTCCAAGCCCAATTCCGTCCCTGTCGATGTCGGCCTTGTCCGAAGAAAATTGCCGGGAAGAATCTTCCCTGCTCGATCGTATCAACAACGCTGGTGCATGGCGAACCGCAGCGCGTCGCGATACAGTCGGACTTACCGTATGACCAAGCACGACGGATATAAAGATGAACAGGATACAAAGCGACAACCGGTTCAAGCTCGGACTATTTTCGCAGAACTGTTCCGGTGGACTGACCATGACCAAGGCGCCCGAGTTCTGGGACGCGTCGTGGGAAAACAACGTCACCGCAAGCCGCTTGGCAGATGACGCGGGGCTGGAATTCCTGCTCCCCGTAGCACGCTGGCTAGGCTATGGCGGCGATGTCGACGCCGAAGGCGAAAACTTTGAAACGCTGACCTGGGCGACGGGGATGTTGTCGGTCACGACCGAAATCGTCGTTTTCGGAACCATACACGTTCCGCTCGTAAATCCGGTTTTCGCCGCCAAGCAGATGATCTCCGCCCATCATGCCGGGCGGGGCAGGTTCGGACTGAACATGGTTTCGGGCTGGAATATCGAAGAACATCTGATGTTCGGTATCCCGATACGCGAACATGACGAACGCTACGCCTATACGGAAGAATGGCTGGATGTTGTGGAGGGCATGTGGAAAAACGACGAGCCCTTTGACCTTGCCGGGAAATTCTTCGATCTCAAAGGCGTCTACAGCCGCTTGAAGCCGTATGGAGGCAATCGTCCGATGCTCGTGAGTGCCGGGAACTCGCCGGTAGGACGGGACTTTGCGCTGCGGCGTGCGGATTGCGTATTTATGGGTGTTCGCGAAATCGACGCTTTGGCACCGGAGATCGCCGATATGCGCCGAATGGCGCCTGCGCCCAGAATGTATTTCGGTTGCGGCAATCTCATTTGCCGCCCGACGCGAAAGCAAGCCGACGAATACTATCACTATCTGATTCATGAAATGGGAGACTGGGCCGCGGTTGAGCACGCGCTGAGCATCCGCAAAAAAGGCGGTGCGTCTTCGGCTGAGCTGCCGACCCATACGGCGGAACGCATGCTGGCGGCGACGGGCACATATCCGATCGTGGGTGGGTACGATGACGTGGTCGAAGAGTTCAGACGCATGTCCGATGCCGGACTGGACGGCATCGCAATCGGGCTCGTGAACTACATAGACGACATGCCCATGTTGCGGGACGAGATCATACCCCGGATGGAAAGAGCAGGATTGAGGGTTCCCCGCTAAACCGCATCAGGCGGTTGCCGGAGTGCGTGCGGCCGCGGGAGGCGATTCCCGGTTTTCCTTGATCATGATCGACAGGATTGCCGCCAGGAACGCGAGCCCGATCGAGACGAACCACACCCAGTCATACCGGGCGAAAAGCTCATAAAGATACCCGCCCATGAAAGAGCCCAGGGCCCCGCCGATCGAATGCAGGGCGAAAATCAGCCCCATCGTCACGCCCATGATGTGGCGCCCGATATGCGTCGCGACGAGGCTGGCGACGATGGGGAATGTGGCGTAATCGAAAATACCGAACAGAATGGCGAAGATGTACAGCAGCGGCGTGTTGCCGGCGATGTACAGCAACAGCACGAATGTAAACGCCCGAACGAAATAGCAGCTCGCCAGCAGCATCGGGCGGTTGTACCGGTCCGACAGCCAGCCGTAGCAGATCATCCCGATCAGGCTGAAAAGCGACAGGATGCCGTAGGCGGTGGCGCTTTGAACCGGCGGAAACCCGCAGGCAACGGCGTAGGGGATAAGGTGAACCTTGATCACGCCGGCGGTTGTGAAGCCGCAGATGAAAAACCCGCTCCCCAGCAGCCAGAAAGTCGGTATGCGGGCCAGATGCCCGAGCACACCGAAACGGGAAGAAGAACCCTCGTTGCCGGCCGGTTTTCGCGGCCGGGGCTTCTCCTTTCCGATGAGAAGCGAGACGACGACAGCGGTTGCCAGCACGACGATGCCGGTCGCGAGGTAGCTGTTGCGCCAAGATATCGTGGTCACCAGAAAGGCGAGAAGCGGCATGATCGCGAACTGGCCGCCGGTGCTGCCGGATGTTGCGATGCTGGTGGCAAGCCCCAGTTTTTCCTGAAAGTAGTGTGAAATCGTCGTCGATACCAGAGATGGCGCCATGGCTGCGAAGGCTGCACCCCCGATCAGACTGAACAACACGATCAGCTGCCAGGGTTCCGTCATGAACGAACAGGCGATCAGCATCAGGCCGATGACGGTCATGCCGCCGGCATAGATTGTGCGTGAACCGAAACGGTCGATAACGGACCCCACGATCGGGGCGACGACCGCCATGGTCAGCAACATGACGGCGCTTGCCGTGGACACGAACTTGTACGACCAGCCGAGATCCTCTTTCCAGAACGGCATCATCAAACCGAGACTGTTCCGGGCCGTGATGATGATGCTGAGCATCAGGAAAAGCGCAAACACGATAATCCATCCCTTGCGGGTCTGGTCGCCGGCTTCTTCCGGTGTATGAAGGTCTGGCAAGTGGGAATTCTTTCCGTGTTTCAGCAGATTAACGTACTTTACGTATCCTTTACTTTACTTCGTATCCTAAGCAAACGGGTTACAGCGCTCCTGAACGCTGCTAGAATACGCGGGCGTACGGAGTAATCCGTCAGGGTGTGCCGGGCTTGCGTTGTCCGCTGCGCCGAAAATCAACAGACGCAACCATGATTGGGAGGATTTGAAATCATGAAAATCACGTTTGGTAAAATTGCGGCGACCGGTGTTGCCGCGGCAACCGCCCTGGCGGTTGGTCTGCCGGCCCAGGCGGCTGAAGAGCTGAAGGTTTCGACGGCCCTCGGTCAGAAACACGACCAGAGCCAGGCTTTTTTCGCCACTTTCCTGGATCCGATGAAGAAGGATCAGAGCGAAGTCGTCCTGAACTACATCGGCGGCCCGGAAGTGACGCCGAACCGGAAGCAGGGACCCGCGATGAAGCGCGGTCTGATCGACATCGTCATGTCGCCGACGACCTACTACGCCACTATCGTCCCCGAAGCGCGCCTGACCGGTATTGCCACCGTTACCCCGGAGCAGTGGCGGAAAAACGGCGGTTACGAAATGATGTCGGAAGCCTGGGAGAAAAAGCTGAACGCGATCATCCTGGGGTGGGGCAATTTCTACGGGCCGAACCAGTTCTACATCTGGATGAAGGACAAGCCCAAGCTCAGCAAAACGACCGGCCTGGATCTGAAAGGCATGAAGATGCGGACGACGCCGCTTTACACGCCGTTCTTCAAGGCGATGGGCGCGACGACCAAGAACATTTCACCGGCTGAGGTCTATACGGCGCTGGAACGCGGCGTGGTTGACGGGCTTGCCTGGCCTGAAGGCGGGGTTGCATTCCGTGGCTGGCACAGCTTCATCAAATACAAGGTCGGCCCGGGCTTCTTCCGCTCGTCGACCATGGCGACGATGAACAAGGACAAGTTCGAAAAGCTCTCCAAGAAAGGCCAGAGCCAGATTCTCGCCGCCGGGCTTAAATACGAAAACGAATCCGGCGCGGTGCTTCAAAAACTGGCGGCCGCCGACAATGCCAAGATTTTCAAGGAAGGCGTGAACGATTACACGCTGCCCGGCGAATACGGCAAGGCGTTCACCCGGACGATTATCAATGCGAACTGGACCGACGCCGCGAAGCGCGAATACACCGTCGACTTCGACAAGCTGAAAGAAAAGATGCTGGACAATACGGGGTCGTAAGCCTATCCGGTTAAACGACAAAGCGCCGCCCGGTTGGGCGGCGCTTTTTTTGTTCCTTGATCCGGTAGCGCTACATCAAACTCGGCAGCCACAGCGCCAGGCCGGGCCAGGCGCAGAGGATCAGGATCAGGATCGCGTCGCACACCAGAAACGGGAAGGCGGCCTTGGCGACCTGAAACAGCGTCGTCCCCTTTGGGGCCACCCCCAGCATGACGTAGAGCAATAACCCGAACGGCGGCGTGGTGCCGGCCATTTCGATCGTGATCAGGACGAACAGGCCGTACCAGATCAGGTCAAACTCCAGCGCACCGGCCAGCGGGAAAAAGATCGGCACCGTGATCAGCATCATTGATGTTGCGTCCATGAACATGCCCAGCAGGATTAGCACGCAGAACATCAGGAACAGGATCATGTAGCGGTGTAGCTCGTAGCTTGTTACCCATTCGATCAAACCCTTGGATGCGCCCGAATAGGACAGCATCTGGCTGAACACGGTCGAATTCATGATGATCAGGAAGACCATCGCACCGACGCGCACGGTGCCTTCCAGTGACGTCGATACCGAACTGAATGTCAGAGCCCGGAACAGAATCGCCAGAATAAAGACGCCCAGCACGCCGCAGGCTGCTGCTTCCGTGGGGGTTGCCCAGCCGAGGACGATAAAACCCACGACCATGAAAATGACCAGTCCCATCGGAACGATGTTTGTGACAACCAGTTTTATCCGGTTAATCCAGGACATCGGATCGACGTCGTAGGCCGGCGCTGAGCCGGGGTTGCGGACCAGCTGAAGCGTAATCATCGCGGCGTAGAGCAGGGCGAGAACGAATCCCGGAAGGAATCCCGCGATTAGCAGTCGCCCGACGTCGATTTCAGCAATCGCGGCCAGCAATACGCCGAGCGCCGACGGTGGAATGATCATGGCCAGACCGCCGGTGCCGAGAATCGGCCCCATCGACATCTGGCCACTGTAGCCGCGACGTTTCATCTCCGGGACCATCAAGGAACCCAGCATCGCCGTGTTGGCCATCGACGATCCCGTCAAGGTCGAGAAGATCGCTCCGCCGGCAACGGTCAGATAGCAAAGCCGTCCCGGCAGACGACCGAAGATCGCATCGAGCCCGTCGAACACCTTGATCGCGAGCCCAGTGTGGAAAAACAGCGATCCCATCAGAATGAACATCGGGACGGGGCCCAGTATGAAGCGCGATATCAGCTGGGTCGAATTGTCCGCTACCTGTATCAGCGCAACCGGATCGAAGCCGGTGAAAACGTATACGGCGATGAAGTTGGTCGCGATGAAGGCAAAGGCGACGGGAACTCCCAGCGCCATAAAGGAAATAACCAGCCCCAGCAGGAAGGCGAAAGCCCAATACCACTCCATGACTACATCCCTTCCTTGACGTCAGTTCGGCTGCCGAACATGTCATCAAATCCGAGCAGGTAGCGAATGAATTCAACGGCGACGAGGAAAAACCCGAGCGGCATCGGAGCGTAGATCCACCACAATTTCAGCTCGATGCTGCGTTCGTCGATCGCTTCGTCGACATAGGATTCGATCGCCAGGTGGAGGGAGTACCAGGCGAGCAAAAGCGACCCCGTGATCACCACCAGATAAGTCAGCTTCGACGTTACCTTTCTGGTCCCTGGCGACAGCAGTTCGTTAACGGCATCGATAAATACATGTCCCTTGATTCGCGCCAGCCAGGGAGCGGCGAGGATTGTGAACCACAGCAGGCCGTACTCGACGACGCCGAGCGTGCCTTCCCAGGGCTGTAACCCCACCAACGGCAACAGAACATCCATGACGATCAAAATGAAAATCGCGAAGACGATAAGACACGAAAGATTTTTGAGCGCATTTATCAGCATGTCATGCGCTTTGGCGATGGCTTGCACGTGGACTCCCCGTTTGAAGTTGCGGCTTTTTCCGCTTATCGGAAAGATTAGTCGCGTTTTATGCCGGGAACAACCGCACGTCGGACCTGCTGAGAGGTCCGACGTGCGGAGTATTGACTAATAAAGGCATCTTCGTTTCGATGACTTTTACGCAATACTGCCGGATCAGGCGGGGCGTTTTCTGGTGCGGAATTTCAGAAAACCATTTGCCGCTATGGTCGCTGTACGGATGCTCAACGATATCAGTGCCTTGCAGGGGATAATGGAAATCCATCTCCGGTTCGTGTTTTACATCGACGATGGCGACATGTGGCATCAAGCGCCGAATTTCCATTGGGTTTATGTCATGCATGGAAGGAAGACGGCCATTCGCGCATTTGGAACCCCAGTAATCGTATCCTTTTTTCACGACACCGGTCCGGAAACGCAGCGGTAGATTGTCTTCTCCCAGCAAATCATCAGCCATGGAAGATTCTTTTTTTATTTCCCACCAGACTACCGATCATCAGCCTCAGTCTGCACACAAAATTATGCAATAACGATCAACAGAATCGGGGAGGATAAACAGGAAGCGGCCCTAGCGCGCAAAACGAAAATGGCCAATGGTTCCGGGACTTAAGCCAGGCCCACGCCGATGGGACCGTCAGCGGTTTTGTGGACGAACTGGTCGACATAGGGATTGCCGGAATGGGCAAGGTCGTCGGGAATGCCTTCCCAGACAGCTCGGCCCTCGTTCATCATGATGATGCGGTCCGCGATATGGCGCGCCCCGTCGAGATTGCTGGTCACGGTGACAACGGTAGCGCCCAGTTCACGCACGTTTTCGAGTATCAGATCGTTGATCACATTCGTCATGATCGGATCCAGGCCGGCCGTCGGTTCGTCCAGCAGCAGGATTTCTGGCTCGTCGGCCAGCGCCCGGGCGATCCCGACGCGTTTTTGCATGCCGCCGGAAAGTTCCACCGGGTAGAGCAGGGCGGTGTCCTTGGCGAGGCCGACCGCGCCCAGCTTGGCTTGCGCCAGATGTATGGCTTCTTCCTTGGGCATCCGCCGGTTCTGCCGCAATCGGAACGTGATGTTCTCCCAGACGGTCAGGCTGTCGAACAGGGCGGAACGCTGAAACAGCATGCCGAGGCGCGCAACCTCGTCGCGTTCGCGGCCGCTCAATCCTGTCATTTCATGACCGCGGATCCTGATGCTTCCCGCATCCGGGTGAAACAGGCCTGCGATGGTTTTCAGGGTGACCGTTTTGCCCGAGGCGGACGGACCGATCAGGACGATCGATTCTCCGTCGGCGACAGAAAACCCCACGTCCTGGAGGGAGAAAGATTCGTCGAAACGGCAGGTGACTCCGGAAAGCGCGAGTTCCGGCGTTTCGTCGATGGAAAGTCCTGTGTCGGCCATGGGCCGATATTACCGTATCGAGGGGGTGTCAGGCCCGCTTTTTATTTCGCCGCTGGCAGGCCAGGAAGCCAAACCCTGCACCGAAGATGAGGGCGGCGCCCGGGGCGGGCACGGCGGTGTCGCCGGACGGGTTGAAAGACGCAACCTCGAATGCGGCGTTGTGAGAGAAGGGCGCGAAGCGCGATTTCACGTATCCCTTATTATTGAGGATGTAGCCGTAGATATCGATGTTGACCCATTCACCTTCGTTCAGGCCCGTGACGCTGACTTCGTAGGCGTTGATCTGACCGGACGCTTCGAGCGGTGCCTGCGGGAAGGCGTCAACGAAATCCGCGATCGGGGAATCGGTTTCGGTGAAATCGCCGAACGACCATTCCTGCCAGACGGTGTCATCGCCATAGACGCCATGTCTGGAGAGCTTCTTGCCGTCGGCGCGCACCGGGCGGCTGCCGTCTGTGTGGGTGGCGATGTGGCTAGCCGTTCCGGATGTCGAGGGATCCGTGAAACCGCCCAGACCGTTCGTCGTGGTGGAAGCGATGTCGATCGTGACATTGCCGGCGCCGGTGCTGTAGGCGAACGCCGCCTTGACGTCGAAAATGGGGCCTTTGCCACCCGGTCCGTCGACGTTACCGACAGCTCAGAGCCGCAGCGGCTTGTTCGACGGGCTCGTGATTTTCCAGGTCTCCGCCTCATCATCGTAATTCGCGCCTTCGATGTAGACCTGCAGGGCCGGCACCGCCGAAGCGGGTGAGACATGCACGCACATGGCCAGGACGGCGAGACCGGCGAGGCTCGTTCTAGCGAGTGTCGATATGGAGGAGAAAAAGTGCATTTTGTTACTGACTACGCCTGTGCTTCCGGTCCTGGTCTTATAAATGCAAAAGCTGTGCCAAAAACCTATACTCAATAAAAACAATTGGTTAGGTGCATTTCTCTGTTCCGCTCCTATGATATAGAAACAGATTGAAACAATATCAATGGATGATCGCTGGCAGAGACAGCCATCGTTGTGACAGCCGTCACAGGTTAACGAATATTCTTAGTAAAGCCGGGTTTTGTAGTCTTCCTGAAGCTGGGCGTTGACCGCATCCGCATCCTGATCCGGAGCCCGCTGATCGCGCACGATTTCGCCGTAAGTAGGGAAATCCGACCGTAAAATGGGCGTATCCGGATCCCAGAGTCTGGAGCGGATGACCGCCTTGGCGCAGTGAAAGAAGACGTCGTCGATCTTCACGACAATACCGAGCACGGGCTCGCTTCCCTTCACTGCGCTGTCGGCCAGCAGAGCAGGGTCTTCCGTAACGGTCGCCTTGCCGTTGATGCGGAGGACTTCTTCCACGCCCGGCAAAAACATCAGCAGACCGACATTCGGGTTTTCGAGGATGTTGCGCATGGTGTCGACGCGCCGGTTCCCCTTGCGGTCCGGGATCAGGATCGTTTTGTCGTCGATGACGCGGACGAAGCCGGGGGGATCGCCCCGCGGACTGACGTCCTGATTGCCGTCGGCATCTGCCGTCGAGATGCAAAGGAACGGGCACAGGCTGAGAAAATGCCGGGTGTGTTTGTCCAGCGCCGGCATCTCCTTGGTCGCGATCTCAGGTTTAGGTTCGCCGATGATGTCCTTCAACGCGGCGGCATCGGTGATGGTCTGGCTGCGTGCATCGTCCGGCATGGCGATCTCCCCCGTTCCGATGATTATCGGCCCGGCATCCGCTTCGATCAATCGTCGATTGGCGACGCGCCGTTTCGTTCGATCAGGGTGAGCAGCATGGATTTGAGCCGCCTGGCTTCATCCTCCGAATATTCGGCGAGGACTTCCGCTTCGTGACTTTTTGCGTCGTCCAAAGCCGCATCGACCCGTCGCCGACCTTCCTCCGTAATTAATATCCGGACCTGCCGCCGGTCGGGATCGCCCTGGCGCCGGTCGACCAGGCCGGATTTTACCATCCGGTCGATGGTCTTGGTCATTGTCGGCTGGTGCTGAAGCGCGCGATTTGCGAGTTCGCCAACGGTCATGCCATCGCCGTCGCTCAGGGAGGCGAGCACGCGCCATTCCGGAACCTGCAGACCGTGTGTTTTCAGTCGGTCATGGAACTGCGCGCTGACCTCGCTGCTGGCGCGTGCGAGCAGGTAAAGCAGATACGTATCGACAAATCTCTCGCTCATGACGGGACATTATCAATAATATATTCCTTTTCATATAATTTTCGGTGCGCTAGGGTTATTCGGACAGAAAGAGGAGACGGTCTGCCATGTTCGCCGATCGCATCGAAGGTAAGTGGATCGACATGTTCTGCCGCGTATTCGAGCTGTGCAAGCTGGTGCCGGGGGACACGGCGGCGATCCTGTCCGAAACCCAGTCCCGCGAACTCAATGTCCATTTGGCGGAACTCGCGCTGGTCCGGATGGGCGTAAAGGCCTTTCACGTCAAACTCACGACGCCGCCGCAGGATGCCCCGGTGCCGATCCGGTCGACAGGCGCCTCGAACGCCGTTCAGGGGCTGGAGCCGGTTGTCGCTGCCCTCGGCGCATCGACGATCGTGATCGACTGCACGGTGGAGGGCGTGCTGCATGCCCCGGAACTGCCGCGCATTCTGAAAGGAGGTGCCCGTCTTCTGATGGTGTCGAACGAACATCCCGATGTGCTCGAACGTCTGCTTCCCGATCCCGAACTGACGCCGAAAGTGAAGGCGGGGATCAAGATGCTGACCGAGGCATCGACGATTACGGTGCATTCCGCCGCCGGCACCGACCTGACCATCGACATAACGGATACGCGCGGCGCCGGGGTCTGGGGATATTGCGACCGTCCCGGGCACGTCGCGCACTGGCCGGGCGGGCTTGTTCTTTGTTTTCCCAAAGACAGAACGGTAAACGGCACGCTGGTGATGGACGCAGGCGATGTCAATCTCACCTTCAAGCGCTATCTGGAAAGTCCGATCGCGCTGACGATCGAAAACGACTACGTCACCGAAATCGAAGGAAAAGGTGTCGACGCGGATTTGTTCCGGGAATACATCGACGCCTGGGGAGATCGCGAAGCCTATGCAGTGTCCCATGTCGGGTGGGGCATGAATCCGGCGGCCCGCTGGGATTCGCTGGCAATGTATGACAAGCGTGACGTGAACGGGACGGAGTTGCGCGCATTTGCGGGGAACTTTCTCTATTCCACGGGCGCCAACGAGACAGCAAGGCGTTTCACATTGGGCCATTTCGACCTGCCCATCCGGAACTGCACGATCAGTCTGGACGGACGTGCGATTGTCGATGCCGGCAAGCTGCAGGGTGAACTGGCATGACGCTGGTTCCTGTTCCTGTCTCGGGTGGAAACATGCCGGAACCGCCACACCATATCGAAAAAGGCGACGGCGACATCATCCTGTTCCTGCATGGGGTTGGCGGCGGCGCTTATAGCTGGATGCCGCAGATCAACAGTTTCGCCATGAAATACAAGGCTGCGGCATGGAACATGCCGGGTTACGGGAAGAGCGTCCTGTCGGGCGGAATGACGTTTCCCGATCTGGCCAGATCGTTGCTCGCGCTTCTGGACGAGGAAGGCTGGGACAAGGTTCATCTGGTCGGTCATTCGATGGGCGGGATGGTGGCGCAGGAATTCGCGGTCGGTCATCAGGACCGCCTGCACTCGCTGACGCTGTCCGCCACCAGCCCCGCCTTCGGCAGCCCTGACGGCGACTTTCAGAAAAAATTTGTCGAAGCGCGTCTGGCGCCGCTGGCCGAGGGAAAGACGATGGGCGACCTGGCGACGGAACTGGTCCAGACCATGATGTCGCCTGACGCCGATCCGCACGGACAGCAGCTGGCCTTCGACTGCATGGCGGACGTTGCGGCAGAAACCTACCGGGCGGCCGTCGAATGCATCGTTACGTTCGAACAGCGCGCGAATTTGCCCAAAATCGCCGTGCCGACGCTGGTTTTGGCGGGGGAGCTGGATACCAACGCACCGGCGCCGATGATGGAGAAGATGGCCTCGAAAATTCCCGGCGCGCGCTATATTTGTCTGCCCGGGCTGGGCCATCTTGCCAATCTTGAAGATCCGCAGGCGTTCGACGCTGCCCTCAGTGACTTCATACTTTCCGCAACCACCTGAACCCGGGAGGCCGCCATGGCAACCGCCCCCAAATCCAAGCCGAAACCCAAACGCAAGCCTGCCGCGCGCAGGAAGGCGAAAGCTTTCAAATGGCAAAAAATGGCGGGCAAAACCGACCAGATCAAAGACGTGATCACGGAGCTCGGACGGAACAAGTTCGAGCCGCGGGCGCAACGCTACGACGAAGAAGCCTCGTTCCCGTTCGAAAACTACGACGACATGCGCGATGCCGGCATCCTGGCGATGACCGTGCCGAAATCTCTCGGCGGGCTGGGCGTCGAGTACGCCGATTATGCGCTGCTTGCCGCCGAAATGGGACGCTGGTGCGGGGCGACGGCGCTGACCTACAACATGCATGCCTGTACCCCGCTGTGGACAGGCCACATCGCGGACGACCTCGACATGTCGGCGGCGGATCGCAAGCAGCATAAGAAAAACCGCGAAATGCATTTCGGCCGCATCGTCGACGAGGGCGCCATTTTTGCGCAGCCGTTTTCCGAAGGCTCCGCGGCGGCGGCGGGCAAGGCCCCGTTCGGGTCGCTGGCGACCAAGGTCGACGGCGGCTGGTTGCTGAACGGCAAGAAAATCTTTGCTTCTTTATCTGGTGCGGCGACCTATTACGGCGTGCTGTGCACCGAGGACAAGCCCGACCGGTCCGTGCGGGACACGTTGTTCATGGCGGTGCCGGCAGATGCGGAAGGCATTTCGGTCGTCGGTCCGTGGGATCCGGTCGGCATGCGGGCGACGGTATCGCGCACCTTGCTGATCGAGAACGTGTTCATCCCTGACGAACAGATGCTGCTGCCGCGCGGGGTATATTATCAGGCGGCACGTCGCTGGCCGCACATGTTTCTGACCCTGTGCCCCACTTACATGGGCCTTGCTCAGGCGGCCTACGATTTCACCGTTTCCTATCTGAGGGGCGATATCGAGGGCATTCCGATGAAACGCCGGATGCACCCGACCAAGCAGATCACGGTCGCCGACATGTGGATCAAGCTGCAGCAGACCTGGGCGATATTCAGGCAGGCCACCGGCGAAGCCCGGGTCGATCCGTCCAAGGAAGACAGGTTGCGGGCTTATGCCGCGCAATACACCGTGATGGAAAATGCAAACGAGATGTGCCGTTTGGCTATCCGCACCTGCGGCGGCCAGTCGATGCTGAAATCGCTGCCGCTGGAGCGCATGTACCGGGATTCGCGCCTGGGATCGCTGATGCTGCCGTGGACCGCGGAGCTATGCCTCGACCGGCTGGGACGCGAAACCCTCTACGAGCCGGGCGAGACGGACGACGACTGATGAACGTCTCGCACTGGATCGAGCGCTGGGCCGATTTCCAGCCCGACAAAACGGCCATTCGTTTCGAGGGCGTGGATATCACTTATGCCGCCCTGGATACGCGCATCCGCCGCGCGGCATCGATGCTGCGCCACGACATGGCGGTCGGTCGCGGCGACAGGATCGCGTTTCTGGGGCTGAATTCGGCGGACATGCTGGTGCTGATGTTCGCCTGTGCGCGCATCGGCGCGGTTCTGGTGCCGTTGAACTGGCGCCTCGCCCCGCCGGAACATCTTTATATCCTGAACAACTCGGGGTCGAAGGTGCTGTTCTGCGAAAGCGAATTCGCGGAGGGCACCGCCGGTATCGCGGATGATCTGCAGAGTTGCCGCGTCGTGGCAATGGGAGGCGAGTTCGAGGCGCTGCTGGCCGCGGCAGGGGAGGACGCACAGAATCCGGATGCCGGGCCCGACGATCCGCTGTTGATTGTCTACACGTCGGGCACCACGGGCCGTCCCAAGGGTGCGGTGCTGACCCAGAACGCGCTGACCTTCAATGCCGTCAATTCAATCGCCATGCACGACATGACGAGCAACGACGTCATCTTCACCAACCTGCCGATGTTTCATGTCGGTGGGCTGAACATTCAGACCACGCCCGCCCTGCATGCCGGGGCAACGGTCATCCTGCACCGGCGGTTCGATCCCGATGCCACGGTCCGGGTCATCAACGAGGAAAAACCGACGCTGATGATCCTGGTGCCGGCCCTGATGGCGGCGGTGATGCAGCACCCGGGATGGGACGATCTCGATCTGTCGTCGCTGCGGACGATCAACACCGGCTCGACCACCGTGCCGTTATCGCTGCTGGATGCCTATCAGGACCGGGGCGTACCCATCATCCAGGTTTACGGGTCCACCGAGACGGCGCCGATCGTCATCCACCAACGCATCCCGGACGCCTGGACGACACGCGGGTCGACCGGACGCGCCGCGCTGCATTGCGATGCCCGGATCGTGGATACGGAAGGCAACACCCTTGGGCCGGAAGAACGGGGCGAGATCGTGGTGCGCGGCCCCAACATCATGACCGAATACTGGAACGATCCGGATGCCAGCGCCGAAGTGCTGAAGGACGGCTGGTTCCATACCGGCGATATCGGCCATACCGACGAAAACGGACTCTTCTACGTCGACGACCGGGTCAAGGACGTCATCATATCCGGTTCCGAGAACATCTATCCTGCGGAGCTCGAAATGGTACTTGATCAGTGCGCCGACATTGCCGAGGCCGCGGTCGTCGGCCGCGTGGACGAAAAATGGGGTGAGGTGCCCGTTGCCGTGATCGTGCCGGTAGAGGGGAAATCCCTGTCGCGGGACGGGGTGCTTTCGCTGTTTGACGGCCAGCTTGCCCGCTACAAGCACCCCCGTGACGTTATTTTCATGGAAACGCTTCCAAGAAACGTGATGGGCAAGGTGCTGAAATTCGAACTGCGGGACATGGTGAGTCCGTAAAACAGCCGTTAGATTGACGCCATGACGAGCACACCGCCCCAGAAAGGGGCGATCGGCGTTCTGCTGCTGATCGTTTTCTTCGACATGCTGGCCTTCGGGATCATCATCCCGTTTACGCCGTTCTGGGCGGAACGATACGGCGCGTCACCGTTTGAAGTGACGCTGCTGTTTTCCACCTATTCGTTGTTCGCCTTTGTGTCCTCGTTTCCCTGGGGCGTCATCAGCGACAAATGGGGCAGGCGGCCCATACTCTGTTTCAGCATGCTGGGCACGGCGCTGTCTTTCGCGTGGGTCAGTCAGGCGGACGCGCTGTGGATGCTGTTTGCCGCACGCGCGTTCGGCGGATTGATGGGCGGCACGCTACCGGTGGCCCAGGCCTATATCGCCGACGTCACGCGGCCCGAAGACCGGGCAGGGCGGATGGGGATGATGGGTGCCGCGATCGGCGCCGGCTTCGTGCTTGGTCCCGGCATTGGCTGGTTGCTGACCCGCGCCGGCGCGGGCGAGACGGATTTCCGCACCGCCTTCATGATCGCTGCCGCCATCGGCGCCGTGGGGTTTCTGGCGGCGCTGTTTCTGCTGAAAGAACCGCCCGCCCGGGTCAAGGGGGACGACACGCGATCGGTCGCCGGCAGGATGCGGGCGTTTTCCGTCGCGGGGGCGACTCCCGGCGTGCTGTTCCCCTTGCTGATTTTGACGGTCCTCGCATTCTGCATGGCGGGGCTTGAAAGCACGTTCGCCCTGTGGACGGAGCGCCAGCTTCACTGGGGCGTTCGGGAAGTCAGTATTTTTTTCCTGTTCATCGGCTTCACTATGGTGGTGGTGCAGGGCGGGCTGGTGCGTCCGCTCAGCAAGCGGCTGGGAGAAGGGCCGCTGGTGGTGGCCGGATCGCTTCTGATGTCTGTCGGGTTTGCAACCGTACTGATCGTCTATTCGCCGCCTATGGCTTTCGTGGGCGGTACGCTGATCGCGGTCGGTTTCGGTCTCGCCAATCCGGCGCTTAGCGCTCTGATTTCGAGAAATGCCCCGGACGAACATCAGGGGGCGGCGATGGGGGCGTCGCAATCGACCCAGTCCCTGTGCCGGATTCTCGGCCCCCTTGCGTTTGGCGCAGCGTTCGACGGGCTTGGCCGGAATGCGCCTTATCTCGCCGGCGCGGTTTTGCTGTTCTTCGGTTTCCTGGTCGCGATAAAGGCCCTGAAATACGCACGCCGTAATTAATCCGGATAAATCGCCTTGGAAGGCAGTTGCGTCCACGCGCAGGGAGCGCCCGCCTGTTCGATCCGTTTGTCCATCGGCAGACTTTCATCCCATAACGCGCCGATAAACCGCATGCCGTTGATCCCGTCCGACGCGTCGGAGGCGAGCCACGTGATCGGTTTTTCCATGACATCCGGCTGGATCAGTTTTTCTCGCGGAATGCCGGATTTTTCCGGGATCATCCGCGTATTCACCATGCCGCCCGGAACCAGAACGTTGGCCGACACCCCGGTGCCGTCCAGGTCCTGGGACATAATCATCGTATGCGCCTCGAGCGCCGCCTTGGTGGGACCATAGGCGCCGCCACCCGCCAGGTACATCGTGTCCAGGCTGGTCGTGACGTTGACGATACGTCCCCAACCCCTGTCGATCATGTAGGGGGCGCATGTCTTGGCCATCAGCTGCGGGCCGAAAATATTGACCCGCAGCATGGCGTTCCACAGATCGTCGCCCAGTTCCCAGAACTTCGATTTTCTGGTCATGAAATCAGGGATGCGTTCGGGGCCGACAACCGCATCGTTGACCAGAACATCGAGGGACCCGAACGCCGCAACGATTTCCTTCGCGGTCGCCTGTGCGCGATCCGAATCCGTCACGTCGCAGACGAAGGGTTTGACGGCACCCTGTCCGCCGGCGTCTTCAGCCGCTTGCGCGGCTTCGCTGAGCACGTCTTCGTCGATGTCGATCATGGCGACCTTAGCGCCAGCGCTCGCCAGTGCGATCGCCATCTGCCGGCCCATACCGCGTCCGGCGCCGGTCATCAGCACGGTTTTGCCTTCCAGAACTCTCTCAGTCATCACATTTTCCCTGTCAGTGAAGTTATCTGTCCGCGTCGGCCCACGCGCTTGGACGTCTCGCCACCGATCCGATCTGTGCCCATGCCGTTGGCGCGCCCGCGGCGGATACGCGTTCGTCTCGAGGGAGATTCTCATCCCACATGGCCGCGATAAACCGCATGTTCGAGATGTCGTCGGCGTCGGTCGAGCACAACCAGCATACCGGAGCCTGCATGACTTCCGGCTGTACCAGTTCATCGCGGTCGAACCCGGTGGCGTCGGGGATCATGCGCGTGTTTGCCGGGCCGCCGGGTATCAGCACATTGGCAGTGACGCCGGTACCCTCCAGATCCTGCGCCATGATGCGTGTGTTCGCTTCCAGCGCGGCCTTGGAAGGCCCGTAAGCCCCGCAGCCGCGCAGATACATGGTGTCGAGGCTGGTGGTGACATTGACGATCCGGCCCCAGCCCCGTTCCACCAGGTGCGGCGCGGCAACCGTCGCCATCAGCTGCGGGCCGTAGGCGTTTACGGTCAGCACGCGGTGCCAGAGATCGACGTCGTGTTCCCAGAACTTCGGCGTGTCGGCGACGAAGTTATCGGTAAAGAACTGCGGCCCCATGGCGGCGTCGTTGATCAGAATGTCGAACCCGCCGAAGGCGTCGATAGTCCGGTCGATGGCGGCACGGGCGCGATCCGCGTCAGTCACGTCCGCCGTCACCGCCAGCGCGCAGCCCTGACCGCCCGCGGTTTCCACGTCCGCGACGGCGGCTGTCAGCACGTCTTCCTCAAGATCGATCAGGGCGATTTTCGCCCCTGGGCCGCGAGTCCTTCGGCCATGGCCTTGCCCAGCCCGCGCCCGGCGCCGGTAATGATGGCAGTGCGTCCCTCGAGTGCTCGGTCGGTCATGGCAGTATCTCCCTGTTCAGCGTTCGATGGATTTGGGCAGGATCGCCTGTTTTCCGAGTTGCGGCCAGGCGCAGGGAGCGGAGGCTTTTTCCAGCCCCTCGTTCCAGTGGCCGGCGATAAACCGTTCGCCGTTGTGACCGTCTGAATCGTTCGACGCGAGCCAGACGGCCGGCGCCTGCATGTCTTCGGGCTGGATCAAGGTATCGCGCGGGATACCCGTGGCGTCGGGGATCATCCGGGTATTGGCCGGCCCGCCCGGGATCAGCGCGTTGGCGGTGACGCCGGTGCCGTCGAGGTCCCTGGCCATGATCGCCGTGTGCGCTTCGAGGGCGGCTTTGGACGGCCCGTAGGCGCCCATGCCGGGGACGTACATGGCGTCCAGCGCGGTTGTGATGTTGATAATCCGACCCCAGCCGTTTTCGATCATGTGCGGGACCGCAGCGGCAGCCATCAACTGCGGTCCGGCTGCGTTGACGTCGATCATGCGAATAAAGGTGAACGGGTCGAGTTCCCAGAATTTCGGCGGTTTGCCGAAGGGGTCCGCCGCGACCGCCTGCGGGCCGAGCGCCGCGTTGTTGAACAATACGTCCAGGCGGCCGAACTTCTCAATCGCGTAGTAGATTGCAGTCGCCGAGCTGTCCGGGTCGCACACGTCGGCGCCGAGCGGGATAACGGCATCGCCTCCGCTGATGTCCTGCACTTCGCCGGCGACTTCCTGCAACTCCTCGCCGTCCAGATCGACCAGCGCAAGCTTTGCCCCTGCTTCGGTCAATGCCAGCGCCATCGCACGTCCCAGCCCGCGTCCGGCGCCCGTCATCATGACGACTTTGCCGGCGAGTTTTCCGTCAGCCATTCTCCGATCCCGTATTGCGGTTGCCGCGCGGGTCGCCGTCCGGACGGATGGCCTTTCCGCCCAGTTGAGGCCAGGCGATAGGATCGCCGCTTGCTTCCATATTGGTTTCGGCATCCGCCGATGCATCCCAAAGTGCCGCCCGGAAGCGTCGGTTGTTTACGGCGCCGCCATCCTCGGAAAGAAGGTGCAGCAGGGGCGGGACCATGACATCCGGCTGGATCAGCTTGTCGCGGTTTGCGTAGACGCCTGTGGCCGAGATCATGCGGGTATCCGCCGGCCCGCCGGGGATCAGAACGTTACAGGTCACGCCGGTGCCCGCGACGCCGCCGGCAATCATGGTCGCCAACGCCTCCGCGCCCGCCTTGGACGGCCCGTAGGCGCCGTTGGTGTAGTTGGTCATCGTGTCGAGGCTGGTGGTCACGTTCACGATCCTGCCCCAGTCCTGCGCCAGCAGATGCGGCATGACAGCCTTGGTCATGACGAAGTGCCCGGTGGTGTTCACGTCGAGGAACAACTGCCAGTCGCTGAAGTCGATCTCCCAGATCATTTTGGCGTTGGATCGGTCGGTATCGCGAAACCGCTCGGGGCCCAGCCCCGCATTGTTCACCAGGATATGCAGACCGCCGAAGGCGGCCAGCGTCCTGTCCATGATGCGCTGCGCGTCTTCAGGTTTGGACACATCGGCGGCGACTCCGATGCAGCCATCGCCGATTTCCGCGACCGCCTCGTCAAGGACGTCGGCGTCCAGTTCCACCAGTGTGACGGCTGCTCCCGCGCGGAACAGCCCTTTCGCCATAGCGCGTCCCAGCCCGCGTCCGGCGCCTGTTACGATGGCCGTTTTGCCATTCAGGTCGGTCATCCGTTCAGTCCTTGAAGTTCTCGAAATCGACAATCAGCGGCGTCAGCTTATCGCGATAGTAGTCCGGCATAACATCCGCTTTGCGCGTTTCGGGGTCGAAGAAAACTTCGATCGTATCCTGCGTGGCGCAAAGCACGTCGGTGTCGGCGTTGTACATCCGCAAGTGGTGGCGGATCGATTTGCCGCCGACATGGCTGAAGCCGCCACGGATGACCAGCAGTTCACCCTGTTCCATTTCGTGGATGTAGTTGATCTTGATCTGGGCGACGACGAGGCTGACGCCGCTTTCATGCATCTCTTTCTGGCTCGCTCCGGCGACGGTCCACAGGTGGAAACCCGCATCGTCGAAGTGATGCGCATACCATCGCACATTCATGTGGCCGATGTGATCGCAGTGCCAGGGAAAGACGACCGACCGGTACAGTTCGAAAACGTTGTCCAACGAAAACTCTCCTTGTTGATCAGGTATCCAGAACGGACGCGTGAAACAGCCGTTCCGGTTCGTACGGGGCCGATATCAGACCCTGGTCGGCGCTGTATTCGATAAATCGTGCGATATTGTCGCGGTTCGCCGCAAACCCCGACGGCCAGATATCGGCGCCGAACGTCGATTCCTGCGCTTCAAGTGCGTTGCGGGCGAAGGCGATCTCCGAATAGCCGGGGTCTTCGTAATATCCGGCTGCGATCCGTTTGGCATCTTCCCACATGCCGATCAGCGCGCGCGGCAGATCCGGCTCGGCTTCCACGACCTCGTTGCTGAACGCCATGATGTGCATGATGGGGAAATAGCCCAGCGTGTCGTAGTAGCGTTTTGCCTCGGCGATCGGGTCGGGGAACAGACGCCTGATCGTATCGCCGGCTTCCAGCACCTCGCGGGGCGGATGAGGGAAAATCATTGCGTCCACGTCGCCCGTCAGCAGCAGGTCGACGCCGCGCTGTCCACCCGACAGCCACTCGACGTTGACGCCTTCGGGCGGCGACCAGGACACCGCTTCCACGGCCTCCATGATCCAGTGAATGTTTTCCCAGGGCACGTCGTAGAAGAATTTCAGATCGCCTTTGACCAGCACGGACATAGTGGTCTGAAACGCCCGCAAGGCAACCTTGCGTCCGGCGAGGTCGGCCGGGTTCTCGATCCCCGCGTCGCTCCGGACATAGATATGGTTCTGGCTGAACAAGCGCCGGGGGAAAACAGGCGTCGCCGTGAAATCGGTGCCCCGGTCCGTCGCCATGATGTAGGACGAGAACGAAAGTTCGCAGATGTCGAACTCATGCTCGCGGATCATGCGTTCGTGCCGGTCCTTCCCGTCCCGGTGAATATGATCGATGCCGACTTCCAGCGGCCGTATTTCAAGGCCGGCCGGCATGTCGACGGCGCCGGTGAAGAAGGGCACATGCCGGTCGTAGCGTTCCAGCGCCATGGTATATGCTGCCACTTTTCTCTCCCTGTCGTTTTTGTTGTTGATCGGATTGTAGCAGGGGAACGGTCGAGGGAAAGAGAGGGCTTAGCCGTCCCAGCCCAGCCGGGTCCTGGCGAATTCGGGATAGGTTTCCGCGATCTCGCCGGCGATCCGCGAGCGGATCAGGTCAAGCCGGTCCGGTTCCGGCGGTGCGACCGGTCCGACATCGTCCGGACAGTCGAAATCGAACCCGGTATTGTCGCGCACTTCTTCCAGTGTCGCACCCGGCAGCAGGCCCTCCAGTCGGAACCGGTGGAGCATCTTGTCGTACATGAAGATGCACAGGCTGGTGATCAGCGCATAGGGTCCACCGGGCCGATGTACGTCCGGCGGGCTCCAACCCGGCGCGCTGATGAAATCGACCTTGTCGACGAAGACGCGTCGCGAATGTTCCTCCCGGAACAGGATTACGCGCGGCACGGTGAAGTAAAGATAGCCGGACCCGAAACTGCCGGGAAAACGCGTGTCCGGTTCGGGGTAGGGGCCCGTGCCGACCAGATTGATGTTGCCTTCGCCGTCGATCTGACCTCCGCCTAGGAAGAACGCGTCCACCCGGCCCTGGCCTGCCCGGTCGAACAGTTCCGGGCCGCCGTCATTGAACGGATTGTGAATATTACTGCCGAGAATACTGGCCCGCGCCGCGCCATCGCTCAACGCTTGCACCAGCAGGGCGGCACTGCCGGGGATGGGCGATGCCGTGCCGACTGCGATGTTGCGGCAACCATCGAGCATCCGCGCGATGGCACAGATCAGCAGTTCTTCTCTGGAATATTCCATCGGTGTGGTCAGGCGGCGGCCTGTTTGCCGAAAACGTAACGGTCGAGATAGACGGCGAAATTTTCCTTCGACTTTGCGGCGCTGACATAGGTTTTGAGATGCTCCCCGTCGCGTTCGTAAAATCCCGGAAGGGACAGCGGCCAGGCGCCGCGTGGCGCATGGGCGACCGCATTTATGTAAACCGGCGGGATAGTGCCGGCGAGCATCCGGTCGTCTTCCATCAGGTTGCCGTCCCAGATTTCTTCCACCGTCACCAGCGACTGCGCGGAGGCGTGCGCCAGCAAAACGCATTCGCGCCGCGCGCCGACCCAGACATTGCCGTACTTATCTCCGTAGCGCGCGTGAAACACTGCGAAATCGGGCTGCACGGCCGGCAGCAGCACCACGGGATCGCCGCCTCCTTCGGCCATCGGGTTGTCGATGGTCTTCCAGTCGGAACGGTTGGCCAGAATGTCGGACCCCAGGATGCCCCGCAGCGGCATGAACGGCGCACCTTTCTCGGATGCCTGCAGTTCGGCGTAAAGTGCGGGGCAGGTGGCATCGCGGATGACGATGTCGCCCTTCTCCACCGCACGCCGGAAATTGGGCGCATAACCGAATTCGCCCATGGAGACGCCACTGGTTTCGATCTCCGCCACGCAGCCGGCGCCGATCAGCATGTCGGCCTGGATCGAGCTGACCGGCACGGTCAGCAACCGCAGATCGCGCGCCTTGCGCCGGATCAGGGCGCGCGTAAGTTCCATAGATACGCCGCCGTCTTCTTTCGGCACGCCGATCAGAGCGCCGTCCGGAATGCGGCTGGCGATCTCGTCCGCGGACAGATAAGTTTCGGGAACGCTCATGCGAGCATTCTGCGACGATGCACCGAAACAGGCAAACACTATGAACGAACGCGATTTACATGCGACCTGGGACTTGCAGCGGTTCTGGTTCACCGACGATGACGGGACGGAAGTCGATCCGCTGGGCGCCGACCCGGTCGGGAATCTGATCCTCGGGGCTGACGGCAACTATGCCTTCACCATGATGCGCCGCGATCGCCAGCCCTATGAAAGCGGCGATCTGCTTGGCGGAACGCCGGCGGAAAAAAGCGAAGCGGCGGCGGGCTATGTGTCCTTCGGGGGCACCTGGTCGTTCGACGGCGAGGCAATCCTGTTCGATATCGTCTACAGCCTGTTTCCCAACTGGATCGGCGGTCAGCAGAAACGCCTGGCGTCGTTCGATGGAGACGATCTGATCCTGCAGACGACCGGCGCCATCCTGATGGCCGGAAAAACCCACCGTGGCGCGGCTCGGTGGCTCAGGAAATAAATTCAAAATGTCACAGAACGGAATAATCAGATGAAAGCCTGGCGTATAGAAAATGACGACGGCATCGATGCCCTGAACCTCACGGATGTAGATATCGGCGATCCCGGTCCCGGCGAAGTCCGGTTTCGGGTAAAAGCCTCGTCCATCAACCGGCGCGATTTCAACACGGTACGTGCCCCCGGCGCCCGCAATACGCCGCTGCCGCGAATTCCCAACTCGGATGCGGCCGGGGAAGTCGTCGCGGTAGGTGAAGGTGTCACGGAGTTCCAACCCGGCGACCGGGTCGCCAGCTGTTTCTTCAAGCGCTGGCAGGCAGGGCGTATGCGCGCATCGATCATGGCAAGTGCGCTGGGTGGCGCGGAGGAAGGCATGCTGTCCGAAGAGGCGATCCTGCCGGAAACGGCGCTGGTGTCCGTACCCGATCACCTGACCTGGGAAGAAGCCGGTACGCTGACCTGCGCCGGGGTGACGGCGTGGAATGCGCTGGTGGATCAGGGCGGGCTGAAAGCCGGAGATACCGTTCTGGTGATGGGTACCGGCGGCGTGTCGATTTTCGCGCTGCAGTTTTCCAAGATGATGGGCGCGCGCGTCATAATCACCTCCAAAAGCGACGAAAAACTTGAACGCGCGCGTTCCATGGGTGCGGACGAGACGATCAATTATGTCGATACGCCGGACTGGGAAAAAGCTGTTCTCGACCTGACGGGCGGCGAGGGCGTCGATCAGGTGGTTGAGGTGGGCGGCGCCGGGACGCTGCAGAAATCCATCGACGCGGTCGGCTTCGGCGGTCATATCGGCCTGATCGGCGTGCTGACGCAGGGGGAGATAAACCCGCTGCCCGTGCTGGGAAAATCGATCCGCCTGACGGGCATATATGTGGGTAGCCGCGAGATGTTCCGCGACATGAACGCCGCGATCTCGGCGAACGGGCTGAAACCGGTGATCGACCAGACATATGCTTTCGGAGACGCTCGCGCGGCCTTCAATACGATGGGTGAGGACGGCCATTTCGGCAAGATCGTGATCTCGGTGGACGCCTGATCTTGGAGATTTTCTCGCGTCTTCAGGCCTGATACTGTGTGATCAACCAAAACAAGGATAACGGGCGCTTGCCGCCTGACGGGGAGAATCGCAATGGTCAAACTGGCCGATGAAGATATCAAAACCCGCGAGGTGCTGGACTGGAAGGGACTGCATGTCTTCCATTTCATTTTCTCGTCGTGTTCGCAGAAGCTCCGGATTTTTCTGGCGCTGAAGGGGATCGACTACGAGTCCCACGAGATCGATCTGATGACCAACGAAAATCTCGGCGATTATTTCCTCGGCATCAATCCGCGCGGTCTGCTACCGGTCATCGTTCATGACGGCGACGTTCATATCGAGAGCAACGATATCCTGACCTATCTCGAAAGCGTCTATCCCGAACCGCGGCTTATCCCCGCCGGCGCGGAGGACCAGGTCGCCGAGCTGCTGAAGCATGAAGACGATCTGCATCTCGATCTGCGGGCGCTCAGCTTCCGTTTCGTGTTTAACCCGCCGCATGCCCCCAAATCGCCCGAAGAGCTTGAGGTTTATGCCAATACCGGGTCCGGTACCGTGCGGGGCGAAAAAGACGAACGCGTCGGGGTCGAGATCGATTTCTGGAAAACCTACGCCGACAGAGGTATCACCGACGATGTTGCGCAGGCGGCGGCTGAGAAATTCCGCAAGGTGTTCGGCGAACTCGACGAGACGCTGGCCGATCAGGAATACCTGCTGCCCGACGGATTGAGCGTACTGGATATCGCCTGGTTCATCTATGCCAACCGGCTGACGCTGGCGGGCTATCCGATCGCCCGCCTGCATCCCAATCTTGGCGCCTGGTATGCCCGTATGGAGCAGATGCCCGAAATTGCCAGCGAAATCGCACTGCCGCCGCCCGTGAAGGAAAAGTTCGATGCGACCCGGGCGCAGCACGTCGCCGAAGGGGTTCATCTGGAGGCCGTGGCTGGTCTTTGACGAAGCGGAGGACGGAAAGATGGCAGTTACACCGGTCGCGCATTTCGTGGGCGGTATCCCCTTGGACGACGCCGAAAACGTCTTCCGACGGCTAGGGTCCGAGATGGGTCCTCACGTTCGGCGCATTCCCGACGGCGAAACCGGCCGCCGGCGCATGTGGATCAGCTTCGTAAAGGATACGCTGATCGCCAATCCGGATTTCGAACCCGACCCGGACGTGCCTGTGTTCCAGTTCATCCAGTTCGATGGAAAGGTCGTCTTCGAGGTCAACCAGTTGCGATTCCGCGACGGCGTCGATCCCGACGGAATCGAGTTTAGCACCGGATACGCCGACGACGCGATCCGGAATTTCGCGATCTTCGACCGGCTGCAAACCGAAGGCGTCATTCCCGCCGGGGTGAAGTACCAGATCTGTATGGCGACCCCGCTGGCGATCACCTACATGTTCGTCTCGCCCAACATTCGCGACGTTTTCGAACGGATTTACGCCTCGCACCTGGCGGACGAAGTCGGCAGGATCATGGCGGCGCTGCCGCATGACCGGATTTCGTATCAGTGGGACGTGTGCCAGGAAGTGCTGATGTGGGAAGGCTATCTCGATCAGGCGCAGCATCCGGACTACAAGTCGGAAATTCCCAGGTCATTATCGTGGCTCGGCGGGCTGATTCCGGACGACGTCGATCTGGGCTATCACCTTTGCTACGGCAGCCCCGCGGACGAGCATTTGATCCTGCCGAAGGATATGGGCAACCTCGTCGAAATTGCCAATCTGATCGCCGCCGGCGCGAAACGGCGTATTGATTATATTCATATGCCTGTCCCGGACGATCGCAACGACGATACCTATTTCGCGCCGCTGGAAGGTCTTGATCTGTCGGACGGTACCGATCTGTACCTGGGCTGCGTGCATCACGGCGATGCGGAGGGCAACGTCTGCAAGCTGGAAACGGCTCGGAAATACACAACGGTTGCGGGCGTTGGCGCCGAATGCGGGCTGGGGCGCGGCAATCCCGATCTGTTCGACGACGTGCTGGCGCAACACCGGTTGCTTGCGGGCGGGTAGGACGTCCTAGTTGGTCGAGTGATCGTCCGGTTCGAGCTTTTCGTATTCTTTCAGGCGTTCGGCACGATCGCCCAGGACGTTAGCCAGCGTCCGTTCCAGGACTTTGCTTTCGCTCTCCGAGGGGCTCAGTTTCAGCTTTCCGATCATGTCAAGAACGCGGTCGGATACTGCGATGCTCGGCATTGCACTCCTCCTTGTCGGCGACCCGGTAACTGTCGGGCCCGCCAGATCACGGGGTAATCGTCTCCGTCCAGCGGTCCGCCCGGAACCAGGTCCGGCGTTTCGGGGCGCGACGGGACGTAATCCCGCGGCTCCCACGTCGCGCGACTTCCGCCGTAGCGCAGCGACAGCGCCCGCCGCCGCGTCTCCGGTGACCGGTTAGGCTCGGCGGCATGAAGCGTGGCGGCATGGAAAAACAGCGCGTCGCCGCGTTCCATCTCGAACATCTCGACATTGTAGCTTTCGGGGTCTGCGTCGATGTCCGGCGCCGAGCCGTCGAAATCGGCCGCGCCTTTCGCGTCTTCGCCGCTGCCGATCATTACCGGCTTGAAAAGTTTCCCCCAGTTATGCGAGCCCTTCGCGAATTTCATCGCGCCGGTATCGGCCGTGACACGGTCGAGCGGGATCCAGAACGATGCGAAATCCTGCCAGGATATTTCGAAATAGGGCAGGTCGTGATGCCAGTAGGTCGGGACGTCGGTGCTGGGTTCCTTCACCAGCAGGTGTTCGTCCACCAGATTGAGCTTGTCCGACTGCAACAGCGCGGCAGCGATCTCGCTGGCCGGCGAGTCCATCATGAAATCGCGAAAGGTGTCGTTGCGGCGGCTCACGTGATGGTCGGTGAAGAAGCGTCCTTCGCCGGTCTGGACGTATTCGCGGGATAGCGGGCTGGGATCGTTCATCGCTTCCTCGACGGCGGTTTCCAGACGGTCCAGCCAGTCGCTCGAAAAGGCCTGCTCGATCAGGACGACGCCGTCGCGCTCGAACGCGGTGATCTGGGCTTCGCTGATTTGCGCCACGGGTCCCTCAGTTCACGTTTTCGGCTGGCAATAGCTCCTTGCCGAGGATCATATCCGATGCCTTTTCCGCCATCATCAGGATTGTCGAATTGATATGCGCCGAAGTGAGATCCGGCATGGCCGAGCCGTCCACCACGCGCAACTGCTCGATGCCGCGGACTTTCAGATCGGGGTCGAGCACGCAATCGGGCCCGGTGCCCATCGGACACGTGCAGGCCGGGTGTTCGATGGTCACGACCGTGTTGCGGATGAATTCGTCGAGGTCGGCGTCGGTTTTGACGTCCGGTCCCGGCGTCAGTTCCAGGCCTCGATAGGGAGCGAGGGCGTCCTGATGGGCGACGTCGCGAGCGACCTTGAGCCCTTCGCGGAGCGAGACGAGATCGTCGTTATTGGACAGGAAGCGGAAATCGAGCACCAGCGGGTCCGTCGGATTTGTCGAGCGCAGTCGCGCTTCGCCCCGGCTTTTCGGATGTACGATGCCGCAGCGGATGGCGTAGCCGTCCTCGTATTTCCTTTTGATGCCAGGAAACCAGGGATTGGCGTCGAGCGGCGCCCCGCGGAACAGGAATTCCCAGTCGGCTGCTTCCACGCCAGGCGCACTTTTCAGAAAGGCATGCATCCCGCCGGGGACCACTGTTCCCGGGCCGGTGCCGAACAGATAGGCGCGGACCATGCTGATGGCGATCTTGTCGTAGCGCAGCTCTTCCCTGAACGGGCTGGTGTTTTCGGGGCGGGTCCAGAAGTTGGATGCCACCAGATGATCCTGCAGGTTCTGTCCCACGGGGAGATCCGACAGGCAGTCGATGCCGAATTCTTTCAGATGTGCGGCGGGACCGATGCCCGACAGCATGAGAAGCTGCGGTGTGTTGAAAACGCCGCCCGACAGAATGACCTCGCAGTCCGCCTGCGCTGAGACCGGTTTGCCCTTGCGCAGGTATTCGACTCCGGTCGCGATGGTGCCGTTCATCAGAATTCGGGTGGCATGCGCGCGGGTGTGGACGGTCAGGTTCGGCCGTCCGCGTGCCGGTTTCAGAAAGGCATTGGCCGATGACGACCGCCGCCCGTTGCGGATGGTGTACTGGCCTTTGCTGAAGCCGATCGGTTGTGGGCCGTTGTAATCGTCCGTGACCGGCAGGCCGACCGCGTTTGCCGCCTCGATCCAGGCGTCGAAGATCGGATCTTTGGTTTTGGCGTATTCGGTGCCCACCGGTCCGGCGCCTCCGCGCCAGGCGCTGCCTCCCTGTTCCCAGGTTTCGCAGCGCTTGAAATAGGGCAGAACCTCGGCATGAGACCAGCCCGTGGCGCCGTTTCGGGCCCAGCGATCGTAGTCGTCCGGATGTCCCCTCGTATAGGCCATCACGTTGACCGACGACGAGCCGCCGAGGACTTTCCCACGTTTGATTTTGATGCGCCGGCCGTTCAGCGCCTCATTCGGCTCCGACATGTAGCCCCAGTCGTGGAGACCGAGCTCGTGCATCTTGCCCATGCCGATGGGGATATGGATGAGCGGATCCCAGTCGCGCCCGCCGGCTTCCAGCAGCAGGACGGAAATATTCGGGTCTTCCGTCAGCCGTCCGGCGAGAGCGCATCCCGCCGAGCCGGCGCCGACGATGATGTAGTCGTATCCCTTTGCCGCCATATCCGTCTCTTGTCGTTGTTTGGCGATGACGCTTAACTGCGTTTCTGTGCGCCGACTTCCTGCATAAGTTTTTCGAGTACTTCATAGGGCTGCGCGCCAACTACGCCATACCCGCCGGCCACGTATGTCGGAACGCCCGAAACGCCGTATTGCTGCGATTTGGCCCAGTCCTCGTCGACAGCCTGTTCGAATGTCCGGTTTTCGATGACGGATTTTGCATCGTCCACCGACAGCCCTGCCGCTTTCACGCAGTCGAGCAGCACCTCGACGTCGCCGATGTTCCGCGAGTCCACGAAATAGGCCTTGTAGAATTCCTTCTCCAGCTTCTCGCCGCCCTCGACGGTCTCCGACCATTTGCCGAGTTCCTGCGCCAGACGGCTGTTATAGGAATGCGTGCGTTTGCCGTAGGGCAGGCCCTCGGCGTCCATGCGTTCCTTCATGTCACGATACATTTTGTCCGGATCTAGTCCGCGCTCGGCGTAGAAGCCCGCCATCTCGCGGCCTTCCGGCGGGGTATCCGGATGCAGCGGAAAATGCACCAGCTTGATGTCGATGTCGTAGTTCTGGCGAAGTTTTTCAATACGCACGGTACTGAGATAACACCAGGGTCAGACGTAGTCGCTGAACAGCTCCAGCGTGACGGTCTCGGCCATGCCAATCTCCTTGATTTCGATGGTCAGCAGCATGCCACGCCGACGGACGGACCGCCAGCGGATTAGCCGGTTACTCTCTCGCCGACGTCGTTGCCCTGCTCGTATTTCAGGTCGCGGTACTTGCCGGCGACGACCGGCGCATATTTCGGCGGGTTCCCGGGCCCGTTGCAGGTCGGAATGCATTCGATGACCGCGTCGTAATTCGGCTGGAAGAAATACCCGACCGACAGGCGCCCCCGTGTCGGTTTCGACGCGGCGGGCGGGTTCACCACGCGGTGCATGTTCGACAGCCAGGTGTCGTTGGTCCAGCGCATCAGCTGGTCGGCGATATTGATGATGAAAAAATCGGGGCGGGTTTCGACGTCGATCCAGTCGCCCTTGCGGGTCCGCACCTGCAGGCCGCCGGGTTCGTCTTCGCCCATCAGGATGGTCAGCATGCCGTAATCGGTATGTTCGCCCGCGCGGATGTGACCGGCGGGCGGACCGTCTTTAAGCAATGGATAGTAGTTCAGCCGGGCGGCGGTCGCGTGCTTGTCGGTCTTGTCGTCGAACCAGGTTTCCGGCAGCCCGAGCGCAAGAGCGACGATGTGGATGACGTCGACTGCCAGACGGTTCATTTCCTCGTAATAGGCGAGGGCCGCTTTGCGGAAGGCAGCCGGTTCGTCGGGCCAGATATTGGGTATGAAATAGTCCCGGCCTTCGTCGCCGGTGAAGTAAGGCTCGTCCGGCCAGGTTTGCGGGCCGTAATGATAGAATTCCTTTAGGTCCGGCGTCGCGTCGGGGACGACGGTACGTCCCAGCGCTTCGCCGGCCAGCTCCCGGAATCCGCGCGGCGTGTCTGGTACCGGGTGCATGTCGGCGCGTTTGACGTCTTCCGGCTGCTCGAAATAGGCGTGCGACGCTTCGCGCAGATCCTCGATGATGTCCTGCGGCACGCCATGCCCTGAAATCGCGAAAAACCCGATGGTCGTACAGGCCTCCGCCACGGCCTTCGAGACCTGTGCCTTGCCTGCCTCGTCGCCGGACAGGTACGCTGAGATGTCGATAACGGGAACGGTTTCCGATTTCATGGACTAACCGTAACGTTCGTTATCGAACAACTCAATCTTGGCGTTTTCTATCCCTCGATAGACTTGCGCCCCAGCGTGACACGCGCGCTTTCCAGCGGCGGCGACTCGGTTTCCTCGCCGAATAGCCTGGCGATGCGGGCGAACAGGGCGCGGATGGCTCGCCATGGCTTGGGGATCAGCCAGATCGCAAGCAGCACGAACAGCACCAGTCCGCCCACGAAAACGGCCGGATGGGACAGCTCAAGCCAAAGCCCGCCCACCACGGCGACATCTTCTGCAACCGAAGCGGTCCAGTTGGTAACAGGCTCTCGTGAAGTATTGATCAGCAATCGGGAGCCGGTCTTGATCGTGTGTGTGGCGGCCGTCAGCACGCCGCCGCCCGCACCGGCGGCGAGCATTTCGGCGGTGCCCATGTCCCGGAAGACCGTGGCTGCCAGGACAGCGCCTGCCGGTATCCGGATAAACGAGTGGATCGTGTCCCAAACGGAGTCGACGTCGGGGATTTTATCGGCGAAAAATTCCACCACTTACATCGCGCCTGCGGCGGCGATCATCGAGGGATTCTGCAACGGATCGAGATCCGGCGGCAGATCGACCGAACCGGTCGCGCCCATCAGTCCGAGCACGGCGCAGGCGGCGTACAGGTTCATGCCACTGGCCCAGGCAGCACCCATCGACAGGGCAATTAATGCTGTGACATCCATGTTGCTACTCTCAACGTTACTGGTTGGACTTCGCCCCAATATGTATGCATCCTGAACGGAACCCCTTCGAAAAAAAGCGACTAAATTGCGGGAAACTACTGAAAACCAGAAATATTTTACCGTGTTGGGCGCGGGTGTCGTGGGGCTGTGCTGCGCCGTTTCGCTGCAGCGGGTGGGATTCTCCGTGACCCTTGTCGACCGGCTCGACCCAGGGACGGGCACGTCGTTCGGCAATGCGGGGTTGATCCAAATCGATTCCGTCGTTCCCATCGCGACACCCGGTATCCTGCGCAACGTGCCGGGCATGCTGCTCGATCCAAAGGGGCCGCTGGTGGTGCGCTGGCGCTATCTGCATCGAATTGCTCCCTGGCTGGTAGAATTCGTCCGTGCCGCGCGCCCTGAAAGCGTGGAACGGATTTCGGTTGCGCTCGCCTCGCTGCTCGACCGGTCGAACGACGCTTGGCTCGAACTCGTCGCAGCAGCGAATGCGCAGGATGTCTGGCGCCAATCCGGCGAGCTACATGTGTTCCGGACCAAGAACGCCTGGGACGCGTCGCGCGCCTCCGACGAACTCCGTCGCCGGCGCGGCTCCGCGCTGGAGGAACTGACGGTGGATGAAATGCGCCAGCTGGAGCCGGCGTTGTCTCCTGATCTCTATCGCGGCGTGTTCACGCCGAACGCAAATTCAATCACACACCCGCTGCATCTGTCGCAGCGCCTGTTCGATTTGTTCCGGCGGAACGGCGGCGAGTTCGTCAAAACGAACGTGACTGCCGTCCTGAACGGCGTAGACGGCGAACCGGCCGGTTTGACGACCGATGGCGATACCCTGCCGGTCGACGGGCTGGTAATTGCGGCAGGCGCGTTTTCGAAACCCTTTGCGAAATCCATCGGGGCACCCGTGCCGCTGGATACCGAACGCGGATATCATTTGTGGCTGCCCGAACCCGGCGTCGAGATGCGCCGCCCGATCGTTGTGGGCGATCATAAATTCGGAATTGTACCGATGACCGGCGGGGTGCGCCTTGTCGGCACGGTCGAGTTCGGCGGGCTCGATCTGACGCCGGACTGGCGACGTGCCGATATCCTGGCGGAGCTTGCGGAACCGTTCGTGCCGGGGCTCAATCTTGACGGGGCCGAACGCTGGATGGGGTATCGTCCCTCGATGCCGGACAGCCTTCCCGTGATCGGCCCTGCGCCGGGCCGGAAGAATGTTCTGCTCGCCTTCGGACACGGCCATCTGGGGCTGACGATGGGCGCGGTGACGGGAAAGATGATTGCCGAACTCGCGGCGGGCAAGGTGCCGGACGTCGACCTTGCACCATTTCGGGCCGAGAGATTTTAGGAGGGGGCGATGCGCATCCGTGCCGAAGACCTGACGGATAAAATCGCGGCCATTTTCGAAAAGATGGGCTGCCCGACCGAAGAAGCGAGACTCGTTTCGGATTCATTGGTACAGGCCAATCTGAGAGGGCACGACAGCCACGGGGTCGGCCTTGTCGCGACGTATATCCGCCATTTCGAGAACGGATTTGAATCCGGTCACCGTAATCTCGCCGGTAGCTGTGTTGATGACGACCTTCTCCATCGCGACGGACCTGGCGCCCAGCCGCTCGAGCTGAGTTGTGATCTGCCAGGTCGCGACCCCCGGAAGTGTGGCCACCGCCCCGCCGACGGCGAGGAAGAGCCCGATCAGGATGAGGAGAGGACGCCGGCTGCGGTATCGGCCGGGCAGGGAACGCGAAGAAGTGTTTTCTTCCGACATATTGATTGCTTGTCTTTCCTGTACAACGCGAACGCGTCGTTTCCGGGCGATTTACCCATAGTGGGGAAAGTCTTACGGGAGAAACCGCGCCGGGTCGGTTACTAGCCGGCAAATGCTTCAGAATTTAGGCGGTATTCCTCTAAGGTAGGGCGCGCCGGCCTCATTTCTACCCGAAATCGATTTTCGCTTTGAACGCGCGATGAAGGGCTCCGTCTTCGTTGGCCAGATCGTAGGAGACGTCGAAATGGTGATATCCGGCGGCATCGCACATTTCGAGCCCGTGGCCCGCCCCGACCCATTCAGCGGCATATCGCGACTGGTGCAAGAAATACTCGGCCAGTTCAAGTTCGCCGGTGCCGAGGATCAATGGTCCCATTGTCTTGTCGGCGGTCGGAACCTGATGAAGCGGGCTTAGCGCCCGAACACCCGCTTCGTCGAGCCGGATATAGTTGTTGATGTAGGTCGCTGCGATGGGAGCAAGGTCGAAAAGACCGCTGACGATGACCGAAGCCTTGAAAGTTTCCGGTGCGACGGGCGGTTTGCCTGTTACGCCGCCCGACAGCACCATGGCTGCCAGGTGACCGCCGGACGAATGTCCCGCCAGATAAAAGCGATCACGGTCGAACCCGAACTTCTCCGAATTGTTCCATAGATGACCGATGGCGTGTTCCACCTGTCCGACCATGGCACCAAGGGTGACGTCGGGGCAGAGGTCGAACCCGATGACGGCGAAGGCCGCGCCGGCGTTGACGAAACTCTCGCCGATGAACGAATAGGAGTCCTTGGTCATACTGAGCCAGTACCCGCCGTGCAGGAACACGATCAGCGGTACAGGTCCGTCGCCATCCGGGTAGAGAATATCCAGCGTTTCCCGGTCGCCGTCGCCATAGGCGACGTCCAGGTCGCAGCGAAATTTGTTTCGAACCGCGGCGCTATCCGCCGCCCAACGGTCGAGATCCGTCTGATGGTCGGGCACGGCCCATCGATTGTTATAGGCCGCATCGCGTTTGAGTTGCGCGGCGCGTTCGGCGTCGTCCATGTCGCGGTAGGCGAACATCGGACTGGTGTCGCGGTCGAGTATATCAGCGGGAATTTCCGCAAAATCCATGCCCTGATATCTGCGATAACTGTCAGCGCCCGCCATCGGTGCCTCCAATTGATGTTGATTGCACCCTGAACGAGACTGGTCCGGATCACAACGGGTCTGTAGAATGGGCGGACCAACCGGCAGATCGTCGGCGCAAAATGGAAAATAACTAGAGGAACTGGGACGTGGCAAAAAATATTCAGATTACAATCGTAGCCGGCGACATGGATCGGATGGCCGCCATCAAGGACGGCCGGGTACAGGTCGAAGGATGCGATGTGACCTTCATTCCCATGGAACCGGAAGAGGTGTTTTTCCGCGCGTTCCGTTACGCGGAATTCGATTGCTGCGAATTGTCTTTCTCCAGCCATATGCGCGTCACGTCGCAGGGTAAGGCAGATTATGTCGGCATTCCGGCGTTCGTCAGCCGGGTTTTCCGCCATTCCGGTTTTTATATCCGAACAGACCGCGGCATCGAAAAACCCGAGGATTTGCGCGGCAAGCTGGTGGGCACGCCCGAGTACCAGATGACGGCGCCGGTGTGGATGCGTGGCATTCTGGACGATCAGTACGGGATCAAATCCAACGAGATTCGCTGGCGATCCGGCGGGCAGGAAGAAGCCGGCCGCGACGAACGTACGCCGTTCGAGGCGCCCGAAGGCCTTGACCTTGAACCGATTCCGGAAGACCGGACGCTGGTGGAGATGTTCGAAGCCGGTGAACTGGATGCGCTGACCACGGCGCGCGAACCGTCCAGCTTCACGCTGCGCAAACCGAATATCGGCCGTCTTTTTCCCGATTTCCGGACCGTCGAGAAACAATATTATCGCGATACCGGAATCTTCCCGATCATGCACCTGATGGGGCTGCGCAAGGACCTTGCCGAAAAACATCCCTGGCTGCCCGGCAGTCTGTACAAGGCGTTTCTGGAGGCGCGCGACATCGCCTATCAGGATATCGCAAAGACGGCGGCGCTGAGCGTCGCCTTGCCGTGGGTGGCGCAGGAACTTCAGGATACCGTCGAACTGATGGGGCCCGATTACTGGAAATACGGGATCGAGGATTGCCGTCATGAAATCGAGGCTTTGGCCCGGTATTCCTATAACGACGGATTGTCCGAGCGCCTGCTGACCCCGGAAGATCTGTTTGCCGAATCCACCTTCGATATTTCGAGAATCTGATCCGCCCGGGTTTTGGCTGAAAGGGGACGAAATGGAACTGCCCTCGAGCGATGAGATCTACAGCCTGAAGGTCGACGATTTCGACACAGCGGAGTTGCTGACCAACGCGGCGCGGCAGCGCGACGAAAGAGGGCTCAACGACGTCTTTATCGTGGATGCGGATTCGCACCACTACGAAACCGAATCCGTACGGGAACTGATCGACTATATCGAAGACCCGGTGATGAAGCAGCTGTCCATGTCGGCGCTGGGCGTGGCGCGGAAGTCGCGGGGTTTCCCGTATTCGCGTGTCGGATATCAGGATGTCGGCGGGCGCATCACGCGCGAACCGCTCCGACAACTTGAAAAAACCGCTGCGGATGGGGGGCATCGCGACGTGCAGCTTGCACACAAGCGTATGGATTCCATGGGTGTCGATGTGGCGGTTCTGCTGCCTACGCCCATGATGCTGATGGGCATGCACCCGCAGATCGAGTTCGAGGCGCAGATCGCCATGGCCTACAACAGGTGGCTGGTGGAGAAGGTCCTGTCGGAATCAGACCGTCTGAAATCCTTTGCGTATCTGCCGTTCAACGATCCGGAAGCGTCTTACCGGATCGTGCAGGAATTCAAGGACGTACCCGGCATTGTCGGGTTTCTCGTCACGTCGGTTCGCCATAATGCGGTACACGAAAACGTCTACGCCAAGACCTATGCCGCCATACAGGAGGCGGGCAAGGTGCTGTCGTTCCACACCGGTTACGACTGGGACGATCCGACCTTCGGCAGCCCCAGCCGGTTCGTCGCGGTGCAGGCGATCGGGTATCCGTTCTACAACGTCGTCCATTGCGTGAACTGGCTGTGCAACGCGATGAACGAACGTTTTCCCGAGCTCGACGTTCTTTGGATGGAAGGCGGCCTTGCCTGGGTGTTGTGGGTCAATCAGCGCATCGATTCCGAATACCGCATGCGGTCGTCGGAGGTTCCGGGCCTGCGGAAGCTGCCGAGCGAATATCTCCGCGATATGTACTACACCTCGCAGCCGCTGGAGGCCGGCGATACCTATCTGCTCGAACAGACGATGAAAGCGATCGACGCCGGCAACCAGGTGATCTACGCCTCCAACTACCCGCTGCCGGATATGGATGTGCCGTCCGTAATCTGGGATCTCGAATTCCTGGACGAGCAGCAGAAGCGGAACATCCTGGGCGAAAACGCGCGCAAGCTTTTCAGGCTCTGAATCAACCCGGAGAAAATCCAGAATGAAACTGATCGGTCGGTTCATGTCGCCGTTCACCCGGCGTGTTGCAATTTCGCTCAAAATCCAGGGGCTCGACTTCGAACATCTCGACCTGTCGACAGCGACGGAAGCGGACGAGATCAGAAAGTACAATCCGATGGTGCGCGTTCCCACCGTCGTGCTCGACGATGGCACGACGCTTGTCGACAGCGCCGCCATTCTGGACTGGTTCGACGACCAGGCCGGTCCCGAAGCCCGGTTGATCCCGGCATCCGGGCAGAGCCGCCGCAATACGCTTCAGCTAGTGTCGTGGGCGACGAGTGCGGGAGATAAGACCGTCATCGCTTTCTATGAACGTACCCGGCGACCGGAAGAGATGGTCTACCTGCCGTCGGTCGAGGGCGCGGAGAAACAGATTCTGGAAGCCTTCCGGGTTCTGGAAACCGCAGCATCGAAGACCGATGGCTGGCTTGTCGGCGATCGGATCAGCCAGGCGGACGTCTCGGCGATTGTTTTCCTTCAGTTCGCCAGGATCGTCCTGCCGCATCTTTTCGATGACGGCGCTTTTCCGGCACTGGATGCGCTGGGCGAGCGTGCCTACGCGGCATACCCGGCGTTTGGAGAGACCGACCCGCAACCCAACTGAGAAGGCAAAAGCTATGCTGTCACCGGACCACTATCCTTATGTGCCCATGCCCGAACGGCAGCCTCTGAAATGGCCGGGCCGACACCGCATCGCCGTGATCTTTACGATCAACTGCGAATTCTGGCCGATGACCTGGGACAAGCCGGAACCACTCTATCCCGGTGGCCCGGCCTCCATCCCTCACGTACTGCCGGGCAATGTTCCCGATTATGCCAACTGGACCTGGCGGGAATACGGTCACCGGGTCGGGGTATGGCGTCTGTTCGAGGAATTCGACCGCGCCGGCGTGCCGACCACCTGCACAATCAATGCGCTGACGGCGCTTGAAAGACGCCAGATCGTGGAAGCGGCGCACGAGCGCGACTGGGAGATTCTCGCCCATAACTGGTCGCAGACGGACATCATGTCATCCTATGCCGGAAAACCGGACGAGGAACGCGACGTGATCAAACGCATTGTGGATGCCTATGCAGGAGTCGTTGGTAAACCGCCGCGGGGCTGGTTGTCGTCGTCTCTGCGCTCGACCCACGAAACGCCGCATCTTCTGAAGGAACTGGGTTTCGATTTCATGGCCTGCTACCTGAACGACGATCAGCCTTACATGATGCAGACGCGGCACGGGCCGCTGGTTCAGATTCCCTACTCGAATGACATAAACGACTTCGCTGTCTTTTCGCGCGGCGCAATGGCGGCATCCGGTGCGTTCGAGAGGTTTCGGGACGAATTCGACGTGCTCTACGAGGAGAGCGAGAAGAGCGGCAACATCATGAATATCGGGCTTCACCCGCATGTGATGGGGCGTGGTTTCGCGGTAAAAGCCTTGCGGGAATTCATCTCCTACGTGAAGGATATCGACGGCGTCTGGTTTCCGAAAAGGGAAGAAATTTCAGACTGGTATGCCGAAAATCACGCATCGCACATAAAGTCGGTTTAAGTCAAAATTAACGCTGTTGCGGAACGATGCCGGTTCAATTCAGGACTTTGCATTGCGATGGTGTTCGCGCTTCTCAAGTCCGCCATGGGCGGCCCAATCAGCGATCCGTCGGGGCGTTTGCCGTCACGGATCGCGATCATCAACTGCGCATCTGTCCAGTTGCCGATGCCGGTATCCCTGTGCGGCGTCAGGTTCGGCGTCATGGCGTCGATCGGGCCTTCCTTCATGTTGAAGCCGCCCGCGAGCTCGTGCTTTGCCATCGGGCCGCCGGGCGCGGTGTGGCAGTTGCCGCAGGCGACGATCCCGCGCATCAGATAGGTACCGCGTTCGAGCGGTGTTTCCGCCAGTGCGGATACCGCCGGCAAAGTAAGCAGGAACAAAAGCGCTATGGCCGATTTTTTCATTGGAAACCCCGTTTTTATTTTTGTGGTCAGGATAGCTGAATTCCCGCGGTAAGAAATCTGTTAGTTTGTCCGAAACTGTTACGGGAAAACAAAAATGACGGGACTGAACATCGGCGGATTTGCCGTCGGCGAGGTGATGGAATGGCAGGGTGTGTACCGCGATCCGCTGGAGATGCTTCCCGATGCGACCCAGCCCGAGGTCGACCGGCACAGAAGCTGGCTGGAACCGCACAGTATCGATCCGGCCACCGGCAACGTCATCATGGCGTTTCGCAGCTATCTGATCCGGACCGAACGGCTGACCATATTGGTGGATGCCTGCGTGGGGAACGACAAGGAACGACCTGTCCGTCCGAACTGGCACCGGCAAAAATGGCCGTGGATGGATAATCTGCGCGCTCAGGGGGTGGAGCCGGAAGAAATCGACATCGTGATGTGCACGCATTTGCATACTGACCATGTCGGCTGGAACACGAAGCTGGAGAACGGCCGTTGGGTGCCGACGTTTCCCAATGCGAATTATCTGTTCCACAAAACGGAGTACGACTACTGGGAAGAGGAACACAGGACACAGGACTGGGCGCGCGACGCCTTTCTCGACAGCGTCCTGCCCGTCGTCGAGGCCGGAAAAGCGACCATGGTGTCCGGCGACCACGAAATCGATACGGGATTGTGGCTCGAACATGCGCCCGGACACACGCCCGGCGCCGTGTGTCTGCACGCGCAGGATGGAGGCGATCACGGTATATTCTGCGGCGATCTGATGCATCATCCGTTGCAGGTACCGGAGTCCCAATGGTCGAGCATGTTTTGCGAAGACCCCGATCTGTCTCGGAAAACCCGAATGGCGTTCGTGGACAGACATGCGGAGTCCGGCACCATGATCCTGCCGGCACATTTCGCCGATGTTGGCGGCGGGCACATTGTCGGCGGCGGCCCGGACGGCAAGCCGATTTTCAAATTCGCGCGCTGAACCAATGACCTATCTGACAGGAGACGTATTTTGACCGATATAGGATTCATCGGCCTCGGCAACATGGGCGCGGCGCTGGTCCGCCGCCTGTTGCCTCATCACACCCTGCATGTCTGGGATCTGAACCCGGCAGCGGTCGACGCGCTGACCGCCGAGGGCGCCATCGCGGCCAACGGCCCTGAAGCTATCGGTGCGTCCGGAGCGGAGTTGATCGTCACCTGTCTGCCCACCTCCGCCCAGGTAGAGGAGGTCATTTTCGGACCGGACGGGCTTACGGGTACCGTGCCGGCGGGCACGCTGATCGCCGACATGACGACCGGCGATCCGATGGCGACCAAGGACATGTCGGCGCGCCTTGCCGAACAGGGGATCGACCTGATTGATGCGCCCGTATCCGGCGGCGTGGCGGGGGCGGAAGCCGGAACCATCGCGGTCATGATCGGTGCGCCGGCGGCGCTGTTCGACAAGGTAAAGCCGTCCTTCGAGGCGATCAGTCCCAACATCTTCCATGCCGGCGAAATCGGGGCCGGACATTCGATGAAGCTGATCAACAATATGATTTCGTCCTGCATCCGGCTTGCCACGTTCGAAGGCCTGGCGCTGGCGACCAAGGCGGGAATTGAACCCATGCGGTTCGCGGAAATTCTGGCGAAGGGGTCGGCCCGCGGCTACATCGCCGACACCACCCTGCCGACGCATATCATTCCCGGTCGTGTGGAGCAGGGCTTCGGCCTCGCCCTGATGCACAAGGACCTGACGCTGGCGACCAAGCTGGGACAGGACATGAAGGCGCCGCTGACCACCGGCAACTACGCGCGCGAAGTGTTTCGCATGGCGCTGAACGAGCTGGGCGAAGATGTCGATATATCGCAGATTATCCGAGTGTTCGAACGGGCGGCGGATGTCGACATCTGCGAGGCGCAGAAGGAATTCGACAGCTAAGTTGTTGATTAATAGATAATTAGCGGCGTTGCGGCATTGTAATGCGGTGTGAAACCACCGGTCGAATGCCGTCATGGGACTGTTCAGCAAGAAGAAGAAAGACCCGCGCGAACGGCGGCGCGTCTATCGCATTCCCGAAAAGAACGCGATGCTGGTGCTGAACGATGTCAGCTATCCGGTCACGGACTGGAGCATCGACGGATTCGGGGCACAGGGGTTTCGCGGCGGCTACGATGCGGGCGATACCGCGCGGGCACGTCTGATCATCGTCCACCGGGGTAAACCGGTCGGATTCGATGCGAAGGCGAAGATCGTTCGCGCCGATCCGGAAAACCGGTTCCTGGCAGGTCAGTTCGTGAGTATGTCTTCATCGGCGCGCCAGGAGATCGCAAAGGTTTATCGCGAACGGCTGGCGATGTATCAGGCCGAAGTTTCGGGTACTGACGATATGGACCGGATCGACGCGGAAGCGATCAGCCGCGCTCTTCGATCGCGGGGTCTGGAATCACGCTGACGATCACGTTCAGATCGCCCGGCGGCCCGCCGCCAAAGCCTTCGATCCCGAAACCGCGGAGCGTGATGATGTCGCCGTCCGTGGTGCCTTTCGGAATGTCGACCGCGACGGTCAGGCCGGTCATGGTGTTCACCAGCCTGCAGACGCCCTGATCGGCATCCGACTGAACGACTTTCAGGCTTTCGGCGATATCTTCGCCTTTCATCCAGAGCGACGTGGCGGCCGCACCCTTTACCCGGCCCAGCCGCGTGCCGGCGACGTCGCCGAACAGGTCGATCGTGCGTTCGCCAGTGCTTTCGTCTATTTCGAAGTCGAACCAGGCGCCGCCCTTTTGCCAGGGCTGCATATCGCCGTCGCCGGATCCGGCCGGCATGTTGCGGTCGAACTCCGCGCGCTTGCGCTTGTCCGCAAGCAGGTTGTAGGCAGCTGTCACATGCTTGAACCGTTCGGCCGCCGCCTCGTCTCCGGCGTTGGCGTCAGGGTGCAGTTCTTTCGCAAGCTGGCGGTAAGCGCGTTTGATCTCGTCGAGATCCGCGTTTCTGTCGACGCCCAGCAACTCGTATGGAGAACTCATGTTCCCAGTTTCCAGATTGCCGGGGGAATGGTCAATATGCTGTATTTCGGGGGGTAAACCACAAGCTGTTGTTGTGATTCGCGTCGAAGCCTCTACAACTTGGGTCGCGGCATTACCCACGCCGTGGCAGTTCTACCCAAACTGCGCTGACAAAATCGCGTCCCGGCGTTCTGACCCACCTATGCGCCGGGGCGCGTACTTTTTTCGCCTTCGATCAGATTTGCTCTCGCAACCGAGGCCGTGGCTTCCACAAAGCGGTGCTTGCGGGGTTCTGATCCGAATTCCGGGCAAAAAAAATGGCCTCAGCCGCCCCCGGCTTTCGGCCTGACCCCTTCCGAATGAACTCAAACGCCCCAGAACCGGCTCGTTCATCCCTGGTGGGCCACCCACCCATCAATGCGAGTTCCATCGCGCTGACAGGTATTACAGTGCACCCACCCCCATCCGGCAACAATCGCGAATTTCACGTTACCCACAGGCAGGTCATATAATCGGGGGATAAGACCACCATAACCGGTGGAAAACCGCATACGCCGTCGTATGGAGGAAGAATTCAGTCCACCGGCTTGAAGAATCCCGCCGCCTGGTACTGTTTCGGCCAGGCATAGTCCTCGATTTCCAGCGCGCGCGCGGCATGATGCGCGAAGTAGGGGTCGTAAAGCTGGCCCTTGGCCATGCAGCACAGATCGGCGCGGCCCTCCGCGATGACCTCGTTTATCTGTTGCGGCCCGCCGACATTGCCCACCGTCATGGTGGGAATGCCTGCTTCGTTACGGACCCGTTCGCTGAACGGAGTCTGGAACAGGCCTTCGACCCGCGGACGCGGATCGTCTGTGACATTGCCGCTGGAGACGTCGACGATATCGATGCCGGCTTCCTTTAGCATTTTGCCGATCTCGACCGCATCGTCGACCTCGGTGCCGCCATCGACCCAGTCATAGGCGGAGATACGCATCGAGATGGGTTTTTCCTCCGGCCAGTTGTCGCGGATGGCGTGGAATACGGCGAGCGGGAATCGCATCCGGTTTTCCAGCGGTCCGCCGTAGTCGTCGTTCCGGGTATTCGACAGCGGCGAGATGAAGCTGGAAATCAGGTAGCCGTGTCCACCGTGGATTTCGATCATGTCGAAGCCTGCTTCGTCCGCCAAGCGCGCGCCCTGGGCGAACGCCTCGATCAGGCGGTCCATGTCGTCCTCCGTCATCTGACGCGGCGTCTGGCTGTCGGGCGAGAACGGTATGGCCGACGGCGCGATGATTTCCCATGCCCTGTCCTCCGGCAGGGGACCGCCGCCTTCCCAGGCAACCTCGCAGCTTGCCTTACGGCCCGCATGGGCGAGCTGGACGGCGATTTTCGCGTCCGAATGCGTGTGGACGAAATCAACGACCCGCTTCCAGGCATCGACGTGTTCAGGTTTGTACATGCCCGCACAGCCGTTCGAAATCCGGCCTTCCGGCGAGATATCCGTCATTTCTGAGATGACCAGCCCGGTGCCGCCCATCGCGCGGCTGCCCAGATGGACGACATGCCAGTCGTTCACGGTGCCGTCCTCGGCGGAATACTGGCACATGGGCGACATCACGAGCCGGTTTTTCACGGTCATGCCGCGCAGTGTGAAGGGCGTAAACATCGGGTTGTCTGACATGGTGTTTCGGTCTTTCTTTAATTGGGGTGCGGGCGGTTACAGCGGTTTACCGTCGCTCGTCGCCCAAGCGTCCGCCATGAATATATTCGACGGCAGGTGTTCGTCCAGCACCTTGCGGGCGGCTTCCGCCCCGGCGACCGGCAGATCGCCTGTCTCCAGGACGCCGATCTGTTTCAGTGCCGAACCCTGATCCCAGTAAATATGTTCGTGACACACCTTGTCGCCGCGGAACTTGACGATCAGGACCGTCGCCAGTTCCACGTATTCCTGGGTCGGTTCGATGCCAGGGAAATACCGGTCCAGTACCTGGTCGTGTTTGAAACGAACCACGAGTTCGAGCACTACCCGATCCGGCCCCAGCGTGTGCGAGACGGTGATGCTGGTGCGGTCGCGCGAGTTCTGATCGACGAAATGATATTTGTAGAACCGTTTCAGCATGTCGTGCCCGACGCCGCCGGCCAGCGTCGCCACGTGATTGACGTAGGGATCGGAAATCATCGTCGCCATTGTTGCATCGACGTCGCGGGTCTCGAATTCGTGGCGGATGTGTTCCGCGAACAGGGCGACGTAATCGTAATGCGGTCCCACAACCCGGCGAATCAGTTCAAGCGCTCGCGAATGGGCAAGGCTGTCCACGCGCCGGTCGAACGCAGGCTGACCGGGCAGCGCGAATCCCGGCGCGGCGTCCGGCCAGTCAAAGACGCGGGACCCGTTAAGGGGATCGAGTCGCGCTGACAGATGCTGTGCCGCAGTTGCGGCGCCAGGCGCATTTTTCGTGCCGAACTGAAATACGACAGGGCAGGGAAGGCTTGCAGGGTCGAACCCGTGGCAGAGGCCGGCGGGTGGATCGAACGCGATGATGGCGTCGAATTCGTCCGCCGCCGAAACCGCGCTCGGAACGGTCCCGTCATGAGCGACACAGACGGGTCCGCCTGTGCATTCACTTCTCTGCGAGAGCATTCTGGCCGCTTTCGCCACATCTTCGGTAGCGGGGACGCCATTTAACGGGAAAACCGCATAGCCTTCTTCCGCGAACAGGGTTGCCCGCGCTTCGACGATACAGGGGGCGACGTCGCCGCAGAGCAGCAGAAGTCCCGGTCCCTTGCCGGAGTCGTGAACGTGTATGACCGCATCATCGATGTTTTCACCCATAGCGCCGCTTCCTCATACCGGTTGATGCTCTCCAGCATGGCACCGGATCGCAAAGCGGGAAAGTTCCGCGTCGGCGCGTAAGTCTTCGATGGGAAAAAATGGTGCCGCCGGAGAGAATCGAACTCTCGACCTCACCCTTACCAAGGGTGCGCTCTACCCCTGAGCTACGGCGGCATCCAAAGAGCGGCGCACAATGCCATCGGCGGGCGAAAAGTCAACTGCATCCGTGCGTGTTTGGCGATATAACATCGATATGGAAAAGGAAGGTAAACGCCCGCGCAGCCGGGAAGAGGAACGCCGTGATCGCCAGGCCGAGGCACTGCGCGCGAATCTGCAGCGCCGCAAGCAGCAGATGCGGGAACGGGAAACCGCCGGTCAACGCGATGGCGGCGATAGTGGCGACGATTCCGCAGCGGGCCCATAGGCGCAGTTTACTGGCCATTACCCAGCGTCGGCAGTATATAACGCTTTCCCCGCAGGTACCGGACATCAGACGTTAACCCGCCGCGAGTCGTGCGCGCCCGTGGTAAGTATGCAGGCAAATGGATCAGATCGTCATACAGGGTGGCCACCCGCTAAAAGGTGAGATCGCCATCAGCGGCGCGAAAAACGCCGCCCTGCCGCTCATGGCAGCCAGTCTGCTCAGTCCGGCACCTCTGACGCTGACCAATCTGCCGCGCCTGGCGGATATTTCGACCATGTCGAAACTGCTGGCGCAGCATGGCGTGCGCATCAGCGAAACGGAAAGCGCCGGGCAGGGCTGTACGATGACGTTCGATGCCGCGGCGATCGACAACACGGTTGCACCTTACGATCTCGTACGCCGCATGCGCGCGTCCGTCCTGGTGCTTGGCCCGCTGGTGGCGCGGTTTGGCGAAGCAAAAGTATCCTTGCCCGGCGGCTGCGCGATCGGCACCCGGCCGGTCGATCTCCATATCCAGGGCTTGGGAGCGCTGGGCGCCGAGATCGAACTCGATGGCGGTTATATGACGGCCCGGGCACCCAAGGGCCTGATCGGCGACAAGGTCGTGTTTCCCTTCGTGTCGGTGGGAGCGACGGAAAACATCATGATGGCAGCCTGCCTCGCGAAGGGAGAGAGCGTACTGACCAACGCTGCCCGCGAACCCGAGGTCACCGATCTTGCGAATTGCCTGGTCGCGATGGGCGCGAAAATTGACGGGATCGGCTCCGATACCCTGACGATTCAGGGCGTCGATACCCTGTCCGCGGCCGAGCACAGGGTAGTCGGCGACCGGATAGAAGCCGGCACATATGCGATGGCCGCCGCAATCACCGGCGGAGAACTGACGCTTGCCGGGGTTCCGTCCGATCTGCTCAAGGCGGTGTTCAAGATTCTCTCGCAGGCGGGGCTCGTGCTGGAAGATACGCCGGACGGGACGAAAGTCAGTGTCGATGCTGGCGGCATTCGCGGGGTCGATGTGATGACGGAACCGTTTCCCGGCTTTCCGACGGATCTTCAGGCCCAGATCATGGCGATGATGTCCGTGGCGGACGGCGCAGCGATGATTACCGAAACCATTTTCGAAAACCGGTTCATGCATGTGCCGGAGTTATCGCGCATGGGGGCGAACGTGAATGTCCACGGTGCGTCCGCCATGGTGCGCGGCGTAGACCGGTTGACCGGCGCGGAAGTGATGGCGACCGATCTCCGCGCGTCCTCTTCGCTGGTGCTGGCCGCTCTTGCCGCGCGGGGAGAAACGGTGATACGGCGTGTCTATCACCTCGACCGTGGATACGAACGGATCGAACAGAAGCTTGCTGCCTGCGGCGCCGTTATCGAACGGCGCCCCGAAGACTAGGACCCGAAGAACGATGTCAGAAAAATTGCTGAAACTCGCGGCGGCGGATCAAGAGGATATCGTCGTTTTGTCGGCTTTGCTGCAGGACGCAGTCGTTCCGGTAAGCGAGATGGTCTACCTCGCCACCGAAAACCGCTTCGCCCTTGTCGCCCACAGATTCCGCTGGGAAGACGCGGGCGACGACAAGGTGCCGGGCGCGATCTATGAGCGTATTCGCTGTGGCATATCGTTCGACAGGGTATCCGGCGTGCGCCGACGGCACCTGGATCAGTCCAGGCGCGGCGAAATGCTCGATTTACTGGCGCTTGAGGCGACGACGGAGTATGTAGACCTGCTTTTTGCCGGTGGCGCGACGATCAGGCTGGAGATCGGTTCGATCTTGTGTCACGCGGAAGATTTCGGCGAAGCCTGGCCGACGCGGTGGCGCCCCGAGCACGAAGAGAGCGCCTGACGTTTCCGGTCACCGGCATCGCCGCAGGAGAATACGATGACTGCCGCCAATGAAAATCTGCGCCTCGCCGTGCCGCGCGGGCGCATACTGGAAGAGTTGCTGCCGCTGATGGCGGAGGCCGGGATCGAACCCGAACCCGCCTTCCACGACAAGCACGAGCGCAAGCTGGAGTTTGCCTCGAACATTCCGAACCTGTCCATCCTGCGGGTCCGCTCATTCGATATCGCCACGTTCGTGGCTTTTGGCGCCGCGCAGATCGGCATTGCCGGCCGCGACGTGCTGATGGAGTTCGATTTTCCGGAAGTATATGCGCCGCTGGATCTGGGGATCGGGGCGTGTCGCATGGTCGTCGCCGAATCCAAGGAATTTCGCGAAAAGGACAACCCGAAACGCTGGAGCCATGTCCGGGTTGCCACGAAGTATCCCGAAATCACCCGCCGGCACTTTGCTGCGCGCGGTGTACAGGCGGAATGCGTAAAGCTGAACGGCGCGATGGAAATCGCTCCTTCGCTCGGCCTGTGCCGGCGCATCGTCGACCTGGTATCCACCGGGTCCACGCTGAAGGCCAACGGGCTGGAAGAAGTCGAGGAAATCGCCAAGATCACGTCGCGTCTCGTTGTCAACCGGGCGGCGATGAAAACCCGGCCAGAAGAAATTCATGGCTGGATCGACCGGTTCGAGGAAGCCCGGGATGCCGCTTAGGCTCTCCCTCAAAGCGCCGGGTTTCAGCGAGGATTTCGACGCCTTTATCGAGCGCCGGCGTGACGTCGCCGAGGATGTGTCCGGGATCGTTTCCGATATCATTGCCGACGTCCGCACTCGGGGCGATGCGGCAGTCATCGACTATACGTCGCGGTTCGACCGGCTGGATGTCTCCGGCGGCCTGAGGCTTGATTCTGCGCTGATAGAGGCCGCTCGGGACGCCTGTCCGCAGGACCAGATCGAAGCGCTTGAAATCGCGGCGACCCGCATTCGGGCCTTTCATGAACGCCAGAAACCCGACGGTTTTTCCTTCACCGATGCCGACGGGGTGCGTCTTGGCGCGCGGTGGACGCCGGTTTCCGCCGCCGGAATTTACGTACCCGGCGGCACGGCCGCGTATCCAAGCTCGGTGCTGATGAACGCGATCCCGGCAATGGTGGCAGGGGTGCCCCGGGTCGTCATGGCGGTGCCGACGCCTGACGGCGATACCAACCCGCTGGTTCTGGCGGCGGCTCACCTCGCCGGCGTCGAGGAGGTTTACCGTATCGGCGGGGCACAGGCCGTCGCGGCGCTGGCATTCGGTACGGAAACGATAGATCCGGTGGACAAGATCACCGGCCCGGGCAACGCGTTCGTGGCCGAGGCGAAGCGCCAGGTCTTCGGGACGGTGGGTATCGACATGATTGCCGGACCATCGGAGATTCTGATTGTTGCCGATGCGGAAAACGACCCGGCGTGGATCGCCGCCGACCTGCTGTCGCAGGCCGAACACGATACGTCGTCGCAGTCGGTCCTGATCACCGATAGCGGCGCGCTGGCGGATGCGGTCGCCGATGAGATCGAAAGCCTTCTCGGCGCCCTTCCGCGCCGCGATATCGCGCGGCAAAGCTGGGAGGATCACGGCGCGATAATTCTGGTCGACGACCTGGAACGCGCCGCCCGACTTGTCGATCGTATCGCACCGGAGCATCTGGAGCTTGCGGTGGAAAATCCCGACGCGCTCGCCGCGAACATTACCCATGCCGGCGCGATTTTCCTCGGCCGGCATACGCCTGAAGCCATCGGCGACTATGTGGCAGGTCCCAATCACGTCCTGCCCACGGCGCAGAGCGCGCGCTTTTCGTCCGGCCTGGGCGTGATCGATTTCATGAAACGGACTACGATGGTGTCCTGCGACGCGGAGGCGCTGTCGCGGATAGGTCATGCCGCGGTGACGCTGGCGAAGGCCGAGGGTCTGGACGCCCACGCTCGCTCGGTATCGGTCCGGCTCAACAAACGCTGACGGCGGAGCAGGCAGCGATGTCGGAGGAGCGCAACAAGCTGTTCGACGTCCGGCTGGACGATCACAATTTCGTCGCCCGAAACCCCGAGGTCGAACACGAGCGCCGGATCGCCATCTACGACCTGCTGGAAGACAACCGGTTCGAAGTACTCGGCTGCGATCTGGGGCCTTATGCGCTGTGTCTGAAACGCCAGGAAACCCGGTTGATATTCGAAATCGCGGGGGATGACGGTTCCCATGTCGCCGATATTCCGCTGTCGCTCTCTGCGTTCCGCAAGATCATTCGCGACTATTTCACGGTATGCGAAAGCTATTACGACGCGATCAAATCCGCATCCCCGTCCAAGATCGAGGCGATAGACATGGGGCGGCGGGGGCTGCATGACGAAGGCGCCGATTTGTTGCGCGATAAACTGTCGGAACAGGTCGATGTCGATGACAGCACGGCGCGGCGCCTGTTCACGCTGATTTGCGTTCTGCACGTGCGGGGATGACGGATATGCCCGGCCGCCCGTCCAGCATCCTGTTCGTGTGCAGCGAAAACGCGCTGCGTTCGCCCATGGCCGAGGCATTGACCAAGTACCGGTACGGTACGGAGATTTTCGTGGATTCCGTCGGCGTGCGGGACGGAGATCTGGATCCCATGGCAATTGCAGTGATGAACGAGATCGGGATCGACATGTCGCGCCATAAATCCAAGCGCCTGGAGGACCTGATGGACACGTCCTTCGAGGTCATCGTCACCCTGTCTCCGGAAGCGCAGCACAAAGCGATCGAGCTGACCAGGGTCACGGCCTCAGAGGTCGAATACTGGCCGACCCCGGACCCCTCCGTCGCGGAGGGGCACCGGGATGCGCGTCTTGCGGCGTATCGCGATCTTCGGGATTATCTCATCCGGAGGATTGGCGAACGGTTCGGCGAGGCGGACGCATAACGTCCGTGCGGTTGTTATTTCGTTGCGTCTTCGATCGCCCGTTTGGTGCCTTTCACGGCGTCGTCCGCGGCTTCGCCCGCTTTTTCGAGCGGCCCCTGTTCTTCGCAGCCGGTCAGAACCAGCGCAGGCGCAATCGCAAGGGCCATGGCGAAAAGGGCATTTCTCAGCATTGGGTATTTAATGTCGTTCTATCCATCCGGTTTATGAAAGTAGGAAATGCGCCGCGTGCACGTAAACTAGCTTCGAATGTCGTGGACGGCCATCCTTTATGCCTCTGCGGAGCTCCTTTCGCTAAAACCCTTGACCTTATGGTCCCGAGACCGCACTTTCCGGCGAAATCAGGATTGAGCCGGGAGATATGATGGCCAAGGAAGATCTTATCGAGTTTTCGGGAACAGTTCTCGAACTGCTGCCAAACGCGATGTTCAGGGTTAAGCTGGACAACGACCATGAAGTGCTCGCCCACACGTCCGGCAAGATGCGCAAAAACCGCATCCGTGTGCTGGCCGGCGACCGCGTCAATGTTGAAATGACGCCCTACGACCTGACCAAGGGTCGTATCACCTTCCGCTTCAAATAGAGCCAATGGTCCGGACGACCGGGCCGCACCGGCTTATACTCGCGTCGGCGTCGCCCAGGCGCCGCGACCTGCTGGCCCAGATCGGGCTGGAACCCGATGACATCATCCCCGCCGAAATCGACGAGGCGCCGATGCAGGGCGAACAGCCCGGCCCGCTGTCGAAACGGCTTTCCCGTGCAAAGGGAGAGGCCGTTGCGGCGAACAACCGGGACGCCTGGATCCTTTCCGCCGACACGGTGGTCGGTCTGGGACGGCGCATTCTCGGCAAACCGGAAGACGAGAGCGAGGCGCGACGGTTTCTCGGCCTGCTGTCGGGACGGCGACACAGGGTGTATGGCGGAATTACGGTGGTTGCGCCGGGGAAGTCCTCCGTGACGCGCCTTGTCACCACGGCCGTGACGTTCAAGCGCCTGGAGAACGCCGAAATCGACCGCTACATCTCCTCCGGCGAGTGGCGGGGGAAAGCGGGAGGATATGCCATCCAGGGAGCCGCAGGGGTATTCGTGCGATCTCTCAACGGGTCGTATTTCAACGTGGTTGGATTGCCGCTTTACGAAACACAGTCGCTTTTGCAAGGATCGGGCTTTGTCGTGCCGAGATAGAAACCGCAGGATGCGTTCGTTATGAGCCAGGAACTTTTCATCAATGTTACCGACGCCGAGATCCGGGCCGCGCTGATGGAAGAAACGGTACTGATTGACCTGATTGTCGAGCGCCGGGAACGGGCCAGCGTCGTGGGCAACATCTACCTCGGCAGGGTAGAGCGCGTGATGAGCGGCATGGAAGCCGCCTTCGTCGATATCGGCCTGTCGCGGTCGGGTTTCCTGGGGCTCGACGGGGGCAAACGCCGCAACGGCGAAGCGGATATCCCGGTTCACGAGGGCGAGGCTGTGGTCGTACAGATCACCAAGGATGCGATCGCCGGCAAGGGCGTACAGCTGTCGCGGCGGTTGACTTTGCCGGGCCGCTATCTGGTCTATGCGCCGTTGCAGGACCGGGTCATGGTCTCCCGCCAGATCGAGGACGAGAAGGAACGCGATCGGCTGACCGCCCTGATGGCGGATCTCGCCGACGACGGGGAAGGGTTCATCGTGCGCACAGCCTCCGTCGGCGCGACCGCAGAGGAACTGGAAGCCGACCGAGATCAGTTGCGGGACACCTGGGCGGCAATCGAAGACGCCCGGGCGGTCATGAAGGCCCCGTCCTGCCTGCACGCCGATATCGATCCGGTGCTGCGGGTGCTGCGGGACTATGCGCTGGACGACATCGATGCCGTATATGTGGATGACGCCGCCGCCGCTGATTCGGCCCGAAAATTCTGCGAAAAGGTCATGCCGGGCATGGCCGAACGGGTGACGCTGCACAGCGGCCCGCAGCTGATGTTCGAACAGTACGGGATAGAGGAAGAGATCGAACGCGCCTGTTCGCGGCGCATCGACATGATGTTCGGCGGCAGTCTGGTGATCGAATCTACAGAGGCCCTGACATCGATCGACGTCAATTCGGGCCGGTTTGAGGGCGCGTCCGATCTCGAACAGATGGCCTACCGGACGAACTGCGAAGCTGCCGTGGAAGCCGCCCGCCAGATCCGGTTGCGGAACATCTCAGGCCTGATCGTCGTCGATTTCATTCACATGGAAAATGACGGTAACTGGGACGAGATACTGAGACTGATGGAAGGGGTGACCGGCAGGGACCGGAACCCCACGAGAATCCTGGGCGTCACCGAGGCGGGGCTGGTTGAGGTGACCCGCCGTCGCCGCCGCGCGCCGTTGCTGCACACAATGACCGAAATCTGCGCCGCCTGCGGCGGACTGGGGCGCGTAAAGTCGGTCGATGCGGTGTCTATCGAAATTCTGCGGGCGCTGCAGCGGGAATCGCGCGTTTCGCCGCCTGGCGACATTGTGCTCTATGCGGCGGAAGATGTTGTCGATTCACTCGAGAACGGGTTTGGTGTGCTGGTCGACGGAATCGAAGACGATACCGGTCGGACGATCATTTTACGATCCGACGACGAATACGGTCGTGAAAACTACGATATCGTTGTGGAGTGAACGATGGCGAGCGTTGCGAAATCACAGTGTCCGGTCTGCAATGCGGAACGGGTCGAAAAATTTCGGCCCTTCTGTTCGAAGCGCTGCGCGGACCTGGATCTCGGCCGATGGTTTACCGGCTCCTACGCGATCCCGACCGAGGAAATACCCGACGAATTCGATATCGGCATTTCTGACCGGGACCGCGACGAGGAATCCTTTTAGGCGCCTAGTCCTGAACCGCCTGTACCATGATTTCGACCAGCGTGTCCGGCGTCAGCGTGACGCCTACGCAGGCACGGGCCGGCGGATTATGCGAACCCATCCATTCCATCCAGGCTTCGTTCATAGCATCTTTCTGATCCATGTCCGAGATATACACGACGGCGCTCATTATCTTCGTTTTGTCCGACCCGGCTGATGCCAGAATGCCATCGATCTTCGCCAGAACCTGCGCGGTCTGTTCTTTCATGCCGAGCGAATTGTCGTCCGGCACGATGCCCGACATGCAGATATAGCCGTTATGGATGACGGCGCGGCTGTTCCACTTGCCGGGTTCGATGTGTTCGATGGTCATGGCAGGTTCTCCCTTGATTTGGCATTCGACATCGAAAGGATACCTCGTCAGGTGTCCGCTGGACAGCGGCAGCGTTATTGCCTATAAGCTGCCTTCGCTGAATTTCTCGGCGCGCCCAGGTAGCTCAGTTGGTAGAGCATCGCACTGAAAATGCGGGTGTCGGTGGTTCGAATCCGCCCCTGGGCACCACTTTTTCCCACCGTTTTATCGAACGTGTCTGAAATCGGCCTCGCGGAACGCGGTCGAATTAGGGACCGGCCGGTCTCTCGGTTCCGCCGACGAACATCCGATATCCTTTTCGCTCATGGGGCCAATAGTCCCAGATGGCGTAATGCTGCACGGCGCGGTTGTCCCAGCAGGCGACGGTATGATCAGTCCAGTTGAAACGCATCGTCCAGTTGGGGCGCTGCTGATGCTGATACAGAAATTCCAGAATATGACGGCTTTCGTCTTCCGGGATATCGTTTATATGTCGCGTGAAATACGGATTGACGTACAGGATCTCGCGGCCGTTTTCCGGGTGCTTCGTGACGACGGGATGCTCCGCGACAAGGTGCGTTTCCTTGTTCACTTTGGTCACCGATGCATCGAATGCCGCGTCTGCCGTATGGGTTGCGGTTTTTCCTTTCAGGTAATCCTTCATCCCCGGGCTGAGTTCGTCGTAGGCCTTGGCCGCCGAGAGAAACATGGTATCGCCCCCGCCATCCGGCGGAATGATCTCCTGATACAGAACGCTGTATTTGGGTGGGATTTCAGCGCAGCTCTGATCGGTGTGCCATGCTTCTCCCGAAATTCGCGGGGAATTTTTATCGAAATGCTGTTTCCGTAGCGCCGGATAGCCGTCCACGGGTTTTGAAGCCGTGCTTTTACCGCCGACATGAACGTGCGGTTCGCCAAAATACCTGACAAACCGGTCCTGGTCCTCCGGGGTCATTTTCTGGTCCCGGAAAAACACGACCCCGAATTCGTTCAACGCCGAATGGATTTCCTGAACTTCGGTATCGCCAAGCGGGCCGGTTAAATCTACCCCTCCGATTTCTGCGCCTATGTGCGGAGAACATTTGTCGACGGTTATCGTGTTGCTGGGCATAGCGATGTTTCTCCCGGTGAGTGGAGATAATAAAGCATGCGCGAAGCTCCGGGTATAGCGGTGCAGCCGGGAGCGAGGGCGGGGGCGGGCTCTTCCGACACGTTCCTGTCGTCGCCGGCTGATGCGTGTCAGGGAGAGATCAGGATCGTCCTGTTTCTTGCCGGTCGTCTGCCGGCCAGGGTTCCGGGGACGTCATGGACCGTTTGTTGAGGCACAGCAGCAACCGGGTGTGTCCGGTGCCCGCGATCGGGGGGGATCGGTGCACGACGCCGCTGCCGGGCCCGGCGCAGCTTCCCTTGAAAATCGCGACATCGTTGGATTGGAACTGTTCGAGAGGTCCGTCATAGTTTTTTTGGTTCTGCAATGCCTGCGTTTCGTTGTCCCGATGAACCCACTCAGTCGCAAGCCCTCGATACGTCGTTAGCAACCGCGCCTCCACACAGTCGCGATGGAATTTCCAGCATGCATCGTGATCTACCCGCTCCAGTCGAATATCAACGAGGTCGGAGCCGGTGATGCCGGCAAAAGCCGAAACCAGGTCTTCAATGTCGCTGACGAGTAATTCGCGCATGTCGCCCGATGGCATACCGCAGTTGTCCATATGGGGGACAATTGCCCGCCTGACATCGCGCGGATCAACCAGAATCCGAAAGTTGGGGAGGACGGCGGCATCCAGTTGATTGAGCCAGGTTTGCAAACAAAAAGGTAGCGTGCGCTCCCAGATAGCCAGTTCGGTATCAGGTTTTCCGATCACGGCGAGGCCCTCTTTGCTGGTGCAGAAAACGATGTCCGTATCGCGCGGGTCGGGGAGGCGGTGTTTCAGGGCTTGTGTCATCGAATGGGCTATTGATGTTCGTTTGCATCTAATCCATAAGTACGCCAGAAACGTTATAACATAACAATCCGAAAATGTTATAGAATAACAAGATGGCTAAATCCCCATGAAAGCATTGACGCGATACACGCCCTATCTGGACAAATTTGCCGTATCAACGTCGGCGATCTGCGCCATCCATTGTCTCTGTCTGCCCTTTCTGCTGGTGGTCTTTCCCGCCTTGGGCGCAAGCATATTCGGACAAGAGTTCTTTCACGTTCTGCTGCTCTGGCTGGTGATCCCGCTCAGTGCCGTGGCGCTGACGATGGGGTGCCAAAAACACAAAAGTTGGGTGGTCGCATTATTGGGACTCGCTGGGTTGAGCGTTTTGGTTGCTGCGGCACTGCTGGGCCACGAAGGACTGGGAGAGGGGGGAGAGCGCGCCGCCACCCTCGTCGGGGCGGTCCTGATCGCATCCGGACACCTTCGCAACTATATCCTCTGTCGTCGCGTCGATTGCGCAAACTAGGCGGGGTGTTGTTGCGGCAAGTCCATCGGAGGAAGGGCTTGATCCCGCGGCGCTATTCCGGCGTCCGCTCCGCCAGGATGTCGATGTAAAACCGGAGTGCCAGCTCGCCGCGGTGATTAAATGCCTCGTTCCGGCTGCGGATGATGCCCCACTTGTCGCGGATCACCTTGTCCGGCTTGGCGACGATCTCGTGCGAAAAGGTGAGGGTGTGGCCCGATTTCACCGGCACGAACTGTTCCAGGTCCTCGATCCGCACGCCGGCGCCGTTACGCCGGCCGTCCTCGACGCCGAGCGCGTAGCGTTCCATGTAATCCACCATCTGGCGCATCCAGACGGCGCAGATATGCCATTTCGACGCCACCAGGCCCCGATAACGGGTGTCGAGGGCCGCTTCGGGATCCGTATGATAGATCTGCGGCGTGTACAGTTCTCCGAACTCGATGATTTCCTGCTCGCTGAAGGTATAGCTGCCGAAGACGTGAAATTCGCCGACCGGGATGTCCTCGAACCAGCGGGATCGCAGAAAGGACGTCTCAGACATGCGCGGCGTCCCTCTTTTCAACCATCAGATAGGCCGACAGCGCCATCACCCGCTTTTCGTTCTGGTTATGCACTTCGATGTCGAACCCGATCAGGCCGCAATCGGCATCGCCGTCCGCTTCCGTCTTGTCGGCGATGGTGGCGGTAGCGGAGATCGTGTCGCCCTCGAACACCGGCCGGTACCATTCCAGCCAGGGGACTTTCCTGCTGCCCACCAGCGCGATGTTTTCCTTGATCAGCTCCTCGCTGATCAGTTTCATCATCATGGCGGATACGTGCCAGCCGCTGGCGCACAGTCCGCCGAAAAGGGATGCTTCCGCGGCGTCGCGGTCGAGGTGATAGGGCTGGGGGTCGAATTTTTCCGCAAAACCCCGAATGCCGGGCGCGTCGATATCCAGCAGGCCGGTTTTCAGCACCCGGCCGGTATCTATGTCTTCCCAATACAGTGTCGCAGGCGCTTTCATTGTGGCCCCGGTCTGGTTTCTGCGTTGCGATATCGCGACGCGGGTGGGTGTTAAACAAAACCGCGCGCAAATTGCAACCGGTCAGGCTTTCCGGCCGCTTCGCCCGCTAGACGGCTTTGAGTACGAAAAGCTTCGAGGAAATCACGGTGTTCGAATTCAGCAATTCCATGATTTCGGGATGTGCGCGAACGATGTCCTGAATTTCTGTTTCGAAATCGACGTAGCGTCGCGCCAGTCGGGACCTTTCCGCATCGCTCAGACAATCGAATTTGTTGACGTCCCGAAAAAATCCCTTGTTCGCCGCCTGGTGGAAATTGAACTCTTCCACGACGGTGAAGCCGCTGTTTTCGATCAGGCCAAGCGCCTCATCCTGCGAAACCGGCGATTGATACCAGCGTTCGATCCCGAATTTCGCCAGGATGGGTCCGAACAGGTTTTTCAGCCGGTCGTTGCCGTCGAGAAAATGCCCGTTGTCGTAGTTCAGATAAAATATCCCGCCGGGAGACAGGCAGGCGCTAGCGTACCGCGTGAACTTGTCCCGGCGATAGACGTGCTCCAGCACCGACATGCTCGTCACAATATCGGCGGAAGCCGGTTCCAGATCATAGGCGGTGCCACTATGGAATTCCCACATCGGGAAAGACTTCCGTGCCTGTGTCACAAGTCCGGCAGCCGGTTCGATCCCCAGCAGGTTGACCGCGTCCGCCCGTGGTTACAGCCAGGACCATTATCGGCCATTACCGCAGCCGAGGTCCACGATGGTCAGCTCACCCTAGCCCAGGCGACCTGCAATCCTGTAGCGAATGAAAAGTTTCGCGCCGTTGCCGAGATTCACCCGCGGTGCGTTAGGTTCGAGGCTCATCTGATGCTGTTTTTCTGTTCCTGTCGGTGTACGTCACCCCGTCTCGCAGTATCGTCTCCGCCTGTTGCGTTTGTCATGGGGTATTTGCACAAACTTCGCGCCTGCAGCGGGCAACCTGGAATCCATGTCCAGCCCACAACTCGCATCATCCGTATAGGCTGTCGCGTCCTTGTTCGAGGCCGCCGTCTCCGGCGTTGCGATTTATTTTGACGACCGGCGACGGGAGCCGGAGGACGAAAGGATCGGGAAGCAACTGACGCGCCCATAGACTCAGGCCGAGCCTTCGTGTGAAAATTTCGGCAGATAGCCGAGGAAAGTCCGATGTATCCTAAAAACTGCTGGTACGTGGCGGCACATGCCCATGAAATCATGGAAGAACTCTTCGCCCGGACGATCCTGAACCAGGCGGTCATCCTGTGGCGCGGCGCCGACGGCAAATTCGCGGCGGAGTGAGACTGGCCTTTTCCTGTCTTTTCGATTGACGAGGTAATACGACGATGACGAATCTTCCGGTAACCATGGCGTGCGGGCCGTACGACCGATTGCAGGCACTGAAGGACGGAACGGTCAGGCCGGAAGGAATCGATCTGCGCTATGTCGAAATCCAGTCGCCGCCCGAAATCTTCGCGCGGATGCTGAAGACCCATTCCTTCGACGTGGCGGAGATGTCCAGCGCACATTACTTCACAATGAAGTCGCGCGGCGATTTTCCCTATATTGCGCTGCCCGTGTTTCCGTCGCGTCTGTTTCGCCACGGCTTCATCTTCATCAACAGTCGCCGCCCGAAATCTTCGCGCGGATGCTGAAGACCCATTCCTTCGACGTGGCGGAGATGTCCAGCGCGCATTACTTCACAATGAAGTCGCGCGGCGATTTTCCCTATATTGCGCTGCCCGTGTTTCCGTCGCGTCTGTTTCGCCACGGCTTCATCTTCATCAACCGCCATTCGGGAATTGAGAAGCCGACCGATCTTGCGGGAAAACGCATCGCGGTTCAGGAATACCGGCAGTCGGCGGGGGTGTGGATTCGCGGTATTCTGAAATCCGAATACGGCGTCGATTTCTCGGGTGTGACCTGGCTGGAAGGCGGCGTCGATACGCCGCGCCGGTTCGACGAGACCATGGATCTGCGTCCGGCAGGCGATCTGAACCTCGAGCTGATAGGCCCGGAGAAATCGATCAGCGATGTCCTGGCGTCGGGCGAGGTGGACGCCTATTTCGGCGCCCGCGCGCCGCAGGCGTTCTTCGAATCGGATGACGTGGTGCGGCTTTTTCCGAATTACCGTGCCGAGGAACGCGCCTATTTCGAGCGCACCGGCATCTATCCCATCATGCACACCATGATCGTGACCGAGGAGTTCCACCAAACGCACCCCTGGGCGGCGGAAGCGCTGTTCAAGGCGCTGTCGGAGTCCAAGAAATGGGCGCTGGAACAGATGCGGTTTTCAGGCGCGCAGCGCTACATGCTGCCTTGGCTGTTCGACGACATCGACGAGATGGACGAGCTGTTTGGCGGCGATCCGTGCCCGTACGGGGTCGAGCCCAACCGCAAGACGCTGGAAACCGCCATAGACTACCTGGTCGATCAGGGTTTCATGGATGCGCCGATGGCGGTGGACGAGCTGTTCACGCCGATCGTCGGCTGGACGGAATAGTCGGGGAGCGACAGGTGCGATACGCCCTTATCCGGCGCGACCGGCCGGGCCGGGAAGAACAGCGGGCCCGCCTTCAGCCCGCGCATGCCGCCTATCAGGAACCATTCCTGAAGCTGATGGTCTATGGCGGCGGGCTGGTGAAGGAAGGGACGGACACGTCCGGCGACGTCGATATCCGCGACGTCACCGGAAACGTCATCGTATTCGAAGCCGACCGCGAAACGGTGGAGGATTTCCACCGCAACGATCCCTACACGCTGGAAGACATGTTCGAATTCGCGATTATCGAACCGATCTGGCAGCGGATACCCGACCCGTCCGGTTAATTCGAACGGGCCTACGCGGGCGCCGGTTCGGGCAGTTTCGGCGCCGGTTTGTCGTTGGCGAACATCTGCGCGACGCCGGCGGCGAGACCGATCAGCACGGCGATCTGCCAGGCGCGGTCGTAGGAGCCGAACGAATCCACGATCAGTCCGGCGCCCCAGACGCCGATGAACGATCCGACCTGGTGAAAGAAGAAGGCGATTCCGGTCAGGGTGGCGACGTATTTCAGTCCGAATATCTGGGTGATGAACCCGGTGACCACGGGCGCGATGCCGAGCCACAATATCCCCATGACGGCGGCGAAGACGAGCGTCGTTGCTGGGGTGGCGGGCACCAGGAAGTAGATCACGATAAACGCCGAGCGCAGCACGTACACCCAGCCGAGCACGATGTTCTTCGGGTATTTTCCGCCGAGCCAGCCCAACAGGTAACAGCCGATGGCATTGAACGCGCCGATGGTTCCCAGCGCCGCCGCGCCGAGCCAGGGGGCGAGCCCGCACAGCGCGATATAGTTCGGCAGGTGCATGGCGATGAAGATCAGCTGCAGTCCGCAGACGAAGAACGCCACCGCCGTGATCACATAGCCGCTATGGCGCGACGCGTCGATCAGGGCCTGCTTCAGGGACAGATCGGCATCCGGTGCGGTGGAAGTACGGTTGATCTCGGCGGCGGCCTTGTCACCCGACCCAACGAAATACGCCGCCGGCAGCATCACGACGCAGAGGCCGATGAAGGCGACCATGGCAATCAGCCAGCCCTGGCTTGAAATCAGACCCTCCGCCAGTGGCGCGGCGATGAACGAACCGACCGAGCCCATGGCCGATATAATGCCGAGAACGAACGTTCGCTTTGTGACCGAGACGGCCCTTGCCGACGCCGCCATGGCGAGCATCAGGGCAGTACAGGACATCGCTATTCCGACCATGACGCCGAGCCCGATTATCAGCATGACGGTTCCGGTTGCCGCCATAGTGACGCCGATGCCCGCCGCGTAGAGCAGGGTCCCCGCTATGGCGACGAGCCGGCTGCCGAATTTGTCGGCATAGGCGCCCACAATAGGCTGGGTCGCCCCCCACACCAGATTCTGGATGGCGATAGCAAGCATGAAATCGGCCACCGACACGCCGAGATCCTGCGTGATCGGGACGGAAAAAAGTCCCCAGCTCTGGCGCATGCCCATGCTCATGGTGAGCATGACGCTCGACCCTACCAGGACGGCGATGGTCTGTTGGCGGGTATACCCGGGTTGCTGGATGGATTCGGTCATGAAGGATGCTTTCCCGTTCGGCCCCGACGAGGAAGCCCATTTGGCCGGATATTAACCGGGGATAGCCGTAATCGCCATCTTGCAGCCGCATTTCAGTTTTTCGCGAACCGGACAAATGGCGCATAAAAAAACGCTCCGAAAACCGGAGCGTTTTTCTTTCAGTGGAATCCGGGAGCGGATCAGAGCCGGGCCGCCTGATTGGCCTGCTGCGCGAAGCTGAACAGGTCGTTTACGCTGCGAAAAGCCTGGTGGACGCGACGGCCGAAACCTTCGCAATATCCGGCGAGGTACTTGGCGCGGGCGATTTCCGCGGCCTGGGTGACCTGACGGGTCGACAAGCGCAGACCGGCGATATCGTCAGCGTGAAGGTCGTTGATCTCGTTGCGGGACGTCATTGTTCGGGTCTCCATGAATGTTGTCGGCGGCATTTAGCCTCCCGTTCATGGACAACCGATTAAGAATACACGGCATTTTAGGAAATCCGGCACGCCGACGCTGGGCGCCGGCTGCGCAGACAGGCCGAAAAACCCGGAAAACCGGGCTTAACTTTCCATCTCCCTTTCACCCATAAGGCGAAAAGTCCGAATACCCAGCGCGTCGTGGAAGTATCTCAGATAGGGAGGGTGCTCCGTATCCGGCGCGGTCTTTTTGATTGTCTCCCGGCAGATATCCGTTTTCGCCGCATCGACGGCCAGCGGGTTTCCGCTCAGAACCACCCCGTATACATCCCGCGCGTAATCGGCCGTGAACCGTTCCTCGCGGACGTCTTCCAGCACGTCTTCCGGCGCTCGTTCTAGCGGATCGCCGTGTCCGCCGCCGCCGCCCGAGATATGCAGGAAGGTCTCGCCTCGTTTGAAGATCACCGGTTCCATCGGCATCACGGGGATGGCGTCCTGTTCCGGCGTGCCGGAGTTTCGAAGGTTCCATGACGGCGTGCCGGCCCTGCCGCTCTCGAGCCCGTAAGGCAGATAGCGTCGCCGATCGGATCGCATGACCATCTGGGTTTCGTCGCTGAGGAAACGGTACTCGCGCTGATAGGCGTTCGACCCACGGTACTTGCCCGGCCCGCCGGAATTTTCGACCATGCCGTATCGGGTGATCTCCAGCGGGAACAACGCTTCCACCATTTCGACCGGCTGATTGGTCAGGTTGCCGCCCGGGTTGGGGATGCCGAACGCACCGTCACGGTCGTGCATGGCTCCCCAGCAGCCGGCCCAGGCCTCGGTGCAAACAAACCGGTCGTCGCCGTCGTAGCCGCTGAACGATGGAAATGTCACGCCGCCTTCGCCTGCCGCCGGGACACGGTCGGGCACGATCTGGGCGAAGCAGCCGAGCAGCAGGTCAAGTGACCGCCAGCCGACAATGGCGCGTGCCGCACAGGCAGCCGGCGGCAGGGGATTCACGATAGTGCCTTCCGGCACGATGATGTTGAGCGGCCGGATAAACCCTTCGAAGTTTGGTATCTCCTCTTCCGCCAGGCATTTTACGATCAGGTGGCAGGCTGATTTCACGAACGGAACAGGGCAGTTGATGGCGGCATCGACCTGCGGTGCGGATCCGGTCCAGTCCAGGGTCATGTCGCCGCCGTCGATGGTGATGGTGACCTTCAGCGGAATGGGCTCCGGTTCTTCGCCCAGCCCGTCGATATAGTCGGTGAAGGACCATGTGCCGTCGGGGAGGGCGGAGATTTCCGCCCGCATGATGCGTTCGGCATGATCGTGCAGCTCCTCGACGATCTGCCGGTACGTGCCGCTGCCGTATCGTTCGATAAGATCGGTCATCGCGGCATCGGCTGTGCGGCAGGCAGCAACCTGCGCCCGCATGTCACCGGCCAGCTTGTCCGGGATGCGGGTGTTCTTTTCCATCAGCTTGAAGAACGTCTCGTTGCGCTCGCCTTTGTGATACAGCCGGATGGGCGGAATGCGCAGTCCTTCCTGGAATATTTCGCGGGCGTAGACGGCGGCGGAGCCTGGCGCGATGCCGCCCATATCGATCTGGTGCACCAGCGACGCAGCATAGCCTTCCAGCTCGCCGGCGACGAAGACGGGTTTGACGATATAGACGTCCGGCAGGTGCTGGCCGCCGCCGGCATATGGATCGTTCCAGATGAACATGTCGCCGGGATGCATGTCGTCGCCGTAATCCCGGATTAACGCCGCCATCGCATCGGGGAAAGACCCCAGATGCAATGCCATGGTCATGCCGTGGGCAACGATCCGGCCTTCGCGGTCGCAGACCCCGGTCGAATAGTCCATGGAATCGCGGACGATGGTGGAATAGGCGGTGCGCATGATGACCAGCGCCATTTCGTCGGCAATGGCGCCCAGCGCATTCTGGACGACTTCCATCGTAATCGGGTCGACGTTCGATGGCTGGGCGGTCATGGCGTTTTCTCCCGCGTAAGCACGATATTGTTCTGCGCATCGAGGGCGGCAGACCATCCCGGCGGCACGATGCAGGTGGAATCGTATTCCTCGACGATAACCGGCCCGGAGATTTCGCTGACGAGATCCGGCCGGTCGATCACCGGAGTTTCCATCTGCCCGTGCACCGGCCCGAAATAGACCTGACGCGGGTCGGCTTTCCTGTCCCCGCCGCCGGAAGTCGCAGCCTTCCGGTCGGGCCGGTCTTCCGCGACACGGGCGATCAGACGCAGCGTGACGCACTCCACGGCCTCGGCCTCCGCCTGATGGCCGTAGGTCCGTTCATGCTCGGCGCCGAAGTCGTCGGCCAGGGCGGCAAAGTCGGGCGTGCCGTCCGCCGACCGGCTCTCAATGGTCAGTTCGTGCGCCTGACCCGCATAGCGGAGGTCGGCGTAGCGCGTGATCGAATAGTCGGACGTCAAGTAGCCTTCGTCTTTCATCAGCGTGTTCAGATCTGTTTCCAGCGCGGTAAAGGCGGTCTCCATATCTGCCGGGGAGACATCGGCGAGCCGGTTCAGCCAGGCACGGCTGATTTCGTGTTCGACATCCGACAGCAAAAGCCCGAAGGCGCTGAACACGCCGGGGGTCGGCGGGACAACAACCCGTGTCATCTCCAGAAGATTGGCAATTTCCGCCGCGACAACGGGGCCATTACCGCCGAATGCGAACAGCGTGAAGTCGCGCGGGTCGCGGCCGCGATAGGTCGATACGGCTTTTACTGCGCGGACCATGGTGCCGCAGGCGACCTGGAAAATGCCCCAGGCGGCGTCCAGCAGATCCCGTTCGATCGGCTCGGCGATTATGGTCGCCAAGGCCTGGCGGGCCTTCTCCGCGTCGAGCTGCAGATCGCCGCCGACAAGATGGCCGGGGTTCAGGAACCCCAGCGTCAGCACGGAATCCGTGAATGTCGGATCTACGCCGCCGCGGCCGTAACACACCGGACCGGGCAGGGCGCCGGCGCTTTCCGGGCCGACCTTTACCAGACCGCCCCGGTCCAGCGACACGATGCTGCCTCCGCCGGCGCCGATCTCTGAGATATCGATCACCGGCAGTTTGAGTGCGTAGCCGCCGCCCATCACCAGTTTGCTGGACAGATTGATCCCGGCGCCGACCTCGTAATCGCCGGTGCGCACGACCTGACCGTGCTCGACCATCGACGCTTTTGCGGTCGTGCCGCCCATGTCGAGGGTGATGATATTGTCCGCCTCTTCCAGCCGGGCGGCGCCGATGACGCCCGCTGCCGGCCCGGACTCTACGATATAGGCCGGTTTCTGTGTGGCCGCTGCCACCGACATCACGCCGCCGTCGGATTTCATGATCTGCACCGGCGCGGTGACATCGATCTGCTTCAGGTGGTGTTGCAGAGAATCGAAGTAGCCCGTGAGGATGGGGCCGAGATAGGCGTTGATCACCGTCGTCGAGGTTCGTTCGTATTCGCGTATTTCCGGCAGGATGTCGCTGGAACAGGTGATGAAGACGTCCGGCCCCAGTAACTCGCGGACGATTTCCGCACTGCGCTGTTCGTGCACCGGGTTGGCGTAGGCATGAAGATAGGCGATGGCGACGGCGGCGACGTTTTCGGCGGCGAGCCGCTCGCAGGCCGCGACAACGGTGCTCTCTTCGAGCGCCAGGCGGATTTCGCCGCGCGGGCCGACTTTTTCACGCACTTCCCGTCTTAGACGGCGCGGTACCAGCGGCGGCGGTTTGGTCCAGTTCAGCGAATACATCTCCGGGATGCGCAGGCGCCGCAGTTCCAGTACGTCGCGAAAGCCTTCCGTCGTGATCAGCCCGGTCGCTGCGCCCTTGGCCTCCAGAATTGCGTTTGTCGCCACAGTCGTGCCGTGGACGATCACCTCGACATCGCCCGGATCGGCTCCCACGTTTTCGAGTGCCGCGGCCAGGCCGTCGGCGATGCCGCGCCCGAAATCGTCCGGCGTGGTCAGCAGCTTCTGGGCATGGACGGAACCGTCGTCACCCATCAGCACCAGATCGGTGAAGGTGCCGCCGATGTCGATCCCGGCGCGGTATTTCATAGGGCTTTCGCTTTCTGAATGGCGTTCCAGACGCAGAGCGGCGTCAGCGGCATGTCGATGTCGTCCACGCCCAGCGGGCCAAGCGCATCGAGCACTGCGCTGACCAGCGCCGCAGGCGCGCCAATGGAACCGGATTCCCCGCAGCCCTTGGCGCCCAGCGGGTTGTGGGTGCAGGGCTGGGATTCGTCCAGTTCGCCTTCGAAGTCGATCAGGTCGTCGGCGCGCGGCATGCCGTAATCGAGGAACGAACCGGCAAGTATCTGTCCGCTGTCGGGATCGTAGGCCGCGCTTTCCGTCAGCGCCTGGCCGATCCCCTGCGCCAGCCCGCCGTGAATCTGCGCATGGACGATCATCGGATTGATCACCGTGCCGATATCATCGACGACGTAGTAGCGCTGAAACTCGATGACGCCGGTCTCCGGGTCGATCTCGATTTCCAGCACGTGACCGCCGTTGGAGTAGGCGAAGTTGGACGGATCGTAGAATGCGCTCTCGTTCAGCCCGGGCTCTACGCCATCGGGGAGGACATGTCCAAGATTGGCGGTGCGCGCGATCTCGACGATCGACATTCCCCGGTCGGTGCCGGCGATCGAATAGGTGCCCTTTGCGAACGAGACATCTTCCTCCGCCGCTTCCAGCAGGTGGGCGGCGATCCTGCGGCCCTTTTCGATAATCTTGTCGGCCGCAACCGCGATGGCGGATCCGCCGACCGCAATCGACCGGGAGCCGAATGTTCCGGTGCCCATCTGCACGACGCCGGTATCGCCTTCGACGACCGACACATTTTCGAACGGGAGCCCGAGCCGGTCGGCGATGATCTGGGCGTAGGTCGTGTCGTGCCCCTGTCCGTGATTGTGGGTGCCGGCAAGCACCTGCACGCCGCCTTCGACATCAATGCGGATTTCGGCGCTTTCGAAAAACCCGATCTTGGCACCCATCATGCCTGCCATCTTTGACGGCGCCACGCCGGAAGTTTCGACGTACATGGCGAGACCTATCCCCCGCAGCCTGCCACGCGCTTCGCTTTCCCGGCGTCGGTTCTCGAATCCGTCCCAGTCCGCCGCGGCGAGGAGTTTCTCCATTATGTTGGGGAAATCGCCGCTGTCGTAAACCGGGCCGATAGGTGTGGCGTAGGGCATGGCTTCCGCGGGTATCAGGTTGCGACGGCGAATTTCCGCCCGGTCCATGTCCAGCTTCTTCGCCGCGGCATCGGCCAGACGCTCGAGGACGTAGCATGCCTCCGGCCTGCCGGCGCCGCGATATGCGTCCGTCGGCACGGTGTTGGTGAAGACGGTCGTCACGCCGACATAAATGGCGGGGGTGCGGTAAATGCCTGCAAGCAGTGCCGAATAGATTGCCCCTGGAATGCTCGCGCCGAAAGTGGAGATATAGGCTCCCACATTGGCGAGGGTCTCGACCTTCAGCCCCAGGAAAACTCCGTCGTCGTCGAAGCCGAGCGTGGCGGTCGTCACGTGATCCCGCGCCTGAGTGTCGGTCATGAAGGCCTCCGACCGGCTGGATGTCCAGCGCACCGGGCGCCCGAGACGCCGGCACGCCCAGACGAGGATCGTTTCTTCCGGATAATGTTTGCCCTTGGTCCCGAAACCGCCGCCCACATCCGGCGCAATCACGCGTACGTCGCCTGGCGGGACGCCGAGCGCGTCCGTGATGGATTTCCGGATCAGATGCGGCGCCTGCGTCGCGTCGTAGAGCGTTGTCTGTCCCCCCGCCGGGTCGGGCACGGCCAGGCACGCGCGGGTTTCTATGGCGGCGCAGGCAATCCGGTTGTTGACGAGTTCCAGGGATACCGAATGGGGCGCTTCCGCGATCGCCTTGTCTGCTGCGTCGGTGTCGCCGCGGCCCCAGCTGTATATCCGGTTGCCGGGCGCTTCACTGTGCAGTTGAGGCGCGCCGTCGACCAACGCCGCTTTGGAACCGGTAGCGGCGTCAAGCGGAACGTAATCCACGACGATCGTGTCAGCGGCTTCCTGCGCTTCGGCAACGGTTTCGGCGATCACGACCGCGATCGCTTCGCCGACATGGCGCACCCGTTCGCGGGCGAGACCCCACCGGGGCGGCTGCGCCATCGGGGTGCCGTCCGCGTTGCTCATGGTCCACATGAAGGGAATGGTTCCGACGCCATCGGCGGCCATGTCCGCGCCGGTCAGAATTTTGACGACTCCAGGCATCTGCTCGGCCGCGGCGGTGTCTACAGCGCCAATTTCGGCATGAGCGTGCGTGGAGCGGACGAACACCGCGTGGAGTTCGCCGGGAATGCGGATATCGTCCACGAAGCGACCCTTGCCAAGGAGGAATTTCCGGTCTTCCTTGCGCAGGACCTCGTCGCCGATAATGCCCGTCTCTACCGCACCGTCCATTTAATCACCGTCCCCCCATCTCAAGGATTATTCTGCCGCGGCTGTTGTCGCCGCGTTCCAGAATCTCGTGGGCCTCCGCCGCTCTCGATAAGGGAAGACGGCGGGAGACCTGCGGCTTCAATATACCGGTTGCAACGCGCGCTGCGAGTCTCTCCAGCGTTTCGCGGCGATCGTGTATCACGGCTTGCAGGCAATTCACGCCGTACTGCCGGCTGACATCCTCGAACGGTGCCGCGATCAGCCACACGATAGTGCCGCCTGCGCGCAACACCCGGCAGGATTTTTCGTGGAGATCGCCGCCGACAAGATCGAACACGACGTCCTGATCGCTCACCAGCTCTTCGAAATTTTGGCGGTCGTAGGAGATTGCCCGATGCGCGCCGAGGGACAGCACGTAATCCGCGTTGGCATGGCTGCATGTGGTCGTCACCCGACAGCCTGCGTCGCGGGCGATCTGGATTGCCATGCCGCCGATCGCGCCGGCGCCGCCATGCACCAGAATGTTCTGTCCCGCCTCGATGCGGGCGGTTTCCATCAGACCGATCCAGGCGCACACGCCCGCATGCATGATTGCGGCGGCCTCGGCAAAATCGATACCGAATGGTTTGGCTATGGTCATGTCGCGCGGGCGCGTCACCAGCTCGGCGTAGCTGCCCGGTTCGACATGCTCGGTGACGAAGCAAAGTTCTTCTCCGATTTCAGTCCAGTTGCAGTCGTCGCCGACGCCTATGACGACACCCGAACCGTCCCGGCCGGGGATCGTCGGCAGATCCAGGGGAAACATTTCCTGCAGGTGCCCGGCACGGACTTTCCAGTCGCCGGGGATGACGCTGGCGCAGCGCACCGCGATCAGCGCTTCGTCCGGCGCAGGAATCGGATCGTCCGCATCCACATATTCCAGAACGTCCGGGCCGCCGTAGCGGCTGTAACGGATTGCCTTCACGGGCGAAGCCTTCTTGTTCCTGTTCCACTGGCAGGGGCATCTTATCGCCCGGCCCGCAAAAGAAAACGGCCGCCCCGGAAGGGCGGCCGTATTGTCGGTTTTTGATTTCGGCCTATTTGCCGAAAAGCTTCTTCAGGCCTTCCTCGGCGCCCTTGGTGGCGTCCTCGAGACCTTTGCCGCCGCTGCCGCCGGTGACGTTTTTCATCGCGTCCTCGGCAGCCTTGGTTGCGTCCTTGGCCGCGTCTTCGACGCCCTTGGTCAGGCCTTTGACCATGTTGTTGATGTCGGTCGCGCCGACCGCCACGGAGACCTGTTTTTCAATGGCATCCATGATCTTGTCGACGACCTCGGCAGGAGTGGCGCCGTCCTTGCTGTCTTTGCCGATATCCTTCAGCCGGATGGTTGGCAGGTCCGAGCCCAGCTTCTTGCCTTTGAGCAGCGGATGGCTGACGGACACCTTGCCGTTACTGATGACCAGGCTTTCTATGACCATTTTTTTGCCGGAGCCATCGTCCTTTTTCTGTTCGGACGATTTCGACCCGCCGGCTGCTTTTTCGACATTCTTGCCGATGACCTCGACATTGCTGCCACCGTCGCCGAACTCGTAAGTGATGTCCGGTCCGTCGATCGCGATGGACCGGATCAGGATGGTGTCTCCCGTCACCGACCCCAGATCGATATTCATCGAAATGCTGCCGAGTTTAAACGCGGCATCCGTCTGGTATCCCGACGGGTTGCCAACCGTCAGGCCGGAGAGTTTGCCTTCGCCGTTTTCCGGCGAAAGTTCCACTTTATCGAGAGTTACGGAAACGCCTGTGTACTGGGGTCCGTATTCTTCGACCGCATCTTTCACGATCGAATCCAGATTCGAATAAACGAAAATGACGAAGCCCACCACGGCGATGACGACGACGGCCAGAATGCCGCCGAAAATTTTGAAGCCACGACCCATGTTCAAAAACTTTTCTAACTGTCTACCGCAGGATATGGAGTGTCGCCGGACACCAACAGTATACGCCCGCGTGGTGCCGAACGAAACGTCCTAGTCGGGCAGGCCTGCGACCAGGTTGAGCAGGCTCTCGTCGCTGCCCCGCGGGCCGAGAATCGAAATGCCGACGGGGCCCGTTGCGGTCGCGAGCGGCAGGCTGATCTGGGGACAGCCCGACAACCCGGCGGGGCAGGTCAGTCCCATCGTGCGGGCGCGGAAATCCTCGACTTCCGCGTCGGTAGCGTCCCTCTTAGGGCTGACCGGTGCCGTCGGCATGATCAGCACGGTTCTGCCGTCGCCCAGCAGGCTGTCCATCCGGTTTCGCGCGATATCGCGGACCGGCTGGTGTTCCGCACGATGCGCATCGGTCAGGGTGGCGGCGTAGGCGAATCGTTCTTTGACGCCGGGGCCGAACGCGGGATTGTTGTCCGTCACCCACTCGGCGTGATTTCCCCAGATTTCGAGTGCTTGCAGATGTCGGAAAGCATCGAACCAGCGGTTGAGCCCTTCCAGCGCAATTTCAAGCCGTTCGGTTTCCAGCCCCAGCCGTTCGATGAGGTTTGCTGCCGCAATTTCCGCGGCCGTTCGTTCCAGGTCCGGAAGCCGGGCGAATGCATCTTCGGCAACGATGGCGCGTGCCGGATTTATGCCTTCCGCCGCTCCCTGCAACAGGACGGGGCCGATGGCATCGAATAAAGCTGCGTCCCGGGCGAACCAGCCGACGACGTCGAACGATCCTGCCAGTGGCGCGACGCCCGAATCGTCGACCCGGCCATGGGTCGGGCGGATACCGTAGATCGCCGAAAAGCTGGCGGGGCATCTGACCGACCCGCCGCAGTCCGTGCCCAGCGCGAAATCGACCAGCCCGCCCGCGACGGCGGCGGCAGAACCGGAAGACGATCCGCCGACCGCGCGGTCGGGCGCTGCGGGGTTAACGGGCGCGCCGTAATGGGCGTTGTCGCCTGCCAGGCTGTAACACATCTCGTCGCAGACGGTCTTCCCGTCGAGAGAGGCGCCTGCGCCCAGAAGCAGGTCGACCGCGGCGGCGTGTTTGACCGGCAGGGGGTGGGTCTGCGGCCACAGGGGTTGTCCGTTGCTGGTCGGGTGACCCGCAATGTCGAACACGTCCTTGGCGGCGAAGGTTTTACCTGCCAGCGGTCCCGTTTCTTTTCCGTCGATCTTCAGCCGGTCACCCGGCATGAATGCATCGTAATCGTTTTCCATTGATCGCGTTTCCCGAATCTGGTTTCGGTGAACATACCGGGCAGGGCCGGACTTCGCTACGGGCCCGGGCAAACAGAAAAGGGCGAGACGGAACGGGCAAAAATAAAGGCCCCCGCGCGATGGCGGGGCCGGTTTTCGACGTTACCTCCCTGGTATCGTCTGCAGTGCGTCTGCGACGCTTTTTATTTCTTCAGTTTCTCGCGATAGGTGCGATGGCAGCCGCCACAGCCCTGTTTCCCGATCATGCCGAACTTCGCGCCGAGATCGCTCTTGCTGGCGCCGTCACCGGCGGCTTTGGCAAGGTCGGCGGCAAGCGACGCCATGGTCATCGAAACTTTTTCGAAGCCGGCAGCGTCGGAGAAAACCTCCGGCTTGGCGCCGGTCGCGCCTTCATAGGCCGCCATGCCCGTCCCTGCGGGGAAGAGACCGGGAATGACCTTCGCGATTTCCTCGATTTTCATCGCCGCTGCTTTCACGTCAGCGGGCCCGCCTTCGTTCTTCTTCATGTAGCCGACAATCTTTTTCATGCTGCCGCTGAGTTCCCGCATGGCCATGCGGCGCTTTGTGATGACGGCAGCGTGTTCCTTGTTGCTGACCTTCATCTCCACTTCTTTCATCAGCTTGTTGCCGTGACCGTCGGCCAGGGCGGGAGTAACAGCTGAAACGGCGGTCAGCGCGAAAGCGCCGATTACCAATCCGGATAAAGTTTTCATTTTCGAGTTGCCTCCTGAGAGCAAATTGTCGTTTACGGACCGGGCAGGTGAGGGGGACAGTAGCGATGTCACGGGCCTTTGAAAATCATGTTTTTTGAGACATGATTGTCTACCATTAATTGACAATTGGGGGCTGCAGTGGATCGCCTTACCGGCATGGAGATGTTCGTCAACGTTGTGGAAACCCAAGGATTCTAGGCGGCCGCGCGGCGGATGGGAATATCGCGGGCTGCGGTGAGCAAGCAGGTTCTCAATCTTGAAGACGAACTCGGCGCCCGATTGTTGAACAGGACGACCCGGCAGGTGAGCGTCACGGAACTGGGCGAAGCGTATTACGAACGGTGCAAACGCGTCCTCAGCGAGGTCGCGGACGCCGATCTCCTGGTCCAGCGGCTGCATTCGGAACCGCGGGGTACGCTCCGCGTCAGCGCGCCGATGTCGTTCGGGGTTGCCCATGTCGGCCCCGCCATTACCGACTTTCTTATTGAGTACGGCGAACTCGATATCTCGTTGACACTGAACGACCGGTTTACCGACCTGATCGATGAAGGTTTCGATGTGGCGGTCCGCATCGCGCAGGCGGCGGATTCCAGCCTCGTCGCCCGCCGGCTTGCGCCGGTGCGATGCGTGATGACGGCGACGGAAAGTTACCTGACGGAACACGGGACACCCAAAATCCCCGAAGACCTGGCCGTTCACAAGTGTCTCAGCTACGCCTATATCGCGTCGGGGCTGGAATGGCCGCTGACAGGACCCGGCGGGAAGAAATCGATAAAAGTCTCCGGGCCGCTGAAGGCCAACAACGGCGACGTGCTGGTACAGGCGGTCAGCAGGGGACTGGGAATCGCGTTTCTGCCGTACTTTCTCGTCAGAGACGCCATCGACAGCGGGGAGCTTGTCACTGTGCTGGACCGCTACAAGCTTCCTGAACTTTCCGTTTTCGCAGTGTCGCCACCCAACCGGTTCCCCGCCCGGAAAGTGCAGGCATTTCTGACATTCCTGTCGGAAAGGTTTTCAGACTCCGAATTCTAGGGGAGGGCAAGCGACGGTGCGTTTCCGCGCAAGCGGCGCGAAACCCGAAATATCAGATTCCGAACAGCCGCCGCGCGTTGTCCTCGAACATCATCTGCCTGTCTTCGTCCGTGCAGCGCAGATTGTTCAGCACCTCCAGTGTGGAGCGGATGTTGTAGGCGCCGCCTTCGTGATCGTAGGGGGCATCGGTCGCGAACACCGAATGATCGGCGCCGAAGAAATCGAGCCCTGCCTGGCTGGCGGCCTGCGCGCCGAACATGGCGGTGTCGCCGTAAAAATCCTGCTTGAAATAATCGACCAGCGGTTTCTTAAGTTTGCCGGCAAACCCCTGTTCGTCGCCCATGACGGCGTTACGGTTTTCCCACGCGGGCGTGAATCGCCCTTCGGCGTGCGGGGCATAGGCGCCCCAGTGATGGGCGATGATTTTGAGATCCGGTATTTCGTCGAACATGCCCGAACATACGATCCGCGCCATCGCGGCGCTGGTTTCGTACGCCCAGCCGAATCCCCAGAAGATTTCGTAAAACGACCGGTCCTCGGTCAGGTAATCCGGATGGGTTGCCGGGCGGGTCGGATGGAGCCAGATGATTTTGCCGCGCTGCGCAATCTTGGCGAAGATGTCGCGAAACTCCGGCTGGTCGAGCGCCTTGTTGTTCACATTGGTGAAAAGCTGGAAACCGACCGCGTTGTGTTCGTCGATAACCCGGTCGACTTCCGCGATAGCGGCCTCGGTGTTGTTCATCGGCAATGAGGCGATAAACCATGGCATGCGGTCCGGGTGTTCGCGGCAAATCCGCGCCATCCCGTCATTGGCGACCCGTGTCAGCGCCGGGCTGTCGTCCGGTCCCGCAATCGCATCGGTCGGTGGCTGCGACATGGAAATGATCTGCTGGTAGTCATCGAATTCGTCCAGCATGCGAAGCCGCGCATCCATGTCGTAGATCGTCTTTATCGATTTCCAGCGTTTCACGGCGGCGTCGGGCATCAGCCCATCGACCTTTTCGAAAAACTCGATTGGAAAAACATGGTTGAAGACGTCGATTTTCATGGTGGCTCCCCGGGTAGCAGTCTGTTGTCGGTTGTTCTGACTTTACATCAGCGACCGCTCCGGAAAACCCCAAAATATCCGCTCCGCAGTAGGGTGCGATTTTATTAGGTTGCGGCAGTTCGCGAATTTCGGGACAACGACCGGATGCATGATCTTCAGGCCGCATTTCAGCTCGCTTTCCGGCTGATCTTCACCGGCGACGCCGATCTGATGGAAATCATCGGATTGTCCATGGGCGTCAGCCTGACGGCCGTGCTGTTGGCGTGCGTGATCGGCATGATACTTGGCGCGGCCGCGGGCGTATTGCGGTTTCCGGGGCGGCCGGCGGTGATCATTTTTCTGAACGCGCTGATGGGGCTGCCGCCGGTGGTGGTCGGGCTCGGGGTGTACCTGTTGCTGTCGCGAGCAGGGCCGCTCGGCGTTTTCGGTTTGCTGTATACGCCGACGGCGATGATCGTTGCGCAGACCATTCTGGTGACGCCCATCGTGGCCGCTTTGACCCGTCAGGTGGTGGAGGATCTCTACGAAGAATACGACGAGCAGCTGAGATCGCTGGGGGTTTCCGGCGTCGGTCTGGTCAGGACGTTATTGTGGGATGCCCGCTTTAGCCTGATCACGGTGGCGCTCGCAGGGTTCGGCCGGGCCGTCGCCGAAGTCGGCGCGGTGATGATCGTCGGGGGCAACATCGATCACCTGACCCGCGTGATGACGACAGCAATCGCGCTTGAAACGTCGAAGGGAAATCTTGCGCTGGCTCTGGCGCTGGGCATTATCCTGGTCGGCATATCCCTGATCGTGAACGGTGCGGTGTCCATCCTGGGCGGCAGAACGGGCAGACCCAGGCATGCGTGACTCCATCCTGCCGCTCCGCGCCGATGCGCTGCGATATTCGGTGGACGGCCGCGCCTTGATCGACGGGGTGTCCCTGACCATCGAACCCGGTGCGTTTGCGGTCGTCCTCGGCCCTAACGGCGCCGGTAAAAGCCTTCTTTTGCGTCTGCTGCACGGCATGCTGCCGCCTACCTCCGGCAAAGTGACATGGGCGAACGGGGTGAATGGCGATCTCCGGCGGCGCCAGGCCATGGTCTTCCAGCGGCCCGTGCTCCTTCGCCGCTCGGTGGAGGCGAATATTGCCTATGCCCTCGGGGCTCTCGGCGTGCCGCGTCGGCAGCGGGCCGACATGATCGATCTCGCGTTGACCCGTGCCGGTCTTGAGGACTCGCGCCGGGTTCAGGCACGCCTGCTGTCCGTTGGCGAACAACAGCGGCTGACCGTGGCGCGCGCCCTGGCCTGTGAACCCGATATCATGTTTCTGGACGAACCGACCGCCAGTCTGGATCCCGCATCCGTGCAGCGGATCGAAACGCTGCTCTCGGACGCGAACGCCCGCGGCATGGCCGTCGTTCTCGTCACCCATGATGTCGGCCAGGCGCGCCGGCTGGGCCGGGACATCGTCTTTCTGCATGGCGGCAGGCTGGCGGAGCAATCCAGCGCAGACGCCTTCTTCGACACTCCGCGATCCAGGGTCGCGCGTGCCTATCTGGCGGGAGAGATCATTGTCTAGCCGTCTCGCGAAATTCTGGCTGCTGTTTATGGCGGTCTCGGCGGCGGCCTGTTCGCCCCCGGCCGTAGCGGCGGAGCGGGACTACATTATTCTGCAATCCACCACCTCCACCCAGAATTCCGGGTTGCTGAGATACCTGATTCCCAAATTCCGGAAAACGACAGGGATCGACGTCCGCGTGGTTGCGGTGGGAACGGGGCAGGCGTTGAAGAATGGCCGGAACGGAGACGGGGATGTGCTGCTGGTGCATGCGCGTTCAGCCGAGGAGCGGTTTGTCGCGGCGGGCTTCGGGGTCGGAAGGCGTGACGTGATGTATAACGATTTCGTTGTCGTTGGCCCGAGAACGGACCCGGCCCGGATCGGCGATTTGTCAGATGTCGCATCCGCCTTTGCGAAGATCTCTGCCCGTCTCGCGCCGTTTGTCTCGCGCGGCGATGAAAGCGGCACGCATATTCGGGAACGCGCCTTGTGGGAGGCCGCCGGGATCGACCCGGAAAGCGCCAGCGGCGCCTGGTATCGCGAAGCCGGCAGCGGGATGGGCGCGACCCTGAACGCGGCGGTCGGCATGGGGGCTTACACATTGACGGATCGGGGAACATGGGTCGGATTTCGGAATAAGGCGGATTTGAAAATTCTGGTCGAAGGCGACCCGCGGCTGTTCAATCCGTATGGGATTATCCTCGTCAATCCGGCACGCCATCCGCACGTTAACGCAGCCGGCGGCAGCGCCTTCATTGCCTGGCTGACCGGTCCGGAAGGGCAGGCGGCAATCGGCTCTTATCGATTGAACGGCGAGCGCCTCTTTCATCCTCTGGTGCACAGGTAACGGTATTTTGCGAACACAAAAAAGGCCCGCTCTTTCGGGCGGGCCTTTTTGTGTCGATCGGGTGCCGTCAGGCCGCAAGGCGGGTTTCCGTATCTTCGGGACGCCGTGTTTCGACATGATCCTTTTCCGTCGTGGTGCGTTCGAAAAAGTCCGCGACGCGTGCGAAGAAGCTGTGGGCCATCCGCGCCGCTTCCTGGGATCGTGCGGTCTCCGCTTCACGAATGAGTTGCGCGAGAGGCTTGTCCGCTTCGGCGGGGGCGGGCTCGAACAGATAAACATTGCTGGTCATTGTGGTTCTCCTGATTTGGTCCGCAGCATTCCGCTGCCGTTGAAGAGGATATGGTTTGTGTTGATGGGAAAGATAATGACCTTATATGGACAATCATCTTTGCAAATATCGCAAAGAGTGAGATATAAACGAATAGTTAACAGAAGGAGCGCGCGGCGTGGACACACTCACAGGCATGCGGCTGTTCAATAAAGTCGCGGAAACCGGCAGTTTTTCAGCCGCCGGGCGGGCGATAGGGCTGGCGCCTTCATCGGTTTCCCGCCAGATCAGTGCGCTGGAGGACCAGCTCGGCACACGCCTGTTCAACCGGACGACCCGGAAGCTGCATCTGACGGAAGCCGGCGAGATATATCACGGCCATACGGAACGGATCCTGTCAGATATCGAGGAGGCCAACGCAGCCGTTACGGAATTGCAGGAAGAACCCCGGGGAACGTTGCGCATCAATATCCCGGTTGTTTTCGGGCGCCGCTATATCGCGACGACGCTTCCCGATTTCCTCGACCGGTATCCCGAGCTTTCCGTCGAGCTCCAGGTCACCGATCATTTCGTCGATCTGATCGAAGAGGGCGCTGACCTCGCGATCCGGGTGGGTGGGCTGACGAACACCAGCTTTATCGCCCGGAAACTGATCGGCATTCAGCGCCTGCTGGTCGCCAGTCCCGGTTATATCGAAAAACACGGCACGCCGACTTCGCCGGAGGACCTGCTGAATCACAACTGTCTTCGTCTGCGGTTCAGCCCCGGCGAGAGCCACTGGGAGCTGGAACACAAGAACTCCGGCACCGTCAGCGACATTCATGTTAAGGGCAACATGCAATCCAACAATGTCGAGGCAATCAACGCGGCGATGCTCAACAGCGGCGGCATAGCCCTTCTGCCGTCCTGGGTTGTCGGCAAGGATATCCAGCGCGGCGACGCCACCGTGATCCTGCCGGAATATCACGCCAAACCGCAGCATGTGGATTCGGCGGTTTACGCCGTTTATCCATACACCCGGAACGTGTCGGCAAAGGTGCGGGCGTATATCGATTTCATCGCGGAGAAGTTCAAGACCGAACCCGATTTCCGGATGGATGATGGGGATTGACGTTCCGTTCCATCGCCAGGGCGCTATGCGTTTTCCAACGCAATGCGGCGGAGACGAAGCGGAAACATCAGTAATCCGCCGGCGGCGAGCAAATGCTTCAGCGTATGGCCGCTGAGGATTGGGAAAAGAAGATCGAAAATTTCATGATCGAGCTGTTCGGCAAGGATGGCCGAACCGTATAGAACTCCGGCTCCGAGGATGTAAAACCGGTGTCTGGCTGCATTGCCGAAGGCAAAGATGGAAAACAGCACGGCCGCCACCGACGTCACCTGCACCCAGAAATAGAGCCGCAGATCCCCCGTGGCATACCAGATGAAAACGCTGGCGGCGCCGATCGTCACGACGGGGACAAGCGCGATTCTTTCGAATTTTTCAGACACGAATTCGGAAATCACGGCGACGGTCATCGCGGTGAAGGCGAATGTCATTGGCAGACGGTCCCAGACCAGGGTCTCGTTCGTCGGCGCGAGGTGGTAATAGGCCGAGCCGAGGCTGACCAGCACGACGCCCGCGAACATCACTGCCCAGGACCGGGAAGCGATTCCGGATACGCCCCGTCTCAGCTGTAAAAGCCCGTATATCCCGACGCAGAGAAACCCCAGATTCGAGGCGACGTCTCCAAAATTAGGGACCCCGCAAAATGCGCGGATATCCGCAAACAGGTGGTAGCTCGCCGGTTGTTCCATCACCGGCGCGGCCGCAAACCCCGCGGCGATCGCGATCGGCAGCGCCGCAAGTATCCTGTGTTTCCAGGTCGGCAAAGGCATCACGACGAATCAACGTCCCGGAGCTCCGTCTTGAGCACCTTGCCGTAATTGTTCTTCGGCAGAGCGTCGATAAACCGGTACGCCTTCGGTCGTTTGAACCGGGCGATATGTTCGAGGCACAGAGAATCGAGCTCCGCCTCTTTCACGTCCGCGCCGTCCTTTGCGACAACGAACGCGACGACCTCCTCGCCCCAGTCCGGATGGGGGCGTCCGATGACGGAACATTCCAGGACGCCATCATGGCGCAGCAGCACTTCCTCGACTTCGCGCGGGTAGATGTTCGATCCGCCGGAGATGATCAGGTCCTTCGACCGGTCTTTCAGCGTCAGGAAGCCGTTTTCGTCGAGCGCGCCCATATCGCCGGTATGGAGCCAGCCGCCGCGCAACGCCGCGGCGCTTGCTTCCGGGTTGTTCCAGTAGCCTTTCATGACCACATCGCCCTTCACGAGAATTTCCCCGATCTCGCCGACGGGCATGTCGCGGTCGTCTTCGTCCGCCACGCGCACCTTGACGCCGAACTGCGCCGTTCCCACCGAGGCGAGAAGCGCGCGATAATCCGGTGCGTCGGACCGGCTGTGAAGGTCGCGGGAGAGCGCCGTGATCGTCATCGGGGCTTCGCCCTGGCCGTATATCTGCACCAGCTTGGTGCCCAGCAGGTCCAGCGCTTTCAGGCAGTCTTCGAGATACATCGGCGCGCCGCCGTAAACGATGGTCTTCAGGTTGGTCGTATCGGCGTCTTCGATGCCCGGCGCATTGATGAGCCGCGTGACCATGGTGGGCGCCATGAAAAAGGTCACGCCTTTCCATACGGCAAGAAGCTCGAGTATTTCGGCTGGGTTGAAACCACCCGACGCGGGGATGACCTGACATGCGCCGCGCTCCACATGCGGCAGCAGGTACAATCCCGACCCGTGGCTGTAAGGTGCGGCGTGGACGATGCAGTCGCCGGCTTTTATCTGATCGACGCTTTTGAAGTAGGCGGCATTCATGGCGCGCAGATTGGCGTGCGTCAGCATCGCGCCCTTGGGGCGGCCCGTCGTGCCGGACGTGTAGAACAGCCAGGCAAGATCATCGGCGCCGACGGCGGCCGGCTCGATTGCCTGGCTTGATATCATCTCTTCGTAACGGGCAGAGCCTGCAAGGATGACGTGTTCCAGGCATGCGACTTCGTCGGCGACGCTTCCAATGCCATCGGCAAGATCGTCGGTGACGAAACAGACTTTCGCTCCGGCATCTTCCAGGATGTAGGCGAATTCCCGTGGATGCAGGCGGCCGTTCATCGGCACCACCGCCAGGCCGGCATGCCATGCCCCGAACATGATTTCGGAATACTCGGGGGCATTCTTCATGGCGATGGCGATGCGGTCGCCGGGTTCGATGCAGGGAAGCTTGAGCAGCGCACTGGCGAGCCGGGCAGCCCGATCGGCGTGTTCGGCGTAGGTAGCCACGACGTCCGTGCCAAGCGCCAGGGCAGGGGCGTCCGGATAGCGACCGGCGGACTCGATAAGGAGATGAGCGAGATTCATAAACGGGTTTTTAGCATCGTCGCGCCATCATCGGGAGAGGTCGATGGCGTAAAATCAGCATATGGTTCCGCGATTGTATCGGCGCGCATCTCAACTATGTTTTGGTTATGAAACACAGCATATTTGGCATACTGCTCGCGGTTCTGTTGCCGGTGCCTGTTGCCGTCGCGCAATTGCCGATCGCGGGAACGGGACAGCTGCCGGTCATTGATCCGAGCGCGCAGTCCCCGAAGATTGTGATCGACGCGATTGCCAAGGTTCAGTCGAACCGCCGGGACAAGCGTCCGTTTCTCGATATCAAGGCCTGCTTCCGGCAATCCCGGGTACAGCTTGCCCTGCGGCCCATATGCCGCCAGCGCCTCGAAACCTATCATCGGGAAATGGTCCGGAAGTACCGGTCGGATTTCGCCGGGATCGCGCCGATCGATATTCAGATACGGCTGATCGAATTGTCCGAGGACCCCGACGCGATGACCATCCGCCGGGACCTCATTGCGCTGCGCGGCGTGATCGAGGAACTCAACGAGGCCAGCCTGTTCCGGGCGATCAAGGAATGTTTCGTCAGCGCCGGGGCGCAGCCGGCATTGCAGCAGATATGTCGCCAGCAGCTGGAAGCTTTCACCCAGCAACTTCTCAGCACCGGGAGCTCCCGGTTTCGCGATATCAAGCCTGAGGTCGTCCGGCGCCGGCTGCTGACGGTGGCAATGTCCGATCAGGCCGGTTTCACGGCGGGCGACACCACCACGTTCCAGTCGCTGCGCGACATCCGCGAAGCCCAGAGGGAGAAGCGCGCCGCCGGACGCATCGCCCTTGCCCAGGCCGCTCCGTATTACTGCAAGCCGTCCAAACGCCGCGGGAACCCGGGGATCGCGTCGCAACTGACCGGATCGGGAATCTGCATCTGCTCTTATGGCCGCCGGTATGCGGCTTCGAGCCCGGCAGTGAGAAATAGCCCGGTTCGGGTGGCGTACCGTCAGTGCGGTCCGGCCGGCCGGTTCAGGGTCTACGACCTAAACGGCGGGCGCCTGCGCCACGGCGACTGGGTGACGATGCAGACGGCCCACGGGCCTTACGTATCGATGAACCGCGACGGCTACGTCTACGGCAACCGGCAGTCCCCGGGCAAAGGGGAGAAGTTCCGCATCATCCGGGCGACGAACCTGCCGGGCGTCATCCGGTCCGGCGAAATGGTCACGCTGGTGTCGGCGCTGGGCGCTTTCGTGGTGCCGGATCTGAAGCGGGGCATGCTGCGCGCCACGAAAAACAAGCCCGAGGCCCACGAGTTCCTGGTCTTTATGCCGAACTAGCGGACGGCCTCGAGGATCGACGCGTAGTTGGCGACTGCCGACCCGCCCATGTTGAATACCCCGGCTATTTCCGCACCGTCGATCTGCAGGGCGCCTGCATCGCCGCGCGCCTGCATCGCCGCCATCACGTGCATGGAGACCCCGGTTGCGCCGATGGGATGGCCCTTGGATTTCAGGCCGCCCGACGGATTGACCGGCAGCTTGCCGCCCTTGGCGGATACGCCTTCCGCGATCACTGATGCGCCGCGGCCTTTCTCGGCCAACCCCATGGCCTCGTAGATCAGCAGTTCTGCGATGGTGAAGCAGTCGTGCACTTCCACCACATCGAGGTCGTCGACGCCGATCTTGGCCCGCTCGTAGACCTGCCGCCACGCTTCTGCGGCGCCTTCGAACTGGGTCACGTCGCGTTTTGACATCGGCAGGAAATCGTTCACATGCGACGTGGCCCGAAACAGGACGGCCTTGTCCATGCCCATTGCCGTTTCGGTATCGGCCAGAACCACAGCGGCCGCGCCGTCGGTCACCGGTGAACAGTCCGACCGTTTCAGCGGGCCCGAGATCAGCGGGTTTTTGTCGGACGCCTCGCGGCAGAATTCGTAGCCGAGATCCTTCTGGAAATGGGCAAGCGGATTGACTGCGCCGTTTGCGTGGTTCTTTGCCGCGATCTGCGCCAGCGCATCGGACTGGTCGCCGTATTTCTGGAAATAGCTTTCGGCGATGCGGGCAAAGATATCCACGAAAGAGCCGTTCTCGCCGCCTTCTTCCTTGTAATAGCTGGCCTTGGTCAGGACCTCGCCGATGGCCGCCCCGTTCAGCTCGGTCATTTTTTCCACCCCGACGCAAAGCACGATCCGCGCCCGGTTGGCGGCGATGGCGTTCAGGCCCTGGTGGATCGCGGCCGTGCCGGTGGCGCAGGCGTTTTCAACCCGTGTGGCCGGCTTAAAGCGCAGATCCTTGTGCGCCTGCAGGACCAGAGATGCCGGGAAATCCTGCATCACGAAGCCGCCGTTGAAATGGCCGATATAGATTTCGTCGACGTCCGCCGGCGCCACGCCCGCATCGACGAGCGCCTCGGTCGCGGCGTCGACGATCAGGGTTTCCAGTTCGACGCCTTCATGCTTGCCGAATTTGGTATGGGCCCAGCCCACGATGCAGCCGGTCATGGCGATATCCTCTGTTGTCGTGCGTGTGATCTAATTTGGCAGGAAGCGGAAGGCGGTCAAGTCGGATGCGCGCCGTCCGCGTTTCCGAAAGTTGCCGGCCGCATGTCAGGCGTTCTCCGCGAGGATGCAGAGCTCGTCGCCGGGTAGCTGGTCATCCGCACCCCGGAACGGCTCGTTGTAGGGATCGGTGTTGAACCGTGGCGGGGCGAACCCATATTCCGGCAGATGCGCGGCAAAGAAGCCGGCGTCGAGGGCCAGCACATGATCCTGGTCGATTAGGGGATCCCATCCGGCGCCGAGCTCACGCGCGCAGGTTCCGCCGCCGTTGGGCACGAAGGCGATCAGCAGGCCATCCTTCTTCAGAAGGCGGTGAAACAGCGCGAACGGGTCTTTCAGGTCGGGCAGATGCTCCAGCACGTGCGACGTGAAAATGATATCCAGAGAATTGTCGGGCAGGGCTGCGAGCTTTGCCGGGTCGTCGATGATATCGAGCCCGAGCCGGTCGCGACCGTAGCCGGCGCGCTTGCGGGATATTTCGAAGCCCGTCACGTCGTAACCGGCGGCGCGCAGCTGCCAGGTCGGTGGTTTCCTCGCGGTCGTAATCTTCCTGATAGTAATCCCTCAGCGACTCCGGTTCCGGTTTGGGCCAGCGAAACCGCAGCCCGCACGATCCGCAGGCGCGGAGTTCGATCACGGCTTTCTTGCGGCCGTCGAACCGGGTATCCGATGCGCCGCAAAACGGGCAATCCCGCGATTGTCCGGCCAGCCGCCGGCCGATCACCCATCCCAGATAGGATAACTTGCTCATGGGAGAGAATTCCGTAATCTTCTTTAGGCGGAACAATAACACGGGGAGGACCGGATGCCGCGCCGTTTCGTCGACATTTCCGTGGCGCTGGAGACCGGAATCAAGTCGGACCCGGATTTCATGCTGCCTAAAATCGCCTATCACTCGCACAAGGAAACCGCGCCGCAGCTTTGCGCCCTGTTTCCGGGGCTGGAACCCGATCAGCTTCCGGACGGCATGGGCTGGGCGATGGAGGAAATCGAACTGACCACCCACAACGGCACGCATGTGGATGCGCCGTGGCATTACCATCCCACCATGGACGGCGGCGAACGCGCTATCACCATCGACGAAATTCCGCTCGAATGGTGCTATCAGCCCGGCGTGAAGTTCGACTTCCGCCATTTCGATGACGGATACCTCGTGACGCCCGACGACATGCAGGCCGAACTGGACCGCATCGGGCACGACCTACAGCCGTTGAACATCATCGTCGTCAATACGTCGGCCGGCGAACGTTACGGCGAGGACGATTATCTTACCAAGGGTTGCGGCTTCGGGCGGGAGGCGACGCTGTGGCTGACCGATCGCGGCGTACGCGTCGTCGGCACCGACGCCTGGACCTGGGATGCGCCGTTCCCCCAGACGCTGGAACGCTGGAACGAAACGAAGGACCCGTCCATCATCTGGGAAGGCCATAAGGCCGGGATGGAAAAGGGCTACTGCCAGATCGAAAAGATGGGCAATCTGGACCGGCTGCCGTCGACCGGGTTCGACGTCATCTGTTTTCCGACCAAGATCAAGGGCGCATCCGGCGGCTGGACCCGCGCCGTCGCCGTCATCGACGAATAACAATTTCAACTTAGGAACGACAAAATCATGGCCAAGGACGGAAAAGTTATCATCACCTGCGCGGTTACCGGCGCGATCCACACGCCGACCATGTCGCCGCATCTGCCGATCACGCCCGACGAGGTGGCGCAGGATGCGATCGCGGCGGCGGAGGCCGGGGCGTCGATCCTGCATCTGCATGCCCGCGATCCCGACGACGGCCATCCGGTGCCCGACCCGGAAGTGTTCATGGAATTCCTGCCGCGCATCAAGCAGGCGACCGACGCGGTGGTGAACATCACCACCGGCGGCGGCCACGGCATGACGCTGGAGGAGCGCTGTGCCGCGGCGCTGGCGGTCAGCCCGGAAATGACGTCGCTTAACATGGGGTCGATGAATTTCGGCCTGTTCCCGATCCTCGACAAGAAGCTCGACTGGCAGCACCAGTGGGAGCCGGATTACCTGGAAATGACGCGGGACTTCATCTTCCGCAACACGTTCAAGGACATCGAGTGGGTGCTCAAAACGCTGGGCGAGGAGCACGGCGTCCGATTCGAGTTCGAATGCTACGACATGGGGCATCTGTATAATCTTGCTCACTTCGTCGACCGCGGGCTGGTGAAGCCGCCGTTCTTCGTGCAGACCATCTTCGGCATCCTGGGCGGCATCGGCGCCGATCTCGAAAACCTCGCCCACATGCGGCGCATCGCCAACAAACTGTTCGGCGAGGAAAACTACGAATGGTCGATCCTCGCCGCCGGCCGCCACCAGATGAACTTCGTGACCACCGGCGCCATCATGGGCGGCAACGTCCGCGTCGGACTGGAGGATTCGCTCTATATCGGCAAGGGGCAGCTCGCCGAATCCAATGCCGACCAGGTCGCCAAGGTCAAACGCATCGTCGAAGACCTGTCGCTCGAAGTCGCCACCCCCGCCGAAGCCCGCGAACGCCTCGCGCTCAAGGGCGGGGACATGGTGAAGTTCTAGGGCGGTCGTTTTCTTTCCCCTCCTTTCGCGTCATCCCCGCGCAGGCGGGAATGACAGCAATTTACCTGCGCGGGGACGCGCTTTTCAAAACACGAAAAACAACCCCATGCACAGGAAGCCCCGGTATACGCTTTCCGGGAAGCGGAATAGGGTCTGGCCCTCGTCTGGGTACAAATTGCTAGCGGTCTGACAGCACCTGCCGGGCAAGTCTCCTTTGTGGTTACGTTGCGTACGTACGGATGATGTCCGCGTGTTTTTGACAGCGTATCACAAAAAGAACAAATAGCGAACTTATGGGGCGAAAAAATGTCGTTTGTCGTTTGGAGATCCCGGCTTTCGCCGGGATGACGATGAACCTGGGATGACCTCAAAATGATGACCGTCGTTCCGGTGAAAGCCGGAATCTGGGTCCGTACCACACAACACTGTGTCACCCCGGGCTTACGTTATCGACGCCCCGCTCTCGTTATTTCCCCGGGCTCTGACCCGGGTGTCCAGCCTTCTAAGTCATTCCCGGTTCCCGGGTCCGGGCCCGGGCCCGGGGAGGTAAATTGACGGAATTACATAACGGTTCGGTTTTGAACCGAACGACGGCGGCTTAAGACCGACAGTGACAATCGAATCTATAATTCCGCGTGCAGCGCCAGCAACGGCAGGACCTCTGCCGCGTCCATCCGCCCCCAGCCGCACTCGGTCGACAGGCCGAATGCCGGCAGGTACCGCCGCGCGGCCTCTATCCGCCGCGCCGCGCCGTCGGTGCCGTCTTCGCCATGGATCAGGCCGAGATAGACCAGCGTGCCGTTTGCCATGTCGAGACCGGCGAGAGGCGCGAAATAGGCATCGTCGTCCCGGTCGACAGGCACCGGCATGTGAAAGAAATCGACGGCCCGGCCCACGCCTTTCGCAACCGCGTTGGCGGTCGCGATGCAGATGCGCAGATCTTCCGGCTCCTTCCAGTGTTTGTTGCCCATCGAGCCGTAGCACAGGTGATAGCCCAGCGTGATGCCGGCCGGCACCGCATCGCCCAGCCGGACCAGCGTTTCGATCAGCCAGGGCGCCGGGTCGTGGCCGAGGAACGGCACCGGGTGGAGTTGCTCGAAAATGGACATTTCGGTGGCCACATCCCACTGGATGCACAAATCGCCATCGGGGATCGCGGCGCGCAGGGCCTCGACCTCCCGCAGCATCGCCGCTTCGTAGAGCGGATAGATATCGCCCTGTATGTCGTAGGCGCAGAAGGAGAAGACGGGCGCGAAGGGCGTCGGCAGGCAGACCTGGAACCGTGCGTCCGGGGCGAACCGGCCCGCGTCGCGGCGGGCGGAAAACGCATCGAACGACTTTATCGCCTCGCGCGCGAAACCGAGATCGCCGAAGTCGATATCCGCCGCCGATTTCCCGGCTGCAAACAGGTAGGGCGGGTTGAGCTGATAGGCGCGTTCCTTCTCCGCCCCCTGTTCGAGCGCCGGCTGTTCGGCAAACACCGAATGCTGCCAGCCGATCCAGTTCGACCGCACGCCGGTCTCGCCGTCGGGCACGCTGGCGAGGCGCGGGCCGATGGTATCGGCGACGGCGTCGAGGACGGCCGTCGTATCGTCCAGCGGGATCGATCCGACGAGCAGGAGCGGGGAGGTAGTATTGATCATTGAAATGTCATCCAATAGCCGGTGCATCGATACTACATTTGGGACTATCGGTAACTGGTGCCGATTCAGAAACCTTCGTCAGGAAATGAGACATGGCAAAAGTAAAAATGCCCCAGTTCGTGAAGATACCGGTGACGGCGACCTGCCCGAACCCGACCCGGTCGGACATCACGGCCGGCAACCACACAATGATCATCGACGAACCCGCGTCGCGGCACGGCAATGACGAAGGCATGCTGCCGCTGCAGGCCCTGATGGCGGCGCTGGCGAGCTGCACGCATGTCGTGGCCAATCAGATCGCGAGCGAGCTCGGGATCACGTTCCGCGACAGCGACATCGCCGCGACCGGAAAATTCGATACCCGCTGCTATACCGGCGAGGCCAGGGTCGACCCGCCGTTTCCCGAAATCGATCTGACCATCACGCTGGAGACGGATGCCACCGACGAGCAGCTCGAAGACCTGAAAGAACAGCTGCGCTGGCGCTGCCCGGTGGCGGCAACGTTCGCCTGCGCCGGGACGAAGATCAACGAGGTTTGGGAAGTCACGCGGCCCGCATAGAAAAGCCCCCCGGCGGCGATGCCGGGGGGTGTTTAGCCGGAGTGGTGGAGGGGGCGTCAGGCGGCGTTGCGTTGCTCTACGGCTCCCGCCTTCAGTTTCTCCAGGATGTTCTGGGGCGAGGATTCGCCGTAGGGATCTTCGCCGCAATTGTCCTCGAAGCCCGGCTCTTCGAACCAGTCCGTGACGACGCCGTCATCGACAATCGCGGCATACCGCCAGGACCGCATCCCGAATCCGAGATTGTCCTTGCACACCAGCATGCCCATTTTCCGCGTGAATTCGCCGGAACCGTCCGGGATCAGGGTAATGTTGTCGATGTCCTGCGCCTTGCCCCAGGCGTTCATCACGAAGGCATCGTTGACCGCGATGCAGGCGATTTCGTCTATGCCCTCGGACCTGAATTCGTCAAAAAGTTTTTCGAAATCGGGCAACTGATACGTCGAACAGGTCGGCGTGAACGCCCCCGGAAGCGAAAAAAGCACCACTTTTTTTCCGGCGAAATAATCCTCCGTGGATTTGTCTTCCCATCGAAAAGGGTTCGGGCCTTCGATCGTTTCGTCCCTGACACGGGTTTTGAAAGTTACATTGGGTATCTTGCGACCGATCATCTTCAGTTCTCCTTGGTGTTTTGGTGGATCGTCACACGGAATTAATCCATCATATTATCAACAGTTTGAGAAAAATATTATAGTTATTCTAATATATGGTGCCGAGGTGTGAATTCAATAAGCGCGTGCCGGGAAATTTCGTCTAAAATTTTATGAAAGTTTCCGATAAATAATAATAAAAATAAATAGTAATAAAAATCAACTTTAATACAGATTATAAAATAGTTTTATTCAATTAAAACGGAAACACGATAAAAATTAAAAAACATGTTAAAGCCTATATTGCATTATTCATTCATGCGCACTGTAGCGCGGATGTAGATCGGATCGTCATGAAGACGACTGGCCTTCGAAAAAGACCGAAGGACAGAATCCAGGAAGGAGCGAAAATGCGACGAGCTCTCGCGATCGTGGCACTGACCGTCACCACCGCAGTAAGCGGCACCGCCGCCGCGGCGCTCCGGCCCGCGGATGTGGTCGGCGGCTGGAGCGTGAACAGGGAATGCCGCAACGGCAGCGATTTCACCTATGTGATGAACGGTAACCAGATGCATCAGGTCGTCCGCGACGGGCGCCAGGAATATCGCAACCCCGTACGCATCCAGATCGACGGCGGGCTGCTTCGGGTCCATGTCGACGAAAAGACATACACCTACCGGCTGCAGTCGAAAAATTCTCTGCAGGTGCTGCAGTACACAGATTCGCGGACCGGTCTGACGGCGAAGCTCTCGCCGCGGACCTGGTTCCGCTGTTCGTGACGGATGAGGAGGAAGCGATGAAATCGTTTCCAAAGGCGCGCAAGGCGGTTCTGTTCCAGCGGGCGATTGTAAATGCCCGGCGTCGGGAACAGGCCGCTGCGCCGGCCGCCTCGAAAGACGACAACGCAGTGAAGTCGCAGCAGGACCGTCTGCGCGCCGCATTTTCAGGAAGGGATGCTGCCTGATGCATAAACGGATTTTCGGGCTGGCGCTGCCGATTAGGTAACCAGGCACCAGAGCGGGACGGCGTTGTCAGGTTCTCCGTCCCCCAAACTAAGGGCGGTTCGGCCAATTCCCCTCCAAGGCCAGACCGCCCCTTTTGTTTGCGGGCTTTTCCTTTCTATTACCGCTCCGGTAGTGTGCGCCCGCATAGTCTAACGGAGCCAAAAAAATGCAGCGTCTCAATCCCCCGGACCCTTCCACCTATTCCGACGAACAGAAGCGGATCGCGGACTCGATCGCCGGCACGCGCGGCTCCATCCGCGGGCCGTTCGGACCCTGGCTGCATGCGCCCGGTCTTGCCGATCCGGCGCAGCAGTTCGGCGCGTTCCTGCGCTACGGCTCCAAGATGCCGGGCAATCTCCGCGAACTCGCGATCTGCACTGTCGGCCGGCACTGGCAGGCAAATTACGAATGGTTCGCCCATGCGCCGCTGGCGGTCGAGGAGGGCGTCGACGCCGGGGCGATCGAAAAGCTGCGGAACGGCGAGACGCCGGCGCCACTTACCGACCGGGAACAACTGGTCTACGATCTGGCACGGGAGATCGTGACGTCCGGGAAACTCTCCGACGATGCCTATGCCCGCGGCGTGGATGCGCTGGGCGACGAGCTGATGGTCGAACTGATCGGCATCTGCGGCTACTACACGTTCATATCCTTCACCCTGAACGTGTTCCGGGTGCCGGTGCCGGACGGAGAAGACGTGCCTTTTTCGGATTGATGGCGATACCTGAGTCCCCTCCCCCTTGAGGGGGGAGGGGATGAGGCGCGGCCACGTTTACCCGCTACTCCCCCTTGAAAACCGGATCGCGTTTTTCGAAGAACGCCGCCATGCCTTCCTTGTGATCTTCCGACATGCACAGCGCCGACTGGGCGAGGCGTTCTATATCGCGCCCCGTATGCATGTCCGCGTTGACGCACATATTGACCACGTGTTTCGCCATGCCCATCGCGAAGGGGGAGTTCTTCAGCAGGCGTTCGGCATAGGCGTAGACCCGGTCCATGAATTCGTCGTGCTTGTACACCTGGGAGACCAGGCCAATGCGGCGCGCTTCCGGCGCGTTGATGGGATCGGCGGTGATGATCAGTTCCTTGGTCTTGGACAGACCGACATGGTGGATCATCCGGTTGCAGGCGCCGGATGCGGGGATCGCGCCCAACTGGTTTTCGACCAGACAGTAAGTTGCCATGTCGGACGACAGCACGATGTCGCAGCTGAGCGCGAGCTCCACGCCGCCGCCGTAGCACAGCCCGTTTACCGCCGCGATGATCGGAATCTCGGCCGTTTCCATATCGTCGAAAGCCTGGTGCGCCTGGCGGTAATAGAACCGGAAGGCCGGCTGTTTGAGCTTGTCGCTGCCGAGCGCGGCCAGGTCCACGCCGGACGAGAACGCGCGGCCCTCGCCGGTGACGACCAGGACGCGGATATTGTCTTCGAACACGCAGCGCGCGACCACGTCCTTCCATTCGTCGAACATCTTGCGGGTGAAGCTGTTCAGCTTGTCCGGCCGGTTCAGCGTCATCGTCGCGATGCCGTCATCGCGCACGTCGAATTTTATTTCCGTATAGTCCATCTCGTCCTCCCGGTTGATATTGCCGCGATGGTAGGAGGCGGTTTGCCGGCGGGCAAGTCGGGGCGCAGGTCGTCGGCGCCAGCTTGATTTCCGTTGCCTGCCGACGCACCATCCGGGCAACGAACAGGGAGGATGGGACATGTATCCCGCACATCGCATTCTGGACCGCGCCGTCAGTTTTTTTCCCGACCGCCCGGCCTTCGTCGACGGCGAGTCGCGCCTGACTTACCGGCAGCTCGGGGCGCGGGTGAACCGGCTGGCCAACGCGCTGACGGGGCTGGGGCTCGAGAAGGGCGACCGCGTCGCGATCCTCGACTGGAATTCCCAGCGCTATGCGGAGGCCTACTACGCCTGCGCGCTGGCGGGGCTGACGTTCCTGCCGCTCAATTCGCGGCTGGCGGCGCCGGAACTGGAATACATCTTCAACGATTCCGATGCCCGGGCGGTGATGCTGTCCGAGCCGTTTATCGGCCTCTACGAAGAGGTGAAGCAGAAGGCGCCGTCGCTTGAGATTTCCGTCGGCCTCGCGCTTTCCGACCCGCCGGAGGGGGTGCGCGATTACGAAACGCTGCTGGCCAACGCGTCTGACGCCTTCACGCCCGTGGCCGCGGAAATGGACGACATCATCCAAATCTACTATACGTCCGGCACGACGGGGGATCCCAAGGGCGTCTGCCTGACCAACGAGAATATCTACTGGTGCGGCGTCGACTGCGCGACGACGATGGACTACCGGCTGGGCTCGGTCTGGCTGCATTCGGCGCCGATGTTCCATCTGGCCGATTCGCTCGCGTTCTGGGCGGTGCCGCTGGTCGGCGGCTGCCAGGTATCGGTTCATTTCCAGCCCGACAGGGTTCTGGAGCTGATCGAGAAGGAACGCGTGACGATCACGTCGCTGCCGGCCACCCTGATCGCGCTGATCGCCAACCACGCCGATCTTTCCAAATACGATCTGTCCAGTCTGACGCAGATCATGTACGGCGGATCGCCGACGCCGCTCGGCGTGTTGCAGAAGGCGGAGGAATTCTTCCCCGGCAGCATGCTGCTGCATGCCTACGGCATCACGGAGACGGCGGGTATCGCGTGTTGTCTGCAGCCGCAGGATCACGATCTGACGCTGGACGAAAACGGCCATTACCGTGCGGCCTCCTGCGGGGTGCCGTCGCCGCTGATCGACATGATGGTGGTCGACGCCGACGACAATCAGGTGGCGACCGGCGAGATCGGCGAGGTGGTGTTCGGCGGGCCGAAGATCATGAAGGAATACTGGCGCAAGCCGGAGATCACGGCCGCGGCGCTGCGCGGCGGCTGGTACCACACCGGCGACATGGGCTATGTCGACGAAACGGGGCATCTCTATCTTGTCGACCGCAAGAAGGACATGATCATCTCCGGCGCCGAAAACATCTATTCGGTCGAGGTCGAAAACGTCATTTCCACCCATCCCTCGGTGCTGGAAGTCGCGGTCATCGGCATCCCCCACGACGTATGGGGCGAGCAGGTGCACGCTGTCGTCGTCAAGCGCGGCGGGGCGGCGGATATATCCGAAGACGAGGTCATCGAGTTCTGCCGCGGCAAGATCGGCGGCTACAAGATCCCGAAATCCGTGTCTTTCGAGGACGGGCCGCTGCCGACGACCGGGCCCGGAAAAATCGCCAAACGGCGGCTGCGCGATCCCTTCTGGGAAGGGGTCGAGCGGCAGATTTGATTCCCGGTTCATATGGAATACAGTCCGGGGATGCGGGATAAGATCGTATGACGGATTTTATTTATAACGCCTGGTACGCGGTGTGCTGGTCCCACGAGCTGGAAGACAGGCCGCTGGCGAAACGCGTTCTCGGAGAGGGGCTGGCCGTATATCGCACCGCGTCCGGCGTCGCCGCGGCGGTGGAGGATTGCTGTCCCCACCGGTTCGCGCCCATGTCGCTTGGCTGCGTCGACGGCGAGAATATCATGTGCGGCTATCACGGGATGCAATTCGATCGTGCCGGGGCCTGCGTCTCCATACCCGGGCAGAAGAACGTTCCCGGCCGGGCGAAAATCCGTACCTATCCGGTGGTGGAGAAATACAGCCTGATCTGGGCCTGGATGGGGGCGGCCGAGAACGCAGACGAGGCCCTGATCCCCGACGTGCACTGGCTGGATTCTCCCGGCTGGAAGCCGGTGACGGGCACCACGCGCTACGACTGCAACTGGGTTCTGCTGGTCGACAATCTTCTCGACCTCACCCACACCACCTTCGTGCACCAGTCCACCATCGGCACCGAGGACGTTGCCAGCACGCCGATCACGACAGAGGTCGAAAACGACCGGGTGTATGTGGTGCGGGACATGAAAAACACGACACCGTCCAATTTCTACAAGCGGGTCGGCGGCTTCGAGGGCCGGATCGATCGCTGGCAGAAGATCTGGCTGGAGCCGCCCTCCGTTGTGATTATAGACGCGGGCGGCGTCCCTGCCGGCGGCAGTCGCAAGGAAGACGGCGAGGACGGCTATACCGGCATCGATACGCGCATCGTCAGCATGCTTTTGCCGGTCGACGAGCGCACCGTGGACCAAATCTGGGCCTTCGTCCGGGATACGCAACTCGACGATGAACAACTGGATCGCGATATCGAGGCGTCGATCACGCTTACCTTCGACGAGGACGCCGGTTTTCTGGCCGGTCAGCAGGTGAATATGGAACGCGCGCCGCACAGGCAGATGCTGAACAACACGGCCGACGCCGGCGTGGTTCAGACCCGGCGGCTGATCGAAAAATGGATGGCGGCGGATACTGCGTCCGCCCAGGCCGCGGAATAGCAGCGGGAAACATCCAGCTCGTGCGCAATCGAATTCCACAGGGAGTGCTCACCGCCGTCGCGTTGACTTTGTCCGCGTCGTTTGCCTTCGCCGTCAACGCGCAGGTCGCGCCGGACGGCGGGTTCTCCATGCCGCTGAAATGCACCCTTGACCGGGATTGCTGGCTCATCAATCTGCCGGATGCAGCGCCAGATGAAAAAGCGCTCGACCATCGCTGCGGCTTCCGGACCTATAACGGCCACAAGGGCACCGACTTCGCGGTCCGGGGGATTTCCGGGCGACAGACGGTAGCGGAGCCGAGGTCATCGCCGCCGGTCCCGGGCTGGTGACGGCGGCCCGCGACGGGGCGGACGAGTTCTTCAAGCTCACACCCGAAGCGCGGAAACTGGTCGGGCGGAAGGAGTGCGGCAACGGCGTGATCGTCCAGCACAGCGGCGGCTGGGAAAGCCAGTACTGCCATATGCGAAAAGGATCGATCAGCGTTAAGCTGGGCGACCGGGTAAAGCGGGGCGACAAGCTGGGGCTGGTCGGCATGTCCGGCAAGACGCAGTTTCCGCATGTCCATATCGCCTTTCGCGTCGACGGCAAGACCATCGATCCTTTCACCGGTGCCGCCGTCGCGACGGGTTGCGACGGACCCAAACGGCCGATCTGGCACAAGGATTCCAAGGTCGGATATCCAGGCTTCGCGCTCTATGCCGCCGGTTTCACCGATCATACGCCGAGCCGGGAACGCATCCGCTCGTCCGCCCGCAGCCCCGTCAGCATGCCGCGCCACGCATCGGCGCTGGTCCTGTGGGCCGCCATGTTCGGGGTGCAGCGCGGCGACGTGCTCAAGATGCGCATTCTCGATCCGGGCGGTACCGCGATCGTGGCGCGGGAAATCCGGCTCGACCGGGCGCAGGCCTGGCGCATGGAAATCAGCGGGCGCAAACTGCCCCCGGCCGGCTGGCAGGCCGGCGGCTGGGTTGGCGAGGCCGTCCTTCAGCGCTTCGTCAACGGCCGGACGATTACGCGTCGGATAAACGTTCCTCTGGTCGTAAAGTGAGCCCATGACGGATACCACGATACATATCGGATGCGACATCGGGGGAACGTTTACCGATATCGTGGCTCAGCTTGCCGACGGTGCGCTGCATGTGCGCAAGGTCGCTTCGACGCCGGACGATCCGGGGCAGGCGGTGGTCGATGGGCTGGCCGGATTGCTCAACGATGTCGGCGCATCGTTCGCCGACGTGCGCGAAGTCGTCCACGGCACCACCGTCGGCTCAAACACGATCCTGCAGAAATCCGGCGCCCGCACCGGGCTGATCACGACGCGGGGCTTCCGCGACGTCCTCGAAATCGGGCGCATCCGGACGCCGACGATGTTCGATCTGTCGTGGGAAAAGCCCGAACCGCTGGTACCCCGGCGCCACCGGCTCGAGGTGGGCGAACGGATGGGCGCCGACGGCCGGCCGGTTTCGGACCTGCCGGAAGACGACGTGATTGCCGCCGCCCGAAAACTGGTCGACGAGGGCATCGAATCCGTTGCCATCTGCTACATCAATTCCTGCATCAATCCGGCGCACGAACGGCGCACGGTCGAGATTCTGGAAGAACATTTTCCCGACCTGCTGGTGACTGCGTCCTGCGACGTCCTGCCGGAAATGAAGGAATACGAGCGCACGTCGACCACGGTGGTGAATGCCTATCTGCTGTCAGAGATGCGCCGCTATCTCGCCAACCTTACGCGGAACCTGTCCGCTGCCGGGATGACCGCGCCGCTTCTGGTGGTGGCGTCGTCGGGCGGCATGATGCGGGTGGAAACGGCCAGCGACATTCCCGTCTTTGCGGTCGGGTCCGGGCCTGCCGGCGGCGTGATGGGGGCGGCGCGGCTCGGCCAGGCGAACGGACATGCGGACGCGATCGCGTTCGACATGGGCGGTACGACCGCCAAGGCGTCGATCATCGAGAACGGCGAGCCGATGCTGACGTCGGAATACGAGTTCCGCGACGGCATCTCGACGCCGAGCCGCTTCATCAAGGGTGGCGGGTATATGCTGAAAGTCCCGGCCATCGATATCGCCGAGGTCGGCGCCGGCGGAGGCTCCATCGCCTGGATCGACGACGGCGGATTGCTGCAGGTCGGGCCGGTATCGGCGGGCGCCGACCCGGGGCCGGCCTGTTACGGGCGCGGCAACGACCGGCCGACGGTGACCGACGCCAATGTCGTGCTCGGATATCTCAACCCCGCCGGCCTCGCGGGCGGCAGCCTCGAAATCGATCCGGGACTGTCCGCAAAAGCGATCATGGATCATATCGGCACGCCGCTCGGCCTTGACGTGGTGCAGGCTGCGGCCGGAATCCGCAAGATCGCGAACGTGGCCATGGCCAGGGCCATTCGCTCGGTCACGGTCGAACGGGGACGCGATCCGCGCGACATGGCGCTGATGGCGTTCGGCGGATCGGGGCCGGTGCACGCCGTCGAAGTCGCCGGATTGCTGGGGATCGGCAAGGTGATCGTGCCGGCGATGTCGGGGGTGTTCTGTTCCGTCGGCATGCTGGCCTCCGATGTGGAACACAACTTCGTGCGAAACCTGCTGCGGCCGCTGTCGCGGCTCGACACGTCGGAGTTCTCCGACGCCGCGACGCAGCTTCGCGAAGACGGCATCGACCGGCTGCGCACGGACGGCTTTTCCGACGATCGCATCCGGTTGTCGTTCGGCGCCGATATCCGCTATCTCGGCCAGTCGTCGGAGTTGACCGTGCTCGATGGATCCGGACGACATTCTGAGCAGGGGATTCGATGCGCTGGAGGAGGCGTTCCACGCCGCGTATCAGGATACCTACGGCTACACCAATGACGAGGCGGTGGAACTAGTCAATATGCGCCTTGCCGCGCGGGGCGTGCGGGACAACCGGCTCAGTTTCCGGGGGATCGATTCCCAGGTGGCGGCGCTCGATATCGCCGACGGCGAACGCCCGGCCTGGTTCGCGGTGTCCGGCGATTACGTGCCGACGCCGACGCGGGCGCGGACAGTGATCGCCCAGGGTGCGATTGCGGGGCCGGCGATCCTCGAATCCTACGACACCACGATCGTGCTGCCGCCTGACGCTACCGCGGTGTCGGACGGATGCGGCAGCATCGTGATCGACGTGCCCGCCAGCGCGATGGAGCAATGACCATGAACGCAAAAATCGACCCCATCACTTTCGCGGTCATCAAGAACGGCCTGGATTCCATCGTCGACGAAATGGCCTACGACGTGATGCGGACGGCGCGGTCGGAAATCGTCAAGGACGTCATGGATTTCTCGGCCGCCATCTGCGACATGTCCGGAAACATGATCGCGCAGGCAAAAACGGTCGCGCTGCATCTGGGCGCCGTCCCGGAAGCCATGGGCGTCGTGCTGGAACATTACGGTGACGACCTTTTCCCCGGCGACGCGGTGATTCTGAACGATCCCTATCAGGGTGGTATGCATCTTCCGGACATCTTCATGTTCATGCCGATCTTCCATGGGGCGGATATGCGGGGGTTCACGGTCGTCATTTGCCATCACACGGATGTCGGCGGCCGGGTCGCGGGGTCGAATGCGAGCGATTCAACCGAGATTTTCCAGGAAGGATTGCGCATCCCGGCGCTGAAGCTGTTCGAACGTGGCGAGATCAACGACACGCTGGTCAAGCTGATCGATCTCAACGTGCGTTTGCCGGACCGGGTGATCGGCGACCTGAAGGCGCAGTTCGCCGCCTGCCGCACCGGCGCGCGCGAAATGGGCAAGCTTTTCGACCGTTACGGCGCCGAGACGGCGCAGGCCTATTTCACCGAACTGCTCGATTACGCCGAACGCATGACGCGCGAGGAAATCCGGCAATGGCCGGACGGTACCTATAAATTTACCGATTACATCGACGATGACGGATTTACCGACACACCGCTGCCGATCGCGATCGCGATCACGGTGCATGGCGACAGCGTGACCGTGGATTACGAAGGCACGGCGCCGCAGGTGCCGGCCGCGCTGAATTCGACCAAGTCGTATACGAACTCCTGTACCTATCTGTCGGTGCGCTGCGTGCTGAAAGGCGATATTCCGAACAATGCGGGCGTGTTTCGCGCGATCGAGGTGAGGGCGCCGGATGCGTCGATCGTGAACCCGAAACTGCCGGCGGCCTGCGCGGCGCGGGCGTTGACCGGGTACCGCATCGTCGATGCGATGTTCGGCGCGCTGGCGCAGATTGTGCCCGACCGCGTGCCGGCGGCGGGCGAGGGCGGCAATACGGTGGTGTGCCTGGGCGGCTACCGGGACGACGGATCGCCCTTTATCATCGTCGACATGATCTGCGGCGCCTGGGGCGGCCGGCCCGACAAGGACGGCATCGAGGCGATCACCAACCCGTCGCAGAACCTGTCGAATACGCCGGTCGAAACGATGGAATCCCAGCATCCCGTGCGGGTGGAGGAATATGCCCTTGTGCCCGACAGCTGCGGCGCCGGCGAATATCGCGGCGGGCTCGGCATCGCGCGATCCTACCGTCTGCTGGCCGACGAAGCCGGGCTGCAGCTCCGCGCCGACCGGATGAAAATTCAGCCCTATGGCCTGGCGGGCGGCGAAAAAGCGGGGCCGGCCGTCAATGAACTCACGACCCGGGACGGCGACCGTGTTTCCCTGCCCAGCAAGATCAACCGCAAGATGGAACAGGGCGATCTGGTGCGGCACGTGCAGCCGGGTGGTGGCGGGTTCGGCGATCCGCTGAAACGCGATCCCCAGCGGGTCGCGCGCGATGTCTGGAATACGAAAATATCAGCCGCCTATGCGCGCGCGCATCACAGGGTCGTCGTCGACCCGGAGACGGGCATGCTCGACGAAGCCGCGACTTCGGCGCTTCGCGGCACGTAGGCAGCACCGGGACAGGCGACCGGGCGGGTTGGTCGCCTTTATGCGTCCCTGAAAACCGGAGGTTTAGTCGAGTGCGACGAGATTGTCGGCGGCGTTCCGGCCATCGCGGCTCGGTACGAGTTCGAATTCCACCTTCTGGCCCTCGCGAAGCCCCGGAAGACCGGCGCGCTCAACGGCAGAAATGTGTACGAATGCGTCTTTTCCGCCTTCATCGGGTTCAATGAAGCCGAAGCCTTTTGTCGGATTAAACCACTTAACGGTACCTGTCGGCATAGCAATTCCTTCATAGTCGTCTGGACGTTCTCCGCGAATTCATGCGGATTACGCTAACACGATCGTACTGTCCGGGAGTCGCTGTGTCAGGCGTCGGTAACGTCGACAAGTACGCCTGGTCAGGTATCAATCGAATTAAGCTTAGCGTTATTGGCCGATTGAACGCAAACGGTTTAATTTGACGGTTTCTTGTCAGAGTACGATGCGCGGATGCGCGTCCGGCGCGATAATTCCCCGCGTGCGGTGCTCGAAAGCTTCCGGGCGGGGGCGGATATCGGGGTTTCTCAGCCACAAACGCCAAAGCCGCCGCCTTTTCTCCGGCTCAGGCCAGTCTTCATACGACGTGCGGGAATGCATTGTCACGTGGCTGTTGAGCAGCTGGATATCGCCGACCTCGAACGACATGGACAGGTGCAGTTCCTCGTTCAGTTCGGCGAGCAGCGCGAAGGCTTCTTTCTGCGCGGCGGTCAGCGGCGGGTTGCCCGGCAGCGCATGTCCCTTTTCGATATGCTTGTAGCCGCCGGCGACGGTGAGATAGCCTTCGTGATAGTTGACCACCGCCATCCGGTACCAGGGATACTCGCCCGGCATGGTTTCGCCGTGCTTGGTCCAGTACATGTCGGCGGTCAGTTCTTCCACCAGATCGGGGCGCCGCGCGATCATCTCGTTGTGGACGGCAGGCGCGCTGACGATTTTGGACCGGCCACCCGATTTCGCTGTCTGCAGGCACAGCAGGCTGACAACGTCGCACTGATCGGTATGAAACAGCATATGGGCGCTGGTCTGATAGCCGCGATGATTGGGGTTTTCGTAATCCTTCCCGAGGTCCGTGACATGACCGATCATGTCGCCTTCCGGGTTGTTCGAGAGCGGTTCGCCGATCTGTCCCCCGATCACCCAGTAGGCGATGGCGAGATCGAGACGGTCCCACTCGGCGACCGGCATCCCGCGGATCAGCTGGAATCCGCGACCGTCCCGCAACTGGTGTACGATTTCCGACATGGGCGCCGCAAATTCGCCCAGATCGGCCGCCGCGGTATCGATATCGAGAAGTCCGTTCGGGTCGTCGCCGATCCGGCGGCGGATAGCTGCGGCGGTTTCCCTCAGCGCGGCGAGGTCGTCCGCCGTCAGCGTATAGACCCAGTCGTCACGCACAGTCATGTCCGCGCCCGTCCAGACGGCCGGGTCAACGGCCGGCTGTCCCCGGACGGCGGGCTCGCGAGTCTGTTGCGGCTGTCTGGCATCGTCTGGCATGGAAACATTCTAAACACGAACGGCGGCATCGGGGAAGGGGCGTTACCGCGGGCGTCTCTTGTTCCCCGGGCCTAAATGAAGTGGAATATCCGAAGGCTCTGAGATCAGCGGGAAAACATCGATGAATACGCGTGAGGCTACACTGCAGACGGACTCGATCGACGAGATGATCGCCGGCTTCGGTCAGTACAATCTGCTGGCCGGCTGGAATGTGCTTGCGGAAGAAGTGCCCGTCGAGCCGTCCAGCCCGGCGAAACCCTGTCACTGGTCTTACCGGCAGGTTCGCGAACAGCTGTTTCTGGCCGGCAGGCTGGTGCCGCCCGAGGATGCCGAGCGCCGAATACTGGTCATGGCGAACCCCGGCCTCGACGGCCGGCCCGCGACGACGCCCACCATCTTTACCGACATGCAGCTCGTTCTCCCCGGAGAGGAAACCAATATTCATCGCCACACGCCGTCGGCCCTGCGGTTCATGATCGAAGGCGAAGGGTCGTATGCGATGACCGCCGGAGAACGCAATTCCCAGCATCGGGGCGACCTTGTGCTCGGACCCAGCTGGGGCTGGCACAGTCACGGCAATCTGGGGAGCGACCCCGCGATCTGGTTCGATGCGCTCGACATTCCGCTGGTGAAGATGCTCGACGCCAGCTTTTTCGAAGGATACGGAGACGGCGAATTCCGCGATAACAAGCCGGACGACGGATCCTTGCGCGCCTACGGCAATCCGGGCGTGATGCCGAGCTGGAACCGGAGCGACAGCGCCGCCACGCCGGTGCTGAAATACGCATGGGACGACGCGGTCGGCGCGCTGACGGCCATGCCCGAAGAAAACGCCAGTCCGTTCGACGACCTGATCGTGGAATACGTGAATCCGCTCAATGGCGGGCCGATCATGCCGACACTGTCCTGCCACCTGCAGCGTCTGCGCCCCGGCTGCCGGACGCGGAGCCACCGCCATACCTCCAGCAGCGTGTATGTCGGCGGTCAGGGAGCCGGAACGATTATCGTCGGCGACGAGCGGTTCGACTGGGAAGAGGGCGATGTCGTCTCGCTGCCCAGCTGGCGCTGGCATGCGCATGAAAACGCCTCGGCGGACGACGACGCGATCCTGTTTTCGGTGTCCGACGCGCCGACGCTGCGCGCCCTGAATCTCTATCGCGAAGAACGCGACGAAGGCTGACCGGGCGGCCGATCAGGCTGGTCAGGCCGTGAATTCGTCGAATGCTTCGAGCGCGCGCGCGCTGTAGGCCATCGCGGGACCGCCGCCCATGTAGGTGATCATCGTCAGAGCATCGACCATTTCTTCGCGCGTCGTGCCGAGTTCGGACAGTGCGCGGACGTGGAAGCCGATGCAGCTATCGCACCGTGTTGAAACGGCCATGCCGAGGGCGATGAATTCCTTGGTCTTTCGTCCCAGCGCTCCGTCCCGTTTGGCGCGTTCCGCCATAAGTCCGAATCCTTCGAACGTTTCGGGCGCTTCTTTCTGGAAGGTGCTGACCCGATGCATGGTTTCAGACAGAAAGGTGTTCCACTTCATTTTCGTCTCCCTTTGATACCCGAGATTTTCTGCCGGATATCGCCGCGCGACACAAACGAAAGCACACGGTCCGGCTTATCCGTGCGGCACCGCGCGACGCTGTTTGATGCAAATCAAGGCGAGGACGGGATATCCGCAATAGGCTGATTGCGGATTCCAATCATTTCAGGAGGACGACATGTTTTCGAATATCCTCGTACCGCTTGACATCGACGCGGAGAAAACCTGTGCCGACGCGCTCGCGCTGGCCAGGGAGCTTATGGAGAAGCACCAGAGCAAACTGACGCTACTGCACGTGAATGAAGTAATTACCGGCATGGTCGCGGCGCATTTGCCTGCCGATTTCGCGAAGAAGGCGGCGGAAACGGCGCTGGAGAACCTCAAGTCGGCGGCAGCCGCCGCCGGTTTGGCAGACAAGGCCGACTGCATCGTTCTGTCGGGTAACCCCGCTACTGAAATTCTGGAACATGCGAAAAATTCCGGTGCGGATACTATCGTCATTGCCTCGCACGAGCCCGGGCTGGCCGATTACCTCATCGGATCGGTGGCCGGAAAGGTCGTGCGTCACGCCCACTGTTCGGTTCTGGTCGTCAGGAATCCCGGCTAGCCGGACCGGGCGGGAAACTACGACTTCAGAAACGGATTGCCGGCTTTCGCCGCCGGGCTGTCGGCAGGATCGGCGACGCCGCCCGGCGGCGCCATCAGGCCCAGGTGATCAATCAGATCGATCAGCTTTCGCAGGGTTTCTAGCTGATAGGCGTCGACGTCGATGTCGCCGTAGTCGTAGAAGCCACGCCCTTCGCGGAGGCCATTGCGGCCTTCCTTCATATATTTTTCCACGGTCTCCGGAACCTCGAACCGGTCGGAGCCGAACGCGTCTTTCATGTAATGACCGGCGTAGTACAGGATGTCGTTGCCACCCCAGTCGATGAACTCGATCAATCCCAGGATGGCGAAGCGGAGGCCGAAGCCGACGCGATAGGCCTTGTCCAGTTCTTCGGCGGAGGCGACGCCTTCCTGTACCGCGCGCGCCGCTTCCGACATGGCCAGCGACTGCACGCGCGGCACGGCGAAACCGGGACTGGCTTTCAACACCACCGGCACCTTGCCGACAGCTTCGAGCAGGGACTTGAGGCGGTCGACGACGGCGGGCGATGTCTTTGCGCCGACCGACAGCTCGACCAGCGGAATCAGGAACGCCGGATTCAGCCAGTGGGCATTGAGAAACCGTTCGGGTCCGTCGACGAACGATGCCAGTTCATCGACCAGGATGGTGGAGGTGGTGGAGGCGACGATGGCGTCGGATGCGGCATGGGCGCAGGCGATGGCGAACGCGCGTTCCTTGGCGTCCAGCACTTCCGGGACGCCTTCGAGGACAAGTTCGGCCTCGCCGAGCGCTTCGGCGGCCCGATCCAGCGGCAGCACCGACACGCGGGCGAGGATCCCGTCGATATCGGTCTTATCGATACGGCCAAGAGACGCCATCAGGCCGACGGAGCGCCGGATGTCGGCCTGTGCTTCCTCTTTCAGCGCGGCGAAGTCGTCGGCGGGGCGTTCCTTGATATCCAGCAACCGGATGTCGTGACCGGCATAAGCGAACACATGCGCGAGGCCGCGGCCCATGCGTCCCGCGCCGACCGCCGCGATGAGAGGTTTTTCAGCCATCCAGGCCGTTGTCGAGCAGAGTGCGGATATCTTCCATGCTGCCGGAGGCGAGGCCGATATTCTCCCAGGTGCGCCCCGTTGCCCGGTAATCCCGCCCCACGGCCGCGCCGCCGATGGCCAGCAGGCCGCTGGCGACGGGGCAGGGCACGCCGGCCCAGTCGCCGACCGAGACCAGGAATGCCAATCCCAGCGCGATGTCCTCGATCATGTAACGGTGGGTGAACAGGTCGATGTCCTCGCGCCAGTCGCTGGAATCGACCAGCTCGTCATGGGACGTCACCGAATACATCGTGTCGCCGTCCGGATCGCGTCTGTAGTGATCGGCCAGCGGAAAATGCGGTTCCGCGTAACCGAGCGCCTTGCGGATCGCGATACGCTCCGCGTCCAGCGTGTCGTGCACGTTGCGGATGGTTTCCTGGGTGCCTTCGTTGTGAATGTCCCAGGCGTCGAAATGGGCAAGCGGACCGGCGTTCATCAGGATCAGCGGCGGATGAATGATCGGGCCGTAATTCAGCAGCGCCGCGTCCAGCGCGTCGCGGCGGCGTTCGGTTTCCGGAAACACCTGTTCGATGGCGGCGAAGGCATGGTCGGAGTTGCAGGCCGGAAAAATGCCCGCTGGCAGACGCACTGTACGCGTCGTGATGCGGGTCGAGCCGTCGCCCTGCTTGCGCACCAGCCAGGGCAGGGTCCCGGCGTCGCCGAACGACACGTCGGCGGCATTCCCACTGTCGCGTACCTGCTTCGCCATCAGATAGCTGCCGAACGTCCCCGGGGGAACAAAGACGACCTGGCCGTCTTTCAGATGCGGCGCCATGGTGTCGCACAGGCCCTGCTGGGCGGTACCGGGCAACGGCGACAGGATGAGCTCGGCGCCGTCCATGGCCGCGGCGATATCGTCGGTGACCATGCCCAGCGGCACGTCGCGGCGGCCCTTCGCGTCCGAAACCGTCATCGCCTTGCGGTCTGCGACGTCGCCGAAAGCCTCGGCGTTACGACGCCAGAAACGGACGTTATGTCCGGCCTCGGACGCATCGGCGGCCGCCGCGTAACAGCCGTGTCCGCCGCCCAGTACCGCTACTTCCATGATGTTCGCCTCTGCCGTGAACCGAAGGAATTATATTCCTTTTCATATATTGGACGCAAACAGGATTACTTCATCCTGAGAACGATTTTGCCGCGGGCGTGATTGGTTTCGCTGAGCCGGTAGGCGTCTATGGCATCCGACAGGAAGAACACGGTGCCGACGCTGGGCTGCACCGCACGTGTCATGATCAGTTCGGCGATCCGCTCCACGCCGGCGCGGTCGTACTGAACCGGCGGTATCTCGACGCGGATGTCGTCGCGCGGTTTTTCGTCCGGGATCGGCGCCGCATTCAGGCAGACCAGAAGGCCGCCGGGTTTCAGCACGTCGTGCGAGTGCAGATGCGTCTCGCCGCCCATGGTGTCGTAGACGATGTCGAGGTCCGGTACCGAATCCCTGAAATCCGTCTTGCGGTAATCGATTGCATGGTCCGCGCCCAGGCGTTTCAGAAATCCCGCATTGGCTGCGCTGGCAGTGGCGTACACGGTCGCGCCGCGGGATTTGCAGTACTGTATGGCGAAGGCCCCGACGCCGCCGGCGCCCGCGTGAATCAGGACGGACATGCCTTCTTCGATGGTGGCGGTTTTTTCAAGCGCGGTCAGGGCGGTCAGTCCGACCAGCGAGATGGACGCGGCCTCGATATGCGAAATCTCCGGCGGTTTGACCCCAAGGACGCCGGCATCGATGGCGATCAGTTCCGCATGGCTGCCCCAGCGGTTGGGCGGACAGGTACCGAACACCGCGTCGCCTTCCTTCAGATCCTTCACGTTCCCGCCGACACCGACCACGACACCCGACAGATCGCGTCCCGCGACATCGGGAAAGTCGAGTTCGAACCTGGCCCGCATATGGCCGGCCCTTACCTTCCAGTCGATCGGGTTGATGCCGGCGGCATGCACTTCCACCAGTACGTCGTCCGGCCCCGGTACCGGGTCCGGCATTTCGGCCAGCCGCATGCCCGACAGGTCGCAATAGTCGTCGTAGACCAGTGCGCGCATATCAGGACCCCTCGTACGGGTTGGGCGGCAGCACGATATCGAAATGGGTACGCAGCAGATCGTCGATCAGGTCGAAGCAGGATCCGTAGCGGATGACCTCCATGGTACTGACATTGATCATCGTCGAGGAATGATTGTAGCGGTTCCAGCGCATCAGCCCGTAATCGATCACGATATCGGCGGCGTCGATGATCTCCGGCTCGATTTCCGACGCCCGGAACTTCACACCCTGCAGCGACACGTTGGCAGACGAGCCGATGGCCATCCTGTTGTCGGCGAACGCCAGCCGGGCGATATTGTCCATCAGCGGCCCTGCGTTCAGCAGCATCGCCAGCGTGCCGTCGTGGGTGGTCTGGTTCAGGGTGTCTTCCGGCAGATTGGCGAGCGCGGGGTGATCCATGTGCACCTTGGCGGCCGTGCCCATCGGCAGATCCCATTCCTCCGTGATGGCGGACACGATGGCCCGGCGGTCGTCGGGTAGATCGTGCAAGCCTAAGTGCATTTCTTTACAGCCGCAGACCGCATTCAGTTTCTCCGGCTTGCGTTTCTTCGCCTTGAAGATGCGCCAGATCGCATCCGGATCGCAGGCGACGATGACGTACCCCACATGGCTGGGAATCACGCTGATCCCGCCGTTTTTAAGGATGTCGTATACGCGCTGCGCGTCGCCTTCGTAGTCGTGGATCGTCATCGTTAGAAAGTCCCTGTATGTCGTTTTGCTGCATTATAGAGCGGTGGCCTCGCAATTCTAAGTGCAGCGCCGGTCTGTCGTGCTATACAGCCGGAAATCGACCGGAAGAAACCGATGACCGACGAATTGCGGGCGCCCAACGGACTGCGCCGAAGCCTCGAAGACCTGCCAGGATCGCTGATCCGCCATGTCGCCGAGCCCAATATGGGCCGCGAAGGCCTGCTGAAGCTCTGGTTCGGCGAACCCGACGTACCCACGCCGCAGTTCATCAAGGACGCGGCCACGGCGGCGCTCGACGACAATCAGGTCTTCTACGCCAAGAACCGGGGCGTGCCCCTACTGCGCGAAACCATCGCGGACTATGCATCGAAGCTGCATGGCCGGGATATTGGCATCGACCGGATCACCGTCACCGGCTCTGGCATGAACGCGATCATGATGATCTCCGAAGCCCTGATGTCGGCCGGCGACAACATGGTCGCGGTCGGCCCCGTGTGGCCGAACTGCAAGGAAACCGTCCGCATCATGGATGCCGAGCCGCGCCAGGTGGCGCTGAAGCTGGGCGACGACGGGCGCTGGAAGCTGGATATCGACGAGCTGTTCGCCGCCTGTGACGACCGCACCCGGGCCATCTTCGTCAACTCGCCCGGTAATCCGACCGGATGGGTGATGCCGCGGGCGGAACAGCAGGCGGTGCTGGACGAATGCCGCAAACGCGGCATCTGGCTGATCGGCGACGAGGTGTATATCCGCCTCGCCTACGAATCCGATCTGCCGTTGGGCCGCGCGCCGTCGTTCCTCGATATCGCCGACCCCGAAGACCGCGTCATTGTCATCAACTCGTTTTCGAAATCCTGGTCGATGACCGGCTGGCGGCTGGGCTGGATCACGCATCCCGCCGATGCCGGCGAAGGATTCGAGAAACTGGTCGAATACAACATCGCCAATCCGACGACCTTCGTGCAGTACGCCGGCGTCACGGCCATCCGCGATGGTGAGGATTTCATCGCCGAAACTCTCGAACGCTATCGGCGCAACCGAGACATCGTGGTCCAGCGCCTCGGCGCGATGAAGCGGGTGACGCTGTCGCGTCCCGAGGGTGCGTTCTATGCCTTTTTCGCGGTCGACGGGATGTCGGATTCGGTCGCCTTCGCGCAGCAACTGATCGACGATGTCGGCGTCGGCCTCGCCCCCGGGCTGGCATTCAGCGAAGACGGCGAAGGCTGGATGCGGCTTTGCTTTGCCGCCGACACGCAGACTGTCTCGGCCGCGATGGACCGGCTGGAGCCGGTATTGGGCTGAATCCAGGGCGTGTCCGCTCGGCGCCATTAGGCCGAATTTAACGAATTTTTCGTATTTTGCCGCCGTTTCGTAACTGCAACGGTGGCACCCCTTGCCCGATCCGGATCGCAAAACCGCGCCTTTCAGCCTGCACCTTCTCGTGGCGGCTGATGCGAAAGCAAAACGTGCGGCGGTCGTCGAGACGCTGGAGCAGGCGGGGCATCGCGTCGACGTCGTCTCCGACGGTACGAAGGCGGTGCAGGCGATCCTGCGCCGGGATTACGATGCGGTGCTGATCGACGTGCGCTTGCGCAACATGGACGGGGTGGAAACCACCGTTGCCATCCGCGATCTGCCCGGCGACAAGGCCGAGGTACCCATCGTCACCCTGGTCACCCAGGTGCTGCCGGATTCCTACGAGCGTTATTTGACTGGTGACGCGGACAACGATGCCGCGCGCCTGACGGATCATGAGGAACTGTTCGCGACGATCGACGCGCTGATCGCGGAGCCGGGTTCAGACACCGCGGAGCCGGGCGGCGACGGCAGTATTCTCGACGCCGGCGTGCTGTCGAATATCCGTCAACTCGGTGCGGAAGACGCCTCCGACGTGTTCGCCGACCTGATCGGTCTGTTCCTCGACACAACGCCGCCGGAGATGGCATGCCTTCTGGATGCGATGGATGCGCGGGATATGACCGCCGTCGAGACGTTCGCCCACAAACTGAAGGCCAGCTGCGCCAACGTCGGTGCGGTGCGCCTGTCGAATGCACTGCACGATATCCTGATGCTGGCGCAGGGCGGCGACGACGATGCTGTGATCGCCCGCCGCGATGCGCTTTGCGCGGAATCCGATCGGGTCTACCGGGGCTCGGGGCGCTTCTTTAGGTTGCTGAAGCGCCTCGTCCTTCGGGACGCGCCTTCGGCGCTCCTCAGGATGAGGCTTCGAGATGGGGTTCTGAATCAGCGTTCCCTCCCCCTTGAGGGGGAGGGCTAGGGAGAGGGTGAAATAAGCCTGTCTCCCCCTCTCCCTAACCCTCTCCCCGCAGGGGCGAGGGGATTCGCTTAGGCGCATTTCGACGCAATGGGTCGATCACACAACCGGCGAGGCGCCGCCGTCGACGTTGATCGACGTGCCGGTGATGTAGCCCGCCTGATCCGACGCCAGGAAACAGGCGATGTTGGCAAATTCCTCGGTTTCGCCGATGCGGCCGAGCGGGATGTTGCGGTCGTCCGCCATGCTCTGCACGAAGACTTCGTAATCGCCGCTGTTGTCCGCTTCCTGGAACGCCCGTTCCCATTGGCCCGATTTGATCAGACCGACCATCAGGGCATTGACCAGCACGTTGTGCGGCGCGCCGTCGCTGGCCAGCACCTTGGTCAGGGCAAGGCCGGCGGCGCGGGATACCACGGTCGGGGCGCCGCCGGCGCGCGGCGCTTTCGCGCCGATATTGAGGACATTGATGATGCGGCCCCACTTGCGGCCCTTCATGCCGGGCAGGGCGGCACGGCAGAGCCGAACGGCGGCCATCAGCTTCAGCTCGAGGTCTTCGTACCATTCCTCGTCGGTAACGCTTTCGAACGGCTTGGCGCGGGACGTGCCGGCGTTGTTGACCAGGATGTCGATCTGTCCGAGCGCCGCTTCCGCATCGGCGAACGCCTTTACGGTCGCCGCCGGATCCAGAAGGTCGCAGGGCAGCGCGACGACCTTGCCGTTGCCCGCGGCGTCGACCTCGGCTTTCGCCGCCTCGAGGATTTCTGGACGGCGCGCCAGGATGGCGACATCCGCGCCGGACTGCGCGAACCGGATCGCCATGCCCTTGCCCAGCCCTTCGCTGCCGCCGGTGATCAGCGCAGCGCGGCCTTTCAGTGAAATTTCCATATCGACCTCTTTCTCTTTGTCACCCCCGGACCTTCGTCCGCTTTACGGCCTCAGCCGAGGGTCCATGACAATGGGTCCCCGGGTCAAGCCCGAGGACGACAGTTGGTGGCTTAAACCGCCGCCGCCCCTTCGGGTGCGCTCGGCCGGGTCTTTGTCAGCAGGGCGCCGACGATGACCAGGTTCACGCAGTTCGCGGCGACGCCGATCAGGAACGGGGTGGTGTAGCTGCCGGTGGCATCGAACAGCGCGCCGCCCATCCAGCTGCCGAGGCCCATCGCGCAGGCGCCGAACAGGAATACGACCCCGGTGCGCCGGCCAGCTTCCTGCGGCGGCATGTATTCGCGGATGATGACGGCATAGACCGGGAAGATGCCCCCATAGCCGAGACCGAACCCGATACCGACGACATACAGGATGAAGCTGCTGTCGGCGAAAGCCAGCAGCGCGACCATTGCCGCCTGCAGGGCGGAGAAGCAGAACAGCGCCATCAGCCCGCCGAACCTGTCGGAGAGCAGGCCGACCAGCAGCACGCGGCTGACGAACGCGGCCATCAGCGTGACCGACAGCACCGTCACCGCATCGGTCAGGGGCAGACCGGTGTCGGTGGCGAACGCCACCAGATGCGCCAGCGGCAGCGCCATTGAGATGCAGCATCCGACGATGGCGGCGCACAGCACCATCTGCAACTGGGTGTAGCTGAGGCTTGTTTCGCTTTTGCGCGCGCCCCGCCGGACGCGGCCTTTGGAATCAGTGCCGTCCAGCGCTTCGGCCTGCAGAAGCGTTTCTGTCGCGGGCGGCTTGCGCATGAAGACCAGACACAGGGGCAGCATGATGCAGCCGGCGAGGATGCCGAACCCGATAAAACCGTTGCGCCAGCCGACTTCGGTAACGGCGAATCCGAAGATCGGGGGCCAGACGATACCGGAGAGGCTCTGCCCGCTGGCGACGATGCCGACTGCCATGCCGCGGCGGCGATCGTACCATTTTGAAATATTCGCCATCAGCGGGGCGTAAAGGCTGCCCTGGCCGAGAAACCCGAACAGGAGGAGATAAACGACGAAAAGCTGCCACTGCGCATCGACCATGGTCGTCAGGATCGAGCCGGAAATCACCGCGAAGGTGGCGACCACCGGAAGAACGACCGCCCCGACCTTATCGAGCATATAGCCCATGAAAATGCCCCCCAGCCCGCCGCCGATGAACTGCAGCGAAAACGCGAGTGACGGAACCTCTCGAGGCCAGCCGAATTCGGCGGCAAGGTCCTTCAGCGTCACCGCGATGAGAAACAGGCTGCCGGACCCGACGAAGATCAGCGTCAGCGACGCGGCGAGGACGATAAAACGGAATTTGAGAAGGGACTGGAGATGATCTGACATTCGCTATCTATAGCGTGATTACGTTGGAGCACCAGTGGCGCGGATGTTCAGAAACGCATATCTCGTTTGCGAATCCGGCACCCGTCTCCGCTACGCAATCCGCGCCACAAAGCGGCACGTCTCGCCACCCGTCACCGCTGCGCATTCGATCTCTTCGACTACCGGATCGACGGAAAAAATGATGCCGCCCAGGGCCTCGATCATGCCGAGGATGGGGGCGCAGACCGGCGTGTCGGACGCTCCGTGACCTTCGACGAAGGGGCTGTTGGTCACGTCCAGGGTCATTTCGCCCGGCGTGTGCGGCCCGAAACTCCAGCCGCCCCAGCCCATGTCGGCGGCCATGTTGACGGCGGCGTTGAGAAAGATTTCCCGCGCCGCGGGACCCAGCTCGTGGCGGTAGTGTTTGACCGACTGGCCGGAATGTTCGGCGATCGACTGCGCGAAGGCCTGGAACATGGTGTAGCGGGCATCTTCTCCGAGACGTTTGAAAGCGTCCATGAACGCATCTGCGCGCATCAGGAACAATCTCGTATTGCCGTCGCGCAGTTCGCCCAGGGCCGGATCGCGGGAGAGACGGTCGTAGAGACGGTTGGACGCCACGCGCCGGCCTATTCCGAAATGATATGCGGCACGAAACGGGCGTTGTCGCCCGTCACGAGCGAGGCGTCTTCGCGGATGCAGATGCCGCAGGGCTGGCTCGCCACCAGCCAGGAGCCGATCATCGGGTAGTTGCCGCCGAAGTCGGGCAGGGGGTGCAATGCCTGTACAATATGTCCCTCGGCGCCGTAATCGCCCTCGACGCTGATCGTGCGTTCCCCGTCCTGGAAAAATTCGACATTGGCGCCTTCGCGCGAAAACAGCGGCTTGCGCACGAAGTCGCCGTCCAGCGCCGCGGCGGCGGGGTCGCCGTCGAAATATGCCGGCAGCAGATTGGGGTGACCTTCGAACATCTCCCACAGCAGCGGCAGCAGGCCTTTGTTGGACAGGATCGCCTTCCAGCCCGGTTCGACGAAGCGGACGCCGCTTTTCGGAATGTGCCGGCCGAAATCGTCCGCCATCAGCCATTCCCAAGGGTACAGCTTGAACAGGTGGTCGATGGTATTTTCCTGCAGATCGGTGAACCGGCCGTCGGTATTGATGCCGATATCCTCGATATAGATCAGCCGGGTTTCCAGCCCGCCCTGGCGGGCGCAGTCGGCCATGTATTCGACCGTGCCTTCGTCTTCTTCGGTGTCCTTGCAGCAGGCCAGGTGCAGCGTGCCGTCGATGCCCATATTGGCCCAGGCCTGCGTCAGCGCTTCGTGCAGCGAATTGAACTGGTCGCTGCCTTCCGGGATCAGCCCGCGTTCGATCGCCTGTTCCAGCCACACCCACTGGAAGACGCCGGATTCGTATAGTGAGGTCGGCGTGTCGGCGTTGTACTCGAAAAGTTTCGCCGGCGCGGTTCCGTCATAGGCGAAATCCATCCGGCCGTAGAGATTGCGTTCCTGGTTGCGCCAGCTGTCGGCAACGTAGTCCCAGAAAGCTTCCGGGATGCCGAGACGTTTCAGAACGCTTTCGTCCGACAGCGCGCGTTCGACGACCTGAAAGCAGAGCTGTTCGATTTCGGCTGTCGGGTCTTCCAGATCGTTTTCGATCTGGTCCAGCGTGAACCGGTAATACAGGCTTTCGTCCCAGTACCGCTCGTCGTCGATCGTGTGAAAGCGGAAGCCGTGCGCCTCGGCGGTTTCCCGCCAGTCCACGCGCGGCTCGACGGGTATGCGGTCCATCAGACGTACCGAGACGGTTGTCTATCCACCGAACGACCGCCGCATCGGGCTGCGGGCGTTTTTACCGAACCCGCCGCGTGACGTGGTCCGGGTCTTGGCCGCCGGGGTTTTGGTCGCGCTCTGCGCCACCTGGGTGCGTCCGATCGTGTTGCCGACGGCCTTGTTGTCGGCGGTCCGGAAATTGGTGCTGCCGGCGCCCCGATAGAGCGGCTGGCCGCGACCGCCGCCTGACAGCATGCTGCCCATCAGATAGCCCGCCATCAGCGGCATGAAGACGCTGCCGCCCGTGGTGGTGCGTTGCGGCGCGATTTCACATTTCTCGGCGCCGAAATCGGCTTCGCAATCGGCCTGCGACGTGTATTTGGGCGCGGCGGCGACGTGCGTCTGCTGTGCCTGCTGGTAATTGGCGGCGCATTCCTGCTCGGAGAATCCGAGACCGGTGCATTGCTTCACGGATTCGAACAGGGCCGTATCGACCTTGGCTTCCTCGCAGGCGGCGACCAGCAGCAACCCGGTGCCCATGGCGACAAGTTTGACGGACTTTGAACGTTTCATGACAGCGACATCTCCATTGAAACCTGACAACTTGTATATAGCACCCCTGCTGCCGAATTTCCCGATTGCATATCCGGTTTTTTGTCGGGCGCAGCGTGACCGGCGACTAGACCCGGAATCCCGGCGACTCCCGGTCCATCCAGCGGACCAGCGCGGGCCACCGCACTTCTTCAGATTTGTCGTTGATGCTCCACGCCTGCCGCGCCGAATGTTCGCAGAGTTCGGGCGAGGGCATGACGATGTGTTCGTCGTCGGCGCTGCGGGCATTGGCCATGAGCTGCGCAACGCAGCCTTTCTCCAGATGATACATCAGCGCGAAGGCCTCGGCGATCGACCGGCCGGCCGTCAGCAGGCCGTGATTGCGCAGGATCAGGGCACGGTGTTCGCCGAGGCTGGCGACCAGGCGTTCGCGCTCGCCCAGTTCCAGCGAAACGCCTTCGTAATCGTGATAGCCGATCCGGTTATAGAACCGGACCGCATCCTGGTTGATCGGCAGCAGCCCGCATTTGAGCGCGGAGACGGCGAGCCCGGCCTCGGTATGGGTGTGGAGGACGCATTCCACGTCATGCCGGGCGGCATGTATGGCGCTGTGGATCGTGTAGCCGGCGGCGTTGATTCCGTAGGGCGTATCGTCCAGCACGTTGCCGTCGAGGTCGATCTTGACCAGGTTCGACGCCGTTATCTCATTGTACATCGGACCGTACGGGTTGATCAGGATATGGCCATCCTCTCCGGGGACCCGGGCCGAGATGTGATTGAGGTTCAGGTGATGCCAGCCGTAATGAAAGACCAGGCGATAGCAGGCCGCAAGATCGACGCGGACCTGCCATTCTTCCGGCGAGACGCGGTCTTTCACGCCGACCAGTTCGACCAGCTCGCCGTGGGCGCGGCCGATATCCTCGTTCTTCATCCGTGTTGCCATTGTCGTCTCCCTTTCAATGCAGGAAGACGCTAGATCGGTTGGCGCTGCCGGGCAAGGCGGACGATGAGCCGGTTGGACTTGGGGTCCTCGACTTCATACAGTTTCGGGACTGTCAGCACGGAGCACGAAAATGCAGGCCGATACACCAGCCATCTCAGTCGACGATTTTGAATATCTTTCCCACGGCGACAAGCCACTGACGCTGCGCCTGTTCCGGCCGGCCGGGGACGGGCCGTTTCCGGTTGTCGTCGATGTTCACGGGGGCGCCTGGAACACTGGCGACCTAACCGACAGCGACGCGCGGGACCGGGTCCTGGCCGAAGCGGGATACGCCGTTGCCGCCATCGATTTTCGCCACGCGGCGGACGGCTATCCGACATCTCTGGTCGATATCAACTACGCGGTGCGGTGGGTCAGAACACGGGCGGCGGAGCTTAAGCTCCATGCGGATCGCGTCGGTTTGTGCGGTCAGTCCAGTGGAGGCCACCTCGCCATGCTGTCGGCGATGAGGCCGGACGATTCCCGGTATGCCGCTCTGAAGCTGGAGGGCGACGAGGATGCGTATGCGTCTGTGCGCTGCGTCGGGATGTTATGGCCGGTGATCAATCCGCTGTCGCGGTATCGCAATGCGCTCAAGCAGCGTGCGTCGGACGACCCGCCGGGCTGGGTCGGTGACATTCCCGAAAAGCACGATATCTATTGGGGTGACGAAACCGCGATGGAAGAAGGCAACCCCTTGCTCGCGCTGGTGCGCGGTGAAAATGTGCAACTGCCGCCGGCGATCTGGATCCAGGGTCGCCCCGACCCCGTGCACGACTATCGCGACCCTGTGTATGACGGCGACGAGACCGAACCCGACAGGTTCGTTTCACTGTACCGGCAGGCCGGCGGCGATATCGATCTGACCGTGATCGACAACGAAGGGCGCGGGCGGGGCGCCCTGGCGCCGCTGCTGGCTTTTTTCCAGGCACGCCTGTAGCGGCAGGATCAGCCGGCCATCCGGTCGTCGGCCTGTTTGCCGGTATCGAGGCCGGCGTACAGTTTTCCCAATAGCTGTCGCAGGGTCGCCAGCTCGGCTTCCGAGAAATTGCTCGTGGCCTGCGCCTCCAGCTCGGCGGCGCGCGGCAGGATCTGTTCCGTCACGCTCCGGCCGTTCTCCGTCAGCTCGATCGTGAACGACCTTGCATCGTCGGTGTCGCGCCGGCGGCGGACGAGATCACTCTTTTCCATCCGGCCCAGCACCCGCGACAGGGTCGAGAAGTTGATGCTGGTCAGGTCCGACAGCGCGCCGACCGGTTGACCGCCCCGCTGGTACAGGGCGATCAGTACGCGCCAGGACTGTATGTCGACGCCGGCCTCGTTGAGCGCCGGCGCGATATCCGCAATGAAGCGCTGCCCGACGCGGTTGACCAGATAGGGCAGGTAGGTGCCGAGTTCCAAGCTCGATTACTCCGCAGCAATCTGATAGCTTTCGAAATTGGGGGCGACCTCTTCCATGAACTTGTGCATCTGTTCCTTCACCAGCGAATGCGGCTTGTGCCCGACGTTGAAGTACAGGATGCACTCGTCGATGCCGGCTTCCTCCACCTCTTTCAGCTGTTCGGTGATCGCCGCGGCGTTGCCGATAAGCACCGAGTTCTTGGACAGCTTGTCCTTTTCCATGTTGCGCAGAATTTCGTTGATCTTGAGGAAATAGTGCATGGTCGGCGGCATGGTTTCCGGATCGTCCGGGAAGGCGCGCAGCACGCAGTACTTGAAGTAATCCATCATCGCCTGGCGGCCGAAATCGTCTTCTTCGGGCGTATCCGCAATGTGAATGAAATAGCTGCACATCGCCCGGCCCGGTTCGTTACCGGCCTGGACGCAGTTTTCGCGATAACTGTCCACTGCCGCGGCGAGGCTGCCATAGACCATCGACGCCGCGAACGGGGCGTAAATGATGTTGTGCCCTTTCTTCGCCGCCATTTTCGACGACGTTTCGGAGAACGAGGCGACGTAGAAGGGGATCGGGTTCTGGATCGGCTTGGGTGTGATCGACATATCGTCGATGTGATAATACTCGCCGTGATGCGACCAGAAGCCGTCCTCGGTCCACGCTTTCCACAGCACGTCCATGCCTTCTTCGAACATCTCGGCCGATTTCATGAAGTCGGCGCCGAACGGCTCGTATTCCGCCTGATCGTAGCCGCGACCCGTCGCGAAATCGACGCGGCCGCCGGACAGGAGGTCGAGCGTCGCCCAGGCTTCGGCGACGTGGATCGGATGATGCAGTGGCAGCACGTTCACCGCCGGCGCGAACCGGATGTTTTCGGTCTCGGGAATGATGCTCGCCAGCAGGATATCGGGCCGAGAATTGACGCCGAGGCGGTCGAAATGATGCTCGCCGATCCAGGCGGAGTTGTATCCCAGCTTGTCCGCCAGGATGGCCTGTTCGCGGATCTCCAGCACGAAGTCGCTCGAGGTGCGGGGATTGTCCGGATAGTAGTTGTCGGAAAGCGTGAAATAGCCGAAATCGATCGCCATGGCGTGTCTCCCTGTGCTGGCGTTTCATTAATTAAACTATTTGTAATTGCAAATAATTTTATTTGCAAGTGCAAATTAATGCGCATGGTTGATCGAAACGGGGCTGTCGGTACCATGTCGGACGAACAGGGAGGAACACCATGGCCGAGGCCGTATACAGGGACTACGATTCAGACGCGCTCTATGCGCAGTACAACAACCGCGCCCAGATCAGCGAGGCGGACCTCGCGGCGATCAAGGACGACCAGAACGTACGGTCGGCCGATTACCGCGCCAACGCGCCGCGCAAGCATCTCGACGTGCAGTACGGCGATCATCCGCGCGAACGACTCGATATCTTTCTGCCGGAAGCGGACAACGCGCCGATGTTCGCCTTCATGCATGGCGGCTACTGGCAGTGGAACGACAAGGAAGGCTTCGAGTTCCTGGCGAAGGAACTGAACGACCACGGTGCCGCCTTCGCCAATATCGAGTATTCGTTATGCCCGTCGGTGACGCTGGCGGAGCTTACGAACCAGTGCCAGAGGGCCTTGGCGCATCTGTGGAAGGAGGCCGCGACATACGGCTACGACCGGGATCGCATCGTCGCGTCCGGCCATTCCGCCGGCGGGCATCTGACCGCCATGATGCAGGCGACCGACTGGCCGGCGCTGGAAGACGGGCTGCCCGCCGACCTGGTGGCCGCCGGTCTGCCGATCAGCGGCATCTACGATTTGGAGCCCATTCGTCTGACGCCGCTGAACGATGCCGTCCGGCTGCAGCCCGGCGACGTGCCGGGGCTGAGCCCGATGTTTCTGCCACCCCGCACCGGCGGCCCGTCGATCATCGCGTTCGGCGGCGACGAATACGACGAGTTCGACCGGCAGGCCTCCGATCTGGCGAAGACCTGGGCGGAGCAGGGCGTGGAAACGTCGACGCTGAACATGCCGGGGCGGGATCATTTCACGGCGCTGAGCGCGCTGGCAGAAACCGATCACGACCTCTTCGCGGCGGCGCTGAAACTTCTCGGTCTGAAGTGACGCCTGTTCAGGCTACCCCTCGTTCACGATGGGATTGGACAGCACGCCGATCTTGTCGAGTTCGATCTCGACCGTGTCGCCTTCCTTCATGAACACCTGCGGATCGCGGTAGAAGCCGACGCCGCCGGTGGTGCCGGAGACGATTACATCGCCGGGAACCAGTTCGGTCACGGTCGTCAGATAGGCGATCAGCTGCGGGATGCTGAACAGCAGATCGTCGGTCGTGGCGCGCTGCATTTCCTCGCCGTTCAGGCGGGTGACCAGGGTCAGCGTCGCGGGGTCGGTGATTTCGTCGGATGTGACCATCCACGGGCCGAAGGCCCCTGATTTGTAGAAACCCTTGCCCGGCACGAACTGGCTGGTGTGACGCTGGTAGTCCCGGATCGAGCCATCGTTGTAGCAGGAATACCCGGCGACGACCGACAGCGCGTCGGCCTCGGAGACGTGACGGCAGGTCTTGCCGATGATGACCGCCATTTCGCCTTCGAAATCGAACATGTCGGACGCGTTTGGCTTGATCATCGGCTGGCCGTGGCCGACCTGCGAATTGGCGAAACGGGTGAAGACCATCGGCCATTCCGGAATATCGCGGCCGCCTTCCAGCACGTGGCTGCGGTAGTTCAGGCCGATGGCGATGATCTTGTCGGGATTGGGGATGACGGGCAGGAATTCGATCTCGTCCAGGCTGTGATCGGGGGACTTGCCCGCCGCGGCTTCGGCGATGATGCCGAGCGCGCCGGCGGCGATGGCGCTGCGCAGGGTCTGCGGACCGCCTGCCAGCGGTTTGGCGTCGATGACGCCGTCGTCGGTGACGACGCCATAGGATTCCGCGCCGTTTACTGAGTAAGTAGTGATTTTCATGCCGCCCTCCGGTGAAGTGTTTCGGCATCAATAACGTCTGCGCCGCGATATGCAAGCCCGCGCCGAATGAAGGGTTTGCGAAGACGGGAGGGGCAGGCCTAAAATCGGGCACGAAACATCAGACCGGGAAATCCCAAATGGCCAAACTGCCGAAAATGACGCTCGCCCATGTTGGCATCTGGGTGCAGGATTTCGAGCGGATGAAGAATTTCTACGTCCGTATGTTCGGCTTCGGGATTGCCGACGAAGGCCTGCTCAACGGCAATCGCTATGCGTTCATGTCCCGCGATCCGCGCGATCATCACCAGGTCGTCGTCGCCGAGGGCCGCAAACCGGAAACCGAGCAGACGACGGTGAACCAGATTTCCTTCAAATGCGAAAATCTGGCGCAGCTGCGCCAGGTGCATGAAGCCGTGACGACGGACGAAGACGTTCAGCAGGTGTTCGTCACCGATCACGGAAACGCCTGGTCGGTCTATTTCTTCGATCCGGAAGGCAACCGGCTGGAGGCGTTCATGGATACGCCTTGGTACATCAACCAGCCGCACCGGCACGACATCGATTTTTCCATGTCCGACGAGGAGATTTACGCCGCGTCGGAAGCCCACGCGAGGGCCGATCCCACGTTCCAGCCGATCGAAGACTGGCGGGCCGAGTTCGAGAAGCGCATTCCTGCCGCCTGAACATCGGGCGTCAAAAATCTAGGGTGACGGCAAACGCGCGCTGATGGGGCGTGCCAGCCGGGTTACATCTCTTCGCGGGGCGTGGCTTTCAGCGCCTTGGTTTCGGGGTCGTATTTACCGTCCAGATCGTCCTTCCAGCTTCGCGACCAGAGGGGCACGCCCGCGAGATACCCGGCGCGGCCCAGAAGATGCGCGGCGATCGGTGCGGTAAACAGCAAGAAGACGACGCGCGCCGCGACTTCCAACGACTGCGCTTCGAGCCCCAGTGCGATGAGAACGAGACCGGCGCCCAGCGTGCCCGCCTTCGTGGCGGCGTGCATGCGCCCATACAGGTCCGACAGGCGGAAGAGACCTACGCCGGCAATCAGCGAGAAGGAGGCGCCGATGAGGATGAGAATGCCGGCAAGGAATTCGATCATGACGCGTCTCCCGCCGCGGTGTCGGGCGTCGACTCGTGTTCTTTAATGTTCTGCGCCCGCCGGTAAATGTGGCGGGCGAAGGCCACCGTCGCCGGGAACCCGACGAGCGCGAGGGCGATGGTCACAGCGGTCAGAGCGCCGAGTGAGCCCAGCACCATGGTCGCGATCGCCATCCAGATCATCGCCTCGCACGCCAGGTCGGCGTTGTCAGGAAAGACGGTGAGAAACACGCGGACGAGGGAATAGATGCCGACCTTGGTCAAAAGCGCGGTGAACACTGCCAACACCGCGGGGAGCGGCGTGTGATACGCCGCTGGCAGCCAGCAATAGAGCGGGAAAAGCGCCCCCTTCATGCCCAATGAGACGAGGGACAGCAACGCCACGGTCTCCAGCGTCGCATTCTGCGGCAGGGCGGCGACCTTGGCGGACAGATCCGTCATATTCAGCGTGCCGTTCATGCCGTATAGCAGACCGATGGCGATCAGCAGGAACGTCGTCGCCAACAGATTAAGAAAGCCGTATTTGACCGCGCCGTCGACCTGCTCGCGCCGGCCGCCCATGACGATCAGACCGAACGAGGAAATCAGAGTGGCTTCGAACTCAATCTGCTATCGAACGCGATCAAGTTTACGCCGGAGGGCAGTCGCTTCGACGTGACCTCATCCCTTGAACCGTCCGGCAAACCGCTCACACGGGTGTCGTATTCCGGCGTCGGTATTGTCGGACAAGAGCTGTCCGCCGTATTCGGCCAGTTTGTTCGCGCGCGAACGGATTACGTCGCCAAGCAGGAAGGCACGGGGCTGGGGCTGGCTATCTGCAAGACGTTCGTCGAACTGCAGGGCGGCGGGATCGACATCGACAGCACGCTGGGGCAGGGAACGATGGTTTCCATCATGCTGCCGGCGGAACGGATCGTCGGCGCGAATGTCATTGGTATTCATCAGTCTGAAGAAAAACAGCTGGCCAGCGCAGTCGGCTGACACGTTGTGATAGCTGCATTCATTTGAAAACAGGCGTTTGGTGCCGCGCGGCCATTCGCGAATCGATGTCGCGCCAAAGGTTCAGTCCGGGGATCCCTCGTTCTTCATGAGTGGGAGAACAAAACCGGAAAACATCTTTAAAAACAGCATGTTTTCAATTTGTTGAAATTGTTCTTGCGGACAGGAACAAAAAGAGTACATTTGTCCTCACGCACGCGATTGCACCGACATCATCCGTATGGAATAAGGAGAGGGCGAGATGGCCGAAGCGAATTTGAGAGTGGTCGAACGGGACAATATGGACAGATCCGACGCGGAAAAGAGCAAGGCGCTCGAAGCGGCGCTAAGCCAGATCGAGCGGGCCCACGGCAAGGGCTCGATCATGAAGCTTGGCGACGGCACGGCGCCGGTCGATATCGAAGCAGTCTCGACCGGCTCGATCGGGCTCGACATCGCGCTCGGCATCGGCGGCGTTCCGCGCGGCCGCATCGTCGAGATCTACGGCCCTGAAAGTTCCGGCAAGACGACGCTGGCGCTCCACATCGTGGCGGAAGCGCAGAAAAAGGGCGGGACCTGCGCCTTTATCGATGCGGAACACGCGCTCGATCCCGTCTATGCCCGCAAGCTGCACGTTGATGTCGAGGAACTGCTGATCTCGCAGCCCGATGCAGGCGAACAGGCGCTGGAAATCGCCGATACGCTGGTGCGGTCCGGCGCGATCGACGTGATCGTGATCGATTCCGTGGCGGCGCTGGTGCCGCGGGCGGAGCTCGAAGGCGAGATGGGCGACACCCATGTCGGCCTGCAGGCGCGGCTGATGAGCCAGGCGCTGCGCAAGCTGACGGGCTCGATCAGCCGGTCGCAGTGCCTGATCATCTTCATCAACCAGATTCGCATGAAGATCGGCGTGATGTTCGGCAGCCCCGAAACGACCACCGGCGGCAACGCGCTGAAGTTCTATTCCTCCGTCCGCCTCGATATCCGCCGCATCGGCGCGATAAAGGACCGCGACGAAATCGTCGGCAACCAGACCCGGGTCAAGGTGGTGAAGAACAAGATGGCGCCGCCGTTCAAGACCATCGAATTCGATATTATGTACGGCGAAGGCATTTCCAAGATGGGCGAACTCGTCGACCTCGGCGTCAAGGCGGGGCTGGTCGAAAAATCGGGGTCCTGGTTCTCCTACGGCGACCAGCGGATCGGGCAGGGGCGCGAAAACGCCAAAACCTTCCTGCTGGAAAATCCCGATCTGTCCGACCAGTTGCAGCGTGAAATCCTCGAACATGCCGGCGTGCTGAACGAGGCGGCGATGACGGATCCGCCCGGAATCGTCGAGGATGACGACGAGGAACCGGCCGACGCCTGACCGCGGCGGCGACGCCGGCGCCGGGCCTGACCCGGGCCGAACTCAGGACGATCGAACGGGCCCCGGTGACGGGGCCCGTTCCGCGTCTGGACAGGGTCTGGTTTGGTCGCTAAAAACGGGCGCTTTCCGGCAGCTTACAGACGATTTCCGCCCCGGGCCGGCGCGGAGAACTGAACAGGCGAAAACACGGTTTCATGACGGCGACAACCAACGACATCCGGGCGACGTTTCTCGACTACTTCGCCAAGAACGACCACGAGATCGTGGCGTCGTCGCCACTGGTGCCGCATAACGATCCGACCCTGCTGTTTACCAACGCCGGCATGGTGCAGTTCAAGAACGTCTTCACCGGACTGGAAACGCGCCCCTACTACCGCGCTACCACATCGCAGAAATGCGTCCGCGCCGGCGGCAAGCACAACGACCTCGAGAACGTCGGTTATACGGCGCGCCACCACACGTTCTTCGAGATGCTCGGCAATTTCTCATTCGGCGACTACTTCAAGGACGTCGCGATCGAGCATGCCTGGAACCTGGTGACGAAAGAATACGGCCTGCCGGAGGAGAAGCTCCTCGTCACCGTGTTTTCGGAAGACGATCAAGCGTTCGATCTGTGGAAGAAGATCGCCGGACTGTCCGACGACCGCATTATTCGCATTCCCACCAGCGACAACTTCTGGTCGATGGGCGATACCGGTCCCTGCGGACCGTGTTCGGAAATTTTCTACGATCACGGCGAGAGCATTCCGGGCGGCCCGCCCGGCAGCCCGGACGAGGACGGCGACCGGTTCATCGAGATCTGGAACCTCGTCTTCATGCAGTTCGAACAGATCGACGCCGACACCCGCGAGGAACTGCCCAAGCCGTCGATCGACACCGGCATGGGGCTGGAGCGCATCGCAGCCGTCCTGCAGGGCAAGCACAACAATTACGATATCGATCTGATGCGCAACCTGATCGAGGCCTCTGCGGCGGCTTCGGGGGTTGAACCGGACGGCGAGCATCTTTTCTCCCACCGGGTGATCGCGGACCATCTGCGCGCCTCCAGCTTCCTGATCGCGGACGGCGTCCTGCCGTCGAACGAAGGCCGCGGCTATGTGCTGCGCCGGATCATGCGCCGCGCCATGCGCCATGCCCATATCATGGGATGCGAAGAACCGCTTTTGTGGAAACTGGTTCCGGCGCTGGTCGGCGAGATGGGCAAGGCGTTTCCGGAACTTGAACGCGCCGAGGCGCTGGTCGGCGAGACCCTCAAGCTGGAAGAAACGCGGTTCCGGGAAACGCTGGGCCGCGGTCTGCGACTGCTGGAAGACGAGACCGACAAGCTGGGCGAGGGCGAGGCGCTAGATGGCGAGGTCGCTTTCAAACTCTACGATACCTACGGTTTTCCGCTCGATCTCACCGAAGACGTGCTGCGCGGCCAGGGACGGTCGGTGGACAACGCGGGTTTCGACGCGGCGATGGAACGCCAGCGGGCCGAAGCCCGCAGGAACTGGGCCGGGTCCGGCTCCGCGGCGGACGAAAGCGTATGGTTCGATATCCGCGACCGGGTCGGCGCAACGGAATTCCTCGGCTACACCACCGAAGTCGCCGACGGGGCGATCGTTGCGCTTGTCGTCGACGGAACCGAAGTAGAAGAGGCTGGCGCGGGGACGGAGATCGAACTGGTCGTAAACCAGACGCCGTTTTACGGCGAGTCAGGCGGTCAGCAGGGCGATGTCGGCCGTCTGAAAACCGACGGCGCCGAGATCGTCATATCGGACACGCAAAAGAAGCTCGGCGATCTGCACATACATCGCGGCACGATTTCCGAAGGGACGGTCAAGGTCGGCGATGCCGGTGTCTTTACCGTGGAACATGGCCGCCGTTCGTCTCTGCGGGCCCATCATTCCGCGACCCATCTGCTGCACGAGGCCCTGCGCCGGCGGCTGGGCGATCACGTCACTCAGAAGGGCTCGATGGTCGCGCCGGACAGGCTGCGGTTCGATATCTCGCATCCGCGGGCGATCAAGGCCGAGGATCTCCGCGAGATCGAGCGCGAGGTCAATGCGCGTATCCGTCTGAATACGCCGGTCGATACCCGACTGATGACGCCCGACGAAGCGATCGAGCAGGGCGCGATGGCGCTGTTCGGCGAAAAATACGGCGACGAGGTCCGGGTCGTGACCATGGGCGGTGACGAAGACCGGTTTTCGGTCGAGTTGTGCGGCGGCACGCATGTGTCGCGCACCGGCGACATCGGGTTTTTCCATATCGTCGGCGAAAGCGCTGTCGCCTCCGGTGTGCGCCGGATCGAGGCGCTGGCGGGCGCAACGGCGGAGGCGCACGCGCTCGAGCGGGAGTCCCTTCTGGGGCAGGTTGCGCAGGAACTGAAAACCGGCCCGGAGGACGTCCCGGGCCGCGTTCAGGGGCTATTGGACGAGCGCAGGAAACTGGAGCGGGAGATTTCCGACCTGCGCCGCAAGCTGGCGACCGGCGGAGGCAGCGCGGCGGATGGAGGCGGCGACGTCGTCGAGATCGGCGGCCTGAAATATGCGCCCCGCGTCATGGAAGGGATACCCGGCAAGGAACTGAAATCCATGGCAGACGAGATCAAGAAACAGATCGGATCCGGCGTCACGGCAATCGTTTCCGTGGATGACGGCAAGGCATCGATTGTCGTCGGCGTGACCGACGACGTAACGGAGCGTCTCAGCGCCGTGGATCTGGTCCGCGTCGGCTCGGCGGCGCTGGGCGGGAAAGGCGGCGGCGGACGCCCGGATATGGCGCAGGCCGGCGGTCCGGACGGCAGCGCGGCGCAGGCGGCGGTCGATGCGATCGCCGAGGCGATGGCAAACGCCTGATGATCTGCTTTCACAACCCCGCGTCTGCGTCGATCTGGCCCTTTACAGACGTCCCGGCAAATCGCATTTTAAGGCGCTTTTTCGGCGGCGGTCGCATCTGCGCCCCGCGTTCTTTCATCATCCTCACCAAGCAGTCCGTTAGGAGACCCGACCATGATTGATCTAATGTCCATTGCACGCACGGAGGCCGATGGCGGCGATCTGTTCAGCGTTTTCGACGGCATGTTCGAAAAGGGCGATGTAAAGCCGGAGGGCCACGATGACGCCGTCGTCTGGAAAGGCGGCAACTTTACCGGCGACGTAAACCCTGTCGCCCATTCCCTGACCGACGCCTATGCGCTGCTGGGCACGCTGGCGGCGATCGATATTCTGCAGCTGCCGTTCTATGCCGTGCCGATGTGGTCGCAGTACCGCCACGATACCGAACTGGCGCCGCTGGGCTGGTTCGGCAACATGCCATGCACGTCGATTAAATGGTCGACCGCGGGTGATGCCTACGTCAACGACGGCAAGGGTGGCAAGGTCGTCGTGATGGGCAAGTCCGCCAACGCGCCGTTGCGCACCCAGGCGGGCGTCTACTGCAATGTGCGCCCCTACGGGCCGATCACGGTTGTCCGCTGCATGCCGTGCCTGCCTTATTCGCAGGACAAGTCGGTCTTCAACGTCAACGACCAGGGCATCGTCCATTCGGAAATGAACACGCCCGGCGTGCAGCTCGCTTATGCGAACCGCCTGTTCCTGAAAATGGTTCACGAAACAGGGCGTCTGGGACGTGTGGCGACGAAGCCGACCCAGGCGATGGAAGACGGCATCAATGCCGGTCTGCATTCGTGGCTCCTGCAGGGCACCAAATTCGAAGTCGGCCGGAAATACGCGGTCGACCCCTACGAGGAGCACAAGGAACGGATCGACAAGATCGTCTCTCTGCTGCCGGCGGATTTCAAGGACGGCATGGAGAACTGGGGCGGGCGCATCGAACAGCACATCGCCGACACCAATTACGGCCTGCTGCTGTGGGATCTGATCGAGAAGCGCGATACGATCGTGCTGGCGACCGACCTGGACGGCGACCGACTGACCGACCTGCTGGCCGACGTGTCCGATCCACTGCGGACGTTCGGTGGCCTTGTCGCCAAGCATCTCGGCCAGGACGTCGACATGCGCCGGGTCTGGGAAGACATGGGCTATACGACCGGCAACGGTCGCGACATGACGTCCGTCATGTATCGCATGGACGGCCCGCCGATCCACGAACAGACCCTGGGCTCGGCCGACGCCATGCTGCTGCGCCTGCTGGACGGCGACGAATCCATGGGCGGTACGAAGCAGCCTTACGATCCGCGCATCCATTTCGTGCTGATCCGCGACGCCTATCTGGACGCCAATCCGGACAACGCGGAGCTGCGCAAATGGCTCGACGACGCGCTCGACAAGTTCGACGAAGTCTACGGCGGTACCCGCCCGGGCTTCCTGGAAGGCTATGCCGCCCTGAAAGAGGCGATCAAACCCTGGGGCGCCTGATCGCGCGCCTGGAATTCGAAAAAACCCGGCCTCGCGCCGGGGTTTTTTTTATCGGTTTATCAGAAGGTCGATGGCGCTTGCCGGATCGAGGACGGTGCTGAAATAGGCAGTTGCGTCGCCATGGGCGAAATCGTTTTCTACGACGCGGTCGACCAGCGCGTCGAACGGCTGCCAGTAGTCGTTGGTGCTGACCAGGACGATCGGCTTTTCATGCCGGCCGAGTTGACGCCAGGTGACCATCTCAAACACCTCTTCCAGCGTCCCCAGCCCGCCCGGCAGGGCGACAAAGGCGTCCGACAGGTCGAACATCATGCGTTTGCGGGTGTGCATGCTGTCAACCACGTGAAGCTCCGTCAGGCCCTCATGTGCAAGTTCGCGATCCCGCAGGAATTCCGGGATGACGCCGATCGCCTCGCCGCCGCCCGCCAGCACTGCATCCGCCACGGTGCCCATCATGCCCACATGACCGGCGCCGAAGACAAGGCGGATGCCGTTCTCCGCCATCTGCCGTCCGAGATCTTCGGCGGCGTTCCGGTAGGCTGGGTCTTTTCCCACCGACGCACCGCAGAACACGCAGACGGATTTTATGGATTGATCGGGCATGCGGGGTGTTTCCCTGTTATTGCGGGATGAGCGTACGGGTTACTTGACCGCACAACAGAAACCACGAATATCGTGAACCATCAAGTCGGTGGCTGCATTCGAACCCGAAAGGCACGAACAATGAACCTTAGAGCTGCATGGATTGGCTGCGCGGCGGTCCTCGCGATGGCTTTGCCGGCCCAGAGCCAGCCAAGCGATCTGATTAAAAAGGGCGAATATCTGACCATCGCCGGGGGGTGCGTCAGTTGCCATACCGATTTCAGAAAAAAGGGAGCGCCGTTCGCGGGCGGCGCGCCGATCCCGACGCCGTTCGGTACATTCGTGCCGCCCAATATCACGCCGAGCAAGGACCACGGGATCGGATCCTGGTCCGACGCCGACTTTATACGGGCGATGCGGGAAGGAAAGAATCCCGACGGCGCGCATTATTTCCCGGCCTTTCCCTACACGTCCTATACGCGGATCACTGAACCGGACCTGAGGGCGATGAAAGCCTATCTGTTTTCCCTGAAGCCGGTGGACCGGGCGTCGACCCCGCACGATATTCCGTTTCCGTTCAGCTGGCGGTTCCTGCAGACCGGGTGGAAGATGCTGTTTTTCCGGGAAGGCGCATTCCAATCCGACCCCGCGCAATCCGACGAGGTCAATCGGGGGGCGTATCTGTCGAACGCACTGGCGCATTGCGGCGAATGCCACACGCCCCGGAACATGCTCGGCGGTCTGGATTACGACAACTGGATGGCCGGTACGCCGGATGGGCCGGAGGGCGAAAAGATACCCAACATCACACCCGACGAGAAAACGGGTTTGACCTGGACCGTCGACCAGATCGTCCAGTATCTCAAAACCGGCGCGACGCCCGATTTCGACTTCGCAGGCTCTATGATGGCGGATGTGATTGCCCACAATACCGGCAAGTTGACGGACGCGGACCTGAAGGCGATCGCCATGTATCTGAAATCGTTGCCGCCCGTCAGCAACGCATTCTGAAGTGAGATCGGGATAGGCTCAGAAAAGTGGTGCGATTCCGCCTGATATGCCTATGTTCGACAGACGGGTTGAACGAAAAACGGTGATGGCAGGGTGAACAGGCCGCTGATTGTCGGTATCGCAGGTGCGCTGGTGGTTCTGGCGGCGATATCGCTGACATTTTTTATCGACCGGGAACCAGACAGGCCGCTACCGCCGTCCGCCCAATCGGAGACCCCCCTCGATCGGCTCGCCCGGCAACCGTCGCCATCCGGTACCTCTGCCGCGCCCGCAGCGGCAGACCAGCCCGCCGCCACCGTCCGTCAGGCCCGGCCGACGGGAGAGGCCGGCTCCGATCGGGCGCAGTCGCTGAACGCCGCGCCGTCGTTCGACATCGTCCGGGTCAATCCGGAAGGCAACACGGTGATTGCCGGCAGGGCGCCACCGGATTCGGTGGTAACCGTGCGTCAGGGAGACTCCGTCATCGGCTCCGTCACCGCCGACAAACGCGGAGAATGGGTGCTTGTGCCCGAGAAACCGCTTCCCGCCGGTACGCACCAGTTGACGGTGATCGCAAAACTTCCCGACGGGACCGAAGTTTCCTCCGCGCAAAGCGTGGTCGTCGTCGTCCCCGAACGGGGCAGGGATGTTGCCGGCCGCCCGGCGTCCGAACCGTCGGGGTCGCTGGCGGTCGCCCTGCCCAATAAAACGGGTGAGGCACCGGTCGTTCTGCAGAATCCCGCCGGCATCGGCGACGCGGCATTGTCTCTGGATGCGATCGATTACGGCCGGCGAGGCGACGATCTTACGCTATCCGGGCGGACGGAGCCGGGCACGGAAGTCCGGGTCTATCTGAACAACACGTATATCGGGCGCGCCGTGGCCGACGAGAAAGGGATATGGCGGTTGACGCCGGGCGTGGAGATCCCGACCGGTCTCTATCGCATGCGCGTCGATCGCGTGGGTTCGGACGGCAAGATTCTCGCGCGGATCGAACTGCCGTTCCTCCGTGCGACGCCCGTTGCCGACCTGCCCGAGGGAGCGGTCGCCTTCGTCCAGCCGGGAAACAGCCTGTGGCGGCTCGCCCGCCGGACCTATGGCAGCGGTCTACGCTATACCGAGATTTACGAAGCCAACAAGGATCAGATCCGCGATCCCGACCTGATTTACCCGGGTCAGGTGTTCGTGCTGCCCAAAACCAATTGATCAGCGCGGGCCGACGCCTGCGGTCATGCAGTCATTCATGAGATTGCGGAGCGGCGCGCTTTTAAGAACCGCGCCGGCGGCGCCTGCGAGTATTTCCTTCGGATCGACGGGGTCGTCGATTGCTTCCGATACCAGCATCGAGATTTTCTGAAAATTGGTCAGCATGAGCCGCGCCATGGGCAGATTGCCGGATACGCTGAGAAGCATAAGAACGGCTTTCCGCGCTTCCTTGTTTTCGGCGGTGTAAGTCAGATATCCCAATGGGCAGGAAACGCACACGCGCGATACGCCAGCCGATATTTCGATCCAGGCTTCGTAGCGCCGGTCGTCTACGGTGAACGAAAATCGCGTCTCGTCGTCGGAGACGTCCATTGCGTCGGACGAAACATGACTGCAGCTATCGGTCGCGGGAGGAGCCATCGGGAACCCATGTGAACGAAGGACCGAGACGTATCACGCACCATCTTAAATTTTGGTAAAATGCGGCGGGCAGACGCCTGAAAACTGCGGTTTCGCCTCAGTCCGGAGGGGCGACGTCGCGCGCTAAGCGTTTCAGGTATTAGCTGTTTTCCGACTTTTCCCAGATATCTTTCAGATCGTCCCGCCGAACCTTGCCCCGGTCGGATTTCGGCAGGTCGTCCATGAAGAATATACGTTTCGGCGCCTTGAAATCGGGCAGCGACTGGGCGCACCAGGATTTCACTTCGTCCTCGTCCAGCGTCTCGTCGCCTTTCACCGCGACATAGGCGATGACTTCCTCGCCATAAATCCTGTCGGGCACGCCGACGGCGGCGGCTTCGCGCACTTTGGGATTGCGCAACAGAACGTTGTCGATCTCCAGCGGCGCGATGTTTACACCGCCCCGGATTATCAGATCTTTCGTCCGGCCGGTAACGGTGACGAATCCGTCGTCATCGATCATGCCGAGATCGCCGGTTTTGATGCGTTCGTTCGACAGGTCTTCGAACGCGCCCTCCGGCGAGACCGTTCCGATGCAGGTCTGTGGTCCCCCGATGGTGATTTCGCCTTCCGTATTCGGAGGGCAGGCTTCGCCTTCGCTGCCGACAATGATGAATTCCTGGTGCTTGGCGGGCGGGCCGACGGTGCCCATCTGGCGCCGATAATGCCGGTTGCCGCAGATCCAGCCCGCTTCCGACATGCCGTAGAGCTGCAGCAGCGTGACGCCGTACATGGATTCGAACAGTTTCCACTGATCGGGCGACAGCGGCGCGGTCGAGCAGGTCATCAACCGAAGGCTCGGTACGTCGCGCTCTTCCTCGGGCGGGGGTTCGTTCAGCAGCATGTTCACGACGGTGGGGACGCCCGCCGAGAACGTGATCTCGTGCTCCCGGATCCAGCCGAAAAAACGGGAGCGCGAAAAGCGCTGCGCGATATGCATGGTCAGTCCGGTCTGCAGCCAGGGCATCAGGCTGAGAATCTGGGCGGAATTCCATCCGAACGAGCGGTATTCGAGGGTCTTGTCGTCTTTCGTCAATCCCAGCATGTCGAGCGTATTGAGTCCGTTCAGCCAGTATGCCATGTGGTTGTAGACAACGCTCTTCGGTTTGGAGGTGGTGCCGGAGGTGCAGAAGATGCAGGACAGGTCCTCTGCGCTGTTCTCGCTGTCGATATCGGCGCCGACGCCGGCGTCGTACGACGCGAGAAGGGCGAACAGTTCGTCGGCGCCGGCATCGCCTGCCGCACTTGTCTCCCACCCGGCAAAGCGCAGCGCCGGGGTCTTGAGCCCGGCCGTCATCGCGGGTCCGTCAAGATCGGTATGCCAGAGCGTCAGGGCGGGCTCGATCCCCTCGAGGATTTCGACCAGGTGAACCTCGTTCATTTCCACGTTGAGTGGGCAGACGGCAGCGCCATAGCGCCAGATTCCCATCCAGATAATCAGCTTCTCGACGTTTTCGCCCGACAGAAGTGCGACCTTGTCCCCCGGTTTGACCCCCCGGTCTTTCAGGAAAGCGGCAACCCGGTCGGCTTCCGTTGCGAGTTCACCCCACGTGATGGACTTGCCGTCCTGGTCCAAGTCGACGATCGCGGTTTTCTCGCTGTCCCGATCGCGCCATTTCGACAACAACGCGCGTGTGGATTCGAACGGGAGAGCCAGTTCAGGCTGGTTAGACATGTCGATAGGCATCGCGTTTCCAGTTTTTTGCCGACTTACCGGCGCATTTCTTATTCCACGAATTACTTACCGGCGGACGGTACGGAAGGTCAAGCCAGCCAGGCGGTTCACTCTGCGGGGACAGCCTGCCGTCGCTCCCGCCGCCGGTCCCGCCACGCCGTCACGTTGACGCGGATCATCAGCAGCGACGGCGTGACGAACAGGGTGAGAATTGTGGCGAAGGCCAGTCCGAAAGCGATCGCGGTGGACAGCTGCTGCCACCACTGGGTCGACGGCGCGCCGATGGCGATTTCGCGGGTGACGAAATCGATATTAACGCGGGTGACCATCGGCAACAGGCCGAAAATCGTTGTCGCCGTGGTCAGCAGCACCGGCCGCAGACGCTGGGCGCCGGTGCGGATGATCGCCTCGCGCGGCGAGGCCGCCGTCTTCACGATCCGGTCGAAGGTGTCGATCAGCACGATGTTGTTGTTGACCACGATTCCGGCCAGCGCGATGACACCGATGCCGCTCATCACGATGCCGAAGGGTTGCTCGATGACCAGCAGACCCAGCATGACGCCGACTGTCGACATGACCACGGCCGTCAAAATCAGAAATGCCGAATAGAACCTGTTGAACTGGGTCACCAGGATGATCGCCATCAGGAACAGTGCGATCCCGAAGGCCCGCCCGAGGAAGGCCGCGGCCTTTTTCTGTTCCTCGTCTTCGCCCTTGAACTCGATCTGCACGCGCGCATCGAGATTGGCTTCGTTGTCGATCCAGGAATGGATTTCCTTGTTTTTCGTGTCGGCGAGAACGCTAGGCAGCACGTCCGCTTTCACCGTCATGGATCGCCGCGCGTCCGTCCGGCGCAGCTCGCTGGTCTGCTGGCGGGGGATGCGCTGGACGAAGTTGCTCAGCGGAATCAGACCCTTCGGCGTCTGCACCCGCGTACGGTCCAGCTGCCCGAGCGAGCGTTTGTCTTCCGGATAGCGGATGACGATGTCGATTTCGTTGTCGGCGTCGTCCGGCTGGAATTCGGATACCTTCAGACCGTTCGTTACCAGACGGATGATGTTGCCGATGACGGTCACGTCCGCGTCGAACTTGGCGGCCTGCGCCCGGTCGACCTTCATCTCCCATTCGATTCCGGGAACCGGACGGCCGTCCTCGATATCCTTCAGCCCCGGCATGGCATTCAGTTTCTCGCGGATTTTCGCGACCGCCGGTTCGATCATCTCCGGATGGCGGGACGTCACCAGGATATGGATCGGTTTGCCGACGGGCGGGCCGGCTTCTTCCTTGGCGGTTTCAAGGTAAATCCCGGCCAGTCCGCGGGATCGCTCCACGATATCGGCGAGAATTACGTCCGCGTTCCGGCGCGTGTCCCAATCGGCGAATTCCAGATTTATGGTGCCGATGATATCGACGGGCGCATCGTCGCGCCGCTCCTGTTTACCCGACAGAATATAGACGGCTTTGAGCTCGCCGCGTTCTCGCTGAATGTCGAGAATATGTTTTTCAATGTCGGCGACCAGGGCCGCCTTTTCGTCGACCGAAAGATTGCCGCGCGCGAAGACCTTCATCACGGCGCGGTCCGGTTCAACCTTCGGAAAGAATTCGAAGCCGCGCCCGAAATTCGCATACATCACCCAGGCCCCGATAAGCGCGACGACGGCCAGAAACACGACCTTTGCGGGGTGCCGCAGAACGCCGTTCAGACATCTGACATAGAAACCCGTGAGGCCGCCGACACTGCCGATGTCGCCGGTTTCCATTGCTGACATCTGCTGTACCATCCGGTCGTCCACGGCGCCGGGTTTACCGATCTGAGCGCCCAGGGTGGGTACGAATATCAGGGCCATCGCCAGCGACGCAACCAGGGTCGCGATCAGCGTGATGGGCAGAAATTTCATGAACTCGCCCACAATACCGGGCCAGAAAAGAAGGGGCAGGAAGGCAGCCAGCGTCGTCGCCGTCGAGGCGATGATCGGCCAGGACATCCGCTTCGCCGCCTCTGCGTAGGCGTTGGCGCGGGGCGACCCTTCGATCATTTTCCGGTCGGCGTATTCGGTCACGACGATCGCGCCGTCGACCAGCAGCCCGACCGACAGGATCAGCGCGAACAGCACCACGATATTGACCGTCAGCCCGAACGCCCCGAGCACCAGAATGCCGGTCAGGAACGAGCCCGGTATGGCGATCCCGACCAGAATGCCCGTGCGCACGCCGAGGGCGGCCACGATGATGATCATCACCAGCAGCACGGCCGACAGCACGTTGTTCTGCAGGTCTCTCAGCATGTTGCGGATGTTTTTGGAATCGTCGCCCGAGAACGTCACCGTTATTGCGTCCGGCCACTCCTTGCGCTCTTCCTCGACCAGCGCTTTGACGGCGTTGACCGTCTCGACGATGTTTTCGCCGGTCCGTTTTTTCACTTCCAGCGAGATGGCCGGTTCGCCGTTCAGCCTGGCGTAGGTTTCACGGTCTTCGAACGTCCGGTGGACCGAGGCGATATCCCGCACGGTGACGACGGAATCGCCGTTCGATTTCAGGGGCATGTCCAGAATGTCGTTGACGTTCTCGAACAGGCCCGGGACCTTCACCGCAAAGCCGCCCTTCGCACCGTCCAGAGAACCGGCGGCGATCAACCGGTTCGACCGGCTGATGGCGTCCAGCACCTTGCGGGGGTCCAGCGCGTAGGAATCGATCAGCAGCGGGTCTATAACGATTTCGACCTGTTCGTCGCGGTCGCCGCCGATTTTTGCCTCCAGCACCGCGGAAATGCCCTCGACCTTTTCCTGAAGGTCGCGGCCGATCTTCAGCAGCGTGCGTTCCGGAACCTCGCCGCCCAACGTGACGATGATGATCGGAAACAGGCTCAGATTAACTTCTTCGACACGTGGTTCTTCGGCGTCTTCCGGCAATTCGGCTTTCGCGATATCCGCTTTTTCCCGTACGTCGTTCAACGCCTTGTCCGCGTCGAATCCGGCTTCGAATTCCAGCAGGACATTGGCGCCGCCGAGATAGGCGCTTGACCGGATCTCCTTGATTCCTTCGATGGATTTCAGCTCCGTTTCCATCGGACGGACGAGGAGTCGTTCCGCATCTTCCGGCGAGATGCCTTTCAGCGTCATCGAAACGTAGATGATCGGAATATTGACGTCGGGCCGCGCTTCCTTCGGGATGCTGACGTAGCTTGAAAACCCGGCGATCAGGAGCAGTGCGAGTAGCGCGAGGACCGTCCGGGATCGCGACAGGGCGGCGTCGATGATCGTCATGCGCCGGTCTTCGCGTCTTCGCGCACCGGACGAACTTTCTGACCGGCTTTCACGTACTCATGCCCCACCGTTATCAGGCGTTGTCCGTCTTTCAGGCCGGACACCCACAGACCTTCCGCGGTGTCGGAAAGGATCTTGATGGGCACGAATCTGACAATATCCGCTGGGTCGACGATCCGTACGCCGATCCGGCCGTCGTCTGCGAGGGTAAGGACCGCCGGCGAGATCACATGCGCCCGGATCGGAGCGAGGGGCAGGGTCAGTTCGCCGGTCAGGCCGGAACGGATGGTGTGGTTGGCGTTGGGAATTTCAAGCTCGACCCGAAAGGACCGCGTTTCGCTGTCGGCTACGGCAGCGATAAAGCGGATGGTTCCGTCCGCGGTTCGTCCGTCTATCAGTGTCACCCTGCCGGGGGCGCCGACCGACAGCGCGCCCACGTCCCGTTCCGACACAAATCCAACGGCGAGCAACGGGTCGAGGTCGACGATCTTCGCGATATTGTCGCCGATCTTCACGAAATCGCCTTTTTCGACATAGCGCGTTTCCAGAATGCCGCGGAAGGGTGCCCTGATCGTCGTTCTGGACAGGTCGATGCGCATCGACTTGGCCTGTGCGCGTGCGGCATCGAGCAAAGCCCGGGATTCGGCGAGCTTCGTGCCGGAGCGAAAGCCTTTCTTGGCCAGTTTCTTAGCGGCGCGGTATTCGATTTCGCGTTGCCGAACGAGCGCCGCCGTTTCGGCAAGACGCGCGTTGCGGTCCTCGACATCCTGACGTGCAATCACGTCGCCCGCTTCGACGATCTTGCCTTCTTCGCCGGGGACTTCACTGACCGGACCGGCTGTTTCTGCCCGGACCGTTACTTTCCTCGACTCCTCGGTTCGACCGTTGACGATTACGGCTCCTTGCTGGGTTCGCGGTTGTACCGGTTTTACCCGCACGGCGATCAGCTCGACCGGCTTCTGTTCCCCGGCCTTGCTGTCATTGGCGATTGCCTGGCGGTCATCGTCGCCGATCTGACCCGAAAGTATCCAAACCGTGGCGGCGATCGCGAGTACGCCGGCGACGATGATCGAACTTCTCATACCGACACCTCGCTGGCGCGCGGGGAGGAGCGTTCGCCGCCCACTTCGTTGCGGAGAGCGGCGCCGACAAGTTCATGGCGGTGGTTTTCGAGATATTCGGCGCCTGCTTCGTACACGGCGATACCGTATCCAAGGGCAAATTTCTCGCCCGCCGGCATGGTTTCGTTCCTGCATTCATACATTTCCGTGAGGCGGGCGCGAAACAGGGAGATACGATCTTCGATCAGCGCGTCGATATCGCGGGCCGGCAGCATCTGGCCAAAAAACATGATGAACAGAAAATCCGAACGCAGACGGTCCGGTGCAGGCTCCTGCAGCATTTCATCGGTCAGAGCCTGACGGCCGGCCGGCGTGATCGAATATATCTTCTTTGCCGGTTTGCCGGTTTGGTTGACTTCTTCCAGGCTGATCAGCCGGTTGTTCAGCAGGGCGTTGAGGGCCGGGTAAATAGACCCGAATCCCGCCGCATAGAAATGCGCGAACGGGCCTTCTTCGCACTGTTTCTTAATCTCATATCCGGAGGCGGCACCGCGGGACAGGACGCCCAGGCAAAGCGTTTTTACATCCATGGATCGCGATCTCTCCCAATTCGATATATATTGAAACGATATATATCGAATTGGGAGAGATGCAAGGATTTATTCCGAAAACTTTTTTGGAAATGGCGCCGGGTGGAGGGGCGACGACGGGGTCGTGAATTGGCGGCAGAGATTTGCTGTCAGGGTGTCGGAATTTTTTACGTTTCCGGCTTTTGCTTGTACGCAAGAAATCCTAATCCCCTGTATTAACTGGAATTATTCCATTTGGCACGGGAATTGCAGGTATCCTGAATGACGATTTCTAACGCAAGGTATGTGTGTTGGCGGACGATCGGCAGGAAGCATTCAGGGTTAGGCAGTCGGCACCGCCCCGCAAAGTGTCAGTAGAGAGTTTCAGTTTCCGAGACGGGCAATGCCTACCCTGCCTGTAGCGGAGGTTGTGTCGTCCGAACGCAAGTTCGAGTGGCACGACTGACGGGTTGTCGGAAGCCTACCCCCGGCAACCTGTCATGAGGACTGTCTGACGCCTACCCCGGACAGTCCATCAAAGACGGCGGCTCAGCGTACCCGGGCCGCCGTCGCTGATTCCGCACCCGGACTCGGCGTCGTTCGGTCGTTCTTCTTTTCAGAAATTACCGGGAAATGGCTGGGGAACCTGGATTCGAACCAGGACTAAGCGGGTCAGAGCCGCTCGTTCTACCATTAAACTATTCCCCAACGGGGGGTTCCGATCTGGCATCGCAACCGGGCGGCGTACTTAGCACACGCAAATCGTATTTAATAGCCCAAACGGCGTATTCAATCTTCGTTCGGCCCGGTTCCTCGGACCCGGCCTGAGAAAAATCTTCGCAACCGAAATTTTCGCCGATATAGTCGGGCATCTGGACAACACATATCTTATGCGGCGGCCTGCCCGGGGTGCCGCATATCGGAGAGGAAACGTGTCGGCATCGCCGCCACAGAATAATAATCGCCGGGCGAATGGACGAAACCGTGCGGGCGGGAGAAACAGGACCGGCCGCAAGCAACGTGTGTTCGCGGCGCTTGATCTGGGGACCAATAACTGCCGGTTATTGATCGCTCAGCCGGCAGGGCGTGGTTTTCGGGTCATCGACGGATTCTCGCGTATCGTACGCCTTGGCGAAGGCGTCAGCGAAGCCGGGACGCTGTCCGAGGCCGCTATTCAGCGAACCGTCGACGCGCTCAAGATATGCGCTAACAAGATGTCGCGCCGCCGGGTGTCGCAGGCCCGGTGCGTGGCGACCCAGGCCGCCCGCTCCGCAAGAAACAGCGATCTTTTCGTTGAGCGGGTCAAGCAGGAGACCGGGATCGACATGGAGATCATCTCGTCCAGGGAAGAGGCCGAGCTGACCCTGACCGGCTGTTTTTCGCTTCTCGATCCGGCTTACGACCATGCCCTGATGTTCGACGTGGGCGGCGGCAGCGCTGAGTTCGTCTGGGCCCGTATCCTGGAAAGCGGAGGCGCCCGGATCCAGGGCTGGACGTCCTTGCCCTGCGGCGTGGTCACGTTGACGGAACTGCACGGCAAGAAGGAGTTCGCGCCGGCGGAGTATGAATCCCTGGTGGCGGATGTCGTCGATACGCTGAGGCCTTTCGATGCCCAGTTCGGAATCTCCGATCACATCGCTGCCGGCGGGGTTCAGATGGTCGGCACGGCGGGCACAGTCACGACAGTGGCCGGGGTCGATATGTGTCTGCCGCGCTACAACCGGTCGCGGGTAGACGGTTCCTGGCTGGGATTCGATGCGGTCGAACGCATCAGCCGGGTCCTGTCCGGCCAGACCTACGACGAACGAGCGGCGCATCCCTGTATCGGTCACAACCGGGCGGATCTCGTGGTCGCCGGCTGTGCGGTGCTTGAAGCGGTGTGCCGTATCTGGCCGGCGGGCCAGCTGCGTGTCGCCGACCGCGGTGTGCGCGAAGGCATTCTGAGCGTGATGTCCGGACAGCCGAAGGCGACCTGCGACGGCGCGACCGCGTTCGCCGCGGAATAGGACAGCGCCCGTGTCCCGGCGAACCGGCAGAAAAAGCGGCGGCAAGGGGAAGAGCGGCAGCGGTCTGACCGGCCGGAACATGCGGGTCCGTGTCAAAACGGCCCGCGGCCGCAAATCGTCCTCCACCCGTTGGCTCGACCGGCAATTGAACGACCCCTATGTCCACGAAGCCCGAAAGCAGGGCTATCGGTCGCGGGCCGCCTTTAAGCTTTTGCAGCTGGACGACAGGTTCGGGTTTCTGGCACACGGTCAGCGGGTGGTCGATCTCGGCGCGGCGCCCGGTGGCTGGACACAGATCGTCGTCGACAGAACGAAACCCACGGGCACCGGCGGTAAGGTCGTTGCGATCGACATTCAGGAGATCGACCCGATGGCCGGTGCTGAAACCCTGGTTCTCGACATCTGCGCTCCCGATGCGTCCGACCGGTTGCGGTCCGCGCTGGGCGGCGGCGCCGACGTCGTGCTCAGCGACATGGCGGCGGCTGTGACAGGACACAAATCGACCGATCATCTGCGCACCATGGCGCTGTGCGAAGAAGCGCATCTGTTCGCGGCGGAAACGCTGACGCCCGGCGGAACGCTGGTTATGAAGGCTTTTGCCGGCGGTGCGCATGCCGATCTGATGTCAGCTATCAACAAGGATTTCGACAAGGTTCGCACGGTCAAACCGGATGCGTCGCGGCCAGAAAGTCCGGAGACCTATATCGTCGCCACCGGATTTCGCGCGCGGGAAAAAGGCTGAATCGAATTATCCGCCGAATTGTCCGCGAACGCACTCCATTCTGTTTGGGATTCGACGGACCGGTGTGTATATTCTGCCGCCACTCCAGCAACAGGTGGTGGCATGGAAATCCGCGACGCGCTGACCTTTGACGACATACTTCTCGTACCCGCGGAATCCGCCGTACTCCCTCACGAAGCTGTAACACGCACGCGGCTGACACGCTCGATCGAGCTCGGCATTCCGCTGATTTCCGCGGCGATGGACACGGTTACGGAATCCAATATGGCCATCGCCATGGCCCAGGCTGGCGGAATCGGCGTCCTGCACAAGAACATGGACGTTTCCGAACAGGCCGACGAAGTGCGGGCCGTCAAGAAATTCGAATCCGGCATGGTCGTCAATCCGGTCACGATCACGCCCGAACAAACCCTTGCCGATGCTCTAGGCCTGATGGAGTTCCACAGGATATCGGGCATTCCCGTGGTCGAACGCAATAACGGCAAGCTGGTCGGCGTTCTTACCAACCGGGACGTCCGCTTCGCCGACAAGGCCGAGCAGCCGGTGAACGAACTGATGACGAAGGAAAACCTCGTCACGGTGGAAGAAGGCGTCGATATGGCGGAAGCACGCCGGCTTCTTCACAAATACCGGATCGAGAAACTACTGGTTGTCGATGATGCCTACCGGTGCATCGGTCTGATCACCGTCAAGGATATCGAGAAGGCCAAACTGCACCCGAACGCGACCAAGGACGAAAAAGGACGGCTGCGGGTCGCAGCCGCGACCGGAGTAGGCGAGGACGGCTTCGCCCGCGCCGAGGCGCTGATCGACGCCGAGGCGGACGTGGTCGTCGTCGATACGGCGCACGGCCATTCCCGGGGCGTATTGGATGCCGTCGGGCGCATAAAGAGGCTGTCGAACAGCACCCAGGTCATCGCCGGCAATATCGCTACGCCGGAAGGTGCCAAAGCGCTGATCGATGCCGGCGCCGACGCGATAAAAATCGGGATCGGCCCTGGCTCCATCTGCACCACGCGCGCCGTAACCGGCGTCGGGGTGCCCCAGTTTTCGGCCGTTCTCGAATCCGCCGAGGCCTGCCGCGACGGTGATGTACCCTGTATCGCCGACGGCGGAATACGTTTGTCGGGCGATGTCGCCAAGGCAGTCGCCGCCGGCGCGGATTGCGTGATGGTCGGATCGCTGCTGGCAGGGACCGACGAAAGTCCGGGCGAGGTGTTTCTTTATCAGGGGCGGTCTTACAAATCCTATCGCGGCATGGGCTCCCTCGGCGCGATGGCCCAGGGATCGGCCGACCGCTACTTTCAGCAGGAGGTGCGGGACAGCCTGAAGCTCGTCCCCGAAGGGATCGAAGGCAGGGTGCCCTATAAAGGGCCCGCCAGTGCGGTACTGCATCAGCTAATCGGCGGGCTGCGGGCATCCATGGGCTATACCGGTAACGGTACGGTGGCTGACATGCAGCGGAACTGCACGTTTCGGCGGGCTACTGCCGCGGGGTTCCGGGAAGGGCACGTCCACGACGTGTCGATCATGCGCGAAGCCCCCAACTACCGGCCGCCGGAATAGCCCGTGGTCGAGATCGCGACGGATATCAGCATACGTCCGGCCGTCGCCGAGGACGCGGCGTCGATCGCGGAGGTGCACGTGGAAAGCTGGCAGTCGACCTATGCCGGAATTCTGCCAGACGAAATTCTCCTGAATCTGGATTCGAACCAGCATGAAGCACGGTGGTGGCGGCATGTCCTCGGCCGGTTTCGCCGCAATCATTTCGTCTACGTCGCCGAGACCGGCGACGGGGATATCGCGGGTTTTGCCAGCGCCGGGCCGTCGCGTCACCCGACGCTGCCCTACCGGGCAGAGGTGTACACCATTTATCTGCGCGACGAGTTTCACGGCGTCGGCGCCGGGCGCCAGCTGTTCGCCAGCACGGTGGCCGCTGTGAGCGAGGCGCGCGGACCGTCGGTCATCGTCTGGTGCCTGAGCGGAAACCCGTCGCGATATTTCTACGAAGCCATGGGCGGCGCCCTGGTCGCGAGACGTCCCAGCAAGGTGGGTACCGCCAATGTCGAGGAAGTCGGTTATGCCTGGAACGACACCGCCGAGCTTGCCGTGTGGGGAAGCAACTGACCCGTGACCACCACCGATCGCGTCCTCATTATCGATTTCGGATCCCAGGTAACGCAGCTGATTGCGCGCAGGGTTCGCGAAAGCGGGGTCTATTGCGAAATACACCCCTTCAACAGGGTCACCGGCAAGTCGCTCGCAGATTTCGCGCCCCGCGCGATCATTCTGTCGGGCGGGCCCGCCTCGGTCCTCGATATCGATACGCCGCGCGCCCCCGACGAGGTGTTCGAACTCGGCGTGCCTGTGCTGGGGATCTGTTACGGCCAGCAGACCATGGTAGAGCAGCTCGGCGGCAGGGTGCAGACCTCCGATCACCGCGAATTCGGACGCGCGATGGTCCGTGTTACCGAGGACTGCGCCATCTTCGAGGGTATCTGGCGGGTCGGCGCCGAGGAACAGGTTTGGATGAGCCATGGCGACCGGGTCGACGAATTGCCGGAAGGATTCCGCGTCGTCGGCGTCAGCGAGGGCGCGCCGTTTGCTGCGATTGCCAACGACGACCGGAAATTCTATGCGGTTCAGTTCCACCCCGAAGTGGTTCACACGCCGCACGGCGCTGAACTGCTGAGGAACTTCACGCACAATGTCGCGGGCTGCACCGGCAGCTGGACAATGGCCGCGTTCCGGGAACAGGAAATTGCGAAAGTCCGGGCTCAGGTCGGCGACGGCAAGGTTATCTGCGGCTTGTCCGGAGGCGTGGATTCGTCGGTGGTGGCGGTGTTGCTGCACGAAGCCATCGGCGATCAGCTGACCTGCGTGTTCGTCGATACCGGCATGATGCGCCTGAACGAAGCAGACGAGGTCGTCAGCCTGTTCCGCGATCACTATAACATTCCGCTGGTTCATCGGGACGCAACCGATCTGTTTCTCGGCAAGCTGGACGGCGTCAGCGATCCGGAAAAAAAGCGCAAGATCATCGGCGGTACGTTCATAGACGTGTTTGAGGAAGAAGCGAACAACCTGGGCGGCGCTGATTTCCTGGCGCAGGGGACGCTCTATCCGGATGTGATCGAATCCGTCTCGTTCCATGGCGGTCCGAGCGTCACGATCAAATCGCATCATAACGTCGGCGGGTTGCCGGAACGCATGAACATGGACCTGGTGGAGCCGCTGCGGGAACTGTTCAAGGACGAAGTGCGCGCGCTGGGCCGCGAACTCGGCCTGCCGGAGAGTTTCGTCGGGCGTCATCCTTTTCCCGGGCCCGGCCTGGCGATCCGGATACCCGGCGAGATCACGCGCGAAAAGCTCGATGTGTTGCGCAAGGCGGACGCAATCTATCTGGAAGAAATCAGAAATGCCGGACTGTACGACGACATCTGGCAGGCCTTCGCCGTACTGTTGCCTGTCCAGACCGTTGGCGTCATGGGAGACGCGCGCACCTACGACAACGTGTGCGCGTTGCGCGCGGTCACGTCGACCGACGGCATGACGGCGGATTTCTACCCTTACGACATGGCGTTCTTGGGGCGTACCGCAAACCGGATCATCAACGAGGTCCGGGGGATCAACCGGGTCGTCTATGACGTGACGTCGAAGCCGCCCGGCACGATCGAATGGGAGTAAGAAAAAACCACTAAAACATTGTGTTTAAACAATAAAATACTTACAAAGTTGTTACAAAGTCTGATTTAGACCCTTGATTCTCCACCATTTCTCTGTATGAGTTACAGAGAATTTTACAAACATCGGGTTACTACTCTGATGAGTAGTGCGAATAGGTGGTTTGGTGGTGAAGAAACGCATACGAGTTAGTAAGGGAAGCAAGAGTTCCCAGAACCACGACATCTTCGGGGGTAAGGCACAAATCCTGCGTGTCCCCCAATCTGGTGATGTGTGGCAGTTCCGTATGTGGATTTCAGAGGAGAAGAAATATCTCCGTAAATCCCTTCAAACCAGAGACTTTGAGGCAGCAAACGAGAGAGCAGAAAAACTCTATCTCGAGACGATGGCGAATGTGTCCTCGGGTAAGAAACTCTTCGGTCTATCTTTGCAGGAACTCACGGACCTCTACATCGAATGGAGGTCTGGTGATGTCGGTCAAAGGATTACGTCAGGTCGTCTGATCACACTGAAATCTCAGATGAAACACATCCTCGCATTCAAGGGTGCAAACCTAAAAGTGGGGGAACTCGAGAGAAACTCGTTCTACGAATACGAGGGTTGGCGAAAGAAAACCAAACCTGGCACCGCAAGTGTGACAATTCGGAACGAGCAATCCACCATCAATCATATGATGGATTTTGCGTATCGAGAGGGTTACACGCACCTTCCCCAACTCGACTTCAGACCCATCAATATTCGCAGGGAAGAGGTTGGGAGAAGGGATATTTTCAAACTTCACGAATACGACGAACTCATTCGTTTTCTGAGAAGTTACACCTCCAAAAAGTCAGCACCAGACGATGCGGAACGAACCGAGAGGTTGATGATCCGTGATGCAATCCTGATTGCATCAAACTCCCTGTGTCGGGTTGGTGAGTTGCACCAGATGCGATGGGGTGACGTCGAGAAGATTGAGAGTGCGTTTGATAGTGAGGAACTACCCGTTGAGTTGGTGACACTCAATATCCGTGGAGAGACTTCCAAAACACGCAACAGCAGACGCATCATCGTCCGTGGTGGGCAGTACTTTGTACGGTTACGAGAGAGAGCAAGTTATACGGGCAAAGATGATTTCGTTTTTGCGTCTGTCGGTGGCAACAGGAAGTATGCGAGACAGAAGTGGTATTCCCGTTGGAATGAGTTGATGACGGGGATCGGTATTGAGGATTACCAAGAGAGGAAACTGACTTGGTATTCCCTTCGTCACTTTGGCATCACCTGTCGTATCAGGGCAGGCAACACATATAGTGAAATCGCAGAGATGGCAGGCACCTCTGCGACTTACATTGAAAACCACTACAAACACTATGACGACGAGATGTTACGGACTGCGGCACTCAAGTCATTTCGTGTTGATGGATCAGGTGGCATCGACTTCACAGACTGATCCATTCGATCTCTGAGTCCCGATCAATTAGCAAGTCACTGAGATGTTCTAGTTTCTCTCAGGTGGGCAACTACCAAAACATCAGGTGATGCGTCTGAGAGACGATCCTAGGACGTTCTGGAGTGTGCCCCGAAGGGGTGTCGGTGACGGCACCCGTCTTCTGTTCCAGGGAAGTTCAACCCATACCTCATAGGTTTTTACCCCCTAGTTCGATCTACCAGTTAAGTCAGGAAAGGTCGCTGAGGTTTGACGGGGGGGTGTTCCCAGATTTCTCTCTGGGAAACATGGTGCGTTTATAGATTTCCAAAAAAAGAATTCTTTTAAGTCAGGAAAGGTCACTCAGGATCGGTGGGGGGAGTTCCGTTCAGAACAGGGGTAAGACCCAAGACCCCCGACTTGATCTGATCCTCGAGATTTCTGACCACCACATCACTGTCGTCAGACCCGATATGGACGAATCTGTAGAACAGGTTCTCGTGGATGTATTTTTTGGTGAGGTTATCCAATCCACCTCTTTCGGGAGTGTAACTCCCACCCTCGACCAGTTTCGGGATCACATAGAAATCATGAACGTAGACGCAAAACTGGTCACCACTCCTGCGACCAGATGCGTGTGCCTGCATCCGAGTAACAGGGTTCCTGCGTTCTAACGACTTTTGTGTCCCACTGATCCCAACGTAGATGAACTGATCGTCTCGATCCCAAACCGAATAGATGATCGAACCATTCGAGGGGATATGGTTTCTCGGGTCTTCAGAGAAACTTATGGGTGTGTGACCTGCCCCTAGGGGGCAGGTCACAATACCGCGGACCCTGTCTTTCGGTTAGTTTTCACACCATTATTTTCCGGGAGAAAACCTCTAGGTCTGCACTAAGACCTGAAGCGTATCGAACTTAACTCCATCTTCCTTTGCCGCCTCTTGAATTTCATCTGACTGCATCAACGATTGAAACTCGTCCATATTGGGTACGTCAAAAAGTAACCCCGTAACGTTAGACCCGGTAGGGTCGGTAAATGTCGTAACTTTAATTCCCTTTGCTTCAAATACGGACTGCCTGAGAGGCGATGAAACCCATTTAGCGACGTCTTCGACTTCATGAGTGCCAATAACAAGGGTCATTTTTGTCTCCATATTTAGATGCTTCCCGTAGCGCAAGAAGCGACACCTCGGAATTTAGCAGATAATCTTTTATATCTTCATAATAAAACGTTACTACCTATTGGGCGGCGCAACATTGCTGTGTCTTTTCCCCTGCAATCCCCGATACGCAGTCTCGGTTGATAACCCTGACAATGGTGGACGCACCTGTTTGTCTGCACGACCACCGCACTGACGGCATTTGAACTTCCGTTCGACGTAGTTCACATCAGGTTTCCCTGCATCCAACCATTCTTGGGGAATGACCTCTCCCCAACGTTTGCACTCGAAACAATAGAGTCCGAGGGTCATTCCCGACTCTGCGAGGTCTGAAATCGTTGAAACAGTGATGGGGGTCTGGGTGACAGTCATGATCCATGACTACCAAAGAGGGATCAGACGGTGGAGTCCTATGAGTTCAGCAGGAGTGCAAACAGTCCAAGGAACCCTGCGATCCCCAGTATGAAGATGATCACCAGTTTGAATGCCAGGGAGAGTGATTTCAGTGGGTGACGGATGATCAGGTAGATGATCAGTCCCAGTAGGAAGATACCAATCAGTCCTTCCATTCAGACCAATCCTTCATTCCTGTCATGTCCCAGACCTCATCGAAGGTCAGACCTGTTCCGAACCATCGTCTCTCGAATGTCACCAGTTTCCCGATATGCATCGTTCACCAGTTTAGATAGATCGTCGTAGTTCATACCCTGTCCAAAAAAGGGGGTCTGAAATCACGAAATCAGACCCGCAGAAAACCTCATCTTTTCGACCTCAGAATTTTGTCCAACAGATGGTCGATTGTTGGACACTCGATCATGCGGTTTTAATCGCGTTCTCCATCTTCATCAGGATCGGACGTGCATCAGGTGTACTGAGGGGAATGATGTTGCCCTCGTATCGAACACAGAGAGTGGGTGATGAATGTGTCTCATCACCGAGGTTTACCTCTAGGTCTGCGATTACGACCTCTGCACCTTCCAGAACACTCAACACCTTCATTCAACTATCTCCCTCATGCTGCCTTGAGGACGTTGGATACCGTTCCTCGACTAACCCCTACTTCCGATGCGATGTCCCGAATGGACTTCTTCGCATTCCGTAGTTCGATGATCTTTGTGGTGATCTCATCGTTGATCACCTTCTTGCGTCCAAGGGTCTTACCTTCCCTCTTTGCACGATCCAGACCCGCAAGAGTCCGTTCACGGATCATCTCACGTTCCCAACTCGATAGGATTCCAACGAACTGGAACATGATCTCACCCATCGAGGTACTGGTATCGAACCCTGACGAACTGACACGATCCCTATGTTCCGATCCTTCATGTCAGATAAGAACAGGACCAGTTCCTTCATTGAACGTCCTATTCGGGAAATGTCCCAACAGACCACCGCATCAAACTTCTTACGGTATCCATCTTTGATCAGGGCATTGAGTGCGGGACGTTTGTCTCGAGAGAGAGTTCCAGACAATCCTTTGTCCGCATACTCCTTCACGATCTCCCATCCCATCTTGGAACAGTGATCCCTTAACTCGATCAACTGGTTCTCGACAGTCTGATCCAGTGTCGAGACACGGGTGTATATCGCGACTTTGCGAGTCATGAGTCACCTCAATGTAGTGGGTTCGAAGGGAGTCTAGAGAACTTGTTTTCTCTGAAACCCCATCATAGTCAGAATACTAAAAATAGGGGTTTTTGTCAAGGAACCTTGGTCTAAAAACCTCAGAATTCTGGGCTGTTTTTCATCGGTTCATTGCAGATTTAGACCCACTCGACAAAACACCTGATTACCTTTTTTTAAGGTATTAAAAAGGTTCTTCCGCAAACAAGAAAAGACCCTGCAAACTTGGGGGTAAACAGGGTCTTCTCCGCATCCATGTCCGCGAGACAATCCTTATCGCATCAGGAAGTCCGCAAGATTTAAAACTATTTCAATTTGCACGCCCAAACCATTTCCATGGGTTCGCTACCAGTTGAGTCTCTCAGGGTATGGTTAATCTTGCATGTATCGCCTACCTTTTTAAAATCCCAAGTCCCGACTATGGTCCATCCACTTCCAAAACCATCGAGACGAATTTTATTATCTCCAGCACTTGTAATCGTTCCCCAATACATATTTTTCATCTGAGTAAGTCGCCATTTTTCACGTTTTTTCTCTAATTTAAATGGGATATCACTGTAATGACCCATCCGTTCATAACGGACATCAGCGCCTTCCATCATTTTCATAATTTGCTCGAAACTAAATTTTTCGTTTGCAGACACTGAACTCTGGGTAGCAATTACGAAAACCATACTGAGCATTGTAATCATGATGTTTTTCATAGCACGAACCCCTCCCCGTTATTGGTTAAAAAAACAAACGACGTAGATGCATTTTTTCTCCCCTTCAAAAGAAAAGCAACAAGAAAAGACCCTGCAAATTTGTGGGTAAACAGGGTCTTTTCCGTTTTCATGTCCCGAGACAATCCTTGTTGCCTTCAATCTTGCTCTCACTTTGGGACCAAAGATTTGATCCATGATGCAATCTCTTTTGTGACCGTTGCTTCAATGCCTGAAAATGAGTGATGGGTATTTCTGAAGCACCTTTCATGCAAGGAATCACCACCATTGTCATGTCCACCGGATAGTAAAATCATTTTATTATTTTCGAAATAAGACGCAAATTTATTTGTTTCATGATATTCATTAGTTGAAGGGCATCGATCTTGTTTGTGATTTATAAATAATATAGGTCCTTTGTATTTCGCATATTCGGTGAAATGTAACGAACCGCACCAATGGCATTTGACGGTAGTGATTGCAGATATCAACACAAGACCATGTATTTTTTTATTGTTTTTGATCGCGAATTGCATCGCTTTAACTGAACCTGTTGAGACACCGCCCACAATTACCGGACGAGTTAATTGGTCTAGCAAGATTTGATCTAAGTGATCACAGTCAGGAACCAATACCTCCATATCCATCCGATCGAATTACCCTGTGCGGGTACAAATGTTCTGCAGTATTTCCCCCGCAATAAAAATATATGTTTGAGCAATTGCAATTGACGGAAACAAAACCGTGAGGAGCAGTATGGGTGCGAGGATGCGTTTCATATCGAAATTGTGTCAGGTGTTTTGGGTTCGGTAAACTGCAGAATTAGACCCACTCGACACATCGGGTGGATACCTTTTTTCAAACCTTTTTAATCGGAACGTAAAAATCCCCTGACTCAAGGAAAATCAGGGGGTTTTTGATCGGTAATGTCCGTGGGATGTCCGAGGTGTACTCGTTATCCCTTTCACACGGGTAAGACAGTGATATCTGACGTATCAGACGAACATGTACCTAGATGTATCCTCGGGATTGGTACGAATGTTGGTGATGAAGTGTGCGATAGCTTTTCTCATCAGGTCTGACTCGTTGATCTGATACTCGTCACAGATTTCAGTCATGTCTTCCTTGAGGGCAAGGGGCATCCGTAGGCAAGTCTGGTAAGGGTGTTTCGTCATTCTTGGTTCTCCGTATCACTTATTCGTATAGATGAACGTCCCATGAAGACGAGTAAGGTCATCAGGCAAGGTCACATCTGACTGACGAACCTTCAGAAGTGCGTCTTTCATTGCATGATCATTGAATGCATTGGTGGTCTGTCGATACGCATTTGCGTCTCTCTCCACCTGACGAGAGTTCATCTCGTTGCGTTGGGTATTTCTAAGTTTCTGTTCCTGATCTCGGCGAATTGAGACTTCTCGAGCAACAAGGGGTTCATTCGAATAGTCGTTCATGAATCTATTTATGTCCCCTGCATCCCAACTTATCCGATAGCAGGACACTTTTTTCCGATACTCGATCCCGAATGGACTGTGTTGAAGGGGTCTTCTTCCGCACCTGTTTCTTAATCTTCGGAAAATGGATTGTTTGTGAGGTGTCAGGTTTGTCCGAAATCGTCCTGGACTCTGTATCCACGGACTCTGATTGAGGGTTAACCCACTTGTTACCTGTGGTTTGGTATCTGTCTCTTCCCAGTTGAGAGAGGATGTTTGTCCACTCAGTCATCGTAGAGGCACCTCTGAGTCCACTCCTCGATGTCATCATCCGTCATGGGTTCAATGGAATATGAGGTTCCATAGGTAACCTCGACATCTTTGGGGTCTATGGAGAACCACCTATCTCCAATCCATTGTTGGACATGTTTGGCAAAGGTACGTCTTCCGAACTCCTGATCCATATGCATCTGTAGAGACACATCATGTTCGTCTCTTCCAAATCTTACTGTCTCAGAAACAGTCTCAATGGTGATCTTGGTGTGATGGTCATCATCAGGGAATGAGAAGGAACAGGTGTAGGGGAACTTCACTGAATATGTGGAGTAGGGGTTATCCAGTGTCTCCAGCACCTCTGTCTCTAATCTGTCTAGGGTTTCTTCTAGGTCATCCTTTTGCATGGGTTTCCCTCTCTCACTCTATGGAGGTTCAAGTGAGAGAAGGAGTTCCACTGCAAATAAGGAGTCAAAAATGATTTTAAGAAAGGAAACGACAGGAACTCCCTTCTCTCAATCCTATTTAGGTGACCTCTAGATATTCATGAGGATGAGGATGTCTGGATACCTTTAGGTACTCCTTGATCAGTTCCGACTGATAGTAGGAATAGGAGTGTCGGCAGATATCCTTGAGGTAAGGATTCAGGTCTTGATAATCGTGTAGGAAGGTTAGGATTCTTTGGATTCGATTCATGGGATTTTCCCTTCTTATTTTTCTAGAGGGAAAATCTAGTGATCGATAATGGGTTTCTAGAATCCTGTTTTCTGAAACCCTGACATACCTACTTATAAGAGATTTTCCCTAACGGTTACGTTTCTCAGATATTTTTTCAGTTAAATTGTTCCTCGTATCTCATCTGATGGAAGATCGAGGGAAACCTAGGATCATGAGGTGCATCCTTATGTTCCTGATAGATACCTCCACACTCAGGTGAACAGGTCTTGAGTTTCTCTCGGACGACACCTGTTCCACAGACAAGACATGTGTCCTCTCCTGTGGTTTCGGTGTCCTCTGGACCCTCTATGTCTCTGAGGTCATCCCAGTTAGGTTTGAGGGCATCTAGAACCTCTGGTTTTTTCCTGAGTCGATGGACCACCTGTTTCAATGCATTGCGATTGAGAGGTTGTCCTGCACGGTTAGAGAACCCTTGATGGTTCAAGGCAGATGCAAGTTCCTCATACCGTATCTGGTTATGGGTCTTGGTGAACCCGTAGTCCTCAACCCCCTGTGCAGATGAAACCAATAGGTCCACCATCGCAGAGAGTATCTTCGTGTCATGTGTTTGAGTGATCTCCATGTCGTATCTCCTTTGCATGACTATTTAGACAAAGGGGATGCGGGAGAGGGTGGTGGTTACGAGAAAAAGTACTCCCGTATTCCAGTATCTCGATTTCGGTATCCCTGTTTCAAACTGTGCAGATGCGGTGAATCGGGTTTCCGTGTACTATCAAGAGGGTAGGGTTCGGGACGTAACCCCAAGGGACTGAGGAATTCTCTCTGACGTTAGGTGTGACTTACAAAGTAGTTACAAACACGTCAAAAGTGTCAATAAAAACAACGGGTTAGAAGAATATGACTGTTGAGTGGGAGTAGGGGGGGACATGTCGCGCGACGGCAAGGCAGCCGAAGCCCAACGGACCGGATATCCGGGCGACCGGTCGAAGCAAAGGATTGCCGTGCTGTTGCCATGCCTCAATGAGGCAGCGGCAATCGGACATGTCGTCGAAGAGTTTCGCAACGCCCTGCCGGATGCCGATATTTTCGTCTACGACAATGCGTCCACTGACGATACAGCCGCCGTTGCCGCCAAGGCAGGCGCCATTGTACGGAATGAACCGGCACGCGGGAAAGGGTATGTCGTACGCCGCATGTTTGCCGATATCGATGCTGATATTTATCTGATGGCCGACGGCGATGGCACTTACGATGCGGCAAGCGCGCCCCGATTGATCGACGCGATGCTTGCCGGGCCTTTCGACATGGTGGTCGGAATACGCGAGGACATCGGGGCCGTTTCACGCAGCGGACATGCTTTTGGTAACCGCGTGTTTAACAGGCTTCTCACCGGTTTTTTTGGACGCGGGTTCGAAGACATTTTTTCCGGCTATCGCGTGTTTTCGAACAGGTTCGCGAAGACGTTTCCCGCGTCGGCCACGGGATTCGAAATCGAGACGGAAATGTCCGTCCATGCGCTGGAGCTTCAGATTCCCGTATGCGAGATCAGCCTTCCGTATCGCGACCGTATAGACGGCGGACAGAGCAAGCTCCACACCTACAAGGACGGGCTGCGGATACTCTGGAAAATGATCCTGCTGCTTAAAGACGTGCGCCCGATGTTTTTTTTTACAAGCATCGCCGCGGCTTTTTTCATCTTGTCCGTCGGCCTGGCCACGCCCATTTTAATAGAATTCATCGAGACGGGGCTGGTGCCCCGCTTCCCGACGGCTATTCTGGCCAGCGCGATCGGAATTCTCGGGTTTATCAGCCTGACATCCGGGGTCATCCTCGACAGCGTGGCACGCGGCAACCGGAAAATTAAGCGGATGCTTTTTTTGACCGCGGGGTCGGCGCCCCGGTCCCCCGACGTCTGAACCGATATTGCTCAGTCGGGCAGGCTGTATGGATCGGTGTACCCGTCATACGGCCAGAATTTTTCTATCCGCCAGGTGTTGTCATCCGATCTTGCGACGAGAGTAGAACCGTCGTCGCGAATTTCGGGCAGGCCCAACCCGGCTGCGTACCAACCCGCTGTCTGATGAATCCAGACGTGACTGATGCCGTGCCGTTCAAGCCGCGGTGCCAGTTCCGACCACGAGGACGTGCCGGAACTGATCCGGTAAATAAATCCTGGCGCCGGATTGAAGGGCGAAAAGCCCAGAACTTCGTATCTGAGGATCAGGTCTGCGAAACCCTGTCCTTTCGGGTCGAAAACCGCGAGCGTTGCATCCACCGGAATTATCGTCGCCATGTCCTGGCCAGCCATGCGCATGTGCGTTATCTGCGGCCGGATATCGATGCGAATTTTATAATTGAACGCGATGGGTGCAATCACGACCCCGAGGATCAGAAGAGCGGACAGAATGACTCGCAGCCGAGTTAGATTAGCGAGAAGGGGGGCGAATTTACTTTTGTAAAGCATTCCAAGCGCGATCGCCGCGGTCAGCGCACCGAGCAGGCCAAGTTGTACGTTGTAACGCCAGAAGCTCGCCGCGCGGCTACCCTCATATGCACCGAATGCGGCGATATACATCACCCAGAGAAAAAACCAGTAGCCCAGAAAAACAGCGCCCGTTACGAAGAGAAGACGTCCGTATCTTCCGCCCCGTCCGGTAAAGAATGCCCATAGACCGGCGATAGAGATCGCCAGCATCATGCCAAAATAAGCGCCCTTCTTCGAGGCGATCGTGAGCATCCGGGCCAAGATGTCGAATGCCCGATCATCCAGCCACTGGTCTCTGGCGAGTAGTGAAAATTCACCGCCGGAAATATGCTCGGCAACATGGAACCGCCAGCTCAGGTAAACGACCATTGGCAGGGTCAGCATAACCGGCAGGCACACGAGGAATTTACGGATGCTAATGTCCGGATCGCGCAGCACGATGGCGAGTCCCGCCAGCAGCAACAGGACCAGCAGGACCAAATTCGTTTGTTTGACGTTGATGAAAAGCGCACACGCCAAGGCGAATTGCCAGGCAAGGGTTAGGGAATTTCCGGCGCCTTCTGCCAAGTCGTTTAAAATGCGCCAGACCAGAACCCCCAGAGCGCCCATAAGTACGGCCGTCGCGGTATCGGCATAGGCGGTGAAGACTAGTTTTTGAACAAACGTAGTGCTGAGAACGGTAACGCCCAGTAGACCAACTGCCGCCACAAACCAGCCTTTCATTTGAGAAGCGGGAGTGCCGCTGCCGGTACCCACCATGGCAACGTATACAGGCGCCAGAATCAAGAGTAACAGAACGTTGCCGAACGCGACGCCCATTTCTACGAACGTGCCGCTCGGGTATGAGATTAGATAGGCGAATAGTTGATTCCCGTGAGGATAGGCGGGAAAAACCGATGGTGAATCCGGTAGGCCGTTCTGAGGAAAAGCTTCGAACTTATATATGAAAAGTGAATTGAACAGCCATTGGGAGAATTCGTCCCACTGGGAGGCCTGCATCGCGCTGACGGTTACAAGGACCGGGAGGGCAAGCGCAAAGGTTCTGGCCAACAAACCGAAATGAAGTTTTTGGGTTGCCATAGGCCTGTCGCGCCGCCAGATCACTAGTGCGGAAAGAGGAACGCACAACCAGAAACCGATGGCCATCCAGGAAAACGGAATGTCGGTCAGTACGCCAAGCACGGTCATGCTTCCCGTCACAGCACCGAAGCCAGTAAAAACGTCGAATAACGGGTCGCGCCTGGAGCCGGAGAGGGCGCCCCCGACCGCGGCAAAACCCGCCATTGTCATAATGGCGAGCGCCATATGGATGGCTTGTGCCGCGCTGGGCAGATATTGAGCTAACTCCATGCCGTCACAGTTTCATACTCTCTCAGTGCCGATGTGAGGGCGACTATAAGGAACCGCCCATTTGCCAACAAGCGACCGTCTCCGGGATGCCGCACAGATCGACATCCCGTTTCGACCGAATCTTTGTGTCTGGGCAAAGGCACCGATATCCCGCGGGTAGGGAAAACAATGAACGATTGGTTAATATCCTTGTGAATCAAAGAGTTTTGGATTTGACGTTACAATTTAGTTGAATTGGCGAATCGATCCGGCTACTATTGCAACTGTTGACGGGCCAACTATCACGAATCCGTCACATTTCGCTTGATAATTTCGCTGCGGCGCACTATTGTTTGGGTGCGTCGCAAAATTCTGCTGAATCGGGTAAGTAAAATGACTAATACAAAACAAAAAGTCCTCAATATCACGCGTCTGTTCAATCATGGACCGTCGCCCTTCCGCACCTGCCAGTGGCCGTTCGGCGAGCCGGCGACGAAGGAATTCCACTTTTGTGGCGACAAGACGCTTGAAGGCTATTCCTACTGCCCGAAGCATGTCGAAATGGCCTATCGCGAGCCGGAACCGCGCCGCAAGGTCGCGTAAGCATCCACTTGCCGCGTCGGTCGCTTCGCCGGTCGACCGCAAGGTGAACGATTGATAAGCTGCCTCCTATCCGGAGGCAGCTTTCTTTCGTGAGGACGCTATGATCGTTCAGACCGCCCCCCAGGGGGCACCCCGCTTCGTCATGCAGATGTCGGAACACACCGCGTTATCCGACCAGTTCGCCGACGCGTTCGGCAATGTGGATTTCGAGCCGGTGGAAGACGATGCGGCACGCTATATCATCGCCAATCACGATGCCGGCTGGGCCGAACTCGATGCCGAATTCCGCATCGACCCCGAAACCGGCTACCCCTACAACCTGGCGGAAACGCCGTTCGAACTGATCCTGGGAACCAGCGCCGGTTCGCCGGATTTCAACGAACGGCACCATCCATTCTCCGGCCTGCTGTCAAGCATGCATTCCTGGGGTCTGTACAATGGCAGATACGGTCTGTCCGATGTCGTTCTGCTCGACAAGGTGGCCCAACAGAACGTTCCCGCGACGAAAGAAATGCTGGCGGGCGAAGAAGCGCGTCAGGAACGTCTGAAAAGTCTTTTGCGTGAAAACGCGCATACGGCCGACAAGGTCGAAGAGGAGAACCTGATGCAATCCTACAAACAGCTTCAGTTCTTCGACACCCTCGCGCTCTATTTCAATCGCGTCCACGAGGACGACCGCGAACAAGCGGTGTTCACGCATGTCCCCATGTCGGCTGACAGGGACGTAGATGTCACCGTCACCCCGCTGGACGACGGTCGTTACAAGGTTTCTCCCTGGCCGTTTCGCTCGGGCAGTCTCGACGTGTCGTTCGAGGGACGCTACATGATGCCGGCGCCGTCCGGCACCAACAGCATGCCCGAGGCGTCGACGCTGCCGGTCGAAAAACAGATCGTCACGCTGACGACAGCCGACTAGCCGTACCGCATAATCGTTAGAAAAGATGACTTCCGATATCGAGCGCCGAAAGCGCGCCCACATCGATACCGTCCTGACCGAGGACGTCGGCGCCAAGGGCGTCACGACCGGGTTCGAAAAGCTGTATTTCGAGCATGTCGCGCTGCCCGAGATCGATCTCGATGCCGTCGATACGCGGTGTTCGGTGTTCGGAAAAGAATTAGCCGCGCCTTTGCTGATCTCCAGCATGACGGGCGGTACCGATATTGCGCGCAACATCAACCGGCACCTTGCGGAGGCAGCCCAGGACATGGGGATCGCGATGGGGGTCGGGTCGCAGCGCGCGGCGATCGTCGACCCGGTTTTTGCGGATACTTTCAGTGTCCGGTCCGTCGCGCCGGATATACTTCTGTTCGCGAACCTGGGCGCGGTTCAGTTCAATTACGGATTTACGGCGGATGATGCCCGAAAGGCGGTCGAGATGATCGGCGCGGATGCGCTGTTTCTGCACCTGAATCCTTTGCAGGAAGCGGTCCAGGCGGAAGGGGACCGGAACTGGGCCGGGGTGTTGCGGAAGATCGGCGAACTGACATCCGCGCTGGACGTGCCCATCGTGGTAAAGGAGGTCGGCAACGGGATATCCGGCTCATTGGCGCGTCGTCTTGCGGATTTAGGGGTGGCGGGGATAGACGTCGCCGGAGCCGGTGGAACGAGCTGGAGCGAAGTCGAAGCGCACCGCCAGGATGACGATTGGATGCGCCGGGTCGCGCATAGCTTCGCGGGATGGGGGATCCCGACCGCCCGGGCGCTGATCGATGTCCGATCTTCCTTGCCGGACTTATCTGTCATCGCATCCGGCGGAATCCGGACCGGGATAGACGCGGCGAAGGCGGTCAGGTTGGGAGCCGACCTGGTCGGGATGGCTGCGCCGGCGCTCGGATCTGCAACCGAGACGGCGAAATCGGTGGAAGATAAAATGTCCGCAGTGACGGAAGAGTTGAGGATTGCGATGTTTTGTACGGGAAGCCCCGATATTGCCGCCCTGCGGCGGGCAGTCCTGCGTAAAGTCGCTGATGGAGAAAAAATATGACGCGGAGTACGCGGACGCCTCCGCCGCAACCTGTTCGGGAAGAAGGCGCGAAAGCGGTTCGTCCGTCGGATGCGGCGACGATCATTATATGGCGCAAGCAGCGGCGGCGCGTGGAAGTCCTGATGGGCGAACGTCACCGCGCGCACAAATTTCTGCCCCATCGCTACGTCTTTCCGGGGGGGCGGGTCGACGGGCAGGATGCCCGCATCCGGACCGCCAGCGAAATGCACCCCGCCGTCGAAGCCCAGCTAGCCCGTACGACTCCGCAGGGGCGTGGCCGATCCATCGCCGTGGCGGCGATCCGCGAGACCTTCGAGGAAACAGGCCTGATCATCGGCGAACCCGATCCCTTGCCCCATCGACCGCCGCCCAAGGGGTGGGATCGTTTTTTTGGCGCCGGATATGCGCCGGCGCTGGACCGGCTGGAATATATCGCACGCGCTGTTACACCCGTGTTTCGACCGATGCGTTTCGATGCCCGTTTTTTCATGGTGGAGGCGGAAGGTGTCGTCGGAGATCTTCAGGGATCCGGCGAGCTGGAGAACCTGGACTGGATTCCTATTGAAGAGACACAGGAATTCGAGCTTGCGAACGTGACCCGCAACGTCCTTGCCTACGCAGAGAAACTGATCGAAGAACCGCCGCGGCAGTCGGTCAGCAGGAAGATTCCTTACTTCAAACACCTGCGCGGCGGGCGGCACGTCCTGGTCATGCAATAGGCTTAATCGCGCAGGCGGGGGAGTGGAGACGGCCGGTACTGCACCGCGTTGGCGGTTTACAAGTGCATGACTTCCGGTTTCTGCGCGGCCAGTTTTCTCAGCAGAAACGTCCAGCCGCGTCCGAACATCTTTTCGTTGAAAAGATATTCCTTCGTACGCCGGCTGCCATCGGCCGACGGCGGCGACAACGTACCCGCGGCCATCGCCATCAGCTGCATTTCGGATTCCTTTTCCATTGTATCCGCGAGGATCACCGCGGCGGGTATCGACGGCGCGGCGGTCAGCAGGCCGTGGTTCTTGAGGACCATGCAGGACCTGTCGCCCAACGCGTGCGCCATCGCGGATCCCGGTTCCTTGCCCAGCGCGACGCCGTCGTCCTCGTCGAACAGGACGCATTCGTCATAGAGCCGCGCGCCGCCCTGAGTCAGGACGGTGATGTTTTCTCCGGTCGCGCTCAGCGCCGTGACGTGTTTCGCATGCGTGTGCAGAATGCAGGTCACGTCGGGCCGCGCCATATAGATACGGGTGTGAATGTGCAGGGTGGGATTGATGTCGACGTTTTCGCCGGACAGAACGTTCAGTTCGAAGTAGGCTTCGTGGATCAGATCGGGCGTGACTTCGCCGAAGCCGAAATTGTGAACGTGAACCAGAAACGTTTCCGATCCCGGCAGACGCGCGGTCAGATGGCTTCCCATGCCGCTCGGCTGGCCCAGCATGTCGACGACGTGAAACGCGAAAAGCAGGTCCTGGCGCAGTTTTTCCTTCCGGTCGTGGGGATCGACTTCGCGGATTGACGGCATTCTGACGATCTGACCGCTCATGGTCTGCCTCCGGTTGTTAGCGGCGTTCGGGGCCTACTTGCTGACCAGTTTCAGCTTTCGCTTGAGGACCGACAGGGCATCGGTCAGTGACGCGCTGCGTTTCAGGCGTTCGCGGCCGTGATAAACGAGGTATTCGAGTTTACTGCCCGACGTCTTGCGCTTGATGACCGTAAAGGATGGCTGTCGGCTGTTGTTGCGGTATATCAGGAACGCCGCCATCGTCGGATCGTGGCGAATGGCGTAGTCCTTCCATTCGCCGCTCATCACCCGCCGGCTGTAAACCGACAACAACTGGTCGAATTCTTTTTTGTTAAAACAGATATCGGGCTGGATACGCCGGTTGGCGTTCTTGTAGTCGGCGAGGCGGACAACGGTAGACATGCGTGTCGGCGGCATCCCATGTTTCTCGAATACGCTATTGATTATCCCCATTTGACGGGGTTCGTCCAGTCACACCGGCCGATATGTCGCGATCAGATTCGTTCGGCCTAAATAATTAATACACAAGCCTAATTTGGGATTTGCCTCGGTTTGGTACCGTCGGTATCTTAGCCGCCATTTCCCGAAATCTGCGGAGCGGCCCTGTGGGCGATATTTTTCGCGAAGTCGACGAAGAACTAAAGCAAGAACGCTACGAGAAACTGTGGCGCCAATACCGCTGGTATATCATAGGCGCCGCCGTCGTGGCGGTTGCTGCCGTTGCCGCTTGGCAGGCATGGAACACCTACCAGACCAGCCAGCGTCACGCGGAAGGACAACGGTTTGCCGCCGCTGCGGCGCTCCTTCTGGACGGCAAATCGGCGGAAGCCGCCGACGCATTTTCGTCTCTCGCCCAGGATGCGTCATCGGGGTACGGCATACTGTCGCGCTTCTATCAGGCATCCATCGCATCAAAGGCCGGCAATGCCGTGCAGTCGATCGAAATCTACGACCGGATCGCCGAGGATTCCTCTGCGCCGGACTCGATGCGCGGACTGGCGACGGTACTGGCGACCTTGCAGGCGCTCAAAGTACCATCCATCGATGCGGCCACAATCCGCAACAGGATCCAGCCCATGGCGAACGCCGGACAGCCTTATCGCCACGCAGCGCTCGAAATACTCGCGCTGACGGCGCAGCGGGAAGGGGACATCGATGCGGCTCGGGCCAACTATCGCGCCATCGTCGACGATCCTGCCGCTGCTACGGGGATTCGCACCCGGGCGGCGCAGATGCTGAACATCCTGGGTGCCTCCTAACCGGGGCGGATTGATGATGCCGCTCCCTAATTTCGCCAGAATTGCCGTCGTCGCCGCATCGGTGTTGCTGTTGGCCGGGTGTGGAAGCTGGTTCGGCGGTACCGCCGAAAAACCGCTTGAAGGCGAACGGATCGACGTTTTGCGCGGCGGCAGCAATCTTCAAACCGACCGCAGAATCAGGGATCTGGATGTTCTGTTGCCGCGACCGGAAGTGAACGCGGACTGGCCGCAGGCTGGCGGGTATCCCAATCATGCCATGCATCATCTTGCGGCGTCGGGTCCGCTTGCCGAAATCTGGAGTACAGATATCGGTGAAGGGACCAACGATGAGGCCCAGCTGCTGGCCGAGCCAATCATCGCCGGCGACCGCATATACACCGTGGACGCAGAGGCGGAAGTCAGTGCATTCGACGCGAAATCGGGAAATCGCATCTGGCAGGTTGAACTATCCAAGGACGACGACGACGAGGGCATTCTGGGCGGGGGACTCGCCTTCGAAGACGGACGTCTTTTCGCGACGACCGGCTTTGCGGATGTCATCGCACTGGACGCCAAGAACGGTCGCGAAATCTGGCGAAAACGGCTGAACGGTCCGATCCGCGCCGCGCCGACCGTCTGGGCGGGCAGGGTTTTCGTGGTAACGACGAACAACGAGCTGTTCGCGCTTGCCGCCGACGACGGACGCGAGCTCTGGACCCATGCCGGTTTGAGCGAGGTTGCCGGCCTGGTCGGCGCCGCACCACCCGCTGTCGATGGGGGCGTGGTCGTGGTTCCGTATTCGTCCGGCGAAGTGGCCGCGCTAAGGGTGGAAAACGGCCGCCAGGTCTGGATAGAATCGCTGACAGCGCTGCGGCGGTCCGACGCCGTGACCGCGATATCGCATATACGGGGGCGCCCGGTTATAGACCGCGGTATTGTATATATCGTGGGCAACAGCAACCGGACGGCTGCCGTGGATTTGCGGACCGGGACACGCTTGTGGGAAGTTCCCATCGGCGGGAGCAACGGCGCCTGGGTGGCCGGCGATTTTATCTATGTTCTGACCCGCGACGCGGAACTCGTCTGCCTGACCCGCCGCGGCGGGCGCGTGCGCTGGATCTCGCAGCTTCCCCGGTTCGAAGACGAGGAAGACCAGGAAGATCCGATCCTGTGGTCCGGTCCCGTGCTGGCCGGCGACAGGCTGCTGGTCGGCAGCTCCGACGAACAAATCTGGTCGGTATCTCCTTACACCGGAAAGATACTCGGCCGGATCGACGTATCGGGACCGGTGCTGATTTCACCTGTTGTTGCCCGCGAGACGGTTTACGTGCTGACCGACGAAGCGGACCTTATCGCTTTTCGCTGATTGGTTCATCCATGCGCCCCGTGATTGCCATTGTCGGCCGCCCGAATGTGGGCAAGTCGACGCTGTTCAACCGGCTCATCGGCAGGCGCTCCGCGCTTGTCGATCCGACGCCCGGCGTGACGCGCGACCGCAGGGAAGGCGATGCGCGTCTCGGCCGGCTTCGCTTCATCGCGGTGGATACCGCGGGGCTCGAGGAAACACCGGATTCCGACGTAGAGAGCGAGATGCAGGCCCAGACCCGCAGAGCCATCGAGGAAGCGGATATAGCCCTGCTTTTATTCGACGCGCGCGCGGGCATCACGCCGCTGGACCGACATTTCGCCGATCTGATGCGCCGGTCCCGCGCGCCGGTCATCCTGGTCGCGAACAAATGCGAAGCCCGGGCGGCCGACGCGGGCCGGCTGGAGGCCTACGAGCTCGGCTTGGGCGAACCCATCGCCATTGCGTCGGAACACGGGATCGGGATGCCCGATCTGGAAGACGCCATTGTCGAAGCTCTCGAGAAAACCGGCTGGCAGGGCGAGCCGGAAGCGCAAAATCCCGGCAAGGACGCACCCGAGGAAGACGAGGAAGACGAGGAAGGTGCGGGCGGACCGTTGCAGCTTGCGATAGTCGGCCGCCCGAATGTGGGCAAATCGACTCTCGTGAACGCCCTGATCGGGGACGAACGGGTCATAACCGGTCCTCAACCCGGCATCACGCGCGACGCGATCTCGATCGAGTGGGAATGGAACGGCCTGCCGATAAAGCTGATCGATACCGCCGGCATGCGGCGCAAGGCGCGTGTGAACGAAAAGGTGGAGAAGCTGTCCGTCGGCGACACGCTGGAAGCGATCCGATTCGCACATGTGGTCGTGCTGGTTCTTGACGCCACCATGATGCCGGAGAAGCAGGATCTGGTGATTGCCCGGCATATCATCGACGAAGGACGGGCCATCGTTATTGCGGTCAACAAGTGGGATGCGGTGGAAAACAGACAGGAAGCGCTGGATCTGCTGTATGACCGGATGGAAATTTCGCTGCCGCAGATTCGGGGCGTCCCGGTGGTGACGTTGTCGGCGCTGACGTCGCGCGGCCTGCAGAAACTTCTCCCGGAAGTCGCGGCGGTTTACGATATCTGGAACAAGCGCGTGTCTACAGGGCCCCTGAACCGTTGGCTGCAGAACGTGGTCGAACGGCACCCGCCGCCGATCAGCCGCGGCCGCCGCATCCGAATCCGCTATATCACGCAGACAAAGGCGCGGCCGCCGACTTTCGCCGTGTTCGCGAGTCAGCCGACCGGTGTACCGGAAGCCTATGTCCGCTATCTGATAAACGGTATTCGCGAAACGTTTGATTTTCCGGGCGTACCGATCCGCATCAACCTGCGACGCCAGCGCAATCCGTTCGCGCCGGACGCGGACGAAAACTGATCTTCGTTATTTTTCCTTCGCCGCTGGCAGGGTGGCGGGCGCCCGGGCCCGCTTGGACAACTCCGCCCGCGCCTGAGCGATCCGCGTCGATATTCTTTCGGCGAATGTTCCGAATGCATCGGCCAAACCGCTGGCAGTCGTTTCCTTCGCTTTCGCAGGCGCAACGATCACGGCGCTACGGGAATTCGTTCGCCGGTTCCGAAATTCGGCTTCGATCGCAGACATCTCGAAGCTGAATTTCAGATCGTCCAGAGAGGCGGCACCGATGTCTTTGCCGATCCGTTTGGCTGTCAGATTGGTCAGGGCAATGCGTACGATATAGGCATCCGAGTCGGCGGATGTGTCATTCGGCTGTTTGGAGAGTTCTCTGACGAGCGCGTCGGCGAATGCCGCGCATATGCGCTCGTAGGCGCGGGGCGTGATGGAACTCAGGTCCGAATCCACAGAGACCGTGATTTCCGCGGGTGCCAGAATGATCCGTTCGGCGGCGACAGGCTTTCCGTCCCTGAGAACGAACACGCCGTCATCGTCGGCGCCGCTAACGCGCTCGTAAGCGTGCAGCGGACCCAACCACGACGTCGTCATGTCCGGGTCGTCACCTGACGAACAACCCGCAAGCAGGATGGACGCAAGCGTGAAGATTCCCGGAAATTTCAGTGCCCTAAGCATCATGGCGCGACCTTACGTGCCTCATCTGAGACGTTCAAGAATCAGCCGCCTGATCAATATGCACGGACCACGTCGCCATGCCGGTCACAGGAAGGCGAGCACAAATCGACAAACGCGTCGGCGAGATCCTCCGGCGGTTTGACTGTCGCAGGGTCTTCGCCCGGATAGGCGTCGGCGCGCATGCCGGTGCGGGTCGCGCCCGGGTCCAGCAGGTTAATCCTCATGGCGGTTTTTTCAGTCTCCGCCGCCCAGCAGGTCACCATCATCTCCAGCGCCGCTTTGGTTACGGCGTAGGCGCCCCAATAGGGACGCTTGCCGTGCGCCGCGCCGGAGGTCACGAACACCGCACGACCGGCATCGGACTGGCGCAGCAACGGGTCGGTTGTGCGGATAAGGCGCCAGTTCGCATTCAGATTCACGTCGACAACGTCGGTCCACACCTTTGCGTCGATGTGATGCATCGGCGACATCTCACCCAGCAGGCCGGCATTGCCGACGACGATATCCAGTTTTCCGAAGCGCTGCGCGATCGAGGGGCCGATCCGGTCGACAGCATCGAGATCGGTCAGGTCCAGCTCCAGCAGGGTGACGGGCGAGTCTGCGTCGGTACCCAGATCGAGCGCCGCCCTTATCCGGTCGTCGACGTCTTCGAGTCCCCCGCGCGTACGGGCAACCAGGACGACATGCGCGCCTTCTGCGGCAAAACGCTCGGCCACGGCGGCGCCGATACCGCGCGACGCCCCGGTAATCAGGGCGATCCGGTTCTGAAGTCGCCGGGTCACGCCAGTTGAGTGAGGAATGACAGTTGCGGGCTGGGCTGATCGCCGGACTGGTCGGTCGGGTCGATCGGGTATTCTCCGGAGAAACAGGCGTCGCAATACTGAGGCGCGTCTGGGTCGCGTCCTTTCAGACCCATGGCGCGGTAGAGGCCGTCCATGCTCAGGAAGGCGAGGCTGTCGACGCCAATGATTTTCGCCATTTCCTCCACGTTGTTCTGCGCCGCGAGCAACTGGTCCCGCGTCGGCGTGTCGACGCCGTAAAAGCACGAATGGGTGGTAGGAGGGCTGGCGATCCGCATGTGGACCTCGGTTGCGCCGGCGGCCCGCATCATCTCGACGATCTTTACCGACGTTGTGCCACGCACGATGCTGTCGTCGACCAGGATGATCCGGCGTCCCGCGATAACATCGCTGTTTGCGTTGTGTTTCAGCTTGACGCCCAGATGGCGAATGCGGTCCGTCGGCTCGATGAACGTGCGCCCAACGTAATGATTGCGAATGATGCCGAGTTCGTAAGGAATGCCCGCCTGTTCGGCATAGCCGAGCGCCGCGGGCACGCCGGAATCGGGCACCGGAATCACGACGTCGGCCGGTACGCCGGATTCGTCGGCCAGTTCCCGGCCGATGCGTTTTCTGGAATCGTACACATTGCGGCCGTCCATCGTGCTGTCGGGGCGGGCAAAGTAGATATATTCGAATATGCACAGCTTGTGCGGACGCTTCGGGAACGGCCGCATGGACTGCAGTCCGTCCTCGTCGATCAGCACCATTTCGCCGGGCTCTATGTCGCGGACGTATTCTGCGCCGATGATATCCAGCGCGCAGGTTTCCGACGCGAGGATCCAGGCGTCTTCGAACCTGCCAAGTACCAGCGGCCGCACGCCGTAAGGGTCGCGCACGCCGATCAGCGTGTCGTTATGCAGGGCCACAAGCGAATACGCGCCCTCGACCAGTTGCAAGGCCGCGACGGCGCGGTCGACGACGGTGTCGAACGTGCTGGTCGCGATCAGGTGGATGATGACTTCCGTGTCGGTGGTCGACTGGAACAGGCACCCGCGCTGAACGAGCTCGCGCCGCAGCGCGACGGCGTTGGTCAGGTTGCCGTTATGGGCAATCGCAAAGCCGCCCGACGCGAAATCCGCGAACAGCGGCTGGATATTCCGGACAACGGTGTCGCCTGTGGTGGAATACCGGTTATGCCCGATAGCGGATGCACCGGGGAGCTGGCTGATAACGCTTTCTTCGCTGAAATTGTCGCCGACGTGCCCGGCGGCACGGTGGCTGAAAAACTGCCCGCCCTGATAAGTGACGATACCGGCGGCTTCCTGGCCGCGATGTTGCAGCGCGTGGAGGCCGAGGGCGGTCAGCGCGGCGGAATCGGCGTGACCGTACACGCCGAAAATGCCGCATTCCTCGTGCAGCTTGTCATCGTCGAACGGGTTGGTTGTCAGCGTCACCGGACGGTTTCCTTCATTGATGGCTCCGGATCAGACGATCCATTTCCTGACGTTCCGCGGGTTTGTATCCGGGGTCCCGTTCGGAGCCGCGCGTTTCGGGTTTGGGCGACATCAGGCTGCGGAACTGGCTGTCCCGGTTCGTGTCAGGCGGCGACGACACCGACAGCCCCCAACCGTCCGGTGCGGCGCCCGCCAGAAGCGTTGCGCCCCGTTTTACCAGCGGCAGCGATTTCGATCCCTTATAGAACGACGATTGGTCGGTCATCTCCAGCACTTGCTGACTGAATATATATCCGCCGCTGATGATCACGCCGCCGATTAGCAGCCCGGCAAGCAGGCCGAATGAGCGGTCGAGCATGCCGAACGAGCTGTCGCGCACGCTGCCCGAGATCGCATGGCTGATGAATGTCAGGACGATCATCGAGACAACGAAGATTGCCGCCCCGGCCGCGATATCGGCGATCAGCTCGTTGCCGATCCATTCGCGGGCATAGGGCCGGGCATAGGAATAGCCGTATATCGTGGCAAGCGTGGCGCCGACCCACCCGGCAAGACCCAGTACGACCCGCACCAGCCCGAGCCGAAGCGCGATGATGCCGCTTAACAGGACGACGACGATAACAACGATGTCCGCAACGCTCATTGAGCCGCCTCGGTCACGGCGCGAAGGGCGCCACCTGAAAGATCGAACAGTCCTACCATGTCCTGCAGTTTTCGCATCTCGGAAATACGCAATCTAGCAGAATCGGCCGTGTCTTTTTTGGGCCCTTTGCGCCGACGCGGAGGCGCCCAGGCGGCCTCGAATCCGAGCTTCGCAGCTTCCTTGATGCGGAGGTCGGCCTGACTGACGGAACGGACCTCTCCCGACAGGCCGATTTCGCCGAAGATGACGGTATCGGCGGCCAGCGGCTGGTCCAGTGCAGCGGACACCAGCGCCGCTGCAACCGCGAGATCGGCAGCGGGTTCGCTGATGCGAAGGCCGCCCGCCACGTTGAGGTATACGTCGCGGCCTGCCAGCGAAATACCGCAGCGCGCCTCCAGCACCGCAAGCACCATTGCAAGGCGTCCGGAATCCCAGCCGATAACGGCGCGGCGCGGCGTTCCCAGGGCCGATGGCGCGACCAGTGCCTGGATTTCCACCAGAACGGGCCGCGTACCTTCAATACCGGCGAAGACGGCGGCGCCGGCGACGTCGTCCCGTCGTTCGGCGAGGAACAGGGCGGACGGGTTTTCCACCTGCACCAGGCCTGCGTCCGTCATTTCGAAGACGCCGATTTCGTCTGTCGGGCCGAAACGATTCTTGATCGCCCGCAGCAGCCGGAACTGGTGGCCGCGCTCGCCTTCGAAATAGAGGACGGTATCGACCATGTGTTCCAGCACACGCGGACCCGCGATGGTGCCTTCCTTGGTCACATGTCCGACCAGAATCAACGAAAAACCGCGCCGCTTGGCGAGACGGATAAGCGTGTCCGCCGTGCTGCGCACCTGAGATACCGATCCCGGCGCGGATTCCAGATTGTCGAGATACATGGTCTGAATGGAATCGATGATGACCAGCCGCGGCGGATCGGCGATGTCGAGCGTGGCGACGATATCGCGTACATTCGTCGCGGCGGCAAGCTGGACGGACGTATCCGCGAGACCCAGCCGATCGGCCCGCATTCTGACCTGGTCGACGGCTTCCTCGCCCGATATGTAGGCGCACACCGTTTTATTCGAAATTGCGCCGGCGACCTGCAGCAGAATCGTCGACTTGCCGATGCCGGGATCGCCACCGACCAGAATGGCCGAGCCGGGAACCAGCCCGCCCCCGGTCACGCGATCGAACTCAGCAACTCCCGAGATCAGGCGCGGCGCGCTTTTGGAGGCGCCGTCCAACGGTACGAATTCGATGTTCCGTCCCTTGCCGGCACCAAGTCCTTTCGGCGTGGCGTCCGCGGCGGCCTCTTCGGCGATGGCATTCCATTCGCCGCACGAATCGCACTGGCCCTGCCACTTGCGATACGTCGCCCCGCAATTCTGGCAGGTGAAGACGGTGGACGGCTTCGCCATGATCTAGACAGAGGCGTTGGCCGCGATCAGCCCCGACATGGGGCCCTCGACGCGTCCGTGAATGAACTGATCGACAAATTCGTTGCCGCTGCGGTCGATGTCCCCGACGTCGCCCACCCAGACGATTTTGCCGTCGTAGATCATGGCGATTCTGTCGCCGATGCGCCGTGCGCTTTCCATGTCGTGGGTGATGGTCAGCGCTGTCGCGCCCAGGTCGCGGACGCAGGACACGATCAGACGGTCTATGACGTCGCCCATGATGGGATCGATGCCGGTCGTGGGTTCGTCGAAAAACAGGATCTCCGGTTCGGTCGCAATGGCGCGCGCCAGCCCGACGCGTTTTTGCGCGCCGGCCGAAATGTCGGACGGGAAGCGGTCGGCGTCTGCCTCCAACAAACCGACCTGCTTCAGCCGCTCGATCGCTTCGACGCGCGCTTCCTCGCGGCCCATGCCCTGTGCCGACATCAGTCCGAATGCGGCGTTTTCCCAAAGCGGCAGGGAATCGAACAGCGCGGCCCCCTGAAACAGCATGCCGAGTTTCCGGTTGATGCGATCGCGGGCGTTTCCGGTGACGCCAACGACTTCCTCGCCGTCGATCTTTATGGAGCCGAAATCAGGGGTCAGAATACCGACGATGTTCTTCAGAAGAACGGACTTGCCGGTGCCCGACGCGCCGATGACGACGAGGGATTCCCCTTCGCGGACATCGAGGTCCAGATCGGTGAGAACGTGTTTGGCGCCGAAAAATTTGTTCAGCCCGCGGATCGCGATTTTGATCCGTGCGTCGCTCATTGGGCGAAGAAGGCTTCGGTGATGAGATAATTGCAGCCGAGGATCAGAATCGACGCGGAAACCACGGCGTTCGTCGTCGCCGACCCGACACCCTGCGCGCCGCCCTTGGAATAATATCCGTGATAGCAGCCCATCAGGGCGATCAGGAACCCGAAGACCGCAGCTTTTACCAGCCCGGACAGCACATCCATGAATTCCAGGAACTGCCAGGTATTCTTGATATAGACGCTGGGATTGAAACCCAGCTTGTGGACCGAAATCAGGTATCCGCCGAACACGCCGATAATGTCCGCGACCAGCACGCAGCAGGGCAACATGATGAAGCCCGCCAGCAGTCGGGGCGCGACCAGGTATTTGTAGGGGTTGGTCGACAGCGTCGATAGCGCGTCGATCTGTTCGGTCACCCGCATGGTTCCGATTTCAGCCGCCATGGCGGCGCCGATCCGTCCAGCGACCATCAGGCCTGCCAGCACGGGCGCCAGTTCCCGGGTGATCGACAGAACCACGACGGTGGCAACGGCGCTTTCGGCGTTGAAGCGTGCAAATCCGGTATAGCTCTGCAGTGCCAGCACCATACCGGTGAAAACGGCGGTCAGCCCGACGACGGGCAGGGAGTAATAGCCGATATCTATGATCTGGCGCAGCAGCAGACGGGGATAAAAGGGCGGTCGGACGATATGGCTGACGCTGATGCCGGCGAAGATGGCGAGACGGCCCGTCGCGGTGAGAAAGCTGATGACCACGCGGCCGATTGCGGCAAGAAACCCCATCAGACGTTGGCTCCGGTGTAGTGTTTTGCGTATCGCGCGCCCAGCGACGTCAGGATTTCATAGCCGATCGTGCCGGCGGCATCTGCGACATCGTCCACGGTCTGATCGTCGCAGATCAGATCGATATCATCGCCGGGGCGTATCGCATGCGGCGGGACATCGGAAACATTGAAAACGGTCAGATCCATGGAAACGCGTCCTGCGACGGGAACTTTTACGCCGGCGGCATAGCCGTGCCCGTTATTGCCCAGCGACCTCAGGTACCCGTCTGCGTACCCCGCCGCCACGGTTGCCAGGCGCGTGTTCGCCGGTACCGTTCCGGTCGCACCGTAGCCAACGGTCGATTCGGTGTCAACGACACGGATTTGCAGGATTTTCGCTTTTAAACCAATAACTTGTCTCATGCGTTCGGGGGCGCCGCACCCACGTGAGATTCCGTACAGCGCGGCGCCGGGACGGGCCAGATCGTAGTGATAATCGGGGCGGAGAAAGATACCGCCGGAATTGGCGAATGACGCCTTTGCGGCGGGTAACTTCGCACGCAATTCCTCGAACAGTTTTCGTTGCTCTTCGTTCTTCGGGTGGTCCGGTTGGTCGGCGCAGGCAAGGTGGCTCATCACGTAGTCGAGCTCTATGCCGTCAAGCATGTCGGGCGCGTCCGCGAGGGCACGGGCGTCCCTCGGCGTCAAACCAAGCCGGCACATACCCGTGTCCAGCGACAGGATAGCCCTGCGACCGTCGCCGCTTTTTGCGTGATCCGACCAGATCCGGATCTCGTCGGGCGTGTTGAGAACCGGGACAAGGTCGTGCGTATCGAATTCTGCGGCCGTCGGGCCGGACATAAGTCCTTCCAGCACGTAGATCACGACGTCGTTCGACAGGCAATCCCGCAGTGCGATGCCTTCGTCGATGGTCGCGACGAAAAATCGGCGGCACCCTGCGGCCGAGAGCGCTTCCGCGATTTTGGACGCGCCAAGTCCGTAGCCGTCCGCCTTGACCACCGCGCCGCATTCGGCAGGCGCAGTCAGGCCGCCCAGCTTTCGCCAGTTGGCGGCAACGGCGTCCAGATCGACGGTCAGGACGGCGCCCGGAAAACGGATCGATGCGTTCGTCAGAACGGCACGTCTCCCGCCGGCGGCGGCCCGCCGCCGGCATCCCGGGGATCACCGTAGTCGTCTTCGTCTTCCAGATTGTCGAACTTCGTCGCCTCGGGATAGAATCGGAGATGGACCGTCCCGGTCGGCCCGTGGCGCTGCTTGGCGATGATCACCTCCGCGCGTCCCCGGACGGCGGTCATGGCTTCTTCCCACATCATGTAGCGTTCGTTCATCTTTTCCGTCGACTCGTCTGCACGGCGGGACGGTTCCGCGCGTTGCAGATAATATTCGTCTCGATAGATGAACATGACGACGTCCGCGTCCTGTTCGATCGTTCCTGACTCTCGGAGATCGGCGAGCTGCGGACGTTTGTCTTCGCGCTGCTCGACCGCGCGGCTGAGCTGCGAGAGAGCGATCACCGGTACTTCGAGTTCTTTGGCCAGGGTTTTGAGCCCTCGTGTGATCTCGGATATTTCCTGCACCCGGTTCTGATCCCGGCTCATGCCGCTGCCCTGCAGAAGCTGCAGATAGTCGACAACGATAAGGCCGAGACCGTGCTGACGTTTTAGCCGTCGCGCACGGGTCCGCAGCGCCGAGACGGACAGGGCAGGGGTGTCGTCGATATAAAGCGGCGCTTTCTGCAACCGCTGGCTGGTCTGGACGAGCCGGTCGAATTCAGGCTGGTTCAGTTCGCCTTTGCGAATCTTGTCGGACGCGATCTGCGCGCCCTCCGCAAGGATACGGCTGGCCAGTTGCTCCGCCGACATTTCAAGCGAGAAGAACCCCACGACCGGATCGTCCACCGGCGTTTCGTTGCCGTCCTCGTCGACTGCGGTGTCAGTCAGGTTGGCGACGTTGAACGCGATGTTGGTGGCGAGCGCGGTCTTGCCCATGGCCGGACGACCGGCGAGGACGATGAGATCGGATTTGTGCAATCCGCCGAGCAGGAGGTCGAGCTGGCGAAACTTGGTCGGGACGCCGCCCAGAGCGCCGTCGCGGTTGAAGGCGACGGCCGCCATATCGACGGCATCGCGGATCGATTCCGCGAAACTTTGAAAACCGCCTTCGTAATCGCCGCTGGTGGCAAGGTCGTAGAGATACTGTTCCGCGCCTTCGATCTGACGCGTGGCGCTGTCGTCCGGATCGTGGGAGTAGGCATGGTTGACCACGTCGGTACCAAGGTCGATGAGCTGGCGCCGCAGAAACAAATCGTAGATCAGGCGTCCGTAGTCTTCGGCGTTGATAACCGCGAAGGTCGCGCCGGCAAGATCGGCAAGATATCTGTGTCCGCCGATTTCCTCGAATTCCGCCGTGTCGAAGACGTGTTTCAGTGTCGTCGGATTGGCCTGTTGCCCGCGTTCCACCAGCTTTTTGACGGCATCGAAAATCCGCCCGTGCAGCGGATCGAAAAAGTGTTCCGGCCGCAGAAATTCCGACACCTTCTCGTAGGCCCGGTTGTTTTCCAGAATGGCGCCCAGAAGGCCCATTTCCGCTTCGGTATTGTTCGGCGGTTGCCGATAGCCCGGAATGTCGTCTTCCGGTTGCTGCAACGATGTTGCCACGTCGATTTCTCCGCTTCTGAATTCTGCGGACACTACAGCGGATTGCCGATTCGCCGCCGCCCGCCGGCGACTGATCCGCATAAATATCGGTGGACGGATGTCATTATTCTATCATTGGTGTGGAATGTGGGGACAATAAGGCCTGGGCTGGGGAAAACCGCGCAACTGACAGGTATTTGGCGCTTGATCCGAATCGGTTGTCGATTCGCCGCCGGCCCATCGCGCGATTAGTGCTATAAACGGCACCAGCAGGAATCAGTGCCCGTACCGGAGATCGCCATCATGCGTATACGAAACTGCATGCCGCTTGCGCGCCTGTTGCGCGCCTGCCGTTTCATGAGCGTGTTCCGCGGATGGGACAAACTGTTGCGCATTTGCTTTCACCCCGACCGTCAACCCGAAACGGTGCTGGAATTTCCCTTCGTCGGCGTCAGGTATCCCGGATCGACCGCCTATCTGGTCGACTGGAGCGCGTTTTTCTACGGCGCGTACGAGAAACAGTGGCTGGAGTTCTGTCTGTCTCACCTATCAAATCCGGGCGCCGCGCAGGTTCTGGATATTGGCGGGAACGTGGGGCATCACGCGCTCTGGTTCGCCGCGCACGGATGCAAGGTCGACAGTTTCGAGCCGAATCCGGCGCTGTGGCCCGAGATCGAAACCAAGGCAGGCGTCAAAGGGCTCAAAGGGTCGATCACGCTGCACGGAACGGCCATGGGCGCGGTCGACGAGACGCGATCATTCAATCTGCCGTCAGGGACGAACCAGGGAACCGGATCCTTCGAGCACGAGCCCTATAACTGGGACGGAGAGAAAGCCGAGATCCGCATCAGCGCCGCGTCGGATTACATCGCATCGCTGGGGATCGAGCGCGCCGATCTGGTAAAAATCGATGTCGAAGGCTTCGAGATCGACGTCATGGAGGGACTGAAAAAGTTTCTGGCGACGTCCCGGCCCGTGCTGTGGGTCGAAGTCAGCGCAGATGCACCGGGACGGCGCATCGATCTGCCCAAACTGAAATCATACCTGTCCGGAGAGTATCGGTATTTTCTGGCGCGGGCGGTTTCGCCCCTGCTGACGACGCAGAAGTTTGTCCAAACGGACAACATTCCGGACGGTCCGGCTGTGGACGTGATAGCGGTTCCGGTGACAGCCTGAGTCAGGCGGCTTTTTCGCGCGCGCCGGTTTTGTCCTTGTTCGCCTGGGCCCTTTCCCATTCGAACATGTAGTCGCGGGTCAGCGGCACGGTTTCGAGAGACTTGCTGAGCTGTATCTGAAACACCATCAGATTTTCGTAGCGGAAACCCATCTCGCAGATGACGAGATAAAGATCCCACATACGGCAAAAACGTTCGTCGTAAATCGCGGCGACTTCGTCGCGTCTCGCTTCGAACGCTTCGCGCCAGTGGCGCAGGGTTTCGGCGTAGTGCAGCCGCAGGATTTCAATATCGGTGCAAATCAGGCCCGACTGTTCAACCACCGGCGTTATCTCGGACAGGGCAGGGACGTCCGCGCCCGGGAAAATGTACTTCCGGATAAAGGGATTGATCGCCGAGGGGGTGTCCAGGCGGCCAATGGAATGGATGACGGCGACACCGTCGTCGGTTAGTAATTCGCGCAGTTTCGAAAAGAATTCGGCATAGTTCTTCTTGCCGACATGTTCGAACATTCCGACCGACACGATCCGGTCGAACTTGTCGGGAAGATCGCGGTAATCCTGCAGATGAAATCCGACGCGGTCCTGCAGGCCCGCCGCGCGGGCGCGTTCGTTTGACACCTTGTGCTGTTCGGTGGAGAGCGTGACACCGGTTACGCTGCCCCCCGAAACGTCCGCCAGATACATTCCCAGTCCGCCCCAGCCGGAACCGATGTCCAGGATATTCAGGCCGGTATCGTCGAGCAGCAGTTTGGACGCAAGATGACGTTTTTTGTTGAGTTGGGCGGTTTCGAGATTCTCGTCCGGATGCGTGTAGTAGGCGCAGGAATACTGCCGGTCACGGTCGAGAAAAAGATCGTAAAGCTCGTCCGACAGGTCGTAGTGATGTGCGACGTTCTTTTGCGCCACGCCAATCGGATTGTACTGTTTCAGTTTTTTGCTGCCGATGCCGATTGCCTGCAGAACGCTGAGCAGCGGGTAGGATTCAACTCCGGAATAATTCTGTGCGGCCAGCTCTATGAAATCGAACAACGTGCCGTCTTCGATCACGAGATCGCCGTCCATATAGGCTTCCGGAACGCTCAGCCCCGGGTTGATCGCGAGCGTGTACTGGAGACTGGCTTTGGTGAGCCTTATCGTACAACGGGGCGGCGAGCCGTCGCCGTAGACGCGTTCGACGCCCTTGTGATCGATTACCCGCAACGCCCCCTGCCGGAAAGCGTATTTAATTATCGACGTAAACAGCATGACACCCATCCCATGCTGGCCCGCGGCAGGCTGCCCTTTCCGCGGGCGCATCCATTATTGATGTGAGCAAGAATAGATCATGTTTGCGCTTTTTGACAAACCCGTTCCCAGTGTTGGCCAAAGTCACAAGCTGGTCACCGATGTCGCGGTGCCGTAGACGAAGTGCGAATGCAATGATGAGGCAGCGTACGGGACTACAGACCGAGTACTCCGGGCTGTCCCTTCTTTATGGTTAATGAAAGATTACCCTTCCTTTTGCCCCGCTCTTGGTTATGCGGCGAGGGTAAATACCTGTTACTGCTTAAATTTTTTGTGTTGTCCGGCAATACTGGTGCATTCAGCCATACACATGGCCGGTTTCTTTCCCTGTTTTCTGGGGTGTGCGCAACATATTGAAACAAAACAGGAAATCAGGACGTCAAAATCAGCGGGCCGATAAAAGGGATTTCTTTCCCCAAACTTATCCACAGGCAGAAACATGAAAAATTTCAATGGATTAAGAGGGTGTCTCAATCCCGGCCGTAAACATCCTCGAAACGTTCGATATCGTCTTCGCCGAGATAGCTGCCCGACTGAACCTCGATCAGGTTCAGGGGAACTTTGCCGGGATTGACCAGTTGGTGGATCGCCATGGGCGGCAGGTACACCGACTCGTTCTCATGCAGGATGAACGTGTCGTCGTCCTTGGTGACTTCCGCGACACCGTTGACGACGACCCAGTTCTCGGCTTGTGGTGATGGCGTTGAAGCGACAGCGCCGCACCGGCGTTAACCGTGATCCGTTTTACCTGAAACCGGTCGCCCTCGTGAACGGTCTGGTAGAAACCCCAGGGACGATAGACACGCGGGTGCAGCGAGGATTCGTCGCGCCGTTCGGCCTTGAGCTTGTCGATAACGGTTTTTACGTCCTGCGTCCTGTCGAGCGGCAGAACCAGCACGGCATCCATGGTTGCGATGACGGCCAGACCTTCGACTCCCAGAACTGTGACCAGCGGCCCGTCCGATGAAATGAACGACGACCTTGAATCGATGGCCAGCGCGTCGCCCTTGATCACGTTGCCGCTGGCATCCTTGTCGCCGATCTCCCAGAGCGAAGCCCAGGAACCGACGTCGTTCCAGCCGATATCGGCCGGCACGACGGCTGCTCTGGAGGTGTGTTCCATGACCGCGTAATCGATCGATTCCGCCGGCAGCGCGGTGAACGGTTCGGCGGCCAGGCGCAGGAAATCCAGATCGCGCTCCGCGCCGTCGATTGCTGCTTCCACGCCTTTTCTTATTTCGGGCTCGAACGCATCGCATTCGGCGAGAAAGGCGCCGGCGGAAAACAGGAACATTCCGCTGTTCCAGTAGTATCCGCCGTTTTTCAGGTAGCCTTCCGCTGTCGGGAGATCGGGCTTCTCGACGAAATTCTCGACGGAAAGACATCCTTCGCGCGTGCGGAGCCGGTCGCCGCCGGCGATATAACCATAGCCGGTTTCGGGACGGGTCGGTTTGATGCCGAAGGTGACCAGCGCGCCGTCCGCGGCCGCTTCGGCGGCCGTCTTGATGGCGCTGCGAAACATCACCTCGTCTTCAATAATGTGATCCGACGGCAGGACGAGCATCAGCGCATTCTTGTCCTCTGCGCTCAGAATGTTTGCGGCGGCGGCGACGGCGGGGGCAGTGTTCCGGGCGACCGGTTCCAGAACGATGTCGCGCGGCTGGATGCCGATTTCGCGAAGCTGCTCGGCAACGAGAAACCGGTGTTCCTCGTTACAGATCATGAGGGGCGGGGCAAAAATACCGGCGTCGGATACGCGACGAGCCGTTTCCTGCAGCAGGCTCTGATCGGAAACAAGTTTGAGAAACTGCTTGGGATAGGAAGTGCGCGATTAGGGCCACAGGCGCGTGCCGGATCCTCCTGACAGGATGACCGGATGGATTTTTGCCGCCATGATCATTACTCGGTTTTACGCGGGAACACTCTTGCTAGCCCATACCGGTCCCGTTGCCAACGATTTGTCGCGAGGGAAAGTTAAGTCAGGCGACCGATTTTATGACTATCCACGCCATCGAAACGCCGATGATACCGAACAGAATCGCGATCGCCTTTTCGAGTTTTCGCTGTGCAATCCGTCCCTGCAGAAGCGGTCCGATCTGCCCGCCGATGATGACTGCGGGAATGGTGTAGCAGACCAGGTTCCACGGTACCGCGCTCAGCCCCCCCGCCTCGATCAGCGCGGCGATCTGCGTAAACGAAGCAGAGGCGATGGTGACGATGACGGTGAGCACCGATGTCGCCGCCGCGACGGCGACCGGTACATGATTGCGTTTAACGAGCTGCGGCAGGATGACTTCCCCGACGCCGACGCCCAGGAAGCCTGTCAGGAACGACCCGATGCTCGTGAAAAACCCGCCGATGATGCCCTGGCGTGGCTTGCGGAACCGGTAGGTGGTACCGTCGCGGCCCGTAATTTCGCGGATTTCGGCATCTGCGTTGACGGCATCGTTGTCAGCGGCATCGGCCAGCACGTTGCGCGGAGGCGTGTGACGCAGGATGACCGGGCACAGGATGAGCATCAAAAGCGCATAGGCCCCTTTGAGAAGGACCTCCTGTTCCTGAAGAAAACCGAATAACAGCGCGCCGACGATCGCAACCGGGATGGACACGCATATAAACGGCACGGCGCTTCTAAAGTCGATCAGCCGTTTTCGGTAGTAGCCGATGAAGCCGGACGAAAACCCGAATACTTCCGTCATCAGCGCCGATCCGATCGCGGCCGACGTGGCAAGCGGATATTCCGGGCCGAGCAGCGGGAAGATGATGACGAATATCGGGATGAACAACGCGGCGCCGCCGATACCGCTCAGCATTGCGCACGTCGCGACGCACATGGCGACGGGGAACATAAACCAGTACTGGGTCCAATCCATTGTCTGTCCGGACGAGTAATGAAAATTTCCGCGGAACCGCAGACGAAATCAGGATAGACGAAAAATTTTGGGTGGCCATCAATTGATGGCGTTCGACCGGAGATTATTTACTTTTGTTGCGGCGACAAAGATTCGAGAAGTTTTAAGTTATTCTCGGTTACAAAGTCTGGCATTGACGTTGATTTTAAGGTAAGGCTCACCGCGTTAGTCCGGGAATTGGCTGTCAGTACTACACTGAGTACCCCTAGGAGGTAAAAAAATGAAGTTTCTCAAATACGCAACCATCGCCGCCGTGCCGCTTCTGTTTGCTGCAGGTTGTGAAACAACTGCGACCACTCAGTCCCAGATCGATCAGGCGAATTCAAACGCGAACGATGCCAAGGCTGCAGCGATGAAGGCTTCGGCTGATGCTCAGGCCGCTGCGACGGCCGCGCGCGCTGCCGCCGACGCCGCCAACCGCGCCGCAGCGGAAGCAAAAGCCGCTAGCGACAAGGCTGATCGGATCTTCCAGAAAAACCTGCGGAAATAACTTTCCTAAAGGTCTATCGGTATCGGCGCCTCTGATACTTTCGGGGGCGCCGTTGTTTTTTCTGTAAGGATCTGGACCGGCGTCCCACGCCTTTCCATTGCTGCGGTTCTGGCTTTATCCCAGTCGATACGGTCTGCGGCGTCACCCGCAGCTTTCACCAGACGAAATTCGAATTCCGGCGGTTTCGCCGGCGACACTTTCCCGGTCTGTTCGACTTCGTCGGACTGTTTCTGACTCGGGTGAACTTCCAGCCATAATTCGTCCTCAATGCGCGCGACCTTCATCGCCTGGTCGATGACGGTTACGGGAGTGCCGATTTTGATGCTGTCGTACAGGCGCTCGATGTCTTCCGGGTAAAGTCGCACGCAGCCGTGGCTGACACGCCGGCCGACGCCGTAAGGCTTGTTGGTGCCGTGGAAGAGATAGGCGGGCCAGCCAAGATAGATTGCGCGCGTTCCCAATGGATTATTCGGGCCGGGACGCACGATCGCCGGCAGTTCCGGCTGATCCTCGCGAACGGATCTGGGGACGTACCATGTCGGATTTTTCTTTTTTCGCACGACCTTGGTGCTGCCCTTCGGGGTATCCCAGCCTTCGTTGCCGATTCCCAGGGGAACGGATTCAACGGAGACGCCGTCGGGCCGGAAAAGGTACATACGCTGATCGGCGAGGTTGATCAGAATTCCCTGGCGCGGCCCTTCGGGAAGCAGATGGGCGGTAGGAAGAACGATTTCCTTGCCGGAGCCGGGCACCCAGGGGTCGACCCCCGGGTTCGCCGCGACGATCTCGGTGTAACCCAGCCCGTGCTTGCGGGCCAGATCGACCAGGGAATCCTCGTAACGTGTGGTGTACGTCTGCTGTGTGCCGATGATCGCCGGATATTTCGCGGCACTTTTCGCGGCCACCGCGTTGGCGCGGGGAACCGCCGGTAAAAGGGCGAGCGCCCCGGCCGACGCCACGAGATGGCAGAAACTTCGGCGGTTCAGTGCGGTCATCGGTTTCGGTCCTGCATGATCACTCACATATGGCCCCGATTAGGCGTTTGCAATGGTTAACGCTTCGATAAACGAACGGCTAAACACAAATTTATGACGCCGAGTCCGTAATCTCCACGCCTTCGGGCAGATGACTGCCGCGACCGTACCGCCCCACGACCTCGCCGGTGGCGAGCAGGTTGCCGTCGCCATCGGTTCCATCGCAGGACGACACGAAAATCGTTCTACCCGCTTTGCGAACTCTGGCGCTGGCGATCAGCACGCCGTTCGAGATGTTTCCCACGAGGTTCACGTTCAGAGACACGGTCATGGCCTGCCGTGTTCGCCCCGGTTCGGCGCAGAAGATACCTGCGTGGGCGCCTGCGGTGTCTATCAAGGCAGCCATGACGCCGCCGTGGAAGACGTCGATACCGTTTCGCACTTTGTCCGACACTTCCATTTCGATTGTCACGTGATCCGGTCCCCAGGCGGTCATTCGCCCGTCCAGCGTGTTCATCAGGCCTTTAAAGATTTTCAGCGGTCGTCCCGCATCGTCGGTAAGCGGCATCCGGGATAATCCAATTTGTTCCAAGGCGCGTACCACTTAAAGCAAACAACCTTTGAATCAAAAGCTTAACGCCAATTCTGTCGACAGCACGACGAAATCGTCTATAGTTGCACCACCTAATCTTTCCAGGGATTTTTTCATGAAACGAGTAATTGTCGGCATCACCGGCGCGACGGGCACGATCTACGGCGTGCGCCTTATGGAACTGATGCGTACCGATCCCGAGATCGAAATTCATCTGGTGATGAGCCGCTCGGCCAAGCTAACGCTCAAGATGGAGCACGAACTTGAGCTCGATTACATCAACGATCTCGCGCACGAAGTTCACGAACCCGGCAATATCGGCGCCTCGATTTCGTCGGGCTCGTTTCACTCCGAAGGCATGATCGTCGCGCCGTGTTCGATTAAGACCATGTCGAATATCGCGATGGGCAATACCGGCGATCTGATCAGCCGTGCCGCCGACGTCATCCTGAAAGAACGGCGCAAATTGGTTGTGGCCATTCGCGAAACTCCGCTTCATATCGGACATCTCGAGAATCTCACCAAACTGGCGCGGATCGGCGCGGTGATTTTCCCGCCGGTGCCGGCATTCTACAACCGGCCCAGTTCGTTGCAGGATATCGTGGATCAGTCCTGCATGCGGATGCTGGACCAGTTGCACGTGCATATCGAATCCGCGCCCCGTTGGGGCGAAGAGGGCGGTGTGCCTGCGGTTGGTCAGAAAATCGACGGCGGGAAAGCCTGAAACGGTTCTACGTTAATTCCAAGGACGCAATGCCGAGTCCGTCGAATTCGATCTCGGCGTGGCACGGGAAACTGTCCAGCCACATCACCGGCGTTACCGAGCCGGTCATAATAATATCCCCGGCATTCAGACACTCGCCGTACGTGCCGAGAAGATTGGCCAGCCAGGCGATAGCTTCCAGCGGATGCCCCATTACCGCCGCCCCCGTGCCCTCGGCTTTTTCGTCGCCATCGATCCTTACACGGCCGGTTAATGCTGCCAGATCGAGGGATGTCCAGTCGGCCCGTTCCGGACCAAGTACACACGCTTTGTGAAAGAAATCGTCGGCGATCAGCGTGGGGGTGCCGCGTTCCTCGAAATCGCCGTACCGGTTCTCGACGATCTCGATCGCGGGCAGGACGGTGGAGATCAGATCCGCGACGGATTCTTTCGTGTACCCGTCGCCTTCGGATGGCTTGCCCAGTCTTACCGCTATTTCGCATTCGATCCCCGGATTGCAGAATCCTGCGGCAGTCAGAATGCTGCCGTTTTCTATCATGGTGCCGGACATGATGCGGCCGTAAGCGGGCTCGGCGACGCCGAGATAATCCTGCATCGTCGCGGTGGTCGCTCCGATTTTCCAGCCTGCAAGTTCGCCTTGGCCGTTATGGCGCAGGTAGTCGTGCAGGGCCTTCTGCACAGCGTATCCTTCGTCGGCCGTGTGCGGGAGATCATCGTCCGGAATTGGCGGGACGGGATGGGAATCGATCGGGACCTCGCCGAGCAACCGCGCTGTCCGGAGTATCGCCTTGGGCTCCATTCAAGTCCTCCGCGGCGTCAGGTGACGGGTTTCTCGTCCTCGAAATTGGCGGCCTGGCGGCGTTCATTCTGGGCGACCGCTTCGCGGCAGCGTTCCCACAGTTCCGGGCCGTAATACTCCGTGAAATCGTCGTGAACGCGATCAAAGGGCAGGTCGGACCAGATGCCGTGGGTGGCGACGTATTCCATATGCCGATGGCCGTTCTTGTCGAACTCCTGCAGCAGCGCGTCTTCCACCCCGTCGAATTCGGTCGGCGTGACATCGAACTTGTCGCATAGCTCGATATTGAAAGCCGGCGCGGCTTTCACCCATTTGCCGTCGATCAGCATGACCGCGTAGCCGTGATGCATGAACAGATCCTTGCCGCCCATCGCATCGCGCATCCGGTCGGTGCACATGTGGTTTGTCACGTCTGACAGACCGAGCGCTGTCGGGATGCCGGCCGCGCGGGTCACCGCCGTCAGCAACGATGCCTTGGGGATGCAATAGGCTGCGCCCGTTTCAAGTACGTCGCTCGCCTTGTATGCATCGGCCCGGTCGGTGATGCGGTAAGGATCGTAGCGGATGGAATCGCGCACCGCGTAGAACGCCTTGATCGCTTTTTCCTTGTCGGTTGCCGCTCCCTCTACGGCCTTTGACGCGAACTCGGCGACGACCGGGTTATCGTAATCGAAATAGGGGGTCGGCTTCAGGTACTCTTCCGACGGTTCCGGATAACCGGTTTCGAGAAATTCCATCATTGAACTCTGATTAAAGGATCGATCACCGGAGATTAGGTCCAGAGTAATGGATCGGCAAGCGCGGCGGCGGATGGCGCAGTGTCCCGGATTTCGCTAAAATCGGTATTCGTCAAACATCCGCGTTCGCGGACGGGGAGATTAAATACATGGCCGTCGCTTCGGGATCGCCCGACAAGCACCACCCGGTTGCGGGAATTCTCTGGATGGTTGGCGCCGCATGCTGTTTCGCGGCCTCTCTCTCGCTCGTAAAAGCCCTTCAGGACGACGGTATGACGCCGTTTCAGGCCGTGCTGTTCCGTCAGATATTCGGCCTCGTCATTTTTACGCCCGTCATTCTGCAGGCAGGTGCGGCAACCTTGAAAACGCCGGTTCCGTCGCGGCATTTCCTTCGTGCCCTGTTCGGGTTCCTCGGCATGTGCACGGGCTATTATTCGCTGACGCTGATCAATGTCGCCGACTCGGTGGCGCTGCAGTTCACATTGCCCATCTTCACGATGATGTGCGCCATCTGGCTTCTGGGAGAAAAGCTTCATTCGCATCGCGTAATTGCGACCGTGGTCGGGTTTGTCGGCGTGCTGGTCATCGTGCGCCCCGGCTTCACCGATCTCAACATGGGCGTGCCTCTCGCTCTCGCGGCGGCCGCGTTCTATGCGACTTCCGACACCCTGTCGCGATGGGTGGCCCGGCACGATCCGTTTCCGTCGATCATGATGTGGAATTTTATCTTTATGATTCCGATGGCAGCGGTCCCGTCCGTCTATTTCTGGGTAACGCCCGATGCCGATCTGTGGTGGCAGGCGCTCGGCTTTGCTATTGCGGGCGTTGGTGCCCAGTTCTGCCTGACCCGTTCGTTCGGTCTGGCGGAAGCCAGTCTGGTTTCGCCGATCCTGTTTCTGCGGCTGCCGTTGATCGCGGCCATTGCGTTTTTTGTCTGGGGACAGACGACTGAAATCTGGACCTGGATTGGAGCGGCCGTCATATTCGTCGCGACGACGTGGATGACCCGCGTGGAGACCAAGACCGTGGCGAAAGCTGAAAAAATTTGAGAAGCTTTGCATCCTTGTTGGGGAAAGATTCTGATGGCTGACGGCAACGCCACCCTTGCGGAAAAGCAATCCCGGCATGACGAGTTCGTGTCGATCGCGCGGTCTTTCACCGAGACATTTCGCGAACGCGCGTCGGAAGCCGAGACGAACCGCAGGCTGCATCGCGAAACCCATGAAGCGATGCGGGATGCCGGCCTCTACCGAATTCAGATGCCGGAACGCTATGGCGGTTTCGAAATGAGCCACCGGACGATGCTCGACATCTCGGTCGAAATAGGCCGCGGTTGCGGTTCGTCCGGATGGATATTTTCGAACATTACGGCACAGAACGGCATCGTCTCCATGGCATCGCGTCAGGCGCAGGACGACGTATGGGGCGAAGACGGGTCCGTTTGCACAGCGTCGTCCTTTCCCGCCAGGGGCGGCAAGGTCGAGAGGGTCGACGGAGGATTGATCGCCAACGGCATCTGGAGCTTCGCGTCAGGCGTCGACTGGGCCGACTGGAACAACATGCAGGTATTCGTTCCGCAGGAAGGTGGCGGCGTTGCGCATCACATGGCGCTGGTGCCGAAATCCGACTACCGGGTGATTGACGACTGGTATTCGCACGGCATGGCAGCAACGGGCTCCCGCTCCATCGAGCTGGATAATGTGTTCATTCCGGAGCACCGCCTGCTCAATACGGCGGACGCCCGCGCCGGGACGACCATCGAGGCATCGGAAAATTTCGGGCCGATTTTCCGCGTGCCTCCCATGTGCGGTGCGAACAAGATATTCTCCGGTCCGGTGATCGGAATGGCGCGCGGTGCGCTTGACGCGATCGAACGCGATCTGTCGACCCGCAACAATGTGGCCGGCGTTCCAATGGCCACACTTACCACGGCGCAGATGCGGGTCGCCGAGGCCGGTGCACTGATCGAAGCCGCCTGGGCGCTGATGCAGCGGGACTGCGATGTCGCTTTGGAAATCGGCGAGATCGGCCGGCCGACAACGGTTGACGACCGCGCGTTCTGGCGGCGCAACAACGCCTATGCCGGCGTGATGTGCGTAAAGGCCGTAGACACGTTGCATCCGTTGATCGGCGCGCGTGGTCTGACGCCTGAAAGCGATTTCATGCGCGCCTATCGCGACATTCACGCCGCAACCATGCAGATCAACATGGCGTGGGACCGCCACGCGATCACTGCCGCCGAGTTGCAGCTCGGTCTGCCGCCAACGGATCCGAGGGCCTGATGTCAGTCACTGCCGAACAGCAAGACATGATCGACGCCGCCCGGGCGATGGCGCCGACTCTCCTGGACCGCGCGCGTCATGCGGAAGAAAACCGGGCTGTCCCGCGTGAGACCTTTGATGAGTTCACCAAGCAGGGTTTTTTCCGTATTCATCAGCCCCAACGCTTCGGCGGAAAAGGGTGGGGCATCAGTATGATGGTCCGTCTCGGGGCAGAACTTGGGCAGGGCTGCGGATCGAGCTGCTGGATTTTCTCCAACCTCGCAGTCCAGAACTGGATTCTGGGCATGAACAACCCGGAGGCCCAGGAAGACGTCTGGGGCGACAACCCGACGGCGCTGATCGCTTCGTCGTTTCCGGCAAAAGGCGGCAGGGTCGAACGCGCTGACGGCGGGCTGATCGCGAACGGCTTGTGGAGTTTCGCGTCCGGCGTGGATTTCGCCGACTGGAACAACATGCAGGTCTTCGTGCCGCCGGAAAACGGCGAGGGGCCGCCCGAACATCGCTTTGCGCTGGTCCCCAGATCAGACTACGAAATCGAAGACGACTGGTTCTCTCCCGGATTGGCGGGGACGGGCTCGCGGACGATCCGCCTCGATAACGTCTTTATTCCGGAGCATCGGACAATTCCGTCGACCAAGCTGATGGGCGGCCCCTCGCCGGGCTCCGAAATCAATCCCGGGGCGCTGTATCGGGTGCCGCCGCTGACTTTGGGTACGAAGGTATTCGCCGCACCCGCGCTGGGGATCGCGAAAGGCGGGCTTGCGATGATCGAAAACGATCTCAGGAGCCGAAACACGGTGGGCAACGCGCCGATGGCGGAACTGCCGACGGCGCAGGCGCGGATATCCGAAGCCGGCGCCGAGATAGAGGCGGCGGAGGCGCTGCTGCTGAAAGATTGCGCTGATGCGATGGCGATTGCCGAGGCCGGCGAGGTGCCGGAAATCGACGATCGCGCGCGCTGGCGACGCAACAACGCCTTTGCCGTCCAACTCTGCGTGCGTGCGCTGGAACGGCTGAATCCGCTGGTCGGCGCGCGCGGACTGACGCCGGAGAACGATTTCCTGCGCATGTTCCGGGATGTTCATGCCGCGTCGCTGCAGATCACGGTCGCCTGGGATATTCAGGCCGTGAATGCCGGGCGTATCCGGTTCGGCCTGCCGTCATTGGATCCCCGCGTCTAAACAGCCATTCTTTCAATATGTTAGCGGGTTATCTGTTCGTTAAGATAAGCCGGGCCGATATCGGAAATGGCGCGGACATTGCCCGCAGTTTACGAAAAATTACTACAATCCGCGGGATAATTGCGCAGATACCGGATTACCTTTGGTTGCCGAAATGGAAGACGCTGCGCTTACCGAGCAGGAGATAGCGGACAACGATTCCCTCTACCGGATGCCTCTGCGCGTCGTGCCGATAGAGACGACACCGCTGCGCCGGAGCGTCCTGATCAAAAATACGTCGCTGATTCCGGCGCTGGAGATGTTTCGCAATCAGGAATCCGGTTCCGGGCAGGTCCTGCTCCACGACCTCAGTCAGGAAAAGGGTCACCACATGTTCGGATGGCCCGAAGACGGCAAGCACCCGGATATGAAAATCCTGGAGGCTCTCGGCAGGCTCGAGGCCTATGATATCTATAGTCTGCGGATACAGTTCCGCGAATTGGGCATCGAGCCGACCTCGGTGGACTATCTCAAGCTTTCTCCCGAGAAGCAGGAATCGCTCCGCAGCTACATGCAGATTTTCACGCTGCCGCTGATTGAGTCCATCTACGGCGATGCCGAGAACACGGTCAAAAAATCCCTCGACGTGGTCGACCTGTTCCGCAATCCCGACACGGGCGCGGCTAAGCGCAATCTTTTCAAACTGGCCGACAAGTTGCAGGTCGACGTGATGGAAATTCCAAGGTTTTTGGACGATTTCTCGGACGTCTATCTATCTCTTGCCTACTTCAAGGAGTACGTCGACGACCTGACGCCCAAGTTTCTGCAGATGGTCGAGGAACTGAAGGAACTGGAAAGCAACTGGGAGTTAAGCCGGGATCCCAATTTTCTGAAAGTTTCCCGGCAGGTTCAGTCTGATTTGAACGATCTTATTACGTCGGTGACCAGCCGGTTTGAGGCGTTCAGGCAAAAGACGGACTACATGTGGCACGAAATCAGCGCCGACAAATACCGCGACGTCAAGGAACTGGTCGGCGACGCACAGCGGACGGTATCCGGTGTTCTGTGCGGCCTCGGCGTCAAACTGAATGCCTGGAACGAACGTTTTCCCAAAAAAGATGTGGGCGGCCCGGTCGCTAGAAACGAAATGCTCTTTGCCGATATTCTGCCGGGCCTCGACAAGCTCGTTAAAATGGAGCAGCAAGCGCGGGCGATCAGCCTCGCGGCCTGACCATATCTAGGCTTTCTCGAGAACCCGTTCTACCGTCAACCCGATCCGTGCCAGCCATTCGTCGTGGCGGGATGCGGCCATCACCATCAAACCGACCGGGCCTGTACCGGGAGCGTGGCAGGGGATCGATAGCGCGCAGGTGTCGAGAAAATTTCCTACGGTGGTGTTGCGCAGCATCAGAATATTGGCGGCGCCATAGGCGTCTTCATCGGCGTCCAGGGGGGCGATGGCCGGTGCCACGACGGCGCATGTTGGCATCAGCAGCGCATCGAACGGCATCGCCATTTCAGCGGCACGGGCCTGGATGTCGGCGCGGTTGCGATGACAATCAATCAGATCGGCCGCAGACAGGTTCTCGCCGCGCCTGATCCGGACCCAGACGCGCGGGTCGTAACGGTCTTTTTCTTCGTCCATCCGGGGACGGTGATGGGCGAACGCCTCGGCACCCAGGATGCCGCCATTGGGCATTGCGCCGGGAATTTCCTCATACATGGAGCTATCGACTTCGGTGATCGTGGCGCCCGCGCGTGACAGCTTTTCCAGCGTGCCTTCGAAGGTCGAAGCCACGTGATCGTCGAGATCGTCGAGCACGTAATGCTGCGGAATGCCGAATCTCAGGTTCTCGATCGGCAGTGCCTTGGGGATGACCGGCGCACGGTCGTCCAGAATGGCGTCGGTGACGATGCAGCAGCCGACGGTCGGCGCCAGCGGCCCGACGCTGTCGAGGGTAGAGGAGAGAGGATAGACGCCGTCCAGAGGAATACGTCCCGTCGTCGTCTTGAAACCCGTCACGCCGTTGAGGGCGGACGGGATGCGGACGGATCCGCCCGTGTCCGTCCCGATGGCTACAGCGCACATGCCGTCGGCGACGGATACGCCGGCGCCCGACGACGAACCGCCGGGAATACGACCTGTTTCCCGATCCCAAGGGTTGCGGGGCGTATCGTAGTGGCAGTTGAGGCCGAGGCCTGAATAGGCAAACTCGGTCAGGTTGGTGCGCCCGACCAGAACGGCGCCGGCTGCCCGCAATCGGGCCGTGACGATGGAGTCCTTCGCAGCGGGAGGGGTATCTTCGAGCGATTTCGATCCGGCTTTCGTTTGCTGGCCCTGTTCGTCGAACAGGTCTTTCAGCGAAACCGGAATGCCGGCCAGCGGCGACGGAACGACGCCGCTGGCCCGCAACGCATCCGACGCATCAGCGGCCGCAAGAGCCGCATCATCGTGCACCTGCAGGAACGCCCGCGAGCCTTCCCCGTCCGGGTCGTTGATGCGCGCCAGCGCCTGTTCCGTCAGTTCGCGGCTGGTCGTCTTGCCGCTCCACAGCGCCGCCTGGAGTTCCAGGACCGGCTTCATCTGAAGATCCATCTGCGTTTTTCCCGCGGTGCCGTCGTTCAGGCTTATTTGGTTTCGTCGTAATAGTGGCTTTCCAGAAGGACGCAGCCATTGACCGACTTGAACGGACCGTGCGGGGTTCCCGGCGGGCGGCAGGCGTAAGTGTCCGGATCGAAACTGCGGCCGCCTTCGCCGTTCTCGTCATTGCCCACGATCAGGTCGCCCTTTAACTGATAGACTTCTTCCCAGTAATCGTGGGTAAAAGGAGCAGTGGTGTAGACGCCCGGCTCGAATTTCAGCAGGCGGGTGCGGCAGCCGGTTTTGTTTTCCTCGTCGAGGTGACCGACCAGAATTTTCTGCTTGATGCCTTCCGGATAGCCTTCCGGCACCTCCCATTCGCCGCCCATGTCGACGGCATAGAATTCCTTGTGCTGTTTGTTGATGGGCATAAGGATGCTCCTTTCAGATGATGTTGAGTTTTCTCAGGTAACGACGGGCAACGTGTTCACGTTGTACCCGTAGGAAATTTTGCGGCCCAGCTTGGGATCCTCGATCTCGACGTCGAAACGCTCGGCTGGGCGGATGCCGCCGATGGCCGCCAAAGTGCCGCAATACATCGCCATGCCGGAGGGCAGGGCCGTTTCGCCCGGCAGGTACAAACCGATCAGTTCTTCCGGCGGGCGCATCGCCGTTACGCCACCGTCCTGGTACAGGTTCTTCTCGCCGTTTTCGGTCGCCCAGCCGCGCAACAAAATATCGTCAAAATGATCGGCGACGTCCGAATAGCGCCACACCGATCTAGAGACCGGCTTCAGGCACATCTGTTTGGAAACGGGTACGGAATAGGTCTCCACTTCGCGGTCGGTGTGATCGGAGCCGACCCCGATCAGCATGCCCTCATCGGTGCCGATGAGAACGAACTCGACTTCGCCCGACGAGGTCGTGCCGAGGAACTGAAGGTCTTCGCCGTTGCAGAAGTTTTCCGCGCCGACTCTGTAAAAGCAGGGCACTGAACTGGGGCGCGGTACGCCGAGTTCTTCCAGTTCGACAATATGTTTTTCGAGCGCGTCGACGTTGCGGCCGGTCCATCCGGCGATCACCAGATCGTCTATTCGCACCTGTTTCGCCGTACCTTCCGGCTCTATCGTGAATTCCAGTGTAATGGGCACGCGTGGCTCCTTTTCGTCAGGCTGCGTAACCTACTCGCCGCGCATTATCGTGGCAATGCAGGCAATGCAGCGGTGTATGCACGTAGGTGGGGGATTCTGCTACCATTCGGGCACCGCCGCCCTGGCGGTCTGGGGAATTTCAATGGCGATCGAAAACCGCGCCACATTCATGACGGCGATGCGTGTCCGATAAGTGGAGAACGATACTGATCCGTCTCGCGACGTTCGGTGTGGGGCTGGGTTTGCTGGCGGTCGTGCTTGCCTCGGCCGACCTGTCACAGGTCAGCCATTACCTGACCCAGGTCGGGTGGGGGTTCGTGCTGATGGTTGCCGCTTACAAGCTTGCCTTTGTCCTCGACAGCTGGGCATGGCTGATGACACTGCGGAATCTGCCAGGAAAATTGATCTGGGTCTTCCGGTTCTGGATGGTTCGCATGGTGGGCGAGGCGGTCAATAACGCCACACCGTTTGCCGGCATGGGGGGAGAACCAGTCAAAGCTGCGATCCTGAACCGGGTATACGGCGTTGGTTACGGCGACGGATATGCGTCGATCGTCCTGGCGCGTACCACGTTCGTTATCGGTTTGATTCCGTTCCTGCTGATCGGTTTTGCGCTCTTACTGTTGGAGCCTGATGTGGACAACGGGTTCAAATGGGCCGCCGGTACCGGGCTTGTCGCGTTGAGCGCCGGGATTCTGGCGTTTTTTCTCATTCAGCGGCTGAAACTGACGTCCCGGACAGGCGGCTGGTTCGCCCGGCTGACAACCCGGGTTGGGCTGGCCAAGTTCTTTGACGCCGTTGCAGCGTTTGAGGATCGTCTTGTGGATTTCTACAAGCACGCGCCGGGCCGGTTCGTCGCAACGGTCCTCCTGTCCTTCGTCAACTGGGCACTTGGCGCGCTGGAGGTCTGGATCGCGTTTTATCTGTTGGGATATCCCATCAGCATGGCCGAAGCTTGGGTGATCGAGGCCGTGGTGCAGTTGGTGCGCGTGGGTGTGTTTTTCGTGCCGCTGGCGATCGGTACGCAGGAAGGGGCGTTCGCCGTCGTGGTAGGGGCGTTGACCGGCAATCCGTCGCTGGGCGTCGCCGCCGCGATCCTGCGCCGCTGCCGGGAAATCGTGGTGATCGGCGCGGGACTGATCATGGGGCCGCTGATCTTCGGAAAAAGAGCGATGACGCATGCACCAGGGGGGCGGTCGTCATGACTGCGGATCGTCCCGCGCCGACCGGGTTCAAGGTAATCCTGATCGTCTTTCTGCCGTTCGGCTGCGGCTACTATCTGTCGTATCTGTTTCGTACGGTGAATGCCGTGATCTCTGAAAATCTTACTAACGAGTTGGAGATCGGTCCGGCCAATCTCGGTTTGCTGACCAGCATTTATCTAATTGCTTTTGCGTCTTCTCAGTATCCGCTGGGCGTTGCGTTGGACCGCTACGGGCCGCGCCGCGTCAACGCATTCCTGCTGTTAATCGCGGCGGCAGGCGCAGGTTTGTTTGCCGTTGCGGAAAGCTTCTCACTTCTGCTGATCGCGCGGGCCCTGATAGGTCTTGGCGTTTCGGCGGCACTCATGGGTGCATTTAAGGCGAACGCGCTGTGGTTTCCGACAGACCGTATTCCGTTGATGAACAACCTGATCGGTGCCTGCGGCGCGATCGGCGCGATTTCCGCCACGAGTCCGGTGGAGATGTTGCTCCATGTTGCCAGCTGGCGGGATATATTCGGTGGGCTCGCTGTCCTGACCGTCATCGTATCGCTGGCGATTCTTCTGCTGGTGCCGGAGAAAGAGAATGAAGGCCCTCCCGAGGAGACGTTCGCAGAACAGCTTGGCGGTTATAAACAGGTCGTGCGCGATCCGTTCTTTTGGCGCGTATCGCTGATCTACTGCTTTGCCTATACGGCTTTCGTTTCCTATCAGACACTTTGGGCGGACCCGTGGTTGCGGGACGTCGCCGGGTTGGCGCAGACCGAACGCGCGAATTATCTGTTTATCATTCAGGTTGGCTTTCTTATCGGGTTGTTACTGACAGGGGTGATAGCCGATAGATTACGGCGAACACGCATTCAGGCGGTTCACGTATTCGGCGGCGGCGTCCTGATGCTGATGGGTATTCAGGTTCTTCTTGCTTGCGGAGTCACTGCCGGACTTTCTGTTATCTGGTTTTTCTTCGGGCTTCTGTCCTCCGCGACGTATCTTTCCTATGCCGCGCAGACTCAGCATTTTTCGGCTGCATTGACGGGGCGTGCTATTACCGCGATGAACGGTTTCTTGTTTGTGCTCGCATTCGTGTGCCAGTGGGGAATCGGCGGAGTGATCGAGTTGTTTCCAGTGACATCCGAGGGCGGCTATTCAACGGCCGCTCACGCCACGGCGTTATGGATCATGATCGCGTTGCAAGCGCTCTGCTATCTGAATTTCGTTCGCCCGGCTCTGAGGAAAAACAAGAATGGCTGAACCATCCGATACCCTTGCCGGGCCGCGTGCGAAACCGGTCTACGTCCTTGTTCTGACCGTGCTGATGCCGTTCGGCATCGGCTATTACATGTCGTATCTGTTCCGGACGGTGAACGCGATTATTTCGCCGCAACTGGTGGCGGATGTCGGGCTGACGCCGTCGGCGCTGGGTTTCATGACGGCCGCCTATTTCATGACCTTCGCCGCCGTGCAACTGCCGCTCGGCATCGTGCTGGACCGGTACGGTCCGCGAAAAGTTCAGGCCGCGCTCCTGATGGTCGCGGCCGTGGGCGCGGCGCTGTTCGCCTTCGGATCAGACGCTGTGACGCTGATCGTCGGCCGCGGGCTGATCGGCCTCGGCGTGTCGGCCTGTCTGATGGCGTCGCTGAAAGCGAACGTACTGTGGTTTCCCAAGGCGAAAATTCCTCTGGTCAATGGCGTGATCTTCGCCTTCGGCACGGTTGGCGCGTTGTCGACCACTGTGCCGCTGGAGTTGCTGATCCAGACGGTTGATTGGCGGACGGTGTTCTGGTGGTTGACAGGCATTTCGATCGCGTCCGGGCTGCTGATCCTGTTCGTCGTGCCCGAACGGCCGCAGGCGAAAACCGAAACCGCGCAGGGGCAATCGGCCTTCCGGGCCCAGATCGCCGATCTGAAACTGGTTTACGGCAGCGCCTATTTCTGGCGTCTGTCCTTCATGGTTTTTCTGCATAACGGGGTGTTCCTGTCCTACCAGGCGCTGTGGGCCGCGCCGTGGCTGCGGGACGTCGCGGGGCTCGACAGAGGCGGCGTGGCCGACGCCATGTTCATGTTCAATGCCGGTATGTTCGCGGGAGTTCTGTCGATCGGACTGGTGGCAGAGCGCCTTCAGAAACTTGGCGTACCCACGATCGTGCCCGCGGTTGCCGGGATCGGGCTGTCGCTGGTGGTACAGGTACTGTTTGCGTCGGCGTGGACGGCCTACCCCGCAATACTTTGTCTGCTGTTCGGATATTTCGGCTCGTCGTCGACGCTGGCCTATGCCGTGCTCAACCAGAAATTTCCGCAGAAGCTGACTGGCCGGGTGAACACTGCTCAAAACATGCTGACCTTTATCGCTGCGTTCACGGTGCAGTGGCTTGTCGGGATCATCATTGGGCTGTACCCGTCGCCCGGCGGAGGATTGTACAGTGCGGAGGGACATCAGACGGCGCTGTTTGTTCTGATCGCGATAGAACTTGCCGGGTTTATCTATTTCCTCTGGCCGCGACACACGCCGGATCCGCCGCCATGAGCAGTCGGGAATATCCTGCACAGCCGGTTTGCGGCGTCGGCGTGGTTTGTCTGAAGGAAGACCAGGTGCTGCTGGTCAAGCGTGCCAAGCCGCCGATCACCTGGCAATGGTCGATCCCCGGCGGCGGTCAGGAACTGGGGGAAACCACCCGTGAGGCGGCTCTGCGGGAACTGAAAGAAGAAACCGGCGTAGAGGCTGAACTGATCGGACTTATCGATGTTATCGACACTGTCCGGGAGGACGAGAGCGGGCGGATTCAATACCACTACACGCTCATCGATTTTGCAGCCGTCTGGACCGCCGGCGAACCGGTGGCGGACGACGACGTATCAGATGCGCAATGGGCGCCGTTGTCGAAGCTGGAGGAAAAGGGCCTCTGGGCGGAGACGATCCGGGTGATCCGCGAAGCAGTGAAAATGAGAGACGGGAGCATCGGGCGGGACTGATGGATTTTCGTTCGCGCGCAGGCGCACCGCTTGCGGTAAACCTATCCGCGAGCGACATCCACGTTTCCTGCTGCCCGCCGGTTTATGAAAAATGCGGCGTCGATCTTGTGCATCCGGATCATCTGCCGCACAACTTTCGTCAGATAGTTCCGGCTGAGCGTTTTCTAAAGATGTCGGCCATGCGACCAGGAGCAGGCGCACACGCCGGGATCTGCCGCAATATCGGGGGGATATGATCCCGTGCCCAAGGACCTGAGAAGCTTTATCGACGCCAACGAGGATCTGGTGCTTCGGGTGCCGAAACCCGTCAACCGGGACGACCTCAGCAATCTGATCGTGCAGGCCGATCGGCCGGTCGTGTTCGAAAATATCGATGGTTTTCCGGGCTGGCGGGTGGCGGATCTTTTTTTTCGCGACCGAGTGGCGCAGGCCGCTGTGCTGGAAACCACGCCGGACAAGGTAACGTCGGTCCTGGCGGAACGGCTGTCCCTGCCGCCGAAGGGGCCGCGTCTGGTCAACGACGCTCCGCACAAGGAGCGCGTGCTGCGCGAAGACGAAATCGACCTGATGTCGATTCCCGGATTTCAGCATGGCGGGCGCGACCCGGGGCCGGGACTGATCGTGATGAATATCTGCCGCGAACCGGACGGCGGCGCGGTCAATTTTTCGTTCACCCGGCTGGCGCCGTTCGAAGCCCGGCGCGGCACCATGCTGATCGCCTCGTCGCCGCATCAGCGCGCGATCCTGGAGAAGTGGGAAGCCCGCGACGAACCGATGCCCATGGCCTGCGTCGTCGGCACGCACCCTGCCTATGAGATCATGGCGAGCTACAGCGTGCCGGATCATCTCGAAAAGTTCGGCGAGCTCGAACTGGTCGGCAACCTGACCGGCGAGACCATCGAAATGGTGCCGTGCGAATCCGTACCGCTCGAGGTCCCGGCTCATGCGGAACTGGTGATCGAAGGCTATGTCCAGCCGCACGAACGGCGCGATGACGGCCCGGGGCCGTCCCAGGCACTTTATTATGTGCCAGGCGTGACGCAGCAGCCGATCTTCGAAGCCTGCACCATGACCATGCGGCAAAACCCAGTTCTGCGGCAGCACAACACGCTGATGTATTCCGATCACCAGCCTCTGATCTCGCTACCGCATGAAGGCATTCTGTACGGTCGTCTGAAGGGAATGGGCATCGATGTGAAGGACGTGCTGTACGTACCCTGGGGCGGGACGCTGTGCTGCGTCGTTCAGATGACACCGAAAACCGAGGGCGAGGCGCGAAACGTGCTGACTGCCGTGCTTGGCGAACGCTGGCCAAACGCAAAGCTCGCCGTTGCGGTGGATGACGATGTCGATATTACCTCGGCGGAAGACCTCGTCTGGTCGATTTCGACGCGTGTCGATATTGCCGAGCATATGTTCCAGATACCGAATTCGAAAGGACATCCCATCGACCCGACCGCGCGGCAAACAGGCGACAATCCGCGCGATGTCGTATTTACGAAATGGGGGCTCGATGCAACCAAACCGCCTCTGCAGCACGCGGAGGAACGCGCCCGCTTCGAACGGACACTGCCGCCGCGCCACGGCGAGGCGAAACTGGCAGACTATCTGTGAACAGGACCATGCGGGCCGTGGTCATCAAACGTCCGGGCAATCCGGAGGTTCTGGAGGTGCGTGACGACTGGCCGCGTCCCGAGCCCGAGGAAGGGAGCGTGCTCATCCGTGTCATGGCGTTCGGATTGAACCGGGGCGAGATGTATACCCGGCTCGGTCATTCTCCGAGCGTGACGTTCCCCCGCGTGCTGGGCATCGAATGCGCCGGCATCGTCGAAGCGGCGCCGGGGACGGAATTCGAAAGTGGGCAGACCGTCGTCGCGACCACCGGCGGGATGGGGCGGGCGTATGACGGGTCCTACGCCGAATTCGTCTCCGTCCCGGCGAAGCATGTTCATGCTGTGGAAACGACCCTCGACTGGGCGCAGCTAGCCTCGGTGCCGGAAGTATTTCATACCGCCTGGGGCGCGCTGTTTCCGGCGCTGGGCATAGAGCACGGGCAGTCGTTGCTGATCAGGGGCGGCTCGTCTTCGGTCGGTCTTGTGGCCGCGGATCTGGCAAACGCATGCGGGGTGCGTGTTCTCTCAACGACACGAGATCCGGCGAAATCGGAACTGTTAAAGAGCTTCGGCGTCGATCATGTCGTCATCGAAACCGGACAGATATCGTCCGCGGTGAGGGACATCGTGGCCGAGGGGGTCGATGCGATGTTGGATCTTGTCGGCACACGCGTACTGGAGGATTCCTTCGCCTGCGTTCGTCGGGGCGGCACGTTGTGCATGGCGGGGCTGCTGGGAGGGGAGTGGGAGATCGAGAATTTCGCTCCCGGCGCGACAATTCCGTCGACCACCAAATTCACCTATTTTTCCAGCTCCGCGACGCCTCTCTCGACCGAGGCGCTGCAGGGCTACCTGACGGGTCTGGAAGACGGCTCGTATCGAATGCCGCTCGACCGAGTCTTCGCTTTCAATGACATCCAGCGAGCGCATAGCTACATGGAATCCAACTCTGCAGCCGGCAAAATCGTGGTCACGGTGCCTTGACCAATCCCGTTTTTCTGGTCGGTTCATTTGGGGTCGCGCTTGTGCTCACGCTGATGGGGTTCATGGCGCCCGCAGCCGTGCTGGGCGACATCATCGCAGCCTGGGGGCTGTCGAACGCGCAGGCCGGCTGGCTGGGCGGGGCGTTGTTCATGGGATACATCGCGACCGTTCCGATCCTGACCGCCTATACCGACCGGATCGACCCGAAGCGTATTTACCTGACATGCGCAGCGATCGGCGCGGTCGGCAATTTCGGTTTCGGATTCGTGGCCGACGGGTTGTGGTCCGGGGTTGCCTTCCGGGTGCTGACGGGGATCGGCCTGGCCGGTACGTTCATGCCGGGTCTGAAAGCACTGTCCGACCAGCTTCCGCCGGGAAAAGTGCAGCAACGGGGCTCCACCTACTATTCGTCTTTCTTTGCGCTGGGATCAGGCGGGTCGATCCTGATAGCGGGCGTAACGGCGCAGTTTCTGGACTGGCATTGGGCCTTTGCCTTCGCCGGGATCGGCGGAGTGTGTGCGCTGCTCATCGTTGCCGCGGTGTTGCCGGCGAAACAGCCGGCACCGGTAGCGGAGGGTGCTGCCGGCGCGCTCGACTTTCGCCCCGTGCTGCGCGATCGAACGGTGATGTCCTATATCGTGTCGTCACTGGGCACCGCCTGGGAAGTATTTTCCGCGCGGGTCTGGCTGGTGACTTTCTTCCTGTATCTGCAGTCCCGCATGGCGGCCGGAGAGACCGGGTGGAGCCCGGCCGTCTGGGCGACGCTTGTGGCGCTGATCGGGGTGCCTGCGGCCATGGTCGTCGGAGAGCTCTGCGTCCGCTATGACCGGCGGAAAATCGTCATGATCATCGCCCTGCTGTCGTCAGTGCTGGCGGCTGGCATCGGGCTGACGACCGACGGGGCCTACGAACTGACCCTAGTGATCTGCATGATTTTCGGGATGTCGTCCTACGGGCGCAGCGCGACCATCAATGCCGGCACTATCGCGGCGGCCGATCCGGCCCGGAGGGGCAGCGCGCTGGCGGTGCTTGCTTTCGTCGGGTTTTCCGGCGGTATCCTGGGACCGCTCGCCTTCGGCGTAGCGCTGGATTACGCCGGTGGCAGCTCTAATCCGCTGGCGTGGAAGACGGCCATGGCGATGATGGCGCTTGGAGGCGCGATCACTTTTGTTTCGTTACTGGCGGCGCCCGGAAAACGAAAAAGCAGCCCATAAATACCCATGGATTCAGGGGCTTGGAATTATCCCCAAAACTTTGTTCAAATTTTCCGCGGATTTAACACTTCATTAAGCACGTCAGCGCTCCAATGGTGTCCGAACAAGGGGGACACCAATGACTGACTTAGCAAATCTTCAGGACCGCGTAGGCGCTGCCGTCGATAACTTGATGAAATCGGAGAAAATCCGGCGGACACAAAATAAGAGCCTCAGCCGAGTTCTCGGAGATCTCGAAACCAAGTACGAGGCGCGGACGGCGGAACTTGAACACTGCCAGAAACGGATTTCGGTTCTGGAGGACTCCAACCGCTCGCTCACCGGGCTGGTTGGACAGCTTCTCGAGATCGTCGAGAAAACGGCGGATAACATCGCCCAGGATCCCGTGTATCGCGCCGGCAACGAGGCCCGGGCCGTAATAGACCGCTACGTCGCCGAAGCGCCGGCGAATGATGCGGTCGATCAACCGCCGCAGCCGTCGGAAACACTGGAAACGGCGGGACGCCGGTTCGAAGATGTCGATGAAGACGATCTGATCGCCGAAGATCTTTACGCAAAGACCGAGAGTGCTTCCGATTATCCTAGGCTGGTATTCGATGCGATGCAGCTGGCCAAAGGCGAATCCGTCGCGGATCAGCCCTTCGATATACCGCAACCGGAGGCCCAACATGGATCGCCTGCGGCGTCGGATGGGGATCTCGATATCAAGGAAATCATGGCGCGGCTTGAAATTGCCGCAGAGCGTGCGCAACTGCGCGCGGATGAAGATGCCCGGCGCGATCGTATCGTGCCGGAGGAACTGGATCGGGCCGTTGGGGGACGCGCCTGATCGGCGTAGCAACCGCGTAGCACCAAATCGTCGGGAACTGGGGCGGGTCAGAAGGCCCGCCTCAACTTTATCAAAAGATGTTGGAACGCTCGTACTGAATGGGCCAGTCCAGGTTTTCGGCCCGCAGCTTGTTCGCCGCGTGCAGCGGCCAGTACGGATCGGCCAGCAGCGTACGTCCGAGCACGATCAGATCAGCACGGCCGTTGGCAACAATCTCCTCGCAGAAATCCGGACTGTGCAGCAGACCGACCGCCGCCGTGGGCATGCCGGTTTCGCGTTTGACCTGTTCGGCGAACGGCACCTGATAGCCCGGATGGATGGGAATTTGCTGACGGGGATCATTGCCGCCGGACGAACAGTCGATCAGGTCGACATCGCTCCGGTCGCGGATCCAACCCACGACCTCGACAATGTCGTCCACGGTCAATCCGCCTTCGACCCAGTCGGTGCAGGACAGGCGCAGAAAAAGCGGAAGATCGTCTGGCCAGGATTTCCGAACCGCGTCCAGGGTTTCCATCAGAAAGCGGGCGCGGTTCTCCAGTGACCCTCCATAATCGTCCGTCCGGTCGTTGCTAAGCGGCGACAGAAAGCTGTGACCCAGATACCCGTGCGCCGCGTGAATTTCTAGCAGCTTGAAGCCCGCGTCGTGGGCGCGCCGGGCGGCGGCGGTGAAATCGTCCAGCACCCGGTCAATCGTGCTTTTATCCATAGCCTGGGGCGGGTGCCAGTCTGCATACGCCTGATCCGTCGGGGCGATTGTCTGCCAGCCCCCGGGATCGGAGGGCGACAGTGACTGCGTTCCCTCCCATGGTCGGGAGGTGGACGCCTTACGTCCGGCGTGTCCGATCTGCATCGCCGGCACCGCGCCCTGTTCGGCGATAAAGGCGGCGGTTTTCCTGAACGCATCGCGCTGATCGTCGCTCCAGATTCCTAGGCAGTTCGGCGTGATGCGGCCTTCCGGCGAAACATGCGTTGCTTCTGTAAAGACAATCCCGGCGCCGCCGACGGCGCGGCTGCACAGATGCACATGGTGCCACTCTTCCGGCATGCCGTCGGTGGCCGAATACTGGCACATCGGCGACATCATCACCCGGTTGCGCGCGGTGACCGACCGAAACTCGATCGGGCGGAAGAGATGCGGGTTGCGGTCCCGCTGCAGGATACGGCGTTTGTTCTCGGTCATGGGTATTGCGCTTTCGCGTTTGGATTTTCGAAACAGACCCCATATTCCCATCGGACACGCACACGCGTCTCGTCGAACTGGAATGAGGAAAAAGAATGATTAGGAGCCTGGCGTTCCTTTGTCTCGGCTGCATGATGATAGCGGCCCCTGCGTTCGCGGAACAAATCGGTCATGTGGATACAGCGTTCAAGCTGATCGGCCGGAACCACCAGGTCGTGGTGGAAGCGTTTGACGATCCGAAAGTCAGCGGCGTCACCTGTTTCGTCAGTATGGCGCGAAAAGGAGGCGTGACCGGCACCCTCGGACTGGCCGAGGAAACATCGGACGCGTCCATCGCCTGCCGCCAGGTCGGGCCGATTTCCTTTGTCGAACCGATCGACGCGGGCGCTGAGGGCGAGGAAGTATTCCAGAAGCGCCAGTCGATTTTGTGCAAGAGGCTCAACGTGGTGCGGTTTCTGGACAAAAAGCGGAACACGCTGGTGTACCTCACTTACAGTGACAAGTTGATCGACGGATCACCCAAAAACGCGGTATCCGCGGTTGCCATTATGCCGTGGGGCGATGAATCGCCCGATCCCGTACGCACGAAATAACCTAAAAAATCCGCTCGGTGACGAACGCCTGGTGCGTCACTTCGCCGTCAAATGCCGGAAAGTTATCGAAATCTTCGCGCGCCTCCGCCCGTGCGGGTGAGGCGAGGGCGGCGTTCAGTGCCGGCAAGTCGTCGAAGGTCATTTCCGCGATCAACAGATTACCGCCGGGGCTCACCGGGAACGGGTCTTCGAACTCGGCTCCGCGGTGCAGGATCAGCGAACCGATGCCCGGAAATTTCTGCAGGATCGGGGCATGGTTGTCGCGATAGTGGGAAATAAACCCCGCCTTGTCGGCGGCGGTGCCATGGTAGCGAACGATATAGGATGCAGTCATGTGTGTACCTGAATGATGAAACGGAAAATCGATTATAGATAATTTAGTTATCCATTGGGCGGGGTCTGTCAACCTGACTTCGGTGACAGTTCCTCTGGTTCGTAGAGCGATCGTGGCCTGTTTTGTTAAACGAACGGGACAGGGATCGATCGGCGAGCACCTTGCCGCCGGTCTGGCAGGCGTCGCAGTGATCGGTTTCGCTGTCCGCATAATGGACGCGCTGCACCGTGTTGCCGCAATGGAAAAGGGCTCTTTGCAGCATCCATGAACGGTCATTCCCGGCATAATTCACGGTTTGCCCATCGCGCTGTGGGTGACAAGGTGTCCGGAACGCTGGCATACCACTGTCGAACCCGAAGAGAGGCCGGAAGACAATGATTTTCGAACGACGCGCATACACGATGGAACCGGGGCACGTTCCCGCCTTCGATCAGGCTCAGATCGATCGTGGATTCGACCTGGTCAAAAGTTACATGGACCGGCTGGTCGGCTATTTTTCCACCCGAACGGGACCAGCGGATCAGGTCGTCCATCTTTATCGCTACGACAGTTTCGATGACTGGAACACGCGGCTGCGCGGTCTCTACGCGGTACCGGAACTCACGCCCTATTTCGTCAACACCCGCAAGATCGTGCGACGGCAGGTGAACGGGTTCTCCGAACTGCTGCCGGTCGATGCGCTCAATCCTCTTTGGGCGGGCGGTAATGACTGGCTGCCGGAAACGGGAGAAAAACTCGCAAGTCTCGATGGCGAGCGCGTTATCGAGGAACGGGCGTTCCAGCTCCGCCCTGGCGGCATTCCGGCGTTCGTGGAGGCCTGCAATGCGCATGGCGTAAAAGCGCTTGGGACGATGGAGGGCCGCACGATCGGAGCCTTCATGTCCATGACGGGTCCGTTGCACAACATTACGCTCTGGTGGTGGTTTGAAGATGCCGCGGAACGAGAAGCGCGGGTTTCCGTCCTGACGGCGAATGCCGGCTGGCAGGCGTTTGTCGAGACGATCACACCCTTGCTGGTCGATCAGTCAAGCCTGCTGATGATGCCCAGGCCGGTTCCGGCAATGTCGCCACTGTTCGGGTAATGCCTGCATCTTGACAGGCAGAAGTACCCGGACACATAATTGTATGTACACAAACAATTATGTGCGTGGCCCAGAAGGGGGAGATCGTCATGAGTTTCATCCGAAATGCCTGGTACGTCGCCAACTGGGCGCATGATCTGCAGGACGAACCGCTTGCGCAAACCATTCTCGGTGAAAACGTCGTACTTTGGCGCGGTGCAGACGGAGACGTACGCGCGGCCGAAGACGTGTGTCCGCACCGGTTCCTTCCCCTTTCGAAAGGGCGCATCGCGGGCAACGATCTGCAGTGCGGCTACCACGGCCTGATCTTCGACGGCCACGGCAAATGTGTCGGTGCGCCGACCCAGGCGGCCCCGCCCGACTGCAAAATCAGGGAGTACCCGGTCCACGAAAATATGGGGATGGTGTGGATCTGGATGGGCGATCCGGCACTGGCCGACACGAACGACATATACGATCTGCCGGAGTATCACCGGAAAGACTGGGGAGCCGCGTTCGGCGATGCGCTGGACGTCGAGGCGAACTACCTGCTCCTGTGCGACAATCTGTGCGATCCGACGCACGTGAACTACGTGCATCCGTCGACGCTCGGCAATCCGGATGAAATCAATGCTCCCGTTACCTTTGAGGATACGTCCTGGGGTGTGCTGACCGAGCGGCTGACACCAAATTCGGCCCCGACCGGTTTCGTCGCCGCGTTCGGGAATCACGACGGCAAGGTCGATATGTGGCAGCGCTATCTGATGTATACGCCGTCGGTGTCGATCATCGATTTCGGGGCGACTGCCGCCGGGACGGGAAGCTGGCAGGAGGGCGGCGAGGGACGCATTCAGGTCTATTCCTGTCATTTCATGACGCCGATCACTGAAACCCGCACCATCGACCGGTGGCTGCATGTCAGAAATTTCCAATCTGACGATCCGTCCGTCGGAGAGAGCATCAGTGAACAGTTCCGCATCGCGTTTGCCGAGGACAAGGATATCCTGCAGGCGGTCCAGGCGGAGGAAACACGCCACGAAGGCCGCCCGAAGATCGGTCTCGACCTCGATGCCTCGGCCGGGCTTTTCCGGCTGAAGATCAATCGACTGCTGCGGGCGGAGACGTCGGCCCAGGCGGCGGAGTAGGCGGCTAGTTTCCCGGATTGAGGATCTGATCCAGTTCCTGGGTCAGGCTGTTGATTTCGAACTCGGCCCACAGAGGCAGGTGATCGCTGATCTCGGCTTCGCCGCCTTTGGGTGACTTGTCCTGAAAGATCGCCTTGTAGAACGGCACGACGTTAAAGCGGCCTGTCGGGCGAAACTGTTTGCGGTTCACCCAGGCCAGCTTGTCGTATGTCTTTGATCGCCCGAAATTCGTCGTCAGTGAATTCATGCCGTCCGGCATGGCGAAGCCTTTCGAGACCAGCGCATCGAAAAACGGATCGTCCTCTTTCTCGATATTCAGGTCGCCGACGATAAAAAAATCCCGGTCGAAAACCTTGCCGCGCCCGGTTTTGGCGCGCCGCGAGATAAAATCGACCATCTGCTGGATTTCCTCGCGCCGCTGATCGCGCTCCGCTTTGGTCTTGCCGAAATAGATATGTGCGGTGGCGATGACGAAATCGAACCGGCCGGCGCGGAAAGACGCACAATACGGCATCCGGTGAAGCTGATATCCCATAAGCGTCATGGCGGGCACGTTGAAGCCGATGTCACTGGCGAGACCGGTGGGCACGACGCTGCGCTTGTCGTAAAGAAAGGCGAACCGCTCGTGATTGCCGGTGGGGTCGGAAACGAGAATGCGATAGTTACCGGGTAGTTTTTCCTGCAGGCGCTTCAAACCGCGCAGATCGGTTTTCACCTCCTGCAGGGCAATGATGTCGAACCGTTCGCAGATGTCGGCGATATACTGGATCGCACGGTTCGAATGCCGGTTCGAGAACTGTTCAATATTCCAGGTTGCGATAATCAGGTTTTCGTTAAGACGGCGGCTCGGAATTTTGTACGGCTGCGTATCCATCACCCGCATCAGTTCAACGCGTTCGGCGGCGATTGTTTCGGCCGATGTCGGCATTTTTTCATCCCCTCTGTTTCCGCCAGCTTATCGCCATGCCGTAATCTGTCGATGTCTTTACGTTGACAGACACAAAATAATAGATAATTTAGTTATCTAAATTAAAAAGGGGGAGAAAATGCCAGACGACGGAAATGTCCCGGAACCGGGAAGTGGTCACAACCAATCCCTCGACCGCGATCTGCGCGGGTACCTGGAGACCAATGCCGATCTGGTCACGGTCATAGAGAAACCCGTGTCGGTCGACGATATCGGGGCTCTGTCGGCTCAGTCCGAAGGGCCGATCCTGTTCGAGAACATCGTGGAATACCCGGATTTCAGGCTGTGCGACATTCTGGTGAAACACCGCTGGTCGCAATGCCGTGCGCTTGGCGTGCCGCAGGAAGACTACCTGCCGACTCTGGCGCATCGACTTCGAAAGCCGCCGCGTGGGCTCGTGGATGTGACGACAGGCCCCGTGAAGGAGATTGTTTATACAGGCGACGAGGTTGACTGGCTGAAACTGCCGGTGCCGGTCCATTCGGCGGAAGAGGGACAGCGCTACATCTCCGCCATGAACATCGTCAAGGACCCGGAGACCGGCTTTTACAATTCGTCTCATGCGGGTACTACGCCGGTCGGCCCGCGCCACGGCTTCATAAGCTTCGCGACGCCGCACACCCACATCATCATGCAGAAATACCGCGATGCGGGGATCAGGGAGATGCCGATCGCCATCGTATTCGGCGTCCATCCGGCTTACGAGATCATGGCCAATTTCTCGGGCATGCACATGGACATGTGGGGCGAGATGGAAATGGTCGGAACGATCATGGACCAGGATATCGAGATGGTGCCCTGCGAGACCATCGATCTTCGGGTCCCGGCGCATGCGGAAATCGTTGTCGAAGGTATTGTCGACGTGTCGCAGACTTTTGATGTGGGCGGCGTCAATGCGCCGACCGGCTATTTCTTGCCCAAGAAACAAAATATTCCGCGCATCGACCTGACGGCGATCACCATGCGGTCGGGCAAGCCGATCTACCGTAATCACCAGACAGTTCCCGACACGGACCATCAGCCGCTCCCGCGTCTTTGCCACGAAGCCGTGCTGTACAACCGGATCAGCGAGATCGGGCTAAAGGTTCATGACGTGCGATTCCCGACCTGGGGTGCGGCCGTCAGTTGCGTCATCCAGGTCGAGTATCCGCGTCCAGGCTTCGTCAACGATGCCCTGATGCAGACCATGGGTTCGCCCTGGCTGAACACCAAGATGGTGGTGGCGATCAGTCCCGATACGGATATCGACGATCCGGGTGCGGTGTACCGCGCGATGGCGACCCGGGTCGATCCGGCGCGCGACATGTTCGTGGTACCGGGCACGCGTGGGTCGCTATACGAGCCGTCGGGCGAACTGATCCCGGGGCACGAACCCTGGCGGGTTGTGGGGAAGGTGGGCATCGACGCGACCGCCAAGCCGCACCGTGGCGAAACAGACTATCAGGAAGCCTTCCCCCTGAACTGGGGCAAGGTGAAGCTGGAGGATTATCTCTGATGGCCGAGGAACAGCCGTTCATTCCCTATGCCGATCGTGACGCGCTGCCGGAAAATCTGAAAGCGCCGCTGGACGCCTACGAGGCCCGCATGGGATTCATGCCGAATGCGTTGAGGCTCTATATGCACCGGCCGGAACTGCTGGCTTGTCTGGTGCAACTCAATAACACGGTGATGCGCGACGAGAGCAGTCATCTCGATGCCGGACTCAAGCGCCGGATCTCGGCAATCTGCAGTTTCCTGAACAAGAGCGCCTATTGCGTCGCCCATAACACCAATACCCTGATGAACGAGGACGGTGGAGAAGGCGAAGGATGGAGCTTCTCGGCCGAGGACGTCGCCAAACTGCTCGACCCGGCTTATGCGCCGGATGATCCCGCGGAAAAAGCAGCAATAGCGTATGCGAAAGCTGCCAGCTTCGATCATTCGAATGTGCCGGTCTCCGTGCTGGACGATCTGGCGGCGCATATGACGCCGCCGGAGATCGTGGAACTGGCCTGCGTGGTCGGATTCTGGGCGATGTACAATTCGATTCACGAAGCCCTGCATATTCCGATCGAGGAAGCGCTGCAGGGCAACGCCGCCTTTCTTGACGCATGACCGGAACCCTGCCGCCCGTATCGGTTTCACGTCCTGAATTGCTCGATCCTGGAGGACGGGATCGGTCCTTTCGCGCGCTGGTGTACGATCTGGCGTCGGTCGGCGCGCGCATGCAGGAAGTGCGCGACAATCTGGCGGGGACCATCGGCGTCACCGGACCGCAATACGCGATCCTGATGGCTATCGCCCATATGCAGGATGGCGCGGGCGTGCGGTCGGTGGCGCGCCGCCTGCATGTCAGCGGACCGTTCATTACCGCGCAGGTGAATGTGCTTGTGAAAGCAGGCCTTGTCGCCAAACATCCGAACCCGGAGGACGGCCGGGCGGTCATCCTGAGTCTGACGGATATTGGCGAAGCGCGGCTTGAGGCGATCGCTCCGGAGATACAGCGGGCCAACGACACGTTTTTCGGGCCGTTATCGGCATCGGAATTCAGACTACTGGCCGGTCTGGCGGCCCGTCTCGTGGAATCGTCCGAACTGGCGGTCAGGTCGGGCGCCGATTAAACTCCGTCCATGGAATACACCACACTTGGCCGGACGGGATTGAACGTCAGCGTCGCCGGTCTGGGTTGCGGCGGCAACAGCAAGATCGGGCAGGGCACAGGGCAAAGCAGGAGCGATTCGGTGCGGCTCGTCCGCCACGCCCTGGATCTCGGCGTGAACTTTCTGGATACGGCTGAAGGGTACGGTACGGAGAGCGTCGTGGGCGAAGCAATAAAGGCCGTTCCCCGCGATCAGGTCGTCGTTTCCACGAAATATCATGCCGCGGGCGTTTCCGCGGAACGGATCGCCTTGGCGATCGACGCCTCCCTGCGCGCATTGGAAACTGATTACATCGATGTCTTTCACCTGCACGGCGTCAAACCCCGCGATTACGATCACGCGATCGGGGAGCTTGCGCCCGCGATGCTGCGGGCCCGTGATGCCGGTAAAATCAGGTTTCTCGGCATCACCGAGACGTCGCCCAACGATCACGAACAGACCATGCTGCAGCAGGCGGTGAAAGACGACTGCTGGGACGTGATGATGCTGGGCTTCAACATGATGCATCAGGTCGCGCGCGATGCGGTGCTTCCGCACACGATGGAGCGGGGAATCGGAACGCTGATGATGTTCGTCGTGCGCAACGTATTCAGCGTGGCGGGCAGGCTGCAGACGACGATGAAGGATTTGGCGGCGGACGGCAAAGTGCCGGACTGGCTGGCCCACAGCGATGATCCGCTCGGTTTTCTCGTTCACGAGGGCGGTGCCGACAGCGTGATCGAAGCGGCCTATCGCTACGTGCGGCATGAACCCGGCGCCGACGTGGTGCTGTTCGGGACCGGCCGGACCGAACATCTGGACGCCAATATCGCGTCCATTCTCAAGCCACCACTCCCGGCGGCGGACAGAGCGAAGCTCGCCGAACTGTTCGGTCACCTGCGGGGCGTGGGGCTCGACCTGCCCGGCCCGGGCTGAGGCATGGAGAATTGACCGGCAAGCCCCCCGACACGTCTTCGGACGCCCCGCCGTCTCAGCTTCCGCTGATCGTCTGCCTCGGGCTGGTCGCGGCGCTGGCGCCGCTTTCGATCGATATGTATCTGCCGTCGTTCCCGACGATCCGGGAGGATTTCGGCACCACGGCGGCGCAGGTCCAGCTGACGCTCAGCGGCTATATGCTTGGCTTTACCCTGGGACAGCTGGGTTACGGGCCGTTGTCCGACAGGTTCGGCCGGCGCCCCGTGCTGCTGTCGGGCATCGCACTGTTCATCGCGATGACTGTCCTGTGCGCGACAGCGACCAGCGCCGAGAGCCTGTCGGTCTTCCGCTTCTTCCAGGCTGTGGGCGGGGCTGCCGGGACGGTGCTGTCACGGGCCATCATCCGCGACCGGTTTTCCGGCACCTATATGGCGCGCGCGATGTCGCTGATGCTCATGTTCATCCTGCTGGCGCCGATGATCGCGCCGGTCGTCGGGGGATACCTGCTTGTCTGGATCGGCTGGCGGGCGATCTTCTGGACGCTCGTGATTTGCGGGGCGCTGGCGATCCTGATCGTCCTGATCGGTATTCCGGAGAGCCTGCCGCCGGAACGGCGCTCGCAGCCCGGGGTCGCGCCGCTGCTGCGCGGGTACGCGAAGGTGCTTTCCCACCGCCAGGCGGTCGGCTATGTCCTGTCCGGCGGAATTACGTTCGGCGCGCTGTTCGCCTTCCTGTCGGGCGCGCCGTTCGTCTTCATAGAATTCTACGGCGTCGCCCCCGAACACATGGGCTATATCTTCACGCTCAACGTGCTCGGTGTGCTGGCGGGCGGCTGGCTGAACAGCAAACTGGTGATTACCCAGGGCGTACGCGAGATGATGACGCTCGGCATCTGGTTGCTGTTCGCAGGTGCCGCGATTCTGTTCGTCCTGATTTATACGAATGTGTGGGGCGTATGGGGTGTGATCGCCGGAATCGTGATTTTTACGCTGCCGCTGAACGTGATCAACGCCAACGCTGCCGCCGGCGCGCTGGAATATTTCCCTGAGAACGCCGGGACGGCATCGGCCGTCGTGGGGTCGGTGCGTTACGGGTGCGGCGCGGTGTCCGGCGTCTGCGTCGGCCTTTTGCATGACGGTACGGCTCTGCCGATGGGCATGGTAATCCTCGGCTGTTCCGTGCTCAGCATTCTGTTTCTGACCGCGATGGTACGGCGGGAAAACTGAACCGCTAGGCGACCTTTGGCCACACCTGCGGGCATTCGTCGGCGATCATGCTCAATGGTTCGCCGTCGTTCAGCGTCCGGTTGAAAATCAGCGGAGCCTCCGACCGGTTCTTCCAGAGAATGTCGTCGCCCGCCAACCGTAACGACATCGCGCGGCGCGATATTTCGGTGTTGCTGTTGCCCGAGGACGAATGCAGCGTCAGCCCGTGAAACACGAGAACGTCGCCGGGGTCGGTTTCCAGCAGGATGGTCGGATATTCGTCCGGGTTGTTGTCTATGTCCGGAACGCTGGCGATCAAGTCGTCGCGATCGAAAATCTCGACCGGTTTGTTCTCGCCGATTTTGACGGGATGATAGAGCTTGCCCCATTTATGGGACCCTTTGGCGAATTTAAGGGCGCCGGTGTCTTCGCGGGTTGGGTCCAGTGCAAACCAGGCGCTGATCAAGTCGTAACCTTCGATCGAAAAGTAGGGCATGTCGTGATGCCAGTAGGTCGGGGCAGGCGCGCCGGGTTCCTTGATCAGGAGATGTTCGTCATACAGGTCGATCCGGCTGGCGCCAAGGATTTCAGCGGCGACTTGCGCCATCGGACCTTCGAACAAAAATCTGTTGAACGGATCGAACCGGTTGAACAGACGATGATCTGTGTAATAACGCGGCGCGCCTTCAGGGCCGTAACTCTTCGAAAATTCACCCGGGGAGGCGACGGCCTGATCGAAGCCTTCCGCCAACACGTCGAGCCAGTCCTGCGACAGGATACCCCGCAATCTGATGGCGCCATCTTCGTGAAAGGCTTTCACATCTTCGTCGCTGACCAGCCGTTCCTGCGTTTCCGCCATCGTTTCCTCCGCTCGTAGGGGAATGATTTTGCCCAAATATCCACCGCACTTCAACGGGTTGCGGCGGCGCCCTTTTGTACATGGGATAGACCGTGTAAGCAGGCGGGATGAGACCCGCCGCGCTGACCACCCTCTGCTGCACCTTCCTCGTTCTTAATCTGCTGGCATTCATGACCGTCGCGGCCGTGTTACCGACGCTGATCGCCGAATGGGAGATGAGCAATACCCAGGCCGGTTGGCTCGGTGGCATCTATTTCGCCGGATACATGGTCGCGGTGCCGTTCCTGCTGCCGCTGACCGACCGGATTCCGCCAAAAGCGATCAGTCTCGGCGGCGGAATTGTCGGTGCCGCTTCGGCGTTGTCGTTCGGGCTGCTGGCCGACGGGTTCTGGTCTGGGCTGATTCTGCGGTTTTTCGGGGGCGTCGCCATGGCCGGGGCGTATATGCCGACGCTGAAGATCATCGCCGACAGTCTGGACGAGCCGTGGAGGAGCCGCGCGTCCAGCTACTACACCTCCGTATTCGCGATTGGAACAGCGATTTCTATTCTCGCCGGCGGGGCCATCGCCGATGCATTCGGCTGGCGCTGGTCCTTTGCCGCGGCCGGTCTGGGAAATCTTGCGGCACTCGGCATCGGCGCCGTGTGGTTGCCGGCCGGTTCCTCGAATCCGAACGCGAAGCGGCGTCTGATCGTGGACTTCCGGCCCGTTTTTCGGAACCGGGCAGCGATGGGGTACGTCTTCGCCTATGCCGGGCATCTGTGGGAAGGCTTCACCAACCGAATCTGGATCGTTGCTTTTCTTGCCTGGGTCGTGATGCGCGCGCCCGGCGAAGACATGTTCGCGACGCCAGTCGTGGTGGCGACGCTTGTGGCGATCTGCGGCGTACCGGTTTCGATGATGGCAGGCGAATGGGCCGCTCGCGGAAACCGGAACCGGGTACTGTACAGAATTTATGCGGTGACGTTGATTGCGGGGTTGTTGCTGGTGCTGACGGCGGTCTCCGACCTGCCGCCCAGCCTGGTTGCGGTCATCGCCATTCTTTACGGCATGGCGCTGTATGCCGATACGGGGACTGTCACGGCAGGGACGGTGTCCGTCGCCGAACCCGAGCTCCGAGGAGCCACGATGGCAGTGCACGCCATGTTGGGCTTCGTGGGCGCCACGCTTGGCCCCGCGGTCGCCGGCGCGGTGCTGGATATGACGGGGGGCCGGGAGCAGCCGGGGGCCTGGGCAGCCGCCTGGCTTGTGGGGGTCGCGGGCGGCATGATTGCCGCGCTCAGCCTCCGCTTCGTTGGAAAGACCCCATCCGGATCCGCCTAAACCGTGCGGTTACCGGCGTGTGAAGAATTGATCTTCAGTTTGTGGCCGGACGGGACGCGAACGAAGAACGATGAATGGACAGTCCCGGATTGGATGTCCGATACCTCGAACCCCTTTCTGCCGTATTTCGCGTGCGTCTGATCCAGATCGTCGACCATGATGTCGAACGGGGCCTCGGTTCCTTTCCGCACCGGTTTGTCGCGTTTGGTGACGACCAGGTGAGTCCCGCCGCGCAGTTCCAGGACGCCGAATTTCTCGTCGCGGAATATACGCCTTAGTCCCAGCTTTATGAAGAAATCGACGGTTTTCGGGACATCATGGGTTTCGAGCCGGACATGCCCGATGGCCACGGGCGGTCTGGCGTCCTTCTTCGGTTTCTGTTTCGCAGCTATGGTCATTGTCGAAGCTTTCGTGTTTGCGACTTATAACTTGGGGTGATTTGATCTCAACGCAAGATGGCCCTCGTGAAAATCAAAGGCCCCGCATTGTGGCGGTAGGTCGGCCCGTCGGCCAGCGGGATTGCGACCGACATGAATTTCCCGCCTTCAAGATTGTCAAAACGGAAAAGCAGTCCTGCCCTCAACGGCCACTTCGTCTCCCGCAGACGCCAGGTTTCGTCCCCCGCGTAGTCCAGGACAATTTCATTTGCGTGAAACGTCGCGGCAAGCGTTTGTCCTTCAGACGATGCATCGAACCGAAACGACCCGTATGACGGATGCGTGTAGACTCCGCTATACGTTTCCAGTTCCCGGTCGATATCGACGGGCTGAGGCGGCGCCGGTTTCGCTTCAGGGGCGGGGGGGCGCGGACCGATACGGGCGAGCCAGTCGTCGGGAGAGACGCCGACCAGGCAGTCCAGCGCGATCGGCATCAAGATCTTCGCAACATGTGTATGGCCAGACATGTTTGACGGCATGAGAACGCCGCCGCGGCGTTCTGGCAGAATCGATATCCGCGCTGCGTTTCCGTCTATTGCGAGCGGATGGAAGGCCATTTCCCCGGCGGCATGACACCGACCGCGATTCCCGGCACCCATCAGTCCGGCAATGCCAGTTCTTTATTTGTCGATAGCTCAGGGCAGGAATGCAAACGTGATAGCCTGAATACAGACAAAGAAGACGAACAGGAGCACGAAAACTAGCGATATCGCTGAATGATGCCCTGAAATTCAGATAAGGCTGAGCCAAATTCGGTGATTGATTTAGCTAAATATATTAGCTAACATATTTAAATAGACTGTTTGCGGAAAACCTTGCCTGATGACTAAGTGTCTCGACCAATCTCGTACTGACTGGGCGCTGCCGGTATCGACGAGCCTTGAGGCGCTCCTTGATCGATCGGGTGGTGACGCCGAATTTCGACGGCTGATCTACGGGATTTTCACGATGACGGTGAATTTCGATCGCATCCGGGAGCGCATGGCGACGGCATTGGGGTTATCGGGTATTCAGTACCACATCCTTATGGTGGTGGCAGAGCTGACCCCGGACGAACAGGTGACTGTGTCGCTGATTGCGGACCGACTGCATACGTCCGGCGCCTACGTAACCATGGAATCCAAGAAGCTGATGCGCCGGGGCTTTCTGGACAAGCGTCCAAACCCCGATGACGGACGCAGCGTAATCCTATTTCTGACCGGAGAAGGCCAGGCAGCGATCGATGCCTTTTCGCCGCATCTTCAGAAGATAAATGACGAACTGTTCGACGGCATGGGGCCGGAAACTTTCGCCCGGTTCCGCGAGATCGTCGATCATATGACCCGCACCAGTAGCCGCGCCGCCGCTTTGGCGGAAACCCTGGCCCGGGAACACACCGACATCGGAGACAACGCCGTGGGCGCCGTCTGGCGCTGACCGGCTCAATTCTTTCAACGGAGAAATACTATGCTCAAGACAGGCGAACAGCATCTTGAATCCTTGCGTGACGGGCGCCGGATTTATATCGGCGATGAACTGGTCGATGATGTGACAACGCATCCGGCGTTCCGTAACGCCGCGCAGTCCTTCGCGATGATCTACGACCGCAAGCGCGATCCGGAAAACGTCGACGTCATGGCCTACGAAGACGAAGACGGAGAACTCAGCACGTCCTGGTACCTGAAACCAAAGTCCAAGGACGATCTCCGGAAACGTCGCGAAACTCACCGCCGGGTCGCTGAATGGACCTGCGGGCTGATCGGCCGGTCGCCCGATCACGTCGCCAGCTTCGTAACCGGACTGTTGTGGAAACCCGATCTGTTCGAGGACAATCTCAAAGGTTCAGCAGCCCATCTGCAGGGGTATTACGACTATATGCGGAAAAACGATACGTTCGCCTGCTACACGGTCCTGCCGCCTCAGGGCGCGCGCCAGCCGGAAATGTATCAGCGGGAGGGGCTGACGGTGCCGACCCTGCGCGTGACGGCCGAAGACAAGGAAGGCGTCACTCTTAACGGCATGAAGATGCTGGGCACATCTGCCGTGTTTTCCAACGAAACCTGGGTCGGCAACCTGTTGCCGCTGGGCGAAGAGCAGGCGGCGGAAAGCATTACCTGCGCTGTGCCGCTGAACTGGGAGGGCGTGACCATCTGGGCCCGCAAGCCGTTTGAGCGCTTCGCCGTATCTGAATTCGATGCGCCGTTTGCCTGGAAATTCGACGAGACGGATTCGATGGTCATTTTCGAGGATGTGAAAGTGCCATGGGAGAGGGTGTTTACGCACAACAATGCAGCGCTCTCGCGCGAGATCTATTTCAAGACCCCCGGTCACGCCATGGGCAATCACCAGTCCAATGTGCGATTTTCGGAAAAGCTGAAGCTGATCCTCGGGATTGCGCGCAAATCGGCGGAGCTGAACAATGTTCTCCAGGTGCCGGCCGTGCGGGATACCTTAGGTCGTCTGGCCGCCGCTGAGGCCGGTCTCAATGCCATGATTGCTGGCCAGATCGAAGACGCGGAGGAAATGATTCCCGGGCATCTGAACGTCAATCGGCGTCATATGTACGGTGCACTGCACTGGTGCACCCAGAACTACGCCACGATTTGTGAAACCGTGCGTGAACTAATGGGCGGCGGTCCGTTTCAGATGCCGGCCGACGTGTCCGTTATCAATAATCCTGAACTGAAGAAACAATTTGAGACCTACTGGTCGGTGCCGGGCCAGTCGGCGATCGATCGCATGAAGTTCCTGAAAATGGGGTGGGACCTGCTGGGCAGTGACTTCGCCGGGCGGCACCAGCAGTACGAACGTTTTTATGCCGGTCCAGCCTTCATCAATACGCTGTACAGCTTCATCGAATGCCCGTGGGACGAAATGACCGGCACAGTCGACCGTGTGCTGGCCGAATACGACGTGCCGGAAGAAGGCAAGCTCAGACGCCCGGTTGCCGCCGAATAAACGACACAGGCTGAATCAACGCACTGCGAAAGGGAGAGCGTTTACTACCATTTCTCATAATTAGCTAATAAAATTATATAAAGTATTTATTCATTTTGTTGTTTGAATTGCCTCGGACATCAGTGAGCAGGAGTCATGTTGAAGACTGGTCAGGACTATCTTGAGGGATTGCGCGACGGTAGTCAGGTGTATATCGGAAAGGAGCTGGTCGACGATGTGACGACCCATCCGGCGTTCCGAATGCCGCCCGGTCGTTTGCGCGGATCTACGACAACAAGCGCGCGCCCGAACATATCGACCTGATGTCCTACGAGGAAGACGGCGAGCGTCATTCGACCTGGTATCTGCAGCCCAGGACAAAGGACGATTTGCGAAAGCGTATGGAGCCCATCGCCGTGTTGCCCAGTGGTCGCACGGTCTGTTGGGGCGTTCGCCGGATCATGTGTCGTCATTTGTCGCCGGTCTTGCGATGCGCCCCGATATTTTCAACGGCATTCGCCCCGGTTTCGGCGACAATCTGATGAATTACTACAAATACATGCGCGACAACGATATCTGCGCCACCTACACCGTGCTGCCACCGCAGGGGGCGCGGAAACCGGAGCTCTACCAGCGCGCGGACATGAAGGTGCCGAAGCTGAAGGTGGTCGACGAACGGGGCGATGGGATCGTTATCGACGGCATGAAAATGCTCGGGACGTCGGCAGTGTTCGCAGACGAAACATGGATCGGCAATCTTCTGCCGCTGGGGCCGGGAAAGGAAAAGGAATCCGTGACCTGCGCGGTGCCGTTGAACGCGCCGGGCGTGAAGATGTGGTCGCGCAAGCCGTTCGAAAAATACGCGGTCAGCGAATTCGAGAACCCGCTGGCCTACCGCTTCGACGAAACGGATTCGATGGTCATTTTCGACAACGTGTTCGTGCCGTGGGAAAGGGTGTTTACGCTCGAAGCCGTCGATCTGTCGCGCGAGATTTACATGCTGACCCCGGCCCACGCGATGGGGAATCACCAGTCGAATATCCGTTTCTGGGAAAAACTAAAACTGATCGTCGGCCTCGCGAACAGAGTGACGGAAATGAACTCCATCCGTCATATTCCGGCGGTGCAGGGCACACTCGGGTCGCTGGCGGCGAGCCTGTCCGGGCTCGAAGCCATGATCCACGGTCAGGTCGAAGCGTTCGAGGAACGATCATGCGCCAGGCTTCGTCAATATCAACCGGCGATTCATGTATGCCGCGCTGCACTGGTGCACGACCAACCATTCGCGTATCTGCGAAACGGTGTCCGAGCTGCTGGGCGGCGGTCCGTTCCAGTTCCCCGCCGATATTTCGGTGATCTAGGATCCGGAGATGCGGGAAACCTTCGAGACCTATTGGTCTGTGCCCGGGGAATCGGCGGAAGACCGCATGAAGGTGCTCAAGCTGGCATGGGACCTGCTGGGCAGCGATTTCGCCGGTCGGCATATCCAGTACGAGCGGTTCTATGCCGGACCCAGCTTTATCGTCTCCAACTATAATTTCCTGACCGCCGACTGGGACGGATGGGAAGGTGTGGTCGATGATATCCTCGGTTCCTACACGACCCCGTTAGCCACTGCCGCGGAATAAAGCGTCCCGCTGCTTGCGGGCATTGGAGACCGCAGCCTAGTATCCGGGACCGCAACCATCCCGGAAACAGGCTTATGACCGAAGACATCCTCGCCCAGCTTGCACCGACCGGCACACTCCGTGCCGGCATAAACATGGCGAACAAGCTTCTGGTGACCGGTGAAACCGCGACCGGCGACCCGGAAGGCGTCGGGCCCGAGTTCGCCGCGAAGATCGCTGAAAGCCTTAGCGTGCCGGTAGCCTATGTCCCGTTTCCCACACCGGGCGAGCTGGCCGACGCTGTGGATGACGGAGTCTGGGATATCGGCCTGATCGGCGCCGAACCGACACGCGCTGAAAAAATTTCTTTTACCGCCGCCTATGTGGAAATCGAAGCGACGTATCTGGTGCCCGCCGGCTCGTCCATCCAGTCGATCGAAGACGTCGACAAGCCGGGCATCCGCATCGCTGTTTCCGGGCGGAGCGCCTATGACCTGTTTCTGACCCGAAACCTGAAACACGCCGAACTGGTCCGCGCCAAAGGGCTGCCGGGCGCCACCCAACTGTTTCTGGATGAGAAACTCGACGCCCTCGCCGGTCTGCGCCCGCCGATGACCGAGGACCTGCCTAACCTGCCTGGCGCGCGCATTCTCGACGGTCGGTTCACCGCTGTGCAGCAGGCGGTCGGCACGGCGAAGGCGAACAGGGAAGCGGCGGCATTTCTGTCCGACTTTGTGGAGCAGTCGAAGCGCAATGGACTGGTCGCCGACCTGATCGACAAACATGGCGTGTCGGGCAAGCTGTCGGTAGCGCGGGTGGAGTGATGCCTGTCTAGTGCGACAAAATCTGACTTAAAAATTCCCTTGTCCGTTCGTGTCGCGGGTTGGCGAAGAACTCGTCCGGTGGCGCCTGTTCGATGATCTCGCCGTTATCCATGAACACGACCCGGTCGGCGACGCGGCGCGCGAAGCCCATTTCGTGGGTGACGACGATCATGGTCATGCCGCTTTCCGCCAGCTCGATCATGACATCTAGTACTTCGGCGATCATTTCGGGGTCTAGCGCCGAGGTCGGCTCGTCGAAAAGCATCGCCTTTGGTTCCATACAAAGCGCACGTGCGATGGCGACGCGCTGCTGCTGGCCCCCCGACAGCTGGCCGGGATACTTGTCGGCCTGTTCGGGAATGCGCACGCGTTCCAGGTAGTGCCGCGCGGTCGCCTCTGCGTTTCCCGCTGTCATTTTCCGCACCCAGACGGGCGCCAGCGTGCAGTTCTGCAGTACCGTCAGATGCGGAAACAGATTGAAGTGCTGAAACACCATACCGACTTCGGAACGGATCTTTTCGATGTCCTTCACGTCGCCGGACAGCTCGGTGCCATCGACCGTGATGGTGCCACGCTGATGCTGTTCCAGCCGGTTGATGCAGCGGATCAGGGTCGACTTGCCGGATCCGGACGGCCCGCAGACGACGATGCGCTCGCCCGTCGCGACAGAAAGGTCGATATCCTTCAGCACGTGCAGCGCTCCGAACCACTTGTGCAGGCCCCGTATCTCGATCATTGGGCTTCCCCCCGGGCAAGACGCCGTTCGAGCCACATTGAATAGCGTGACATGGCGAAACAGCTGACGAAAAAGAACAGCGCGACAAACAGATAGGTTTCGGTCGACAGCCCGTTCCATTTCGCGTCCGCCAGCGCCGCCCGCGCAATGCCGAGCGGATCCAGCATGCCGATGATGACCACCAGCGTGCTGTCCTTGTAGAGGCCGACGAAGACGTTGACGATTCCCGGGATCGAAATCTTGAGGGCCTGCGGCAGGGTGACCTTGCGGGTCGTCGCCCACCAGGAAAGCCCTAATGCGCTGGCGGCCTCGTACTGCCCCCTGGGAATTGCCTGCAACCCGCCGCGCACGGCCTCGGCCAGATAGGCGGCGGCAAACAGCGATACCATGATCAATACGCGTACCAGCAGGTCGAAGCTTGTGCCCGGCGGAAGGAAGTAGTTCAGCATGGTGGAGGCGACGAACAGCAGGGTGATCAACGGTACGCCGCGGGCGAATTCGATAAACACGGTGCACAGGATACGAAACGCGATCATGTCCGATTGTCGGCCCAGCGCCAGCGCGATTCCCAGCGGCAATGACGCCGCGATGCCGGTGATCCCGATGATCATGGTCAGCAGAAAACCGCCATACATGCCCGTCGGCACGACGGTCAGGCCGATCCCGCCATATATCAGCCAGCCGGCGATGAACGGATAGGCGGCGGAAAACCACAGGAGCTGTTTTCGTGCCGGCGTGCGGTCGTAGAGAATGGGGGCGAGGGCGATGATCAGCAGGACGAAGACGAGATTGGGTCTCCAGCGTTCCGGTTCGGGGTAAAAGCCGTAGACGAACTGATCGAGCCGGGCGGCGATCACGGCCCAGCAGGCCCCGCTGTCGAGCGCGCGGCAGGCGGCCTGGGAATCGGCGCTGACGACAGCGTCGAACAGCATCCAGTCGGCCAGGTTCGATATCAGCAGCCATAGCAGCCAGACCGTCACAATGGTCAACGCGGTGCTGAACAAGGACGAGAACAGGTTGCCGCGCAGCCATCCGACGATCCCGGTCGATGTGGGCGGCGGGGGCAATGACGGGTGCTGTCCCGGCGGATAGTCGTGGGGCGCGTCAGGAGAAACGGTCATCGGCCCGGCAGCCTCACACGGTTATTGTACCAGTTCATGAAGGCGGCGATGGTCAGTGAGATCAGCAGGTACACCGCCATGACCAGGAGCATGGCCTCCATCTCACGGCCGGTCTGGTTGAGCGTGATGCCTCCGAGTGTCGCCACCAGGTCCATGTAGCCGATGGCGATGGCGAGTGACGAATTCTTGGTCAGGTCCAGATAGGACGAGGTCAGTGGCGGCACGATGACTCGCATGGCCTGGGGCAGCACGATCAGTCGCAGGATGCGGATGCGCGGAAGGCCCAGAGATCGCGCCGCGTCGGTCTGGCCGCAGTCGACCGACATGATCCCGGCGCGGACGTTCTCGGCGATGAATCCCGACGTGTAGAACGCGAGCGCCCATGTCAGGGCTACCAGTTCGGGGATTAGCGAGAGTCCGCCCTGGTAATTGAAACCTCTCAGTGCCGGGGTTTCGAACCGGATCGGATTGCCGGCGAGAAAGAACGCGATGGCGGCGAGGGCCACACTGAATACGACGCCGGCCACTGCGACCGACAGGCGCCGGGCCGGGGTATCGCGCTGCCGGCGGCACAGGAGCCATGTCGCGCCTAACCCGGCGAAGAAGACGGCGAGCACGTACAGAAACCCGACTTCGAATAACGGTTTCGGCACATAGACACCGCGATTTGTCAGGAAGACCGAGTCAGCGATGGAAAGCGCCTGCCGGGGGTGGGGCAGGGTGTTTATGATAATCCCGTGCCACAGCAGGATCAGCAAAAGGACGGGTGTATTGCGGGTGAATTCCACATAGGCGGACGCAAGGCGGGACACCAGCCAGTTCTCAGACAGCCGCAATGCGCCAACTGCAAACCCCAGGATCGTTGCCAGGATGATACCGATCGCCGCGACAAGGAACGTATTGAGCAATCCGACAAGTGCCGCCCGCAAATGAGTAGACTGCGCACTGTAATCGATCAGCGTCTGATTGATATCGTAATTGGCGGGCAGCTCCCACAGGAAACCAAAACCAAAGGTTTTGTCGAGCGCCGCGAAATTTGCGGCGACGTTGCCGAGCAGCCAGGCGATCAGCGCGAATATCAGCAGCACCCCGCCGATCTGCAGCGCGACGAAACGCGTCGATTCCTGACGCCAGATGGCGAGGGCTGTCATGCGGTCGGCAACGGCCTATCTGAATGGCGGCGCGTACATCAGGCCGCCCCGGGTCCACATACCGTTTAACCCGCGGGCGATGCCCAGCGGCGTGTCGGGTCCCAGATTGCGGCCGAACACCTCACCGTAATTGCCGACCTGCGCGATGATTTTGACCACCCAGTCCGGAGCAAGGCCCAGCCGGGCGCGCCCCTGCAGTTCCGATTTGCCGAGCAGGCGCGCGATTTCGGGATTGGATGTGCCGGTTGCCAGTTTCCGGACATTCGCCGAAGAGACGCCTTGTTCCTCTGCCGCGATCAGGGCGTTCAGTGTCCAGCGTACGATATCCGCCCACTGATCGTCGCCCTGGCGGACGACCGGACCCAGCGGTTCCTTGGAGATGATCTCGGGTAAAACGACGTGTGCTTCCGGATTGTCCGTCGCGACCCGGGTGGCGGCGAGACCCGACGCGTCTGTCGTATAAACGTCGCACCGCCCGGCCAGATAGTTGGTGAGCGCTTCGCTGTTGGTTTCGACGGGGACCGGCTGGTAAGTCATCTTGTTGGCGCGGAAATAGTCCGACAGGTTGAGCTCCGTGGTCGTGCCGGTCTGAATGCAGACCGAGGCGCCGGAGAGCTCCTTCGCGGATTTGATTCCGAGCTTCTTCGGAATCATGAAACCCTGACCGTCGTAATAGTTCACGCCGATGAACGTCAGTTGCAGATCGACGTCTCGGCTGAACGTCCAGGTCGTATTGCGGGACAACACGTCGATCTCGCGGGAGCGGAGCGCCGTAAACCGGGTTTTGCCCGTCAGGTTGGTGAATTTCACCTTGTCGGCGTCGCCGAAAACCGCGGCGGCGACCGCGCGGCAGAAATCGACGTCAAAGCCCCGCCAGACGCCTTTGTCGTCGGGGGCCGCAAAACCGACCAGGCCGGTGTTAATTCCGCATTGCAGGTGGCCCCGGGCGCGGACCTCGTCCAGCGTCGCTGCATTTGCGTGACCGGCCAGCAAGAGACCGGCGGCGGCAATTCCCAGAATTCTTTTCATGGCGCTAGCTCCCAATATCATGGGGAGAGTTTACAGCTTCGGAACCGAAGCGCCATGGGGCGTAATCAGGCTGCGGCAGACAGCTGGCCCCTGTTGTGCGGCTGCATCAGAGAGTTTTCCGGTCCGCGCGGAATGATACCATCCCAGCCGATCGGACCGGCTTTGCCGAACGTGCCCGCCTTCATGCCGTCGATGTCGCTGGCCTCCGCGATCCCGGGCGTCTGATACAGTTCGCGCAGGTAATTCGACAGGTTGGGGTAATCAACGATGCGTTTCAGATTGCAGCGGTAGCCCACGAAATAGATTGGGTCGAAGCGGATCAGGTTGGGGTACAGACGCCAGTCCGCTTCCGTGATTCTGTCGCCGACCAGGTAGCGTTGTCGTCCCAGACGTTCTTCGAGCGCGTCAAGCGCTTCGAACAGTTTTTCGAACGCCTCGTCGTAGGCTTCCTGCGATTTAGAGCGGCCGCAGCGATTGACGCCGTTATTAATGTTTTCCAGCACGAAATGGTTCATCGCGTCGATCTCGGCGCGAAGCTCTTCGGGGTAGAGTTCAGGGGTCGGCGGTGCGATGTCCGCGAATGCCGTATCGAACATCCGGATGATCTCGGCGGATTCGTTGCTGACGACGGTCTGGGTCCGCGTGTCCCAGAGGGTAGGGACCGTGACGCGGGTCGTGCAGTCCGGGTCCGACAGGGTATAGATTTCGTGAAGCCAAATCGCGGAGTGGCTCGTCCCCGGTACCTTGTGGCCCGCTTCGCCGAACCCCCAACCCTGTCCGCCGACCTCCATGTCGGTGTTCACCAGAGCGATCATGTCTTCCAGCTTCTTGACGACGCGATAGAGCACGGCGCGATGGGCCCACGGACAGCTGGCCGCTGCGTACAAAACATAGCGTCCGGCTTCCGCTTTGAAACCGTCGGTGCCGGACGGACCGGCCGAACCGTCGGTCGTCACCCAGTTGCGAAAAAGCGAAGGCTGTTTGTTGTAGGCGCCGCGCTCATCGATTTCGACGAGGAATTCTTCGTCGGTCCATTGACCGTTCTGCAGGTGTCCCATGGTCTATCCCTGAAGCTTCACGGCGTTTCTTGTCGTGGCCGCCGGGAGAAATCCGGCGGATGAACTGATGCACTATGTTTCTGCGCTATTTACTTCACGTCCGCGAACAAACTGTCAATATTTTCGGCCGGCGGCGGCGCGCCTTTGCGCAGTTCGCGCGCCCGGTTCTGGAACCAGGCAGACCGGACCGCTGCGTAGTAATCAAGGGAGCCTTTGCGCAGTTCGGCCAGCTCGTCGAGCACGGCTTCCCGGCCGACGACCGTTTCAGCCGCTTTCATATAGAGCCGGGTTTCGAGTTCCAGAAAATAGGATATCGGATTGAGGAAGGAATCCACGCCTTTGCCGACGGCGTCCCGCGCTGTCGCCGGGCCGAAGAAAGGCAGCATCACGTATGGACCGGACTCTACGCCGTAGCTGTGCAGCGTTTGACCGAAATCGGCAGGATGTTCGGACAGGTCCAGCCGCTCGGCAACTTCGAAAAAACCGAAAACACCGGCGGTGGAATTCACGACAAATCGGCCAAGAGATATCCCGGCGTTTTCAAAGTCGCCCTGTAGCAGGTCATTGATCGCGACCACGGGTTCGTTGAAGTTTTCGAAAAAGTTCCGTCCCATATCGCGGACGAATTCCGGCATGATGAAACGGTATGTCTTCGCGATCGGCACCATGATGTAGGAGTCGAGGAAATCGTTGAACGCGAAGACGGCACGATTGATGTCCTCCAGCGGGTCGCGGTTGCCGGGGCTCTCTTCCATAAGTTCCGCTGCGACGGCGTCCGCTTCGCTCAGTTCGGAACCTGCTTGCGGGATGTCGAGCCGCCGCGGGGCGACGGCCTGTTGATGGGACGTTCCTGCCGTCACCGCTGCCGGCGGTGCGCGCGGGGCTTGGGGGGGCGCCATGCGGGGGAAGGCGAGGGCGAGGTTCGAGCGTATCTCGTTGCTTAGTTCGGGCGCGGTCTGAAGCGCCAGAGCGGTTGCTTCGTGCGCGGTTGAAGGGTCGCGCGAAATCGAATCCATTACCGCTTGGGCGATCATCGATGCAGTGACCCGTCGGTCCAGGGATTGGGAGACTGCCGACAGATGCGGATCGCCCGACAGTTTCTGCATTTGCTGTTGGCGCTGGGCATTGGCGCGCCACGTATCCGCTGTGGTCTGTATACGCTGCTGAATATCCGGCGAGACGGCGGCCTGGACGGTCCCGCTGAACACAAGATAGAAAAGGCAGAGAGCCAATCCGGCAGGCGTCGCGTATCGTGAGACGGAAAATTTCATGGATAGCGGCAGCCGGACTCTCTGTGCTTCGGGCATGAATTCAAAATGACGATCGACCTTAACACGAGCCGGTGGTCCGGCTCAAAACAAGGTTGGATCAGTTTTTCAGACCAGCCTCTTTGACAGTCGCCGTTCGGACGCGAAGATCTTCTATCAGCCCGTCCATACCTTTTCGGCGAATGACGGAAGAGAATTCCTGGCGTTGCGTGATCGCCATGCTGATTCCTTCGACCATGACGTCTATGATCCGGTGTTCGCCTTCGAATTTCCGAACCCGCCAGTCCGCATCGACCATTGCGCCACCGCCGGGGCGCGCGATGCGGGTCCGGACGACTACGTCCCTGGCGCCGGCCCGGCGTTGCGCGACGATTTCGAACGTTTCGCCGGAATATCCCCGCAATCTGGATGCGTATGTCTTGATGACGTACTGGCGGAAAAAGGACAGGTACTGTCGGCGCTGCAAGGCGGTGGCGTTGTTCCAATGGCGCCCGAGCGCGAAACGGGCGATGTAATCAAGATTGAAGCCGGTGACCAAAAGGTCGCCGAAACCCTCGGCGCGCTGCTTGGCGGTAAGCGTCTCGGCGCTCAGCAGGTGGATAGCGCGGTCTCCGAGATTTCTGATAAAGCGCGATTCTGACGATTGCGGATGGACCGTATCCGCAAAGGCGCCGCCGCTAAAAAGGCCCGCGGCCACAAGGATCGGAGCAAGGGTTCTGACCAACAGGGAGGACATATTCTCAAATCCGTTTTTCCGGTGTTCGGTTCCCATGATCTTAGAGCTGATGTCGAGAGTCTGTGATCGACATCACGCAGATGCCTCGGAGGCTGCCGAAACCCGCTCGGATTGTCTAATCCGTGTTCAGAATCCGTTAACCGGCGCGGGCAATACTCGACCATCTGGATAATTTAGGGTTCTTGCGATGACGCATTTTCTTTCCACGGACGAAAACCCGGATGATTACAAGCTGGAAGATATCCTTTCGATCATCCATCAGGACATCATCCACCGTGCCGGCAAGATTGCCGGCGACAACCGGCCGGAGGCCCGTCGTGTAATTGCGAATAACATGCGCATTCTCGACAAGCTGACCGATTGCATTGAGCTGGCCGAAGATTCGACGGATACCCTGAACCGGTCGTTCGGTCAGTCCGGCAAGGCACCGCGAATAGGCGCCGCCTGACAATTGGCGGATCAGCTTTCTGGATCGTCTATTTTGTAGCGGTTTAGAACCGGCACCTGCGTCATGCTGAATGCCAGCGTCAGCGCAATGCTTCCGAATACCTTGAAATTGACCCAGAACTCTTCCGATTGCGTACGCCAGACGATTTCGTTCACTACGGCCATCGCAATAAAGAACAATCCGAAATTGCGGGTCAGGATCCGCCAGCCGGGATCCGTCATCGGCCAGGCTGACCCCATCACCGGTTTCAGCAGCGTTTTTCCGAATAAGAGCCCGCCCAGCAGAATCAGCGCCAGCAGGGCCTGAACGATCGTCGGTTTCATCTTGATGAACGTGTCGTCGTTGAAGATCAGCGTCAGCGCGCCGAAAATCCCGACGATCACCGCCGTGACCACCGGCATGATCGGCACCCGCCGGTTCACGGCAAGAGATACGGCGAGCGCCACCGCCGTCGCCGCCATCAGGGCGGCCGTCGCGGCATACAAATCTCCGAGATAATAGGCGGCCAGAAAAATCGCCAGCGGCCCGTATTCGGTTGCCGGCTTCAGCCAACCGTTTGATGTCTTTGTCTCTTCGGGAACGATCTCGGTCATGTGAGGCTACTACTACGTCTGATGCCGGTTCTAAACAACCCGATGTTGGTTAACCGATCATTAAACATGCCGATCCAATATAGGGCGTGCCGTTCGGGAGACATAGGACGGCGCGACATGGGGGAACGCCGAATGCGATTTTATCTTATCGTTGCGATGATCTGTTTCATGACTGCCGCCGCGTCGGCGGCCGAGGACGTTGGGCGTACGCAATCGGTTAAGGACATTTACACGCTGGGGTCCGGAGACCGCGTGCGGGTAACGGTTTACGGCGAAAGCGATCTTTCCGGCGAATTCGATATCAGCGGTTCCGGGGAAATCGCGTACCCGCTTGTCGGCGAAGTCGAGGCGAGCGGCAAGACAGTGCGCGAACTCGAGAAACTGGTGGCGATGAAGCTGCGTGACGGCTACCTCAAAAAACCCAAGGTGAGTATCGAGGTCGTCAATTACCGGCCGTTCTACATACTGGGCGAGGTCAAGCGCCCGGGCAGCTATGCCTATGTCGAGGGCATGACGATCGTCAATGCCGTCGCGATGAGCGGCGGATTTACCTACCGTGCCCGCAAGGAAAACTTCTACGTTCGGCGCGCAGGTGCGCCCAAGGACAGCGAAGTTCGCGCCAGGCCGGACGACTATCTTTATCCGGGCGACGTTATCCGAGTTCCCGAACGCTTTTTCTGATCCGTAAGTGCCGTTTCGCTTTCGCCGGATGAGTTCCGTCCTGATGGGCGCGCTGGGTCTGGCTTTGCTGGCGATCGGCATCCCGCGACTGCCGGCGGAAATCGTCGATGTGCCGGGGAACGGCGCCGCGTCGGCCTTGGCGGACGGCGTTTATGTAAATCCCAAAATAGCCGAATTGGTTCTCGAGACGCGTTTGGACAGCCTGTCTCGGGATGCAAACGCGCGGCGCTGGTTCGCAGCCGCGCGGGCGCACATGGTTTCCGGCAACCCGAGGGGCGCGGCGGAGTCATTCGAAGAAGGCCTGCGTTTAGCGCCGGGAAACGGGGTGGTCTGGGCCGAATATGCCCTGGCACTGCTGAAATCCGGAGATCGGGCGAAGGCCCGGCAAGCTCGCGAATATTCAATGGTGCGCGCGCCGCACGACCCACGGGCCCGGAGTTTGCGCCGTTTAATGGATCGACAACGGAAGTGATCGGCGATTCGGCGGTGGGTGTCCTATCATTAAAGTGGGACAACGTACCTGACGGTCGCGAAATGAAGCGATGTATGAATATTTTGTGACACCGCTCGAATTGAATGGAGAAATATGAAAGGAGAAGATATATTTTTTATGTAGAGTAACAGGATGGTTTCGGGAAAATAAATGACAGTAATGTACCAGTTGTATCCTGTTCCGTTCAGTCCGATGGGCCGGGTAACTTCGCACCGCCTCCTGCGCCCGAAAAATTTTCAACGCCTTCCTTTCCGGAGGGCGTTTTGCGTTTCGAGGTGAAAATCCCGGTCTTCCGACAGTCCACCAACCGAGAGGAATTTTATGGGTAAGAGATCCGCGCGTGCGCATCGCGCCGCCGCCATGGAAAGCAACGTCTGTGCCATGCCCCGCAACGGCAACTGGGACCCGCTGGAAAGCGGCACAGACAACAAGCGCTACGTACGCAACGTCCGCCCCAAAAGCGAGAACCAGGCCCGCCTGATGGAAGCGCTGCAGAATCATCACATGGTGGTGGCGCTCGGGCCCGCGGGTACAGGCAAGACTTATCTCGCGATAACGGCGGCCGTCGAAGCGCTCGAATCGAATGAGGTGGAGCGTATCGTTCTTTCCCGGCCGGCCGTCGAGGCGGGCGAAAGCATCGGCTTCCTGCCGGGGGAGGTGAACGACAAAGTCGCGCCATATATGCAGCCGCTTTACGACGCGCTGCTCGACCGCCTCGGCGGCAAACGTCTTCGGGCGCTAATGTCCAATGGCGGGATCGAGATTGCGCCCGTCGCCTTCATGCGCGGCCGTACGCTCAGCCGGTCCTTCGTCGTGATCGACGAGGCGCAGAACTGTACCTATGCGCAGTTGAAGATGCTGCTCACCCGGCTCGGCTGGAACGCGACCATGGTCATCACCGGAGATCCGGACCAGACAGACCTGTTGCCGGAGATGTCCGGCCTGTCCGATATCGCGGAGCGTCTTGAACAGCTCTCCAACGTGTCCGTGGTGCGCATGGGGCAGAATGATATCGTCCGCCATCCGCTGGTGGGGGAAATGCTGACGGTACTCTGATTTCGCAATTGCGAAAGGGGCGGGCGTCGGCTATGCCCGCCCCATGAATATTTCTTCCTCCGAAATCAAAGACGTCGAACCCGGCCCCGTAGTGGAGATGTTTCTCGAAGACATCGAGATCGGTCGCGTTCGGGAAGCCGGCCCCATTACGGTGACGGCCGACGAAATCATCTCTTTCGCCGAACGCTACGACCCGCTGCCGATGCATGTCAGCGACGAGGGCGGACAGGCGACTGTGCATGACAGTCTGATCGCATCGGGTGTACTGACCATAGCCCTGAAACAACGCATGATTATGAGCGTCGAACGCAACGCCGCGATTATCGGTGCTGCGAAGATCGAGGAACAGAATTTCCTGAAACCGGTCCGAGCAGGCGACGAATTGTTCATGCGTCAGGAGTGCGTGGCCAAACGGGAATCCAGGACTCGGTCTGACCGTGGCCTTGTGATCTGGGAATTCGTTCTGACCAACCAGCGCAAGGAAGCCGTCTTTTCGTCGCGTGACATCGTCATGGTGCGGCGGCGACCCGATTGACCCGACTCGGGCGCGGCAATACCCATAGCTCATGGGACTTCGCCGCATTATTCTGCTGATCGTGATCGGTATTGTTGTCGCCGTCGTCGTGCGCCTACAGGCGGGTGCGCTGTAAAGTAATGACCGATTTTCTGTTCAACGGACCCGATAGCTCGACCTATACCCTCGTACTAGCGCATGGTGCGGGCGCACACATGGATTCCGACTTCCTGGAGGCAATGGCCGCCGGCCTGGCGGATAAAGGCCTTCGCGTCGCCCGATTCGAGTTCCCCTATATGCTCAAACGGCGCGAGGACGGCAAACGCCGTCCCCCCGACCGGGCGCCGGTTCTGATCGAGACCTATCTTCAGGTGGCGGCGGAGCTTGGCCCGGAAAACCTGATTATCGGGGGAAAATCCATGGGCGGGCGGATCGCCAGCATGATTGCGGACGAAGCGGGTGTCGCCGGTCTGGTGTGTCTGGGCTATCCGTTTCATCCGCCTGGCAAGCCGGACAAACTGCGCACCGAACACCTGGAAACGCTGCAAACGCCGGCCCTTGTTCTGCAGGGTGAGCGTGATCCGTTCGGCAAACGGGAGGAAGTGGAAGGTTACACACTGGCGCCGTCGATAAGGGTTGAGTATCTGCCGGATGGCGATCACGATCTCAAACCGCGCAAGGTGTCGGGGCTGACGCGGGAAGACAACTGGCTTGCGGCGATCGAGGCGATCCATGCGTTCTCTGCGGGGCTCTAAATCTTTACAGCGCCGCAGCCCGTCGATACCCTTAGATAGCTAATCAATAATCTGATTTCAGGAAAGAAAATGTCCGACAGGGTAAAGGATCGCGTCTGCATCGTGACGGGCGCAGCGCAGGGAATAGGTGCGACCTATGCGAAAGCCCTGGCCGCCGAGGGGGCGAAGCTGGTCGTTTCCGATATCGACGACGCGTCCGCCGTCGCCGAAGAGATCAGGGCGGGCGGCGGCGAGGCGGTCGCATTGCAGAACGACGTGTCCGACTGGCAGTCGTGCCAGGATATGGCGGCCGCAGCGAAGGACGCATTCGGGCGCATAGATGTGCTGGTCAACAACGCGGCGATTTTCGGCAAGCTCGACCGCGCCTCGATCGACGAAATTTCGCCGGAGCTCTTCCAGCAGGTGATGTCGGTGAATGTCGGCGGGACGTTTCTATGCTCCAAGGCGGCGGTTCCGGCGATGCGGGAACAGGGCTACGGCAAGATCATCAATATCTCGACCAGCCGGATTTTCGCCGGCCTGCCGTTCTATCTTCATTACGACGCGTCGAAAGGCGCAGTGTTCGGGATGACGCGGGCGATGGCGAAGGAACTGGGTGAAGACGGCATTCGTGTAAATGCGATCGCGCCGGGCTCGACGATGTCGGAGAACGTCAAAGCCCGGACAGACTGGCGCGATGGCGGTCCGGCGGCGAAGCTGGCGGGACGGTCTCTTAAACGCCTGCAGGACCCGGAAGACCTTGTCGGTGCATGTCTCTATTTTGCGTCCGCCGAGAGCGACTTTACAACCGGCCAGACCCTGGTCATCGATGGCGGCGGGGCGATGTGGTGACGCTTGCCGGGCATGCGTGCGGTTGATACAAGGTTTGCAGGGGAGAAGTTAACCGATGGCGCAGACCGCCGAAGACATTCACGAGCAATATCCTCTCGACGGCGCGGCCCTGCGGCTGGCAGCCGACGGGACGCCGACGCTGATAGGTCTGGAATGCGGCGACTGCGGCACGAAGGCTTTTCCGCCTGCGCCCGTCTGCCCGGAGTGCATGTCGGAGAATGTCGGCGATCTCGAACTCTCTGATAGAGGATCGCTCTACACGTGGTCCGTCGTGCATGTGGCCCCCAGGGGCTGGAACGTGCCGTACATTTCCGGTTATGTGGATTTGCCTGAAGGTGTGCGTGTGTTCGCGCATATTGTCGGTGCCGATCCCGCAGAGCTCGAAATGGATATGGACGTCGAGCTGACGACCGCCGTCCTCGGCGCAAACGAGAACGGTCCGGTCGAGAGCTATGCTTTCACGCCGGTCAAAGCGTAAGGGGTAGAGGTATGCGCGAAGTATCCGTTATCGGCGTAGGCATGATCCCGTTCGCCAAGTACCGCGAAAAGACCCTTGCCGAAATCGGCTGGCCGGCGGTCAAGGCGGCGATAGAGGACGCGGGCGTCGACAAGAAGGATATCGAAGCCGCGTATTGCGGATCGGCGCTGGGCGGCATGATGTCGGGTCAGCGGGTGCTGAAACAGCTCGGCATTACTGGGCTTCCGATCACCAATGTCGAAAATGCCTGTTCGTCCTCGTCTTCGGCGTTCCGCCAGGCCTATATCGCGGTCGCGGCAGGCGTCTACGACGTCGTCCTCGTGCTCGGGGTCGAAAAGCTGACCAAGTTTGGCGGCGGTACCCTGCCGCTGGAAAAAGAGGACTTCGAAGTCACGCACGGTCTCGTCATGCCGGCGCTCTATGGCATGCGCGCACGGCGCTACATGCACGATTACGGCCTGACGAAGGAACAACTCGCCTCGGTCGCGGTGAAAGCGCACAAGCACGGGGCGAAGAACGAGGACGCGCAGTACCGCAACGAAGTCACCCTCGAAGAGGTGATGAATGCCCGCGAGATTGCCGATCCCTTCACGCTGCTGCATTGCTGCCCGTCGGGCGATGGCGCGTCCGCGGTGGTGATCGCGTCGGCCGAAAAAGCTCGCCAGTTCACGACAAAGCCTGTCCGCGTCGCCTGTTCAGAGGTAAATTCCGGCAAATACATGACCGGTTTCCGCGATATGACGACGCCGGAAATTACGGTACGCGGAGCGAAACAGGCATATGAAGAAGCTGCCATCGGGCCTGACGATGTCGACGTCGCGGAAGTGCATGACGCCTTCACGATCGCGGAACTTCTGTATTACGAAGCCCTCGGGTTTTGCGGCAAGGGCGAAGCCGCCCGGCTGCTTGAAGATGGCGAAACGTCGATCGGCGGGCGTATTCCGGTCAACCCGTCGGGCGGTCTGCTGTCCAAGGGGCACCCGATCGGCGCCACCGGTACCGCACAGATCGTTGAAATCGTCCGCCAGCTTCGTGGCCAGGCCGGCAACCGTCAGGTCGACGGCGCCAAAGTAGGCCTGACCCATTGCACCGGCGGCGGTATTTCCGGCTTCGATCACGGTGCTTGCTCCATTCACATGTTCTCGGTGTAAAATGAAACCGCCTCCCTTTACCTATCACGACCCGCGCAGCATCGACGACGCCGTCGCGCTGCTGGCCGAAAAAGACAACGCCAAGCTGCTGGCCGGCGGGCAATCGCTTATGCCCATGCTGAATATGCGCTTTGTGCTGCCGGACGATGTTATCGATATCAACAGGATCGACGATCTTTCCTATATCCGCGACGAGGGAGATGCGCTGGTCTTTGGCGGCATGACGCGTCAGCGCGATATCGAATTTTCCGATCTGGTCGCGCAGAAGATTCCGCTGATGAAGGAAGCGATTCTGAACGTCGGCCATCGGCAGACGCGCAACCGAGGAACATATGGCGGTTCTCTTTCGCATCTCGATCCCAGCGCCGAACTGCCGACCGTGTCGATGGCGCAGGATGCGGTCGTCAGCGTACGCAAGAAGGGCGGCGCGCGGGACATTGCGATGGCGGATTTCCCGATGGGTTACATGATGCCGTCCTTCGATCTGGACGAAATGGTCACCGACATACGCGTACCCCTGTGGCCGGAAGGACACGGATACGCCTTCGTCGAATTCGCGCGCCGGCACGGCGATTTTGCGATCACGTCTTCGGCCGTGCTGCTCGACGTTGCCGATGGTGGCAGAATCGCGAAAGCCAGCGTGACTGTGGGCGGGGTCGGGCCGGCGCCGCTGCGGGTGACCGCGGTGGAGGAAGGGCTCGCCGGCGAAACCGGATCTGCCGAACTGTTCACCGATGTCGCGGAGAAATGCCGCGACATCGACGCGATGGAAGATGTCTATGCACCCGCGTGGTACCGTCAGCATCTGGCGGCGGTACTGACCCGGCGCGCACTTGCCAAGGCGTTCAGCCGCGCCGCCAATGGAACGGAGATGACCCTGAGATGAGCGACCGCAGAACCATTTCCGTGACGATCAACGGCGAAACCTTCGAACGCAACGTGGAAACGCGTCTGACCCTTGCGGATTTCATCCGCCACGAGTGCCTGCTGACCGGCACCCATGTCGGCTGCGAACACGGCGTATGCGGAGCCTGCACGATTCTGCTGAACGGACAGACCGCGAGATCCTGTCTGATGCTGGCGGTGCAGGCGGACGGTCAGGAAATCAAAACCGTCGAAGGCATCGCGCCGAACGACCAGGAACTGCATCCCCTGCAGCAGGCGTTCCAGGACAATCACGGTCTGCAGTGCGGGTTTTGCACCCCCGGCATGTTGACGACGCTGCTTGAATTCCTTGAAAACAACCCCGATCCTACCGAACGCGAAGTCCGAGAAGCCATCAGCGGCAATCTGTGCCGCTGCACGGGATATCAAGGCATCGTCGCCGCCGCCCTTGACGCGGCAAAGAGGCTGCAGGCGGGGGCATAACCCCATGGGCGCCAAGATGTTCGGCGCCCGGGTGCCGCGGCTGGAAGATCCGCGGCTGTTGACCGGGCAGGGCAGCTATACGGACGATTTCCATCTCCCCGGCATGCTGGAAGCTGCGTTCGTCCGCAGCCCGCACAGCCATGCGCGGATTAACGGCATCGATACTTCCGCGGCACTGACACATGAGGGCGTGGTTGCGGTTTATACGACGGCAGACCTGCCGGAACACCTGCGCGATACGACGGTGCCTTTTCAGGTTCCCAATCCGGCCATTTCGCAGCCTTTCCAGCAACGCCTGCTTGAAGACCGGGAAGTTTGTTTCGCGGGAGAGCCCATCGCGCTGGTCGTGGCCGATACCCGATACAACGCCGAAGATGCGGCGACACTGGTCGAGGTGGACTACGATATTCTGCCCGGGGCGGCCGACTGCAAGTCGGCACTCGAAGACGGCGCCCCGCTGTGCCATTCGGATTCCCCTAATAACGAGGGCGCGAAATACACCGTCGGGTATGGCGATCTCGATGCCGCTTTCGCCAATGCGCATCTGACGCATCGCGAGGAATACTGGATACACCGCGGGGGCGGGTTCGCGATCGAAAACCGTGCCGTGGTCGCGGAGTACGACGAACTGGACGACATGCTGACCATCTGGTCGGCGACGCAATCGCCATTCCTTGTGAAGCAGAATGTGGTCGACATGCTGGGCTGGGAATCCGACAAAGTGCGCGTGATTGCGCCGGACGTCGGCGGCGGGTTCGGACCAAAGACGGTCTATTATGTCGAGGAAGCGCTGATCCCCGTCATCGCCAGGGATCTCGGCAGACCCGTGAAATGGATCGAAGACCGGCGCGAAAACTTCCTCGCCACCAACATGGAACGTGACCAGTACTGGGACATGGAGATCGCCGTGGACGCCGACGGCATGCTGCTCGGCGTGCGTGGCAGGATGATCCACGATACCGGCGCCTACATGCCGTGGGGCATCATCTCGCCCTATATATCCGCGACGACACTGCCGGGACCCTACGTTCTGCCGGCCTATGAACTGGAAACGCGCGTTGCGCTGACAAACAAGGTGGCGGTCACGCCGGTGCGCGGAGCGGGGCGGCCCCAGGCCGTATTCGCGATGGAGCGCCTTATGGACCGCGCGGCGGACAAGCTTGGTATCGACCGGGCGGAGATTCGCCGCCGCAACCTGATACCGACGGAAGAAATGCCGTACGCGCTCGGCCTGATCTTCCGTGACGGAAAGCCGATGACCTATGATTCCGGCGACTACCCGAAATGCCAGGCGGAAGCGTTACGCCTTGGCGATTACGACGGCTTCCGCGCGCGACAGGAAACCGCCCGGGCGGAGGGACGCCATATCGGCATCGGTATCGCAAATTATGTTGAAGGGACCGGGCTCGGTCCGTTCGAAGGCGCCACCGTGCGAATCCAGCCCTCTGGCCGTATCTGTATCTACACCGGCGGCGGCGATTCCGGGCAGGGTCACTGGACGACGCTGGCGCAGGTCTGTGCCGACAAATTCGGCGTCGGCGTCGAGGATATCGATGTCCAGAAGGGGGATACCGGGAAGATCGCCTCCGGAGTCGGCACCTTCGCCAGCCGGATCGCGGTAAATGCCGGCTCGTCCGTGCATCTGGCGTCCAACGAGGTCCGGGAAAAAGCCATAAAGGTCGCGGCGCACATGCTGGAAGCTGCCGAAGAAGATATGGATATCGAAGACGGCCGCGTCGTCGTCAAAGGATCCGATTTGTCGGTGTCTCTGTCCGATATCGCGCGTGCGGTGCAGGGGATGCCTGGCTTTTCGCTGCCGGGCGGGGTGGAGCCGGGGCTGGAGGCGACTCACTATTTTTCGCCGTCGCAGTCGTCTTATTGCAACGGCACGGCGGTGGTGGAGGTCGAGGTCGATCCCGATACAGGTCATGTCGACATCCTGAACTATTCGATGGCCCACGATTCCGGGACGCTGATCAATCCGTTCGTGGTAGACGGGCAGGTGCAGGGCGCGGTGGCCCAGGGCGTCGGCAACGCGCTGCTGGAATGGATGGTCTACGACGACAATGCCAATCCCGTCTCTGCCACATTCGCCGAATACCTGCTGCCGTCGGCGCCGGAAACGCCCAATGTCGCGGTCACCCACGTGGAATCGCCGACGCCGATAAACCCGCTCGGCGTAAAAGGCGCGGGCGAGGGCGGCACGATCCCGGCCGCTGCCGCGATCATCGCCGCAATCGAGGATGCGCTGTCTCCCTGGAGTGTGGAGATTGCCGGTGCGCCGATTACGCCGTCCATGATTGTCGAGAAGGTGCGGAAGCGGGGATAGTCTTCCGGCCGGTAAGCGTCATTCCGGCGAAGTCCGGGGTTTTTTCCGATTCAAGTCGGAAACCCTGGTTTTGCGTGGGGTTACGTCCTCAAAACGTCAGGAATAATACGGGTTCGACCCTGCCGAATGGTCGGTCACGTCGACCACCTGGGCGATGGACGGCACCAGTTTCTTGATTTCGACTTCGACACCCTGACGCAGTGTTGCAGACGACGCCGAACAACCCTGGCAACCGCCTTCAAGCCGCACGAATGCCGTATCATCCTTGATGTCGATCAAGGAGATATGGCCGCCATGGCCCGCGACCTGCGGATTGATGTGTTCGTCCAGCAGCTGAAGGATCGCCTTGCCTTCGTCGGTCTGCAGTCCAGGGCGGTCTTCCAGGTCGATGGCGTCACGCACGTCTTCCACTTCCGGGACATAGTGCTTCAGCATGTTCTGGATGGGCTGCATCAGGCCATAGGCCGCGCCTTCGAACCGCAGATAGGCGATTCCGTCCATGAATGCCTTGAACGTGATGTCGCCGCCGCCGTCCTTGGCGGCCGGGCGTATGCGGCTGTCGACGATTTCCTTGATCTCCGCAGCCGGGCCGGTCAGTTCTACTTCCTCTTCCATGGCGGGTGGGGCTGCACTTGCGTCCATCACTTCCATGCCGGCCATGAAATGATCCATGATCGCAGCAAGAATCTGCGGACGCATTACGTGCCATTCGGCTTCGCCGGATTTGGTTACCCGGACATCGTCGGCGCCAAGCGAGACCTTCACCACGCTGCCGAGGTCGAAAATCCGCTTGGCCAGGGGGGAACGCGCTGCATCCGCGGGCGTCAGTTCCGCGCCGGCCGAATAGACGTCTCGTCCCGGTATGAATCGAAGGGTATCGGCGTGCGTGGTTTCTTCGGTCTGGATGAACATGTCAGTGTCCGTATGAAAGGTTCGTTTCGAGTCGCTAATATAGGGTTTTTCGTTCGAAAGCAAAGGGTGAAGATCAGGCGGCCGGGGCGTTGAATTTTTCGGCCACATCGATCAGCAGCACGCGGGACGGCGTGTCCTGAGCCGCGATCCGCAGGCTGGTTTCGCCCCATACCTCCGCGCCGCCGCGGGCAGGTATGCCGAAATCGTTGATGGCGAGTGGCCCGTCCACCGCCAGCACATAGGCCCGCCTGCCGGGAGCGAGATCACGGAGAATGGATCCGCCGCGCGGCAGGTCGCCACCGCTCACGGTCGCGTCCTGGCGAATGCGGATCAACGCGTCGATGCCCGGCGCGCCGGACGCGAAGACCGTCAGGCCACCCGGATCGGGCGCAGGTGGGTTGTTCAGGTCAGTATAGTCCGGCGGCAGGCCGGATTCTTCCGCATGAAACCACATCTGGTAAACCCGCGTCGGCTCGTTTTCCGGATTGGATTCGCTGTGCATGACGCCACTGCCCGTGGTCATTGCCTGAACGTCGCCCATTCGCAGCAAGCCCCTCGCCCCGGTGGTATCTTCATGGGCGATCGTACCTTCGCAGACATAGGTGACGATTTCGAAATCCCTGTGTCCGTGCATGGGAAAGCCGGTCTGAGGTGCGATGCGCGTATCGGCCAGCACCCGCAAGGGGCCGAGCCCGTAGACCGGCGTGCCGGCGTTCTCCGGCGAGCCGCGAAAATGATCGCGGATGCGAATGCCCGGCGCGTCCACGCCTTTCAGTTTTCCGTAGGGGGCGATTCTGATCATTGTCGGACCAAAATGCGCTAAAACGGGGGAACATCAAGTCCAAAGAATCGGAATATGTCGCGGGGACGCAGGTGAAGGAATTTGTTACCGAACTGAAGGTCGAATGGGCCCACTGCGATTATGCGGGGATCGTTTTCTACCCGAATTTCTATATCTGGTTCGATCAGGGAACCGAGCGGCTGTTTTCCGCCAACGGCCTTTCCTATACTGAACTGGACAACGATTTCGGGGTCGACGGCATGCCGCTGCTGGAAACCGGTACGACCTATAAAAACGCAGCCAAGCTGGGGGCAGCGCTGAAGATCATCAGCTGGGTCGACGAATGGGCCGGCAAGACTTTCGTCGTCAGGCACCGGGTCGAACATGCGGACGGGCGCGTGGCTCTGGAAGGGTTCGAGCGCCGTATTCTGGTGGTGAAGGATCCCGACTCCGAGCGTGGCATCAAGGCCATCGACGTGCCGGACGGCATTCGCGAACGGTTCGTTTGACTGGTGCCTGATATGACTGAGCTAACCAATGAAGACCGCCTGAACCGCCGGCGCGAATACGCCGGCCCGCTGTTCCTGAAAGAAGGCTTCCGCCCGATGTTTATCGGCGCGGGTGCCTGGGCGGCGATTTCAGTGCCGCTGTGGATCTGCGTCTGGTCGGGCCATATGACCTATCCCGGCGCGTTCGAGCCGGCGGTCTGGCATGTCCATGAAATGATCTACGGCTTCGTGGCGGCGGCGGTCGGTGGGTTCATGCTCACAGCCATACCGAACTGGACCGGGCGTCTGCCGGTCCGGGAAGCGCCGCTGGCCGTCCTCGCGACCCTCTGGCTCGCGGGACGCATCGCCGTCTGGTTCGCCGGCGACATCGGACCGGTCGTGGCGGCGATAATCGATCTGGCATACCTGACCATGCTGGGGTTTGTGGTTGCCAGTGAAATCATCGCCGGAAAGAACTGGCGCAATACGCCTCTGATGGCGGGCGTGCTGTTGTTGCTGGCCGGGAATCTGCTGTTTCACCTCGATATCATGGGCGTTGCCGATACGGGGGAGATTGCAATCCGCCTGTCGGTCTCGGTCGTTATCATGCTGATCTCAGTGATCGGCGGACGCATCGTGCCGAGCTTCACGCGCAACTGGTTCGCAAGGAACGACGGACCGGAGATCGCGTCCCCGATGATGCCATTCGACAAGCTGACGCTCGCTGTCTCGGTACTGGCCTTCGTGCTGTGGATCGCTCTGGCGGAAACACTCGTTTCCGGCGCTGCGCTCGCGTTCGCCGGGGCCATGCACCTGATCCGGTTGTCGCGCTGGCGGGGCTGGCAGACGCTGGGCGAGGGGTGGGTGACGGTCCTGCATGTGGCGTATCTGTGGGTCGGTGTCGGGTTGGTTCTGCTGGGTTTGTCCGCCGCCGGCATAGGCGTACCGCAGACGGGCGCCCTTCATGTTCTGACCATCGGTGCAATGGCGACGATGATCCTCGCCGTCATGACGCGGGCAGTGCGCGGCCACACAGGGCGGGAACTGACCGCGGGGCGGATCACGAACCTGATTTACATTCTGGTCACCGCGGCGCTGATCCTGCGCTTTACGAATGAATTCGTGCCGGCGGTCGAACTGGTATGGGGGGCGGCGGCGGCCTGGACGTCAGGGTTTGTCCTGTTTCTTGCCGTGCATGCTCCAATGGTGATGCGGAGACCGAAAACGGCTTAGAGCAGCGGGCGTTTCCAGACCGGGGGCCAGTCGCGTTCTATCTCGATGACGGAATCGTCGCTGGCGGTCAGTTTCATCTTCAGCCATTCGCCCGATTTCGCGTCGTACCAGAGAGAGCGTTTCAGATCGCCGGACATCTCGTATCGGCGGGCCTTCACGGTTCTGCCGTCGATGTCGATATCCGCCGGGACCGGTTCCGAAACGGTGACGTTCACCAGAACGCCGTCGGAGGAATCGATCAACTGCGTCTGCCGCACTGTCGCCGGCGGCCAGTAGGTGGAGAGGAGGAGGTTGTCCGGAACCGTCAGCTGGCCCTTCGGGTGGGCAATCGACAGCATGTCGCCGGACCGTTCGACGGTGACACGCGATATTGTCCCGTTGTCGTCGATTTCGGTTTCGTAAGACACCAGTTTGCCCGCTTCGTAGACCTCGGTCATCCGCTTGTCGTAGCGGTACAGGACGATGGCCAGCAGTTTCACCTTGATGGAATAATCAGACCTTGCCGTCAGACGGTCGCCGACGCGTTGTACATCGATCTTCAGCGTTCCGATCGGGTCGCCGTTGCGCTTGACGATGTATTCATTGAGGCCGGTTTCCGGAACCGGGCCGGCCGCAAGCCCTGACAGCGGCGCGACGCACAAAAAAACCAGAAGGAGAAGTCGATGCAAAATGCGTGGCAGAGAGGTTACGCCGGCGTCGTGAACTGTTTGGCCAGCTTAAGCCCCTGTCCCTGATAGTGAGAACCGATACCGGAGCCATATATTTTCTCGGGCCGTGCCGTCAACCGCTCGTACCGTAATCTGCCGATCACCTGTTCGTGTTCGAGCAGGAAAGGCACGTCGTGAGACCGTACTTCCAGCACGCCGCGCGAGCCCACGGAAGTATCGTCCGGATCCCATCCGAAGCCGGGATCGAAGAAACCGGCATAGTGCACGCGAAATTCGCCGACCAGCGTGTCATAGGCCACCATTTCAGCGGCGTAGTCGGGCGGCACCGTGACCGCTTCGCGGGTGGCCAGAATGTAGAAATCGTCCGGGTTGAGAATAATTCCGCCACCGCGCGCAGATACCGGCTCCCAGAAATCGGCCGGGTCGTAGTGGTCGGGTTTGTCGACATCGACGATGCCTGCATGGTGGCGCGCCCGCCAGCCGGCGATGCCGTCCGTGACGCTGCCCGCCAGATCGAGGCGGAGGCTCAGGCTTTGATGTTCGGCGATCTCAGCCGGATCGACAGCGGTGTCGATCAGCCGCGTCTTTGCGTGCAGCTGCAAAAGGTCCTCGGGCGAAACTTCCGAGCGGCCACGGCGCAAACGAAGCTGTGTCAGTCGCGAGCCGGTTCGAACCGCGATGGAGAATGTCTTGGGCGATACCTCGGCATACAAAGGACCGGTATATCCGGCCCGGATGAGATCGAACCGGGTGCCGCGATCGGAGATGACGCGCGTAAAAATATCCAGCCTGCCGGTCGAGCTTTTGGGATTGGCAAAGGCGGACACGTCTTCCGGCAGGTCGAGGCTCTCCAGCAGCGGCACGATGTAAACGCAGCCCTTTTCCAGCACGGCGCCGTCCATGAGATCGATGCGGTGCATCTCGAACGCACGGACTTTATCTTCGACCGTTGCGTCGGGGCCGGGCAGGAAGCTCGCCTGAACCCGCCAGGCGAAATCGCCGAGACGAAGGTCGATGCTGGCCGGTTGAACCAGATCCGCCGTGATTGGCTGAGATGCCGTGACGCTACCGGCGTCGATCAGGTCCCGGAGGGTCTGGGTCGGGAAGATACCGGTCGCCGACCGGCCTTCATCGTGTAAGGCAACAATTTCGCTCATGGGGGGCATAGTACGCGAATCTGATCGATTTACGGTATATGCCGGTCCGATTGATGAAGATCAACGTGATAGGTTTGGACGCGTTGTATCGTTCCTCTCATGAGCGAAACGCTATCACCGCCACCGGATGCTTCGCCGGCCGATGATTCCCTTGAAAACGTCCGGGAACAGTTTCGTCGCGCCCGCAGTCAGCTGCAGGGGTTCAAGCGCGGGCTGATCGAATATTTCGAAACGCCGAAACGAACTATCAGCGTGTGTTTTCCTGTTCAGATGGACGACGGGTCGATCCGCACATTTCACGGATATCTTGTGCTGCACACGGCCTGATCGTTCTGGCTGCCGCTTATCTGGTGCCGTCGGTTTCTGATAATCGGTGATTTAACATACTTAAGGCCCATTTTAACCCTTGAACAAAATTATTTTAAGCTTAAAGTAATTCGATCGCGACACAGGACGAGCGGAGCAGGACATTGAAGATCGAGGTTATCGGCGGCGGACCGGCTGGGCTCTACTTTTCGCTTTTGATGAAGAAGGCTGACCCGTCTCATCAGATCAAAATCTACGAGCAGAACCGGCCCGACGACACGTTCGGTTTCGGGGTCGTGTTTTCCGCCGAAACGCTTGGACACTTTCGGGATTACGATGAAGTTTCCTACGACCGTATCCGGGAAACCTTCGCCTACTGGGACGACATCGTAACCTATTTTAAGGGATCAAAGGTCCCGGTAAGCGGCAACGGGTTCTGCGGCATGTCGCGCAAGGATCTGCTGCTGATCCTGCATCAGTGCTGCCGAGAGGTAGGAGTCGAGATGGAGTTCCAGCGCGAGATCAAATCTTTGGACGATTTAGATTCCGATGCCGACATGATTTTGGCCGCCAATGGGATCAATTCCTGGGTCCGCGATGAATATGCCGATCACTTCAAACCCAGCTTCGACTGGCGGCCCAACAAGTTCGTCTGGCTGGGTTCGACCAAGCCGCTGCCAGCGTTCACGTTCGATTTTCGCGAGAACGACGCCGGAATCTGGAATCTCCACGCCTATCAATACAACAGCGAAATGAGCACCATGATCGTCGAAACCACGGAAGACGCGTGGCTTAAGGCGGGCATGGAAAACGCGAGGGAAGAGGACACCGTCGCCTACGTGACCGAACTGTACAAAGATCTGCTGGACGGACACCCGATCATCACCAATCGGTCGATGTGGCGGAATTTTCCAATGATCCGCTGTGAAACCTGGATCAAGGACAACGTCGTCATCATGGGCGACTGTGCGCATACGGCGCATTATTCCATTGGGTCGGGGACCAAGCTGGCGATGGAAGACGCGATCGCGTTGTTCGAATGCTGCCAGGTGGAATCCGATGCGCGCGCCGCTTTGAAACTGTACGATGAAAACCGCCGTGACGAGGTCGAGCGTACCCAGCACGCCGCCGACGTTTCGCTGTCGTGGTTCGAGAATGTCCGGCGGTACTGGGATATGGATCCCATTCAGTTCAATTTCAGCCTGATGTCGCGGTCGAAGGCGATCACTTACGATAACCTCCGTCTTCGGGATCGCGACTTCGTGCAGGCTGTCGATAAATCCTTCTCGGCCGAGGCAGCGGACAGGTACGATGCGCCTCATCTGAAGGAAACGCCGGTACCGCCGATGTTTGCGCCAATGCAACTGCGCGACATGAGGCTGTCCAACCGCGTCGTGGTGTCGCCCATGTGTCAGTACTGCGCGATCGACGGTAATCCGGACGACTGGCATTTCAGTCATTACACCAGCCGCGCGATGGGCGGGGCGGGGCTGGTCTTTACGGAAATGACCTGTGTATCGCCGGATGCGCGGATCACCCCCGGTTGTGCCGGCATCTGGTCCGACGAGCAGGAAGCGCAATGGAAACGCATCGTCGATTTCGCGCATGACCGCACAGATGCCAGGATGGCAATACAGATCGGTCACGCGGGGCGCAAGGGTGCGACGAAATTGGCCTGGGAGGGGATCGACGAGCCGCTGGAAGAAGGCGCATGGGAAATCATCGCCGCGTCGCCGCTGCCTTATCTGCCCAATTCCATTGTTCCGCGTGAAATGACGCGCGACGACATGGACCGGGTGAAAGCGGACTTCGTTGCTGCGTTCGAACGTGCCGCACGGGCCGGGTTCGACATGGCGGAATTGCATTGTGCCCATGGCTATGTACTGGCGACGTTTCTGTCTCCGTTCACCAACCAGCGCAGTGACGAATACGGCGGATCGATCGAAAACCGTCTGCGCTATCCGCTGGAAGTGTTCGATGCTTGCCGTGCCGTTTGGCCGGAAGAACGGCCCATGTCCGTCCGGATCTCCGCAACCGACTGGGTCGAGGGCGGAACCACGACGGAAGATGCGGTTGAGTTCGCCAGGGCCTTCAAGGCGCATGGATGCGACCTGATCAACGTATCCACCGGTCAGACGGATTCGTCGGAAAAGCCGATATACGGGCGCATGTTCCAGGCGCCGTTCTCGGAGCAGATTCGTATCGAGGCGGATATACCGACGCTTGTCGCGGGCAATATCTTCGACTGGGACCAGGTCAACACCATTGTCGGCGCCGGTCGCAGCGATCTGGTCGCACTGGCGCGAACCCATCTCTACAACCCGTATTTCACGCAGCAGGCTGCCGCCTATTACGGGGTCGAGGATATCGTCTGGCCGGACCAGTACATGTCCGCCAAGTTTGCGGCGTTCCGGCAGTACGAACGGACGCGGCTGCAGATGGAAGAACTGCGCGAGCAGGCCAAACCCAACACCCAGGAAGGCCGAACCGGCAGCTTCGTGCTGAACAAGGCGTCCGAATGGGAAATGAAGGGCGCTGCCGTCGGAGCCGCGGCCGGATCGCGTCGAGAGGCGGCTGAATAAGCTGTTATCTCACGCGGGATCGAGGTTGCCTTTAACCCTTCGTTAACCGGACCGGCGAATATTTGTTCTTGTATCTGCGCGGGCTTTTCCGCACTGGTTTCAAGGATTTGTTCGCATGCGTGTTCTTCTCTCCGCCGCCTTCGCCATCGCCGTTCTGACGCAGCCGCTGGAGCTGTCGGCCGATGATGGGCACAATAAAAACGTCGCTAGTGCCGGGTCGGAGGTGCCCGAACACCCTGTCCTGACGCGGTCTAACGTGGATACGCTTTACGGCCTGATCGACCAGTCCGGCAAACCCGTCAGCCGCGACGATTTCGGCGGTCGGTTCGCGCTTGTGGTGTTCGGATACACGGCCTGTCCCGATGTGTGTCCCACAGCCATGACGCATGTGACATCGGTAATGGAAAAACTCGGTGACCGAGCAAAGTACGTGAATCCGGTTTTCGTGACTTTCGATCCCGCGCGGGACACGGCGGAGGTTCTGGGCGAATACGTCTCCCATTTCGACGAGCGGACGATTGCTCTGACGGGGTCTCCCGATAAGGTGCGCGAAGTCCAACATGCGTTCGGCGGCCTGGCCGTTCCCATTCCCAAAGATGAAGATGGCATGTATTTCATCGCACATTCCGCCGCCAAATATCTGATCTCGCCGGACGGCAAGCATCTGCAGAGTTTCGACCATGACGTCGCGCCGGAAAAAATCGCCGGCTATCTCAACGAGATATTCGCTCATATCGGCATGTAGGGCGTTCTCGTCCTTGACCTGAAACGATCGGCGGTTTAGCGAACTCCCGACAAGGGAGATCGTGACATGACCATCAAACTCTATGAACTTCTCGGCGATGAGGACCGCCGCTACAGCCAGTTTTCCTGGCGTGCGAAAATGGCTCTCAAGCACAAGGGCCTCGATTTCGAACAGATTCCGCTTCTGCTGACAGACAAGGAGTCCATCGCCTTCGCCGGCGCCAAAAGCGTGCCGGTTATGGTCGACGGCGACGTCGTAAAGACCGATTCCTGGGACATTGCCGTCTATCTGGACGACACCTATCCGGACGCGCCCAGTCTGCTGGGCGGGCCGATCGGCGAGGGGGTGACCCGGGTGATCAATTCGTGGTGCGATCGGGCCGTGAACGTCGCGCTCGGTCCGCTCATCGCGCGCGACGTCCTGGATGCCGCGCATCCCACCGATCGCGATTATTTCCGGGAATCAATGGAGAAAATGTACAAGCGCACGCTGGAAGAAGTGCAGGAAGGCCGCGACGATCGGGTGGTCAATCTGTACCGGACGCTGGATCCCATTCGTACGTCGTTCCGTAAAGGCCAGCAATTTATCTGCGGCGAAAATGCCGGCTATGCCGATTTCGTGGTCTTTTCCCAGTTTCAGTGGGCGCGCGTCACCAGCCCGTTCCAGCTGCTGGGCGCGGATGACCCGGTCTATGCGTGGCGCGAACGCATGCTCGACCTGTTCGACGGGTTCGCGCGCGATACCGTGTGTTACGAGGTTTCCGGCAGAGAAGTTTAAGCGGTAAAGACCACCGCGGAGAAAACGAGGCCCCGGTGGCCCTCCGGCATGTCGCGGTCGAACGGGTCTTCGAGCAGCATCTCTACGTAACGACCCTTTCGGTTTGCGGGGCTTCGGACTGGCGTCCGACGTCTGCATCAGGTCGCGAGCGTGAAAGGCCGGCAGGACCAGACCGTTTTCGCCCTCGACAGGCGCGGGGCGGGGCAGCCCATGCCGGGGACGGGTAGCGCGACGATCATTGCGATCCGAGCGCCCACGCGAATGTTGGACAGAAATGCGGCTCGACGCGGATGCTCGGAACTATCAGCCGTACGGCGAATTTCTTCAGAGGTACCTTCGGGTGTTTCCTTACTGTCGATTGTATCTGCCATCTTGATTTTCCGGTTGGGATTGTTTGATTTTGACGGGGAGCAGAACTGTTTTGCGCCACGAATCTCTGCATTCAAAAAGTAACAGCGGAATGAATATTTCTAACTTCTGTTGATTTTTTCTTAATTTGTGAGTTTTGCGTAGTCGCGGTAAGCGCGAGACGCCGCGCCATGAAAAACCCCCTCTCCGCGGGGGGAACGGAGAGGGACTGAACGTCGATCCGGCGTTTGGTTGGGGGATGCCCGATCTTGGCTGGTGTTTCACCGATCGTCTTTGTGAAACGTTCGATGCCCCTGACAATACGGGCGAGGTTTTAAGAACATTTTAGAATTGCTGGTTAATCGCGAGATGCGCCCGATTTTTTTAGTGCATGAAAAAACAGAAGTCCTCGCGTATTCGTCGTTAACGGCAAATTATATTGGCAGGAAGGACGGTCGGGATGAACGTCCTTCACCCATCGGCCTGTTCCTGATCGCGTAGCCGGAATCGTTGCAGCTTGCCGGTTTCCGTCTTCGGCAATTCGCTCACGAACTCTATTTCTCGCGGGTATTTGTATGGCGCGATCTCGTTTTTGACGTAATCCTGCAGAGCCTTGACAGTTTCTTCGTTCGCGCCAAAGCCATCCCGCAGCACTACGAACGCTTTGACGATGTTGGTGCGCTTTTCGTCCGGCTTTCCGATCACGGCGCATTCGGCGACCGCCTTGTGGTCGAGCAGGGCGTTTTCGACCTCCGGACCCGAGATGTTGTAGCCGGCGGATATGATCATGTCGTCGGCGCGGGCGACGTATTTGAAATAGCCGTCCCCGTTCATTTCGTAGACGTCACCGGGATAGTTCCAGCCGTCTTTCACGTATACGCTCTGGCGCTCGTCGGCCAGATACCGACATCCCGTCGGACCCTGAACGGCCAGCAGACCGGGCGTGTTCGGTGGCAGGTCGTTGCCGTCCTCGTCGACAATTTTGGCCCGGTATCCTGGGATTGCCCTGCCGGTAAACCCGGGACGCATGTCTTCGCGGCTGGCGGCGACGAAGATATGGATCATCTCCGTCGAACCCAGCCCGTCGACGATACGGAGGCCGGTAGCGTTGTAAAAAGCTTCCCAGGTCGCTTTCGGGAGGGTCTCGCCGGCGGACACGCATTTTTCCAGACTGGAGATGTTGTACTTGTCAGCCAGACCGGCAAGCTGGCGATACATGGTCGGCGCCGTGTAGAGGCCGGTGATCCTGTACTTCTCTATTGCCGCCATCATGTCTTCCGGACCCATCGGGCCGGGGAAAAACCGTGTCGAGGCGCCGAACCGCATGGGGAAACAGGTCAGCCCGCCCAGCCCGAACGTGAAGGCCAGCGGCGGTGTGCCGGTGAAGACGTCGTGCGGCTCCGCCATTGCGAAAGACCGCGGAAAGCAGTCGGTCATTGCCATGACGTCGCGGTGAAAATGCATCGTCGCCTTGGGAGAACCCGTGGTCCCCGAAGTGAACGCGATCAGCGCGGTATCGTCGGCGGCGGTATCACAGTTCGGGAACCCAGCGGATCTGGTCGCGATCGCCCGATCGAGAGAGGCATCGCCATTGCCGACGGCCGTGAAATAAAGCGTTTCGGTGATTTCCGGCTTGCGCCGGCAGGTCTCTTCCATCTCCTCTGCCAGCGCGATATCGCACAGGGCATGGTGTATTTCCGCCTTCTCCACGATATAGACCAGTTCGCGTGCGCGCAGCAGCTGCATGGTGGTGACGCAGATGCCGCCGGCTTTCAGTACCGCGCACCAGCAGGCGACCAGCATGGGATTGTTGGCGGATCGCAGCAGCACACGGTTGCCGGGCACCAGTCCATGATCTTCGACCAGGACTTTGGCGATCCGGTCGGCAATATCGCGCAGTTCGTTATACGTCCATGTCGTGTCTTCGTAATGCAGCACGGCATTGTCGCCGAAACCGGTTTCGCACATCCGGTCGAGCAGCTCGACACCCGCATTCATCCGGTCCGGATAGGCCTGCAGGACGGGCAGGGTATCGAAATCGAAATCCGGCCACTGGTCCTTTGGCGGCAGATTGTCCGCCGCGAAGGTATCGACATGGGCGGTCGGTCCGCCCGGAAGATGCTTGCTCATGATCCTATTCTGCCGCCTTTGCGGCTTCCTCTGCTTCCGCCGCCGACAGCGCTTCGCCGGCGATGATCAGTTTCTGGATTTCGCTGGTGCCTTCGTAGATGCGGAGCGCGCGGATTTCACGGTACAGCCGTTCGACCGTCGATCCGACGACGACCCCCATGCCGCCCCAGATCTGGACAGCCTGGTCGATCACTTCCTGAGCCATCTCGGTGGCGTAAAGCTTGGCCATCGCGGCCTCCCGGGTGACGCGACCACCCTGCGTGTCCTTCGTCCAGGCGGAGCGGTAGACCAGCAGCGCTGCGACATCGATCTTCAACGCGCCATCGGCCAGTTTTTCCTGGATCAGCTGATAATCCGCGATCGGCTTGCCGAAGGACATCCGTCTCTGAGCCTGTGCCATGGCTTCGTCGTGGGCGCGGCGGGCGAAACCCAGCGCCGCCGCACCGACGGTTGACCGGAACACGTCCAGCGAAGACATCGCGATCTTGAACCCGTCGCCCGGATTGCCGAGCAGGTTGACCGCCGGCACCCGACAGTCGGTGAACTGCAGCCGGCCCAGAGGGTGCGGCGCGATTACATCAAACCGTTCCGTCACCTCGAACCCCGGCAGGTCTGCATCGACGACAAGCGCCGACAGGCCCTTGGCGCCGGGGGCATCTTCGGTCCGGCAGAACACCACATACTGATCCGCGAGGCCGCCATTCGAGATCAGGGTCTTCGCGCCGTTGAGGATGTAATGATCCCCGTCCAGCCGCGCATTTGTCGTCATCGCGGCAACGTCGGATCCTGAATCAATCTCCGACAGTGCGAATGCGGCAATGCGCTTGCCCGTGGCTACCTCCGGCAGATATTTGCTGCGGATTTCCTCTGAGCCGAAGAGCGAGATCGGGCCTGAACCAAGCCCCTGCATCACGAACGAGAAATCCGCCATGCCGGAATATTGCGCCAGCGTTTCCCGCATCAGGCACAGGGCGCGAACATCCAGCGTCTCGTATTTGCCACCCCACGGCGCGGGGACCGAATACTGCAGCCAGCCGCCCGCGGCGAGGCGTTTCACCAGTTCGCGCGCCAGGGCGTCGAGGCCCTCTTCGTCGTCTGGTTCCTCGTCCGACAGGGGGGCGATTTCGCGATCCGCCCAGACGCGGAAATCGCGCGCGAGTTCGCGGTGCGATTCGTCAAGAAACGGCCAGTTAAGGTAGGTCTGTTCGGGCAAGGCTCAGTCTCCTTGAAAGACGGGTTTCTGCTTTGCGACGAAGGCGTCGTAGGCGCGCTGGAAATCCTCGGTCTGCATGCAGATGGCCTGAGCCTCGGCTTCCGACGTGATGGCGTCCTCGACGCTCATGTTCCATTCCATGTGTAGCTGGCGCTTGGTGATGCCGTGCGCAAACGTCGGGCCGTCGGCGAGACGGGCCGCCTGTTTCTGTGCATCGTCCAGCGTTTCCCCCGCGACCGACAGGCCATTGAAGAACCCCCAGTTATAGGCTTCCTCGCCGGACATGGAGCGGCCCGTATACAACAGTTCCGACGCGCGTCCCTGGCCGATGATGCGGGGAAGAATGGAACAGGCTCCCATGTCGCATCCGGCCAGGCCGACCCGGGTAAACAGAAAGGCGATCTTTGCATCGGCCGTGCCGTAGCGGAGGTCGGATCCCATGGCGAGAATGGCGCCCGCGCCGGCGCACACGCCTTCGACGGCGGCGACGATCGGTTGTGGGCAGGTACGCATCGCCTTGACCACGTCGCCGGTCATTTCAGTGAATCGCAGCAGATCTTTCATATCCATGTCGAGTAGCGGGCCGATGATCTCGTGTACGTCCCCGCCGGAACAGAAATTGCCGCCGGCGCCGGTTATCACGACCGTCTTGACGTCATCCACGTGCTGCAGCGTGCGGAACGTGTCGCGAAGTTCCGCGTATGAATCGAACGTCAGCGGGTTCTTGCGTTCCGGCCGGTTGATGGTGATGGTCGCGACTTTGCCGTCTATGCTCCACGCGAAATGTTCGGGGGCGAGGTCCGCTCCACTGATCTCTTTCATTCGACTGCCTCCAGGCTTTTTTCTTGTTCGGCGGCAAGGATCGATACCTTCAGCCGCGCCAGCAAATCATAAAGATTGTTGATTTCATCGGTCGTCAACCCGGCCATCATGTCGCCGACCCAGGCACGATGATTTTCGGCCATCTCGGCGAATGATTTCGCGCCTTTTGTCGTCAGGCTTACCATCTGGACGCGCCGGTCATCGGGCGAAGGCGTCCGGTCGACCATTCCTTCGCGCGCGAGACGATCGATCAGGCCTGTGACGTTGCCGTTCGACACCATGAGCCGCTTTGACAGTTCGCCCATGGACATCGGTCCATCGTGGCGTTCGAGCTGTGCCAGGATGTCGAAGCGGGGCAGGGTAGTGTCGGCGGTTTGCTTCAGCCGCGTGCGGACTTCAGCGTCCAGAAGGTTGTTGCAGGTCAGTAGGCGCAGCCACACGCGCAGTTCCATGCCGTCCTGCGTCTGCACGCCGGATTCGTAATCGTGTCGTTCGGTTCCACAACCGATGGCCATCACATTACCTCTCCACCGGCTACTGGAATCGCCTGACCCGTAATCGCCGCCGACGCGGGCAAAGCAAGCCAGGCGACGGTCTCGGCGACTTCCCAGGGTTGGACCAGGCGGCCCTGCGGGTTGGACGAAGCCAGTTCGGCGCGGGCGTCTTCTGCGGTACGTCCGGTTTTCGCTACGATATTGTCGATGGTGTCGCGCACGAGGTCGGTTTCCGTGTACCCCGGACAGACCGCGTTTACGGTGATGCCCTTGGTGGCGGTTTCCAGCGCAAGAGACCGTGTGAGGCCGACGACGCCGTGTTTGGCGGCGCAATAGGCGGACACGTACCCGTAGCCGGTCAGTCCCGCGGTCGAGGCGACATTGATGATGCGTCCATATCCGGCATCGAGCATGCCGCCCAGTGCGGCTTGCGTGCAGACGAACGTACCGGTCAGGTTAACGCCGATCATGAAATCCCAGAGTTCCTGATCCATCTTGTGAAACGGTGCACTTTTCCCCGAGCCTGCATTGTTGACCAGGATCGAGACCGGGCCGTTGGCGGCCGCCGCGGTGGTGAACGCGGCGGAGACGATGCCGGCATCGGAGACGTCGGCGGTTTCGACATGGACCTTGACGGCAGAGGCGCCCGAAATTTCACCGGCGCGTTCGTCCAACCCGTCGCGATTCCGGCCGATAAGGGTCAGATCCGCGCCCAGACGGCCCAATGTTTCTGCGATCGCGGCGCCGATGCCACGGGTTGCGCCCGTAACCAGCGCATGCTGTCCGAGGAGCGGTCTGCCAGTGATTTTGCCTTCTGGCGCCTTTTCGTAGGAAGAGTTGATGGCGTGCATCCTTCAGGGAAATATTGATCTGAAAATATTTTAAGCTTAAAACAATTGGCTATATCCCGCAAGCGATGTTCTCAGGAAAGGAACCCCATGAAGCAACTGAATCCCCCCGGCTGGAACCGCCCCAAAGGGTATTCCAACGGTATCGCGGCGGAGGGCCGCTTCGTATTCGTCGCAGGCATGGTTGGCTGGAATGCTCAGGAAAACTTCGAGTCGAATGATTTCGTCGATCAGTTCCGCAAAGCGCTGGAGAATACGGTCGCCGTGTTGAGTGAAGGTGGTGCCTCGCCGGAGCATATCTGCCGCATGACAATGTATTTTACTGACAAGCAGGAATACCTGTCCCGCCTGTCGGAGGTCGGTCAGGCGTATCGCGACGTTATCGGCAAGAATTTTCCCACAATGGCGGCGGTGCAGGTGGTCGCCTTGATGGAAGACGAAGCCAAGGTCGAAATCGAGACAACGGCGATCGTCCCGGTTTAGTGGGGGGCGAAGCCGGCTACGGCAAGAACCGCCGGTTCAGCTCCTGATACAACGCCTCGATCTCCGCCGCCGCTTTACTGCGGGGCTCGGTCTCGCCCACCGTGAGACCGCGCCCGATGCTGACGGCAAACGCGACGCGGTTGCCCAGCCGGGTTTTGGCGATGTCGCCATAAAGATTTTTTGCGGCGTCGGCGATTTCAACTGTCAGGTTGGCGCGCGGCGGCACACGGTTCAATACCAGCACTGCAGGCACGTTCTCGGCGGCGGCCATATCGAGGGTCGATTGGGTCGCCCACAAGTCGATCGGGGTCGGCTGCACCGGCACGACGACCAGAGACGCCGCTGCAATGGCGGGGCGCGCCTCCTGTTCGGCGTTGGGCGGCGTGTCAACGATGACGTAGTCGTGATTTCGGGCGAGGCGTTCGGCTTCCCGCCGCGCGCCCCAGGCGCTGGCTGTCCGGAACTCGAAGCCGGCCTGGTCGTCGCCAAGAATATTCTCCCGGGCCTCCAGCCAGTTGCCGATGCTGCCTTGCGGGTCGACATCGATCAGCGCCACGTTGCCGCCGTCGGACACGCCAAAGCTGACCGCGAGATGCGCCGCCAGCGTGGTTTTCCCGGCGCCGCCTTTCTGCTGCGCCACTGCAATGATTTTTCCGGCCATCCGCCTGTTCCGCGTTGGCTCGACTACGGGACCCGCTTGTTTAACCGGTTGTTCCAGCCTGTCCCGACTATAAACCGCCGATCACGCACGACAACCCTGAGCAAGAGCTCCGGCAGGATGAAACAGGTGACAGACGCGCCTGATCCTGAAAAACTTGGATGGCTATTTTCCCGCTCTCACTGCTACCGCGAAGGACGTTCATGGAAGCCTGGTTTGCCAAATCCATCCTTGCGACGATCTGTATTGTGCCGTCGTTTATCGCTATTCCGTTCATCAAGTTTCGTTACGGGGTCGATCCCCTGGTGTTCCTGGCCTGGTATTTCGCTGCGACGGCGGTCAGCATCGTTGTGTATCTGTTGCTGAGCGGTCGGGGCGGGGAGATCGTACCGCCAGCGTCGGTACTGATTACCATTCTCCTGATCGGCGCCATTTTCGGCGCGCTGGCGAACGGGGCGCTGTTTCAGGCCATCGGTCTGGCCCCCAATCCGGGACTGCCGCCGGTCATGTATGCGACGTCCAGCATGATCGTGTTTTTTCTGTCGGTCGCGCTGGCGAGCAGTTTTCCGGCGCTGTTCAAGCCGGTGGTCGCCGATCTGGGCCGCGTCGCGGGGATCGTGCTCATTCTGACTGGTCTGTTTCTGCTGGCGGGCGGGAAGTTTTCCAGTCTTTTCCGAAGCGGCTGGTAGTGGACAAACTGCGCATCTCACCACATGTTTACGCCTGAATTTGGACGCCGTTGACCAAAGCAGGAGACTTACCGATGACAACCGAACGTGCCGTACTCGCCGGGGGCTGTTTCTGGGGCATGCAGGATCTGATCCGCAAACTGCCGGGCGTTGAATCGACCCGGGTCGGGTATACCGGCGGCGACGTGCCCAATGCGACGTACCGCAATCACGGCATGCATGCCGAGGGCATCGAGATTATTTACGATCCGGAGCAGGTCACCTATCGAGACCTGCTGGAATTCTTCTTTCAGATTCACGATCCGACGACGCCCAACCGCCAGGGTAACGACATGGGGCCAAGCTATCGCTCCGCGATCTACTATGTGGACGATATCCAGAAAAAAGTCGCGGAAGACACTATCGCGGACGTCAATGCCTCGGGCCTGTGGCCCGGCAAGGTGGTCACCGAAATCGAACCGGTCGGCGATTTCTGGGAAGCCGAACCGGAACACCAAGATTACCTGGAACGGATCCCCAACGGCTATACCTGCCACTTCATTCGCCCGAACTGGAAGCTGCCGCGGCGGGAGGCGGCGGAGTAGAGAGGAGCCTTGCAGTTGTTTCCTGTCTGGTCTGCACTCTCCGGATAGACGCGTTGAACGGATTCCGGCAAAATCCGGCTTATGAACACACACCCCTATATCATCGACAATCCGGCGCAGAACGACTTTCGCCTGAACCGTCAGACTCTGGTCGATCCTGAAATTCTGACGCTGGAAAAAAAGCGTATTTTCGATACCTGCTGGATTTACGCCGGCCACGATTCCGAAGTGAGAAAACCCGGCGATTTCGTGACCCGAAACGTGGCCGGCCGGCCCGTCATCATGACGCGCGACAGCAACAGCGAGATGCGCCTGTTCCTGAACACCTGCCGCCATCGCGGGGCGAAGGTATGCCGGGAACGGTCCGGCAACACGAAACGCTTCTACTGCTTCTACCATGGCTGGTCATACGACAACGACGGCGCTCTCGCGGCGGTGCCGGGTGACGATGCCTATCCCGACAGTTTCGACCGGTCGGAACTCGGCCTGACCGAAGCGCCGAGGTTCGAGCAGTATCGCGGTTTCTGGTTCGCCTGTTTTAATTCGTCCGTGCCCGACCTTGAGACGTATCTCGAGGGGGCCAAGGAATACATAGATCTGGTGGTCGACCAGTCGCCCACCGGCACGATGGAAATCGTCACCGGCGTGCAGGAATACGATGTCGAAGCCAACTGGAAGCTTCTGGTCGAGAATTCATTCGACGATTACCATCTTCATTCGACTCATTCGACCTGGCTGGAATACATGAAAGACGCCGGGGTCAACATCAAGGTGCCGAAGGGCGAAGGGCTGGTGCTGCCGAAACGGGGTATCGGCAAGAATCTGGGAAACGGTCACGCGGTGATCGACAACGTGAATTTCCGCGGACGGCCTGTCGCGACCTGGATATCGATTTACGGCGAGGAGGCGAAACCGCTTGTCGAGGCCGCGAAGGCGGAGCTGGTCGAGCGGCTGGGCGAGGAACGCGCCGAGCGGGTCGCCAACACCAATCGAAATCTGTTTGTGTTTCCCAATCTTATGATCAATGACGGCTCGTCGGTTACGGTGCGGACGTTCTGGCCGGCGGCGGCCGATCGGATGGAAGTCACGGCATGGGCGCTTGGCCCGGTCGAAGAAAGTCCGGAAATGCGCAAGGTGCGCCTCGATGCCTTCCTCACATTTTACGGCCCCGGTGGTTTCGCCACGCCGGACGATGTTGAAGCGCTCATGCAGGTGCAGCAGGGCATTGCCGAGACCGTAAACGAGGTGCCGTGGTCGGTTATGACACGCGGGATCGCTAAGGAGGGCGAACAGCTCAATTCGGACGAACTTCATCTCCGGACATTCTGGCGGCGCTGGAACGAGTTGATGACCGGCGCCGAGCCCCGCGCGGAGGCGGCCGAGTGATGGCGTTGGTAGAGACGAAACCGGTTGCCGTCGGTATATCGCGGTCGGAGGTAGAGGACTTTCTGTATCTGGAAGCGTCCATTCTCGACGATTGGGATCTCGATGGGTGGCTGGAGCTCCTGTGCGATGACGCGTCCTATCTGGTGCCGCCGAACGAAGCGCCGGATGCCGACCCCGACGATACGCTGTTTATTATCGCGGACGATATCCATCGCATTCGCAGCCGGGTGAAAAGGTTGAAAAGTCCCGATGCGCATGCCGAATATCCGCCGTCTCGCACGCGCCGACTGATTACCAATGTTCGAATACTGGAAAGCTCCGATGCCGAACTGACGGCGACGTCGAACTTTTCCGTCCACCGGTTTCGGCGCGGCGGCAAGGGAGGTGTCTATGTCGGCCGCTACATTCACCGACTGGTTCGGGAGGCTGACGGTTTCAGGATCGCCGAACGACGCGTGATCCTCGATGCCGAGGAACTAGGTGCGCTGGGCGCCGTCAGCTTTATTCTCTGACTGCATCTCTATCGCCCGCGGACAGGGCTCTATTCAGTTTCGTCCGTCGACCTGCTAGGTGTTCGCATGAGAACGATCTTACGCTAAGGCACCACAGGATGAACGACACGCAACCCGGCGGAACCGGACCGTTATCGGGGCTTCGAATTCTCGACCTGACCCAGTTTCTGGCAGGCCCCTATGCGACGATGATTTTTGCCGATCTGGGCGCCGAGGTAATCAAGCTCGAAGCGCCTGTCGGCGACTGGTCGCGGGTGTTGCCGCCGAATTTCGTCGGCGAAGACAGCTGTTACTACCTGTCGATCAACCGCAACAAGCAAAGCATCGTGGTAGACATGAAAAACGAGGAAGGTCTGGAAATCGTCCGTCGCCTCGCCGATGAAAGCGATATTCTGGTGGAGAACTTCCGTCCCGGCGTGCTCGATCGGCTCGGTCTGACCTATGCGGATCTTTCAAGGCGCAATCCCGGCCTGATATGGGCATCGATCAGTGGTTTCGGCCAGACCGGCGCGGATCGCGACAGGCCGGCCTACGACATGATCGTACAGGCGATCTCCGGCGGCATGGGCATGACCGGCGAGCCCGGTCGGTCGGCGGTACGGTCCGGTATTCCGCTGGGCGACCTCAGTGCCGGGATGTACGCGGTCATCGGCGCGCTCGCAGCACTGGAAGAACGGCGATCATCGGGGCAGGGGCAATTCGTCGATATTTCCATGCTTGATTGTCAGGTGTCCATGCTGTGTTATCAGGCGGCGTATTACCTTCATTCCGGCAAGAACCCGGGGCGGCAGGGATGGGGACACGACTCGATACCCACTTATCGCGGTTTCAACTGCGCGAACGATACGTCGCTGGTCATCACGGCAAATACCGAACGTATGTGGCAGGCGCTCTGCGACGTGCTCGGCATACCGGACCTGAAGGACGACGGCCGTTTCACGCTGAACGAAGATCGTTACGAGAACCGGCACGAATTATGGCCTATCCTCGAGGGGGCTTTCATGATGCACGAGGCAGATCACTGGGTCCCGCTGCTTCTGGAGGCGGGAATTCCGGTCGGTGAGATCAACGATCTCGAAAAGGCGCTGTCGAATCCACAGATCGTCGGTCGCGATATGGTGCTGCCGCTGGTAAACGAGGGCGGCGATGAAATCCGGGTGGCGGGCAATCCGGTGAAGATGTCCCGGACGGCAAGGTCCGATCACAGCTATCCGCCCAAGCTTGGCGCGCACACAAGTGATATTCTGGGCCATGTGCTGGGCGCGGACGCAGACGAAATATCCGGATTGATCAAATCGGGCGCGGTAAAGGAATACGTACCAAAAAATGCAAAGGGAGACTGACATGGAAGACGCGCTGAAACTGGAACACGATGGAGATATCGCCCGTCTGACCATCGACCGACCGGAAAAGGGCAACATGCTGACGCTGGAGATGCTGGATTATCTCTCGGCGCTGATTATCGACGCGGGATGCGATCCGGATATCAAGGTGATTTCGCTTTCCAGCGTGGGCGATGATTTCTGTCTCGGCCGCGATCCCGACGGCGCGCCGGAAACCGCACCGAAAAACGCCGTCGAAATGCGCGAGGCGCTGACGGCGCCGATTCTTGGCTTCTACGAAGCCGTACGCGGTGCGGAGATTCCTGTGGTTGCGACGATCCAGGGCAGGGCAGCCGGGTTCGGTTGTGCGGCGGCGGCGGTGTGCGACGTGACGATAGCCGCCGACGATGCCCGGTTCTCTCTGCCCGAAATGAAACACAACCTGCCGCCGACGGCCGCGATCTCTGCTCATATCGACCGCTCGATGCCGAAATCGGTGGCGTGGATGGTGTATTCGACAGACGAAATCGACGCGGGGACGGCCCGCGATGCCGGGTTCGTCAGCCACGTCGTGCCGGCCGGAGAACTCTACGACCGCACCCACGACGTGTTGGCGACCATTACGTCGCGCAACCGTACGTCGCTGGAAACCTGCAAAACCTATCTCGCAAATGCACGATTGATGGAAACGCCACAGGCATCCGACTATGCGGCCAATCTGCTGGCGCTAGTGATGTCGTCAAAATAGCGGTCTAAATTCCGTCGACAGTGTTATTCCGCATTCGACATGCAGTTAGCGCAAAGGGGCGAGTGCAGAAGCAGTTCAAGATGCTTTTTGGGGATTTCCTCGTCGCACTGGACGCAATACCCATCGGTGCCGTCCTCGATCCGTTGCAGGGCGGCATTGATCTGCCGGGCTTCCCTTAATCCCTGAACGCCGGGTCCTTCCAGGACTTCGTCACCGGCGATTTCAGTCGCGCGTTCCTCGAAATCCGCCTCGGTGCCGCGTTCTTTCAGGTCTTCGTCAATCTCGCCGAGTTTCGAGACAAGATCGGCAAGGCGCTCTTCGAGGCGAGGTTTGAATTTTTGGCATTAACTTTCCCGGTTCATATGGACTGAACTTTACTAATGCCTGCCTGCCCTGAGAAGATTGATCGAGAACAATTATGCCAATGTTCTCGCATAGACCCCCTACTTGCGCGAGTCCTTGCAAAGGTCGCGTTAAGCACTCGAAAAACAGACAGTATTCAAGCCGCCGTCCATCCGCCGTCGATCGGCAAAGTAACGCCCGTCACCATGGATGAAGCGCGGGTCGCCAGATAGAGCAGTCCGCCCGCCAGTTCCCATGGCTCGCCGAATCGCCCCATCGGCGTGTCTGCTTCGATCGCGGCTACGAGGTCGGGGTCTGACTGCATGCGTGCGGCGCCGAAATTCGTACGGAAAAACGTCGGTGCGACCGCGTTTACCCGGATGCCCTGACGGGCCCATTCGACCGCCAGACCACGGGTGATGTTCACGACAGCGCCTTTGGCTGCCTGATACCCGATATGCGCGAAATGCCGGTTGCCGACGAGACCGACGATCGAGGCGAGATTGATGATTCGTCCGTTGCCATGCGCGATCATGTGCGGCGCTGCGGCCCTGCTGCCCAGAACCACGGCGGTCTGATTTACCTCGATGACCGAGTCCCAGTCTTCGTCGGTCATTTCGACGGTCGGGCCACGTCGGGTAATGCCGGCGTTGTTGACGAGGACGTGCAGTCCGCCCAGCGCGTCGGCTGCTTCGTCGATGGTCGATTTGAGGGCGCCCCGGTCGGATACGTCGAGTTCCAGGGCAACGGCGTGGCCGCCGCCGTCCGTAATTTCAGCGACGACCGCGTCCGCCTTGGTTATGTCGATATCGGTCACGGCGACCGATGCGCCGGCGTTGGCATAGGTCATCGACGCGATACGCCCGAAACCGTCGCCGCCGCCCGTGACCAGGGCGACTTCGCCGTCGAGGCGAAACAGTTTGTCGATGGAAAGATCCCGATATGTGTTCATGAAGATTTCTCCTCTGCGTCTTTATCGTTTCTGAGAATTCGGGCAAGGACGACGCCCATTATGGCGGTCACGCCGATAATAACCCCGCCCATGATGAAAAAACCTGTTGAGAGTGATGTTGCGCCAACGATCGCGCCCATCGCGATGGGCACGGTCAGGGAAGCGGTCCGGTTCATTGTTGCGCGCAGTCCGACGCTCAACCCCTGCTGTTCTGTGCCGGCGCCGCGTGTCAGAACCGACAGGATCATCGGAAATGCCGTCCCCGAACAGATACCCGTGGCGCAGGCGACCGCCGTCAGGGACCAGAATCCCGTGAAGAACGGCGCCAGGCTGAACGTCGCTGTGGCGAGCACCGTGCCAATCAGCACCAGCCAGTGTGGTGCTATCCAGCGCGACAGGCGGCCGACGGTCAGCCCAGCGACACTGCCGGCAAGCGCGATGCAGCCTATGATGAGTCCGATCTCGTCGCGCGCGAAGTCGATGCTTTCCATGTAGACCGCGAAAAACGTATGGCGCATGGCGTAGGTTCCGGCTAAGACCGCGGAAACGACGATAACATAGGCGATAATCGGCACCCGCAGCAGGCCGAATCCCGCAGCGTAATGTGTCCATTGCGGCAGGATGTCGAGCATTGTCACCTTCGCCGCCGCGCCCGCATCTACGTTGCGGGGCACCGCGAAGGTGATAAGAACGAATGCCAGCGACCAGACCGAAACCATTCCGAATGCTCCCCAGGCGCCAAGATGATGGAAGGCAAGCCCGGCCAGGAACGGTCCCAGGAAATTTCCCAGCGTCGCCAGAAAACTGAACCGACCCATCAGTGCTGGTTCGCCCTTGGTCATTCGTCCGACCAATGCCTGCGCCCCTATCCAGCACGTCAGATGCAGAAAGCCGACGACGATCTGCAAAATGATGACGCCGGTTACCGAGGGCACCAGCGGATAGAGCAGGACGAGCAGCGTCGCCATGACACCCAGCGTCAGCGTGACCCTTCGGGTGCCGAGGCGGTCCATGATCGCTCCGGTCTGGATCGAGAAGAACATCGCGAGTACCGCGCGCATCGCGATGGCCATGCCGATCCAGAACGCCGTGGCGCCGATATCCAGCGCCCAAAGCGGAATAATCAGCGTCATCATCGGGATCTGGCTGAGGCTGAAAAATCCCGTGCCGAAAACAGCGGCACGTCCCCACCGTGTCTCGATAACGGAACTTGTCTCCGTTTTTTTCAGGGTCATACGGTCAATTGCGTAGGGCAGAGGTCACGAATATAATTCGGAAACGGAGCATTTTTACGGGAAAGGTTGACTGATGGCGACGGCTATTGCGGAAATCGAGGTTGTTCCACTATCGGATGCGTGCGGCGCAGAGATCCGCGGCGTTGATTTAACGAAACCCCTGGACAGCGAGACGCTGAAAGCGATTGAGCAGGCATGGTACCAGCATCTGCTCCTCGTTTTCCGCAATCAGGATATCTCGAACGACGATCAGATCCGTTTCTGCCGATATTTCGGCGATCTGGAAGACGTGCGCACCGGCAAATACGCCAACGAAGAAATGCGTCATACCATGATGATCACCAACGTGACCGACACGGGTTACAAGACGGCTCTGGAAAACGGGGAAATGTGGTTTCATTCAGACCAGTGCTATTACGAATATCCGTGCCGAGCTTCGATGCTTTATGCGATGGAGATTCCGAAGACGGGGGGGAACACGTTGTTCGCCAATTGCTACACCGCATGGGAAACGTTGCCCGACGACCTGCGCGAGAAGCTCGACGGTCTTAAGGCGCACAACATCTACGATTACGCCGGTAACCCCGTTAAGCGCGGCGATAACATCGACCCCGACGCGCCGCAGTACAGTCATCCGGTTGCCCGGACCCATCCGGAAACGGGGCGGAAAGCGCTATATGTCAACCGCCTGATGACCGACTTCATAGAAGGTTTGCCAGAGGATGAAAGCGACAGGATTCTTCAGCAATTGTTCGAACACAGCGAAAATCCGGAGTTCGTCTACGAACATGTCTGGCAGGTCGGCGATCTTTTGATGTGGGACAATCGTTGCAGTATGCACGCACGGACCGATTTCGATCCTGGCGAACGGCGAATGATGCGACGGATCACGGTGAAGGGCGAAGCGGTTCGCTAAGCTCTGACTGGCCGGATGCCCGCGCCAGAGGCGGGGGAGAAGCCGGTTCGGGACGCGTGTTCGGAAAGTGCCGAATAAACATCGCGTCCATACTCCATCTGGAAGGGCGCGGCTTGAACACGGCGTCCGGCCGAAGCTGTTTATCGCGGAATACAATGCAAAATTCCCGCCGGCGATCGATTTCCGGATTGCTTACGATGAAAACCATACGTGGAAAAGCGACGACTATTATGGCGCTTCGCTGAAGTCGCTTGCAGACTTGCTGGGCCGGTACGGCTACACGCTGGTCTGCTGCAATACGTCGGGCGTCAATGCGTTCTCTTCGTGCACGATTCCGTCGTAGATCGTTTCGACGACGTTCCGACCGATATAGAAGACCTGTATAGCGAATCTTTCCTGTTCTTCCGCCGGAGAAAAATGCATGGAACGCCGGTCAGAACACTGGAAGCGCTGATCGCGGATTGAAGTTTCAACCGGTCGCGGCGGCGCTCAACGCTTCACCCGCACCTGATTCAGCAACTCGTCGATTGCAGGGTCGCCCTTGCCCATCGGGCGAACGCGGTCGAATTTGTTGCGTTCGGCACCGCGCCATGTAGCGGGCTTGGTGGCGTCGATCGCGAGCTTCCCGCCGACCCGCATCACCGTGTAATCCTCTTTCACCTGCGGGATGGATATATCCAGCGGGTGCAGGCGGGAGCCAGGCAGCATATGGGTCATGGTCTGCGGGTCGCAGCGGCAGGCGATTGCCCACAGGACCTCTTCGGCATTGTAAATATCGACATCCTCGTCAACCGCGATGGCGATTTTTACGTGCAGATTGGGACCGGTGAGCGCCGATAAAAGTGTATCGCGGACCTGGCCGTCCCAACGTGCTTCCATCTGAATGATCATCATGAACTGCGACGCCCAGGGCGGCACGAACACGTCGAGGATGTTGGTGTTGCCGTGGGTGTCCTTGAGCCGGTTGTAGTAGGTGGCTTCCATGGGCAGCGTGATCAGCGGCTGGTGATCGGTGAACCAGGTCGCCTGCATGTGGCGGAAGATCGGGTCCTTGCGGTGCGTGATGCCGGTGATCTGGAATACCGGGGCGGGACCTTCTGCGCCGGCGCCAAACGTCGTGAATTCGCCGAACGGGCCTTCCGGCGCGCGGTCCTTCGGATGCACGAGACCTTCGATGACGACCTCGGCATGGGCAGGAACCTCGAGGTCGATCGTGTCGCATTTGATCATCTCGATGTCCTCGCCGAGGATGCCGGCACCGTACTCCAGTTCGTCGAAATCCTCGTGCTTGCCGGACCAGTTGGACATGATCTCGTAGACGGGATGCAGGCCGATTGCGAAGGCCATCGGCATTGGCTCGTCTTTTTCGACGTATTTCATGTAATGCGCGTAATTATGCCGCGCCGCCATCCAGAACGTTGCCTTTTGCGGATCGTCGGTCAGCATCATGCGGATGATGGCTTCGTTGCGGATACCGGTTTCCGGATCTTTGGTGATCGTGATACCGGATCCGAGATAACGTCCGCCATCGCCGTGGCTGTGTTGCGGAATGGGCAGGGCATGGAGATCGACGTCCTTGCCCAGCATTTTGACTTCTTTCACCGGGCCATCGTCAACCATGACCGACTTGCCTCGTTTGGTCGCCATCTGCTCGGCGAGATAGGGGCAGACTTCGTTCGCATTATCCAGGCCGAATGCCGCTGCCTGGCCGGCGCGGTCCTTGATCAGGATGTCGGTCAGCCGCCAGTCGTCGAATCCCGGCATGTTGTGGAACATCAGCGGACCCTGGCTCTCGGAGCACAGATAGCCGACCTGGGTCAGCGGATCGACCGGATCGTGGATATGCAGCATCCGGTTGTCGATGGATTCAAGAAACGTGCGTAGAGAATGCGGCATCTGAATGGTCTCTCCCTGATTTGGTTGTCGAAAATATAGCCAGAGGAGTTTCGTTGCGCCAACCCAATATTGTTTGTGTACATACAATTATGGTATATGGTTCATGATCGATCCGGCGACCGCTATTAAGATCGCCGTCAACGAATTACACTGACAGAAGAATACCGACCGAAAGGATAGACAGATGGCGACCAATGCATCCGAAGCAGGCGGGCACACCCCGCGCGTCTGGGGCAAGTTCAACTGGGAAGACCCGATGGCGCTGGACAGCCTGCTGACCGAAGAGGAACGCATGGTCCAGGAAACGGCGCGTCAGTACGCCCAGGAAAAACTGATGCCGCGGATCGTCGAAGCCTATAATGAGGAAAAGGAAGATCCCGACATCATTCCCGAAATGGGTGAGCTTGGCCTGTTGGGACCGACCATCCACGGATACGGATGCGCCGGCGTTTCCTATGTCTCCTACGGCCTGATCGCGCGTGAGATCGAGAAGGTGGATTCGTCCTACCGATCGACACTGTCAGTGCAGTCCAGCCTGGTGATGTGGCCGATCTACAATTACGGCACCGAAGCACAGCGGGAAAAATACCTTCCTAAGCTGGCCAGCGGCGAATGGATCGGCGCGTTCGGTCTAACCGAACCCGATCACGGTTCCGACCCGGGCGGGATGAAGACCCGGGCCAAGAAGGTCGATGGCGGATACCAGCTCAACGGTGCCAAAATGTGGATTTCCAACTCGCCGCTCGCCCAGGTTTTCGTTGTCTGGGCCAAGGACGACGAAGACGTCATCCGTGGCTTTATTCTTGAACGCGGCATGGAAGGACTGTCCACGCCCAAGCTGAAAAACAAGCTCTCTCTCCGCGCTTCCACGACCGGAGAAATCGTCATGGACAACGTGTTCGTGCCGGATGAAAACTTCCTGCCGGAAGCGCGCGGCCTGGGCGGGCCGTTTGGCTGTCTGAACAACGCCCGCTACGGCATAGCCTGGGGCGCGTTGGGCGCGGCGGAGTTCTGCTGGAAAGCGGCGCGGGAATATGCGCTCGACCGCACTCAGTTCGGCAAGCCGCTGGCATCCTACCAGCTGGTGCAGAAGAAGCTGGCCGACATGCAGACCGACATCTTCATCGGCCTGCAGTCCTGTTTGCAGATGGGCCGCATGATGGAAGACGGGTCCTGCGCACCCGAACTGATTTCCATGCTGAAGCGGAACTCCACCGGCAAGGCCCGCGATATCTGCCGCGATGCCCGCGATATTCACGGCGGTAACGGCATTACCGACGAATACCACGTGATGCGCCACATGATGAACATGGAGACCATTTACACCTACGAGGGAACGCACGACATCCACGCGCTGATCCTCGGCCGGGCGCAGACGGGTATTCAGGCGTTTTTCTGATTTCTGTTTTCCCCCTCTCTCTGTCCCTCTCCCCGGTGGGGCGCGGGGACCAAGCCGGGAAACTTGAACACAATAATCCCCTCCCCCTTGAGGGGGGAGGGTTAGCGAGAGGGTGAATCACGTGAAGTTCGCCTCGTAATTGCCATGACGAATCCAAAACCCCTCGACCACCTTCGTGTCCTCGATATGAGCCGCATTCTCGCCGGGCCATGGTGCGGCCAGACGTTCGCGGATCTGGGCGCCGAGGTCATCAAGATCGAACGGCCGGGCACCGGCGATGACACGCGTGGATGGGGCCCGCCCTTCATGGCGGATGCCGATGGCAACGAAACCGATACGGCAGCCTATTTCCTGTCCGCCAACCGGGGCAAGAAATCGGTCACGGTGGATATCACCAGACCGGAAGGGCAGGACATCATTCGCAAACTGGCCGCGGAATGCGACGTGCTGCTGGAAAACTACAAGGTCGGCGGTCTGAAGAAATACGGACTCGATTACGACAGCCTGTCCAAGGTCAATCCGGGGCTTGTGTACTGCTCGATCACCGGATTCGGTCAGACCGGGCCGTACAGCCCGCGCGCGGGATACGATTTCCTGATCCAGGCGATGGGCGGTCTGATGAGCGTAACCGGCGAGTCCGAGGCAAAACCGGGCGGCGGTCCGCAAAAGATCGGCGTTGCGCTGTCGGATATCCTGACCGGGCTTTATACCGTGATCGGTGCGCTGTCTGCGCTCGCGTATCGTGACAAGACGGGCAGGGGCCAGCATGTCGACATGGCCCTGCTGGACGTGACCGTCGCGTCGATGGCCAACCAGGCGATGAACTATCTCATCACAGGAAAATCGCCCACCACCATGGGCAACGCGCACCCCAACATCGTGCCGTACGAAGCATACAAGGCGGCCGATCACTACATCATTCTCGCCGTCGGCAATGACGGACAGTTCCGGCGTTTCTGCGAGGTTGCAGGCCGCGTCGACCTTGCGGACGACGAACGCTACGCCACCAACCGCAACCGTGTCGGCAACCGAGACGAACTGGGCCGGATCCTGACAGAAATCATCGCCGCCAAACCGCGCGCTTTCTGGCTCGAGGAACTGGAGAAGGTCGGCGTGCCCTGCGGGCCGATCAACAATCTGGAACAGGTGTTCGCCGATCCGCATATTCAGGCGCGTGGCGACCGACAGGAAGTCGATCACCCGCAAGCGGGCACACTGCCGACGGTCGCCAATCCCATCCGGTTGTCGGAGTCGCCGATTTCCTACGACCGGGCCCCGCCGACGCTCGGTCAACATAACGAAGACGTGCTCCAGGGTCTGCTCGGGCTGGATTCGGAGGCGATATCCCGTCTGAAAGACGATGGGATCGTATAGCGGTTCTTGACAGGACTCCGGGCCTCCTTCATCGTTTGTGTACGAACAATTCAGGAAATGGCCGATGGCCCTACAGGCGGCTGACAGCGCCGAACAAACGTCCCGCGCTCAGAAAGACGAGCGTCCGGAGTACGTCCTCGAAGACCAGGCCGGCCATCTGCTGCGTCGCGCCCATCAGCGTCATACCGCCATTTTCCAGGCGACGATCGGTGACGATCAGCTGACGCCGCTGCAATTTGCCGCGTTGATGAAACTGGCGGATGTCGGCGAGACGTCGCAGAACCTGCTGGGGCGCCTGACGGCGATGGACGCAGCGACCATGCAGGGTGTGATCAAGCGCCTCACCGCTCGGGGACTGATCGAACGCCGGCCGGACGACGTCGACCGCCGCCGGCTGATGCTGACGCTGTCCAAGGACGGTCGCAAACTGGTACGGGATCTTAGCGAGCGTGGCACCGCAATTACAGACCAGACCCTGGACCCGCTCTCCGCCGCCGAGCGCGAGACGTTTCTGAAGCTGCTGAAACGGTTGAGCGGGTAGCCCGGACCTCAGCCGTCCGACTGCGCCGCCACCAGGGCCGCGATCATTTCATCCGGCGTGATGAACTTCTTGCGTGGGGCGCCTTCCGGTGCGGCCTCGATCTCCAGGCGGTCGATGATTTGCCATTCCTCGAAGGAAACGACGCGTACGCCTTTTTCCGAAAGGTGTACGTCCAGCGACTTGCAGCCGTCGCGCTCCGCCCCATCAAGTTCGGCGATCAGCTTGTCGACCACTTCCAGGGAATCGTTCTTGTTGGTGCCGATGGTGCCCGAGGCGCCGCGCTTCAGCCAGCCGACCGCATAAAGGCGATCCGAAACCTTGCCGTCTTCGTTCTCGACAATGCCCCAGTCGTCGTTGAAGGGCAGGTTGTCGATCGGAAATGCGCGAGAGCCGATACACGTGATGACGATCTGCGCCGGAATGTCGACCATCTCTCCGGTGCCCTGCACCTTGCCGTTGGCGTCTACGGTGGTGCGTTCGCAACGTACGCCTTCAACCCGGTTTTCGCCGAGAATTTCGACCGGCGACAGGAAGAAACCGAAATGGACACGCTTGTCCTTGCCTTCCGGGCTGACGTCGAGGAACGACCGCATGGTTTCTACGTTTTTTTCGCGCAGCCGCAGGTCGCGGTCCGACATGTAGTCGGCGACGATCTTGCCCGGCAGATGATCCGGGTTCATCACCGGCGCCGCGTTTTCCAGCTCGCCCATTTCGCGGAGTTCCACATTCGTGAAGGCCGCTTCGACCGGGCCGCGCCGACCCAGCATGTAGACGTCCTTCACCGGCGACGCCTGGGTAGCCTCTGCCGCATAGGGCACGAGGTCGGTTATGGACATTTCCTTCTTGGTCTTGGCAAGTACGCGCGCCACGTCGAGGGCCACGTTGCCGACGCCGATAATGACGGCGGAATCCACGTCCAGGTCCGGATTGAGGTCTTTGAAATCGGGGTGACCGTTGTACCAGCCGACGAAAGCATTCGAACCGAACACGTTGGGCAGATCTTCGCCCGCTACGCCCAGACGATTGTCGTGCGGCGCGCCGTAAGCCAGTACGACGGCATCGTACATGCCCAGCAGTTCGGGCACGGATACGTCGCGGCCGACTTCGACATTTCCGAGATACCGCACCCGTTCGTCCGACAGCGTACGTTCGTAGGCCTTGGAGACGCGTTTGGTTTTCTGATGATCCGGCGCAACGCCGCCGCGGATGAGGCCGAAGGGCGAGGGCAGGCGCTCGATCACGTCGACCCGGCAGTCGGGAAGTTTGTCCAGCAATCCCTGTACGGCATACATCCCGCCGGGACCCGATCCGACGACCGCGATGGTACGACTCATTGTGAAGCCTTTATTCGAACTCTAACGTTTCCGTGCCTTTGCGGCATCGAATTGCGGCCATCATAGCGGGTGATCCTCGCGAGAAAAGACCCGAACGGGGAATCGAATGGGGCATTACCAGAGCTGTTCCGTCGCCAGCCGTGCGCCTTCCGCCATGGCCTCGAATTTGGCCCAGATCACCTTCGGATGAACTTCCGTGTGATAGCACGCCTGCGACGAAAACCCGCAATCGCCGCCCGCCAGGACATTTTCGCGTCCCACCAATTTTGCGTATCGCACCAGCCGCTCGGCAATCAGTTCCGGATGCTCGACAATGTTGCTGGCGTGGGTGATGACGCCCGGAATGACGGCGCGGCCTTCCGGCAGCTTGAAATCCTCCCAAATGTGATAGTCGTGTTCGTGGCGCGGGTTGGCTGCTTCAAAGGAGTATCCGCCTGCCTTGATGTTCAGCATGTATTTCGCGACCTGGCCGCCCGGCGCTTCGTGAATGCGGGGACCTTCGTTAATGCCGTAGCAGGTGTGGAAGCGGATTTTCTCTTCCGGAATATTGCGCGTACTGTGGTTGATGGCCTCGACATAGGTATTGGCTTTTTTGTCCATTTCCTTTTCGTTGAGTTCCGGATCGACCAGGATGTCGCACAGGAACGGATCGTCGATCTGCAGCAGGAACCCGGCATCGACGATCGCCTCGTATTCCTCCCGCAGCGCTTCGGCGACCGCTTCGGCGAACTCTTCTTCTGTATTGTAATAGTCGTTGTAGCCCACTCCGGCGGGCGCCGTGGCGGGGATGAATGCGCCTTCGACATCGACGCCGTCGAGCGCGACTTTAAGATTGTCGATATCGCGCTGCAGGAGATCGTGACCTTTGTAGGATACCGGGCCGACGCAACACATCGGGAACATCGGGACCACCGTGCCGCCGAGCATCGCCCGCGCGAAGTAATCCTCGTAGTATTCGGGGAACGCCTCGATTTCCGCTTCGAACATCTTGAACTTCTCGTCCTTGCGGGCTTCGAAGCCGTTCATGCGTTCTTCGATATAGGTGAAGAAGCCGGATTTCGACATTTCGCCGTCTGCGACCACATCGATTCCGAGATCGGCCTGCTTCTTGACGATATCCTTTACGCCCCTGGCGATCTCCGTCTGATAGGCTTCTTCACTGAATTCGCCGCCGCTCAGCTTGGCCTTCATTGCGTTGAGCACCTGTGTCGTGCGCGGCAGGCTGCCGACATGAGTGGTCAGTATCCGGTCCTGATGTCCCTGCATTTTTCCCTCCCCGTCAAATACGTGCACGAGTGTGTCGGGGAGACCGGCCGGTTGTCAATTCGAAGAAGTCGGTTTGCCTGCACGATCTCCGCGCGTCGCGCGCGCGATTCCAAGTTGCTATGATGACAGCCGGGCTACCCTGTAGCGCTTCGATGACGGACAACATCACTTATCTGTCCTCCAACGGTCAGAATGTTTTCTTCGGTACCGGTACCGTCACCCGTATCCATGCAGGCACGATCGAGGGCGTGGTGACGCTGGACCGCCAGCTTCGCGGTAAACCGTGGGTCGAAACGGCGCGGGCGCTGGACCATCTGCATGTCGGTTCGCTTCTTCACGACGGCGGGTCGGGAAAACTGTTTGCCGGATGTCATCATGGTGGCGGATTGTGGGTATCGGAGAACGGCGGAGAGGGGGAATGGCGTCAGCTCGGGAACGGGATCGACCGGCCGCATATCTATTCGCTTTCTTCGCGCGTTGTCGAAGACCGGGTAACCCTGTTTGCCGGGACTTCGCCGGCAGCGCTTTATCGCAGCGACGATCTGGGCGAAAACTGGGCGGAGGTGAGCGCCCTGCAGGATGTGCCGGGGGCCGACAATTGGGCCTTTATCCCGCCGCCGCACCATCCTCACGTCAAAGGGGTGGTGTTCCATCCTGCCGATCCGGACACCTATTTCGTTCTGGTGGAGCAGGGCGCGCTGCTGAAAACCACCGATGACGGGGCGACTTTCGTGGAGCTAGATGCCTACGCCGGTCCGGACGACCGGCACTGGAAGGAAGTGCACAGGCTGCTGATCCATCCCACCGAGCCGGACCTGATGTATCTGGCGACCGGCGAGGGCCTGTACCGGACCCGCAATGGCGGCGAATCCTTCCAAAACGTACATCATCGCGGTCTCAGAATGGGATATCCGGAGTTTCTGTATCTCTATCCCGCCGACCACAAGACCGTTCTGATGGCGGGGTCGCGACTGAATCCCACCGAATGGTTCAAGGACGGAATCGCGGATTCGACGATCCTGCGGTCAATCGATCAGGGCGACAACTGGACTGAACCCAACGCCGGTTTTCCCAATCCCGTGATCGGGGCGTTCGAGGCGATGAGCATGCACCTCTGGTATGGCGGGATGATGCTGGTCATCGGCACCGCCACCGGCGAGCTATACGCAACGGACGATCATTGCAGGTCCTGGGTATGTCTGTACGACGATGCGCCCGCATTTTCCAAGGAGGATCACCATCTGCCCTTTATGTCCGACGAAGAACGTGCGGCAGCGATGGCGGATCGCGGACTGACGTGAGAAAAAACGGCGACCTCAAGGGTCGCCGAATAATTCAGGAGGGGTGGTAAGGGGTGTTAGTTGCGGTCCTCCGCCTGCTGCGGCGCGTCACGGAACTTCGCGGCGGCTGAATAGGCCTGCTCGATCTTGCCGTCCATGCAGGCAATCTTGATTTTGCCCAGATTGGCGATGATCACACGGCGTTCCAGGCCTTTGTGCTTCCGGGCGGCTGCCCGTTCCATCATCGCGATATCGCGGACGCATTCCTGAACGGTTTGCGAGTTGCCGGCGGCATTGGCGGTGAGGGGGGCTGCCGTCAACGCGATGCCGATGGCGGCGGCCAGGGAAACGGCGCGAACAAGGGAAGCTGAACGATACATGACAATTTACTCTCGACTGGTGCAACCAAATTACCGGGATAGGAAAAGCAAAATCCGTGCCAGAATTCGAAAGCGTTTAATTTCATTTAGTTAGCTCGGTTCAGAGGGGGAAATTAACCCTGAACGTAAAAATTTCCGTCACATTCAGAAACAATTCGCCTTCACATGGCTATGGCAGGGAAATCGAAATGCAATCAGGCTGCGATGCGGTAATCAGCGTTTCCAGTTCACCAGCGCAACGCCCAGCAGCATGAGCCCGATCGCTGTCCACACCAGCGGTGTGTGGCTTTCACCGAACAGGACGAGGCCGAAAACCACCCCGAACCCGACTGACAGAAAATTGGCCTGGGTCATGTAGGTTGGTCCGGCGATGCGGATCAGTTCGAAAATGGCGTAGAAATTGATGGCGGCGAGGACCGAATGGGCGAGCAGGGCGGTTTCTCCGCGCGTTGGCGGCCAACCCGGTACCTGAAATTCACCCAGCGCCAGCGCAAGGGGAAGCGCAAACAGTGCCGCCGCCAGCAAGGTGCCGCTCGACAAAGTCAGGGAGTCCACATTTGCGGGCCGTGATTTTTCCGACAATGTGACGTAGGCGATGGCATGCAGGAGCGGGGCGCCGAAGCCGATCAGGACCCAAACGGCGAGCGTGGGGTCGGGCAGGCTCGATTTCGGCACCACGATCAGGAGCGCCCCGGCAAAACCGAGCACGATGCCCGCCGTCCGTATCCAGAAAAACTTCTCTATGCGGATGACCAGGCTGATCGAGTAGGTGAATATCGGCACGAAGCTCATGATCACTGCCATGAGACCCACCGGCAGCTTACCCTGTACGGTGTACAGGATCATGTTGGCCAGCGTGAACCGTACCAGTCCCAAACGCAGATAATACGGCCAATGGTCGCGCGCGTATCGCGGTCTCAGGCCCCGCAGCGTCGCTGCCGCAAACAGCCACAGGCCACTCAGAAATGTAAACCAGAACAAATAACTGACCGGGCGAACACCGTCCGTGACGGCGATCTTGATAAGAACGAAGAAACCGCCCCAGAGCGCGCCGATCAGAAACAGCAGCGATATGGGTAAAAGGGGCGAATTCTGCGGGCGACCGGGAAGGGGAGCGTCTGCCATGGAGGATACATGTAGCATTCGGAGGCCCGGGTCAGAAAGCCCGGCAGACGAACAAAAGCCTCGTCAGCCGTTAAATGGCAGGCCGCTGTTTCCTCGTCGGGAGCGGGCTCCGAAAGACACATTCACGGCCAGTTTGTTTTCCGTCGTGGCGGGTGGGTTCCGCCCACCACGCTTAACGGCTAAACCCTCCGCCCAGTGAAACGGGCGCTGCAAGCAAGGTTACGCCGAAGGCGATCAGTGCGAAAGGTTCCGGTTTGATCCTGCGTTTTGCGGTGTCGCCGTCCTGTCTGTTGGGTGAGGCCTGCAGCGGTTCCTCCATCGCGGCCACGATCCTGACGGCGGCATCGTCGGATACCGAAAGTGGCCCGTTGGCTGATGCATATTGTTCTGCGCCTGCCGCAGCCATCGGCGCTAGGATAATACTGGCCGACAGAAACAGAACCGAAAATTTCGAAAATTTCATTACCCGGTCTTCCTCAAAAAGCCCCCTTTGTCGACTGCTGCCGGATCTGCAGTCGGAGGCAACTATATCGCTTTTCTACCTTTAGCCGGGCGACAGGAAGAAAATGTCACAGATAGATCACACGTTTCCACTCTGGGACGGGCACGTCTGAAACCGGTCTGGCCCGAGGCCCGCTATTTTTTTTGAAATTGGCGGGTTGGCAGCCGGGGTTTACTCGGCTGCGTGTGCCATCAGATGCGCTTCCGCGGCCTCATAATCGAATGGTTCCGGGTCGATTTCGCCCTGCAGGATTTCCTGTACCCGTTCTTCCGTCAGGGGAAGGGAAAATTCGGCGTTCCGCATGCGGATTCTGTGCTGCAACTGTTCGACGACCAGGTTTTCCATCTGGCTGAAATCCTCCGCCGACCATCCCTCGCGGTCGAGGCCGGCGATTCCCTCCAGCATGTGGCCGAATTCGTCTTCGTAAATCTCCTTGCAGGCGGCGGCTATCAGCTTGTTGGCGGTATCGAATTCACCGCCGATATCTGCTGCCCGCATGCCTTCGCGGAACAGCGTACAATACCCGCCTTCGGTAAACCGGCAGGCGCGGATGCCCAGTTTGCCGTGATCGGCGATATTGTCATGGCGCAGCTGGGTCAGTGCGACGTCTTGGTCCCAGGTCTCCAGCCTGTGGGGATTCAAGGTTGGGACGTCGTCGGGTTTGATCCGGACGTAGACGTCCGAAAACAGGCAGAAATGCTCGTATTCGTCCTTCATCGTGTCCAACACGTCGAGCACGTAGTGGCGCGATACGCTGTCGTCTTCGCCGGTGTCGATCTTGGGGAAAACCTACTGAAGTTCCATAAGCGGCCCCATGAACACGCCCATGTTCTTGTATTCCCCGATGCCGGATCCGTTAAATTCCTTGGAACACTGGCGCCGTATCCACAACAGATCCGTTTCGAGCGTACGTACCGGCGACGTCCAGTATGTCCGGACGACCTCTGCCTCGCCCGCCCAGAGCGGCGCAGAAACATCGATAAGTCTTTGCAATTCGGGGCTGAGCGCCATGGAGACTGCTCCCATTATAAATTCGCGCCGAAATATTAGGCCCTGCACGGCATGCCGTGCAAGGTTCTGGCCGACCCGGTAAACTTTCTGTACCGAAGTGCCGAGACAACTGACCGAAATCCGATGCTTGGAGCCGACATGAACATCCGGGAGACAGACTCCGACGATCTCCCATTGATCGAGACGCTATACCCCGTGGCGTTCCCCGGCGAAGATCTGTTACCGGTAGTGCGGCAGCTACTTAACGGCGAAAACGATGTTCTGTCTCTGGCGGCGATGGAAGGGGGGCGCCTGATCGGCCACGTGGCATATACAGTCTGCCGGATTGCAGGTGCCGACGTTACGGTCGCGCTGCTCGCGCCGCTTGCTGTAGATCCAGAATATCAGCGACGCGGCGTCGGCAGTGTTCTCGTGGAAGAGGGCTTCAGGCGCCTGCGATCCCGGGGCATACAGCGCGTAGTGGTGCTCGGGGATCCCGCCTATTACGGTCGCTTCGGGTTCGAACCGGATGAACAGGTCCTGCCTCCCTATGCTATACCGGAGGAATGGCGCACCGCATGGCAATATGTCGATCTGAACGAAGGTGAAACAGCCGAGAGGGCGGTCGGCGGACGCCTGACCGTTCCGCCGGTATGGCAGAAAGAGGCGCTATGGCTCCCGTGACGATATCGGATGCGCGACTGGTCTACATCACCACCGATGGCCCCGAAGAAGCCCGAAAAATCGGACGTGCGCTGGTGGAAGAACGATTGGCGGCCTGTGCGAATATTCTGGGCCCCATGACGTCGATTTTCCGGTGGGAGGGAGATATCCGGGAAGGCGCCGAAACCGTGCTGATCGCCAAAACAACGGTCGAAAATGTCGATGCGTTGACGAAACGCGTTATCGCGCTGCATTCCTACGACTGTCCATGCGTTGTTGCGATGCCCATAGAGAGCGGAAATCCGGCGTTTCTCGAGTGGATTGCCGGGGAGACCGCGCGTTAGGCGTCTAGTGTCGGCCGGCCCGCCCGTCGCCGCGGATACCCCAGCGGCGCAGCAAATCCTTCACGGCCCGGCGATAGTCCGGATCCGCGACCAGACGGTCGAGATCGATTTCGTCGGGCGTGGCCGGCAGGTCACGGGGCGGGACGCGTTCGTTCATAGCGTATGGCTGAATTGTTGGCTGCATGGTGACATGCTGACAATCGACTATGGCATGAATTTGGCGTAAATGGGGCAACATTTGGGCGCCAAAATTCTTTCAAATGATTGATATTAAGAGCAAATATTTCCCGTGCGGGCGCGTGGCACGGCCGGTAAACTGGCATTGCATTCCCGGAACGGCGGCATGAGAGCAACTTCACCTGACACAGGCGGCGGTAACGCGCTGCTTTTCGCCAATGTCGCGCATTTTTACAGCCATATGATGATGCTTGTGTATCCGACCGTCGTCATCGCGCTGGAGGCGGCGTTCGGCATGACGTTCGGCGAACTGCTGTCGCTGTCTTTTGCAGGGTTCGTGCTGTATGGCGTGGCTGCGCTGCCGGCCGGCTGGCTCGGCGACAAATGGTCCGCGCCGGGGATGCTGGCGGTCTTTTTCATCGGGACCGGAGCGGCGGGTATTGCGGCCGGTTTCGCATCCGGCCCGTTGGGGATTGCCGTCGCTCTCGGCGCGATCGGCCTGTTTTCGTCGATTTATCATCCCGTGGGCACCGCCTGGGTGGTCGCAAATGCCCGGTCCCGGGGGAAGGCTCTCGGTGTCAACGGTGTCTTCGGGACGGCCGGGATAGCAGCGACGCCCTTGCTGGCCGGCGCGCTGACGGCGGCTTTCGGCTGGCGCTATGCGTTTATCGTACCAGGCACCGTGATCCTGCTCACTGGCATTGCCTTCCTGTTCGTGATCAAAACCAAGACACCCCGTCAGGCAAAAGACGAAAAAGTGGGCGACGTCGCGGTTTCCCGTGCTCAGGCGATCCGCGGATTGGCGATTTTGTCCGTCACCGTCCTGTGCGTCGGTTTGTTGGCGCAGGCGACGACAATCGGCATGCCCAAGATTTTCGCCGTCCGTGCGCCGGGCGTTGTGGAAGCGGCCGGATTGATCGGAGCGGGCGGTCTGGCGTCGCTGGCGCTTGCCATCGGGGCGCTGGGGCAACTGGCCGGCGGTTGGCTGGCCGACCGATACAGACTCACGCTCGTTTATCCTGCGGTTTACGTCGTGATGATCCCTGTCGCCCTGTTGGCGGGCATCCTGTCGGGATTGCCGCTCGTCGGAGCTGCGGGCGCCGTGATGTTCCTCATTACGGCTTCCCTACCCACCGAAAACAGTCTTGTGGCCCGCTATTGTCCCACAGACTGGCGCGCCAGCGCCTACGGCGCGAAATTCGTCCTCGGCCTCGGAGTGAGCTCTCTGGCCATTCCGCTGACCGGCGGCATATACGATGCGACGGGCGGTTTCTGGTGGGTTTTTGCCGGCATGGCGATGCTGGCCGGCGTTATTATCTGTTTCGCTGCCTGTTTGCCGAAAGCGGGTGAACATAGTTCAACTGTCGAGGAGCCGGTCGCCGGTCCGGTGGCCTGAACAACGCCATGACGATCAGGATAAAAAGCCTTGACCATCTGGTCATAACCGCCAGCGACCTGCGAGCGACCATCAAGTTCTATTCGACGGTGCTGGGCATGGAGCATGTCGAATTCGGCCACGGGCTGCATGCGATGCAATTCGGCGACCAGAAATTCAACATTCACGACACCTCCACCGACGTGACGCCAAAGGCTCGAAACATTGTTCCGGGTTCCGAGGATTTCTGTCTCATATGTGAAACACCGGTCCCGGAAGTTGTCCGGCACCTGCAGGCGTGTGGTGTTTTGGTGGAAGAGGGGCCAGTGACCAGGTTGGGGGCGGCGGGTACGCTGGAATCGGTCTATTTTCGCGATCCCGATGGAAACCTCGTGGAGGTGTCGAACGTGATCGGCTAAGGCCCGGTCATTTTGCCGATGACAGAGCCTGATCGAGGTCGGCAATGATGTCGTCGACCGTTTCGATCCCCACGGATATTCGCACGACGTCCGGTCCCGCGCCGGCGGCAATCTGCTGCTCTTCGGTCAATTGCCGATGCGTGGTGGAAGCGGGATGCAGAATCAGGCTGCGCGTATCGCCGACATTGGCGAGATGGGAGAGCAGCGTGCAGCCTTCGACCAGTCGCGTACCGGCATCGAATCCACCCTTCAAACCGAATGTGAAGACAGACCCACAACCTTTTGGTAAATAGGTAATTTTATTCTTGAATGAATCGCTGGATCGTAGGCCTGCATACGACACCCAGGCCACGGCGGGATGATCTTCCAGCCAGCTGGCGACCGCTTCCGCGTTAGCGACATGCCGTTCCATCCGCAGCGGCAGGGTCTCAATTCCGGTCAGGGTCATGAACGCATTGGTTGGCGACAGCGAGGGCCCGAAATCGCGCAGCGCTACGGCGCGAACGCGCATGGTGAAGCCGAAATCGCCGAAGGTCTCGTAAAACGTCAGCCCGTGATAGGCTTCGTCCGGCGTGGTCATGGACGGAAACTTGTCGTTCTGGGCCCAGTCGAATTTTCCGGATTCCACGATCGCGCCGCCCATGGAATTACCGTGTCCGTTAAGATACTTGGTGGTCGAATGGATGACGATATCGGCCCCGTGATCGATGGGGTTGAACAAATACGGCGTCGCCATCGTGTTATCGACGATCAGCGGAATGCCGGCTTCATGCGCGATGGCGGCGATTGCCTCGATATCGCCGATGACGCTGGACGGGTTCGACACGGATTCGATGAAAATGGCCTTGGAATTGGCTTTCAGGGCGGCGCGGAACGTCTCCGGATTCAGGGGATCGGCGAAATCACAGTGCCAGCCGAGTTTTTTGAAGCTGACACCGAACTGCGTGATCGATCCGCCGTAGAGATTGCGCGAGGCAACGAAGTGATCGCCCGGCTCCAGCAGCGTGAAAAACGCCAGGAACTGTGCCGCATGACCGGATCCGGCCGCGCAGGCGGCGCGGCCGCCCTCCAGATTGGCGATCCGTTCTTCCAGCACCGCGACGGTGGGGTTCGTCAGGCGTGAATAGATGAAGCCGAAACTCTGCAGATTGAACAGCGACGCCGCATGGTCGACATCGTCGAACACATAGGACGTCGAATGATGAATCGGCGTGTTGCGCGCGCCTGTCGCGGCATCCGGCGCGGCGCCTGCGTGGATCGCGCGGGTCTCGAATCCGAAGGAGGGTTTCTTTTCTGATTCAGTCACTTAAGAGCACTACCGCGCCAGCCGGGGGCGCTTGGAGGAAATCACGCCGGAATTGATGCCCGACCAGGAAAGCTCGTGGTTGAGGCGTCCGTATTCGATTTTCGGGCAGCGGTCCATGATGATCGTCAGCCCGGCGGCCTCCGCCCGTGCGGCGGCATCCGGGTCTATCACGCCAAGCTGCATCCAGATGGTTCGTATTCCCTTGGCGTCTTTAAGCGAAATCGCCTCATCGACGATTCCACCGGCATCTTCGGACCGACGGAATATATCGACCATTTCGAAAGGGCCCGGCACGTCGGCGAGGCCGGCGTAGCAGGGTTGGCCGTGAATCTCAATGCCTGCGCTGCCGGGATTGACCGGAACGACGCGGTATCCCTTCTGTTGCAGATATTTCATCGCGAAATTGCTGGGGCGCACCCAGTTGGCCGACGCGCCGACCATGGCGATCGTCGAGGTTTCGTCCAGTACGCGCCGGATCAGCGCGTCGGGATAGATCAGGTCATTCATTCCGCGGCGCCTCCCGCGACAAGGTCGGCCGCGGTGGCGGAACTGCCGCTGTCGCCCGATTTGGCGGCTTTCATCAGTTTGCCGAAGTATTGCTCGGCGAAACTGGGCGCATCATTCGTATCAGTATCGTCTCCGATACCGCCCAGAACGGCATCGTGATTGGGCAAATGGAAGTAGACCAGCGAAATCCGGTCCCGCTTTGCCGCGTCGGGCGGCGGATTGACGACACGATGCAGGGTCGAGCGGAAACGTCCGCCCGTCCATAGCTGCATAGCGTCTCCGATATTGCACACGAAACCGTTCTCCGGAGCTTCAACGTCGTGCCAGCCACCTTTGCCGTTGCTGACCTGCAGACCGCCTGGCACATTGTCTCCCTTGACGAACGTGAAACTGCCGTAATCGCTGTGTGCGCCGGCGCGAAGCTGGCCGGGCAGGGGGCGTTTTTCCTGCGCCGGATACCTTACAAGGCGGATATTGCTGCATGGGCGGTCGGTCTGACTGGCGAAGAAATCCTCCGGTAATCCGAGCGCGAGAGCGAAACCGCGTAGCATGTGATGCGACAGCCCCGTCATTGCGGCAAAATAACTTTCCAGGATTTCTCTGAATTCCGGTACGTCCGGCCATTTGTTGGGGTGGAAAAACGTCGTTCCGGCACCTTCGTCGTAATAGGGGCCGCCGGCCTTTCCAGGCGGCCCCATGGCCCAGGCTTCCTGCAGGTCGGGGGGCGTTTTTTCGCCCAGCGTATAGGCAAGAGAGCGGTCCTCCGGCGGATTCCATCCGCGCGATATCTTTTGAGGCGGTCGCAATACCTTGATTTTTACACTCTCGGGCGCGGCGAAGAAGGATTCGGCCGCTTTTCGCGTCCGGGACAGAAGATCGGCATCGATCCCGTGTCCGACGACCGTAAAAAAGCCGGTATCGGTACAGGCGGCTTCTATTGCCCGCGCAACGGACTGTTTCCCCGTGGCAGAACCGTCTATCAGCGGCGCGATGTCGATTTCGGGTACCCTGGCCGTCATTTCGTCATTCTCCGCGCCACTCCGGCGAGCGTTTTTCCAGGAACGCATCGATCCCTTCTTCCGCATCCCGGGCAAGCATATTGGTGACCATAACCTGGCTGGCATATGTATAGGCGTCTTCCAGCGGCATTTCGAGTTGCCGGTAGAACGCTTCCTTGCCGATTTTCAGTGTCAGCGGAGATTTGGAGGCAATCGTCGCGCACAGATCCGAGACCGCATCGTCCAGTTCGGCTGCGGGGCATGCACGATTGATCAACCCGGCGTCCGCGGCCGCTTCGGCATCCATCATCTCTCCGGTCAGCAGCATCTCCATCATTCGTTTCCGGCCAACATTGCGGCTGACGGCGACCATTGGCGTGGAGCAGAAAAGACCGATATTCACCCCCGGAGTCGCGAATTTTGAAGTATCGGCGGCGATGGCGAGGTCGCAGGCCGAAACAAGCTGGCAACCAGCCGCCGTTGCCGTGGCATGCACCTTGGCTATGACGGGCTGCGGCAGCCGTGTAATGGAGAGCATTAGCTTCGAGCATTGCGCGAACAAATATTCGTACGCCTCGCGTTGCGGCGCCGCGCGCACTTCGCGCAGGTCGTGGCCGGCGCAGAACGCGGGGCCGTTGGCGTCGATGACGACCACCCGAACCGCGGTGTCGGCGGAGATGCGGTCCAGTTCGGTTTGAAGCGCCGCCATCAGGCCGGTCGACAGGGCGTTTCTGGCATCGGGACGATTGAGCGTAAGTGTCGCGATGCCGTCTTTGTCGGTGCGCAGGAGTATGTCGTCGTCTGTTACGGTATCCATTCAGGTATTGCCCTTTAATGTGATGGAAAATATACTAAATATCATTTTGGATTCTCGGTTCAGTCCGACCTGGAAGGACTGCTTTTTTCCAAAAGAAGGGCCGCTTTTTTCCAAAACAGGGCCGCAAGTACCCCGCTGAAATCCATGTTATCACACCATTGTAACCTGGTTAAGCATGGGGTGGGCGCATGGTGTTTTCTCTCTTCAGTTTGTCGTTGTTGGGGAAACGTGAACCATCAAGCGGCGGACGCATCGGCGTATAATTGAAAGCACGATCGGCACGTAAAGGAACGTCGTGACGCTCTGATCCAGGCTTTCGCGTCAATGACAAACATTTCAAGGCGAATAGGGGTGAGGTAATATAATACCTATTTCACATCTCACTGAAAACGTTGTGTTTTTTGTAGTTGAATCCCGTTGACACTGATTGGAATCCTGTCATATTCCGCCTCCTTCGCGCCCGGGAAATGCGGGTGCCAGTTATTTTGGACCGATTGCTATGAAAACCATTTCCGCGAAAGCGGCGGATATCGAAACCAAATGGTACCTCATCGATGCCGAGAACCTCGTTCTCGGCCGGATGGCCTCCATTTGCGCCAAAATCCTCCGTGGCAAGCACAAACCGATCTTCACGCCTCATGTCGATTGCGGCGATGGCATTATCGTCATAAATGCGGCGAAAGTCGCGATGACCGGCACTAAGACAACAGACAAGGTCTATTATCATCACACCGGGTATCCGGGCGGTATCAAATCCGTCACACCGGAGAAACTGATTGCCGACGGCAAGGCCGACAGGATCGTGATGAAAGCGGTCGAACGCATGCTGCCGAAAACCAAGCTCGGCCGCCAGCAGTTGACCAAGCTGCGCGTATTTGCCGGACCGGAACACGATCACGCTGCCCAGAACCCGGAAGTTCTGGATGTCGCGGCGATGAACTCCAAGAACAAGAGGAGCGCCTGAGTATGGCGGACCAGGACGAAAACACCGGCGGCGCTCTCGGCGAAGCCCTGAAGGAAGCACAGGCCGAAGCGGCGGCAGCGGAAGAAGCGGCGGCGGCACCTGTAGAAGAAGCAGCGGCAGCGCCGGCTGTTGACGCCCCTGCGGCGACGACGCCCGTGACTCCTGAGCCTGCTTCGGCTCCGGCCGAGCCGAAGCTCGATGCACAGGGCCGTGCCTACGCGACCGGCAAGCGTAAAAACGCCGTCGCCCGCGTCTGGATCAAGCCCGGCAGCGGCCGTCTCACGGTAAACGGCAAGGACGGCCCCGAATATTTCGCGCGGCCGGTGCTGCAGATGATCATCGGTCAGCCTATGGCGGCCGTCGACCGCTCGACCCAGTACGACGTGTGGTGCACGGTGTCCGGCGGCGGCCTCTCCGGCCAGGCCGGCGCGGTTCGCCACGGCATTTCCAAGGCGCTGACCTATTTCGAGCCGGGCCTGCGCCCGACCTTGAAGCAGGGCGGTTTCCTGACCCGAGACTCGCGCGCGGTGGAACGCAAGAAATACGGCAAACGCAAGGCGCGCCGTTCCTTCCAGTTCTCAAAACGATAAGGCTGGGACAGCCAATTCAGACTTCCATGGGCGTCCCTCCGGGGGCGCCCTTTTTCTTTGCGGCGACGCGGTTGCGCGCATTAATCTGGCAAATGAGAATAGCGCCATGGCACACACGATTTTTATAGACGGCGAGGAAGGCACAACCGGCCTTCAGATTCGAGAACGGCTGGAGGGCCGGGCGGAACTGGATCTCATCCATCTGCCGGGCGACAGGCGCAAGGATGCCGATGCCCGGCGCGAGGCGCTGAACGACGCAGATGTCGCCATTCTATGCCTGCCGGACGATGCCGCGCGGCAGGCTGTGTCGATGATCGGCAGCAACGATACCCGGGTGATCGACGCCTCTACCGCGCACCGGGTTGAGGATGGCTGGATCTACGGTTTTCCGGAAATGACGCCGGAACAGGCCGATGAGGTCCGCGGCGCGGCGCGTGTCGCTAATCCGGGATGTTATCCGACCGGTGCCATCGCGCTGATCCGGCCGATGGTGGATACGGGCATTGTGCCGGTGAACTTTCCGGTTACCGTGAATGCTGTGTCCGGCTATTCGGGCGGCGGCAAGGGGCTGATCGCGCGGATGGAGAACGGGGAGGCCGAAAACGCGATCGACAGCGCCTGGTTCGGCTACGGCCTGACTCTGGCGCACAAGCATGTGCCGGAAATGCAGGAATACAGCGCGCTTGAGCATCCGCCGCTGTTCAGCCCCAGCGTTGGCCGGTTCCGCCAGGGAATGGTGGTGCAGGTGCCCCTGCAGCTGTGGAGCCTGCCGTCGCTGCCGACGGGGAGCGAGATACGGGATATCCTGCAGGCCTGGTATGAGGGATGCGAATTCGTGTCGGTCGCCGACGCGGCGGAAACAAATGACCGCGCGGCGTTGCTCGACCCGGAAGAACTGAACGATACCAACCGGTTGCGGCTATTCGTGTTCTCGAACGACGACACCAAACAGGTCATCCTGGCCGCGCAACTGGACAATCTCGGCAAAGGTGCGTCCGGCCAGGCGGTTCAATGCCTCAACCTGATGCTCGGCCTCGACGAAACCGCTGGACTGACCTGACCGATAAATTTAGAGGAACGCTTTCATGACCCAGTTTCAGGGCTATATCCTGCCGTACAAGGGCAAATGGCCGAAAATTGCCGATGATGTGTTCATTGCGCCAGGGGCCAGCGTCATCGGTGACGTCGAGATCGGCGCCGGGTCCTCCGTCTGGTTCAACACGGTCATCCGGGGCGATGACAATCCCATCCGCATCGGCGAACGGGTGAACATTCAGGACGGCTCGGTCATTCACGTCCATTCCAAGTTCCAGGGCACCTATATCGGCAACGATATCACCATCGGTCATATGGCCCTGCTGCACGCCTGCAATATTCAGGACAAGGCGTTCGTCGGCATGGGGTCGATCGTTCTGGATCAGTGCACGATAGAGACCCACGGCATGCTGGCCGGCGGCGCGATGCTGACGCCGGGCAAGACCGTCAAAGCGGGTGAATTGTGGGGCGGTCGGCCCGCAAAGGCCATGCGGGAACTGTCGCAGGAAGAGATCGACAATTTCGATTGGTCGGTCAACGGCTATGCGGAGCGCGGGCAGGAGTACCGCACGGAGCTGTTGGCGCTGGCCAACGCGCGGGGCGAGGCGGCGGAGTAGGGGCTTCGTGTTCCCCGGACGCGGAAATTCTGCTACGCCCTTTGCTTCAGACAAGCTTGGGAGAGAGCGATGAGCCGCGTCAGGATGCTGAACGATCAGGAACTGGAACCCTTAAACGATATTATCGCGCCGTCGAAGGAACGCCTCGGTTTCGTGCCCAATTCCCAGCGGATCATGGCGCACAAGCCCGAACTGGTTGCCGCCTACAACGAACTCGGCAAGGCGGTCATGCTGCAGACCGAGGGATCGATCCCCGGCGATCTGAAATACATGATCGCGAACGCCGCCAGCCTTGCCGCCGGATGTCTGTATTGTCAGGCCCATACAGGCGGTGCATCGAATATGCGCGGGGTGGACGGCGACAAGGTCGCGGCAATCTACGAATTCGAAACCAGCGACCTGTTTTCCGACGCCGAGAAATCTGCGCTGCGGTTCGCGCAGGCCGCCGCCGCCGTGCCGAATATGACGACGGACGCGGATTTCGACGACCTGCGCAAGCATTTCACGGACTATCAGATTGTCGAGATCGTGTCGGTGATTTCCATGTTCGGGTTTCTGAACCGGTGGAACGATACCCTGGCGACACCGCTGGAAGAGGAACCGATCGAATTCGGCGAGAAGCACCTTTCCGGCAATGGCTGGAATGTCGGAAAACATGTCACCACGGAAGCAGCGGAGTAACGGCACGATGACACGTGTGAAACCCCTCACTGACGAGGAAATGGGCGACTCGATCGGTTTCCTGAAACCCACCATCGAACGTCTCGGGTTCCTGCCGAATTCGCAGCGCATCATGGCGCACAAGCCGGAACTGCTGGTCGGCATCAACGAGCTGTACAAGGCGATCATGCACCGGACGGAGGAGTCCGTCTCGCCCGGCCTGCTGTATCTGGTCGGGAACGCATCGAGTCTGGCCGCGGGCTGTATGTACTGCGTCGCCCATTCCGGCGGCGCGGCGAACCATTCGGGCGAGGATGCGGCCAAGATAGCTGCGATCCACGAGTTCGAAACCAGCGACCTGTTTACCGAAGCGGAACGCGTGGCGCTGCGCTTCGCGCAGGCCGCGTCGTCCGTGCCCAACATGGTCACCGACGAGGATTTCGCGGCCCTGAAAGAACATTACACCGATTACCAGATCGTAGAGCTGCTCTCGATTATCGGTCTCTACGGCTTTTTCAACCGCTGGAACGACACCTTCGCCACCCCGCTGGAAGACGGGCCGAAGGGGTTTGCCGAGAAAACCCTGGGCGGGACGGGCTGGACGGCGGGTAAACATGCCGCGGCGCAAGACTAACGCTTGCGGGAATTTCCAGACACAAAGTCAACCCGCACCAGCATCGCCAGCCCGGCGGCCAAAACCAACGCCGCCGACGCGGTCAGGCTGGGAATCGTGAAGCTGCCGGTAATCTCCGCGACATAGCCGCCATAGGCGGGGCCAATCATCTGGCCGGCTCCGAAAGCAGCGACGATCAGGCCGAGCAGGCGGCGCGGGTCGCCGCCTTCGCTGCTGCTCAAAGCCAGTTCGCGTGCGGTGGTCATGCCGACGGCGGTGATGCCCATGAACGTGCCTCCGAGCAGCGCGCCGGCGGCCAGCACGGCGGCGGCGCTGTCGAACAGGACGGTGGCGGCGACGCCCACGGCTTCCACGATGCAGGCGAGCGCGATGCTGGTTTGATTACCGAGTCGGCGTCCGATCCATGCCCACAGCGCCACTGACGGAATGGCTGCAAGCCCGACAATCAGCCAGATCACGGACTCGATGCTGGCAATGGAAGGAGTCTGGCGGACCATCACCGATATAAAGGTGGCGGTGATCACGTAACCGAAGCCGAACAGGCCGTAGGAGAGGGTTAACGGGATCATCCGGCGGTCTATTTTGCTTCTGCCGCCGGTCGCGGGAGGCGCCGTATCGCCGTCACCCGACGGGAGAAGGACAATCACCAGGATCAGTGCGATGGCGCCGACGGCGGCGGAGGCCAGCCATTGGCCCGCCCAGCCGACCGCCACTGAGCCGAGGGCGGCGACGATGACGGCCGAGGCCGCCATTCCGGTGCCCACGCCGGCGAAATGGATGTGCGACAGGGTTGGTCGACCCGCCACGGTCAGCCGGTCGAAGACGAGGGCGGAACCGAACACCATGACCAGTGCGCTGCAGACGCCGCCGGCGAAACGAAGAACGGCGAAGGCTGGAACCGAAACCGTCAGCGCCATGGCGCCCGTTGTCGCCACGCTAAACGCCAGAGCCCAAAGCACCCAGCTACGGCGGTTACCGCTCAACAAACCCGTTCCGGCGAGGAGCGAGCCGATCAGATAGCCAAGAAAATTGGAGGCAGCGATCAGGCCGGCCTGATTTTCGGACAACGGCACGACGTCGGCCATGTATGGAAGGATCGGCGTGTAGACGAAGCGGCCGATGCCCATGACCGCTGCCATGGCGATGAACCCGGCGAACGCGGTGCGGAGAGGGGAAGGGGAGCTTGCCATCGGGCGGGGAGTTTACGGGGTTTCTCCCCCTCTCCCTAGCCTTCGTCCGCTTCGCGGCCTCAGCCCCGGTGGGGCGAGGGGACGGTCTGTGGCATGCGGAAATTCTGATGATCCACTCCCCCCCCCGCCCCCCCCTCGGGGGGAGGGTTAGGGAAAGGGGGGAGAGGGAAAGCGGTTCGGATTGTTTCGCTTCAGTCCTTGTCGGACCGGACCATCACGTAGGATCCCGGCGCGTCCTCGATAGCTTTCAGCTTGCCGGTACCGGGTTCGCGTGCATCGACTTCGCCGCCGGCATATTTGCTGGCCCATTTATCCCAGTGGGGCCACCACGAACCGGGATGTTCCTTGGCGCTTTCGAGCCATGCATCCGGCGTCTTCGGCTTCTTCGTGTTGGTCCGATACGAATAGCGATCGGAAGCAGGCGGATTGACCACCCCGGCGATATGGCCGGAAGAGGCGAGTACGAAGGTCGTGTTGCCGCTGTAGAGCTGCGTCGCCGCAAAGGTCGATTTCCACGGTGCGATATGATCTTCCTTGGTCGACAGGATGTAGACCGGCACCTTGATCTTGCGCAGGTCGATCTTCACGCCGCCCAGATCCAGCCCGCCCGGCTGCACCAGCGCGTTGGCCTGGTACATCATGCGGAGATAATAGGAGTGCATCACCGCCGGCATGCGTGTCGAATCCGCGTTCCAGAACAGCAGATCGAACGGGAAGGGCTCCTTGCCCATCAGGTAGTTGTTGATGACGAACGACCAGATCAGATCGTTTGCGCGCAGCATGGAGAATGTCGTCGCCATCTCGGATCCTTCGAGATAACCTCGCTCACCCATTTTTTCTTCCAGGCTGGCGATCTGTTCCTCGTCGATGAAGACGCCGAGTTCGCCCGGTTCCTCGAAATCGACCAGCGTGGTGAAAAACGTGGCGCTGGCAACGCGGTCGTCGCCCTTATCGGCCATATAGGCGAGGGCCGTGGCCGTCATGGTCCCGCCGATGCAGTAGCCGATGATATTGACCTTTTCCGAGCCCGCCGCGTCGCAGGCCGCGCCGATGGCGGCGACCGGTCCGTCGAGCATGTAGTCCTCGAAGGTCTTCAGGGCCAGTTTCTCGTCCGGGTTCACCCACGAGACCACGAATACGGTATGCCCCTGGTCGACCGCCCATTTGATGAAGGAATTCTTCTCCCGCAGATCGAGGATGTAATACTTGTTGATCCACGGCGGCACGATCAGCAGCGGGGTGTTCCGCACCTTGTCCGTGCTGGGACTGAACTGCAGCAGCTGAAAAAGTTCATTCTGGAACACGACCTTGCCGGGGGTGGTCGCGACAGTCTTGCCGATTTCGAACGCATCGGGGTCGACGTGTTTGATGGCGAGCTGTCCCTTGCCGCGTTCCAGGTCGTCAAGCAGGTTGGAAAGGCCGTTGATCAGATTCTGTCCCTTGCTGTCCACGGTTTCCTGAAGCACCTGCGGATTGGTTACCGCAAAATTGGTCGGCGCCATCGCGTCGACGAACTGGCGTGTGTAGAAATCGACTTTTCGGGCGGTTTCGTCTTCCATGCCCTCGGTTTCGCGAACCGTGTTGATCATCCATTTGGAGGTCAGCAGGTAGGACTGCTTGATGTAGTCGAAGACCGGGTTTTCCTGCCAGGCGGCGTCCGCAAAACGGCGATCGTCGGCTTCCGGTTCCGCCAGTGTTTCAGACTCCTGTCCCATCATCCGGTTGGCGGTTTGCTGCCACAAATTCACGTACGAGTTCCACAGATCGACCTGCGCCTGGGCGAGACGGGCGGGATCGGCCATCATCCGTTGCGTCATTTCCATGAAAGCAGACCCGATGTTCAACGGGTCATGGTCCGAATCCTGCGCTTCGCTTTGCCTGGCCACGAAATCGGTGACGATCCGCTGGCTCTGTTCCGCAATCTTGCCGATCGTGGCGGTCAATTCTTCCGCGTCGGGTGGGGAGGCGTCTTCGGTCTTTGTGGCCATCCGGCGATCCTTTATTGCTTTCTATGGCATAGGCTATAATTTGCGGGCGCGCCAATCCATTTATCGTGTTCGCGCCGAACTGCCTATGCCCGGTCAATTGCAGGAAATGTAACGTAATTTGCTGCATTGCACAATAATCGCATCGCGGTGGCAGGGCGTGTCGTGAGAGTGGAATTGGTGTTTATTAACAAGGACCTGCAGAGAATGAGCATCGATAGCGCCGAAAACTCTGAATCGCCGAAGAAACCAAATTTCGCAACTGCGGGAGCACTTGTGTTGGCTGCTGCGCTGCTTGCAGGGTGTTCGTCCGTTCCGGACTGGGCGAACCCTGTCGAGTGGTACGAAGGCGCCGCCGACGCGATTTCCGGCAATGACGAACCCGAATCGGCCAGGCCGAGCGACGCCAAAGTGGAGCAGGAAACGCCCGGCGGAGACAGGAAATTTCCGAATCTCGCGTCGGTGCCTGACAGGCCTGCCGCGCCCACGGAAGAAGAGCGTAAACGCCTTGCTGAGCAGCTGACCGCGGACCGGGAAAACGCGAAATATTCCGAGGAGACGATCAAACGCCAGAGCGCGGTGGCTCGTCCGCCGGCATCGTCAACTCCCGTCCAGCCTTCAGCAAGACCGGTACCTCCGCCTCCGCCGCAGACTGCTTCGGTTCCGCCCGCACCGCAAAGCTCTCCGCGGCTGGGTCCGACGCCGCCGTCCCGGCCGCCACAGTTCGCTGCGCCCCCGCCGAGGGCGGAGGCCACGGTGCCGCCCGGATCCGCCGTCAGATCGCTTGCGAACCGTCCCAGCCCGAGTACCCGGTCGGTCAGCCGGATCGGCAACCCGACCTTCGGCGCGCCGCCTGCCGATATCGCCGCGTCCCTGGGGGGCGGTGCTCCGGCTGCGATGTCGGACGGTTTCGCGCCGTCGCCGCTTGCGCCCATTGCCGGTACCCGGTCGGCGCAGCAAGTGACCGCAGGCGAACCGGTCGGCGTCGTCCGGTTCAAGGCCGGTTCCGCCAGTCTTTCGAGTCGCGAACGACAGGGTTTGCGCCAAATAGCGCAGGTCTTTCGCCAGCGCGGCGGTGCGATCCGGGTCGAGGGTCACGCCAGCAGCCGGACGCGGAACATGGATCCGGTCCAGCATCATCTGGTGAACTTCAACGTGTCACTGAACCGCGCAAATGCGGTCGCCCGGGAACTTGTACGGCAGGGCGTACCGGAAGAAGCGGTCTTCGTCTCTGCGCTGTCGGACTCGCGCCCGCTGTATTACGAAGTCATGCCCGCCGGCGACGCCGGAAACCAGCGGGTCGAAGTCTATTTCGTCAACTGACCGGCAACATCAAGAGAACACGGAACCCGCGATGGATCAGACCTTCCACCGCATAAAGCGGCTGCCGCCTTATGTATTCGCCGAAGTAAACGCGATGAAAGCCAGTGCGCGCGCCGCCGGCGAGGACGTAATCGATTTCGGCATGGGGAATCCGGATTCGCCGACGCCGCAACATGTGGTCGACAAACTGGTGGAAACGGTTGCCGATCCGCGCACCCACCGGTATTCGACGTCGCGCGGCATCCCCGGTCTGCGACGTGCCAACGCGGCGTATTACGAACGCAGGTTCGGGGTCGATATAGATCCGGAAACCGAAACCATCGTCACCCTGGGGTCCAAGGAAGGCTTCGCCAATCTGGCGCAGGCGATATCCGCGCCCGGCGACGTGATCGTGGTGCCCAATCCCAGCTATCCGATCCATGCCTACGGCTTTATCATCGCCGGCGCCGCGCTGCGGCACGTGCCCGTCGGCCCGGACGTTAATTTCATGGCGGAGCTCGAGCGCGCGGTGCAGTACAGCGTTCCGCCGCCGCTGGCGCTTGTGCTGAACTTCCCGGCCAATCCCACGGCAATGGTCGTGGATCTGGAATTTTACGAACGTGTCGTTGCGTTCTGCAAGAAGCACGACATCATCATTATTTCCGATCTGGCCTATGCCGAAATCTATTTCGACGGCAATCCGCCTCCTTCCATTTTGCAGATCCCGGGTGCACGGGACATAGCGGTCGAATTCACGTCGCTCAGCAAGACGTATTCCATGCCCGGCTGGCGCATGGGCTTCGCAACGGGCAATGCCAAGATCATCGCGGCGCTTGCCCGGATTAAATCCTATCTCGATTACGGTGCGTTCACGCCCATTCAGGTGGCGGCGACAGCAGCGCTCAACGGCCCTCAGGACTGTGTGGACGAATTTCGGGATGTCTATCAGCGCCGCCGCGACGTGATGGTGGAATCTTTCGGCCAGGCGGGCTGGGACGTGCCGCCGCCGCCGGCGACCATGTTCGCATGGGCACCCATACCCGAGCCGTTCGCGCATTTGGGATCGCTGGAATTTTCCAAGCTGTTGCTGGCGGAAGCACAGGTTGCCGTGTCGCCTGGTCTGGGTTTCGGCGAATACGGCGACGGGTTCGTGCGCATTGCGCTGGTCGAGAACCGCCAGCGGATCCGCCAGGCCGCGCGCAATGTGAAGCAGTTTTTCAGCGACGCCGACAAGATACTGGAGCGCGCGGAGACCCGCGCCGCCGCATTCTGATGGCGCCCCTTCGCGTGGCGATCGCCGGACTGGGAACGGTCGGCGCGGCGGTCGCCGATATACTGATTGCCCGCAAGGATCTGATAGCCGCCCGTTGCGGACGGTCGATCGAACTTGTCGCCGTTTCCGCCCGCGACCGGGAACGCGACCGCGGCGTTGATCTGTCGGGGATGGACTGGTTCGACGATGCCGCGGTCATGGCGACCGAAGCCGATGCCGACGTGATCCTCGAACTGATCGGCGGAGAGGACGGTATCGCCAAGGCGGTCTGCGAAAATGCGATTAAAGCCGGTCGTCACGTGGTTACAGCCAACAAGGCGCTGCTGGCGATGCACGGGACGGCGCTTGCGCAGGTTGCCGAAACTGCAAATGTCGCACTCGGCTACGAGGCATCCGTCGCTGGCGGAATCCCTATCATAAAGGCGCTGCGCGAAGGATTTGCCGGGAACCGGATATCCAGCATTCACGGAATTCTCAACGGGACCTGCAATTATATCCTGACCACAATGCGGGAAACGGGTCGCGAATTCGATGACGTGCTGTCGGAAGCGCAGGAACTCGGCTATGCCGAAGCCGACCCGACCTTCGATGTTGAGGGGATCGATGCGGCGCACAAACTGGCGCTGCTGGCGAGCGTGGCGTTCGGAACCGAGGTCGATTTCGATGCCGTTCATGTGGAAGGAATCCGCCACATCAGCGCCGATGACATCGCCTTCGCCGACGAGTTGGGATACCGGATCAAGCTGCTGGGTATCGCCAACCAGACGGAGGACGGCATCGAGCAGCGGGTCTATCCCTGCATGGTGCCAATGGATGCGCCGCTGGCCCATGTCGAAGGTGTGTTCAACGCCGTGGTTGCGGAAGGCGATGCCGTCGGCACCAGTGTACTGCAGGGCAGGGGCGCCGGCGCCGGACCGACCGCCTCCGCCGTGATTTCGGATATCGCCGATATCGCCCGCGGGACGATCCTGCCGGTGTTTTCGGTGCCGGCGTCGCAGTTGTCCAGGACGGCAACGGTATCTCTCGACAGTCGGACCGGGCCCTATTACGTGCGTCTGACCGTGCTGGACCGCCCCGGGGTCATCGCCGACGTGTCGGCCGCCCTGCGGGACGAAGCAGTCTCGGTCGAGGCCCTGCTGCAGCGGGGGCGATCGGACGGGGGCTCCGTGCCCGTGGTTCTCACCCTGCATGAAACCGTCGAGGCAAACATGCAACGGGCGCTCAACCGAATCGCCGACCTCGATACGGTGGTGGAACCACCCTGTATGATTAGAATAGAACACCTGTAACAAAACCGCCCGCAAGGCGGCGCGTAGACAAGGGAGAACGAACAATGGCCGATACCGGCAAGATGGACCGCAATCTGGCGCTGGAAGTTGTGCGCGTGACGGAAGCCGCTGCGCTGGCTGCGTCCCTTCAGATGGGGCGCGGCGACGAGCGCATGGCGGATCAGGTAGCGGTCGATGCCATGCGTAATGCGCTGAACAGCCTCGATATCGCCGGAACCGTCGTCATCGGGGAGGGCGAACGCGACGAAGCGCCGATGCTCTACATCGGCGAGGAAGTCGGCACCGGCAACGGCCCGAAGATCGACATCGCGCTGGATCCCCTGGAAGGAACCACGATCACGGCCAAAGGCCTGACCAATGCACTGGCGGTGATCGCGATGGCGGAGCATGGCGGATTTCTCAATTCTCCCGACGTGTATATGGACAAAATCGCGGTCGGTAGCGGTCTGCCGGAAGGAGTTGTCGACATAGATAACGAGCCTGCGGAAAACCTCGCCAATCTGGCGAAGGCAAAGGGCGTCGACGTCGAGGACATCGTCGCCTGTATCCTCGACCGGCCGCGCCATGAAGACCTGATCAAAAAGGTGCGGGACGCCGGTGCCCGGATCATGCTGATCACCGACGGCGACGTGTCCGGCGTGATGGCGACATCGGAAGAGGCCAGCGGCGTCGACATCTATCTCGGCAGTGGCGGCGCGCCGGAAGGCGTCCTGGCGGCGGCGGCACTGCGCTGCATCGGGGGACAGATGCAGGGGCGCCTGATTTTCCGCAACGACGACGAACGCGGCCGCGCCGAACGTTGCGGCATCACCGATTTCGACCGCAAATACGACCTGCTCGATCTCGCCAGCGGTGACGTCATGTTCGCCGCCACCGGCGTGACGAACGGCACGATGCTGAACGGCGTACGCCGGTTCTCCGGCGGGGCGAAGACGTATTCTCTGGTCATGCGCTCCAAATCCGGAACCGTGCGCTACATCGAGGCCGAGCACAATTTCAACCGCAAGACCGGTTTCGGCCCGGTCGATAACTGACCGCGGTCCGGCATGGATGGCGACGGCACCGGTGCATCCGCTTTCCTGAACGTCGAGAGATCTTTCGGCGGAAAACGCTGGCGACCGCGGCTGAACGACGAACGGGCCGCGCTGGCCATTGCCCAGCATCTGGGCGTGCCTGATGTTCTGGGACGGGTATTGGCGGCGCGTGGCGTCGGTATCGACGAGGCAGAGGCATTTCTCGACCCCAAGCTGCGCGACCTGCTGCCGGATCCGTCGCATCTTCTGGATATGGACAAGGCGGTCGCCCGCATCGTCGGGGCGATCAATGGCGGGGAAAAGATCGGTGTGTTTGCCGATTACGACGTCGACGGTGCCTGCTCGGCCTCGTTGCTGGTCCGGTTCTTCGCGGCTTTGGGCCGGGATCTGCTCGTCTATGTGCCGGACCGGATCGCCGAGGGGTATGGGCCCAACACACCGGCGCTCTTGAAGCTGAAGGAGCAGGGCGTTTCGCTGGTCCTCACGGTCGATTGCGGCACAACAGCGTTTTCGCCGCTGAAGGACGCTGCCGACGCAGGGCTGGATGTCGTCGTGATCGACCATCATGTCGCCGAACCGATGCTGCCCGACGCCGTGGCGGTGGTGAATCCGAACCGGCTCGATGAAACCAGTCCGGTCGGCCAGCTATGCGCGGCGGGCATGGTGTTCATGCTGATCATCGCCGTCAATCGCGCCCTGCGCGATGCGTTCTGGTACGGGGAAGGCCACGGCGAACCGGACCTTATGAAGATGCTCGACCTCGTTGCGCTGGCGACGGTGGCGGACGTAGTGCCGCTGACCGGTGTGAACAGGGCGCTGGTGCGGCAGGGGCTTGCGGTGATGGCACGGCGGGAAAACCCGGGCATTGCCGCCCTCGCGGATATATCGCGTCTGGACGAACTGCCGGAAGCCTGGCATCTGGGATTCATGCTGGGACCGCGCGTCAATGCCGGCGGCCGGGTGGGCGAAGCCGGACTCGGCGTCAAACTGCTGACCACCAATGACAAAGACGAAGCGACCGGGATCGCCATGCGGCTCGATCAGTACAACTCCGAGCGCCGTGAAATCGAAGCCGCCGTGCTCAACGCGGCCATGGCGCAGGCCGAACGGCAGGCCGAGGCCGACGCACCCCTGATCCTCGTCGCATCGGAGGGCTGGCATCCCGGCGTGATCGGTATCGTTGCCGGACGCATCAAGGAAACTTTCAACCGGCCAGCCTGCGTCGTGTCGATAGAGAATGGGCTCGGCAAGGGATCGGGACGATCCGTCCGGGGCGTCGACCTCGGCCCCGCTGTGATCGCGGCGCATCAGGCGGGACATCTGGTAAACGGGGGCGGGCACGCAATGGCTGCCGGCTTCACCGTCGCCGGGGAACGGCTGGATGATTTTCGCCGGTTCCTGACCGACCATATCGAGAACCAGCTCGCGGGCGCGGTGCTCGCTCCGGACATCGGGATCGACGGCGCGCTCAGTCCGGAAGGCGCCACCGTGGAGTTTATCGATTCCCTCAACGATGCCGGCCCGTTCGGGGCCGGCAATCCGCGCCCGCGTTTCGTGCTGCCGGCGGTCGCGCCGATCAATGCACGGATCGTCGGGACCGATCACGTCAGCTGTTTTCTGGCCGCGCCCCAGGGCGGACCCCGGCTGAAATCCATCGCCTTCCGCACAGCCGGAACACCGGTGGGCGAAGCGCTGCTGAATGCGCGTGGCGGCGCGCTCCATGTCGCGGGACATCTGAACGTCGATACCTGGCAGGGCGATCGCAAACCGCAACTGATTATCGAGGATGTCGCGCGGGCAGGGTGAGCCATCCCCGCCTCAATTCCGCCATACCGCCTTGCCAGTCTTCCAGTCGGGAGGACGGTTCGACATGGAGCTTTCGATCATCGATCTGCTGCAGTTGGTGGTGGTTTTCTGCACCTGTCTCGGGGTGCTGTTTTTCTCGATCCGGTTCTAAAAACAATCCGTTTCCCGGTTTTGGCCTGACGGCTTCGTGATATATTCGTACCGGATGACGAGAACCGCGCCGGACGGAGGCAGGCAGGACTTGGGGACGGACTTGGATATCGAGAGCGGGAACGGGCGGCGCCACGGCGCGGCGCGGCGGTTTTTACGCCTGTTGCGCCTGCGCCTGATCATTCCGATGATCCGCGCCGGGGGCAAGCCGGAAAATACGGCCCGTGCCGTTGCCGTCGGTTTGTTCTACGCGTTCACGCCGACCTTCGGCATCCAGATGGCGCTGACCTTCGTGCACTGGTATATCTCGCGCACGTTCTTCAGAAAGGATTTCAACGTCGTCGTCGCCATGGCATGGACCTGGGTGACGAATTTTTTCACCGTGCCGATCTGCTATTACGCGTTTTTCCTGACCGGGCAGATCATGCTGGGCCGGTGGGACGACCTGTCGGGTTTCAACAGCTTCCGGAATTTCTGGGAAACCGCCATGGGCCGGACGGGCGGCGATCCGACTAGCATCCAGGCATGGGAGACCTATTTTTCGATTATCGTCGAAGGCTGGGGACTGGCGATCCTGGTGGGATCTGTACCGTTCGCGGTGGTCGGATATATCGTCGGATACTACTGGACGCTGCGCGTCGCGATCCGCTGGCGGGCCGCGAAACTGGCGAAACGCGCGGCGAAAGCCGAAGCGAGGCGCGCCGGCCAAACCGCCTGATTGTGTGCGGATCGCGGGCCTGACGATTTTATCTTTCCGTGTGTCATTTAACCGGTTGATTTCCGGGCGGATTGTGTTTATTCCGCTTCTCCAGCGACCCCATCGTCTAGAGGCCTAGGACACCACTCTTTCACAGTGGAGACACGGGTTCGACTCCCGTTGGGGTCGCCAGTTTTTCGAATTTGAATTCTGCAGGAACGCGGTCACGCCGCAATTGCCGGCCTGCGCTAACCGTCTTCCGCCACAAGCTTCACCAGTTCCGTATCGAACGACACGTCACGACCCACCAACGGGTGATTGGCGTTGAGTGGCGCCGTCAGGTCGATGTCGTCCTGGGTGTTGTCGACTTAACCACGCACCGTCTCTGGAACATCCGCAACGCTTATCGGGCAGAAGGAAACCGTCAGGCGCCCAAAACCATGAACTTTCGAAACCTTCTCGGGGCTGCCGTTCATCTCGCGCGCAAAATGGACTGAATCCCGCGTCCGAGAAGTTTGCGTTTCTTCGGGACAAACTGTCCCCGGTGCCTTTATTCCAGCGCCGGGAAGACGCAGTCGAAATAGTAAATCTTTCGGTCGCTGAGTTCGCTTATCCGAATAGCACCCTTGTAAACGGCGGATTTTCCGAATTGCTCGCAATGGGAGTCGGCCAGCGCCTGCGCCCGCGGGATGGTCCAGCCGGTGTGAATGACCGAGACTTCGTGCTCGTTCTTGTTCGCGAATTTCGGCTTCGTGCCTCCCGTCGCTCCGCTGCAGGCGGTCATCCCCAGCATACAGAGGCCCGCCAGTGCCTGGGTAAATCGGCGCGGCGGCGGTCCAAAAACTTGTTCCAGCAGTTCCATGCAAAACAGTCCGGTTCAGGCGTCCGTGCGTCCAGGCGTCGACGACGGACGGTTCCGGAAAAGTATAACAAAAACCGCCCGGGTATTCCCGGAGTTTGAGTTCAGCCCTTCTACGAAAAGGCTGCTTCCGAACGGACGCAACCAGTGCCCGATGGATGAGGTGAGGCGGGCGGGCTGCTGCTAAACGTCTTCGGCCACGATCTCCACAAGCTCCACATCGAACGTCAGGTCGTGTCCCGCCAGCGGGTGATTGGCGTCCAGCGTGACCGTGGTTTCGTCTGCCGCGATCACGCGGAGCGGGACCACCTGTCCGTCGGGGCCGGTGGCCTGCAGGGCATTGCCGACCGTCAGGTCGACGTCATCGGGGATCTGGCTGCGTTCGACCTGCTGGATTGCCTGTTCCTGATGCGGGCCGTAGGCGTCGTTGGCTTCGATGGCGACGGTCTTCTTGTCGCCCGCCGCCATGCCGACGATCTCGGCTTCCAGCTTCGGCAGTACCTGGTTTTCGCCCAGACGGAAACCGAGCGGTTCGCGGCCCTCCGCCTCCGACGTGTCGAACACGGTGCCGTCGGCCAGCTTGCCGGTGTAGTTGATGCGAACGATATTTCCATTGGCAGCCTGTGCCATCGCGTGTCTCCTCTGGTTGCGCGGGAGAAGGCCCGGCGATCTGGCGACATACCTGGCGTTGATCGGCCGACAGAACCTGGCCGGGGGTATTCCCGGCCACTCGGTTGATGGCCGGCACGCTAACAAAGGCGCCGGGTCAGTGCAAACGATGGCCGGCGAATGGAGACAAAAGGCGGGACAATCAGCCGCGGATTGCTTCCTGAGGCACGTCCGGATCGGCATAGGCGCGAATCCAGTGCTGGATCGTTTCCATGCAGACGGGGTCGAGATCGTAGCGTGGTTCCGGGTCGTAATCCCAGTTGCCGTAGTCGTCCTTGCCGCGCACCAGAATCGCCGTGCGCCGGTCGAGAACGCATTTAACCCGCGTCGGCAGGAATGTGAACGACATGCCCATTCTGCGGTCGTCGGTCGTATTCGGCCCTGACGCGTGAAGCTGGCGTTCGTGATGGATGGAAAACTGTCCGGCTTTCAGCGGCATGTAGACCGCTTCGCTTTCGTCGATCCCGACGATGGTCTGCCCGCGGGCGAGCAGGTTGTTTTCATCGTAGGTTTCCTCATGCTGCTGGTCGGGCCATTCATGGCTGCCCGGCAGCACTTTCATGCATCCGTTTTCGGGCGTCGCATCCGTGAAGGCGAGCCAGAGAGTAATCACGTCGTGCGGATCCAGACCGTAATAGGCGGAATCCTGGTGCCAGGACACGAATTTGCCGTCGCCGGCGTCCTTGAACCAGAACGTCGACAGATAAAGCAGTATGTCCGAGCCGATCAGGTCTTCGACGGCGTCGAGAATTTTGGGATGATGGGCGATCTCTTCCAGCCACTTGAAGGCGAGGTGGCATTTGATGCGGACGTAACTGGATATGCTGCCGTCGATGGAAGCTTCGTAGGCTTCCAGTTTGCGTCGGCACTCTGCGGCTTCTTCCGTCGTCAGGCAGTCGAAGGGAAACACGTAGCCGTCGTTCCGGAACTGTTCGACCTGTTCGGGGGTAAGAACCTTGGGCATGACGCGCTCTCCCGGAATTACGGCTGCCAGACGGTAACCTGAACCGGCGTCGGATTATAGTCGTTCACCGGGTTGTTGATCTGCGGACAGTTGGATATGACGGCCAGCACGTCGGATTCGGCGCGCAGGTCGACGAAATCGCCCGGCTTCGAAATGCTGGGGCCCATGTCCATGTCGCCGTCCTTGCCGACCGGCACATACATGAAGAAGTTCACGTTGGCCGCCATGTCGCGCTTGCCGAGACCGTACTTTTCCATCTCGGCGAGAAAGTTCTCCCGGCATCCGGTCTGGTTGTCCACATCGTAACGGAACTTGTTGAGATCCGCCGAACAACACCCGCCAATGGTGTCGTGAAAACCGCAGGAATCCTCGACGATAGTGAGAAGCGGTGTCAGGCCGACCGAATAGAGTGTCGTGCCTTTGCCGAGAAAGATGCCGGTCTCGTTGATTTTCATCGTGTCTGCGGCGGCGTAGCGGTCTTCATGGTCGTTGGCGTTCCAGCACAGGAAATCGACCGCCTGTTTTCCTTCCAGATCGATGATCCGCATCATTTCGCCCTTTTTGAGTACGCGGCTCCAGCCGGCGCGGGCGGCGATGGTGGTGTCTTCCAGGATGTTGCCGGAAATGGCGGGTTTGTCGGTCATGATGGCAGTCCTTGTCCGAATAGTTCGAAGGCGGCGTCGAGGTATTCCTGCGTATATTCGCGCGGCAGATTGTGGCCGCAGTTTTCTATCAGCGTTACTTTCGAGTCCGGCAGGCGTTTGGCGAGTTCGACGGTGGTCAGTTCGGCGGGGCAGGGTTTGTCCTGCGTCCCGTGGATCATCGTTATCTTCACGCCGCGGTCGTTCAGGTTGTCGAACTCCGCATCGGTTACTTTTCCCGCCTCGATGTATTGCTGGCGCGGCGGCGCGAACATGGCGCCGAAATACCCGGCGTAGCCGTCCTGAGCCAGCAGGTCCCAGCGGCCTTCGATCATGGCGTCGGTGACGGAGGCGGGATCGGCGACCATGTCGGCCATGGCGGCACGCAGTTCGTCGCGGTCGGCGGGCAGGGACCAGAATGCATCCAGCGCCGGGGTCAGGTCGTAAGACGTGCCGACAGTGCTGCTGGTCAGAATATGGGTGATACGGTCGCTGGCGGCGGCGATCTTAAGTGACAGCGCGCCGCCCATGGAATGTCCCGCGATCCCGCAGGGACCGTCAGGCATCAGGTCGAGCAGGGCAAGGCCCTGGCGTACCCACAAATTGACGTCGAACAGGGGCGGGTCGGATTTTCGCCCTGACTCGCCGAAACCGATCAGATCGGAAGCGACCAGATGATATCGTTCCGCCAGCGGCGCCATCACGGGTTCGAAATTTCCCATGATGGAGGTGCCGGGCCCTACCCCGTGCAGCATCAGAACCGGGAAACCGTTGCCACCCTCCCAGCAGTGGACGTCGTATCCCTGAAAATCTGTATGTCGGCTTTGAAGTGTCATCGGGCTGGTATTTTCCGGGGCGGGATGTGCTTGTGCGACATGACGTTCAGACCACGGCGATTGCGTTGATTTCGATCATACAGCGGGGGTCGGTCGCAAGCTGGACGATCTGGACCGTCGTGGTCGCCGGTTTGGCATCGCCAAAGTACTCGGCCCAGACTTCATTCATGGAGTCCTGGTCGGACAAATCCGTTACGTACCGGGACGCGGAGATGATATCGCCGAATGTGGCGCCGGTGGCATCGAGACCTTTCTTCAGGTTTTCCAGCGCGGCGCGCGTTTGCCCTCCCATATCGGTCGGCATGGAATCGAATTCTTCCGGTCGATGCGGATGGTGATGATAAACCGGCGCGGCAGTGACGCCGGCGAGATGAACATGCGACCCGCCCGTCACCTTGATGGCGGGCGCATAGGGCATCCACATGTCGGGAGCGTCCGGCCAGTGGATGTGTTCGACGGTTTTGTTCATGGGGAACTCCGAATTAGATTGGACCTCAGAGTGTGAAATTTCTGCGGCGTATGTGCAAGCGTACGGCATGAGAAAAGGCGCCTTCCGGAAGCCGCCTTTATTTTGCTGATAAGCGCAAGCGTCAGACCGCTTTTATTTTTATAGGAATTCGTCGACCGCCTTGCGAAGGATCAGTTTCTGACTGCTCAGTTCCTGGGTCGCTTCGAGAAGGTTGGCAGCGGTGCCTCCGGTTTCTGAAACCGCTTCGGTCACAGCTGAAATGGATGCCGACGTGATCCGCGCCTGCTCTTCCTGTCACTGGACGCGGAGGCGGTCGGCTCCCATCCTCTGTTCGCAGTGTTTTCGCACAATTCGTGTCGTAACTTCTCGTGCTCTACGGCTTCGTCTGCGAGGCGATTGCTTTTAATCATCAACTTCTTGACGACCTCCATGGGCTGCGCAATTTGGCTGACTTCGTCAGACCGTTCCCTGGCAGGCACCTTCACCTCGGTATCGCCTTCCTCCAGCAACGACATCGTGGAAACAAGGCTGTTCACCGGTTTGTGGACACTGTGGGTAACCGTTGTCGAAAGAATAAATAGGGCCACCTGCAGGATCAGCTGAATGAAGATTTGGATCATTGCGCGGTCCCTTCCGTGCCTACTACTTCCTCCAGATATACTCCTTCCGTAACGACAACCCAGCCTCAAAGACCGAAACCGGTGTGCCAGCAATGCTTTTAGGCCAGTGTCTCGCTGCCGGACTTCGGTCATATATAATCGACTAATCACGCGCTTTCCTTCTGAAGCGCCCCGACTAATTCGTTGAATAATTCCGTTCAGTTCGGATGTTTCAGCGGGCTGAGATCCCTGCCGTTTTTAGCCGGCTTGATCGGGTGCATGACTTTCTTCGGTGTCATGTTGTTAATCCAGAAATATTCGTTGCCGTCGTAGCGAAGTGACGACGCGCGCACGGCTCTGCGGCCTTCTTGGCTTCCTCTTTGCTCATCCTTCCTTCCGTTACGCGCGGATGGGACGCCGCAACGAGCTAAATGCTGCTTCCCGTCAGGTGCTGCAGTTCGCAGTGATGATGTTGAGGAAATAAAGATGCCTCGCATTTGAGAGATCGCGAAAAAACCTCGTTATCGGTTTCCTAATCCCAGGGGCGCATGGCTTTTTTTTAGGTATCCGAACATTTAAACCGGAAATCGGCCACATTCTGAATATGCGCGGAAAATTCCGAACAAATTCTGGACGTTGTAGTCGAACGATGCTACCGATTTTTTACGCCCAGCCATTTGATCGCGGTTACAGCGCCGATTACGATCGCAGCGCCCAGCAATTGGCGGGGAGTGAGAACTTGCCCCAGTAATACGAATCCGAGGGCGATACTGGCCACGGGTTCTAGATTCATAACGAGTGATGCTCGTACGGCGCCGATATGCGCGATGCCGGCAAAGAAGGTGGCGACGGCCAAAGTGTAGAACAACGGCACACCGATATAGCCGGCCCATCCGCGGGTCGTTTGCGGTAGGCTAAGGTCGCCGACGATCAGCGAGACAATCAGGAAAAGCGTCGCCGCGGAAATATGCATGTGTAGCGTCACGGACCGGGCGTTATCCGTTTTCAGAACACGCGCGCTCAACAGGGCGGTTGCCGCCATCAGAACAGAGGCTATGGCGGCGAGGCCGACACCAATCGCATTGGCGGAGTCGCCGGTGATTTCCAGCGCAAGAGCGAGCCCCGCGAACCCCCCGGCCAGTCCGACGACAAGGCCCGTATTCAGTTTTTCCTGACCGGTTGCCCATGCGCCCACTCCCGTCAGTACCGGGTAGAGATAGAAAACCAGAATTGCCAACCCGACGGCGACATGATCGAAGGCCGACATCAGGCAGAAGGCCATGGTGCCGTTCAATACTCCAAGTCCCAGCGCGGCGTAGCGTTCTTTCTTAGGCAACGGGATCGTGAGACCGGAAAGCTTCATGATCACGGCGAGCGCAAGGAGTGTAAACAGCATGCGTCCTGTGATCAGGGTCAGCGGTGTTGTACCCGCCTCGTAGGACAGAACCGCAAACGCGTTGTTGCCTGCAAAGGCGAGGGCGCTGACAACGACGACGATGTAACCGATGGTGGCGGATGGCTGATTCATAACCCATTTCACCGTCTTCCCCGGTTTTGGGCAATGGGCAAAGCCCGAAAAAATCGAATCGGATAAGAGCGCCGCAGCGCTTAGTTCATCGCGCACGATGCGCAGATTTTGCTACTGCGGTCGGACTAAACGCCGCACACACCTAGAATCCTTAAAAAAGGTCTAAAAAAATTATACGCCTTACACGTGATTATCACGCCAATATAAAAATCGAATAATAACAGGGAGGTAGCGCTTGACCCGCGGCGGCTTGAGAGTTGGCTGTCAAAATCCAGACACTTTATCTCCCCCCGGAACCGGTGCGATCTCAACGCGGAACCGGTGTGGATAATGCTAGCCGATCTGTATTCTCAGAGTACCAACACCTTCGACAGACCCCGTCAAAATGTCGCCGCGCCGGACGGGGCCGGGACCTTTCGGCGTTCCGGTAAACACGATATCGCCAGGCTCCAGCGCGCCATACCCGGAAAGCCGTGAAACGATCTCCGCTGTATTCCAGATAAGGCCGGATATGTCGCCCGATTGCCTTATTTCGCCGTTGACCTTCAGACTGATTGAGCCTGCGTCGGGGTGGCCGATCTCCGATGCGGGTGTTATGTCGCCAACCGGGGAGGCGCCGGCAAAACTTTTGCAAAGATCCCACGAATGTTCGTTGACAATGCATTCGCGCATGATGTCGCGCCGGATCATGTCGAACCCGACCGCATACCCGAATACATGCTCAAGTGCTGCATCAGTCGGGATGTTTTCACCCGATCTTCCGATGACAATCACCATCTCGACCTCAGGGTCGAGTTGTTCAGTTGCTGGAGGATAAACCAGTGTATCGCCATCGCCGATCAGTGAGTCCGCGGGTTTGAGGGAAACGCCGGGCACGGATCCCGCACTTTGCCCTAGCCCTGTTTCGGCCGCGTGATCCGCGTAGTTTCGCCCAATGGTGTAAATGCGTCGGACGGGAAACCGATCCGAGCTGTTTCGAATAGTGATGGATGGCGGTTTCCAAGGGGAAAAATTTATGGACATCAGAGGTTTCTCTCCGGTTTGGTAGCGGTTTCCATGCAAATATCCGGCATTCTCCGTTTTAAGGATTCTTCAAGCTCCGGAGGCATGATGGCCCGATGAATAGTGATCATAGAGTAAAATAGATCTCGGACGGTATGAAACACAGCCAGCCCGCACCCGCGAATAGCAGACGTCAGGTGGGGGTGAGGGCACCCTTGATGATCTTGCGGGTCGGCGTCATCGGCATCTGGTCTACAAATACCAACCGTTCGGGCCACTTCATCTTGGAGACGTCGTGTTCGGCGAGCCAGCTGCAGATATGTTCGAGCGTTATGGATGCATCTGGCTGCAATTGAACATAGACGCAGGCGCGTTCACCCAGAATGTCGTCCGGTATCGGCGCAATGGCCGACATCATCACGGCGGGGTGGGTGTCGATGACGGCCTCAATGTCGGTTGGATTAATCTTGATGCCGCCGCGGTTGATCAGATCTTTCTCCCGTCCCGTGATCCTTACCCGACCCTGGGCATCGCGGCAGGCTAGATCGCCGGTTCGAAACCAGCCATCGCCGGTAAATGCTGCCCTGTTAGCCTCGTCGTTGTTGAAATACCCGGCGACAACCGAACAGCCCCGAATTTCCAGTGCGCCTTCCTCGCCGTCGGAGACCAGGGCGCCGTCTTCGCTGATCAGGCGCGCCTCGAATGTCGGCGTTGTGCCGCCGAGACTTTCGCATCGTATGTCCGCCGGGCCATCGAAGGGCGTGTGCAGGCCCATGAAGCATTCGGTCATGCCCCACATCTGACCGACGCTGCCGTTCGGCATGGCTTTTTCGAGTGCGTATGCGATTTCCGGCGGACAGGCGGAGCCCGAAATTGTGGCAAGGCGCACTGACGAAAAATCGCCTGTTTCCAAAAGTCCTGTTTTCAGGCAGGCCGCAACATGCGCCGGCGCGACGAACATCACGGTCGGTTTGCCGGTTTCGATCAGTTCGACCAGGGACGGCGGCGTGAAGGCCGGCATCAGAAGGCTGGTCGCTCCCACCATCAGGGCGAAGTTCATCACGCATATTCCGAACGCATGCGTGAAAGGCGGCCCGCCGAGAACCACGTCGTCACCCGACATATTGTAGATCGGGGCGGCGATCCGGTTATTCGCCAGCATGGTCTGATAACTGTGGACAACGGCTTTCGGTGCCGACGACGTGCCCGATGTGAAGCAGAGTATGGCCGGGTCCGAGGCGACAGGCGGGTTTTCTATTTCGTCTTTACCGCCGTCTTCGATCAGCCGGGGCAGGGACAACGTGCCGTCGGGTACGTCGCCCGACGCGACGATTACGTGATGCAGGGTTTCCACGCGTTCGCACAAGTCTCGCATGGCGCTCGGCGCGTCGTAATTGTCGGCGGCCGGCGCGCATACGACGGCACGCGCATTGCCGTGTCTCAGAAGCGGTTCCATTTCGCCGGCGCGGTATGGCATATGCATCGTCGACAGCACGCCGCCCATCATGCAGACGGCAAAGTAGACCGTCATGAATTCGATCTGGTTGGGCAACTGGATAGCGACTACGTCGCCCTTGCGAATACCGAGTTCCAGCAGGCTATTGGCCAGCCTCAGCGAATTATCGTGGATTTCCCTGAAGGTAATTTCCTTACCGTCGCCGATTGCGGCGACGGCGTCGGGCTTTTCTCTGGTCCATTTTCCGAGCCAGTCTGTAACGGTGTCGCCGTTCCAGTTGCCGAGCCGAAGATGTTTCGAGGCTACTCGAGGGTCGAAATCGAGAGATTTCCGTAGGTCGAGTGCTTCCTGATGAAACTCGAAGCGTTCCGCATGCGGCACGAACCTCTCGTTGCGGAACCGCCGCCCGCCACCGAGATCGTAGAGGCGGTGATAATTATGCCGCTTGAATTTGCGGCGTTCCATAATGGTGCGGATATAGGTGACCTGATCGTGGGTCAGTCCGAACTGCCGGGCGAGTTCCGCATCCGACATGCCGCGATCTGCCCGTGTCGCCTCGATCTGTTCCCAGTCTAGTTCTCGGACGGCGTCGCCGCGCCGGACCTGGATGTTGTGGCTCATCTCGAAGATTGACTCTCCATAGGTCTGGATCATCTCTTCCGACATGCCGATCTGGCTGCGTTTGAGGCCGCGGGTCATTCTCCTGCCTCCGCCTGGGCCGCCATCCGGGTTTCGTATCGGCGGATCGGGTCCGCCTGCGGCGACTGGTTGGCGATTGGGCACACGCGCATGCACTCGAAACACTGGCCCAGAAGGCCGCCGGAACCGACCGACATCTTGTACCAGAGAATCTTGTTCTCGGCGTCGAACAACAGATCTTCGCGCTCTTCCTCGTCTTCGGCGCGGATGGCATCCGCCAGCACCCCCGGAACAGCCTCGAACTGCTGGGTCATCTCCGCACAGGACGCCATGTCGTAGCGCATTTCGAGTTGCTTGCCGTTTTCGTCGATATCGCCGGACAGGCACTGGACCGGGCAGAACTTCATGCACGGCGTCTGGCCGGATTTTCGGAACAGATCGACGCACGAAGTCGTCGGGCAGGGATTGTCCTGCATCGGCTGGTCCGGCGGCAGTTCAAGTTCCGTGAAGACCGAGGCGAAATACATGTAGCCGAATTCCGGATGCAGGAGAATGTCGCCGGCCAGCGACCGGGCACCGATCCCGGCAATTTCAGCGTGCAGTTTAAGGCTTTGAAACGGTACTCGGGGGCCGGCCTCGGTATCCATGTCCGGCGGACAGTAGAGCGCGCGTTTTCCGAACTTGTTCTCGATATAGAATGCGGCTCCGTACGCTACCGTGTAGGCGCGCACTTCAGTCGATCCGAAATAGCCGAGCGCTTTTGCCGGCACTGCCCAGGCGCCTTGCGTCTGACCACCAACGCCGAGCGAGATGATCGATCTCGCCCGCGGCCATAAATCCGACGGCCGGTGGCCTTCCGGCGCGATACGGTTGACCACGTCGATATCCGCGACACCGGCGACCAGCGCACCCTTTTTCAAACAGTATTCGAGGATCGCCTTTTTGGCCTCCTCGGGGGCGATATCTGATTTAACGGCCATTGCTCTCTCGCATCGGAATAGGGCGGTTGAATTCTCGGCTAATTGTGTAGCGGAAATTTAGGGCCGATGAAATCGGCATCAGAACCTTGTGCCGTTATAGGTCACGGCATTGGCCCCCAGCCCGAGCTTGAAGCGCGCCAGACCAGGCGCCCGGGCATCCATTCCATCGAGATCGAGCCAGCGGATACCGGCCTGCCTCAGCCTGGTGACGCCGTTCCACAGGATCAGATGGGCGGTGTTCTTTTCCCGTCCCAGCTCCTTTGTTCAGAAAAGATAATAGGTGGCGCTGGTGCCGTGACGCAGGAACAGCGACGCGGCGATGACGTCGCCATGGTCCAAAGTGCGGATCAACACGACATCGCGCCTGAAATTTTCAGCCAGAATGCGAACGAAATTCGCCAACGGGCCGCTGAATTTGTGGGCCCTACGATCGCGTACGTATTGAGCGATGAACGGCACAACATCCTGCATTCGCCAGGACACCCGGATGACGGTGTTTTCATCCTCCGCCCGCGACAGGGCGTTTCGCCAGTTGCCGCGCAATTTGCGGCGCAAGTCATCTTCTTCGGGACTCAGGTCGAGCCGTGCAGTCGTGTACCCGATCGTCATGGAACGTTTGCCGATGGCGCGAATCGCGCCTGTTACGTCGGTAACGTCGGGCATCCAGAAAAGCAGGTTGCGCGACCACCGCGGATACTCTTGCCGCACGGCTTGCGCAATTGCCGGCAAGAGTTCCGAGCATGCGGTGACTGGTCCTCTGGTCAGTCGCTTCAGCTTGACGCCCGGAGGAAACGATCTCTCCGCGGTCTGAAAAGCCGCCACCGGTTTGCCGTCGATTTCGACGATGCCGCGACGAATGTCGTTGAAAGACGCCGCATTGATCGCTTCGCCGAAATTCCAGCTCTGCTCCAGCAGGGCCGGGGTCTCCAACTGCACGGTATCGTAAAGCGCGCAGAACCGACCAGTCGATCCGGACGGTCATAAAAGCTCGTTTCTCGATTTCAATTCCGACGTCGTTCCCGGTATGTTGGTGACATGCCTGCGCGAGAGCTCATCATAGACGGTCAGACCATGCCCCGGCGACGGCTTACCGTCTGGGCGTGGATATATTTTCTGACGTTCGTTGCCCTGCCGGTGCCGGTTATCGGCACGGCGCACGATTTCGCCTTGTATACCTATTTCTTTGGCTAACGGAGTTCCTGAAATGCACAACGATATTCATCTGACCATGGCGACATGGGACTACGACCACGTCCGCGATATCGCGTCCGGTCTGGTGAAACCGAAAGGGATCGAGATCACCCATCTGCAGATGGAGGTCGAGGAAATCTTTTACCGGTTCGCCAAGTCGTTCGAGTGGGACGTTTCGGAACTATCCTTCGCGAAATACTGCTCGATCATGTCGCAGGACAATCCGCCCATCACGGGCATTCCCGTGTTTATCAGTCGGGTTTTCCGTCACTCGGCGTTTTATATCCGGGGCGATGGATCGATAAAGCAGTCGTCGGACCTGAAGGGCAAACGGATCGGCATCCCCGAATGGTCGCAGACGGCCACCGTCTATGCGCGCGGCTGGCTGCATCACCAGGGTGGAGCGAAACTCGACGAAGTGGAGTGGGTGCAGGCCGGCGTCAATGCCCCGGGCCGGGTGGAAATGGCCAATCTGAATCTGCCCGACGGCGTCAGCTATACGCAGGTGACGGACAAATCGCTTGTCGATCTGCTGCTTGCCGGCGAAATAGACTGCATGATCTCCGCCCACCCGCCGCACGAATTCGAGCATGGCGACGGAAAGATCGTGCGTTTGATGCCCGATTTTCGGGAAGTCGAAGAAGCCTATTTCAAGGAAACGGGCATCTATCCGATCATGCATACGGTCGCGATTAAGCGCGATGTTTATGAGGAGTATCCCTGGATTGCCCGCAACCTGATGACGGCATTCGAGGAAGCGCGCGATCGCTCCGTCGCCCGGCTGACCGGCGTGACGGCATCGCAGATACCTGTTCCCTGGGGCTATGTGAACGCCGAGCGGACCGCCGAGACCGTGTTCGGCAATAACGGCGTCTGGCCCTACGGTATCGAAGCCAGCCGAACGACCATTGAGGCGTTTCTCCAGTATTGCGACGAACAGGGGGTGACCCATCGGAAACTTGCGCCGGAGGACCTGTATGCGCCGGAAGCAATGACGGAATTCGTCATTTGAACCGAGATATCGCCGGTTTGCCCGTCGCGCGGAATGCGCTAGATAACGGGCAAATCCGCGCGGTAGGGCGCTGACAGTTTGGAGACCAAGAATGTTTAAACGGATCACAATGGGAGCGGCAGGCATCTGCGCGCTGCTGCTCGCCACAACGATGGGGGCTGCAATGGCGGCGGATCTTGAAAATACGCTTTATCTGGAAACCAAGGATGGCCGGGTTGTCATCGAAATGCGCCCCGACCTCGCGCCGAAACATGTCGCGCGCATCAAGGAACTGGTACGCCGGAAATTTTATGACGGGCTGACGTTCCACCGTGTCATTGACGGGTTCATGGTCCAGACCGGTGATCCGGACGGTGACGGTACGGGCGGTTCCGGAGAGAATCTGCCGCCGGAATTTTCATCCGAAAAACACGTTCGTGGCGTCGTTTCCATGGCGCGCGCGGCCAGCCCGTCCAGCGCGGACAGTCAGTTCTTTATCATGCTGGGCGATTCCGAATGGCTGGATAACAAGTATTCGGTGTGGGGCAGGGTGACGTCGGGGATGGAATTCGTCGACAAGATCAAGAAGGGCGACGAGGCCCGCAACGGATCGGTTTCGGACCCCGACAAGATCGTCACCATGCGCGTTGCCGCCGATGTGGAAGGGAAGTGACGGCGCGTCTATGACGGCCGCTTGAATTTCTTTCGCGCTTTTTCGGTTGCTTCTCGGCAGAAGCATCCTTCGATGTGATCGTTGACCATGCCCATGGCCTGCATGAAAGCATAGGCCGTCGTGGGCCCCACGAACGACCAGCCGCGCTTTTTCAGGTCTTTTGACAGGGCAGTCGATTCAGGCGTTTTGCCGAGGGTGCGCAGCGTCTTGCAGTCCAGCTTCTCCGGGCGTGCGGTCTCGTCGGGCTCGTATTGCCAGAAATACGCTCCCAGCGTACCAAATTCCTCTGCCATGTGGATGGCGCGTTTGGCGTTGTTAATGGTGGATTCGATCTTGCCGCGATGGCGAACAATACCGGCATCGTTCAGCAGGCGGTCGATATCCCGCTTGCCGAATTTGGCGATTTTTTCATAATCGAAGTTGGCGAACGCGGCACGGAAATTTTCGCGCTTGCGCAGGATCGTCAGCCAGGACAGTCCGGACTGAAAACCCTCAAGGCAGATTTTCTCGAACAACCGGTGATCGTCCGCGACGGGCATGCCCCACTCGTCGTCATGATAGGCGATGTAGTCCGGAGTATCGTCCGGCCAGAAGCATCTTACCTTGCCGTCTTCGCCTTGTTTCAGTCCCTGTTTCAGTCGCTCCGCCATTTCCGCCTCTCGTATTCGGGTGGACGAAATATGTTCGGGAGGAGCGTCCGGGCCAAGCCTTTTCTTGACCTGCGACGGCATTCAGCCCACTGACATCGCATGAAGCGCGAAATTCATTCCCGGATGTGGCGTCTGGCCGCGCCGATCATCATTTCCAACATCTCGGTGCCGATGTTGGGCGCGGTCGATACCGCCGTTGTCGGGCATCTGCCGGATGCCAGGTATCTGGGCGGGGTCGCGGTCGGGGCATTGGTTTTCACCTTCATTTACTGGGGGTTCGGATTCCTGCGCATGGGGACGGGCGGCCTGACGGCACAGGCGTTCGGCGCCGAAGATGCGGACGAGGTCCGTGCCTGTCTCGCCCGGGCCGCCGTGATCGGTATCCCGGTCGCTTTAATCCTGATCATTCTTCAGGCGCCAATCGCCTGGGTTGCCTTCACCATCGTCGAAGCGACGCCGGAGGTCGAAGCGCTGGCGCGGGAGTACTTCTTTACCCGGATCTGGGGGGCGCCCGCGACGTTGATGAATTTCGCACTGCTGGGATGGTTCATCGGCGTTCAGAACACGAAGGCCGCGCTGTGGCATCAACTGACCCTGAACGGCGTCAACATCGTTCTCGATCTGGTTTTTGTTATCGGGTTCGGCTGGGGCGTGGCCGGCGTCGCGGCGGCGACCGCGATTGCAGACGTCGCGGCGCTTGCGTTCGGGCTGTGGTTGGCGCTGCCCATTCTGCGCCGGCTGGGCGGTGCGTTTGTGCGGGCAAAAATCTTGGAGGCGGAAAAAATTCGACGCACCGTAGCGTTGAACGTCGATATCTTTATCCGGACAATCTGTCTGGTCTCGGCTTTCGCCTATTTCACTGCGCAGGGTGCTGCGTTCGGAAACGTCGTGCTGGCGGCAAACGCTGTCCTCCTGAACTTTCAGACTTTCATGGCGCACGCACTGGACGGTTTCGCGCATGCGGCGGAGGCGCTCGGCGGCCGCGCGATCGGTGCACGCGACCGGCAGGCTTTCCGAGACGCGGTTCGGGCAGCCATGTTGTGGGGATTGATCATGGCCATAGCTTTCACGCTGGTTTATCTCCTCGCCGGCGTCGCCATCGTCGAGTTGTTGACGGGCATCCATGACGTTCGCGCCGCTGCAAGGGAATACATTGTCTGGTCCGTCGTCATGCCGCTTGTCGCCGTTTTTCCATTCGTTCTGGATGGCGTGTTTCTGGGCGCGACCCGGGGAAGGACGATGCGTATCGCCATGATCGTCTCCCTTGTGATCTATGTCGTTGCCTGCCTGACCTTCGTGCCGATGTGGGGCAACCACGGCCTTTGGGGCGCTTTGCTGATATTCATGGGCGCTCGGGGCGTCACGCTTGGCGTTCGATATCCGGCGCTGGAGCGTTCCGTCGGGTCTCCATAGGCAGGGACGTAATCTGGACATTCCCGCCGAGGCGGGATAGGACATATCAAACGCTTGAGGGGAGCGAACAAATGAGGGTCCGGGCTATAGTTTCCGGCATGGCCGTGTGTGGCCTGCTGGTGTTTTCAGGCAATGTGAATGCTCAATCGGCGCGAACGACATCGTCTAATTCGGGCGATTACCTGTCGCTGTTGATGATCGGCAGCGTCGCGCAGGTGGACGACGTCACGGCCACTAGCGGCACGCTTCAGGAACGGAATACCGACGATACGACAGCCGCGCTGGGCGTTGTGCTCGGGTATAACTGGGCGAAAAAGGGAATCCCGATCCGGTCGGAGATCGAATATCATTATCGGGTGAGGTTCGATTTCGATACGCGTGTCGTCGGGTCGGCAGGGTATGAAAACCAGCTCTCGACGCACGCTTTGCTCGTAAACGCCTATTACGATTATCAGCTGAGCGACACATTGGCGCTTTTCGGCGGTGGTGGGATCGGCTGGGCGCAGAACGTTTCGGACGTCAGCCGTACCTCGCTGGCCGGTGCGCCGACAGGAACGGAACGAACCGACGAAACGGACAATTTTGCGTGGAATCTCGCAATTGGCGCAATCTGGTCGTTTGCAAAGGAATGGGATCTTGAGTTCAAATATCGGTATATTAACCTTGGGAAAGTTTCCAGCGGACCGCATATCGATGGCCAGACGATCAAGGCTGACACCTATACGGCGCACGATGTCATTATAGGCATCACCTACCGATTTTGAGCAGAGACACACGGGAGAACCGCATGACTGACAACCCGCACGACGCTGACGATGTCGCCGTTTACGAGAAACAGGGTTTCGGCAACAGGATCGGATTTGGCAAGAAACCGGCGTTGCTGGTCATCGATTTCATCAACGGATTTAACGATCCGGACGCGTTCGGCGGCGGTAACATCCAGGATGCCATCGACAATACGGCGGAACTTCTGGCCGTTGCGCGGCACATGGATCTGCCGATTGTATTCACCAGCCATGTCTATGCCGAAGACGGTTCTGAAGATGGTGTCTTCAATTTGAAATCGCCGGGGCTCGCCAAGCTGAAGCGCGGCACGAAAGAGGTGGAGGTGGTTGAAGAACTGGCTCCTCGTCCAGGCGAACGGGTACTGGAAAAACATTATCCATCCGGATTCAGCAATACCGACCTCACAGGCTGGTTGGCGCAGCGCGGGGTCGATACCGCGATCGTCACGGGTTGCACGACGTCAGGCTGCGTCCGCGCCACGGTCGTGGATGCCATGTCGAACGGATTCCGGCCGATCGTGCCGCGGGAATGCTCCGGTGATCGGGCAAAAGGGCCACATGAAGCAAATCTCTTCGACATCGACCAGAAATATGGTGACGTGATGTCGCTGGAAGAAGTATTGGACGAGCTTGACCGGTTGGCGCCGGAACAAGCGAACATCGTACAGGCAGGGGAGTAAGAGATGCCGGATTCACTGGGCTATCGTGCCAACTGGGGCGTGATCGTCCCGTCTACCAACACATCGGTTCAGCCGGAATTCGAGGCGATGAAACCCCGCGGAGTGACCAATCACACCGTCCGCATCTGGATTCCCGACGAACCTGTAAACTCCGACGAAGAATTCAATGCGCTGATGGACAATATCCGGCGCGAATTTGATAACGCAATCGAGCGCGTGATGACCTGCAATCCCGATTATATCGTGATGGGGATGTCGGCGGAGACATTCTGGGACGGGCTGGAGGAATCCATCCGCCTGCGTGAACGGGTCAAGGAACTGTCCGGTCGCAGCGTCGCTATGGGATCCGATGCGTCACAGGCCGCTTTGAGGTGCTTCGGGGATATCAAACGGATCTGCGTGATCACGCCTTACTGGCCGGTCGGCGACAAGAACGTGAAAAAGTTCTTCGAGGATTGCGGATTCGAGGTCCTTGCGATCAAGGGGCTCAAATGCGACAGCCCCGCCAATATCGCACAGGTCACGGAAACGCAGTTGATGGACGGCCTGGTTGAGTTGAACGAACACAATCCGGATGCAATCGTCCAGGTCGGCACGAACCTTGCCATGGCGCGTCTGGCGGGCGAGGCGGAACGCTGGCTGAAAAAACCGGTCATCGCTATTAACACGGCGACTTACTGGTATGCGATGAGGGCCAACGGCATGGACGATATCGTCGAAGGGTTCGGCTCGCTGCTGACGGATTTTCGCGAACTGCCGAAAAGCTATCTGGAAACAGAAGCCGGCAGAAAAGCGGTAGCTGCCTGACGCGTCGTTCAAAATAATTGAGAAAGAGCGGGCCGCCTGGGCCGCTCTATTTTTGGACCGTTAGCTTGAATTCTTTCGATACCATTCGCGGGCGCAAACCCGCGCTTCGGCGACTTCCCGGGATGTCATTCGTTGTTCCGCGATCCGCATGGCGTCGTCGCCGCAGCGGACCTCATTCTTCGACGCGATGAAAAACCATTTATAGGCTTCGATCCGGTCGATCCGCCGCTTGTGATGGTGAATGACCAGGATGACTGCTTGGGCAATGGGCATGGTCGGGCGTACGAACGCCGATTATGCGCGGGAATTTGTGAACATGAGCAAGGCGGAACACGCCTATAAGGTAACTCTGAAGACCATAGCGACGGAAAACGCGATGATCGGCGCGTTGCTGAACGAAGTTTCGTAGGGTTATACGCCGTTTGCAGGGGCACCGAACTAGCTCGCCGGTCATTTGGACTGACGGCCTTTTTTTATTTGTGCCGGATATGCGCGGCGACCGCTTCCGGCGTGTCCAAATCGATGAGCACGCCGGGATTGTCGGTCCGGACTTCGTGAACCTGGTCGGGATTGGCGCCGATCAGGTGGCGGGCCCCGACATCTCCGGAAACTGAACAAATTTCGTCGAAATACCTGCGTGCCCAGATCACTGGATTGCCCCGCTTGCCGTCATGCGTGGGCACAATGATGGATTGCCCCGCTGCCGGATCGAATTCTTCGATCAGCATATCGATGTCTTCCGCCTGGACACCGGGCATGTCGCCCAACGCGACGAGTGCGCCGTCGCAGGAGGCGGGCAGGGCGGCGAGACCGGCGCGGAGTGAAGTGCTTAGTCCTTCTGCATATTCAGGATTGTGAACAAAGCGGACATCGAGACCCTCCAGCGCCCGCTCGACCTGTTCCGGTCGATGCCCCAACACGACCACCACGGGTGAGGCGTTGCTCGCCAGAAGTGACCGGGCGGCATGCTCGACCATCGGAATACCGTCCACCTCTACCAGCATCTTGTTGGCGCGGCCCATGCGGCGAGACTGGCCGGCGGCGAGCAGCACGGAGCCGATTGCAGGGCCAATATCATCGGACATGTCGTCCAGTTCCTCCTGTTCGCGGGAGACGGGGCGGCCGGGCATCTCCTTCAGCATGCCGCCGACGCCCATACGGGTTAGGTCTTCCGGCGTCACGTCCAGCCCGGCCACAAGACGCTGCAGCACCCAGTCGAATCCGTGCAGCCGTGGCGATCGCGCCGAGCCGGGTATTCCCAGCACGCGCATTTTCCCGATCCCTGCGAAAAGCAGGAGGTTTCCGGGATCCACCGGCAGGCCGAGATGATCGAGTTGGCCGCCCGCGGCAAGCACAGCGGACGGCACGGTGTCGCGCCGGTCCACGATGGCCGATGCTCCCAATACCAGCACGATGTCGCAGCCGGCTTCCGCCAGCGCCGCCAGATTTTCCGCAATCGCCGTTTCGTCGTGTGCGCAACGCCGTTCGTCTGCGATGCAAAGTCCCATCTCGGATAAACGTTTGGCTGTAGCGGTAGTCGCTTTCGCCAAAAGGCTTTTCTTGAGGCCAGGCAAGAGCGTCTGGATAAAGCCGATCTTCGGCGTGCCGTAAGGGGCAAGTCGAATGGGAGGGCTGCCGCTTCGCGCTGTCTCGACACAGCGATCAACCGTTTCTCCCGATACGCCGAAAGTAATGATCTTAACGGTGGCCGCTACATGCCCGTTCGCCACCGTATCGAAGGGGCGAAGCGTGGAAATGGTGATTGCTTCGTCTATCGCGTTCAGTCGATGGATCGTGTCTGCGTCGATCAGGGCAATGCCCGCAGCGTCGGCGCGGAGATTGGCGCGCCCGGCATTGCCGCCGAAAGCGGTCAGCCCGTCGTTCTGAAGCGCGTCGGCGATCTTGAGCGCTGCCTGGTTCTCGTTGAGATCTCCCTCTTCCAGGCGGGCCGCAACGACCGACGCGACGCCAACTGATGCGAGAAGCGCGATATCGTCGCGGTCGAGGATGCGCCCCTTGCGAAGCACGCCGTCTTCAAGACGCAGGGAATGCGCAAGAATGGCTCCCTCCGCGTCGGTCACCGCGACCTCTCCGAATTTCATCTGTCAGCCCGAGCGGGACGCGTCACGCAGCTGCCCGCGTCTCAATCTTGCGGTGCAGAACCTCGGTGATCTGAGCGAGGATGGAAACTGCAATCTCCGCTGGGGAAATCGAACCGATGGCAAGGCCTACGGGGGCGTGGATACGTCCGATTTCCGCTTCGTTGAATCCGGCGGCGGTCAGCCGTTCTGCGCGGCCCGCATGTGTTTTGCGGCTGCCCAGGGCGCCGATATAGAAGGCGTCTGACTTCAAAGCGACCTCCAGTCCCGGATCGTCGAGCTTCGGATCGTGGGTGAGTGTCACGACTGCGGTCCGCCGGTCGGGGTCGAGTTCCCGCATGGCGTCGTCGGGCCATTCACCGTTCAGCGAAACCCCGGGAAAGCGTTCGTCGGTGGCGAACGAGGCGCGTGGATCTATCACGGTGACGTCGTATCCGGCGACCGACGCCATGCGCGACAGCGGCTGCGCGATGTGTACGGCGCCGACGATCAGCATCCGCAGCGGCGGATTGAAGACCTCGACGAATATACGGCGATCGCCGATCTCGTGAACTTTGCTTCGGTCGTCCTGAATGGCCTGGCGCGTTACCGACAGAATTTCGGCGTTCTCCGCATCGGGCCCGTCCGCGGTTTCGCGATAGATCAGCGTCTGGGCGCCGCTATCCATGTCGGTCGCCAGCGCGACGGCTTTCTTTGCCGCCTGATCTTCCAGCAGCTGTTTCAGGGTATCCTGTTTCATTCGACTTTCTCGACATAGACATGGATCGATCCGCCGCAGGCGAGGCCGACTTCCCAGGCGAGCTCGTTGGTGACCCCGTATTCGAGTACCTTGGGCTTGCCCGTTTCCATGACCTCCATGGCTTCGGTCACCACAGCGCCTTCGATGCAGCCTCCGGATACGGATCCGACGAACTTGCCATTCTCATCGACGGCCAGATGACTGCCGACGGGTCGGGGAGACGAGCCCCAGGTCGATACCACGGTGGCCAGAGCCACGTTTCTTCCGTCCGCACGCCATGTCGCGGCCTCACTCAGCACATCGTCGTCCTGCGACAGGCCGGTTGCTACATTTCCGTCAGCCATTCCTGAACTCCTTGTTTGCGCGGGCCGCCGGGGCGGTTCAGCGCGTCGATCAGTTCTTCCAGACTCATTAGATTATGCACCGGGCGGAATTCGTCAACGGATGGCAGGATTGCCTGAATGCCCTGGCTTTTGGGTTGAAACCCGTCGAACCGCAACAGCGGATTGAGCCAGATAAGCCGCCGGCATGATTTGTGGAGGCGTTCGATTTCGGTATGCAGCCCTCGCCCGGCATCCCGGTCCAGCCCGTCCGAAATGAGGATCACCACAGCGCCCTGTCCGAGAACACGGCGTGACCAGAAGCGATTGAAATCATTCAGACTTTCACCGATCCGGGTGCCGCCAGACCAGTCTTCCACCGCGTCGGTGACCTGTTCCACGGCGAGATCGATATCCTTGTTACGCAGATAGCGGGTGACGTTGGTCAGACGGGTGCCGAACAGGAACGTATGAACCCGGTCCCGATCGTTCGTCACGGCATGCATGAAGTGAAGAAACATCCGGGTATAGCGACTCATCGAACCTGAAATATCGCACAGGATGACGATCGGTGGCGGCCGCGACCGGCGCCTGCGGTATTTCAGGGGAATAGTACCGGCGCCGGAGCGCAGCGCGGCACGCAGGGTGGCCCGCATGTCGACGCGGGCCTGGCGCGTGCTGACCTGGTACCGCCGGGTCGGGATCTCGGTGATCGGCAGGCGCATTCTTGCGATGGCCCGTTTGGCGGCCTCGATTTCGTCAGCCGACATTTCCTCGAAATCCATCGTCTGGAAAAGTTCGCGCTCGGAGACCGTCATCGCGGCGTCGAGCTCGATTTCCTCTTCCTGTTCCTCGTCCTGTTCGGAGTCCGGGCGGTCTTCGTCCTGCTGGCTGAGCGCTTCCTGCAGGCGCCGCAGCGGTTGTTCCTCGGGGGGCGGCTCTTCGCCACCATCGACGCTGGGCAACAGGATACCCATCATGCGTTCGAGCAGCTTGGGGTCTTTCCAGAAGATGTGAAACGCCTGATCGAAGAGCTCGTGCTGGTCGCGCCGGTTGACGAAGACGGCGTGCAGGGCCCAGTAGAAATCAGAGCGGCTCTGGATGCCGACCGCCATCACGGCGTTCGTGGCGTCGATAATCTTGCCGGGTCCGACCGGCATCCCGGCAGCCCGCAATACCCGACCGAAATGCATGATATTGGGTGCAAGCTTGTTGTCGTCCAGCCTCTCCAGCAACTGCATGCCGGGCGTCAGGTCGGTATTTGTCGGAGTTTCGGCCATGCCGGGTCAGTTTCCCGCGGCGATACCCGCCTTGACCTCGTCCAGTATCTGCGCGGCCTCGGAACCCTGAATTTTTTCAATGTCGTCCTGGTATTTCAGAAGGACGCCGAGAGATGAATTAACCGTCTCGGGATCGAGGTCGATCTTGTCGAGCTGGATGAGGGCGTTGGTCCAGTCGATTGTTTCCGCGACGCCGGGCAGTTTGAACAGATCGCGGTTACGCAGGTGCTGGACGAAATCCACCACCTGCTGGGTCAGCTTCTCCGGCGCATCGGGTACTTTGACTTTCAGGATCTCGAGCTCGCGTTTGGCATCCGGGTAATCGACCCAGAAATAGAAACAGCGCCGTTTGATGGCGTCGTGAATTTCACGTGTCCGGTTAGACGTGATGATGACGATCGGCGGTTTAGCAGCCTTGACAGTACCGATTTCGGGGATCGTGACCTGAAAATCGGAGAGCACTTCCAGCAGGAATGCTTCGAACGGCTCGTCGGTCCGGTCAAGTTCGTCGATCAGAAGAATTGGCGGTTCACCGTTTTCGTCTAATTCGAGTGCCTGCAGCAGGGGGCGCTTGATCAGGAACTTTTCCGAAAAGATATCGTCCTCGATGCGTTCGCGGTCGCCCTGACCGGACGCTTCGGCGATACGGATATCGATCATCTGCATCGAATAGTTCCATTCGTACACCGCGGAGGCGACGTCCAGGCCCTCATAGCATTGCAACCGGATCAGCCGGCGGCCCAAGGATTCGGAAAGCACCTTGCCGATCTCCGTCTTGCCGACGCCCGCTTCGCCTTCGAGAAACAGGGGCCGGCCGAGTTTCAGCGCAAGGTACAGCGCGGTCGAGAGGGAGCGATCGGCGACGTAATTGCCGTCGCGCAGCATGTCGACCACGGAATCGACGGAGAAGGGGAGTGTTTCAGTCATTCGGTTAACTGTTTGGCTCTTACTATCTGCAAACTATCCAAAAACGACGGGGAGACCAGAAAAATCCGGTCTCCCCGCGGAAGAGGTCAGGCCCGGCGTGTTTCCGGACCAGTGGCGATTCAGCCGTTGGCTTCCGCGACCGCGCGTTTCGCCATGACGGTGACGAGATGGGCGCGGTACTCAGCGCTGGCGTGAATATCGCTGTTCAGATCGCTGTCGTCCTGCTTGATGTTTTCAACGGACTCAGGCGCGAAGTTCCCTTCGAGCGCGGCTTCCATGTCGGACTGGCGGAAAACGCACGGTCCGGCACCGGTAACGGCGACCCGGGTGCCCTGCGAACCCTGGCTTACGAACGTGCCGACTACCGCGTAGCGGGACGCGGGGTTCGGGAATTTCATGTAGGCGGCTTTTTCAGGGATCGGGAAGACAACCTTGGTAACCAGTTCGTCTTCTTCCAGGGCGGTTTCGAACATGCCCGTGAAGAAATCGTCGCCCGCAATTTCGCGCTTGTTAGTGTGAACTGTGGCGCCGAGTCCGACGACCGCGGACGGGTAATCCGCCGCCGGGTCGTTATTGGAGATAGATCCGCCGATGGTCCCTCGATTGCGTACCATGGGATCGCCGATCAGCCCAGCCAGCTTCGATAGGGCAGGGATTGCCTTTTTCACATCGTCTGAGGCGTGAACCACCGCATGCGGGGTCATCGCGCCGATGGTGACGGTGCCGCCGTCCACTGTAATGCCGACCAGATCGCCAAGATCAGCTAGATCGATCAGATCCGATGGCATGGCGAGCCGTTGTTTCAGCGTCGGCAGCAGGGTCATGCCGCCGGCGACGAATTTTCCGTCATCGGCGCTAGCGAGGCTCGATGAAGCATCGTCCACTGACTCCGCGCGCTTATAATTGAAATCGTACATGAGGACCTCTCCGATTAGTCATTTGTTTGTTTAGGTGCCTGCCATACCCCGTCCGCCGCTAGGGCAGTGTGCCGCCGCCCAAGTATCGGCTCTTCGGCAGTCTTAAGCGGTCATTTCCTTGTGCGCGGCCAGAATTGCCTTGACGATGTTGTGGTAACCCGTGCAGCGGCAGAAGTTGCCTTCGAGCTCGTGTCGGACCGTCTTTTCGTCGAGGCTGTCGCGGTTCCGGTCGACGATGCCGATCGCGCTCATAACCATGCCCGGGGTGCAGAAACCGCACTGTAGAGCATGGTTTTCGCGGAACGCTTCCTGCATGGGGTGCAAGGTATCGCCGTCGGCCAGACCTTCGATCGTGGTGACTTCCTTGCCTTCCACCTGGTGCGCCAGGATCGTACAAGATTTGATCGGTAATCCATCGATATGCACCGTGCAGGCACCACACTGGGTGGTGTCGCATCCGACATGGGTGCCGGTCAGCCCCAGGCTTTCCCGCAAATACTGAACCAGAAGCGTGCGGTTCTCGACATCCGCCGAAACCTGCTTGCCGTTCACCGTCATCGAGACAGTGGTTGTCGCCATAGGACCCTCCTTAGTAAGCCGAAAACAGGCCGTTTTCGGCAGAATTGAACGCTCAGAACCGCCGTTTTCCGGCGCGCCGACCGCGCATTACGAGTTCGATCCGAACCCCCCTTGCAAGCGCAGTAAACCGCCGGGAAATAGGCAGGTCAAGCGCTCAGAACTACTTTCGAAACGAATATCCGTTTAGGTCGCCACGATAAGCAAAACAACCACCACGACCGCTATAAGTCCGCCGACCCAGACCGCCGGACTGATGCCGCCGCCGGACGATTGTGATGCGGGCGCCGCGGGTTCCGCTGCCGGGGCAGTAGATGCTGCCGCTGCAGGCTCCGGCGCGGCAGCCGCTTCTGCAGCCGGGGCGTCAGAGGCCGCGGGTGCATCAGCGACCGGCCCTCCGACTTCCTCCGCGAACTTGCCGAAGAACTCGTTGGCCATTTTCTTAGCGGTCGAATCGATCAGGCGTGACCCGATCTGTGCCAGTTTGCCCCCGACCTGCGCGTCCGCGACATAGGTAAGGACTGTTCCGTCGCCGTCTTCTGAGAGTTTCACTTCGGCGCCGCCTTTGGCGAAACCGGCAACGCCGCCGGAACCTTCGCCCGAAATCCTGTATCCGTTCGGAGGGTCAATTTCGCTCAGCGTGACCTTGCCTTTGAACGTGGCGGAAACCGGCCCGACTTTCGATTTCACCGTCGCGGAAAGCTCGACCTCGGAATCCTTGTTCAGCTCCTGACAGCCGGGAATGCATTTCGCGAGAATTTCCGGGTCGTTCAGAGCATCCCAGACTTTCTCGCGGGGTGCCGGAATTTTGTATTCGCCGGTCATTTCCATGGCAGATTTCTCCAGTCTTAAACGCCACTTGCTACCGTCGGAACTTAGAGCGTTGCCCGGGGTGGGGCAAGGGATGCTGTCCGGTTATGAAAAGATTATCACTAACCTGGCCAGTCCCGGACCGCTTCTGTTGTTTAGCCCAGCGCGTCGTCCATGTCGGAAAATATTGTGTCGAGAGTTTCCTGTGTGTTGGTGTTAGCGAATCTACTATTTTGCCAGATGACGCCGTCGCCAGTTTTAGCTCTTCCGTATTGAGGCGCGTGCTGAATTGGCGCATGGCCGCAGCCTGTAGTTCTTCACGCTTGATGGGTTTGGAAACGCAGTCGCTTGTAAGGCTGGCACGATATTTTTCCGCGTAGCCTTTATGGCGTTCGCGGACAGCGTGATAGCGGGTATCTATCTTCGTAGACCCGATGGTCCGTGGTCGCGGCTGCTTGCCGGTGACGCTATCCATCTCCAACATCTGGATCTTCAATAGGACGAGATTGCAGCTACCTCGGTTAACAGCGCTGACGGGTGCTATCCAGTGGCTGACGACGTCTGTGCGGTATCCGTTTTGTCCGAGCAGCGCTGCAATAATCTTCTAGTTCACCGCGTTGTCCTCGGCGACAATCACGACATCGTCTATGTGCAAACGCTCCAGCTTGGCGTAGACCGATGCTTATTCTAAACCAAAAAACAGGGCGAAAAGAGGGGTCAGCGTTTTTTTATCAAGCGTTCTGCCTTGGCTTTTCGAGAGGATAACCCGCTGGCTCAGTCGTTCAGTAGAAGACCAGTATCTTGGTAAACTGCTATGGATTTAAGGTTCCTCACCTTACCGAACATGCTGACGCATTTCGGCGCTTTCGACGTTCGAGCGCTTCAGCCAGTAATCTTCCATTCGGCGAGGCCGCAGCCGATCAGCGTTTCGGGTTGCGGGATGTAACCGATGAGATCGAAGCCTTTGCCGTCGGCAACCGCATGGGCGATTGACCAGGACCGCAGTTCTGCTCCGCCGTTGCCGGTTTTTACCAGCATTCGGTCCAGCTCCGATGCGAGATGCTCGTCCGATGCAGATTTGAAAAGTTCTATGCAGGCGTGATCGAATTTTTCGTCGATCCAGCCCATCGTCGTCTCGCCGATGGAGTGGCTGAGGCCGCCCGTGCCGAAGACGACAACGCGCAGGTCTTCGGGGTAGGCCTCTATCGCCTCACGGATCATGTGTCCCCAGGCGAGACAACGCTTCGGTGTTGGAAAAGGCTTCTCCACAAGGTTGATGAACACCGGCACCAAGGGGGGAACTTTCTCAAAGCCCATCCGCCAGATCGGTATGCCGATGCCGTGATCAATTTTTACTCGGTGCGAATAGGAAGGATCGAAATCGGATTGCATCGCGAATTCAAGCAGATGTCGGCTGAGCCCTGCATGTCCTGGCAGATTGTGCTGCGGAAACAGGCCTTTCATGAAAGGCTCGGGCGGCGGGTCGTGCTCGTCGCCGATGCCGATGAGGAAGGCGGGGATGTTGTCGAGGAAAAAATTGATCCAGTGGTCGTTGGAATGGAACACCAGCACGTCGGGCTCGAGCGCTTTGACGCGGTCGCCCAGTGCGTTGTAATGGGTGTTCAACCAGTCACGAGTTTCGTCCGTGAACGTGTCCCAGGCGCGCGCGATGTTCGGTGCGTGGGAAGCGGCAAAGCTGCCGACGACTCTAGCCATTGATCCGTTCCTTGTCTTCATTCGTTTGAAATTCGGCCAGCACCGCGATCGACTGATTGTCGTCGTGCCCCAGCATCAGCAGGAAAAACCGCATCAGATAAGGATTCACCAGCGGAAGCAGCGTGCCGATATCGTCTTTCATCAGCGCTTTGCGGATCTTGGGAGACAGATCGTACTTTGCGATCACGTCTTCGCGGTGGTTGGTCCAAAGATCCTTGCCGTCCGGCCCCTGCAACTCGAATATCAACTTGTTGAGCCAGTAGTCGGTCATCGATCTCTCCTTCGTCGCCAGTACATGTGTTTTTGCCTGATTTTCTATGACGTATCTCTCCTCTTGGCGAGGGCAATTTCTGCAGTCAGTTGTGCCGTGGGCGCAAAACAGAATCTTGGAGATGTGCCGGGCAGACAATGACGGGTTGATGACGTGACCGGGCAGCAGTGCCTCGACAAAGTGATGGGAATAGCAGGATTTTCTGCAACCGTTGACGCCCGGTGTCTGTGTGCCTTCCGTTACACGCCGGGTTCGAGTGTCTGTATGGTATATCAGCTGTAATAAATCAGCAGGAAACCGCCCAGCAGCAGGGCAACCCAGAGCGCCATGGAACCGGTGGGCCAGGTGCGGGCCAGAATCCCTTCCGGGCCGTGATGGCGGAACATATATGCCACCATTCGGTGCACGCCGTTGCGCAGATCCTGCAGGATGCTTTTCCATCCGTCGCGGGTCAGCCCGATTCCCCACCTGTACGCGGCCGGCAGCCATTTGCGGTAGGTGATATCGAAATCCAGATTGATCGTATTCTTCACCCGCGGGAACATCCCGTAGCGGACCAGTATCGCGAATGCCAGCGCCGTAAACAGCAATAGCTGAAGCTGGTTGATCACATGGTCGACGGTATACGGATGGTAGTCGACCTCATACGGAAGCAGGCTGTACAGCCACGGGGAATACACGCCGATGGCGATGCACAACAACGTGGTCAGCCCCATCCCGAGGAGCATATTCGGCGGTGCTTCGCGATAGCGCTGGCCGGAATCCCGTCCGAAGAACGCGAAATAGACGATCTTGAGCCCGGAAACCAGGAATATTCCCGCAGAGGCGAACATAAGGATGAGCCAAATGGCGTCGTACTGACCTTTTGCGGCCGCCGACAGCGTCAGCGATTTGCCGACGTAACCGGCGAACAACGGTGTCGATATAGACGCTGCGCCGATGATACAGAACGCCGTGGTGAACGGCATCGACTTGTAGAGTCCGCCCAGCTCCGATGCTTTGACGGTGCCGACGCGATACAGCACCGCGCCCATCGCCATGAACAACAGCGTTTTGTACAGGATATGGGCAAACGCATGCGCTGCGGCGCCGTTGATGGCAAGAGCCGATCCAATTCCGACGCCGACGACCATGAAACCGAGCTGATTGTTCAGGGAATACGCAAGCACCCGGCGCAGATCGTTTTCGATCGCGGCGTAGAAAAGCGGAAAAGCCGCCATGACTGCACCGACATAGATTAACAGTTCGGTGCCGGGAAAACCGCGCGCGAGGACATAGACAGCGCATTTAGTGGTGAATGCGGACAGGAAAACGGTGCCTGTCGCGGTCGCTTCCGGATAGGCGTCGGGCAGCCAGTTGTGCAGGAACGGAAAGGCGCATTTGATGCCGAACGCGATCAGGATGAGCCAGGTGGCGAGGTCGCCGAGCGTCATTTTCTCGAACGCGACCGAACCCGTCTGATGCGCCATCAGTATGGCGCCCGACAGAAGCAAAACGCCGGATCCAATTTGGATGATCAGGTAGCGCATGCCGGCGCGATAGGCAGCATCGCTGCGCCGTGCCCAAATCATGAAGACGGACGTGATCGCCATCGCTTCCCAGTAGATGAACAGGGTGATCAGGTCGCCTGCAAACACGGCGCCGATGCCCGACCCCGCGTAGGCCAGCCCGGCCATCTGTTCGACGGTGTCGTCGTTATGCCAGGCGAATACGACGCTCAGGATCGCCGCAATGTGAAAAATGTACCCGAAAACGAGGCTGAGGCCGTCGATCCGGACCGGCACGATTTCATAGGTAAAAAACGTGAAGCTATAGAATACGCCGTTTTCGGCACCGGCTAGAGCCCACAATCCGGCCAGGGGCAAGATCGTCATATATGCCTTACGCCACGCGCCGGGCAGCAGCGGCACCAGAAGGGCACCGAGTATCAACAGCAGCCCGGGCGGAATTCCCCACAGCATCAGCCGTTATCCTCCCCGCGATCGCAGCCCGGCCTGTAATAGTCTTCCCGCCGCCCGAGAATCCTGCCCAAAGCCCGGGCAACCAGCACCAGCCCCGCGCAGGCCAAGAACCCGAACCAGCCATAAAATCCGAAACTCCCGTCGATCCCGAAATACGGATGCTTATGATAAAACGGCTCCACCAGCATCAGAGCCACGCACACGACGATCACGACCCAGAAAATCTTGTCGACGTTTTGCCGGTCATCGAGCCAGTAATTCTTCTCGCCGGGCGGCGATTGTATGGACGTATGGTCGGGGCCGGTCATCTCGAACTCCTCACTTCACGATCGGTTCAAGCATGGCATAGAGACGGTCTGCGTACAGGAACAGCGCGACGCAGCCGAGTGCGGTGATCCATAGCGGGATAACGCAAAACAGGGGCGCCTCGGCGATCCGGCTTTTCGGCTCCGCATGCCCGGAAGGTTCCGGTTCCTGTCCGTGATGATGCGCGTCCGCCATCTGGGCGGCTTCCTCTTCGCGCGGACCGAAAAATCCGCGGGCGAAGACGGGGATCAGATAGGCGACGTTCAGCAGTGACGAAATCATCAGAACCGCGATGAAAACAAGTTGTTCGGCGTCCGCCGCGCCCAGCGCGATGTACCATTTGCTCCAGGACCCGCCGAGGGGCGGCAGGCCGATCACGCTGAGCGCGCCCAGCAGGAAAGCGGCAAACGTAAACGGCATACGCCAGCCGAGACCGCGCATTTGACTGATCTCCGTCTTGTGCGACGCGACCATGATTGCGCCGGCGCAGAAAAACAGAGTGATCTTTCCGAACGCGTGCATGGCGATGTGCATCGCCCCGCCGACAAGGCTGAATGAAGTCGCCAGCGCCCCGGCCAGCACCACGTAGGAAAGCTGGCTGACCGTAGAATAGGCGAGCCGGGCCTTCAGATTGTCCTTCGTCAGGGCGACCAGCGAGGCGAGCAGCACCGTGGCGCCGGCGACGTACATCAGCCAGACGCTGGCACCGGTTTCGGTCAGGAAATCCGCGCCGAAGATGTAGATGATGACCTTAAGCACCGTGAACACGCCGGCTTTCACAACCGCGACCGCGTGGAGCAGGGCGCTGACCGGTGTAGGTGCGACCATCGCTGCCGGTAGCCAGCGATGAATCGGCATCAGGGCCGCCTTGCCGATGCCATACATGTAAAGAAACAGCATCACGATCACGAGCCCGTCGTCGATCTTGCCTTTCAGGATGCCGCCTTTTGTGAAGTCCAGTGTCCCGGCCGCGAACCAGGTCCACAGGATGGCCACCAGGAGCAATCCTATGGAAGTCGTCAGCAGGATCCCGAGATAGGTGCGGCCGGCGCGTTTGGCTTCTTCGTCCTGATTGTGCGTGACCAGCGGATAGGTGGAGAGCGTCAGCACTTCGTAGGCAATGAAAAGCGTGAACATATTGCCGGAGAACGCAACCGCGATGGCGCTGGAAATGGCGATCGCGAAACACATGTAAAAGCGGGTCTGGTTGGGTTCGTTGTGCCCGCGCATGTAGCCGATCGCGTAAAACGAGGTCACGATCCAGAGGAACGAGGCGATCAGGGCGAACATCATTCCCAGCGGTTCGACAACGAAGGCAAGCGGCAGACCGGGCAGTATCTCCGTGATGATCAGCGTCGGATTTTCACCGGCAAGGACCGGGGGAAGGACCTGGAGTACGCAAAGGAAGGTCAGGATCGCGGTGACGACGGTGACGACTTCGCGCTGATTGGGACGTGGACCCGACATCCAGATCATGACGGTGCCGATCAGCGGCAACAGCATTGCCAGGGCGATGTAATCCTGCACGTCCATCAGCCAGCTCCCATCAGCGCCTGTGCGGCGCGTTCGGCAATGCCGACCGACACGGAGGTTTCAACACCGAAGTAGAAGTTCGCGAAGACCAGTATCCAGGCGGGGACCAGCAGGCTGACCGGCGCCTCGGCGACGTCCCTCAAATCTTCCGGGGCGTCGCGGAAATAGGCGGCTTCGATAACCCGAAACACGTAAACAACGGCGATCAGCGAGCTTACGACGATCAGCACGGCAACATACCACCAGCCTTTTTCCAATGCCGCGAGGATCAGGTACCACTTCGATACGAAACCCGCGGTCGTAGGCACGCCGATGAGGCTTAGTCCGCCGCCGACAAAGGCTGCCATCGTCCAGGGCATGCGCTTGGCGAGGCCGGCCATTCGGTCGATGTGGCAGGACCCGATGCGATAGAACACGGCGCCGAGCACGAGGAACAGGGCGCCTTTCATCAGAGCGTGGTTGAACAGGTGGAGAATGCTGGCCGTCAGGCCCGCAACGCTGACGAAGCCAAGCCCCAGGATCATGTAGCCGATCTGGGCGACCGAAGAATACGCGAGGACCCGTTTCACGTTTTTCTGAAAACAGGCGACGATCGACGGCAGGAACATGGCCAGCACCGCAAGCACCAGGAAGGGCAGAGCGGTGGGCAGCGTTTCGAATGAAAACTCGACGCCGAACACGGAAAAGACGAAACGTAAAAGAATGTAGACCGAAACCTTGGTCGCGGTGGCCGCCAGAAATGCCGAAACCACATTAGGCGCATAAGTGTAGGCGTTTGGCAGCCATTGGTGCAGCGGGAAAATGGCGATCTTCAACCCGGCTCCGATAACCATGAACGCAAACGCGGCGATGACCGTCCGGTTCGTGTATCCGGCTTCCGGCAGACGGTTGGCAATGTCGGCCATGTTCAGCGAGCCGGTCGCCTGGTACAGCAGCCCGACCGCAATCACGATAAAGGTCGCGCCGATGGTGCCCATCACCAGATACTGATACGACGCCGTCAGCGCCCGGCGGTCCGATCCAAGCGCGATCAGCACGTAGGAAGACAGCGACGATATTTCGAGAAAAACGAACAGGTTGAACGCATCGCCGGTCACCGTCACACCCATCAGCCCGCACAGGCAGAGCAGGTAGGCGGAAAAGAACATGTGAGCGCGTTCTTCGATGTGTTCGAGGAGCAGAGAATTGCGCGCGTAGGGAGCAACCACCGATCCGATACCGGAGACGATCAGCAGGATATAGACGTTCAGCGCGTCGAGTCTGATCTCGATGCCGTAGGGCGGCGCCCAACCGCCCATTGCATAGGAAATCGTCCCGACTTCCATGACCTGAATTGTCAGGAGGATCGAGCAGGCAAACGACGCCCACGTGGCGATTACGGCGACGACGAACGCCCAGTCCTTGCGGCGCAGCAGAACGCATAGCGGCGCGCAGATCAGCGGGATGACGATTACCAGAGCCGGAAGATGCGCGAACGACATTACATACTCTCGTCCTGGGAATGAATATCGTCTTCCTCGATGGTTCCGTACTCGGCGCGGATACGCACCACCAGCGCGAGGCCCAGCGCCGTCGTCGCGACGCCGACGACAATCGCTGTCAGGATCAGGACGTGGGGCAGGGGGTTGGAGTAGACGTCGATGCCTTTGGCCAGGATGGGGGCCGTGCCGCCTTCCACCTTGGCGAAGGAGATGTACAGGATGAACACGGAAGACTGGAAAACGTTAAGCCCGACCAGTTTTTTGATCAGGTTTCCGCGTGCGATGACGATATACAGCCCCGCCATCGCCAGGAATATTGCGATCCAGTAGTTGTAATGCCCGACAATAAAATCCCAGTCGCCCACGCGCCGCCCCTCAGTCTTCGCGCCAGGTGGCGAAGGTGAAATAGACGGTCATCATGACCGATGCCACGGTAACGCCGACGCCGAGTTCGACGAGAAAGATGCCGAGATGCTGGCCTTCCTTCATTGTTTCGGCAAGCGGCGTGTATTCAAGGTATTTCGCGCCGAGCATAAGATTGGCAACCCCGACAATGGCGTATATCAGGACGCCGCCCGCAAGGCCTGCGCGCAGGATACCTACCGGCAGAACTTTGCGTGCCGCCGCAACGCCGAATATCAGCGAATAAAGGATGAACCCGGCGGCGAAGATCACGCCGGCCTGAAAGCCGCCGCCGGGGCCGAAATCGCCGTGGAACTGAACGTAAAGCCCGAATAGCAGGATGAACGGCAGCAGCAGCTTTGTGATCACGCGGAGGACGAGATATTCTTTCATGCCTTGTCGTCCTTGTGCGGCGTCATTGCGCCTAATCCCCGGCGCCAACTCCCCAGCAGCAGAATCACGCCGATGCCGGCTGTGAAGATCACGACGACCTCGCCGAGCGTGTCATAGCCGCGGTAACTGGCCAAAACCGCGGTCACCACGTTGGGAATGCCGGTGTGTTTCTTGGTGTTCTCAAGGTAATAGCGGGCGACGTCCTGCATCGCGGGCGATTGCGGGTCGCCGTATACGGCGGCATCGAGGGTCCCGAAAATAAGCACCGCGCCGGTAATGCAGACCACCACCAGCGGCAGGATCGGCGTATGCGCCGGTTTCTTCTCGATCCGGGTGGTCAGGGCGAGGGTGCCGATAAACAGAATAGTCGATATGCCGGCGCCCACGGCGGCTTCGGTGAAGGCGACGTCCACCGCGTCCATGACGACGAAGATCGAGGCGGCGAGCAGACTGTATATGCCGCTCAGCATCACCACCGCGAGCAGGTTGCGCAGCATGGCGATGGCGATCGCCGTTATGGCCATCAGACCGAGAATTGAGATGTCGACCCAGGCTTCCATCAGTCGTTCACCGTCAATCCCTTCCGTCCGTTTCGCCGGGCAATGCGACCGGCGGTTCGTCGTCCATCTTCGGTTTCAGGCCGTTGGACCAGGCTGTGTGGTTCAGGGCATGCGAGGCCGCCGGGCTGGTGAAGAGCAGAAAGACCAGGATCATGATCAGCTTGACCGTCACCAGCGTCAGGCCCGCCTGAAACATCAGGCCCACTAGAATAAGCAACGCGCCGAGCGTGTCGGTGATGCCGGCTGCATGGCTGCGTGTGTATACGTCCGGCATCCGCAGGACACCGATACCACCCACGAGTACGAAAAATGACCCGCCGATCAGACAGATCCACGAAAGGATGTCGAGCGCCTGCTCCATCAGGATTTTTCCCCGCCCGACGTGCCATTGGCGTCGGATTCCTCGCCGGGTCCGATCGAGAGGCTGCCGTATTTGAAATATTTCAGCAGGGCGATGACGCCGATGAAGTTGATCAGCGCGTACACCAGCGCGATATCGAGAAAATCGGGGCGGCCCATCAAGAAGCCCAGAACCGCGATGATCAAAACGGTTTTCGTCCCGAACATATTCACCGCGAGAATACGGTCATAAAGGGTCGGGCCGATGAAGGCCCGGATAACGGCAAGTCCCATCGTGACGATGATTGCGACGGCGGCGGCGGCAAACATGTCAGGCGTCTTCCAATTCGGTGACGCGGCGGTCCATTTCGCCGTCGGAGAAGCTTTCCGCGCCCTCGCGCGAGATCGCGTGTACCAGAATGGTGCCGTCGGGATCGACGTCGATTGATATCGTCCCGGGCGTCAGCGTGATTGAGTTCGCGAAGGTGACCAGTCCCAGTTCCGTTTTCTGAGTGGCCTGAAGTCGGATCATCGTGGGCGAGATTGGGGCAAGCCCGAGAACGCGTTTGGTGACATCGATATTTGCCTTGACGATCTCCCACAACAGCCAGGGCCAGTAAAGCAGGGCGCGAAACGTAATGTGAAGCGGGACGGCTTCGTGGTCGACCACATCCATCCTCAACGCGATCACGACGACCACGGCGCAGGAAAACACTCCCAGAAGTAAGATGAACGGGATATAGACCCCGGACATAAGCAACCAGGTGGCAAATAGAATTAGCCCCAGTGAAACCGCGTGCACCAACGCGAAGCCTCGACCTTATAGTTTTATCTCAGGATCCGTCTTGCGCGGATCAAATCCCCGTCGACCGCTCCGGCGGAACGGACTGCACAAACCTATAAGGACCGTGTACCCTTTGCAATACATGGCGGTGTCTGACGTGTGAATTCGAGTCGAAAGGTGCATCCCTGTGGAAACGGCTGGATGAAGCCGAGCATCGGCTTGGTACGACATGGATATTCGTTATCGGTGCCTGTCTGGCAGTGTATGTTTCCACATATTGCTGTTTGATAAGATTGGTTCCGGCGGTAAAAAAATATTAAGCATTTGTTAAAGCACGATGCTATAAGCGAATTTCATGTGAGTTTCAGTTGGTGGGGAGTTTAGGTGTTGAGCGAAGCCGCAGCGATTCCGCAGTCCGTCGAATCGAAGCGAATACGAGGCACCGTAAGGTGGTTCAACGTCGTTCGTGGATACGGGTTCGTATCCCCGGAAGACGGTTCGTCGGACGTATTCTTGCACATGACCGTGCTCCGGCAGGCTGGTTACGAACAGCTTCCGCCGGGCTCGACGATCGAGTGCGTCGCCGTCAAAGGCGCGAAGGGCATGCAGTGCCTGACCATCGAATCTGTCGATACGACGACCGCGACGGAAGAAATTCCGGAAGGCGCTTCCGCCGAGTTCGGCGGCATGCCGGCGCCCATGGACGACGATGGCGGCGAATTCGTGCCCGCGACGGTGAAATGGTTCAATCCGCATAAAGGATACGGTTTCGTCTGTCCCGACGGCACCGATGGCGATGTGTTCGTGCACATGGTCATCCTGCGTCAGGCCGGACTGAACGGATTGATTACCGGACAGGCCGTGGAGGTCCGTCTTGCGGACGGACCGAAGGGCCTGCAGGCGACGGCCGTCCGCGCGACCGATCCGATCTAGACTGCGACACGGAATTTTTCCGCTTTACAGTTTCCCTGTTCGCGAACGCTAGAACCGCTACTTCAGTTCGACCGCGAACTCGGAAATGGGCGGTGTCTTTTCTATCAGGCCCTGCTTTTTCAGGAAGGCAGCAAATTTTTCATAGCGTTTGCTATCCAGCGCGCCCGGGCGCAGGGCAAAACGGGGCAGCGTGTCGCGCCAGGCCCGTTTGTTGAGCTCGTCGTTCAGATCCTTGCGTCCCCTGATGAAGAGCTTCCAGCTTTGGTCCGGATGGTTGACCAGGTACTGGACGCCCCGTTCGAGGGCGTCGACGAAATTGCGGATGGACGCTTTTCCCTGGTCCTTGCGGTTGGCGACGACAATGAGTTCGTCATAGGCGGGCACGCCTTCTTCCTCGACGTAAAAGGCGCGACCTGGTTTTTTCAGAATATCAAGCTGGTTGAGCTCGAAATTTCGATAGGCGCCGATCACGGCATCGACTTTGCCGGAAATTAGGGACGGTGACAGGGAAAAATTGACATTCACCAGTTTGACGTCGTTCAAGGTCAGGCCATTCTTTTCCAGCATTGCGCGGAGGATAGCGTCCTCGAACCCGCCGACCGAAAACCCGACGGTTTTGCCCTTCAGGTCGGCGACGGATCTGATCGGTCCGTCGCGCAGGACGACGAGCGAGCTGAGCGGTGTTGCTACCAGCGTGGCGACGCGCACCAGAGGCAGGCCCCGGTCCGCCTGCATGTGCAGTTGAGGCTGATAGGAAATGGCGAGATCGGCCTTGCCGGCGGCGACCAGCTTGGGCGGATCGTTGGGATCGGCTGGCGCCTTGAATTCCACGTCCAGCCCGGCATCCCGAAAGTATCCCCGTTCCAGCGCGACATAGAGGGGCGCATGGTCGGGATTGATGAACCAGTCCAGCAGGACCGTCATTTTCTCCGCCGCCGCGGATGGCCCGGACACGAGCGTCGCCAGGGCAAGAACGAGTGTGGCTACAAGGTGTTTCATCGGTCTTCCTTTTCGATGGAAATTTCGGTCTGCCATGGCGCCAGGCGTCGGGCGATGGCATCGATGGCAAAATAGAAACCGCAGGCTATGACGGCGAGCGTGAACAGGGCGGCGAACATCAGGTCGATCTGCACCCGGGCATTGGCGTGGAGCATCAGGTATCCGAGCCCTGCGCTGGAGCCCACCCATTCCCCTACAACGGCACCGATGGGGGCGACGGCCGCCGCCACCCGCAGGCCCGATCCCAGCGCAGGCAGAGCTGCGGGCAGCCGGATGCGCAGAAGTTCCGACCGGCGCGTGGCGTTCATGACGCGGGCAAGATCGACCCACCCCGGATCGGTGCGCCGCAGCCCGTCGTGAAATGCAGCCGTGACCGGGAAATAGATGATCAGTACGGCCATTGCGATCTTGGATTCCATGCCGTAGCCCAGCCAGAGCGTCAGGATCGGTGCAAGGGCGAAGACCGGTATTGCCTGGCTTACCACCAGGACCGGCATCAGCCACAGCCGGGCCGGGCGGAAATAGGTCATGATCAGGGCGCTTGCCATCCCGACGGTGGTGCCGATGACAAATCCCGCAAGTATCTCGATCAGCGTGACGCCGGCGTTCGACATCAGGGTGTCGAACCGGCCGCCGAATGCGTCCACGACGCTGGCCGGTCCGGGTAGAATGTACGGCGGCACGGCGGTCACCAGAACCACCAGCTGCCAAACGACGACCAGACCGGCAAAGACGACCAGCGGCCGGATAAGGGAGGCTGCGTTCATGCCGCCGTTTCCCTGGCCGCGTCGGCGAGCTGCGACAGCAGTTCCGCCTGAAGCTTCACCAGACGCGGATCGGAGACCTGTCGCGGGGCCGGACCGACGGGCACGATTGCGTCGCCGAACCGGGCGGGGCGTCCTGTCATCACGTGGATCCGATGCCCGAGGCGCAGCGCTTCCAGGGGGTCGTGCGTGACCAGCAGCACGGTTCTGCCCCTTAGTAGTTCCGCTGCGACGTCCTGCAGCTGCAACCGGGTAATCGCGTCCAGGGCGGAGAAAGGTTCGTCCATCAGGACGACCGGCCGGTTCTCCATCAGCGTCCGCACAAGGGCGGCGCGCTGACGCATGCCCCCCGAGCAGGCGGCGGGGAGCAAATCGGCGGCAGCGCTTAACCCGGCCCGGTCAAGCAATGCGTCCGTTTTGGCGGCCACGTCTGCTGAAACCGTCCCCCGCAACCGCGCGCCAAGATTCGCATTTTCCCGCAAGGTAAGCCATGGCAGCAGGAGATCCTGTTGGGCCATATAGGAGAGCCGGCCATCGAGAGGCGCATTATCGTCTGCCTTGACCTGGCCGCTCGCACCGGTTTCAAGGTCTGCGACCAATCTGAGCAGGGTGGTTTTGCCCACGCCGCTTGGGCCTAGCAGGACAGTCCATTCTGCGCTCGGTAAGTTCAACGCAAGTCGGTCGAATAGAACAACGTCGTCGTAAATCAAAGACGCATCCGCCACGCGGATGGATGGCGCCGGTCCGGATTGAGGTAGAGGATTTAAATCGTTCGGCATCGAGAAGCACTGATCCCTTCGCCGGCATTACCCGGATCAGGTTCCAGGGGTCGTCCTCTCTCGAGACCTCTCAGCCGGCCAATCCGGCTCCCCCCAGTGTTAATAAAGAGAGTATGGGAGTGTCCGGGCGGTTTGGCAAGCCTGCCTAAAACCGGTGCGTCTCGCGGCTGGCAAGCGGTGGCTGCAATGGCTATATCCTTTGTATGAACAGGCTATTTGCAGCATTCCTCGTCATTATGGCGCTCGGCGCGCTCGTTGGTCCCTCGCCTGCGTCATTCGCCCAGTCTTCGAACCGGCTTGCGACTTTCGGCAAAGATACGGTGTCGATCGCATCTGGCGAAAAGACCCACAAGTTCCGGGTCGAAGTGGCGCTTTCGCACCGCCAGCAGATGCAGGGGCTGATGTTCCGTCGCAAGATGGCGGCGGACGCCGGCATGCTGTTCGTTTACAAGCGGGAAGCACCGATCGCGATGTGGATGAAGAACACCTACATTCCGCTCGACATGCTGTTCATTGCGCGGGACGGCAGTATTCTGAAAATTGCGGAGCGGACGGTGCCTCTGTCGGAGGCGACGATCTCGTCAGGCGGAGCGGTGATTGCGGTGTTGGAGCTGAATGCAGGGACTGCGTCCCGGCTGGGGATAAAGGCAGGAGACCGGGTATTGGCGGCGGCGTTAGGTACAGACCGCTGAGACGCCGTCCCGGGCCAAAAAATCCAATCGCGACGGGGGCGAAGCCCGTCACTCGGATATCATCGGCGTTTCAGGCGCCCTGTTTGCCGGCGTTGGCGATATGCGGGATTTTTTCCCAGTTTTCGCCCGCCGCAACCATACAGGTGGGCCCGTTCGGCATCGTGATGATGATCGTCCAGCTCGATCCGGTCTTGCTCGACAGAACCTCGACGACACCGCCGTTATTGGCGAGCCCAAGCGCGACGGGCGCTTCGGTGTATTTCGCTGAAAGGTGTTTGAGGACATCGCCGCGCTTGGCGCAGGCCGGTTGCTGTTGCTGCGCCGCTGCGGGAAGACTGAAGGCTGTTACCAAGGTGGCTGCCGCCACTACTTTACCCAACATGGTCTTTCTCCGGTTGGTCAGGTACCCAAAAGGAATACCGCGAAGTTATGATCAACCCAGACGTGTTAACCTTTTCTTACTTTGGCGACGATTATTTTAAAATTTTCGATACATAGTGCTTGTGCATTGTAATAATTGAGACAATTTGTTGGGGCTTCATCGTGATTCCCGCTATGCGGGTAACTGCCTTATTCCGGCCGTTCCCCGGAGGGGCAAATGTGACCGGGGTCACAAAAAGAGGTTAACCATTGCCTCGCCGACGCCACAATTCCGGTCCATATCCCGTGCACGATAAGAAACCGGGAAGAAGCGCAAAATGCCGTTTGATTATATCTTGATTTCCGTTCTTGCGGTTGGTGCCGTGTCCGCAGGTGCATTTCTCGAGGGGGCGCTGTTTAACGGGGCGGAGCGCGCCCGTATTGTCGCAGCGAACCGGGAAGAACCGCGTTTTGGCGCCTAGCCGGGTGTGCTGAGACCCTAATCCGCTTCCGGAGACCACCCTGGCTTACGTTTCTCCAGGAAGCTGGAAATCCCTTCCTGTGCCTCGGGCGATAGGCGGGCTTTTGCGTTGTATATCAATCCTGTAGTAAGCATTTCTTCGCTTGTTGCATAACCAAGTTCTTCTATTAGTCTGGCGGTGCGCTCGATCGCGTCCGGCGATGCGCCTAGAACCAGATCGACGTGATTGGCGATCCGCCTTTCGAGGTCCGTCGCGTCGTCAGCGAGCTCGTGCACAAGTCCTGCGGTCCGCGCGGTTTCTGCGTCGAAAAGGATCGCGGTTTTTGAAAGGTATCGCATCCAGCCGGGACCGATCCGGGGAAGCATGTAGGCCGCGATGATGCCGGGTGCGAGTCCGATTTTCACTTCGGATACGCAGAATTTGGTCTTCGCCTCGGCGATGACGACGTCCGAGCACGCCACGAGGCCCAATCCGCCGGCAATCACCGCGCCCTCCAGCGCCGCGATGACCAGCTTGGGGCTTTCGTTGATCGACCGGTACATATTCAGCAGGTGGCGGGAATCTTCCTGTACTTCCTGTTCCGTCTGTCCGAGAACGTCTTTCATCCAGTTCAGATCGCCGCCGGCGCAGAATACGCCGCCGTTGCCGCGAAGCACGACCGCCCGGATTTCATCGTTTCGATTGAATTCGGCGAATGCCGAGGTGATTTCGCCGATCATCTCCGGATTCATGGCGTTCCGCACTTCCGGCCGGTCAAGCGTCAGACGCGCAACCGCATCCTTGGTATCGACGGTAATGGTCCGATAGACGGTCATGTCGAGTCTTTCCGGCGGGCTGCCTGAATGGCCGCGTATATGCGGCGCGGCGACATCGGCGTTTCGCCGATCTCGGCGTCGATCCCGCCGGACAGGAGGGCGTCTCGCACTGCGTTGGCGATGGCGGCCGGCGGGGCGATGGCGCCTCCTTCCCCCATGCCCTTCATGCCGTACTCGGTGCCTTCCGCCGGCGTCACCATATGGGCGATACGAAACGACGGCAGGGAGGTCGGGCCCGGCCAGAGATAATCGGCAAACGTGCTGGCCTGCGGTTGTCCGTAATCATCATACGGAATTTCCTCGAACAAAGCCGTGCCGATGCCCTGCGCGACGCCGCCACAGATCTGGCCGTCGACAATCATCGGATTCACCACCGTGCCGCAATCCTCCGCGATGGCGTAGTTTTCGATATCGACGTCGCCGGTTTCCGGATCGACCGATACCACGGCCGCGTGGGTCGAATAAGAAAACACCCCGGACGTTATTTCCGGTTCGTACACGGCGGTTTCCTCCAGCGTCGGATCGGCGCCCTCCGGCAGCAGATCCTCGCGGATATGCGCGGTGCGGGCGATTTCCGCCACCGACACGGACGCGTCGCCGCCGAAGACCGCCCTGTCGCGGAGTTCGACATCGTCGGGGCTGCATTGGAGCAGGTGCGCACCGATTTCCCTGATCCTTTTGGCCAGTGTCCGGCACGCATTGGCCGATGCACCGCCCGACATCACCATCGACCGCGACGCAAATGTCCCGTTACCGTACGGTCCGACCGCCGTGTCGCCGTAGCGCACCACGACGTCGTCCAGATCGAGTCCGAGTTCCTGGCAGGCTACCTGCGCCAGGGTGGTTTCCATCCCCTGGCCGTGGCTGTGAATGCCGACAAGCAGTTCAAGCGTGCCATCCGCATGCATGCGCGCGGTGGCGGTTTCGAAGGCGGGGATCACGGGCGTGCCGCGGATTTTCCATTCCTGCGTGCCATGCGCCGTCTGCTCTGAATAACTGGCAAATCCGATTCCGGTCAGGCGACCCTTCGTCGTGCCGTTGGACTGCCGGGCGCGCACGTCTGCCATGCCGGCGGCGTCGGCGGCTTTTTCAACGCTTTGCGGATAGTCGCCGTTGTCGAAACGCATGCCACCCGCGCCGGTAAACGGCATTTCGTGCGCCGCCACCATGTTTTCGCGCCGCACGTCGTAGGGGTCGCGGCCCACGGCGCGGGCAACTTCGTCCAGCGTGCGTTCGATGGCGAAGCACGCGCCGGGCCGTGCGACGCCGCGATAGGGACCGAGTGGCGGCTTGTTGGTGGCGACCGTCCAGGTCTTTACGCTCAGTGCCGGTAAGCGATAGGGACCGGGCAGGTTGCGCGCCGCCATGCCTGTCTCCATGAACGGTCCGGACGGCCAAATGGAATACGATCCGGCATCGACGATCAGTTCTGCCTCGATGCCCAAAATCGTGCCCTTGCTGTCGGCGTGCGCCGTCACCCTGTACCAGTGTTCGCGCGCCTGGTTGTTGGCGGTGATGTTTTCCCGCCGGTCTTCCAGCCAGCGCACCGGACGTCCGGTTTTCAAAGAGGCAGCGCAGACCATGACTTCTTCCGGCATCAGGCGGTTTTTGGATCCGAACCCGCCGCCGACATCAGGTGACACCACGCGGAGCTGGCGTTCCTTCAGACCCAGGCATTCGGCGATCCCCACCCGCATCAGGTGCGGCCCCTGCGTTGACAGGTTCAGGGTCAGTTCATCCCGCCGGCTGTCCCAGACCGCCAGCACGGACCGGTTCTCCAGCGGGATGGCGGCATGGCGGTTGAGGCGAAACTCGTTCGTGACCGTCACCTCCGCAGCCGCTCGGGCGGCCTCGATATCGCCGCCCTCCACGTCGCGTTCGATGAAGACGTTGTCGCCCCAGCTTTCGTGCAGCAGCGGGTCGACGCGCGTCGTGGCTTCGCGCGTGTCGACGATCGCGGGCAGTTCCTCGATATCGACGATTACACGCTGCGCGATATCTTCGGCCTCCGCCGCCGTGGGAGCGATGCAGATGCCGATGGGCTGGCCGACATAGCGGACCTTGTCGGTGGCGAAGATCGGAAAGTCCGATGCCTTGAAGCCGGGCACGCGCGGGACTGCCCGGATGGGTTTGATTTCGGGAAAATCGGATGCAGTGAAGACATGGCATCCCGCCGGAAGATCGCCGGCATCGACCGATTTCAGCAGACCGTGTGCGACCGGACTGCGCAGGATCGCGGCTTCCAGGCCCCGTTCGACCGGGATGTCGGCGACAAACCGTCCCTGTCCGGCGAGGTGCCGTGCGTCTTCCTTGCGAAGGGGGCTGGCGCCGACCCCGTTCGGGTTTGGCGGCGAGGTATCGGTCATGTAACGGCGGCTGCCTTCTCAAGGCTGGTGAACAGGCCGGCATTCAGGCAATAGGCGCGAGATTTCTCGGGGTTTTCCGCCGTCGCGCGCACGTCGTCCAGTTGCTGCTGCCGGACGGCGGGGTCTTTCGCTTCCATCAGTTTCTTGTTGGCGATGGACGTCGCCTGCACGCCATCCATCTGCGCCTTATGGCGCTGGCGCGAATACAGATCGAGCAGGGCGTCGTCCTCGCCGTCGATAACGCGGGCCAGACTGTCGCCGAGCGCGACCGCATCGTGGATGCCGCCGTTCATACCGAGACCGCCGATCGGATTGTTCACATGCGCGGCATCGCCGGCCACAAGCACGCGGCCTTTGCGGAACGTCTCCACGACCCGTTGATGCACATGGTAGAGGCCCGCATACATGATCTCGTAATCGCCGTCCTTGGGGAAAAACTTCTGCAACCGTCCCTGAATGCCTTCGTGGCTGAGGCATTCCTCGTCGCTTTCGCCGACACGCGTCGGAAACACGGTGCGCCAGATACCGGGCGGCCCGTAGCCGTTGACCTTGAACAGGTTGCACCATTCGTCCGGATCGGAAAAGAAATTGCGGATGCACAGCGCCTGTCCGGCAGCCTCGAAATCGAAATCGGTGCCGATCTTCACGAACCGTTCCGGATAGGTGAAGCCGACGAACTCAATTTCCGCCGCCTCGCGCACGACCGAGCTGAACCCGTCGCAGCCAACGATCCAAGGCGTGGTGAGAGTTTCGGTTTCGCCGTCCTGGTTTTTCAACGTCACAGCAACATGATCCGCGTGCTGAACCAGTCCTGAGACCTCGCACGAGAAACGGTATTCGACGTCCGGCGTCTCACCGATCTCGGCAATGATGGTTTTCACAAGCTTGAACTGTTCGTACTGGATGACGTAGGGAAACTCGGTCATGTCAGCGAGCTGCGAAAAATCGAACTCGGCAATCAGTTCGCCCGACACGCGATCTCGGTAATGGAATGTCGGCGATATCAGGCCCTTTTCGTGAATTTCGCCGGTGACTCCCAGTTCGGCCAGCATTTCCAGCGACGATGGCTGGATCGCGGCGGCGCGCTGATCGTCGATCGGCCCGTCGTTCCGCTCGATCAGCGTGACGGGAATGCCGCGTCGGTAAAGCGCCAGCGTCAGCACCATCCCGACCGGCCCACAGCCGACGACCACAACTCTTTCACCTGGTTTCAACGCCATGATCATGTCTCCTTGTTTGCCGACACTTAAGTTGCGGCAGAGGGGTGGTCAAGCGGTGCAAGTCGACCTCTGCAGCTATTCGTCACGCTCCAGCTGCAACCGCGCCATGAAGGGCACGAATGGGTGAATGCCGAGCCGGGCGAAGGCGTCTTCGTCCATAGCGGCGAGTGCGGATGCCTCCTCTTCCGACAGTTTGAGCTCTCCGACAAAGGCGCTGCGATCCGCGGCAAAACGCGCGCGTTCCCCGGTATCGTTCGCGATCCGGTGCAGAGCGTCTGTCAGTGCAACCCGGTTGGGCGCCACCGCGGGATAATGCAGGGGGACATCGCTGCCGGCGACTTCGGACCACCAGGCAAATGTGGCGTAGTTGTGATGCCAGCTCGGATCGAAGGAGACCATGTCGGGTACGCGTTCGCCCAGCATGCCGGCGGCGACCGCCCAGCAGCGCAGTTCGATATTGCCTGTCTCGTCCAGCATTCGTTCGTCCAGCGACAAAAGCCAGCGCAGATTGCCGGTGCCGAGTTCGCGCATGAGCCTAAGATCGAATTCCGTTGCCGGGCTGGCGTAGCGATCCGTGCCGGGGAAGTGCGACAGCCCGCCGCTGGCGATGACGACGGCACGCTTGCCTAGCGCTTTCAGGCCGCGGTCGATGGCCTGTCCCAGGTGGTAGCAGCGTTCGATGCGCGGCTGCGGCGGGACGTAGGCGTTCACGTAGAGGGGAATGATCGGCAGGTCGATGCCGAGAAACGTCAGCGGGATGCCGAACGCGTAGTCGAGTTCCGCCGTGCTGGTAAATGCCGGGTCGAATTTTTCTTCCTGCAGATACCGGAGGAGGGACGTGGAGGTGTCGCTGTCGACGTCGAATGAAAAATCCCGTCCCGCGAAGTGTCCTTTTGCCGTGGCGCCACGGTGGAGCGCAAAGGACGGTACGCAGTGAAGCAGAAACTGGTTGGCGTGATCGTTGGCGATCACGATGGCAACGTCGGGTTTCAGGGCTTCGAGCTGCTGGCCGTTACCGGCGGCCAGGGATCTGACGCGTTCGACGGTTGCCTCGTTCTCGGTCGGGGGCAGGGTGAAGAACTGGGGGGCGTGGGCCATGCAGACACCGCCCACGGTGCCGGTGTCGGAATTCATATCGGTTTTCCGGTTCATACGCGAGGCAATACCGCCAGACCCCGAGGGGGCTGTAAAGAGGGCGCGACGAGTGGGGAAGATGGTTCGATTTCGATACGGCAGTGTGTGTCGGAATTTTTTACACCACGTTAACCTTTCGTCCCATGCCTGTCGGAATTCTTTACATCAGAAGTCTCGTCATTAATGGGGGGATTTCTAACTTACTGTTATTAAAATAAAATATAAGTTGGCACGGTAATTGCCTAGTACCGGTTAGTTGATTTTGAGAAGCCGTCAGGTGAGAAAATGTCCAAGTTGATCGATAAAGTCCTCGTCGTCGCTGCCTCCGCCATTCTGGCCTTCTCTGCCATTGGGCCGGCCCACGCCACGACCTGGGTCATCACCAATGTTCTTCAGGTCGGCAACGATGGCGGTTTCGGTGCGTCATCGTTCCACGATGCGACCGGTAATCTGATGAGCGGTACGAATTTCGGAAATATCAGCGGCGGTTTCGGCACCTATAACGACGTAACAGGGACGCTCAGCCTGACGGCGAACGTCAATCAGAGCAGTAACAACTTCTCTATGACTGCGACATCGGCAGGCGGATTTCTCTTCAACGATCTCGGGAACGCCACGGATTTCCTTGCCAGTCACAACACGCTCGACGTGACCTTCTCCGACACCTTCGTTATGCCGGGGCCCGATATCGCCGCGAACTCGGTCACCACGATCGGCTTCATGCTCGGTGATGTCTGCTGTTCAGGGGCGGACAATCCCAACTCCTTCTCGCAGCCGGGTTCAGACGCGGACGAACGCTGGATGACGCTGTGGGGTGCAAACGGATTTAACACGAGCACGGGGACCTACAGCGGCGCGACGCTGGGCATGGACCTGCGGCTTCGCCTGGAACGCTCCACCACCACAACTGAAGTTCCGGCGCCGGCCGCGCACGTTATCCTCGGCCTCGGCCTTCTCGGACTTGCTTACATGAGGCGCAGAAAGACCGTCTGACGCCAACCCCGGACGGTTTTTCAACATTGCGGCGGCCCAGCGTATCCGGGTCGCCGCTTTTTTTTATGTCTTGGTTCGCATGTGACGGCGGGGATCGTCTTCGTAGGCGGTTTCGTAAATTTCCCAGCCATAGGACAGGAAGGGCAGCGCCGCGTCGGCAAGTTCCGCAATAAGGTCGACCAGCTTGCGGCTCTGTGCCTGATTGTCGGTGATCTTGCGTCCTACCAGAAAGTGTTTCCACTTGATGTAGTCGGCGACGGGGCTTTCAGCATGTTCCTGAAATCCCCGCGGCATCGTCTTCAACGCGCCGCGATGGCGCAAAAAGTACTTACCGCGCGGTTTCGTAAAAGGTTCGACGAGATCGAGAAATTCCCGCGGGTCGGCGGCCATTCGCGTACGCCAGGCGCCGAGGAAATCCTTGTCGAGCGAATAGAACCCTGCCGACAGAAAGCTTTCGCCCGGTTCGATGTGGACATAGACGATTCCGGGATCGCCCTTGCCGCCGGAGCGTGTCAGCACGGCGCCGCAATGGGTCTTGTAAGGGTTCTTGTCCTTCGAAAAACGGACGTCGCGATAGATGCGGAACATGCCGCGCTTGGGATCGCCACGCAGAGGAAATTCGTTCGGCCGCCGGTCCGGCGTGAACTCGCCCAGCAGGCATTCCATCGGGAACTTGATCTCGGCGTCGTAGATATCCTTGCGGGCCTTGAACCAGGTACGGTCGTTGTTTTTTTTCAGACCGGTCAGAAACTTAAACGCTTCAGGCGAAAAGCCATGAAAATCGGGTCGGATGTCGTCGGGAAATTCGAATGTCTGTGCCATTCCCTCAGTCTAACCGAACGGCCGCGTCGGAAAAACGTTTCGACGCAGTTATGGCGGAGAAATCTGCGGTCCGGCGTTGCACCGGACCGCTGCAGGTTTTATTGGTAGGGAACAACAGAAAGCCGCAGGGGGCCTTTATGGCAGATCAGTTTCAGAAAGCATTTCCCGTTTCCTGGGACCAGCTTCACCGGGACGCGAAGGCGCTTGCGTGGCGTCTGGCGGAAGCCGGTACCTGGCGATCCGTCATAGCAATTACGCGGGGCGGGCTCGTGCCGGCGGCGATCGTTGCGCGAGAGCTAGAAGTTCGGCTGATCGACACTGTCTGCGTGTCGTCTTACGAACATCAGGACCAGGGCGAACTGGAAGTGCTCAAGCCGGTTTCCGACGAGAAGGACGGCGAGGGGATGCTGATCGTCGACGATCTTGTGGATACCGGAAAGACCGCGAAATTCGTGCGCGAGATGCTGCCCAAAGCCCATTTCGCAACCGTTTACGCCAAACCTGAAGGCCGTCCTCTGGTCGACAGCTTTATCACCGAAGTCAGCCAGGATACCTGGATTTTCTTCCCGTGGGACACGGAGCTGCGCTTCGTGGAACCGATTGCAAATATGCCTTCCGACGCCCGGCCCTGAAACGATGCACGTCGCCCGTCCCATTCTGTTGGTGCTCGTCGCGGGCACGGTGTTGCAAGCCTGTACGACGTTCGGCCGGCTGCATGGCGAACGCCGCGACGTTACCCTGACCTGGTCGAAATATTCCAGCCCGCTTGAAGGGTTGGCGATTTATGATGGGTTCAAGAAGGGCTATGAACTCTACGTCAATGTGTCGCGCGACGATCAGTGCAACGGCTTCGCCCGCATAGAAACACGGCGCTGGGCGCTGGCCTGTCCGGACGGGTCCGTCGTTCAGGGAACACTCAGCGACAACAGCGGTGGGCGCATTTCGGGGCCGGGAAAAGATACATCCGACCGTCCGGCGCGGCTGGCGGTGCGGGGGCTACGAGACTAGTTTTCGCCCCAGATTTCTTCCGCCGTTTCCACCACCAGCCGCAGTTTTGCGATTTCGTCCTCGACCGTGACGGGATTGCCGAAATGGTCGCTGGCGAAGCCGCATTGCGGACTTAAGGCGAGATTGTCGAGGTCGGCGTGTTTGGCGGCTTCGTCGATGCGTTTTTTGAGATAGTCTTTCGTTTCCAGTTCTGGCGTCTTAGTGGATACCAGCCCGAGGATCGCCGTCTTGTTTTTCGGCAGGAATTTCAGGGGCGTGAAATCGCCGGCCCGGGGTGAATCGTATTCCAGGAAATAGCAGTCGGCGTTGATCCTGTTGAACAGCGTATCGGCAACCAGGTCGTAGCCGCCCTCTGCCTGCCAGTAACTTTGCTTGTTGCCGCGGCACAGATGAATGCCGAGGCGCATACCACCGGGTTTGCCGTCGATCACCCGGTTGATGATGCCGGCGTAAAGTTCCAGCAGATCTTTCCAGTCGTCGCCTCGTTCCGTCAGGGCCGCCTGAATTTTGGGATCCGAGAACTTGGCGAGGGCGGTTTCGTCCAGCTGCACGTATTCGCATCCTGCATCGTCCAGCGCCGCAAATTCGCTGTGGTAGGCATCGACGATGTCGTTCCAGAAATCCTCGATGTCGTCGTAGACGACCTTGCTGATATTTCCCGCGCCACCGAAGAAATGCAGGACGCAGGGGCCGGGCAGGGTGATCTTCACCGTTTGGCTGGTCAGTTCGTCGACGAAGGTGAAATCCTCGTCGTTGATAGGATGGGTCCAGTGAATCCGCGACCCGATCTTCACCCGCGCCGCGCCGACCTTCTCTCCTTTGTCGTTGGTGTAGTTCCAGCCCTGTTCCGCATTGCGGTCGAACTCGAGATTGCTCATCCGTTCGAAGAAATGGGAGAAATACGTATTCCGTCGGTACTCGCCGTCGGTGATTACTTCCAGCCCGGCGTCTTCCTGCAGGCGGACCACGTCGCGAATGGACAGGTCTTCGATCTCGCGGAGTTCCTCTTCGTCCAGCTCGCCCGCCTCGAACTGGACGCGCGCCTCAATGAGCTCCGCCGGCCGCAAAAGACTGCCAATATGTTCGGCACGAAACGGCGGGTCGATCGGCCGTTCGTCTGTCATCTTAGCCCCATGATGAGAACGCGGGCCGATGTTATGAAAGAAGCGGGGGCGGGGTCAACGGAAAGGATTTATGCGTACTGTTAGGCGGCGCCGGCCCGCGTATGCGGTACGGGATCTATACCCCTGGCGCGGTCGCAGTGACCCCGCCGTCGACCACGAGATGCGTGCCCGTAATATGGCTGGCTTCATCGGAAGCGAGAAACAGCGACGCGTAGGCAACGTCGAACCCGGTGCCCATGCGGCCCGACGGAATGATCGCGTCGCGCGCCGCGCGGTATTCGTCCGCGGTCCTGTAGCCCTTGTACTCGTAATTCGGACGCCCGTTGACGATGCGCTGTATGAAAGGCGTGTCGATGTATCCCGGCAGCACGCAGTTCGCGCGCACATTGGCGGCGGCGTATTGCAGGGCGATGTTCTTGGTGAATTCGATCATCGCGCCTTTGGTCATCGAATAGACGGCGGTGGGCACGTTCAGATGCCGCAGCGCCGCGATGGAAGATATGTTAACGATGGCGCCGCCGCCGTTCCTTTCCATGATCGGCACGACCGCCCGGCAGGTCAGCATTGTCGTCGTGACGTTACGCGTGAAGGTCTCGTTCCAGTCGTCGACCGTGATGGTATCCAGTTTCCGTCCCGTTCCCTGACCGCCGATATTATTGTGGAGGATATCCACCGTTCCCCAACGGTCGACGCACGCGGCCACCAGTTTCTCGACCTCCGCTTCATCGGTGACGTCGGCTTCCCAGGCCAGTGCTTCGCCGCCGATCTCGTCGATTTTGGAAACGGTTTCCCCGGCGGCGGAAAGCCGGTTGTCCACGCACAGAACCTTCGCGCCTTCCTTGGCATAGACGAAGGCGGCTGCCTTGCCGTTGCCCCAGCCGTCGCCGATGGCGCCCGCGCCGGCGACGATCGCCACCTTGCCGGCGACGCGGTTGCGGGATTCTGTATTCTCGTTTGGGATGATGTTCATGTCGCGCTTTCGATACCGGTTCTTTTGTAGGGAGAAACCTAGTCCGCCGTGTACCCGCCATCAATGTATAGCGTCTGACCGGTGACGTAGTCCGAGGCCGGCGACAACAGATAGACAAGTCCGCCGATCAGGTCGTCGGTTTCCGACAACCGCCCCAGCGGCACGCGTTCCAGCATGCCCTCGCGCGTCGATTTGCCGGGATCTTCGTCTGAATACATCCATTCGGAAAGGGGGGAGCGGAAGACGGTTGGGCCGATGGCATTGATGTTCGCGCCCTTCGCGCCCCATTCGCAGGCCAAAGCCCGGACCATGCCGTCCAGCCCCGATTTCGATGCGCAGTAGGCGGTATAGCCGGCGGGGAGGCCGTGCCGGCCGCGCGTCGACGACACGACGACGACCTTGGCGCGGCCCCTGTCTGGGGGACGGTCTGCGAAATGACGGCCAGCTGCCTGACAGGCCAGCCAGTATCCGTCGAGATTGGCGCGCATTACCGCGCTCCATTTTTCGTACGGCTGGTCTTCGATGAATCCGACGTCGTTCAGGCCGGTTGCAATGAACACGATGTCGAGCCCGCCATGGGCCTGAACCGCGGCATCGACGATCCGTGTCGCCGATGCCTCGCTATCCGGGATCGCGCAGACCGTTTCGACCATCCCGGCATTGCCGCCCAGGTCATCGGCGAGAGTCTCGAGCTTGCCGGCATCCATGTCGGCAAGGGTCATGTCGCACCCCAACCGCGCCAATGCGCGTGCGCCGGCGCTGCCGAACGAACCGGTCGCACCAATAACAAGGGCGGATTTTCCGGCGATGTCGAACATTGAAAGCGGTGAAGCGAACGTCACGGCAGTGTCTCCTATCGGGTCGATTTTTACCCAGCTTAGCGCAGTCGGCGTCCCGATAGACCGTTTTCAACGCATCGTAACGGACGGAAACCGTTTTTCTGTTGACCCTGCCGCCAAATCACCCCAGAAAACCGCCGTCGGGGCGTAGCGCAGCCTGGTAGCGCATCTGCTTTGGGAGCAGAGGGTCGGAGGTTCGAATCCTCTCGCCCCGACCAATTTTTATCAATAAAATCAATCGGTTACAAGAAAACAGCGGACCTGAGCCCCTTTTCGTAGGTGACAACCACAATGACAACACAATAGGCGCCGATATAACCCCTTATTCGCGCGGTGCCGATAGATCAAATCGGAAGGTTTCGTTCAGCGCCTCGCGTCCTCGGTCCACACCGACGTGCAAATAGCGCTGCGTGGAGGTGATATCTGCGTGGCCCAAGACCTCTTCGATCAGGTTAATATCTTTGCCTCGAGCATTCATCCAGGTGCCAAGGGTGTGCCGTAGATCGTGGATACGAAGCTCGGGCCGGCCGATGTGATTGCGCGCCGTATCGAACGTGCGCTTGATTGATTTTATCCGACCAGTCTTGTGCAGCTTGTTCGGCTTTCCGGTCTTCTTGTTTATCGGGCTACAGTTGAAGCAGTCGCACCCGTTAATCCCGAATATAAATACAGGGCCGCTGGTCCGTTCGCCGCAGACCTCCCGCAGCAGGTAATAGAGGTCGTCGCTCATGCCGATGACGTGATCCGTATCGCCCTTCTGCCGGACGATAATTTGTCGCTCGTTCCAGCGCAGGTTCTGTTTGATGTCGAGCGTCATCACGTTTTCTTTTCGCAGCCCGGTCATCAGCAGGGTCATGGCGATAGGCCGAGCGTGCGGCACCATCGCGTTTATAAGCTCCATCGCTTCTGCCTCATCGCGCAGAAAGTTCGTCACCGTCTCGTCAGATCTCTTTCTCTTAATCTTGATGACTGGATAGGTAGGCGCGCCTTTTTGATCGATCTGCTTTTTCGGCGGCATCTTCACCTTTGCTTCGTCGACCGTGAGCATGACACGTTTCACGAACGCGAGTTCTTTATTGATCGTGCCGTCGCTGACCTGCTTCGCGTTTACCCGGCTTGACCGGGAGCCTGTCGTTCTGCGCTCAGCAATGTAATCCCAGCACCAGTCCTCGCTGACCTCGTCGAGGTAAAAATCACCGCGTGTCGCGACCACGGCATTGTGCATATCCTGGTGCCACTTTGCCGTTTTCAGCCCAGCCCAGCGCCGGGGGTAGACCTTCGTAAACTGCTGCGAAAACGTGACGCAATCGCGTTCGTCTAGATGATCGTCCCAGGCTTCGTTGATCTTTTTCTGCAAGACTTGCTGGGCTTCGTCGACGTCCGGCGTTCCGAGCGAGAAGAGTTTCTGGATATCGTTGATTTGAACTCGGCCGTAGAGATTTTTCCTGCTTTTTTGACGTTTGACGTGAGGGGGAGGCTGAGGCTTTGGCTGGGGCGCGGTAATACCTGTGATCCAGAATCCGCATGCAGTCGTAGGAAACATACTAACCAGACAGTATTATTGAATTTTACCTCAGAAAGGAACTTAATCATGCTGAAATTCGCTTCAGTAGCCATTGCTATGACTTTAGCCGCGTCGACGGCTTCGGCCTTTGATTGGGAAGCGCCGCCCATGAAACAGGCTCTCGACTCGAAACAGTATGAGCGGTCTGTTGCCCTCGACGGCGCCAGCCTTCAACGCCTCTCGACAGGAGCGCACCTTGGCTCCGATGTGATCTCTGCGATGCCGATCATCTTAGCCAATTTGACGGGCACGCACTTCGGGGTCGACATGGCGGCAGCTTACGCTACTGACGAGGGTAAAAAGCCAAATGTCCAGCAGGCGTTCTCGGAAAACATCGGTTCTTAAACGGCCCTCACAGGAGCTGCTCGGCCAATGCACGGGTGCTCTATAATGGAGGTAGGTTTCCTGCCTGACGCCAACCACTAATTGAATTAAAAAACGGCGGTTTAATGAAATTGGACCGCCGTTTTATTTTTCTGGAAAAATCACGGCCAATACCCATTTGTCTAGATGTTTTGCGTATCAAATTTTAGAATTAATATTTCAATAATTTATTTCGGAACCCAAATTTTCTGCACGCTTTATTTATTTGCGGGTAGGCATATTTGAAGGAAAAATTACGTCAAGTGCGAGGCACCTAAGACCGCCTCTCAATCACCCTTTGTTGATTCCTTCCTGTATTGTTCTGACTGTCGCAGAGATCCAACTGTGATGCTGTGCTTGACGATGCAGGGTTGATGCATCATTTCACGATCGCTCCCGAAGATAGGGCTAGTTCTATGAAGGCACTTCCATTCACGGCAACTACGGAAACCGGTGACAAGTTCGAAATATCGTTTCCGCTCCACATTGAGACCGGAGACGCAGTAAAGGTTCATAACCTTGTTTCGTCTGTATTGCGTGCCATCGAAAGCGATATAAAGCTTCAAGATGGGATGGATAACGGCGACGTTTTACAGGCGGTCGCAATGGCTCTCGCCGTGCGCTCCCGAATGATCCACGCTCCAACTTCAGTAACTTCAAAAATTACCATCGATCTGGTGACCAACGCGCTGGAGGCCACAGCAAATGCTGCCCATGAACGCGCGCCTGCTGGAACAGCCTAAATTTCTTGTTGAGAAGTGATTAGAGCTTGATTTTCGTTCGGCAACCGAACCCTGGCTCAGGTGACTAACCGTATACTTCTCTCACCGTCAAAACTGAACCACCAGCTGACGCCGGCTTCAACTAACCGTCCCGCATTGGGTGACGGGAAATTGGCCGGCATGCTCAATGTCGAAGTGCCGGAATGTTTTTCTAGAAATTTGCGCCGGGTGGCGGCAGATTGCGTGGGGCTCACGCAGAAACAGCTGTTCCAGTCCGGTTCAGCACACTGCAGCGGATGCTGCATCAGGTCGCCGCTCATCACCGCATCGGGGAGCTCTCCTGCGATATGGATACTGACGGTCTCGCCGCCAGGCAAGCCTCTGATCTGCGTGTTTGTGATGGGTCAGAACTGGGAGTGGGTGCCTCCTAAACCCTCGACCCCCATCTCGAAGCGAAAAGGTGACTGACCAGAAAGTTGTTCTCGACGCCGCGGCAGTCGGCACCGGCCTCGGTTCCTGGCTCGTTGGCCCAGCCTGATGTCTCGGTACGCAGCTTCGACCTTTCGGTCGAGAAACTCCTGCGCTTTTAAGACATCGCTTGTTCCGGTGGAACCTTGAAAGCGAATACCATCTACATCGAACGCATAGAAGATGTTCGTCTCTCCAGATCCCCACCGGAGATTGGGTGGCAGTTTTCGTTTACGTGGCATGTACTCGTCCTCCTTTCTATGAAACGTTCCACGCACTCCACGGTGTAGCGGGGCTTGTTCAACCCAGGCAGAGATACGTGATCGAGGAGACCGGCTCGCGTGTACTCGCGTATCCGGTCGCTGGAAATGCAGAGCATTTTCGCCACGTCGCGCTGGGTTAGCAGTTTCTGCATCCCAACCTCCTTTGTTAATTTGCTCGGCAAATATCATGGCACTCACATTATGATTCAATTTAAATGTAATGTGAATCAGTTCTTAGGGGGGCGTTTACTTGTGCGGACCCGTTGCTGGCTAAATACTCGCAACATGATCATGAGGGGGGGCAGGCCCAGGGCGAAAATTACTGATTGTCGGTGTTGTGTTGATGCTGAGTGGCTGTGGCGCAAGCAAATCCATGGTGACTGCGAGGTACGAAAAATTAGAGACCTGGCAGATTTGTAAGAAAATTTTGACGAACGAAATGAGCTCTTGGAAAGTTCCATGGGCTAACGAAGTGCTGCAGGCGCGGGGAGAAAACTGCGAAAAATATATCGGCCAATTCCAGCCACCCGTTGTCACGTCATCCCCGACCAGGGTTTGCTTCCCGATGCCCGACGGCATGGTTGTGTGCAACTAGGCGCAAACCAGGCTGTTCATGGCGTCAGTCCTTTATTGAAAGAGTAGTTTGCCGTCTTTCAGCTTCTGCGCTAAGTGCTTGATCGCATCCGCCGCGGTCCAGTCAGGTCTGTCCTCGCAGTATTTAAAGGTAGCCTGCATTGCCATCTCGATGCCGACTTTATCCAACCAGTTTTCCTTGCCAGGCAGATACTGGTTCATTGCCGTAAAGTAGCCGGCTAGATATGCCAAGTTTCCAGCGAAATGGATGTCATTGGTTTTTGCGGAGTTCCAGTCTACGCAAGAATGGGTCCGTAAAATTGTGTATTCGCCGTTTTCATCTATCGCGGCGGCTGGCCTCGTCAGAGCCAATGCTACAGCAGCCGCTAAAATCACGTGTTTCATGGTGTCAGTCCTTGCAGAGGTTGGCGTACACGGTGCTGTAATTCGCCAGCACGGCAAGTTGCACGTTTCGATTTTTTACGATTTTCCCTTCGTCTTTAGACCGGTCGGGGCTGCACGGAACATTATCTTGCACATATCGAAGTGACCTATTCCAACCTCGAACGGTGAAGATTTTTAATTTTATCTCTTCTCTTATACTCTGACAGTCTTTCGCGCTGAGAACTCCCGAGGCGGCCGCCGGGGTCGTAGCTGTAACGGTCAGCGCAATAACTAAAGCGAAAATCTTTTTCATGGTGTCCTCCTAGAAATTAGGTGCGGCGTTGAACGAGCCGACCACGTAGGCGGAAACCTTCACCTCGTCGGTTGTGTCAGCGCCCAGTTCGATTGGTGTCTGGTGCTTCGGATGGTCGGAGCGGGGCCACAGCCAGCCCTGACCGTCGTCGTCGACCACGAACTCCTTGACTGTCGCTTCAACGGAGCCGTCCCGGTCGAGGCGCTCCACAATCACGTGGTCACCCGATCGCAGGTCACGCTTCACCGCCCAGACCGGAAGGCATATGACGACGCTGCCCTCCTTGTAGTGGCGGTTCATGCTCTCGCCGCGAACCTCCAGGCCAAAGCAGTGGGAGCGGGTGGGGGAGGTACTGACACTCTCAGGTAATGGAACGGTAACGCTATATAGAGAGGCGTCGTCGTAGTCGGGGAAAGTTTCCTGAAAGTCACCCGCCGTGACGAAGCCGATCACCGGTATCGAGCCGGGGGCCTCCGCGAACATCTCGTCGCCGTTGATGCGGGAGACGGGGACGTTGGCAACTCGGGCCAACACCTCATAGGTGTCGGTTGTGACGCGTTGGCTGTACCCATTCAGGAAGTTCAGCAACACGTTGGCCGCGACACCGGCTTCCTTGCACCAGCCGCTGGCGGAGATCTTGTGCTGATCCATGAATAGGCGCAGCGCACGGCGACGGGTGTCGGTGTCGACCTGGTGGGGGTCGGGCGCTCGGACCTTCTGCTTAAGTATGGAGGCGACCTCGGCGCGTATCTCTTCGATCGAGGGCCGTGAGGCGGCGTCGGTGGCGGGGTCTACTGGCGCGAACTGACGCGCTCGAACCTTGCGGGGTTTCTTCCCCGACTTCACCAGATCCGCCTGCGCCTCTGCGGGGGACCTGCGTTTTTTCATTGCAACCATTTGGTGGCTCTTTTTTTTCGCAGATCACAATCTAATGTGGTTATAATTTCACATCAAGCTGTTATCTTTGCACATTCATAATGTGAAAATGAGGTGTTGCGATGGCCCCAGCGGCGATGGTCGAACTCTTTCGGAAAATACTTGTCGTGGACCGTTCAGTGGCAAAAAAACCGGATGGCCAAAGAAGCGGGACTTTCAGTGAATGCGGTGAACGGTATCCACGACAATTTCTGGAACCCCAACTTCCGGACGTTGAATAAACTTGAGGCGTACATGATCCAAAAGGGGTACGCCGATGACTAACTTCCGAGCCAAGGGCATGCATCGGGAAAACGAATTTGTCGGGCTGCACGAAGATGTCAACGTGCCGGCCCGGCGAAATTCCGCGATGTACAGCAAGGGTCACGAACTACTGGTCCAGGTCATTCCAGGTACCAATCACTTCTCGTCAGAGGTTAAGGGCCGAAAGGCCGGCGCTCCGCCCATGAAGACGCTTAACAAGTGGCGGCGTCACGACCCGGACCTGCTCTTCATTAAGGAAGACCGTCAGGACCCAATCGTGGTCATGTTGTGGTCCCCCTATGAGCGGTTGCTGGCCGCGTTCGATCGGACCAGCGACGGTCGCGATGCGGACGAAAAGTGGGAGTACGCGTGATGCAGCTAACCCAAGTAGTTCGTCACCTGTCGGCGTCATCGCTCAACATCTACAAGGCGGATCCCGTTTTGTGGGTGGTTCAGTAGCTCTTGAAGGTGCGAGTTACCTCGTTCTCAAGTGGCCTGGGAGGGCTGAATAATGCTGGCGGAAGATTGGCGGGACAATTTTCCCCCATACCCCCTCGAAGTTTTTCGGCCGCTTCGCGGCGTCGAAAAAACTTCCGGGAAGCTGGGGAGCGAAAAAGGGATACACCGCTCCCCAGCCCCGGAGGCTGCGGGAGAGGTCTTGGCTCCTTCCCGCAAGTGGCTGTCCCAACACAGCCATACCCATGAACTATGTCCGACCCTCGGTGAGGGGAGTGCGACACAATGACTGACGCGAAGGAACTCAAGCGCATCCGCATTCAGGCTGTGGCTAACGGCGTCGACGAGGTGGCTGTCGCGATGGAGCGCAAGTGGGGTGTGGACCGCCTCAGACGCACGGTATCGGACGACCTCCGGGAACGGTTCCACCGTCAGGCCCGCAAGTGGAATGAGGCTCTGTTCAACTACGACCTCCCGGAAATCTATAAGCACGGCACCGCCATGCGGAAGGGCTGGCAGATGCTGTACCGGGTGGCCGAGCAAGCGGGCGCTGGCGCCCTAAAGCCCCATGTGTGGGAGGCTGTCAGCCCGTCGGGGAAGGTCATAGCCCTGGTACCTGATGAGGCCCACGGACCCGCCGCAGCTGAAACCAGCAACGGTCGATGGGTGGAGGTTTGGACCATTCAGGAAATCGCTCGACTGATCGAGCAGGAGCCGTGGTCAGTCGTCGGCAAGGTGAAGGAGGCCTTCCCTGGCGCGATCGTGACTGACTTCAGGCAGAAGGATCTATTAGATGACGAAATCCCATTCTGATCCCGTTCACCGGCCCGACCACTATGCACGGTGGCCGATCGAGCCGATGCAGCTTCTGCTCCGCAATATATGCGATTACTGGCGCGGCAACGTCGTGAAGTACGTCATGAGAGCTTGCCACAAGGTGCAGCCGGGCAAGACGGTGGCGGAAAGCGAGATCGAGGATCTGCGCAAGGCAATCCGCTACCTGGAAATGTGCGTGAATCTGCTGAAGGGGGAGCGGGAACTGTGATTTACGAAATGGAGATTACGGTCATCGATCCGGAAACCATGGAGCCGAGGAAGGTGGTGGCGGTCATCAACACGGTAACTGTGAAACGACGCACCTTCCGATCGGCCATGACGCGTCGACAATCTTGATTGAGGACAATCCCGATGACTGAGGAGGACATCGACGGCCGACCGCAGGTCAAATACATCCTGAAGGCCGCCCGGACGGGCCACGCAGCCGTGGCACAGAATGTGAAGGAGGGGCCGATCGCGTTTTACATTCACAAGGGCTGGATCGACGAGACCCAGCGCGACTCCGGCGTAATCTTCCTGGATTTGTGGGAGGCGGCGCAGATCGGCGTGAGGGCGATCAACTAGGACACGGTCTATGGCGTCAGCGCCAAGGAGGACCCAAAACCCGCCCAGGCGGAGGCGTTGCATGAGTTACGGCGCATTCTCAGGGACACCAACAAGGTCGGCAGGGCGATCCTCATCGCTGTCTGCGGCGAGGGCCGTGCCATGAAGGAATTTGAGCGGCAGGCGGGCTGGCGGGACCGCTACGGGATTGAGAGGCTTCGCGAAGCCTTCGACGATGTGGCAGAATGTCAGAGTCTGATTGCTAGAAGGCGCCGACCCGAGGAGTTACGCCTCCGGCTTATCCGTCGAGTGGGCTTCGACAAACATCTTCAGGAATGCCTTCTTTTCAACGAAGCCCGCAGCGTTCGGTTTTAGTGCTACGAAGCTTTGCACAAATTTCGTCATAGCCGACGCTTTAAATTCCGCCTCTGACACACGTTCGTCACCATTGGCGTCCATCTGGGAGAAGTACTTTTCTGCCATCCGCTGTGCGGAGTGCGTGTGCGTCGTCCCGCCACAGCTCATAGCGTAGGCCGAACCGGAAATTAAGGCTGTCACGAGTACGATTATCGAGAGTGTCGCTGCTTGGGTGATTTTCATCTGAGTGCTCCGTTTCTCAATTTTACGCATTTTCAATAGTTTTGTTATCCGGTGCGTGGAGCGTTCCGTGAGCGTTTCGTGTCTCACATCTAACGAATACTTCCTGCGGCCGAACGACGTTCGGTCTATGTCATCGTAAATAACGCCCAGCACAGGACTTAGAACGAGTTCATGTGGGATACCCAGTTGCCCGACGCGTAGCAACGGTCACCAAAAGCGCAAATTCGTTCGATTAGGTAGGTCATGTCTATCACCATCTGTTGGAATCTAACCTTTTATACGACTGCATTCTTTCAATGGATTTCGCGAGGTAGCTTTTCGTCTTTGCGCTAGATGATGTGGCAGAATTTTGGGAGACTTCGCGAAGCGCTCGATGATGTGCCAGAATGTCTAGGACTTATAACGCGGAGGCTCGCGCCATAAATTTGTCTCTCAACACTTCAGCAGTCGATTAGTCGGAGGTTCCGCCACGATGCAAATGTGGAAGAAAATTGCCTGGGGGTTGTCGTTCCTGTGGTTGGGAGGCCTTATTGCAGGAACGACTTGGGGGCTTACCGCCATGATTGGATTGGCGGTGATCTGGGCTATTGCCTTTGTTTTCCGCAAAAACATAGACGCGAAATTTGAGGATTAAATCGAATGGACCCCTTCCTCACATTCCTTATCGACGGCCTGCTGCGCGTCCTGTTCGGGTAACCCCAAACGTTTATGTGAATTACACGCTAATTCCTATTATGTATTGAAAATAATGGGCTTTTCAGCGTTATTATCGGGCCGTTTTCACGTAAAATATTAATAAGATGGACTTGTTGCGAACGGGCTGTCCCCGTCCTTCCAAGCCAGCGGAGAGCGCAGCTGTTTGTCAGCTTTCCCGCCGCATTCCGAGCACTTGAACTTCATGTCTACGAAGGATTTCTTGCCTCGGCCAGCTGCCTGCATTTCGGCCAGGTCCAGGTCTACCCACCGGCGGCACGGAACGCAGTTGAGGGCCAACGTGTAGCCCCAACGCGTCAGGTCGTCGATCGTTTCGATGGTCACGGGTGTCACTTTTGGCATGGGCCGCAAGTTTTACCGCAGACGCAGTTCCAGGGGAACACATGCACGACGAATATGACTTCCACTTGGAAACGATCATCAAGCCAGATGAGATTGGCGGCCCGGCGCGTCTGGTTTTGCTCGCTCGGGCTTTCCTGACCGTCACGACGCGATGGACTTCGGCGATTGGGTCGTGGCTAGGACCCTTGGCGCTGGGCTTAAAGGCGCCCGCGCAGCGCCACGGCAAAATGGACGCTAGCGCCCGAAAAAAGCTGGGCAGCGTTTTTGTCTGGAAGATGATGGAAATCCCTGCAGAACGAGGAAAACGCGCCCCAAGGCTGCCTCCGGTAATCCCCAGAGAACTGGAAAAAGAACGCCGGAAACACAGAGTTTCCAGCGCGTAGCGGATTACCACCTTTTCGAGGGGGAGGATGCGGGAGTAGATAGGGGAGCCTGCCACGACATGTGACTTTACCGAGAGTTGTCGAACAGTTTTATTCAGCTGCTTCCGCGGACGCGGCTTTCTTTGCTGCACGCTTTTCGAGTTTCTCGCGTTCGGCGGCGTCCACCGGCACCACGTCCTTCACCGAACCGCCCCAGCCAAGATGGGTACAGTCGATTATCACACCGTGGGGGTCGCGGAATTTCATTTCGTAGAATGTGTCGGGTGCATTCTCGTCCGGGCGTCCCTGGAAATACTTGCCGCCGGCGGCCTCGATTTTCTTTTCGGTCTCGTCGATGTCGTCGACCCAGAACCCCATGTGATGGATGCCCTGCCAGTTTTTGCCGCGCTCGTCCTCGCCCTCGACATAGCCAGCCCATTCGTCCGTCTTGTAGGCGAGGAGGGCGACCGTGATCGTGCCGTCTGACACGTAACATCCCTTGGCGAGCGGAGAATCCGTCTTGCCGACCCGCTCCATGTCGAAGGCTTCGCAATAGAAGTCCGCAGCTTGTTCCGGATCGGGAACGGACAGCGCGATGTGACGAAGTTTAGCCATGGGTAATCTCCTGTAATTCGGATCGGTCAGGCCGCGATCTGCGACGCGTCCGGTCCTTTAAGGTGGAACATTTCGAGGCATCGATCAAACACCACGCGCTTGCGAATTTCCGGATCGACCCCGGCGAAGGTCTTCTCCATAACTTCGTCTGCGTTGGGCCATACGCCCTGGCCGTGAGGATAGTCAGCGCCCCACATAAGGATGTCAGCCATCCCGGATTCCGGGTGCTGCAGCATCATGCCGGCAACGTAGTCTTCTTCGTAGGTGATGGTGACCTGGCGCTTGACGTATTCGCTGGGCATTTCCTTCAGACCGGTATCGGCGAACAGGCCGGGGCGTTCGACGGCCTGACGGTCCATCCACTGCAACAGCATTGGACCCCAGCCGGCACGGCATTCGCCGTAATTGTAGCGCAGTTTCGGATGGCGCATCAGCGTACCGGAATAGGCGAGTTGAGAGATCGGCTTCGCCGCGCTGAACGGCACGCAGGAAAAATAGGCCATGCGGACGCCGCGTTCGAGAAGAGGATAGGGCGCGCCTGCCTTATCGCCGATGTGGCTGCAAACCGTGACGTCGCCATCTTCGCAGGCAGACCAGAAGGGATCCCAGCATTCTTCCCAGATTTCCTTTGCCATGTCGGCGATGGGAAATTCGACCGCCTTGCACCCGAGCTTTTTCACGCGCTCCAGCTCGGCGAGTGTGGCTTCGGGATCGAACACCGGCATGATCGGCAGCATCAGCAGCCGGTCGGGGCTGACGGTGTTCAGCTCCGTCATCCAGTCGTTGTAGACGCGATGTACTTCATGACGCAGAGCGACGTCGTGAATTTCCCATTTGCGCACGGACGCGTAACCGACATAGGCCCAGATACCCGCCATATCCATGTGCTTTAAAATTATTTCCGGATCTGCCGGCGGTAGGGCACCGTCAGGCAGGTCTTTGGCATGCTCACCGTAATAAGCTTCGAGAGTGTTGCGGTTGTCGGGACTGTCAGCGGCACCTCCGTCGCGTCCTGCGAAGACGCGTCCTTCCCACTCCCAAACCCAAGACCCGTCATGTTCGATGACCTTAGGCGCGTCGTTTCGGAATTTTTCCTGAACACGATCCTGCCACAAATTCGCGGGGATCCATCGCTGGTCGATATGGTTATCTGCTGAGTTGTATTTGTACGTTGGCATTTTTTGCACTCTAGATGGCGGTTAACTCGGGTGTATAGAGTTTATGTATCCAAGATACTATCACCCTGCACTTAAAATTAGGTTCATGCGGTGCACATAACAACGGCCCCCTCTAAGAGGGGGCCGTTTACGTGACGAGCCTGAGACCAGCTATTTGCCGTAGATTGCCTTACTGGCCATTGCGATCACCTCGGGGGTGGCGCTTGCAATTGCATCGCTCACAACCTGCTGAATTGTTGCTGCATCGGTGGCTATAACGCGGAGTTTGCGCTTTTTAGCGTCCGAGATAAATTCAGGGTCCTTAACCATCTTTTCCCATGCAACTCGCATGACCGAGATGGCCTCTTTCGGAGTACCGGGTGGTGCAGCGAGGCCGCGACCAATCAATCCCATTGCGCCAATAAAGTCGATCATCGGCTTGTATTTTGGGTCAGCAATATCGCTCAACAGAGGAACGTTGGGAAGTTCGGGGTCCTTTTTCATGCCCATCTGCATTACCGCTCTCGCGAAAGGCTTGTCTCCCTGGAACCACCGCTCGTACTTTGACTTCCAAAATAGCCAGTTGAACGCTGCGCCGAGGTTTTCGCCCTGTTCAACCGAGAGGCCGGTTTTTGACGAACCCTTGTAACCGGAAACTACCTTCATCTTCGTTCCGAGAAGTGAATTTACGAGATTTGGCATGATATATGCGGTTGAGCCAAGGCCGGTAGATCCCATCGGAACGGTTTTGTTGCGAAGGTCTTGCCATTTCTTAACCCCCGTATCTGAACGCACGACCATGATAACGTTGGTTTGGTTGGCGCTGCCGATCCAAGTGAATTTCCGCATGTCGTACTTTGCTTTTTCGGGGCGCATAAGTTGAACAATAACGGAGCTATCAGGAGGCACAATGTAGTTAAGACCATTTGCAGGCAGTGCCTTTGCCGCAAAGTTGGTCATTTTCATGCCACCGGCACCGGGGCGAGAGCTTACGATAATGTTTGGATTGCCGGGGATATGTTTTTTGAGATGCTCCGCGAACATCCTGGAATATTTTCCGTATGTACCACCGAACCCATAGCCGATAACAATGGTAATCTGCTTTCCGGCGAAATCGAATGCTGCACTTGCGGGTGAAGTGAGCATTCCCGTTACACCAAGCGCTGCGCTGAACAACGCTAGTTTTGTTTTACCAATCATGAACCCTCTCAATTTTTTCTCGAGCAGCGGAAGCCGCGTGAACAGTCATCTTTGCGTTAACATTCTTGCTTTCCAGCAATAAAGTTAACTTCGCAAAAGACTCTCTCAGGGTATCAGGCAAGTCATGGCGGTGCAACTTGACCTTTCAAACCAAGAGACCCATAAAAAGCGACGTGGCAATCAGAAATTAGTGTCGGATGGACAAAGTTCGTATTTATCGACCTCGAAAAACAGCCATGCAGTCCGGTCGTGCAAAAACCCGCCAGTGGCTTGTCGAATTTGAACCCATTGCCCCGGTGCGCAACGACAACCTGATGGGCTGGGTCGGGAAGGGCGATACCCGCAATCAGGTCCGGATGCGCTTTGCCAGCCGCGAGGAAGCCATCGCATTTTGCGAAAAGAAAGGCCTCGACTATCAGGTCAGCGAAGCCAAGGCCCGCACCACGAAACAAAAATCCTATTCGGACAATTTTTCGCACAGCCGGGACAAAAACTGGACACACTGAAACGGTCGGCGGACCGGTGCGTTTCGACACAATCCGAAACAACAGAAAAGCGTGACCAGCCGGTTCCGCGTGACCGGTCGATTTTCTCCCGATAGACTTCTTTTCAAGAGCAGCGCCGCTATGCGCGGCCAATCCGCGCGTCGAAAAGGTCCTTCAGACCGTCGCCGATATGTCGGACTGGAAACGTAAGCGGACCGAAACCGCGCTTGGCATGGCCTTTGCCGAATACAACGGTACGCTGTCCTGCGGCGTGGCCGAATGTTCGGTCGATGCCGACGGGAAGATCAAAGTCCACAATTTCTGGATGTCGGTCGACCCGGGTATTCCGCTGCATCCCGACAATATCGTGGCGCAGATGGAATCCGGGATCATCTACGGGCTCAGCCATTCATTGAAGGAGCAGGTGACGCTCGAAGGCGGCATGGTTCAACAGAGCAACTTCCACGACTACGAAGTGTTCCGTCAGTCCGACGTGCCGAATATCGAGGTCAAGGTGCTTGCCGGCGGAGGCAAGGCAACCGCGGTGGGCGAACTCGGCCTGCCGTCCACGCCCGGCGCGGTGGCAAATGCCATACGCGCATTGAATGGCGCCAAGTTGCGGCACATGCCGTTTACGCCGGAACGCGTGAAAGAAGCGATGAAGGGATGAGGCGAGAAACGCCGGGCAGGGATAGGGCTATAGTTCTCCCAGCCCGGCGATTCCGCGCCGTATGATCTGGCGGCCGCGGACCCAGACGAGTTCTTTCCAGTCGTCCTCGTCGGGATAGAGCGCTTTTCGAATCTGCGACTTGATCGCGTGCCCGATATCGCTGTCGGGATCGCCTTTCGCATGCAGCCAGTTATCTGCGATCAGCGGCATCAATACCTCACGCACCGGATAGGTGCCGAATTCGACCGTCAGGCTGGTTATTTCCGTACTCGTGTCGGCAAAACGGCGCCGCAGGCCCGATCCGATCGTTCCCGTGAGCGGCGCCGACGTGGCCTGGCCTTCCGCCGGGGTTTCCAGCCCGTGCCCGAACCATTTGCTGACCCGGTCGCCATGCGGGCTTCCCGGTCGCGTCATGCCCAACAGTTCGCCGGCGCCGTATGGGCCGAGACCCGTGTGCCAGTCCAGGAAGAGCACATGCCGGGCACCTGCAACGTGATTTTCGACGATTTCGAGGAATCGTCTGTGAGCCGCCGTCGGTTCGCGGCCTCCATAGAAAATGCCGTCGGGATAGTCATACTGGCCGCCGGTCAGCACCGACTGCAGTTTGTAGAGCGACGTTTTGGACGCATAGGCTTCCAGTTTCGCTGTCGAGGCGGCGATGGATTGCTCGTCCCAGGCATCCGGCAGGACGGCCGAATGCAGTTTGGAGTATTCGGCGTTCTTCGGATGGGATTTGCTGTGATCCACGAAATTGCGATTGAGATCGACGTTTTCCTCTGTCACCCGGCGCAACCATGCAAAACCATGGCAGTTAAGCGCATGGATCAGGATCAGGCGCACGTTGGGCGGCAGCTCCGCTGTTTCTCCGCTTTCGAGCATGCCGGTAAAAATACCCGATCCGCAGAATCCTTCGACGCCGTGGGTCGCCGAATTGCAGAGGAAGACGTTGGGTGCGCCGGGATTGCCGAGCAGGGCAACGTCCGTGGAGACGGGGGATCCGTCCGGCCCGGCCGATCCGGAATCGTAGGTGCGGATTTCCGCGCCGGCCTTTTCGGCGGCGGCGCGAAACCGGTCACGGCCCTGCGCGTAATTCGCGGGAAAATAGTCGATGGCGGTCATGGCGGCCGAGCATGACCAAACCGCCATGCGGTGTCCAGCACGACGGAGAGACAGCCTGGCGGATAGCAGGCCCTCGCCGGTTCGTTAGGCGGCCAGCTTGACGCCTTTGAGGATTTTTCGTCCCGAACGCGCGAGCTGTTCCATTTTTTTCTCCAGCCCGCGGTATTTCAGTTTCTTGTTCTGCTTCACGATCTTGCCCGCGATCATGACAGTATCGACATTGCCTCCATTGGCATGGAAAACGACGCTTTCGATCGGATTGTTGACCGGGAAAAGGTTCAGGTCGTTGCCGTTCAGCAGGACGATATCGGCCTGCTTGCCGGGTTTGAGCGATCCGATCTTTTTGTCGAGTCCCAGCGCGCGGGCGGAATCGATCGTCGCCCATTGCAGGGCCTCGCGCGGCTTGATGGACAGCGTCTGCGCCGGTGCCTTGGTTGCCTTCGCGACCGCCTGATTGTCCAGCATCCGCTGCGGCTGCAGCGCCATGCGCATGACGGTGAACATGTCGCCGGAAATGTTTGATTCCACGTCGACGCCAAGCGACGGCTTGCCGCCCAATGCACGGACCCGGCCGATGAGCGGCGCGCCATGCCCCATCTGGATTTCGACTTCGGGGGTGATGGTGACGGAGGCGCCGGAATCGATAACGGTTTTGAGTTCGTCATCCGACAGGTAATTGCCGTGCACCATGTTGTGCCGTTTGTCGAGCAGGCCGAGTTTGGCGAGCTTCTTGTATCCGTCGGGGTTCAGTCGGTTGGGCGCTCCCCAGACATGCGTGCTGATGAGCAGGTCAAGTTCCTTGGCTAGACGGAAATCGTGTTCCGTGACATCCCAGATGGAAAAGTCGACGCCGAGCGCGGCCATGGCGAGGGTAATCATCCCGTCATCGTCCGACAGCGCGCCCTTGCGCAGGCGTTCAAGCTCGGACCGCGGGTGGGGAATGTGGGTGAAGGGCAGGGCGCCTTGCTTCGCGTCCGGTTTCGGCGAGCCGTGACCGAACACGGCGCGGATCCCGGCTTCCTCAAGCCCGCGAATTGCGCCGTCAGTATGTCCCGAGGTCGCGTTGTTGTGACACCAGTCGAAGATGGTCGTCGCTCCCAGATTAATCTGGTTCAGCGCACCGACGAGGTTGGCGAGATAGGTATCATTGGCCGTATAGCGGGGCGCGATATGAGCGTGCATCTCGTGAAGGTAGTGCGGGATGGACCAGTTGCCCGCGACGCCCCGAATGCCGGTTTGCCATGTGTGAATATGGGCGTTGACAAAGCCGGGTATGACGATCATGCCGGCGGCATCGATGGTTTTTGCGCCGGGGGACCGCAGGGATTTGCCGATTTTCTCGATCCTGTCGCCATCGACGAGGATATCGCCCTTGGCATAATCGCCCACCCGGCGGTCCATCGAAATGATCGTTCCGTTCTTGATCAGCGTCTTGGACATCTTCTGGCATCTCCCTGTATTCGGCGGCAGTCCGGCGCGCAAAATTCGCCCGTAAAGCGCGTTTCTTATGCGGTTGGCATGCGCCGGATATTCCGTGATAATGAAATCAATTACAACGAAATGTGCAAACGATTGCACTCAACAGAGTTACGCAGGAGGTAACGTCATGAAATCACTTTCGAAAACACTTGTCGCATCAGCGGCAGCTGCCGGAGTTGCGCTGACACTTGGCGCTTCCGGCGCGTCGGCGAAGATATACAAGCTGACGGCCGGGTCGAGTCATCCGCCTGTCGTGCCGTGGGTCGCGGCTATTAAGAATGTCGTCGTGCCGAAATCCATGACGATGACGAAAGCCGCCGGGAAGGGCGACAGTATCCAGTGGACTCAGGCCTATGCCGGCGCACTTTACAATTTCAAGAACACGCTCGAAGGCGTTCAGAACGGTCTGGCCGATATCGGCTGGGTCGGCACTTTGTGGGAGCCGGTGAAGATGCCGCTGATGAACGTGACCTTCTATGCGCCGTTCGCTACCGGTAACGTAAAGCACCTGACCGCAATCGGGGAAGATCTTCACAAGAACATACCCGCGCTGAACGAATCCTGGGACAAGTACAATCAGGTGATGCTCGGCGTACAGGTGGTCGACACCTATAATCTGATTACCAAGTTCCCGGTCAAGTCGGTAGCCGACCTCAAAGGCAAGAAGCTCTATACGCCGGGCGCGGTGGCGAACTGGCTCAAGAATACCGGCGCTGTCGGAATCAATGGCGGGTTGCCGGTGTATTACAACGGCATCAAGACCGGTCTTGCGGATGGCGGCATTGTCATCAATACGGGAATGTTCCCCTTCAAAATCCATGAAGTTGCGCCCTACATCACGAAGGTGGATCTGGGCGGACCGATCTCCGGGGCGTTGACGATGAACAAGGACACCTGGAATTCGCTTCCGGCCTACATGCAGGACATCTTCAAAAAACTGGGTAAGGAATATTCCGACGTTCAGACCGCGGAAGTCGAAAAGAAAGCGGGCCTTTTCCTGAAACTGATGGCCAAGCAGGGCGCGACGGTTTCCGAATTCCCCGCAGCCGAGCGCCGCAAATGGGCGGAGCTGCTTCCGAATATTGCCAAAGAGTGGGTCGATGCCAACGAAGCAAAGGGCGTTCCGGCCAAGGCTGTCATGAAGGCGTTCATGGACGGCGTTCGCAAACGCGGCGGCACGCCGCTCCGGAACTGGGACGAGGGTCTCTGATACCCGCGATCTAAAAGGTTGAGCCTGTGAGCGCAAACAGCGACCCACAGACGAACAAGAGTGGGGCGTCCTGGCTGGGACGCCCCGTTTCCCTGTTTACCGGGTTCTGTCACCTGATGAACAGCGCGGGTACCCTTTGGGTGTTCGGGCTGATGTTTCTTATCTGTGCGGATATCTTTGCCCGCAACTTTTTCCAGGCGCCGATCCGGGGGGTCGCCGAGATCGTCGGTTACTCGATTGTCGGCACGGTTTATCTGCAGCTTGCCAATACGCTTCACTCGGGACGTTTCACGCGGGCCGAGTTGCTTATCGACTGGCTGGAGGCCAGACGGCCTTTTGCCGGTCTGACGTTCAAGACGCTGTTCAATCTCGCCGGCGTCATCGTGTTCGCCATGATTACGCACGGTGTATGGCCGTCTTTTGTCGATGCCTGGACCGAAAACGAAGTCGCCGGCGTTCCGGGCGATTTCACGTTTATCATCTGGCCGTTCAAGCTGCTTGTTATCCTGGGGTCGGCAGCGACGTGCATCGAATTTTTCATCCAGTTCTGCCAATCCGCAGCCGGAGCGACCCGTTCCTACAACGCGGTCGGCGACGCGGGCGAGCCCCTCAAGCGCGGGTGGGGCTGGCTGATCGTGCTCGGTGCGCTGATGCTTGTTGTTTATCTTGCCACGACCGCGGAGCTCACCAACGGACAGATCGGGGCATTGTCGATCCTCAGCATGCTGGTGCTGATCTATGCCGGAATGCCGATCGGCATAGCGCTGATCGTGCTTGGGTTCGTCGGTATCTGGTTCATGAAGGGCAATACGATCATTGCCGAACGGATGCTCGCCCTCGCGGCAGTCGAATACATGCGAAACTATTTCTTCGGCGTGGTACCGTTGTTCGTGCTGATGGGGCTGCTCGTTGCGGCTTCCGACGTGGGCAAGGAGACGTTTCAGGTCGCGCGCTGGGCGCTGCGCAACGTGCGGGGCGGGCTCGGCATCGCCACCGTGGCCGCCAATGCGGTATTTGCGGCGATTACCGGCTCTTCGATCGCGTCGGCGGCCGTGTTCACCCGCGTAGCAACGCCGGAAATGATGTCGCAGGGTTACACGCCGCGGTTCTCCGTGGGCGTTGTCGCGGGTTCGTCCGTTCTTGGCATGCTCATTCCGCCCAGCCTGCTTCTGATCGTATACGGTTTCCTGGCGGAACAGTCGGTCGGCATTTTGTTTATCGCGGCAGTGGTGCCGGGGATCATTCTGGCGGCTGCTTTTGCGCTGCTGATTCTGGGCATGGCGACCTGGAAACCCGAGATGATCGGCGATGTGAGCGCGTCCTCGGTGGACGCCGATGACGAATCCATCAAATCCGCGTTTCTGAAGCTGTTTCCGATCGTCGCACTCGTCGTGCTCGTGATCGGCGGCATATATGGCGGCATTTTCACGCCGACCGAAGCCGGCGCGGCAGGTTCTCTGGGAGCCCTGATCGTCGGGCTACTGCGGAAAAAACTGAACTGGAAGGCGCTTTGGGGTGTGCTGCTCGAAACGGGCCACATTACGGTTTCGATCCTGTTCCTCATTCTCGCGGCGAATATCTATTCCCGCATGCTGGCGCTGTCGGGCCTGCCGCAACAGATGGGCGATTTCATCGGATCCACCGGGCTTGGTTTTACCGGCTTCATCGTCCTGTATGTGATTGTGCTGATCCTTCTCGGCATGATCCTGGATTCGATTTCGATCATGCTGATCATTCTGCCGTTGGCGTTGCCGGTGCTGGGAACCTTCGGCGGCGACCCCATCTGGTTCGGAATCGTTACCGTGATCGCTGTGGAGATCGGGCTGCTGACGCCGCCGCTCGGCATCACGTGTTACGTGGTGAAGTCGACGTTGAACGACGACCGGATCACATTGAACCAGATATTCCTGGGGGCGATGCCATTCGCCTTTATCATGCTGCTGGTAACGATTCTTCTGATCGCCGTGCCCGAGCTGAGCCTGCTCTTCGTTTAACGCTTCACCACGGTATTTCTTCGCCGAAGCGATCGAGGAATTTTCCCGAACGGTCGTCGTTCAGTCCGTCGATCGTCTTTTTAAGATCGCGTGCGACCTCGTCCGCCGGCGTCCCTTTGCCGCCCGTCATGCCGGTGGCGACGATGCCGGGGTGCAGTGCCGCGACGCAGACGCCTTCCTTGCCCAGTTCTATCGCCAGGTTCGATGTCAGCATGTTCTGAGCGGCTTTGGACATCCGGTAGCCGTAATCGTCGCCGGAGGAGTTGTCGCCGATCGATCCCAGCCGGCTTGATATATTTATCATGCGCGACCCGCGCCGGAGCCGCCGCCGGAAGGCGAGAGCGACGTTGAGCGGGCCGAGCGCATTGACCTCGAACTGGAGGCGGACGGCGGCTATGTCAATCCGGTCGATATCGTCTTCGATCATGATACCGGCATTGTTGATCAGCACGTCGATCGGCGCATCGCCGAGAGCGGCGGCGGCGCGGTAGACGGCAGCGGCGTTGGTCACGTCGACATCGGCATGCATGTCCGGCGCCAGTGCATCCAGTTCGGCCGACGCCCCCCGGCACAATACCGCGACACTGTAACCCGCGTCGGTAAAGACCCGGACCAGCGCCAGGCCCAGCCCGCTTTCCGCCCCCGTAATCAGAGCCCGCGCCACGGGATCAGACCGCCGTATAGCCGCCGTCGACGATCAGATCGGATCCGGTCATGAACGCGGCGTCGTCGCTCGCGACGAAAAGCGCCGCGCCGGCAATGTCTTCAGGCTGTCCCAGGCGACCGATGGGGTGGCCGGGCGTCAGTTTCTCGCGGATGGTTTCGATCGAATTGTGGCGGGCGAGCAGACGGTCGGTTTCGATGGCGCCGGGCGAAATCGTGACGGCGCGGATATTGTCCTGCGTGTTCTCGATGGCGATCGCCTTGGTCAGCTGAATGACCGCGCCTTTCGTGGCGTGGTAGGCGGGCCGTCCCGGCGTGACCACGCTGCCGAGCTGGGACGCGATGTTGATGATGACGCCGCCGCCGGCGTTCCGCAGATGAGGGATCGCGTATTTGCAGAGCAGGAACATGCTTGTCAGATTGACGCGCAGCGCCTCGTTCCAGTGTTCGATCTCCATGTCTTCCGCCGTCGCCGTCGGTTCGCGCGTGGCGGCGGAATGGACCGTCGTATCGAGGCCGCCGAGGGCGTTGGCCGTGTCCTCGACGGCCTTCTTTGCGGCTTCGGGGTCGCCGATATCGATGCCCAGGGAGAATACGCGGCCAGTTCCGGGCGCATTGCGCAGTTCTTCCGCGCGTGATTCCGCGGCCGCCGCATTTACATCGACGATACCGACGCTTGCGCCTTCGGCATAAAAGCGATGCGCGATGGCCCCGCCGATCCCGCCGCCGCCGCCCACGATGATGGCTTTCCGTCCTTCGAGTTTTCCGGTCATGTTCTTTCCCTCCCGTTCGTTCTTTTATGGAACAGCGGGGACGCCTTCGCAATCGCCCGTCGTCACCAACCCGTCGCGCCGGAAACGGAACTGTGTTAGGAAATCACCGCGCAGCGCCCGTAGCTCAGCTGGATAGAGCAGCGGACTTCTAATCCGCAGGTCGGGGGTTCGAATCCCTCCGGGCGCGCCAATCTTCTTTAAGTAGAACAGGGAGTTAGCGGTGATTGTGCCGCTGCCCTTTTAGAGGGGTAGACACTTTTCGGATCCAGGGGTAGACACTTTCCCCGTTTTTCGGTCAGCGTTTGTTCTTTTTCGCGACGTTCAATTTTGCGATTGCAGCCGTCGCCTGGCGCTTTTTCTCGATATCTTTGCCGTATAACTCGATCATCGCCGTGGTCTCGTGACCGGTAATAGCCTTTACTTCATCGGGCGTGCACCCGGCTTCGAGCAGCTCGATCGTGGCATTTTTACGCAGACCGTGACGGCTGTATCCCTCGTGCCCGGTTTTCTTCATCAGCTTCCTAATCTCAGATCCCCACGCTGACCGGTGTGCCGGGTGGCAATGATAAACCTGTGATGAGCAGTCCACTGTAGAAAGAGCCACTAATTACTTAAACTCATTGTGTAAAAAATGGGGTATTAGTCGCATTCAAAACGCTCTTGAAAATGTGCCATCATTTGTTGAGCAAATCGCGCAGCCGCAACGGGTAACGCGCGGCCCCGCAATTGGCCAAAATAAAGCAGTCCCGGGGGGACGTCTCGGGTGTCGACCAATCGACTGACGACACCCAAGTGTTCGCTCGGCGTCGGTAGTCAATCGGTATTTGGAACGCGATAATATTTTCGGCGATAGCGTGACTACGAAGAAACTCGAAGCTGTCTGAAATCACCACTGGATCGAGTCTCAGCGATGTTCTTCGCACCGCCGCTTCCAGTAAATGCCGGACACCGAAGTTTGCCGTCGGTAGGGCCACGGGGTACCGCAGGCACTCGCGCAGCCGAACAGCTTCTTGGTTTGCGAGCGGGTGCTCCGCAGCCATAACCGCATGCAGAGGCTGACGGATATTCAGCAAGTTCTGGAATTCCAGCATACGGATCGGTTCGAATACCAGGACCAGATCGGCACTGAAATCCACTAGGGCCTGCTCCGCTGAGGCCCGGTCACGGAGCAGCACCCCGAACGTGACCGCTGGATGTTCGCCCCTGTAGATCGCAATCTGCCTCGGGAGGAAATATGGGAGGAGCGCTTGGCTGCAAGCTATAGACACGTGTCCTCTCCGCTCACCCGATAGATCCGCAATCTGGCTTTTGACGCGTGCCATGTCTGTTATCTGACCTCGAATGTGATCGATCAGAATCTCTCCGGCCGTCGTCAAGCGTACGCCGCGGCCGAGGCGTTCAAAAATCGGCACGCCAAGTTCCTCTTCCATCGCAAGGATGCGGCGGTTTAATGCCGTCGATGTGATCGCCAATGTCTCCGCTGCCTTCCGGATGGAGCCAGCCTTTGCAACGGCGTCGACATAGATCAAGGGTAGAAGATGTTTCATAGCAATGCGTTATCGATAATTGCTGCATTTTATGCAGCAGATATAGCAAAAATTAGCAGTATTCAGAAGCGCTCTCAACTGGCTTAGTCGTGCAAGACAAAGTGTTCGACAAACTGATGCACCACGATCTTCCCTTTGACATGCAATCTTTGCGCAGTGCTTACGCCGCGGGCGTGTTGCCAAAGGATGTTATTGAAGAGGTCTATCGTCGGATCAAAGCGCTAGACGATCCCGGCATCTTTCTCTTGCTCCGTGACGAGAACGACGTCCTAGAGGATGCCCGCGAGCTAGGTAGTTCTCCCGCTGCAGAAAAGCCCCTTTGGGGGATACCGTTTGTCATTAAGGACAATATCGATGCTGCTGGCCTAACCACGACAGCAGGATGCCCAGACTTCGCCTACACGGCAGAGGTAGATGCGTTTGTCGTTGCTCGACTTTGCAAAGCTGGTGCCCTGCTGATCGGCAAGACCAACCTCGACCAATTCGCCACAGGCTTGGTAGGCGTCCGTACACACTCTCCCATTCCGACGAATGCTATCGACCCAGCGATCATTCCAGGGGGCTCAAGTTCCGGATCAGCCGTCGCCGTTGCCCAGGGCCTCGTGAGCTTCTCATTGGGCACCGATACCGCTGGTTCTGGTCGAGTGCCCGCAGCGCTTAATGGTATAGTTGGTCTGAAGCCTTCGCTCGGCGCATTGTCTAACCATGGGGTTGTTCCTGCCTGCCGAACGCTGGATTGCGTCTCGGTATTTGCGCTGACGGCCGATGATGCCTTTGCGGTCTTCGAAGCGGCGATCGCTTACAATAGCGCAGACCCCTATTCGAAAAACTTCACCGCGCTACGCCGTGGTGCAGTGACACCGCATGTTCGTGTTGGCGTCCCGGATACGGCCTCGCGGAGGTTCTTTGGTGATGATGTTCAGGCAGCATCCTTTGAATCAAGCCTGCAATCTCTCCTCAGCCTCGGTGCCGAGATTTCTGAAATCGACTTCAAACCGTTCTACGCCGTCGCAGAGATGCTCTACGACGGTCCTTGGGTAGCCGAGCGTTACACGGTCATCGAAGACCTCCTGAAACACCGGCCTGATGCTGTTCATCCGGTAACACGGCAAGTGACCGAAGGCGCCCGTCGTTTTTCAGCGACGGACACCTTCCGCGCCATATACGCGCTCCGCGAGCTTAGCCGCAATGTAGCGGAGACAATGGACTCGTTCGATATGTTATGCGTGCCCTCCGTGCCGAAGTTCTTCACGCGCCGTGAGGTCGATGCTGATCCCATCGTTACAAATGCCCAATTAGGCACTTATACGAACTTTGTGAATCTGCTGGACATGTGCGCGTTGACAGTTCCTACCGCCGCCCGTCAGGACGGACGCCCCGGCAGTGTGACCCTAATCGGCCCGGCTGGGACGGATGGTGCGCTGGGGAGCGTCGCCGCCGCTATTCAGCAAATAACCGCTCCCGCTCTCGGAGCAACTAATTGGCCACTGCCCCCTGCCTTACATCCAACTGCCGTGCCGGAGGCAGATGAGACTGAAATCGTTGTGGTTGGTGCGCATATGTCCGGTCTGCCTTTAAACCGTGAACTAACCGAACGCGGCGGCCGCTTCCTTCGGGTAGCCAAAACTGCACCCAATTACCGGCTCTTCAAACTTTCCGGCGGGCCGCCGATCCGTCCCGGTCTGGTTCGCCACCTAAACGGCAATAATATCGTTGTCGAAATATGGGCCCTTCCAACAATGTCCGTCGGCGCCTTTTTGTCCGGTATCCCCAGTCCGCTCGGCCTCGGTGTAGTGACCATGGAAAACGGCGACCAAGTAACCGGTTTCCTGTGCGAACAGATAGCCATCGAAGATGCGGAAGACATCACTCATTTCGGCGGATGGCGCGCATTTCTTCAATCCCTCTCCCTCGATCAGCAACCCGACAAGGAGCTTCATCATGCAACGTCGTGACTTCCTCAAAACTCTCGGTGTAGCCACCGGCGCATCGGTTATCCCCTTCCTAAAGTATCTCCCGGCGGAGGCCGCGGGGCGCTCCGACACCCTTGTCGTCGTCTCCGGTAGCGGAATAAATTCGTTAGACCTGCACCGCAAGGGCACCAACCGACCCAGTTATCAGGTCACAGTTAATATCTATGATCGGCTGGTGCGTTTTGGCGTGAAGACCCTCGAGGACGGCTCGATGGCCTACGATTCAACCAAGATCGAGCCAGAAGTCGCACAATCCTGGACGATTTCAGACGACCGGAAAGTGTTGACCTTCAAGATCAACCCGAAGGCGAAGTTCTGGGATGGCACTCAGGTGACAGCTCAAGACGTGAAGTGGTCTTTCGATCGCGCCGTCAGCCTGGGCGGCTTCCCCTTCGTCCAAATGAAGGCCGGATCGATGACCAAGCCCGAACAATTCGTGGTGGTCGACGATATGACCTTCCAAATAAAGATCCCGAAACCCTCGAAACTGACGCTGCCTGACTTGGCTGTACCGATCCCTTTTATAATCAACTCCAAAGTCGCGATGAAACATGCGACCACGGAAGACCCCTGGGCAACCGAGTATCTGCACAAGAACCCGGCCGGCTCCGGAGCCTACAAGCTTACTCGCTGGGACCCCGGCCAGCAGTTCGTTTATACTCGCAACGACGACTGGGCGCTTGGACCTCAGCCGGGAGTGAAGCGCGTAATCGTTCGCGAAGTGCCTTCGGCTTCAACGCGTCGCGCATTGACCGAACGCGGAGACGCCGATCTCTACATGAACGTTCCCGCTAAGGATTCGAAGGAATTCAGGGCAGCCGGTAAGGTTGCGGTCTCAGGCGCACCGATCGACAACTGCCTGCACGTGTTGGCACTAAACCTCAACCAGAAGCCTTTCGATAATGTTAAGGTACGTAGAGCCATTGCCTACGCGTTGCCTTACAAGGACATCATTTCTGCGGCGGCCTATGGCCGGGGCAAGCCCATGTATGGCGGTAAATCCATGGTGCCTTCAGATATCAGCTGGCCGCAACCATTCCCTTACGATACGAACCTAGAAAAGGCGAAGTCTTTGTTGTCAGAAGCTGGCTTCAAGGACGGTTTTGAGACGACTCTTTCGTTTAACCTCGGCCTTGCTGATTGGCAGGAACCGACGTGCCTTTTGATACAGGAGTCACTGGCCAAGATCGGCATTAAGGTGAAACTCGACAAGATTCCCGGCGCGAACTGGCGGACCGCGGCACTGGTTGAGAAGCGGCTGGCCATGCATATGGAGAACTTTGGCGGTTGGCTCAACTACCCAGACTATTACTTCTTCTGGGCCTACAAACACGGACACCTGTTTAATTCGTCGAATTACAAAAATCCGGAAGTCGAGAAGTTGGTCGATGAGACCTTGCATATGGAGGTTGGAGACCCGCAATACGAGACCAATGTCAAAAAGCTAATAGGGATCGCCTTTGAAGATGTGCCGAGGATCCCGCTGTATCAGCCGTACCTCGACTCTGCGATGCAGAAGAACGTGACTGGATATGCGTCTTGGTTCCACCGCCAACTCGACGTGCGAGGAATCTCAAAGTCCTAGGCTGGTGGAGTGAAAACCACCAAGCTCATTCAAGTCGGACGGCGGTTGGCTCAAGCCCTGCCGTCCGTCTTCGGCGTGATAGTCATTTCTTTCGTCTTGACCCGGGCGCTGCCTGGCGACCCAGCCGTGTACTTCGCCGGTGATATGGCTGATAAGGATTCGATCGAACAGGTGCGGCGCGCGCTGGGCTTGGATCGAAGTTGGGTTGAGCAGTTCGTCATTTATGTCGGCAATCTAGCCAACGGTGATTGGGGCATGTCGCTAAGTACCGGACGTCCCGTAACCGAGGAACTGCTAAATCGCTTGCCGGCATCGCTTGAGCTAACCTTGATTGGACTTGGCCTTGCCATTGCTGTCGCCGTTCCCCTTGGTGTTATGGCGGCAACCCGTCAAAACAGTTGGGTTGACCATCTATGCCGGCTTCTAGTGACGGCTGGCGTTTCCTTGCCAACGTTCTTCACTGGGCTCCTACTTGTTTACGTATTCTATTATCTACTGGGTTGGTCGCCGTCGCCACTTGGTCGTCTCGATATTCTTTATCTGCCGCCGCCGCAGGTCACCGGGTTTTACACCATTGACAGTCTGTTCGCTGGCGACCGGGAAACCTTTATTGCATCAGTGGTACAGCTTATTTTGCCCGCCGCCACATTAGCGTTATTTGCGCTCGCACCCATCGCGCGTATGACACGGGCAGCCATGCTGGGCGCGCTTGCCAGCGACTTCGTTCGAACTGCACGGGCCAATGGCCTTTCACGTAGGGTCGTGCTGTCGACATACGCATTTCGAAATGCTGCACTCCCCGTGCTGACAACGCTCGGCATGGTTTTCTCTTTCCTGTTGGGTGCAAACGTGTTGGTCGAGAGAGTCTTCTCATGGCCGGGTATCGGTTCCTTCGCCATTGAAGCACTGGTGGCATCAGATTACGCCGCTGTGCAGGGTTTTGTCCTCGCCATGGCGCTATTGTTTGTTTGCGTCAATCTGGCTATCGACATCATTCTTACCCTTACAGATCCGCGCGTTGGCTTGGACGACTGAGCTGTCGGGCGCTATGCAAAGATACCTGAGACACTTTCGGTATGTGATGGGTGAAAATCCGGTCACCGTGTTCGCCTTCGCCCTGTTCACCTTTATCATCTTCCTGGCGGCTTTCGGGCCTTGGATCACGCCCTATGACCCGGTGGCGACGAATGCTGCCAACACGCTGCAACCACCGAGCTGGGAGCATTTGTTCGGAACCGACCATCTTGGCCGCGATGTGTTAAGTCGGGTCATCGCCGCAACGCGCCTTGATCTCGGGATTGCGATTTCCGCGGTCGCATTGTCATTTTTCGTCGGCAGCGCGCTCGGGTGCAGTGCAGGGTTCTGGGGCGGCTGGACCGATAGGATCGTTGGCCGTTTGTCGGACACAATTATGGCGTTCCCATTGTTCGTATTAGCGATGGGGATCGTTGCTGCTCTTGGCAATACAGTGGAAAACATCATTTACGCAACGGCGATCATCAACCTCCCATTTTACGCGCGGGTCGCTCGGGCGGAAACCAGCGTCAGACGTAACGCGGATATGTCTATGCCGCACGATTAAGCGGCAGCGGCGATGTTCGTATTTTGGCGACGCAGGTCTTTCCCAACATTCTGCCACCGATGATGGTGCAAATATCGTTGAACATGGGGTGGGCAATTCTAAACGCTGCCGGTCTGTCCTTCATTGGCCTGGGCGTGCGACCGCCAGATGCGGAATGGGGAATTATGGTTGCAGAGGGCGCAAACTACATCGTTTCTGGTGAATGGTGGCTGACGATTTTTCCAGGGGCCGCGCTGATGTTGGCTGTGTTTTGTTTCAATTTGTTAGGCGATGGTCTTCGCGACCTTGTTGATCCGTTAAGGCGGACTTAGGAGCTTAAGCATGGTGCCCTCGCCCTTCCTTGATATCAAAGGTCTTTCTGTGGAGTTCCGTACCCGCAATGGAGTGGTCCGCGCCATCGAAAACGTTAATCTGGAGTTGGCGAAAGGTGAAGTGCTCGGAATCGTGGGGGAGAGCGGCTCCGGGAAATCGGTCACCGCCTACACGGTCATCGGACTTCTCGACGACGCCGGTGCGCCGGCCGCAGGCTCAGCAACGTTTGACGGCATTTCTGTCACCGATGCAGATGAATCAACCTTGCGCGATCTGCGTGGCAGGGAGATATCCATGATCTTCCAGAATCCGCGCGCGGCATTGAACCCGATCAGACGGGTCGGACAGCAAATCGAAGATGTCCTTTTATGCCATGGCCGAGCGACCCGACAAACAGCGCGGATCAAGGCAATCGAAATGCTGGAGAAGGTCAAGATTGTCGAACCCGAAATGCGTTACAGCAGCTATCCTTTCGAGCTGTCGGGGGGCATGTGCCAGCGGGTCATGATCGCCATTGCGCTGGCTTGCGACCCGCGTTTGTTGATCGCTGACGAGCCCACGACCGGTCTTGATGTCACGACCCAGAAGGCGACCATGGATCTCGTCCGTGACCTCACCCAGGAACGTAATATGGCCGTCGTACTGATCACCCATGATCTCGGGATGGCCGCAGCGTACTGCGACCGCATCGTCGTCAGCGGGAGAAGGGCGTGGTGGTTAAACCGCACCGGTCGCGGAACTGTTTTCCAATCCACAGCACACCTAGCACGAAAAAATCAATTACAGGTTCCCCAGGACCGCATTCGACCCGCCGAGCTGGCGCCCGGAAACACACTCCCAACAGGTGCAACGGTGCCGCCCGGACCAAGTGCCAAGCTCCCAGGGGCATGGGGAGGGGAGAACATCCCCGAGGTTTTCAACCTGGTGAAGGAGTTTCCCATTCAGCAGACCGCTGGTAGGCATTGGCCGTGGCGCAAGGCATCACAACCGGATCGCAGCTTTCGCGCTGTTGATGATATTTCGTTCAGTTTGAAGCGCGGCGAAAGTTTGGGTTTGGTAGGGGAGTCCGGTTGCGGAAAGTCCACGACTTCCAGCATCATCACCCGGCTTATGGATCCTACGTCAGGTGACATCATCTTCGACGGAAGAAACATTACAGCCTTTCGGTCCCAGACCTTTGCGCAGAGGCCGGAGCGTAAGGAAATTCAGATGGTCTTCCAAGACCCGACAGACAGTCTCAATCCGCGATACTCGGCCTACGACAGCATCGCAGAACCGCTAAAACGACTCACCGGACTTCGGGACAGAGGTCTAATTCGGGAGAACGTTGAGGCATTGGCGGAACGAGTTGGTCTACCTGAGGCTTTATTGAGCCGGTTCCGCACCAGCTTTCCGGGGACAAAAAAGCCCGCGTCGGGATAGCCCGCGCCATTGCCGTCAATCCCAAACTTGATCCTCGACGAACCGACGTCCGCCCTTGATGTCTCGCAGGCGTTGGTTTTACAACTTTGGATCGTCTTAAACATGAGCTTGGGATGAGCTACATGTTTGTCTCCCATGATCTAAATGTCGTGCGGTTGCTCTGCGAACGTGTGGTCGTCATGAACCGCGGCAAGATCGTCGAACAGGTGCCGCAGATGAAATTTTGAGTCCCAGCGATCCCTATACCCAAGCCCTGGTCGCCGCGGTTCCACACTTCGAACCACAAAGCCAGAACTGACCGAATGCAGACAATCAATTAGTACCACATACATGGCTGCTCTGGGTCAACAGGGGCATTAATCCCAGACCATAGGGGTCTATCAAATAGTGGATATGGTGCGGGATTCCCTGCGGCACCAATCGTTCTTCAAGACGGCGATGCTATGTGGTTTGACTCTAGACGAATGGTCAAGCAATACGGAAGCTTGGGTTATTGCAAGATAGCTGTGCTAGCATGCACCGAAGGCTGGAAGGTGAAATGCGAGAAGATTGAGCTGACCTGACGCGAAAAATTGCGTCAGCTGCCGAAATGACACAAGAAACTTCTGCGATTATCTCACCAAGACAATTCGATCATTAGGTCAGGGCTAACTAGCCCTAACCTCGTCTGGACAATGTGCTCTCTGCACGGCAAGACAATCCAATCGATCTGATCATCGTTAACGAGGACGGGCCGACCCTTATTCAAGTGAAGAAAGACGCCGCGCGGGTGAACCCAGGGCGAAACAGATGCGCCCGGATCCACCGCGTTCGATCACGGCGAATGATAACGGATAGGGGTTGGCGGCGCCATTCCGATGTCATTAGTCGATTTTTTCCGCGTCGGCGCCCTGGCCGGCGGCGCGGATGCCTGACGTCATCAATCGTTTTCGTGGAAGCGGAAGCGGAAGGCATTGCCCGCCTCGACGATCCTTCCCGCGCCCGGCGTCGGGAAATGGGCCGGCATCACAAGGGTCGGGCTGCCCGCGTGTTCTTCCAGGAAGGCACGGCGCGTAGCGGCGGACTGTGCCGGGGTAACGCAGAAGCAGCTGTTCCAGTGCGGCTCCGCACACTGCAGAGCGTGATGCATCAGGTCGCCGGTCATGACGGCATCGGGAGTAGCGGCCCCGGCCAAGGACGATATTTCCACGTTGACGTGACCCGGCGTGTGGCCGGGAGAGGGGGCCAGGCGCACCCAGTCGTCGATGACGTGATCGCCTTCCACCATCATCGCTGCACCTGCCTCGATGACGGGCAGGATACTGTCTTCGTAATAGGGATCGTCGGTGAAAGCTTCAGATTGATATTCTTCTTCCCAGAATTCCCATTCGGTTCTGGAAAACAGGTATTTCGCGTTTGGGAACGTGGGTACCCAGCGCCCGTCGACCAGCCGCGTGTTCCACCCGACGTGATCGACATGCAGATGTGTGCACAGCACGTAGTCGACGTCCTCCAGCGCGACGCCGGCGGCAGCGAGATTTTCGAGATACGGCCAGCTGTTATGGTGATAGCGCGGTTTCTGGGGGCGTTCCTTGTCGTTGCCACCGCAGGTGTCGACCAGGATCAGGTGTCGTGGCGTGCGGATGACGAAAGTGTGAAACGCCAGGATGAGCAACCCGGTCGTCGGGTCCTGCAGCCGCGGTTGCAGCCAGTCACGGTGACTTTCCACGGTGACCGCGTCGGCATCGGGAAACAGGGTCAGAGCGTCGAGCAGAGGCGCCTCGAACTCGATCGCGCGTGTGATTTCGACCTCGCCGATGTGCCAGCGTTGCATATGTGGCTCCCTTGCAGGTTTTGTATTTTACACGGGCGGCAGAACAGCTAAACAGTCGCCAGCGAATTTTTCGACCGGACAGGAGACCTCAGGTGAATTTCGTAAGATGGATTTTGGGCAGACTGGTCCTCACCTACGATGCGCTTACGCGGCCGAAACCCGTGACGCGGGATGCGGCGGCGCAGGCGGCGCTGGATGCGAAGACGGAGAAATTCGCACTCTATCAGTTCAACGCCTGCCCGTTCTGCGTGAAGGTACGTCGCGAACTCCGGCGGCAGGCGCTGAACGTCGAACTGCGCGATGCCCGCAACGACGAGACGCACAAACAGGCGCTGATCGAAGGCGGCGGGCGTTACAAGGTACCGTGTCTGCAGATTGAGAATGAAAACGGCGAAACGGCCTGGCTCTACGAATCCGACGACATCATTGCCTATCTGAAGAAGGATCTGCAGCTGGCGTAGACTGGCATCCGCGACATCGGCTCATCGAAACGGCCCGGTTGTTGTGACCCGACAGTCCGGCTGCTAACGTTTCGCGTAAACATATCAGTTTGTCGCAGGGAAACGGGATGACCGAATTCGAGAAGACAGTCGATTACATCGTGGTGGGCGCGGGGTCCGCCGGCTGCGTGCTGACCCACCGGCTGAGCGAAAACGGATCCAATCGGGTGCTGACGCTCGAGGCCGGCGACCGCGATAAAAGCTTCATGATCCACATGCCGCTCGGCGTCGGGCAGGTGTGGCACGATCCGAAATTCAACTGGTCCTACGAATCCGAACCGGAGCCCCATGCCGACAACCGGCGCCTGTTTCATCCGCGCGGCAAGGTGCTGGGCGGATCCTCGTCGATCAACATGATGGCCTATGTGCGCGGCAATCACGCCGATTACGACCGCTGGCGCCAGAAAGGCATGGCCGGCTGGTCGTTCGACGACGTGCTGCCCTATTTCAAGCGTGCGGAATCCTTTCAGGACGGCGACGATCCCTATCACGGCTCTGAAGGGCCGTGGAAAATCCAGACCACAAACGTTGAGGACCCGATTTTCGACAGCTTCTTCGGCGCCATCGAACAGGCCGGGTACCAAAAAGCGCCGGATTACAACGGCGCCTCGCAGGAAGGTTTTGCCCGTCTTCAGGTGAATGCCGTGAACGGACGTCGCCAGTCTGCCGCCGTTGCGTATCTGCGTCCCGCCATGCAGCGCCCGAATGTGGAAGTTCAGGTGCGCGCGCATGTGAACCGGGTGATCATCGAAAACGGCCGAGCGGTCGGGGTCGAGTACACGCAGGACGGCAGGGTTCATGCGATCCGCGCCGAAAAGGAAGTCATCCTCTCGGGCGGTGCGATCAATTCGCCGCAGGTGCTGATGCTGTCCGGCGTCGGGCCGGGCGATCATCTGTCGGAGATGGGCATCGACGTCGTTCAGGACCTGCCGGGCGTCGGACATGACCTGCAGGATCATCCGGCGATCGGGCTGGAATATTACTACAAGGGCAATTCGCAGTTTCACCGCGATCTGCGCCTCGACCGGCTGACGTTTCATGTTGCCCGAGTGAAGCTGTTCGGCACCGGCATGGCGGCGTCGCCACCGTCATCGCTGACCGGCTACGTCAAAAGCCGCCCCGATCTCGAAATCCCCGATATCCAGATGTTCTTCCGGCCGATGTCGATGTCGGCCAAGCAGTGGTTTCCGGGCATTATGCCGGGTGCGGAGCAGACCTACGCATTCCGGGCCTGCCACCTGCGCCCCGAAAGCCGGGGCAGAGTGTGGCTGCGCTCGTCCGACCCGCAGGCGCCGGTCCATATCCTCAATAATTTCCTGTCGACCGACGAGGACCGCCGGGTGTTGCGTGAAGGCTTCCGCATCATGCGGAGGATCGGCGCGCAGCCGGCGTTCGACGGCGTCCGCGGCGAGGAATTCGCCCCGGGCGCGCATGTGTCCGAAGACGATGACCAGGCGATCGACGCCTATGTCCGGGAAACGCTCAGCACCGTGTTCCACCCGACCAGCACCTGCCGCATGGGCATCGATGATCGTGCCGTCGTGGACAGCGACCTCAAGGTCCGCGGCATCGAGGCGCTGCGAGTGACCGACGCTTCCGTCATGCCGGATATTGTCGGCGGCAATCTGAACGCCACTGTCATCATGATGGCGGAAAAAGCCTCCGACATCATTCTTGGCCGCCAGGCGCTGGCTGCCGAAGCCGCCTGAACACACAGGGAAGGAAAACCGCTATGCTCCCCATGCCCATCGCCGATCACGACGCCATTTCAAAGGAACTTGCGGAGTCCGGCAGGTACGTCAAAGTCCTGTGGCAGAGCGCCGACACGCTGATGTTCGTCGCCCGCGGCCGCGAATACCGGTCCGAGTTTCATATCAACCCGTCGGACGAGCACATGACCATGCTGAAAGGCAGCATGAACCTTCATTACCGGACGCCCGAAGGCAAAGAGGAAATAGCCGTCCTGAAAGAGGGCGAGACCGTCTACACCGCCGCCGGCATTCCCCATTCGCCGCGTTTCCCCGAAGACGCCTTTCTGCTGGTCGGCGAACGCATGCGGCGGCCGGGCGAGACCGACAGCTTTCAGTGGTTCTGCCCCAACTGCGACGCGCAGATTCACGAGGAATTTTTCGTGGTCCACGATTACACGAAGGATCCCGTGTCGCAGGCCTACGCCAATTTCTTCGACTCGATCGAGGCGCGCACCTGCGATGCCTGCGGCACCGTGCACCCGGGCCGGGATTTCGGCTGATATTTCAGGGCCGTCATTCCCGCGAAGGCGTGAATCTCTCTACACTAATTCCTCAGCCAACAGATCCCCGCCTTCGCGGGGATGACGTCAACGTAAAGGACCTCACACCATGCCCAAGGAAATCATCACCTCAGCCACCGCGCCGACCACCGGGTTCAGCGACAAGGCCACCCCGTCGCCGCTGGCCCAGGGCATCAAATTCGGCAACATGATGTTCGTGTCGGGGCAGGGGCCGCTGGACCCGGAAACCAAGGAGGTCGTGTCCGAGGATATCCAGGAACAGACGGTCCAGACGCTGACCAACCTTCAGGGCGTGCTGGCCGCGGCGGGCGCGGATTTCACCAATGTGGTGAACATGCGCGTCTGCCTGCGCGATCCGTCGGATTTTCAGCAGTTCAACGCGGCCTTCACCGAATTCATGCAGGGCGAAAAGGTCACCCGCACCTGCATAGGCGGCACGCCGCACCGGGCGGGTGTGAATGTTGAGATCGACTGCGTGGCGATGTTCGACGAGGCCTAGCCCCTAATAAAACAACAGCGTCCGCACTTCGATGCTTTCCCGCGCGGGCAGGGACGGATCCGGGCCGTTCGGGTCCGCGAAAGCGGCGTGGGCGGTCCAGCGGGCGCGGCCGTCGGTTTCGGAATCGTAGCATTTCAGCAGAATTATTTCGTCGCGCTCCATGTCCGGAAAATACGTCCAGCGCTGATCGGGGTTGTAGCTGAGGTTCAGGATACCCCCGATGCGGTCGCCGTAGTTGCGTTCCGCCGGAATCATGTCGCTCTCGCCAATGCTGTCCCAAGGGCATATGGCGATGGGATCGGTCTTGACCGGCCCGGTGAGGGGCCGCCAGACGTTCACCGAGGTGACGCGGCGTTTCAGTTTTTCCTCCGCCTCGGCCGGCGGCAGCAGATCCTTTACCCGCTGCGGCGCCGAATTGACGGTGAAATCGTTGTGAGCGCTGCGAACGGGATCGCGGACTCCCAGCTTTTCCCGCTTTTCCGGATCGCCGATGCGGATCGTGTGATCGAAGATCAGCACTTCCTTCGCGCCGGTGCGTTCGAGCAGCAGCTTTTCCAGCTCCGGGTAATAGACGTTCTTTACCTGTTCGTCGTCGGTGAAATCGGTGACGGCGGTCGGGTATTCCAGGAATTCGAAGCCCTGCACCTCCATGTCCAGCTCGTCCGCGATGGGACGGCCGTCATGGATCGTGATCTCCTTCATTTCGTACTGGCCGGTCTTGGGGTCGTTCTGCCCGCCGCCGGTCGCGCTCACCTGGGTGACGAGTTTCTCTCCAGTGGGGACGGTAAACTGCAGGATGCCTGTGACGGTGCGGTCCTGAACCATCGTGTCGGCCATGAGATCTGTCTCCCTCAAATGAATGTCGGACCCTGAATATAACACTGTGACACAGGGGAGCGAGCGATGCGTCGTTGCGCCGGGTGTCTAACAGAATCCCGTCAGGCGCAAGAAATCATAAACCGTACAAATTCAACGCGTTATCCCGAAGAACTTTACGTTTTGCTTCCGCTTTCCAGTCCATCCCGGCAACGTCGTCCATTGCCCGTTCCGGGTCGACGACGGGCCAGTCGGTGCCGAACAGGACCTTGTCCTGACCGAACGAGTTCATGTAATGCCGCGTCGCTTCCGGCCAGTGCTTCGGCGCGTAGGCGTCGAGCCCGATGTATACATTCGGGTGTTTCCAGGCGACGGAGATCATCTCCTCGTACCAGGGATAGCCGATATGAATGCCGATCAGCTTGAGGTCGGGGAAGTCCATGGCAATCCGGTCCAGGCAGATCGGCCGGCCGACGCTCGGTAGGCGGCGGTGCGGATTGTACACAAGACAATGGCCGACCTGCATCTGGATCGGTACGCCAAGCTCACAGCATTTTGCATAGAAAGGATAGTATTTGGCGGCATCCGGCGCTTCGTTGAACCAGTGCGGATACAGATGCGCGCCGACGAAACCGAGATCCCGCACCGCGTGTTCGACCTCCGCCAGGCTTTCCATGATCTTAGAGGGATCGACGCCGATCAGGCCGGAAAACCGGTCCGGATGGGCCTGGATCAGCCCGGCGATATAATCGGTCGGCATATGAGCCGATCCCTGGATGCGGATATCGCCGGATCGCTGGGCGATCAGGAAGGACCGTTCGATACCGCAGCGGTCCATCATGACGATGTAGTCTTGCGGGGAGACTCCGTCGCGGTATTCGGGTTTTACCCGCACTTTCCTGCGGAATTCCGGATCGACCGACATCCAGCCGTTATCCACAGCTTCCGGCGTGAAGGCGTTGCAGACGATATCGACGGCGCCATAGTTTTCACCCGCGACCTGGGTCATATTTTATCCTCCCTGATATCGCCAGAAATAGTCGGAAATAGCCTTTTTGCATAGGGAAGGGCGCATAAAGGTCCGCCCCCGATGTGTCATCCTGCCCGAGGTCGACATCGGAGCGGAACCGGAGGGCCGTTGGGTCGACCGCTCGCGCTATAGCTAACAACACGTCGGGTGGCAGAATCATCCGTCGGCGATTGTAATTTATTGCTTCAGGCTCGGGACTGGCGCTGCATCGCCGCGATGTACTGGTCCATGGTGTCTCTCGGCGTTTTCCCGACATAGACATAGGCGATACCGCCTTGTCGTAAGGTTGCGACGTTCACGGGACGGACGTCCGGAAAAATTCAGACCAAACCGAAGAAGACGTGGCATCCGTCAGCATCGACTTCAAGTTCAGTCACCTCGACGGCTTCTTCGCATCGCAGCGGCCGGTAGAGATGAGGAAACAGGGCGCCATCGCGGGAATGTTCCCATTTCAGATCATCGGCGACCGATCTTGCCGGCACTTTAAGCAACACGAGGCCGGAGATGCCACTCAGATGCAGGGCCGCTGTCCGCTCGACCTGCTCTGCGGTGGAGAAATGGATGAAACCGTCTTTCAGGTCGAGCGCGGACCCGGCGTATTCGCCGGATTGCAGAGCCTGCTGCCATGCCGTTTTCCGGCACATATGATAGATGTAGTCGACGTTCATGGTGACAGGATAACGCCCGGGCTACTGCATTGCCACACTCATGGCGTGTATCGACCGTTTAGGTTTCGTTTACACCTTCCGCATAGAATTTCCTTTAGTTTTCAATGCGAAAGGTGCGCAGGCTTATGCGCCTCAAACTGATCATACCGGTTTTCGTCATCATCGGGCTCGGTGCGGGGACCTGGCTGTTTCTCGAAAGCTCGGGCAATTCCGAACAGGCAGGCAAGGCGGCCAATGCCGTGATGGACGCGGCGGATCGAGCGATCGATGCCGCGACGAAAGAACGGCGTTACCGGGAAGAGGTAGAGCCCAACTACGTCAATGTCGGAGCGATTTACACCAATCATGGAAACGTCAGCGCGACCCTGGTCGTGAAAGGCACAAACGGCGTCGACGCGGTCTGCAACCGGATCGCCTATGTCCGCGATTTCCTCGTCGTGTTGCTGTCCGATCATCCGCCCGAAGAACGCAATCTCGCGGCAGGCCCGACAGGCTATAACGGCTCGGTGCCGGACGAAATCAACGACCTGCTCGAAGACAAGGCCGTGCAAAGCGTTCGTTTCGACCCCTTCAGCTTGGGCCAGACAGGTGGTTCGGCGAGTTGCTGAGAGGAAAACCTTGCTGACGATGTATCTGTCGTCCTAAAACCCGGTGGAACAGTCCAACCGGGTTTTTTCATGAAGTATCCACCTCCGCCGCATCCGTCGCCCAGCAAACCTGTCTTCACGCCGCCGCCGGGCGCCTGCGATGCACATGTCCACGTTTTCGGACCGTCCGACACGTTTCCGTACCATCCGAAGACGACCTATATGCCGGTGGATGCGCCCAAGGAGAAACTACAGGGCCTGCACGGTTTGCTCGGTTTCGACCGGTCGGTGATTGTCCAGGCGACCTGTCACGGGACCGACAATTCGGCAACCCTGGATGCCATCGCGACTTCGAACGGTCGTTGGAAAGGCGTCGCGATCGTGGACGAAGATTTCACCGAGAAGGATTTTGAAGCACTTCACGACGGCGGCATCCGGGGGATACGCTTCAGCTTCGCACGTCATCTCAGCGGGCCGCCCAACTTCGATCGTGTTCACCGCATCGCGGAGAAGATCGAGGGCCTGGGCTGGCACCTCGTGATTTATATCGAAGCCGAAGACATCGTCGAATTCAATGCCGACCTGCGTAAATTCAGGCTGCCGGTGGTGTTCGATCACATGGTACGGGTCAAGGTAGCGGACGGTCTGGAATCCGAACCGTTCCGCCTGCTCCTCGATTTCATGCGCAACGAGGACGTCTGGGTGAAGATTTCCTGCGCGGAACGTCTGTCGCAGACGGGTGCGCCGTATGACGATGTCGTGCCTTTCGCGCAGGCCGTTATCGATACCAATCCCGACCGCGTGCTCTGGGGCACCGACTGGCCACACCCCAATCTTTGGGAGGGCATGCCCGATGACGGCGCCCTCGTGGACTTGATCCCGCGCTATGCGCCCGATCCTGCCGTACGTGAGAAGCTTTTGGTCGACAATCCGGCGGCGCTTTACGGTTTCCAAAACTAAAGAAGGGCCGCTCCGGGGAGGCGAGGCGTCAGACCGGCATCGACTGCGTGCCGCCCACCCGGGTTGGCACGCCGTTGTCGAATTCCATATAGCGCCAGCGCCACGCGTCGCCGTCGGTATCCACGTATCCGGCGGTCTGGCCGGGGAAATGAGCCGGGACGACGATGGTGTTGCTGTCGGCCACGCTGGCAAGAATGCGTTTCCGGCTCGTGGCGGCTTCTTCCGGCGCGGGGCAGAAACAGGTGCTCCAGTCTGGCTCCACGCATTGCAGCGCATGATGCATCATGTCGCCGGTGAAGATGGCGTGGCCGTCCTTCGATCTGAAATTGACGCAGACCTGGCCCGGCGAATGCCCGAACGCGGGCGTCAGCCAGATGCCGTCTTCCAGTTCGAAATCGGCATCGACCAGCCTCGCCTGGCCTGCCTCGACGATCGGCAGGCAGCTGTCTTCCCAAACGGCCGAGCGGCGCTCGTCGCGTTCCACTTCGTTGGCCGCCGCTTCCCATGCCTCGTATTCGACCTTGCCGAAAATGTAGGTCGCGTTGGGAAAGGTCGGCACCCATTTGCCGTTGATCAACCGCGTGTTCCATCCGCAGTGATCGACATGCAGATGAGTGCAGAAAACGTAGTCGATATCTTCGAAGCGAAGCCCGTGCGCGGCGAAGCCGTCGAGCCATGGCTGCTTCGGAAAATCCAGCGCTGGGCCGCGCAGCGGTTTGTGTTCGCCCACGCAGGTATCGATCAGAATATTGTGTTTTGGCGTGCGCACCACGAAGGTCTGATAAGTGATGACCAGCAGGTCCTGTTTGGCGTCGTAGACTTCCGGCGCCATGGTTTTCAGGTGGGCGAGGGCGGTAGCCTGGTCGGCGCTCGGGAACATGATCGACGGCGCACGCCAGGGACCGTCGCGTTCGATGAAGCTGGATACGAGGATATCGCCTACGTGAAAGGGCCGCATGAACTGAACTCCCAATTGTTTCCGGCAGGATAGCGTCGTCGATGCGGTCTGGCGATATGCTGGCGGGGCGGGTAGCATGATCGCAATCACGGAGGAAAGATCATGGACACAGGCCTCGAACCCACCCGCGAAATTCCGGTCAAGGAAATCACCACCCAGACCGACACGCGCGACATTCTCGCCCACTGCAAGTTCCAGGGGGAGAAGAACAATTTCGACCAGATGGTCATCGTCGATACCGACGCGCATCACATGGAGATCGAGTCCTGGCGCGACATCTGCGAATACATAGAGGACGAGGTCCAGCGACAGATGGCGCTGGATCACCTGGTCAACCGGACCGGGAGCCCGCCCTACGGTCTGAACGGCGATCTGGCGCTGCGGTATCAGGATATCGGAGGCCGCGTGCCGCACCAGGCGAAGCTGGGCGAACCGGTCGACGATACGTCGGTCCATCGCGACGTGACGCTGATCCGCCGCGCGATCGACTCGTTTCACCTGGACTACATGGTCGTTTTCCCGACCCCGATGCTGAACCTCGGCATGCATCCGCAGTTCGACATGGAGGCGCTGCTGGGCCGCGCCTACGACATGTGGTTCTGCGAGAACATCCTGCCGATGGACCCGAAGATGAAGACGATGCTCTTCCTGCCGTTCAACGATCCCAAGGCGGCGTTGCAGACGGTGCTGGATCTGGGCGACCATCCCGACGTTGTGGGCTTCATGATCACGTCCGTCCGCCACAAGCCGATTCATCATAACGACTACATGCCGCTCTACCGCGCGATCGAGGAAACCGGCAAGCCGCTCGGCTTCCACGCGGGTTACAACTGGGCTGACCCGTCCATGGCGCAGATCAACCGCTTCGGCACCATGCATGCGTTGTCTTTCGTGTGGTGCAACGTGGTTCATATGAGCAACTGGGTCATGAACGGGCTTCCGGAACGTTTCCCCGGCCTTGACGTTATCTGGATCGAGTCCGGACTCGCCTGGGTCACCTGGCTGATGCAGCGGCTCGACCACACCTATCTGATGCGCTCGTCCGAAGCGCCGATGCTGAAGAAGCCGCCGAGCGAGTACATGTCCGAGATGTTCTACACCTGTCAGCCGATGGAGACCGATCATCGCGAAGCGCTGGAAGTGACTCTCAAGATGATCAACGCCAAGGATCGGTTGCTCTATGCGTCCGACTGGCCCCACTGGGACTTCGATGCGCCGAGCGTCATCTGGGACCTGCCCATGCTGGACGACGAGGCCAAGAAAAATATCCTCGGCGAGAACGCGCTGAAGCTGTTCGGTCTGGAGCGCCCCGCAGGGAAATAGTCAGCCGGAGCCGTCGTCGGGCGCCTCTTTCCGTTTCCGGTTCTCCGTATGGGCGATCCACAGGCCCGAGGCGAAGATCATGGCGCCGCCGATCCAGACGAAGACGTCGGGCACTTCGCCGAACAGGAAATAGCCGAAGATCGCGACCCAGATCAGCCGGACGAAGTCGATCGGCATCACCACGTTGGTCGGTGCCTGCTTCAGGGCGTGGTTCAGCAGCAGATGGCCCGCCGACCCGCAGATGCCGACCAGCAGCAGCCATCCTAGCTGCTCCCAGGTCGGCCATTCCCACACGAACAGCGCCGGCACAAGCGAGATCGGGATCAGCAGCAGCACCATGTAGGTGGTGATCGTCAACGCGGAATCGGTCCGACCCAGATCCTTGATGATCATGACCGCGCTGCCCCATAGCAGAGCCGCGCCGACCGCCAGCAGGGCGCCGACATTGACGGCTTCGAACCCGGGGCGGAGGATGACCACCGTACCGGCAAAACCGATTGAGATCGCCACCCAGCGCGACATGCCGACCCCCTCCTTGAAGATGAAGATCGCCAGCACGGTGGCAAAGATCGGCGCCGAGAACGTCAGCGCCGCGACCTCGGCCAGCGGCGTGATCGACAGCGCGTAGAAAAACATCGCCATCGACGCAAAGTTGATGGTGACGCGCAGCGCATGGGTACCGATCCGGGTCGTTTTCAGCGGCGCCAGCCCGTGCCGCAGGAACAGCGGCATCAGCGCGACGAGCCCGAACAGGTTGCGGAAGAACACGATGATGAACGTATCGACGTCGCCGCTGACATGCTTGATCGTGGTGTGCATGCCGGAGAAGGCGAGGGTGGATGCGATCATCAGCGCGATGCCGCGCAGCCGTCCGTAGTTCGGATCGTGGAGGAACGCCTGAAAGGCCAAGCGCGTCAGCCGTACTGGTTCAGCACGTGGCGCTGCAACGCATGTTTCAGGATTTCCTCGGGACCTTCGGTGATCATGAACGACCGCGCGTCGCGCCACAGTTTTTCGATCGGGAAGTCGGTGGTCAGCCCGACGCCGCCATGCATCTGCATGCAGCGGTCCGTCGCTTCAAACGCCTTGCGGTCGCCGATGTATTTGCACATGTAGGATTCCCAGCGGATGTCCTCGCCGGCGTCGTATTTGGACGCCGCGGAATAGACCATCAATCTCATCTGGTGCAGGTCGGCGAAGGTGTCGACCAGCATCCACTGAATGGCCTGGCGGTCGGCCAGCGGCTTGCCGAACGTCACCCGGTCCTTGGCGTAGGAGGCGCCGAGTTCGAGGCAGCGCTCCATGGTGCCGATACCGATCGCGCCGTGACGGATGCGGCCCATGGTGATCCAGGTCTGCGCCATGCGGAAGCCGTCGCCCTCCTTGCCGACCAGATTGGAGACCGGCACGCGGACATCGTCGAAGGCCATCTCGCAGGGCTGGTCGTCCATCATGGTCTGCTGCTTGCGCAGGATCTTTACGCCGGGCGTGTCGGCGTCCACGATGATGCAGGAAATGCCGCCGCGCGTGCCTTTCTCGGGATCGGTGACGCAGATCACCTGGAAGAAATCGGCGGTATCGGCGCCGGTGATGAAACGCTTGTTGCCGTTGATCACATATTCGTCGCCGTCGCGCACGGCGGTGGTTTTCATGCCCGCCGGGTCGCCGCCCGCGTCCGGTTCGGTCTGGGCGAAGCCGGGTTTGAGTTTTCCCTCGATGCAGGGCTTCAGATATTTTTCAGTCTGTTCCTCGTTGGCATAGCCGGCAAGGAGGGGGCTGACATCGGGCCCGAAGATCCATTTCTTGCGCCGGGGAAAGGCGATGGTGCGGCCCGTTTCTTCCCAGATGATGGCGCGGGCCAGCAGTCCCATGCCGAGCCCGCCGAGGCTTTCCGGCACGTCGACGCCCCAGATTCCGAGCTCCTGCGCGCGGGCTTCCAGTTTCTCGCGGATCTCCGGCACCATCTCGGGACCGTCATAGGCTTCGCGCTCGATCGGAATGACCTCGTTGTCGATAAACCGCCGAAGGGTTTCCTTCAGCATGCGCAGTTCCTCGGGGAGCTGGTAGTCCATGGGTATCCTCATCCCTTGTTCGATGCGAATGATGGCCGATCGTCAATTGGCTGTCCATCGCACCACCGTGTTTTGCCATGCTTTCAAAACACCCTATTATGACGCCACGCATTTTTCACACGAGGAACGGCATCATGGGGATGGTCATCGACGGCGAATGGATCGACGACGACGCGAAGTATCGCAATCCGACCGGCGGCGCATTCGTCCGCGCCGAATCTGTCTGGCGCGATACGATCACAGCCGACGGTTCGTCCGGCTTCAAGGCCGAACCGGGACGGTACCACCTGTTCCTGGCACCGTCCTGCCCATGGGCCCACCGCACCCAGATCGTCCGCCGCCTGAAAGGGCTGGAAAACGTCATCTCCGCCACGCTTTCCGACAAACCGCGGATACGCAGCTGGGCCTACACGCAGGGCATCGACGATATCCAGCCGGGCGAGAGCGGCATCCTCGAACTGCACGAGGTCTATATCAGGGCCGATCCCAAATATACCGGACGCGTTACCGTGCCGACCCTGTGGGACCGCGAGAAAAAGACCATCGTCAACAACGAATCCTCCGAAATCATTCGTATGCTCAATACCGAGTTCGACGAGTGGGCGGAAAACGACCTGCCGGATCTCTATCCGGAAGCGCATCGTGCCCGCATAGACGAGCTCAACGACCGCATCTACGAGACGGTCAACAACGGCGTCTACCGCTGCGGGTTCGCCAAGACCCAGGAAGCCTACGAGGAATATATCGGCCCCATGTTCGAGACCTTCGATTTCCTCGAAGCGCTCCTCTCAAAGCAGCGCTATCTGGTCGCCGACTATCCGACCGAGGCGGACTGGCGGCTGTTCGCGACGCTGATCCGTTTCGACTTCGTCTATTTCAGCCACTTCAAATGCAACATCCGGCGCATCCAGGACTATCCCAATCTCTGGAACTACACGCTCGACCTCTACCAGACCCCGGGCGTGGCCGACGTGGTCGACATCGCCGGCATCAAGAAGGGGTATTACGGCGGCATGTCCGACGTGAACCCGTCAGGCGTGGTGCCGGCCGGCCCGGTCATTGACCTGATGGCGGCTCATAATCGGGATCGTATAGCTCGGGCGGCCTGAACCGGGGCAGGGTACTGTCGCGGTACGTCAGCTCCTCGAATCTCGCAATCTGTTCAGTCATGTCGCGGATGAATGCGTTCATCGCTCGTCGGCGGGCTTTCGCTTTTGCCCGGTAGAAACCGTCCTTTAAGGCGTTCCGGTTGCCGGCAGGCGCTCCCGACCCGCCCCCGCCATGCATCCGGCAGCGACCGGTTTGTCTGACCGCAAGGCCCTGGCACGGTATACCCACCCGCGTTCGCGCGCCGCATCTGACGGTACCCGCGAACGGGTTCGGATTCTTAGGCATGACTCAATTACTCCTTTCCACCCCCCGCGCGACGACTTTTCAGGCCCCGCCGGGGACACGAATTTCAAAACACGAAAAACAACCCCATGCACAGGACGCTCCGTATTACGCGTTCCGGGATACCCGGGGTATTGGTTGTGAGCCGGTTTTCATGTAGGCGAGCGTTAAACCGCGCTCGATTCTAGTCGGCTCCTGTAATTGCTTCAGGTCGGCAATTACCCATATCACGGGAAAGAACAAAAAGCGAACTTTTGGGCGAAATAGTTACAGGATTTTTGGAAGCGATCCGTCGAGAAACCGCTATCGCGGATCATCGGGATGAGGAGTATGTATATAAACCTCGTCCTGATGAGGGGCGTTGAAAGCGCGTCTCAAACGATGCTTGTCTGGCTTTACCCTGGAAAACCCGCATACCACGCGGAATGATCCCCGCCGTGGTTGTCCATCCCCGGGCTCGATCCGCCGCCGCGGGCGTTCGTGCCACTGGATATTGACGGCACACAGCTTCGGGAAAAATTGCAAATGGGAATAGGGCAGGTGGTCGTGGATCCACCATGCCAGCGCCCGCCAGTCGGCGCCGGCGGCGTAGCGGTCGGCGAACCACGGGACGACCACGCAGGCGGTGGCGCCCATGCAGCCGTCGACGTCGCGGCGGTCCCAGATGTGGCCGGCGTAATCCTTTTCGTTGGCGGCGCAGTTCAGCTTGTTTCTGTTGCCGAAATCGTTCAGTGCGGCGGACCGAAAGCCGGAGCGGATGTTGAGCCCGCCGAAGGCATTGCGCAGGGGTTCCAACAGTTCTTCGCACAGTTTCCGTCCGGCCTCGATGGGAAGGAGCGGATCGTCGGGGATATTGGGGATGCCGTGGATCGCCGAAATTTCACTGTAGAGAAAATCGCGCAGGTAGAACGACGGCGACAGCCGCACGCGGCCGAGATCTTCCAGTCCTTTAACCGAGGCGGGCTTTCTCACGGGTGGGCCACCGGGTGATCTATGGCGACGGCCTTGACCATGGCGAACACCTTTTTGCCGGGCGCAATCTCCAGCTCCGACAGGGATTTGCGCGTGATCTGCGACCAGATGATGGCGCCGCCCACGTCGATTGAGACATCGGTCTGCGGACGGTCGCTGTTTGACACCGAGGTGACCGTGCCTTCGAAGATGTTCAGCACGCTGACGTCCTCCGGCTTTTTCAGGGCCAGGCTGACGTCGCGGGCGCGGACGCGGAGGCGCAGGCGGCGTCCGGTCTCCAGCCCAGCCGCCGGCACCCGGAAATCGCCCCCCGCGAAGGTCAGCGTCGCGATGCCGAATTCCGCATCCGTATCGGTGACGCGCGCCGGGATGACCGTGCCGGCATCGCCGGTGCCGGTGATGCGGACGAGGTCCGGCCGGTTCATCACGTCTTCAACCGGGCCGACGGCGGCCACCCCGCCATCGGCCAGCAGTACCATGGTGTCGGCGAGCTGCAACACCTCGTCGACCGAATGGCTGACATAGACGATGGGCAGACGGAACTGGTCCTGAATGCGGGCGATGAAGGGGATGATTTCGGCCTTGCGACCGGCGTCGAGCGAGGCGAGCGGCTCGTCCATCAGCAGGATCCGGGGCGCCGACAACAGCGCCCGGCCGATCGCGACCCGCTGGCGTTCGCCGCCCGACAGCAGATGCGTCCGCCGGTCGAGCAGGGTGCCGATGCCCAGCACGTCGATCACGTCGTCGAACGCCGGTGAGGAGCCTGTCCCGTCGCCGCGGCGCCGACGGCCGTAATCGAGATTGCGGCGTACGCTCATATGCGGAAACAGGCGGGCATCCTGGAAAACGTATCCGACGCGGCGCTGGTGGACGGGAATGTCGATGTTCTTCGCGCTGTCGAACACGGTCTCCCCCCCGATTTCGATGCGGCCGTTCTGCGGCCGGATCAGGCCCGCCATCATCTGGACAATGCTTGTCTTGCCGGCGCCTGACTTGCCGAACAGGGCGGAAATGCCGCCGGCGCAGTCGAACCGGGCATCGACCGTGAACGCGCCGAGATTTTTGCGGATGTCGACCGAGAGGCTCATGATCCGGCGATCCGTTTGCGGACCCGCCGCGCGATGATTTCTGCGGCGAACATGGCGCCGAAGGCAACGATCAGCGACAGGACGACGAGGCGGATGGCACCGGATTCCTCGCCCGGTATCTGCGACAGGGTATAGAGCGAGACGGGCAGGGTGGTGGTCTCGCCCGGGATGGCGGAAACGAAGGTGATGGTCGCGCCGAATTCGCCCAGCGCGCGGGCGAACGCCAGTATGACGCCGACCACAATGCCGCTGCCGGTCAGCGGGAGGGTGATCGAGAAAAAGACGTCTATCGGCCGCGCGCCCAGGGTGCGGGCCGCCTGTTCCAGCCGCGTGTCGATCGCCTCGATCGAGAGCCGGATGGCGCGCACCATCAGCGGAAAGGCCATCACCGCCGCGGCCACCGCCGCGCCCTGCCACGAAAACGCGACCGTGATGCCGAACGTCTCGTACATCCAGCCGCCGAGATACCCGTTGCGCCCGAGCAGCAGCAGAAGCAGATAGCCGACCACCACCGGCGGCACCACCAGCGGCACGTGGATCAGCGCGTCCAGCAGCGTCTTGCCGGGGAATTCCAGCCGGGCGAGCACCCAGGCCGTGGCGATGCCGAGCGGCAGGCTGACCCCGACGGCCCACAGAGAGACCTTTAGGCTGAGCAGCACGGCCTCGATTTCGGCGGGGGAGAGATCGAACATGGTCGGCTATTCCGGCACCACGAAGCCGGCGGCGCGATACAGCGCCAAGGCGTCGTCAGAAGTCAGGAATGCGAGGAACTTCCCGGCACCCGGTTGCGCGGCGGATGTCAGGACGGCTTCGTACACAATGGGCGAATGCAGATTTTTGGGGAGCGTTTCCAGAATGCGGACCTGCGGAACATGTCGGGCGTCGGTGCGGTAGACGATGCCGAGCGCCGCTTCTCCCCGTTGAACGAGGGCCAGAGCCAGGCGCACATTGCGCGTGCGCGCGGTTTTACTGCGGACGGTTTTCCAGATGCCGAGACTGACAAGGGCTTCCCGCGCATACTGCCCGGCGGGAACATGCCGCGGATCGCCGATGGCAAGACGGGCGTTGCCGGTCAGAATTTTCGGAATATCTGTCGCCGGGTCGACAATGTTTATCCTGCCAGTGCCCGCCGGGACGATAAGCGCCAGCCTGTTAACAAGCACGGATTTCCGGGTGTCAGTCTGCGCGAGTTTGCGTCCGATAAGGTAATCGAGCCATTTGGCATTGGCCGAGAAAAAGACGTCCACGGGCGCGCCAGCGGATATCTGGCGGGCCAAGGCGCCGCTGGATCCGTGCACGATACGCAGGACTTTGCCCGTTTTTTGAAACCAGATGTCCTCGATCGGGCGCATCACGGCGATCGTGCTGGCGGCCGCGTAGACCGTCAGAGGGGAGGCGCCAGCGGGCGCCGGCAGACTCAGGCCGAGGAGGAGGAGTGATACGGAAATCAGTCTCATAACCGTTATATACCATTGGATATAACGGGTGGACAGAGGCGCCTGGGGCGTGCCGGCTTGCAAAATCCATGACATCGATATTCCCCCGGGCTTGTCCCCGGGGAGTTATCAATCGGCAGGCGCAGGCGCTACGGGCCGGAAATCGCTACCGAAGGTCGATCGCACGCATACGAAATCTACAGACGTCACGAGTAAGGCCGTCATGGACCCCCGGGACCGGCCCGGGCGAATAAATGAAGAAATACGGGGGGTTAACCGTCCAGTTTCGCCGCCTGTTCCGTCAGGCTGTCGAGCTTTTCCTCAATGACACTGCGGTCCAGATCGCGGGTGATGAAGACGATCCGCGACCGGCGGTCGTCGTCGGGCCATTCGGTCAGTTCGGCGGGATCGTGGAACATGTGCTGTACGCCGTGCACCGCGATGGGCTTGTCGCGCCCCGCGATGTTCAGGATGCCCTTGATCCGCAGCAGTTTCTCGCCGTGCTGGCCGATCAGTATCCGCACCCAGGCGACGAAGGCTTCCCAGTCGATCGGCTCGTCGCGGGTCATGCAGAAGGCAGTGATGGACTCGTCGTGACGGTTCACGTCGTTGTGGTGATGGTGGTCGTGCCCGTGATCGTGGCCATGGCTGTGCGATTCTTCTTTCAGATAGGCCTCGTCGCGCAGCCAGCGCTGCACGTCGACCGATTTGGTTTTGGGGTCGTACAGCCCGGTGTCGAACAGTTTCGCGGGCGCGATTTCGCCCATGACGGCTTTTTCCCGCGGCGCGCCGGGGTTCAGGGCGGTCAGGCGGTCTTCAAGTGCCTGCAATTCGTGCGGCTCAACCAAATCCGATTTGGTGATGACGATGCGGTCGGCGACCGCCGCCTGTTTGACGGATTCCTCGTGCCGGTTGAACTCGTTCTCGGCATTGACCGCATCGACGGTCGTGATGATGCCGTCGAGCGCGAAGCGGTTGGAGACGACGGGCGCGGTCATCAGCGTGTGGATGATCGGCGCCGGATCGGCAAGGCCGGTGGTTTCGATCAGCACGCGGCGGAAATAGGGAACCTGTTCCTTTACGCGCTTGATGAACAGATCCGACAGCGCGTTGACCAGGTCCCCCTGAACCGTGCAACACAGGCAGCCGGCGTTCAGTAGCACGGTGTTTTCGTCGATGCGTTCGACCAGCTGGTGGTCGAGGCCGATTTCGCCGAACTCGTTGATGAGCACGGCGGTCTCGACCATGTCGGGGTGTTTGACCAGTTTGTTCAGCAGGGTGGTCTTGCCGCTGCCCAGAAACCCGGTCAGCAGCGAGACCTGGACCGGTGCGGTATCCGGTTCGTTCGGTGCCGCGTCAGTCATTTCCATTCAGCCGGTTGAAACCCTGCTGGAGATCCTCGATTAGGTCGTCCGGGTCTTCCAGACCGGCATGGATGCGGATCAGCTGGCCCGAATGCTCCCACTTGGTCGCCGTGCGGTTGGCGCCCGGATTGGCGGGCATGATCAGGCTCTCGTACCCGCCCCAGCTGGCGCCCATGGCGTAGAGCTCCATGCCGTCGAGCATGGAATCGATGCGCGGCTTCTCGAACTCGTCCTTCAGGACGAACGAGAACAGTCCGCTGGCGCCTGTGAAATCGCGCTGCCAGATGTCGTGGCCGGGATGATCGGGCAGGGCGGGATGAAGGACGCGTTCGACCTCGGGCCGGTCCTGCAGCCATTTGGCCAGCGTGATCCCGGTTTCCATGTGGCGCGCCAGCCGCACGGGCAGGGTCCGCAGACCGCGTAGCGCGAGATATACGTCGTCGGGACCGGAGTTCGCGCCGAGGACGGCGGCGGACGGCCGCACCTTGTCCCATTGTTCCTCGGTGGTGGTGATGAGGCCCATCATGACGTCGGAATGTCCGACGATGTATTTGGTGGCCGCCATCGCGCAGACATCGACGCCGTGTTCGAACGGCTTGAAGTAAATCCCCGCCGACCAGGTGTCGTCCATGATGACGACGCAGCCGCGCTTGTGCGCTTCCTCGGCAATGGCGGGAATATCCTGCATCTCGAAGGTCTGCGAGCCCGGCGCTTCGACATAGACGATCTTGGTATTGTCCTGGATCAGGTCCTTGATGCCGGCGCCGATGGCGGGATCGTAATAGGTGGTCTCCACCCCGAAGCGGCCGATGACGTTGTCGCAGAAATTGCGCGCCGGGCCATAGACGCAGTCGACCATCAGGATGTGATCGCCCTGTTCCAGATAGGCCAGCATGGCGGCGTTGATCGCGGCGAGCCCGGAAGCGACGGCGACCGTCCGGTAACCGCCCGATACCGCGGCGAAGGCTTCTTCCAGCGCATCGTGGGTCGGCGTGCCGTGGCGCCCGTAGGTGTAAACGCCCGGTTCCCAGCGGTGATCCCGCCGGTATTCCATCTCCGCGACGGACCCCCAGGCGATGGTCGAGGCGTGATAGACCGGCGGATTGATAATGCCGTGATTGGACTTCGGATCGCGTCCGCTATGGACGATCTTGGTATCTTCTTTCATGACTCTCGACACGCTGTGGGTATGGAAAGCGTCACCATATAGGGGTGGAGTTCACGACGCTACAGGCGCGCTGTCGTGCGATCCCCATTCCGTCCATGATCCGTCATACACCGAGACGTCGTGACGGCCCGTCAGGTGCAGGCCGAGGGCGAGCACGCAGGCGGTGATGCCGGATCCGCAGGTGGTGACCACGGGACTGGATGCGTCGATTCCGGCTTCGGCGATCAGCGCTTCCAGCTCGGCGGGCGGTTTGACCGTGCCGGATTCCGGGTCGATCAACAGATTGAAGGGCAGGTTCATGCTGCGGGGAATATGACCGGACCGACATTCGGGACGCGGTTCCGGATCGGTACCGTTGAAACGTCCCGCGCCGCGCGCGTCCAGCACCTGTTCCGCCTCTGTGGCGAGGTTCTCCCAGACCTGGTCCATCGACCGGATCATCGCCGGGTTGAAGGACGCCTTGAAGGTCGTGGCCGGGATATCCGGCGCGTCGGTCGTCAGCTGGCGGTTCTCGGCCCGCCACTTGTTGAGTCCGCCGTTCAGCAGGGACACCCGGTCGTGGCCGAACGCCCGCAGCGTCCACCACACGCGCGGCGCGGTCATCATCTTCATATTGTCGTAGACGATGACATGTCGGTCGCTGCCGATGCCTAGTTTCTTCATATGGCTTTCGAAGGTCGGCTCGTCCGGCATCATGTGCGGCAGGTAGCTTTCCGGATCGGCGACGGCGTCGATGTCCCAGAACACGGCGCCGGGAATGTGGCCTTCCTCGTAATCCTGGATGCCCTCGCGGTCGACGGTCGGCAGGTACCAGGTGGCGTCGACGATGCGGATGTTTTCGTCGCCGAGATTGTCTTCGAGCCAGTCGGTTTCGACCAGGGTGGGGGTGTCGGTCATGTCTCGGTCTCTCTCTATAGATCCACCGTCCACATCTGCGCGTCCGGATAGCGGCTGCCGGCGGTGAAATCGGGCGGTATGGAATCGTGCAGTTCCTGCAGCTCGTCGGCAGTGAGTTCAATATCCGTGGTGGCGATATTAAGGTTCAGGTGGTCCACCCGCTTGCTGCCGGGGATCGGCAGGATATCGTCGCCCTGGGCCAGCACCCAGGCCAATGCAATTTGTGCAGGCGTGCAGCCTTTCGCCTTAGCAAGCGCCTCGATCGGCGCGATGACGGCGACGTTGTGCTTTAAATTGTCGCCCTGGAAGCGCGGATGGTCGCGGCGGCGGTCTTTTTCTGCCATGTCGGCGTCGCCCTTGATCGCGCCGGTCAGCATGCCCCGGCCCAGCGGCGAATAGGCGACGTAGGTGGTGCCGAGTTCCCGGCAGACCGGGATCTGGTCCTCAAGCGCGAACTGCGTCCACAGCGACAGTTCGCTCTGCAGCGCCGAGATGGGATGCACCGCATGCGCGCGGCGCAGCGTCTCGGACGAGCATTCGGACAGGCCGATGGCGCGGATTTTGCCTTCCTTCACCAGATCGGCCATAGCGCCGACCGTGTCCTCGATGGGGACGTTTTTGTCGACACGGTGCTGGAAGTAGAGGTCGATCACGTCGGTGCCGAGCCGCTGCAGGCTGGCCTCGCAGGCTTCGCGCACATATTCCGGCCGTCCGTCGGCGCCGCGGTCGGGATCCTTCGCGTAGATATTGCCGAACTTGGTCGCCAGTAGCACCTTGGTCCGCCGGTCGGCGATGGCCTTGCCGACTAGGGTTTCGTTCGACCCGCCACCGTAGGCGTCCGCCGTGTCGATGAAGGAAACGCCGGCATCGATGGCGGCATGAATGGTGGCGATCGACTGATCTTCGTCCGCCGGCCCGTAGATGCCGGTCATGGTCATGCAGCCGAGACCGATTTCCGAGGTGTCGAGATCGCTGTTGCCGAGTTTTCGGGTTTTCATGGTGGGTTTTCCTGGTTTGTCTATCCGGCGCGACGGTTCAAGAAGACGCGACCAGCATGATCGTGATTTAATGAACCTTATAAATTTCTGTCAGCTTTTTGAGAGAGGCGATTGTTAACATGATCACGAGCCTCATGGGACACCTCGACATGAATAGTTCAACCACTGGCCAAGATGTCAGTGAGACTGATCATGCTAAACAACACCACGATGTTGGAAGCGGTCAATCGAATTACAGGGATTTGGTAGTCTTCGACAGGTTCTGCCTATGTTGAATTATTTCTGTGGTTTATGGGAAGTTATTGAGGATATCGTTAAACAATGGACGCTGCATGGGAAGAGCACTTTTTCACCGACGCCGGAGAATGCTGACGGGCAACTCAGGCTGCATGTCCGCCCTCCGCTATAAGCCAACCTAGCCTTCCTAGGTTCACCTACTCACCAATATCGGCCGGTACTACCCACAACCGCGTTCGTCAGCCCGACCAACAGATTCACCGTGACTAGGATACGGATCTGGTTGAGATTGACGCCGGCGGTTGGGATATCGCCACCGGCCAGCGCGGCGCGGAAGCGCTTGTACGGCGCGAACCACAGATGCAGGTAGATCGCGATCATGATCAGTCCGAGGCCGTGCATAATATGTCCGTGAACCGGGAGCGCGGCGAACCCGCCCCAAACGGCGAAGATCATCCAGTAGCCGGTCAGCGGCAGGATAATCACCGCCATCCATACCCACGGGAAGAATTTTTGGAATACGCGGCCCCATAGCGGTGCCCGCACGGGAGGTTCGAGTTCACCAGCCGCGAGGCGTAGGACCATGATGGCGAAAAACATCCCGCCGACCCATATTAGGGCGGTCAGAAGGTGCAGGGCTAGGGCGATGGTGATCATTCCTGGGCTCTCGCTTGATTGGGGACAGGGCGTGCATTAGTTTCCGCCAACATATTAAGCAATCCCGCCAGAAAGATCACTTAATGAAGTTTACCGGTACAGACAAATACGTCGCGACGGACGATCTGATGACGGCCGTCAACGCGGCGATCACGCTCGAACGCCCGCTGCTGATCAAGGGCGAGCCTGGCACCGGTAAGACGATGCTGGCGATGGAAGTGGCGGACGCGCTAGGGATGCCGTTTTACGAATGGCACATCAAATCCTCGACCAAGGCAAACCACGGGCTGTACGAATACGATGCGGTATCTCGGCTGCGGGACTCGCAGCTCGGCGACGACCGGGTGCAGGACATCAACAACTACATCAAGCGCGGCATGCTGTGGGAGGCGTTCGCATCCGAAAAACAGGCTGTGCTGCTGATCGACGAGATCGACAAGGCCGATATCGAGTTTCCGAACGATCTGTTACGCGAACTCGACCGCATGGAATTCTATGTCTACGAGACCAAGGAAACTGTGAGGGCCACTAACCGGCCGGTGGTCATCATCACGTCCAACAATGAGAAGGAACTGCCGGATGCGTTCCTTCGCCGCTGTTTTTTCCACTACATCCGGTTTCCGGACGAAGAGACAATGGAACAGATCATCGCGGTGCATTTCCCCGATATCAAAAAGCGCCTGCTGAAAGAGGCAATGGAGGTGTTTTTCTCCATCCGCGACGTCAACGGCATAAAAAAGAAGCCGTCCACATCGGAGCTGCTGGACTGGATCAAGCTGCTGCTGGCTGAGGATATCGATCCAGAAGCGCTGCGTGGTGATGCCACCAAGGCGATACCGCAGCTGCACGGTGCGCTGCTGAAGAACGAGCAGGACGTGCACATGTTCGAACGCCTCGCTTTCATGTCGCGTCGTGCGGGCTCATGATTCCAGACTTCGTCCGAATAAACGGTCCGGTCTTCTCCCCCGCCCGGTCACCCTTGAGGATGCTGGCGTTAGTTGGGCGGGAGAGGGAGCGGGTGGGCGCCGCCTGAGCAGAGCGCGAGAAGATGTTTGTCCAGTTCTTTTATGACCTTCGTGATGCCAGGATACCGGTTACGATCCGGGAATACCTGACGTTCCTGGAAGCGCTGGAGAAAGGCGTCGCACGGGCGAATATCGACGAATTCTACTACCTGTCTCGGGCCGCGCTGGTGAAGGACGAGCGCTTTTTCGACACGTTCGATCTCGTGTTTGAGAATTTCTTCAAGGGCGCCATGCATAAGACGGCAGGGCTGCTCGAAGAAAATATCCCAGAAGACTGGCTGAACGGTCTGGCGCGGGAGATGTTCACCGACGAGGAAATCGAAGCGATGTCCTTCGAGGAGCTGATGGACGAGCTCGCCAAGCGGCTGCAGGAACAGGACGGCGCCCATCACGGCGGCAGCCGCTGGATCGGCACCGGCGGCACGTCGCCGTTCGGCAACAGCGGCCAGAACCCGTCCGGCGTCCGCATCGGCGGGGAAGGCGGCGGCAAAAGCGCCGCCAAGATGTGGCAGAAGCGGGATTTCCGCTCGCTCCGCGGTGAAACGGAAATCGGCACCCGCAACATGAAGATGGCGCTGCGCCGTCTGCGCCGCTTCGTGCGCGAAGGCGCAGAAGACGAATTCGATCTCGACGAGACGATTAAATCCACCGCCGACCGCGGAGGGATGCTGGATATCAAGATGCGCGCCGAGCGCAAGAACAAGGTCAAGGTGCTGACCATGTTCGATATCGGCGGCTCCATGGACAGCTTCATCCGCATCTCGGAAGAGCTGTTTTCCGCGGTCCGCACCGAGTTCAAGCATCTCGAATACTATTATTTCCACAATTTCCTGTACGAACGCGTGTGGCGCCAGAACCGGCGCGGCTACAATGAATGGACGCCCACCTGGGAGGTCATGAACACCTACGGGCCGGACTGGAAGGCGATTTTCGTCGGCGATGCGACCATGAGCCCGTTCGAAATCACCGAGGTCGGCGGCTCGATCGAGCACTGGAACGAGGAACCCGGCGAATTGTGGCTGCGGCGATTCCTCGCGACTTATCCCGACGCGGTCTGGCTCAACCCGGTTCCGCCGGAGCGCTGGATGTCGACGCCGAGCATCCGCATGACCTATCAGTTGCTGGAAGGGCGAATGTTCCCGCTGACCGTAGACGGCCTCGACGCGGCCATGAAACTGCTGCGTCAGGGACGCCAGGCGCCGTCGCGCGTTCATTGATCTGGAAGTCTTAAGAGTTAGTCCCTACATTCGAGCCATGAGGTATTTGCGCAAGCACCGCTGCCGGCTCGGCGTGGCACTTGCCGCGGTCTTCCTGCTGACCGCGGTCATGCCGGGGCTCGTGGCCGCCGCGCAGGGCGTGCAGCTGCAGGCGCATATTTGCTCTGCCGACGGGACGCAGGCGCCGGCGGAGGGGCTGCCGACTTTCGCTTCGGACGAACATTGCCAGCTCTGCCCGGCCGGATTCGCGCCCGTGCCGCTGATCGGTCCGGCAACCGCAGATATTTTCGCCTTCACGGACATGCGGACTCACCCCGCATTGGCCGGCGATGACGCACGCCTTGTCCGGCGTACGGAACTCACTCCACTGAACGGCCGCGCGCCGCCTCTCCAGGGCTGACGAAAACACTTTTGTTTCCCCGGCACAGGCCGGATTCCCAAGCTTTGGAGATACAGACATGAAGACCATCCTTTCCTTCGCCGCGGTCGCGGCGATCGCGACGGCGTTTGCAGGTCCCGTCAACGCCCAGTCCCACAAAATGAAAGACGGCATGCACGGCGGTCACGGATCGCACAGCAGCATGACCGGCGTGAAGATCGAGAACGCCTGGGCCCGTGCGACGCCCGGCATGGCGAAGAACGGCGGCGCCTATCTGACCGTCGTCAACGCCGGCAAATCGCGGGACCGGCTTGTCGCGGCAACGGCCGATGTCGCGAAACGTGTCGAAGTGCATACCCATATCAACGACAACGGCATCATGCGCATGCGCCAGGTCGACGGCATCGACCTGCCCGCGGGCGGCACGATCCAGATGAAGCCGGGCGGTTATCACGTCATGTTAATCGGTCTGCACAAACCCTTGAAAAAGGGCGAGCGCTTTCCCGTCACGCTGGTGTTCGAAAAGGCCGGCGAGGTGAAGACCAGCGTCGAGGTGCGGTCGGTCGGCGCGATGGGTGGCGGCATGAAGCACGAAATGAAGGGCCATGGCGGCGGTCACGGCGGTAAAAAGGGTCACTAGGAGACACGTGATGAACAGTCGGAAAACAGTCGTCGGCGCCGTCATCGGCGGCATTCTCGCGCTTGGAGGTGCCTCCGTGTCCCTGTCGAGACCGACCCGCAAGATGCACAAACACTAGACTGTTATTTGTTTGCGTGAACAGCGCCCCGGCCCATTCACCGGCCGGGGCGTCGTCATTCAGTCGTCGCAAATGGCGGTGCATTCGACCTCGATGTCGAATTCCCAGGGCCAGGATCCCACGGTCACGAAGGTGCGTGCGGGTGGGTCCTTGGGGAAAAACTTGCGGTATTCCTCGTTGATCGTGTCAAAATAACCCGAGTTGGAGCAATAGACGTTGACCTTGACGACCTGGTCGAGCGACGACCCGGCGGCTTTCAGCGCGTCACGCACGTTCTGCAGCGACTTCCGGGTCTGCTTTCGGATATCGCCGGTCACCAGCTTGCCGGTCTTGGTGTCCAGCGGCGGCAGACCCGACACGAAGACGAAGCCGTTGGCCTTTACGGCGGGCGACAGCGGCACCTTTCCCTTCTTCAGGGCTTCGGACATGCCGGGCATGTAAACGCATTCTTTCTTCGATTTGGCTTTTGCCATTGGGAGCTCCTTGGGTCTGTTGGGTTCTGAACGTTGCCGCCGAGGATATGCGGGCATGCCGGGGAAGACTAGACCGCATAAAATCCATCGGCTGTGAGGTCTGGACAAGAATTCCGAAGGATTGTTATTCGAGCATCAGCTGATCGTCGCGAACCAAAATTCGCGGTTGTTGCCATCTTGAAAAGCGAAGGGGCTAGCGTGTTAAACGCTAACCCCTTGCTTTATTTGGCTCCTCGGGAGGGACTCGAACCCCCGACCCAGCGGTTAACAGCCGCTTGCTCTACCAACTGAGCTACCGAGGATCAATGCGGTTGGGGCATATAACATCGGACGATCCGCGTTTCTACCCCTTTGAGTCATATTTGCGCGACAGATGTTGCCATTCAGTAAACCGCGGCGCCAGGGCGCCTAACCAGAGATGCCCATGTGCCGGGCGGCGGACTCTACAAGCTCCGCCACATCGGCCGGCCGGATTTCGTGAAACCAGTTTTTACCAGGTGCCAGCCGCACGTTCGGGCCTTTGTCGCAGAGCCCCAAGCATTTGATCGTCTGAACATCGATATCGAGGCCGCGCCGGTCGATTTCGGCGGCTATCGCCTCTTCAAGCCCGGTGCCGCCCTGCGGTCCGCAAGACACGGTAATGGCGTTGGGGCCGCGATCATTGATGCAGACGGTGAGGAGCGGTTTGCCCGACGCATTGTCGGGCAGGGGACGCAGAACGGATTTCACGGTTAAACTTTATTCGGCGGCGGTCTGCAGCGCCTGCAATTCGCCCTCAACGCATTCGTTCCAGAAATTGCCCCAGTGTTGGAGATATTCGTCGATGCACCAGAGCATCTGGTCCTGCAGTTCGCTGGTGGTGCAGAATTCCAGGACGGTTTTCAGCGCCGTTTCCGAGTGCTCTTCATCGCCTTCGATATGAACGATCCAGCTTTCCTGATCTTCGTCCTTCACAGCGTAATGTTCGCGCAGACCGTCGGAAATCATCCGGCACATTTCGGGCGCGTGACTTTCGGATGCCACGCCCGAATTGCCAAGGGCGATGGTAACCGGCATTTCACGGGCAACCTTGAAACGATAGGCGGTCATGTCCTGGATGGATTTTGGGACCGGATGAGCCTCGATCTGTTCCTCGGTCATGCCGGTGAAGCGTATTGCGAACTCCATGGCCAGCATGTCGTGACCGGCGGACCCGCAACGGAGCTCGGTATCTTCGTCGATCAGCGTATCCATGATCCGGCGGCGTATCTCGCGGGAATCGCAGCGCGAATGGATGGTCGAGATGACCTGCGGCGTCCATTTGGTGAAGTGATAGAACAGAACCGCGAGGTAGCCGATCTGTTCGCGGGTGGCCGTTCCGTCGGCAATGGTTTGCACCATCCGGTAATCGGAATGCCGCCGACCTTCGAACCGGCGTTCCATCTCCGCGAGAAATTCTTCCTGTGACAGGGCGACAGCCATATTACTTTCCCCATAACCCTCTGGAATGCTTGCGTGTAATCTACCACAGACTGGATTTTCGTAAAACAGCGCAGTCCGGCGGCGGACGGAGGAGGAAGAATTGGAAAAGATGGATGCTGACACTGTCGATGCCGACAAGGTCGCCGCACTTCGCGACGCGGGCAACCTTGACGAGCTGTACGCGGCGCTGACGCCGCTGGACATGACGCCGGGCTGGATCGACCGGGAAACGCCGATCCTCTGGGAAAAACCCGACACGCCGTTCCAGCCGATGCACTGGCAGTACGACGAATGCCGCGCCGCGCTCGACGCCGCCGGGCGACTGATCAACACGGAACTGGCCGAGCGGCGAAACCTGATCCTGCGTAACCCCGTACCCGGCAACGACATCGCCACGGCCAAGACGCTGGTCAATGCCTATCAGATGATCCTGCCGGGCGAGGAGGCGCGTACGCATCGCCACGCGCCACATGCGCTGCGGGTGATTATCGAAAGCGAAGGGTCGTTCTCGGTGGTGAATGGCGAGAAACATCCGATGGAGACCGGGGACGTTGTGCTGACACCGGGTTGGTGCTGGCACGGTCACGGCCATGACGGCGATCGGCCGGCCTACTGGCTGGACGGGCTGGACGTACCGCTGACGCACCTGCTGGAACCGATGTTCTTCGAGGAACACCCGGACGGTTTCGCAGCCGTCGAACGTGTGACGCCGGATTCACCCTACCGGTTTACCTGGGACAGCATCCGGAAACGCACGGAAAAGGCCGAAGCGGATCCGGACGGCTGTTTCGGGCGCCGGGTGCGCCTGGAAGCGGACGAAATGCCGACCATCGGCATCTACGTGGACCGCCTGGAAGGGGGCCAGACGACGCGAAAATTCCGGCATACGGCGAATGTCGTCTACTGCCCGATGACCGGCAGCGGGACAAGCACGATCGGAGATCGGGAAATTTCGTGGAGTCGTGGGGATACGTTCGTCGCACCCACCTGGAACTGGATCGAGCATCGTGTCGAGGAAGACACGATTCTGTTCGCAATGACGGATGAATTTCTGATGAAGTTCGCGAATTATTATCGGTTCGAGACGGCGGCCTGAGCCGCCGCCTCGTGCGTTTTTCGTTTTATTTGGGAAGTTCGCCGCTTTCGATGTGGATCGACCGCTGCGGGAACGGAATGGAAATACCGGCCTCGTCGCAGGCTTCCTTCAGTGCCTTGTTAAGGTTGAAGAACACGGTCCAGTAATCGGGCGAATTGACCCAGACGCGGACGAAGATGTTGACGGAACTGTCCGCCATTTCGCCCACCACGAATTGCGGTTCCGGATCCTTGAGCCCCAGCGGCTCCGCCTCGACGACCTTTTTTGCGGTCTCTATCGCGAGATCGATGCTGTCGCCGTAATCGATGCCGAGCACGATCTGCACCCGGCGGGTTGGGTTGCGGCTGAAATTGGTCAGCGCACCGCCCCAAAGCTGACTGTTCGGCGCGACGATATAGATGCCGTATAGATGCCGTCGTCGGTTTTCATTTCGGTGGTGAACAGCCCCACGCTGACAACAGTGCCCGAAAGTCCGCCGCCTTCGATGAAGTCGCCGACCCCGAACGGCCGGAAGATCATCAGCATCACCCCGGCGGCGACGTTCGACAGCGCACCCTTCGAGGCCACTCCGGTGGCAAGGTCGTCGACACAGAGAACGGCGAGGAAGCTGGTCGTCTGTACGCGGAACTGCTGTAACACCGAGGGTAAGGTAAAGATGATGACGGCACAGCGGATCGAGTGGCCAAAGAAATTTTGAAGAGTTGCATCGATGCCGAATGTGCTGGCAATCATAAATTCCTGCTGGATGATTTCGTTTGGATCATTTTCCATCAGGTTTTTTCGACCCCATAGCTAGCGGCCAGGTTTCAGCATTGTCTGTGCGGTTGGCAATACCGAAAGCGTAGAGTCATTTTTGGGTCGTTTTACCGGAAGTTCAAAGGAATCGCCGGTAAAATGGGGCATAGGCGAGAAGCGCTGCCGCGCTTAATCCCAGCATGAGTATGCCGAACGGGACAGCGGATCCATCGTGCAGTACACCGATAGCGACCGCCGAAATTGCCCCCGCGGTCGTCTGATAGAACCCGATCAGGGAAGACGCCGCGCCGGCGTTTTCCGGAAAGGGTGCCACGGCGGCGGCCATGGATTGTGGATAGTGCAAACCGTGTCCGAACATCCACACAAGGGCGGGCAGAGCGACGGCCAGCCCCGTGCGGATTTCGAGAAATCCGAACAGCACAATCATACCCGACGCCAAGATGGCAATAGCGCTGCCTGACATGATCAGCCTATGCGGACCGACGCGCGTTCCAAGTCGCCCGGCAACGGCTGCGCCGGCCATGAATCCGGCGGAGCCGAACGCAAAAAACAACCCGGCGATATCCGGGCGGATGCCGTATCCGTCGACGATGACCAGCATGCTGCCCGACAGCCACACGAACATCGCGGAATACATCAACAGGTTGGAGACGCAGTTGAGGGCGAATTGCGGATTGGGCGTTAGCCGAACGTACAGTGCGAACGTTGTCGACAATCTCAACGAGGTCGGCGCGCCTTCGGGCCGGGACTCTTTCAGATAAACGAATACCGCCGCGATCGTGACCACGGCGTAGACCGCGCAGAAAAAGAAAGTGGCCTGCCAGCCCTGCCACGCGACCAGAATGCCGCCGATCGCGGGTGCACCGATGGCGAACAACCCGAATGCCGACATGACGTAGCTCATCACCTTTCGGGAACCGTCGACACCGTAGAGGTCGCGTATGACGGCCCGGGCGAGCGCGGGTGCGGCGGACGCGGCCGCGCCCTGGAGCGCGCGCCCTGCCAGCAGGGTTTCGAAAGTCGGCGCAAAGGCGCAGAGAACCGTCGCCACGCAATACAGGCTCATCGCAATCAGCAGCACGGGACGGCGACCGAAACGGTCGGCGATCGGTCCGTACACCAGCTGCATGAATCCGAACGCGAACACATAAGCGCTGAACACCAGATTGGCGCGGCTCGTGCTGACGCCGAAAAAATCCCGCAACGCGGGGACGCCGGGGGCCAGTGTATCGGTGCTGACCGGATTGGCTGCGACGAGCAGGGTAAGGACTGCGCCGACGACGAATACGCCGGGGGCGGCGGCGGATTTGGTCAAGTCAGATGCTCCGCAAACACACTCAGCCGCGCTTGTCGATAAAGCGCTGCTGTTTCACCTGGGCCTCGAATTCCTTTTCCAGCGTTCCCGGTTGGATCTCCAGAACGTCGGCCGATACTTCGAAAACCCGGCGGACGTGCCGCTTCAGGTCGTCGATCGCCGCGCCGGCATCCGCGTTTCTGGCGAGCTCGACGGAAATGGTCATGCTGTCGAGCGTCTCTGTTTCCGCGATCTCGACCTTGAAATCCGATATGTCGAGTTTCCGGTTCATGAAATCCTCGAAATCGGCGTGGTTGATATTCACGCCACGTACCTTGAAGAAACCGGATGTCCGCGCGGCATGCCGGATCATGGGATAGACCGACAGGGGACCCTCGGTTTCACCGCGGTCGATGAAGGAGACGTAATCGCCCGTCTCCCATCGGAGGAAGGGCGTCATTTCATTGTTCCAGTAGGGCGTCATGACAAGGATGCCGTTCTCGCCCTCTGCTACCGGCTCGCCGGTATTTTCATCGACCACTTCGAGGTCGAACATGTCGGTCCAGTAATGCATGCCGTCATGCCGTTCGGACTCGCTGGCCATGAAGGAGCCTTCCGTGCACCCGAACTGGTCGAAGAGTTCGGCGCCCCACAAGGCCTCGATTCGCTCCCGTTTGCCGGGGGAGACCGGTTCGGCCGCTGTCATGAATATTTTCACCGAACTGTCCGCCAGATCGACGCCCATACGTTCGGCGACCTGGGCGAGTTGCAGACCGTAGCTCGCCATGCCGCACCAGACATTGGGTTTCAGCGTCTGGATTAGTTCGACCTGTACTTCCGAGGGGGTGGAGTTGCCGGCACCGCACCAGTTCACGCCGACACCCATCTGCTGGGCGGTCCGGCAGTAGATCTGCCCGACAGGGTGAATGCCGAGCGGAAAAGAGACGTGCGCCAGGTCGCCTTTCTTTACGCCGGCGGCTTCCCAGGCGCGCCGGAACCCTTCGCGGGCAAGTCGCAGGTCGTTGTGGGAGCGTGGATAGAACAGCGGCTGGCCGGTCGAACCGCCCGATCGCCAGAATTCGGCGATTTCCGTTCTTGGGCCGATGCAGAACACATCGTGGAAATCTTCCGGCGGAATCGAGCGCAGATCGTCCTTGGTCAGTAAAGGGACTTTGGCCCATTCCTCGGGTTCGTGTACGTGATCGAGATCGATGTGTTCGAGCTCGCCGGCGAAGAAGCGGGACTGCTTCGCGCGTTCCACGGCTCGGCGCCTGCCTGCCTTCCGAATCCTGGCGATGCGATCGCGCGATTCAACGGGGAAGGGCAGTTCCGGCGTCTCCCACATGTGGTCAGCCTTCGACCCGTTCGCCGAGCTCTTTGGCGCGTTCCCGCAGGATGAATTTCTGAATCTTGCCGGTCGACGTTTTCGGCAACGGCCCGAACACGACCGTGCGCGGCACTTTAAACCGCGCCATGTTTTCGCGGCAGAACTCGAAAATTTCGTCGTCGGTGGCTTCCTGACCGTCCTTCAATGTCACGAAGGCGCAGGGGCTTTCTCCCCATTTTGCGTCGGGACGGGCGGCGACGGCGGCTTCCAGCACTTTCGGGTGTTTGTAGAGAATGCCCTCGACCTCGATCGACGAGATGTTTTCGCCGCCGGATATAATGATGTCCTTCGACCTGTCCTTGAGTTCGATATAGCCGTCCTCGTGCCAGACCCCGAGATCGCCCGAGTGGAACCAGCCGCCGGAAAACGCTTCGTCCGTGGCTTTTGGATTCTTCAGATAGCCCTTCATGACGTCGTTTCCGCGCATGAATATCTCGCCCATGGTTTCGCCGTCCTGCGGCACCGGTTCCAGCGTATCCGGATCGGCAACCATCAGAGCTTCGAGAACATGATAGCGCACGCCCTGCCGCGCCTTCAGCGCCGCGCGGTCGGCGATCGGCTTGTCGTCCCATTCGCTTTTCCAGGCGCTGACCACGGACGGGCCGTAGGTTTCGGTCAGCCCGTAGACATGGGTCACATTGAAACCCTGGCTTTCCATGGATTCGATCACGGCAGCGGGTGGCGCCGCGCCGGCGGTCATGGCCTCCACGATATGGTCGAACGGTTTTTTAACACCGTCGGGCGCATTGGCGATCATGTTGAGGACGATCGGTGCACCGCAGAAATGGGTGATGCCGTGATCCGCGATGGCGTTGAAAATCGGTTCCGCCTCGACCCGCCGCAGACACACATTCGTGCCGGCGAAGGCGGCGACCGTCCAGGGGAAGCACCAGCCGTTGCAGTGAAACATCGGCAGCGTCCACAGATAGACAGGGTGCGGCGGCATTGCCCATACCAGCGCGTTGCCGATGGCGTTCAGAAATGCGCCGCGGTGATGATAGACCACACCCTTCGGGTTACCCGTCGTGCCGGAGGTGTAGTTCAGGGAGCAGGCGTTCCATTCGTCGGCCGGCCAGGCCCAGGCGTAATCGGGATCGCCCGCCGCGATGAAATCCTCGTATTCGATATCGCCCAGCATTTCGCCGCCGTCATAGGTGACGTCGTCGACATCGATGACGAAGGGCTTGTCGTCGAGTTCTGCCAGCGCACCCTTGATGGTGTCCGAAAACTCACGGTCGGTGAGCAGGATTTTCGCTTCGCCATGCTGGAGAATGAATGCGATGGCATCGGCGTCGAGGCGGATGTTCAAAGCGTTCAGCACGCCGCCCATCATGGAAACGCCGAAATGCGCTTCGACCATGGCCGGCACGTTGGGAAGCATCGCGGCAACCGTTTCGCCCGGTTTCAGTCCGTGTTTTTCCAGCGCGCTGGCCAGTCGCCGGCAGCGTGCGTAGGTCTCCGCCCAGCTGCGCCGGATGTCGCCATGAATGACGGCGGTCCGGTCCGGATAGGTGGCAGCCGTCCGTTCGATGAAGCTCAGCGGGGTCAGCGGCTGAAAATTGGCCGGATTCTTGTCCAGGTTCGTTTCGAATGGATTGGTCACGTGACGTTTCCCGTTTTGCAGTGTCCCTGACAGACACAATACGGACTACGGGACCGAGGACAAGAAGCCGCGCAAAATTTGGATCGCCGATTCGTCATGATTGCCGGACACTCCGCGTCCGAAAAAAAGACTATGCGAAATCGGGTTGAAACGTTCGGGGTACCAATGTGCGATACGACAGTTCTGCTTTTCGTTCTGTTCGGGCTCTTCATGTTCACGGCGGCGTTTACCGCCGTCCGGGCTGAGCGGGGCACCGGCCGTCAGATCATCAGATCGACGAACAGGTACCCGAATAACAGAACCCCGATAACAAAGAAGAACCTGCCGACCCACGGGTTTTTCTCGCGAAGCGCGACGAGAAAGTGAATATCCCTGGGGCCCTTTGGCGGCATGCGCTGACCATCAACTGTTTTGCTGACGAAATGCTGGAGGCCCGGAGCGGATTCGAACCGCTGTACACGGATTTGCAATCCGCTGGATAGCCTCTCTCCCACCGGGCCTTTTATTGGTGCAAGGCCGGCTATATAGGCGCGGCGTCGTTGCCGGTCAACATTCCGTATGTTTACTCCGCAGGGGCACGCGATTGTGTCGTTGCCGCGCGCTTCGAGGTATAATAATCAACGGGTCGATTGCCGCCGAGCGACAATTTACCCGTGAGTCGGTTAATTTGTGCCAAATTGCGGCTCCGATCGGTTCTATTGAACAAAAGAGCGAATACCGAGCAGATGCCAGATTTCGAAAGCCTCAGGCAGACCATGGTGGATACCCAGCTTCGCACCAACAAGGTGACGGACGATCGCATTCTCGCGGCGATGGGCGAAATTCCCCGGGAGAACTTCACCCCCGCCGACCGGGCGGCGCTGGCGTATATCGACGAAGATATTCCGATCGGCACGGGCCGGTGCATGGTCGAACCCATGATTTTGGCACGCATGATTCAGGCGACGGAGATCGAACCGGAAGACGTGGTGTTGGACGTGGCAAGCGGCGCTGGCTATGCGGCGGCGGTGGTCGGCCGCATTGCCCGGGCGGTCGTCGCGGTGGAAAGCGACCCGGATCTTGTCCGACGGTCGTCCGAGCAGATGATGGAACTGGGGATGGACAACGTGGTTGTGGAGCAGGGGGCGATCGAACAGGGCTGGCCGGATCAGGCGCCATACGACGTGATCCTCGTGAACGGCGCCTGCGGCGAGGTGCCCCAGACGCTGTTCGACCAGCTTGCCGACGGCGGACGCCTGTGTGCCGTCACCACTGGTGAAAGCGGTGTCGGCTCTGCACGTCTCTGGATCAAGCGCAGAAATATATTGTCGGACCGTCCCCTGTTCGATGCCAACATACCAAGCCTCCCTGAACTCGAACGTGAAGCGGGATTCTCATTCTGATGATGAAGCCGAAATTCTGGCTGGTGCTGCCATTGGCTGTTGCCGGGTTCCTGCCGGTGGCGGGTGCGACGGCGCAGACACTGGAAGAAACTCTGGTCAAAGCGTATCAGGAAAATCCGACGCTGCGTGCCGAACGGGCGAGATTGCGGGCAACCGACGAGGGCGTATCGCAGGCGCTGTCGAACTGGCGTCCCACTGTGCAGGTGAGCGGCAGTTACGGCTGGGAGCGTTCGGACAGCACAACCAGCGGGCCCGCGGCCAAGGAAGCGGAAGTGACCGAACCCGTCACCGGTACTTTGACCGTGACGCAGAACCTGTACCGGGGCGGGCGCACGATTGCGGCGACGGAAGAAGCTGAAAACAACGTAAAGGCGGACCGGGCGCGACTGTCGTCGGCCGAACAGTCCGTCCTGTTGAGCGCCGCCACGGCCTACGCGGACGTTGTTCGCGACCAGGCGGTCCTCGATCTCAATCGCAATAACGAACGCGTTCTGCAGCGACAGCTTGAAGCGACGCAGGACCGGTTCGGCGTCGGCGAGGTGACGCGGACGGACGTGTCTCAGGCTGAATCGCGCCTGTCGCGCGCCCGCGCGGACCGTATTTCGGCGGAGGGCAACCTGACGGATTCCCGGGCGGCGTATGAAAACGCGGTTGGCGTGCTCCCGGGAATTCTGCAGGCGGCGAAACCGCTGACCGATTTGCCGGCATCGCTGCAGGAATCGATCGAACGCGCGAAGACAGTCAATTACGGGGTGATACAGACGCGGTATATCGAAAAGGCGGCACAGAACAACGTCCGGGAAATTACCGGCGAGCTGTTGCCGACGCTGACTCTGAACGGTTCCGCGCAAACAGCGGAGGAAACGTCGACACCGCTAAGCGAGAGCCAGACCCTGTCCGTGACCGCCCAGGTGTCGATGCCACTTTACGCCTCGGGCTCGGTGACGTCGCGGGTGCGCGCGGCGAAGCAGGTCGTGGCCCAGCGCCGCGACGAGTTCAACCAGGCGGTCCGCGACGCGGTCGAGGACGCGACCGAGGCGTGGCAGACCCTCGAAACCGGCCGTGCCCAGATTCGCGCGTTCAGCGCCGCGGTAAAAGCGGCGGAAATCGCCCTCGAAGGGGTGCGCGAGGAAGCCAATGTCGGTTCCCGGACGGTTCTAGACGTTCTCGATGCGGAGCAGGAACTGCTCGATGCCCGCGTCGGGCTGGTCCGGGCGATGCGCGACGAACTGGTGGCGACCTATCAGCTGCGCCAGGCCGTGGGCGAATTGACGGCGGCGAAGCTCGGATTGCCTGTAGAACTGTACAATCCGGAGAATCATTACCGTCGCGTCCGCGGCAAATGGTGGGGCCTGACGGCCGATGACGGCAAATAGCCTGCGGTTTCCGCGGCTGCGCCGAATGATTTTTGTTTAATATTGGTTAATCATTTATCGTTAATGATCGATAACCTTTCGTCTTATTTGGGGGTAGTCGTTCTATGAGCGACCCGAACGCCGAACAAGAACCGTCAATGGAAGAGATACTCGCGTCTATCCGGCGCATTATCTCCGAAGACGGCGATGAAGAAGAGTCTGCGGAAGCTGCGGCGCCCGAAGAGGCCCCAGAACCCGAATCCGTTGCCGATGAAGCTGCGCCCGAACCCGAGCCTGAGCCGGAACCCGACCCCGAACCGGCCGAAGAAGTCCTGGAGCTTACCGACGAGGTGCAGGACGACGGCACCGTCGTCAATCTGAAGACCGGCGAGGAAGTCGACGAGGAACCGTCGGCGGCGGAAGAAGACGTCGAATTGGAAATGATCGACGCCGAGGAAGAGCCAGAACCCGAGCCGGAACCCGTACCGGAACCCGCGCTTGAAGCGGCCGTGGAAGCGGCGGCGAGCGAACGGCTGGTTTCCGACATGCCGGGCATGGAATCCGTCTCGACCCTGTCGGGACTTGCTGCGGCCGTCGACACTCATCGCCGGGCGGTGGATCCGAGTATCGGACCCAAGACCATCGAGGACCTGGTGAAAGAGGTCATGCGGCCCATGATCAGGGAATGGCTCGACGCCAACCTGCCTTCGCTGGTCGAGCGTCTGGTCGGGCGTGAAATCGAACGCCTCACCCGCGAGGCCGAGGATATTTCCCAGAGGTAGGCCCCGGCGCGGCATTGTTGCCCGCACCGGAATAAACTCCTTGAATTCCGGAACGGTGCCGCTAGCTTCGGCAGCGGTATGAACAGCCGGCGCGCAACCGCGTTTTAGGCCACGGATTTCATTGGGACGACGATGGACAAGACCTATCAGCCCGACGCTGTCGAAGCGCGGATTTACGGACAATGGGAAGAAAACGGATCGTTCGGCTGTGGGCATACCCGCAACGGCGAATCCAACGGCGAATCGTACTCGATCGTGATCCCGCCGCCGAACGTGACCGGCAGCCTGCATATGGGGCATGCCCTCAACAACACGCTGCAGGACATCCTGGCCCGGTTCGAACGCCTGCGCGGCAAGGACGTGCTGTGGCAACCGGGCACCGACCATGCCGGAATCGCGACCCAGATGGTGGTCGAACGCCAATTGGCGGAGGACGGCAAGACCCGCCACGATCTCGGGCGCGATGCGTTTATCGAGCGTGTGTGGGAATGGAAAGCGGAATCCGGCGGTACGATCATCGGACAACTCCGCCGCCTCGGCGCGTCCTGCGACTGGCAGCGCGAACGCTTCACCATGGACGACGGTCTGTCGGCGGCCGTTCGCAAGGTCTTCGTCACGCTGCGCAAGGAAGGTCTGATCTATCGCGACAAACGCCTGGTGAACTGGGACCCCAAACTGCACACCGCAATCTCGGATCTCGAGGTCGAGCAGCGCGAGACCAACGGCAGTCTCTGGTATTTCAAATATCCGGTCGAAGGCGAGGAGGGCCGTTTCATCACGGTTGCCACGACCCGCCCGGAAACCATGCTGGGCGATACCGCCGTCGCCGTGCATCCGGAAGACGAACGCTACACCGGTCTGGTTGGCAAAAACGTCATCCTGCCGATCGTCGGCCGCCCGATTCCGATCGTCGCCGACGAATATTCCGACCCGGAAAAGGGATCCGGCGCGGTCAAGATTACGCCGGCGCACGACTTCAACGATTTCGAGGTCGGCAAGCGGCACGACCTGCCGATGATCAGTATTTTCGACATCGATGCCAATCTGAACGACGAGGTGCCCGAACATCTCCGCGGACTTAGCCGCGAGGAGGCGCGCCGCAAGGTGATCGAGGAGATGGAAGGGCTCGGTCTGCTTGAAAAGATCGAGGAAAATCCGATGACGGTGCCGTATGGCGACCGGTCCGGCGTCGTGATAGAGCCGCGACTGACCGATCAGTGGTTCGTGGATGCGGAGACGCTGGCGAAGCCGTCCATCGAGGCGGTCGAAAACGGCGACATTCGGTTTGTGCCGAAGCACTGGGAAAACACCTATTACGAATGGATGCGCAACATCCAGCCGTGGTGCGTTTCGCGGCAGATCTGGTGGGGTCATCAGATTCCGGCCTGGTACGGGCCCGACGGCGAAATCTTCGTCGAGATGACGGAAGAAGAAGCCTATGCCGCCGCCGAGGCGCATTACGGCAAAAAAGTCGACCTCGAACGCGATCCCGACGTCCTGGATACGTGGTTCTCGTCGGCGCTGTGGCCGTTTTCGACCCTGGGCTGGCCGGAGGAAACGCCGGAGCTCGCGCATCACTATCCGACCAGTGTTCTGGTCACGGGCTTCGACATAATTTTCTTCTGGGTCGCCCGGATGATCATGATGGGCCTGCATTTCCGCGACGGCGTGGTGCCGTTCCGCGACGTATACATTCACGCCCTGGTCCGCGATGAACACGGACAGAAGATGTCGAAGAGCAAGGGCAACGTGATGGACCCGCTCGAGCTGATCGACCAGTACGGCGCCGACGCGCTGCGCTTCACGCTGACGGCCCTGGCCGCGCAGGGCAGGGATATCAAACTGTCGGCGGGGCGCATCGAGGGTTATCGGAACTTCGTCACCAAGATCTGGAACGCAGCCCGGTTCACCCAGTTGAACGGATGCAGCCCGGTCGCGGACTACGATCCCGCCGCTTGCAAGCTGACGGTCAACAAATGGATCGTCGGTGAGACCGCCCGTGCTGGCGAAGATATCGCGCGGGCGCTGGAAGGATACCGCTTCAACGACGCAGCGCAGGCGGCGTACCAGTTCGCCTGGCACCAGTTCTGCGACTGGTATCTCGAATTCACCAAGCCGATCCTGCAGGACGGCGATGCAGCGGCGCAGGCGGAAGTCCGCGCGACCACATCCTGGGTGCTCGATCAGCTGCTGAAATTCCTGCACCCGATCATGCCGTTCGTCACCGAAGAGCTCTGGGATCAGCTGGCGCCGGAAGGCGGCCGCGACGGTCTGTTGATGGACGACGCATGGCCGGATCTGGGAGACGGCTTGCGCGCGCCCGACGCGGAAGAGGAAATGGCCTGGCTGATCCGCATGATCGGCGCGATCCGGACGGTCCGCTCCGAAATGAACGTGCCGCCCAAGGCCGAACTGGCCGTGACCGTTGCAGGCGCATCGGACGAAACGCGCGTACGCCTGGAAACGCACGACACGCTGCTGCGCCGGCTTGCCCGGTTGGGCGACGTCGAGCTCGCGGATGAAGTCCCGTCCTCGGGTACGGTTCAGGTGGTTGTGGACGAGGCGACTGCAGCGCTGGCCGTCGGCGAAGTCATCGACGTGTCGCAGGAAGTCGATCGACTTAAGAAGGAAATCGGCAAGGTCGAGGGCGAAATCGGCAAGATTCAGAAAAAGCTCGCCAACGACAATTTCATCGCCAAGGCGCCGCCCGAAGTGGTCGAGGAACAGCGCGAACGGCAGGCGGAATATCAGCAGTCGCATGACAAGCTGTCGGAAGCTCTGAACCGGCTGTCGGCGCTTTAATCCCGTGCCGGGAGGGTCGGCGATAAAAGATATCGGCCTGTTGCCCGTCCGTTTCGTTTACGACCTGATCGTCCGTTTCATCGAGGACGACGGCCTCGCATCGGCCGGTTACCTCGCCTATATCGGCCTGATGACTCTGCTGCCGTTTATCGTGTTTCTGTTCACGCTTCTCGGCCTGGTGGGGCAGGCGGATTACGGCGATACGCTGGTTCGTTACATGTTCGAGTTTATGCCGCCGGAGGTGGCGTTCACTCTTGAAGCGCCGATCCGCGAAGTCGTGGGGAAGGCGAGCGAGGGCGTGCTGACGATTTCGCTGCTCGTCGTGTTATGGATTTCCGGATCCGGCATCGAAGGCGTGAGAACGGCGCTCAACCGAGCCTACCGGACAGGAGAAACCCGCGGTTACTGGCGGCTCAGAGGACAAAGCACGGCGTTCGTCATCGGCTTTTCCGGGGTGATATTCGTGGCGATCGTCTGCCTGGTCGTGGGACCGGTGCTGTGGAGTCAGGCGGAGGCCTTTTTCGACATTGGCCTAGAGTTCGAGATTAACCGGTTTCCGACGACCATTCGCTTCGGTGTGGGCAATTTGTCGATGTTCGTATTCGCTGTTTCGCTTTATCACCTTCTGCCGGACCATCGTCCGCGTATTCGCGACGTCGCGCCGGGCGGGATCGCGGTGTGCCTTCTGGTGACCGGCGCGACAAGCCTGTTGTCGTTCTACCTGGAACGTTTTGCGTCCTACTCGGCAATATACGGCAGTCTCGGCGGCGTCATTTCGACGATGATCTTTTTCTATATACTGGGGGCGATATTCATTTTGGGCGCCGAACTGAACGCACTTCTGATGGAGCGGCGCCGGCAGGAAAAGGAGAAGACCAAAGCATGACCCGCATCAGGATCGGTACGTCGGAACAGGGTGGCACGTTCTGGACGGAAGGGCAGGCCATCGCGACCCTGCTGGAGCGGGATCGCGGGATTGCTTCCGATATACTGGATGCCGGGCAGGCGAGCATCGAAAACGCGCGCCGCCTGGACGCCGGTCTGATCGAATTCGGATTCATGGCCTCCAACTGGATCGGCCGCGCCTATCGGGGGGATGCCCCGTTCGAGGAGGCCATCAATATCCGCATGGTCGCGCCCGCGAACTCCGGCGCCATGTTCTTCATCGCGCGGGCCGACAGCGAACTTCGAAACGTCCGCGATCTTGTCGGGAAGAGAGTCTCTATCGGGCCGGAAGGCAGCGGGATGGTGCAGCATATACACACCATGTTCGACGTGTTGGGGATCTCTTTCGACGATTTCACGCCGGCTTATCTGTCCTTCGAGGACGGCGGGAAAGCGCTGGAAGCGGGCGAGGTCGATGCGCAATGGCAATGCCCGTACCCGAACGTAGTGATGCACGATATCAGCGAACGGATGCATGTCAGGGTGCTGGACTACGATCACGCCGACCTGGCGTCCATCCTCGATAACGTCGATTTCTATCGACCGGCCACGATGCCGGCCGGGTTCTTCCGCGGAATCGAACGGAATACCGAGCAGCTCGCCGTCGTCAACATTATCGCCGCGCACGAACGGACCGATCCGGAAATCGTGCGCCAGCTCGTCGCCACCATGCTGAACAATCTCGACGAACTGGCCGAGATCAATCCGCTGTTCGTCGGACTCGACCGGATTTTCGAACCGATGAAGACGGCCGGCGCTGCGGCCATCGAGTTCGGCGACGTCCCGCTCCATCCCGGCGCCGTGTCAGCCTGCAGGGATGCCGGATATCTGAGCTGACGCCGCGCCTGAACTTGATCCTGATCTAGGCAGGACGCGCTGACCGGACTATTGTCCGCCCGAAACACTATACCCACAGGAGACCGACATGCCCGACGGATCGGGGGCCGCGAAACGCGCCACGAAGAAACCGGCCAGGAACAAGGCCAAACGGAAATTCAACAAGAACAAACTGCCGAGCCGGCACACGACAGTCGGACCGGAGCGGGCGCCGCACCGCAGCTATCTGTATGCGATGGGGCTGACGGAAAAGGAAATCGCGCAGCCGCTGGTCGGGGTCGCCACCTGCTGGAACGAGGCCGCGCCCTGCAACATCTCGCTGTCCCGCCAGGCGCAGGCCGCCAAGCGCGGCGTGAAGGCCGCCGGCGGAACGCCCAGGGAATTTACCACCATCACCGTGACCGACGGCATCGCGATGGGCCACGAAGGCATGAAATCGTCGCTGGTATCGCGTGAAATCATCGCGGATTCGGTCGAACTGACCATGCGCGGCCATTGCTACGATGCGCTGGTCGGACTTGCCGGGTGCGACAAGTCGCTGCCGGGTATGATGATGTCGATGGTGCGGCTCAATGTGCCGTCCGTCTTCGTCTATGGCGGCACCATCCTGCCGGGCAAGTTCCAGGGCAGGGACGTCACCGTCGTCGACGTGTTCGAAGGCGTCGGCCAGTACGCCGCCGGCAACATGAGCGCCGGCGAACTACAGGAACTGGAAAGCGTCGCCTGTCCGTGCGAAGGCTCCTGCGGCGGGCAATACACGGCGAACACCATGGCCTGCGTCGCGGAAGCGATGGGGATCGCGCTGCCGACTTCGTCCGGTGCGCCAGCGGCCTACAAATCGCGGGACGACATGGTCCGCGCGTCGGGCGTGGCGGTCATGGACCTGCTGGCCAAGAACATCCGCCCACGCGATATCGTGACCCGGGAAGCCCTGGAAAATGCCGCCGTGGTCGTGGCCGCAACCGGCGGATCGACGAATGCCGGGCTGCATCTGCCGGCGATCGCGCACGAAGCGGGCATCAGGTTCACGCTCGACGACGTCGCGCGCATTTTCAAGAAGACGCCGTACCTGGCCGATCTGATGCCGGGTGGCACCTATACCGCGACGGACATGTACCGGGCGGGCGGCGTTCCGGTGGTGATCAAGGAACTGCTGGATAACGGGCTGTTGCATGGCGACTGCCTGACGGTCACCGGCAAGACCCTGAAGCAGAACCATGCAAAGGTGAAGTTCCCGGAAAATCAGAAAGTCTTTTACCGGGTGAAGGACGCTCTGTCGCCGACCGGCGGCGTCGTCGGTCTCAAAGGCACTCTGGCGCCCGAGGGAGCGATCGTGAAGGTCGCCGGCATGGAAGACGAGCTGACCTTCGAAGGTCCGGCCCGCTGTTTCGATTGCGAAGAAGAGGCGTTCGAGGCTGTGGTCAAGAAGAAGATCAAGGAAGGGGACGTCATCGTCATCCGTTACGAAGGTCCCAAGGGTGGACCGGGCATGCGGGAGATGCTGTCCACCACGGCGGCGCTGTACGGTCTCGGCATGGGCGACAAGGTCGCCCTGATCACCGACGGACGGTTTTCCGGCGGCACCCGCGGATTCTGCATCGGCCATGTGGGGCCGGAAGCGGCGGTCGGCGGGCCGATCGGGCTGCTAAAGGACGGCGACATCATTTCCATCGACGCGAAGAAAGGAAAACTGGACGTGAAGTTGTCCAAGTCCGAACTCGAGCGTCGCCGCAAGAAATGGAAACCGCGCAAGCACGATTACCAGTCGGGCGCACTGTGGCGCTACGCCCAGACGGTCGGCAATGCGCGGGAAGGCGCCGTCGTCCATCCCGGTGCCAAGGCCGAGACGCACGTTTACGCGGATATCTAGGCCGGGTTTAACACGCGTTTTTCTTGATCTCAGGCAAGGTATGAAGCTTCCTTCCCGGTAAAGTCGCCGACTTAACCGGGAAGGAAGCCATGACAGATAATTCGAACGACGTCTCGCCCGTCCTGATCCGTCGCGTCGGCAACGTCAGGGTCCTGTTGCGTGAGAGATTGTGGCTTCAGGTTCTGATTGCCATGGCGCTTGGAATCGGAACGGGGTTGCTGCTGACGCCTTCTTCGGGTTGGGTGTCCCCAGGCGCCGGCGCGATTATCACAAGCTGGCTCGCGCTCCCCGGTCAGGCGTTTCTGGCGGCCATCAAGTTTGTCGTCGTCCCCCTTGTGCTGGCTTCCGTCATCCGGGGCATTGCTGCCGGAGACAACCCCGAAACGGTTGGGCGCATCGGTCTGCAGACGGTGTTGTTCTTTCTGGCGACAACGGTATGCGCCGTGGCGATCGGGCTGGGTGTCGCCTATGCGTTCTCGCCCGGTTCCCTGATCGACCCGGGACAACTGGCTGGCGCCTCTGGCTTGACGGCGGCGCAATCGACCGAAGGAGCTGCCGGCAAGGGGATCGCGCTGACCGCGATTCCGCAGCAGATCGTGTCGTTGGTGCCGACGAATCTTCTGACCGCGCTGGTGCAGGGCGAGATGCTGCATATCGTGATCGGTTCGGCGATTCTGGGCATTGCGTTATTGGCGCTGTCGAACGAGCAGGCGCGGCCGCTGCTCGATCTGTTGGGCGGACTGCAGGCTGTCTGCATGGTCATCGTGAAATGGGTGCTTCGTTTCGCTCCCATCGCTGTGTTCGGGTTGATGGCGGATATCTCCGCCCGGGTCGGGTTGAAGGCGATCACCGGCATGGCCGCCTATGTCGGCACGGTCGTGGCCGGTTTGATTCTGCTGTTCTGTCTGTACCTGTTGATCTTGCTGATCATGGCGCGAAAATCTCCGTTCGCCTTTCTGGGAAATACCCGGGAAGCGCTTTTGCTGGCGTTCTCGACCTCAAGCAGCGCGACGGTGATGCCGCTATCCCTTCAGATCGCGGAGACCAAGCTGGGGGTGCCTACGCCGGTATCGCGTTTTGTCATACCGCTGGGAACGACCATAAATATGGGGGGCACGGCGCTTTATCAGGCAGTGGCGGCGCTGTTCCTGGCCCAGGTTTTCGGTATTTCCATCGGGGTCATGGGCATTCTGCTGCTGGTGGTCATGGCCGTCGGCGCGGCGATCGGGTCGCCGGGCACGCCCGGCGTCGGTATCGTCATCCTCGCGAGTATCCTGGAAACGGTCGGGATTCCCTCGGCAGGGATCGCGCTGATCATCGGTGTCGACAGAATTCTGGACATGTGCCGGACCGTCGTGAATGTGGGGGGCGACCTTGTGGCGGCAACGGTTATCGGCAAGGGTTTTGAAGAAACCGTCCCGATAACGGCGGAGTCGAGCAGCGCCTGACGGTTACAAGCCAGTCCGCTAGCGGTTTCTCAGCGCGATCAGCGCGCGCCGGAGGCCCCACATCAGCAGTCCGGCCGCACCGAAGACGATCACCGGTCCGGCCAGTACTTTCAAATCGGTGATCGAACCGTTGGTGTACTGGATCACCGCCCAGATGAGCCCGAATCCCAGGCCGATCGTGACGTAACGCAGCGCCTCGCGTATGAGCGGAGTCATTCCAGCTCGCACCAGACGGGCGTGTGGTCGGAGGCTTTTTCCTTGCCTCGCGGTCCGCGGTCGATATCCGCGTCCTTCAGCCGGTCGGCGGCCTGCGGCGACAGCAGCAGATGATCGATGCGGACGCCGAAATCCTTTTGCCAGGCGCCGCGCTGATAGTCCCAGAAGCTGTATTTGTGCGGTTCCTTGTGAATGACCCGATAGGCGTCCGTCAGCCCCAGATACAGCATGCGCCGGAACCGGTTGCGGCTCTCCGGCAGGCACAGCGCGTCGTCGGCCCAGCCTTCCGGGTCGTGTACGTCCTCGTCGGTAGGCACGATGTTGTAGTCGCCGCCGAATACGATCGCTTCGTCCAGCTTCAGCCTTTCGCGCATGTGGTCGCACAGGCATTCCATCCAGCGCAGCTTGTAGTCGTATTTCTCTCCCGGGGCGGGGTTGCCGTTCGGCAGATAGATTGAAGCGACGCGAAAACCCGCCGTGAATCCCTCGATATAGCGGGCCTGATCGTCGTCTTCGTTGCCCGGCAGGCCGCGCGTCACGTCCTCTATGGGCGATTTCGACAGAATACCGACGCCGTTGAAGTTCTTCTGACCGTGAATTTCCAAGTTGTAGCCGCGGTCTTCGATCTCGAGGCGCGGAAAGGTTTCATCCGTGGCCTTCAGTTCCTGCAACAGAGCCACATCGGGTTCGAATTCGTCGAGCCATTCCAGCACCCGGGGAAGTCGGGCGCGGATCGAGTTTACGTTCCAGGTAGCGATGACGGTCACGATACTGTCCGGAAGATTCGTTGTCGGCGCAATCTAACCGGAATGGCGTCGCAGCGACAGGGGGCGAACCGTTCAAATGTCAGAGCGCGAACGACGTACCGCAGCCGCAGGTCGAAGCGGCGTTCGGGTTCTCGATGGAGAAATAGGCGCCGATCAGTTCAGTCTTGTAGCCGATTTCGGATCCCGCGAGGTAGTCCCAGGACATCTCGTCAATGACGACCGTTATGCCATCTTTTTCAATGGTTTGATCGTCGTCATTAATCTGATCATCGAAGGTGAAGCTGTACTGAAAACCGGAACAGCCGCCGCCATCCACGGCAACCCGCAGCATCTTGCCGGCGTGGTCGTCCTCGGCGTGCAGTTCCTTCAGCCGGGCAACGGCGGAATCGCTGACCGTGATCTGCTTCGATGCGTCGATGTGTCCGTCTGGCATGGTTCGCTACTCTCGTGCGTCCCCCGATTTTGTATGTTGAAGTAAAGGTTCCGTCAACGTCGGTCGCGACGATCGACGAATCCGCCGAAAACCTGCCGATTCCGTTGCAGCGCCTGATGGGCAGGTTTACCTTGCGGGTTATGAGCCCCGCCGACGGATCCCTGCCCACGTCCAGCCTCGCACCCTATGCGTGCCATCCGGCGCTGTCGCGGGGGCGCATTTTCGCGGAAGACGAAAGCCCGACACGCACTGTTTACCAGCGGGACCGGGACAGGATCATCCATTCCGGCGCTTTCCGCCGCCTGAAGCACAAGACGCAGGTATTCGTCTATCACGAAGGCGATTATTACCGCACGCGGCTGACCCACAGCCTGGAAGTGGCCCAGATTGCGCGCTCGCTCGCCCGGTCGCTGTCGGTGGACGAGGATCTGGCCGAGGCACTGGCGCTGGCCCACGATCTCGGCCATACGCCGTTCGGGCATGCGGGCGAAGAGGCGCTGGACGAGGCCATGCAGCCCCATGGCGGCTTCGACCACAACGGGCAGACATTGCGCATCATCACCGCGCTGGAAGCGCGATATGCCGAGTTCGACGGGCTGAACCTGACCTGGGAAACCCTGGAAGGCATCGCCAAGCACAACGGGCCGCTGTCGGGCGATCTGCCCTGGGCGCTGAACGAGTACACGTCGAAACATGATCTCGAACTCCACACATGGCCGGGCATCGAGGCACAGATAGCCGCGCTTTCAGACGACATTGCCTATCATTCCCACGATGTGAACGACGGACTTCGGGCCGGGTTGTTTGCGATTGACGATCTTGCCGACGTGCCGATCCTGGGCCCGATCATCGCGGAAGTGCGTAAGAAATATCCCGATCTGCAAAAAAGCAGACTGTTTCACGAAACCGGCCGGCGCCTCATCAATGTGATGGTCAACGACCTGCTGGCGGAAACCGCGCGGCGTATTTCGGCGGCGCGGCCGGGTTCTGTCCATGATGTGCGTCATCACGGCGGACCGCTGGTCGCGTTTTCGGAACAGCTGGAAGCCGACAACCGCGCCTTGAAAGCCTTTTTGTTCGAGCGCATGTATCGGCATTACCGGGTTAACCGCATGACGAGCAAGGCGCGCAGGGTGGTCGCCGACCTGTTCACGCTGTATGTGGACGAACCGGAATGCCTGCCGGAGGAATGGCGCCCCGGCGCCGAACATCTGGACCGTACCATGCGCGCGCGCCATGTGGCGGATTACATCGCCGGGATGACGGACCGGTTCGCGCTGGACGAGCACCGCCGGCTATACGACCTATACGAAGAGAACAGATGAACGTTTTCAATCATTATCGAGCCGCCATCGAGGAAATCGTCGGCGGTCTGACGGCCGATGGCACGATGCCGGCGGACCTGGCCCTGAACCGGATATCGGTCGAACCGCCGCGCGATCCCTCGCATGGCGATATTTCGACCAATGTCGCCATGGTGCTGGCGAAACCCGCCGGCCGGAAGCCGCGCGATCTGGCCGGGATGATCGCCGGCCGGCTGTCGGAATCCGACGGCGTCGACAGTGTGGACATCGCGGGGCCGGGTTTCATCAACCTGCGTCTGGATGCCGGTCTGTGGCAGCGACAGATTGCGGAGATCCTGCAGGCGGGCGTGTCTTACGGCGATACCGATATCGGTGCGGGTCAACCGATCAATGTCGAATACGTGTCCGCCAATCCGACCGGACCGATGCATGTCGGCCATGCCCGCGGTGCGGTGATCGGCGACGTGCTGGCGGCGTTGCTGGCCAAGGCCGGGTTCGACGTGACCCGCGAATACTATATCAACGACGCCGGCGTGCAGGTCGATGTGCTGGCCCGATCCGCACATCTCCGCTATCGCGAAGCGCTGGGCGAGAATATCGGCGAAATCCCGGACGGTCTTTATCCCGGCGACTATCTGGTGCATGTCGGTCATGCGCTGGCCGAGACGCAGGGTGACGCCCTGCTGTCCGCGCCGGAGGAGGAATGGCTGCCCGTCGTCCGCGATGTCGCGATCAGCGAGATGATGGAACTGATCCGCGAAGACCTAGCCGCGCTTGGCATAGAGCATCAGGTATTCCGCTCGGAACGGTCGCTCCATGACGAAGACGCCATTTCTGCCGTTGTGTCCGAACTCGAAGATCGGGATCTCGTTTACTGGGGCACGCTGGAGCCGCCCAAGGGCCAGAAACCCGACGACTGGGAAGAGCGTGAACAATATTTATTCCGCTCCACCGGGTTCGGTGACGATATCGACCGGCCGCTGAAGAAATCGGACGGCAGCTGGACGTATTTCGCCGCCGATGTGGCCTACCATCTGGACAAATTCCGCCGCGGTTTTGGCGAAATGGTCGACGTCTGGGGCGCCGATCACAAAGGGTACATCAGGCGCATGCAGGCGGCGGTAGAAGCCACCACCGACGGCAAGGGCGTCCTCGACGTGCGTATCTGCAATCTGGTCAATCTGTTCGAAAACGGCGAGCCCGTGCGCATGTCCAAGCGGGCAGGGACCTTCGTCACCCTGCGCGAAGTCGTTGACCAGGTCGGCAAGGACGTCGTCCGCTTCATGATGCTGACGCGCGGCAACGAGGCGCCTCTCGATTTCGATCTGAAGCAGGCGCTGGAACAATCCCGCGACAATCCGGTGTTCTACGTGCAGTACGCCCACGCCCGCGCCTGTTCGGTCCTGCGCAACGCCGGCGACCAGATGCCGGGTCTTTCGGTTGACGATTCGAGCCTCGCGAAAGCTGATATGTCATCGCTGACCGACGAGGCGGAACTGACTTTGATGAAATTGCTGGCAGGGTGGCCGAGGCTGGTGGAAACTGCGGCGCTGGCGCGCGAACCGCACCGCATCGCATATTATCTGAACGATATCGCCGCCGCTTTTCACGGTCTCTGGAACAAGGGGAACGAAGATACATCGCTCCGTTTCCTGATACCGGAAAACGAAAACGGCACCCTGGCGCGGTTGGGAATGGTCCGGGCGATGGCGGTTGTGATAGCCTCGGGGCTCGCGGTCATGGGTGTGAAACCGGTTGAGGAGATGCGCTGATGGCAGACGATTTTCGACCCGCGGAGGGTGACCGGATCGTGGCCCGTGACAGGGCGCCCGACGTTCCCCGATACGGTCGCCGCGGCCGGCGGATCATGACGGGCCTTGTCGCCATCGCGGCCATTCTCGGTTTTGGCGTCGTGATTCTCTATGCCTACAACAAGGGCCGCCAGGAAGGCGCGGGTACTGCGCCGCCGGTCATTCAGGCGCAGGAAGGCCCGTTGAAAGTGCGTCCCGAAAGCCCCGGCGGAATGAAAGTGCCCAATCAGGATAAGGAAGTGTTTACCCGGCTGGAAGCGGAAAAACAGCCGGAGCGGGTAGAGCGCCTGTTACCGCCGCCCGAAAAACCGATGACGCCGCCGGCGCCGGTCGCCATGGAGCAAGAAAAGGCGGCCAGTGTGGAACCCGCCGCCGGGGCGCCTGCTGCGTCGGCAGAATCTGAACTGCCCCCGCCGCCGCCGCTGACGAAGAAGGAACTCAAAATACCGAAGGTCAAACCGCCTCCGGTCGCCCCGGCGCCCGCCAAGACAGTGGAAACAGAGAAACCGCCCGTGAAAACGGCTGCCAAAACCGCGTCGAAAGCACCGGCCGCCTCCGCATCGGGACGCTATCGCATTCAGATTTCGTCTCTGCGCTCCGAAGCGGCGCTGCGGAAGAACTGGACGTCTATCCGGAACAAGCACAAAGATCTGCTCGGTAATCTGCCGCTGATTGTGGAACGCACCGTCCTAAGCGGCGGTCGCGGCACCTATTACCGCATGCAGGCAGGGCCGCTCGCTTCGAAGTCCCAGGCGTCCAGCCTCTGCAGCCGGTTAAAACAGCGAAAGCTGAGCTGTCTCGTTGTCCGGCGCTGATCCCGCGCCGGCGGCTGTAGTCTTCGGCTGTGTCGGATTGTCCCTGACAGCGGACGAGAAGGCGCTTTTCCGGGCATGCAACCCTGCCGGCTACATTCTGTTCGCGCGCAATATAGATACACCGGATCAGGTACGCCGTCTGACCGACGATTTTCGCGACCTCTCCGGCAACGACGAAATTCTCGTCCTGATCGACCAGGAAGGCGGACGCGTACAGCGGCTGCGACCGCCTCACTGGCCCGACTACCCGGCGATGCGGCCGTTTGGCGACCGGGCGGTTTCGGGTCCGAATGAAGCGGCCCACTGCCTGCGGCTCAACTATCGACTGATCGCCGCCGACCTCGAGGCGCTCGGGATCAATGTGGACTGCGCACCGGTTCTGGACCTGCCCGTCACAGGCAGTCACGAAATCATCGGCGACCGGGCATTTTCCAACGATCCGGCCCTCGTCGCACATCTCGGACGGGCGGTCTGCGATGGGCTTTTGCAGGGCGGAGTGTTGCCGGTGATCAAACATATCCCCGGACATGGAAGAGCTTTTGCCGACAGTCACCTGGAACTTCCGCGGGTGGACACGCCGCTGGATGAACTGCGGCGCACCGATTTCGCCCCGTTCGTGGAACTTTGCGACGCCCCGGCGGGCATGACGGCGCATATCGTGTACGAAGCCATCGATGCAGGCGGCCCCGGCAGTTCCTCCCCGGCAGTCGTTCAGGAGACAATCCGCGGGGATATCGGTTTCGACGGCTTGCTGTTCTCAGACGATATCTGCATGAAAGCCCTGTCGGGCCCGCTCGGCGCGCGGGTGATGTCGGTTCTGGACGCGGGGTGCGACCTTGCGCTCCACTGCGACGGCGATTTTGACGACATGGCGGCGATCGCGGAAACCTGTCCCCCGATGCGGCCGGAATCTCTGGTTCGCCTCAATTCCGCCGCAGAGCGGATGGATGATTCGGATGATTTCGACGCGGATGACGCCAAACGGCGGATTTCTGCGTTTCTTGAAGGCTGACAGGCCCTCAGTCGTGCGGATTGGCGGTTAGCCTGCGACCTGCGGAAACCTTATAATCCGGGCTTATCGGCGTTGCAGGCTTTGGAAGGGGATACGGACGGCATGTCCGAAACCACGGACACATTCGAAGAAGAACCGGTTCGCGAGATGTACGATCTCGTCCTCGATCTGGACGGGTTCGAGGGACCGATTGATCTGCTTCTGACGCTGGCGCGGCAGCAAAAGGTCGATCTGACCAGAATATCGATCCTGAAGCTGGCCGAGCAGTATTTGTCCTTCATCACGGCGGCCAAACAACTGCGCCTTGAAATCGCGGCGGACTACCTCGTCATGGCGGCCTGGCTCGCCTATCTCAAATCCCGCCTGCTTCTGCCGGAGACCGAAGAAGACGAAGAAGCGACAGGTCCGGAACTGGCCGAGGCGCTGACGTTTCAGCTGCGGCGACTGGATGCGATGCGGGATGCCGGAGAAAAACTGCTGGTCATGCCGCGTCTTGGGCGCGATGTGTTCGCGCGCGGCGCACCGGAAGGCATGGAAGTCGTCAGAACGCCGGTCTACGAAGTGTCGCTTTACGACATGCTGAAGGCCTATGGCGACAACCGGCGCCGCGTCACGGCATCTCATCTGACCATCGAGGCCACGCAACTGTTCTCGCTCAGCGAAGCGATCGAACGGCTGCGAGGCATTATCGGAAATGTCGGCGACTGGACCGCGCTGAGTGCGTTCCTTCCGGAAAACCTGACCGATGGAATCGTCCGGCGGTCCGCCGTCGCGTCGACTTTCGCCGCCAGTCTGGAACTTGTGAAGGAAGGCAAGGCGAATATTCGCCAGTCCAGCGCCTTCGGGCCGATTTTTGTAAAAGGGAAGGAAACGGTCGCAAATGGTTGAAGTTGCGCAGGAAATTATGGAATCCCCCGACAACGATACGGTCGAGGATATGGCCGGCGAAACGGTCGGCGACGGTCCCGAATGCGAAACGGCCGAAGAAGCTGCGGAATACGCGGATATCACCCAGGAAGTCCGGATCGTCGAGGCGCTGCTGTTCGCGGCAACGGAACCCGTCAGCACGGATTTCCTGGCCGAACGTCTGCCGGAAGGCTCGGATATCGGGGCGATTCTTCAGGATATCCAGTCGCTTTACGAAGGACGCGGCGTCAATCTTGCCCGGGTCGCGGGGCGGTGGTCGTTGCGGACGGCGGAAGACCTGTCGCCGCACCTGCGGATCGAACGGAAAGTCAGCCGTAAACCGTCGCGCGCGGCCGTGGAATCGCTGGCCATCATTGCCTATCACCAGCCCGTCACGCGCAGCGAAGTTGAAGAAATACGGGGCGTTTCGGTCAGCAAGGGGTCGTTCGATGTGCTGCTCGAAGCTGGCTGGATCAAACCCGTCGGCCGGCGGCGGACGCCCGGTCGTCCGACTACGTGGGGCACGACGCCGGCGTTCCTGGAAGAATTCGGGCTGGATTCCCTGGCGGATCTGCCGGGTATCGACGAACTGAAAGCTTCCGGTCTGCTGGATACGCGCCCCGCGGGCACGATCATCGGCGACACCGGCGAAATGTATCCGGATGCCGTCGCGGAAGGAGCTCCCGAGGAAGAGGAAGCGGAAGAACTGTCCGACGGTGACGATGTCGCCGCCGCCGACTCGACCGCTGCCGGAACAGAAGAGGCGGGAGCCGCGGAAGCGGTTGCCGCTGCCGATGAAGACGAAAACGAAGAAGAGCGGCAGGAATAATTCTGATCATTCTTCGATTGCTATTGAGACCGGCTCGCAATAGCTTCTCGCCAGCATGGTGGACCAGAAACAAACAGAAAACGGACTGACCGTCAGCGGCCTCAGTCACAGATATGGCAAAGTAGATGTTCTGTCGGACATCAACCTGCATGTTCCGCCGGGCGAAATTCTCTGTCTGCTTGGACCATCCGGCTGCGGCAAGACAACGACGTTGCGCCTGATCGCGGGGCTGGAGGAGCTGCAAACCGGAAGCATCTGCTGGGACGACCAGGTGCTGGCGGATTCCCGTCGTAGCGAGCCGCCGGAAAACCGCCTGGTCAGCCTGCTTTTCCAGGATTTTGCCCTGTTTCCGCACCTCACCGTTGCGCAGAACGTGGCATTCGGTCTGACGGATTTGTCCAGCGCGGAGCGCGATGCACGCGTGCACAAAGTATTGGAACAGGTCGGCATGCTGCGCTACGCCAACCGGTATCCGCACTATCTGTCGGGCGGGGAACAGCAACGCATCGCCCTGGCGCGGGCGCGGGCGCCGCGGCCGCGCATATTCCTCCTGGATGAGCCGTTTTCCAATCTGGATACGCGGCTGCGCAACCAGTTGCGGGATTTGTGTCTGCATGTGCTGAAGAAATCGGAATCCTCGTCGCTCATCGTCACGCACGATGCCGAGGAAGCCATGTTCATGGGCGACCAGGTTGCCGTCATGCGCGACGGGGTCATCGTGCAGGTCGGCCCGCCTGAAGAACTGTATTTCCGCCCCAAGGATTCCTTCGTGGCGGGGCTGTTTGGCGAAGTAAACCAAATCACCGGCCGGGTGCTGGATGGTCATGTTCACACGCCGATCGGCACTGTCTGCGCCCCGGGATTTGCCGACGGTACCGAAGTGGACGTTCTGGTTCGCCCCGAAGCGCTCCGCGTCATCGCCGGCGAACACGACAAGGCCGTCGCCAGCGTGATCACAGCACGCCTGCTGGGACGGTCCAGCCTGTTGCATCTCAGTGTGCCTAACGGCGAAGCAGGGGGGCTGCATCTCCATTCCCGGGTTCCCGGCAAACTGTTGCCGGACGAGGGGGCGTCCGTGGGCGTCGCGCTGGATGAGCAGAATGTCTTTGTTTTTGCAGCGGAAAATAACTGACCCGCGCCGTTTTCATTGCGGCTATACCGGCTTTCTGCGATGATCCGGCAAATTTCAATTATTGATCGTGAGAGATCGAAATGTCTTTAGGACCCTGGCAGATCGCCCTAATCGCGCTCGTCGTCATTCTGCTGTTCGGCGCCGGCAAGTTGCCGCGTCTGATGGGGGATGCCGCGAAAGGCATCAACGCGTTCAAAAAGAATCTCAAAGAAGACAAATCCGACGCCGTAGACGACAAGGCCATGAACGCGGATACCGGCGACGCCGTGGCGGATGCTACAAAAAAGGACGAAACGGCGAAAAGCTGACGTTTCGCCCTGTAGAATTCTTGAAGAAAGGCGCGCTCCGCCATGTTTGACATCGGCGGCTGGGAATTTCTCCTTATTGCCATCCTTGCGATCATTATTATCGGTCCCAGGGAGCTGCCCGGTGCGATCCGCGCCGTAAGCGGTTTCGTGCGCAAGGCGCGGGAAATGGCGCGCGAATTCCAGTCGGGTCTGGAAGAAGTTGCCCGGGAAGCCGAACTCGACAAGGTACAGGAAACCGTAAGAACGGCGGCGGACCCGCTTGGGCGCGTCCGTCAGGAAATCATGGACAGCGTCGATCCGGATGGGGAGATCAAAGACGCCATGGATTTCGACGCCGGGTGGACTGACGACGATCTCGTCGATTACGACGATCCGGAATTCGCCGACGACAACAGGATTGCGTCGCCGGTCCCGAAAAAACCCGAAGCGGCTGACGCTGAAACGTCCGAAGACAAAGCTGAAAAGCTGGAGAAACCAGCATGAACGAATCCGAGGCGGACGACAAGAAGATGCCGTTGCTCGACCATCTGGTCGAGCTGCGCACCCGTCTGATATACAGCTTTGCCGCATTTGTCGTGATGTTCATCGCCAGCTTCGTGTTCGCCCAGGACATCTACGACTTTTTCGTCCGTCCCCTTGCGCGTGCCCTGGAAGGCCAGGAAGGCGCACGGCTCATCTTTACCGCGCTGTACGAGCCGTTCCTGGCGCAGATAAAGGTGGCCTTTTACACGGCGCTGTTTTTTGCCTTTCCCGTGATATCCATGCAGGTCTGGATGTTCGTCGCTCCCGGCCTCTACAAGAACGAGAAACGGGCGTTCCTGCCGTTCCTGTTTGCGACGCCGATCCTCTTTTTCATGGGCGGCGCGCTGGTCTATTTCTTCATCATGCCTTTGGCCTGGGAGTTTTTCCTGACTTTCCAGACACTGGGCGGCGACGGCGCCTTGCCCGTTCAGGTCGAACCGAAGGTCGATCAGTATCTGACACTCGTGCTGCGGCTGATATTCGCCTTCGGTCTCGCTTTCGAGCTGCCGGTTCTTTTGATGCTGCTGGCGCGGGCGGGGCTGGTGACATCCACGGGACTTGCCGCGAAACGCAAATACGCCATCGTCGGCGTTTTCGTAATGGCGGCGATCATCACGCCGCCCGACGTGGTCAGCCAGATCGGCCTCGCTATTCCGATCATCATCCTCTACGAGTTATCGATCATCGGGGCGCGGCTGATCGAGAAGAAGCGGGCACAAAAATACGGCGACGACGACTACGAGGACGCCCAGCCGAAACCCGATAACCCGGCGACCTGAGATTCGTCGTGAAATCGGCTAGAAGATTAAATCATGCATGACATCAGATGGATCCGGGACAACCCCGATCAGTTCGACAAGGCGCTCGCGCGGCGCGGGCTGGAACCTCTCGCCGCAAGGGCGATCGAACTCGACGCCGCCAACCGGGCGATTACAACCGAGCTGCAGGATTTGCAGAAACGGCGGAACGAGGCCTCCAAACAGATCGGCGTGCTGAAAGGCAAAGGCGAAGACGCGGATGCCCTGATTGCCGAAGTGGCCGATCTGAAAGACCGGATGGCGGGACTGGAAGAGGACCAGAAGCAGGGCGTGGCGGCTGTGCGCGAGGTTCTCCAGGATGTGCCCAATCTGCCGTTTGAAGATGTACCGGACGGTGAGGACGAAGACGACAACGTCGAAATCCGGATCGTCGGCGACAAGCCGGCCTTCGATTTCGAGGCGAAGGACCATGTCGATATCGGCGAGGGACTGGGGCTGCTCGATTTCGAAGGTGCCTCGAAACTCTCCGGATCGCGCTTCGTGGTCACCCGCGGCGCACTGGCGCGGATGGAACGGGCGCTTGCCGCGATGATGCTTGACATGCACACGGAGGAATTCGGCTATACCGAGGTCAATCCGCCTTTGCTGGTGCGCGACGATGCGGCGTTCGGGACGGGACAACTGCCGAAGTTTTCCGAAGACCTGTTCAAGACCACCACCGATCACTGGCTGATCCCGACCGCCGAGGTGCCACTGACCAACCTGGTGGCCGGCGATATCCTGTCGGAAGAAGACCTGCCGCTGCGTTTCACCGCACATACGCCGTGCTTCCGGTCGGAGGCGGGCGCCGCGGGCAAAGACACGCGCGGCATGCTGCGCCAGCACCAGTTTCCCAAGGTGGAGCTTGTCAGCATCGTGCACCCCGACCGGTCTGCGGAAGAACACGAACGCATGACCGGTTGCGCGGAAGAAGTCCTGAAGCGTCTCGGCCTGCATTACCGCGTCGTGATCCTGTCGACGGGAGATCTCGGTTTCTCGGCGCGAAAAACCTACGATATCGAAGTCTGGCTGCCGGGGCAGGAGCGCTATCGCGAAATTTCCAGCTGTTCGAACTGCGGCGATTTTCAGGCGCGGCGCATGAATGCCCGTTTCCGGCCGTCCGACCGAAAGGGGACGGCTTTCCTGCATACGCTGAACGGATCGGGTCTTGCCGTGGGGCGCACGCTCATCGCGGTGCTGGAGAATTATCAGAACGCGGATGGATCGGTGACGGTACCGGAGGTTCTGCGACCCTATATGGGCGGGCTCGATAAGATCGAGGCGGCGGGCGGCGACTGATGCGGCTGCGCGGCGCCCGGATCCTGGTTTCCAACGATGACGGGATCAATGCGCCGGGGCTGAAAGTCCTCGAAAAGATGGCAAAATCCCTTTCGGACGACGTCTGGGTGGTTGCGCCGGAAAGTGAACAGAGCGCATCCGGTCATTCCCTGACCCTGACGCTGCCGTTGCGGGTACGCAAGATTAGCGCCCGGAAATTCGCCGTGAACGGCACGCCCACGGACAGCGTTCTGCTGGCGGTGCAGCACATCATTCCCGGAAAGCGTCCGGATCTGGTGCTTTCGGGCGTCAATGCCGGCGGCAATCTGGGCGAAGACATCACCTATTCGGGAACCGTCGCCGCAGCCATGGAGGGGGCGCTGCTCGGCATTCCGTCTATCGCGCTGAGCCAGGTCCGCGTGTACGGCGAAAACGTCCGTTGGGCCGCGTCTGAACATCATGGACCCAAAATCATCCGCAAGCTGATACGCGAGGAATGGCCCGCCAACGTTCTGATAAACGTTAATTTTCCGGATTTGCCGGCTGCGGAAGTCGGCCAGACGGAAATCACGGTTCAGGGCCGCAGAAAGATCGGCGATGCCGTCACAACGGGGCGCGACCCGCGCGGCTACGACTACGTCTGGATCGGCACCGAACGCAACGAAGACCCGTCGTTTGCGGGTTCGGACCTGAAGGCGGTGAACGAAGGACGTATTTCCATCACACCGCTGTGCCTCGACCTGACCCACCGCCGGACCATGACGTCTTTGCGACAGGTCTTCGGATGACCCTCGAAGCCAACCGTATTCGCCTGATCATGGAACTTCGAAAACAGGGCATCACGCAACCTGACGTGCTCGGTGCGATCGAACGCGTCCCGCGCGAAGCATTCGTGCCGGAAACGTTCCGCGACCAGGCATACGAAAACATGGCGCTCCCCATCGGCAGCGGGCAGACGATCAGCCAGCCGGCGGTGGTCGCGTTCATGACCCAGGAACTGGAGGTAGGACCGCGAATGAAGGTGCTCGAGATCGGCACCGGGTCCGGCTACCAGGCGGCGGTGCTAGCCCGGCTGTGCCGCCGGCTGTATTCGATCGAACGCCACAAGGAGCTGCTGGCGGCGGCGGAAGAGAAATTCCGGGAGCTCCGTATCAACAACATTACCGCGAAAGCCGGTGACGGCACGAAGGGGTGGCCGGAGCAGGCGCCGTTCGACCGCATCATCGTGACCGCTGCGGCATCGCGCGAAATACCGCAAACGCTTATCGACCAGCTTGCTCCCGACGGGATCATGATCGCACCCATGGGCAACACCGCCCGGGATCAGCATCTCTACAAATTTACTTTCGACGAAGCGGGGGGAATCCGGACCGAAAAGATGTGGCCGGTCAGGTTCGTTCCGCTGATCGGCGACGATGCGCCGGAATCTACCGGTTGAACTTCAGAAAGGCCGAACATAGTTTGACGGCGATGGGATACCAGATGTCCGGAAACGTGAAATTCGTCCTGTGGCCGGTGCTTGGACTGGCCCTGTCCGCATGCGGGCAAACCAGCATGGGGCCGGCGCCGGTCGTGCATGGGGGAACCGGAGAAACCGTGCGCCCGGGCGCCGCGACGGCCGCGCTCGCCGGACAGACCGTGACCGTCCGTAAGGGCGACGCGCTTTACAAAATCGCCCGCCGGTACAATGTCGGATTGCGTAGTCTGATCGACGCAAATGCCCTGACGCCGCCTTACACGATCTATCCGGGCCAGAAGCTCCGCCTGCCGTCGTCCGGCGTGCATGTGGTCCGCCGCGGCGAAACCGTTTATCAGATCGCCAACCGATACAATACCGAGCCCGGTACTCTGGTTCGGCTGAACCGGATTTCCCCGCCCTACCGGCTGTATCCGGGGCAGAAGATAGTCCTGCCCGGTAATCCGGCGCGTCAGGCGGCGGGCGCGACACGAACGGTATCGACACACACGTCGACCGCGAGGTCAGCCGTTCGGAAGCCGCCGCCGCGCGTCGAAGGCAAGCAGGTATTGCCGCCCGAACCGAAAACCGTGAAACGCGCGCCGACCACCCGACCGGGCGTAAAGCTTCCGGCGCCGAGCGAGGGCGGGTTCATATGGCCGGTAAGCGGCCGGGTGCTGTCGCGCTTCGGGACGATCGGCAAGGGCTTGCAGAACGACGGGATAAACATTCTGGCGCGCCGGGGAACGCCGGTTCGCGCAGTGCAGAACGGCGTGGTGGCCTATGCAGGCAACGAGTTGCGCGGCTTCGGCAATCTCTTGCTGGTGAAGCATTCGGGCGGCTGGATATCCGCCTACGCCCATAATTCCGAACTGCTCGTCCGCACGGGCCAGAACGTGCGGCGAGGGCAGGTGATATCGAAGGTCGGGCGTACCGGCAGCGTCGACAAGCCGCAGCTGCATTTCGAACTGCGGCGCGGCAACCGGGCCGTCGATCCGGAACGGTATCTCGGGCGCAGAACGGCTGCCGTCCGGAACTAGTCCAGCATCTTTTTCTGGCGGCCGGCGAGGTCCTGGATGTACTGCCAGGCGACGCGGCCGGAGCGTGCGCCGCGGGTCATCGACCATTCGACCGCTTCGGCATGCAGCGTTTCCCGGTCAATGTCCAGGCCGTAGCGATCGACGTAGCTGTCAAGCATCTCGAAGAAGGTGTCCTGATCGCAGTTGTGGAAACCGAGCCACAGACCGAACCGGTCGGACAGAGAGACTTTTTCCTCGACCGCTTCGCCGGGATTGATGCCGGTCGACCGTTCGTTTTCGATCATGTCGCGGGGCATAAGGTGACGCCGATTGGATGTCGCGTAGAACACCACGTTTTTCGGCCGCCCCTCGATCCCGCCTTCCAGCATCGCTTTCAACGATTTGTACGTGGTGTCGTCGCCGTCGAAGGAGAGGTCGTCGCAGAACAGGATGAACTTGCGCTTGCTCTCGCGCAGCACCGCCAGAAGCCGGGGCAGGGAAGCGAGGTCCTCGCGGTGAATTTCCACCAGCACCAGCGCGCCGCCGGTCTCTTCCGCGACCGTGCCTTGTACAGCCTTGACGAGCGAGCTTTTGCCCATCCCGCGCGCGCCCCACAGCAGGGCATTGTTCGCGGGAAACCCTTCCGCAAAGCGCCGGGTGTTGGACAGTAGCGTGTCGCGCGAGCGGTCGACCCCGATCAGCTGCTCGATATCCAGGCGGTTGATCTCCGCCACGGGTTCCAAACGGCCGGTTTCCGCATGCCATACAAAAGCATCGGCATCATCCGGCACGACGGTCGTCGCCGGCGGCGGGGCAAGGCGGTCCAGCGCGTCCGCGATACGGATCATCAGCTCTTTGGTGTCGCTGTCGGTCATGGCGTTCCGGGGCAGATTGAAAGCGGCGCGGACCCTATCACAAGGCGAGTCGGGATCAAACATCGAGCGGCCAGGAGGCGGTGCGGCCCGATCCAAAGGGAATATGTTGCATGCTGTCGACGGGCCGCTATATTCCGCAAACTTTCACTCAATGCGGAGAAAAGCATGTTTGTTTCACCGGCTTGGGCGCAGGGCGCTGGCGGTGGTGGACTTGGCGGAATGGAGCAGCTCCTTCCCCTGGTACTGATATTCGTCGTTTTCTATTTCCTGCTGATCCGTCCGCAGCAGAAGAAGGCGAAAGTCCATCGCGAAATGCTGGGCAATCTGCGTCGCGGCGACCGCATTGTGACGAATGGCGGGTTGATCGGCACGATTACGCGCGTCCCCAACGAAACCGAACTGATCGTAGAGGTGGCCGACGGGGTCAAGGTCCGCGTATTGCGCGGGATGATCGCCGAAAGCCTCAGCAAAACCGATCCCGCGCCCGCAAAGTCCAAGAAAGACAAGGACCAGGATAAGGATCAGGCCGACGACGACCGGGATTACGACGATGCGGAAGAGGATGTCGATTACGAAGAAGATGTCGACGCCGAAGATCGCAAAAAAGACTGATTTTACCGTCCGTCATTCAGCCTAACCGACAGAGCACGCCGTAAATGGTCTATTTCGCCAAGTGGAAGATGGTTCTGGTCGCCGTCGTCGCGCTCATGGGAATTTCTTTCGCGTTTCCCAACGTGCTTAGCGAGGAAGACGCGGCGTCCCTGCCGAGCTGGCTGCCCAATCAGCAGATGAATCTGGGCCTCGATCTGCAGGGCGGTTCGCATCTGTTGCTGGAAGTGGATGTAGCGTCGGTTCTTGCGCAGCGCCGGGAAGCGCTGGTCGATTCCATTCGTGACGGGCTGCGCCGGGGATCGCCGCGCATCGGGTATCGCCGTCTTGGCGTACGCAACGAATGCGTCGGCTTCGATCTGCGGCGGGACGAGGACCGGGAACAGGCGGACGAGGTTCTGCGCAATCTGGAACCGAATACGTTCGAACCGCTTTTCGACGTATCGACTGACGGGCTCTCCTACACAGTCTGCAACACGGAAACCGGCCGCCGCGAAATCCTGACCTCGGCAATCGACCAGTCGATCGAGATTGTCCGCCGCCGTATCGACGAACTTGGCACGCGCGAACCGACAATTCAGCGCCAGGGTTCGGACCGGATCCTGGTGCAGGTGCCCGGGCTTGACGACCCCGAACGCCTGAAAGAACTGATCGGCACAACGGCCAAAATGACATTTCATCTTCTGGACAGGGACAATTCTGCGGCCGAGGCCTGCGGGCCGGGACGGCGCCGCCCGGCAGGTACTATGTGTCTGCCGTCGATCGACGAACGGGACGGCAACGACAATCCTATCCAGTATCTGGTCAAACGCCGCGTCATGGTGGATGGCGAAAACCTTGTCGATGCGCAGGCCACGTTCCAGGATGGCCAGGCTGTCGTCTCCTTCCGCTTCGATGCGGTCGGTGCCCGCCGCTTCGGGGATGTGACGAGGGAAAACGTCGGTCAGCCTTTCGCCATCGTTCTCGACAAGGAAGTCATCAGCGCACCGGTGATCCGCGAACCGATCCTCGGCGGCAACGGGGTCATATCCGGTAATTTCACCATTCAGTCGGCGCAGGATCTGGCCCTTCTGCTGCGGGCAGGCGCGTTGCCGGCGCCGCTGACGGTGCTGGAGGAGCGCACCGTCGGCGCCGAACTGGGAGCGGATTCGATTGCTGCCGGCGAGTTCGCCAGTGTTCTGTCGATCGTTCTGGTCATCATTTTCATGGCGGCGGCCTATGGCATGTTCGGCCTGATGGCGGACGTGGCGCTGGTGCTGAATATCATCCTGATCGCCGCCGTTCTGTCGATGCTGCAGGCCACATTGACGTTACCGGGCATCGCGGGAATCGTGTTGACGATCGGCATGGCGGTTGACGCCAACGTATTGATATTCGAACGAATTCGCGAAGAGGAACGCAACGGGCGAACGCCTATATCGGCGGTCGATTCCGGGTATCAGCGGGCGTTGACGACGATTATCGACGCCAATATCACGACCCTGATTGCCGCCATTCTGCTGTTCCAGTTCGGCTCCGGCCCGATCAAGGGCTTTGCCGTGACGTTGGCCATAGGCCTCCTGACATCAATGTTCACCGCGATCATGGTCACCCGCCTCATGGTGGTCACATGGCTGCACCGCAAGCGGCCCAAGAAGCTGCCGCTTTAGGGGAAGACGAAGATGCGCCTTATCAGCCTTGTTCCCGTCGGCACGAAGATCGACTTCATGCGGTTCCGCAAAATTGCGGCCATATTCTCACTTGCGCTGGTTGTCGTATCGGCCGGCCTTTTCTTTACCAAGGGACTGAACTTCGGGATCGATTTCCGGGGCGGAATCCTGATGGAAATCCGCACCGACGGTCCCGCCGACATCTCCAAACTCCGGAGCACACTGAACGAACTGAACCTTGGCGAAGTTCAACTGCAGGAATTCGGCCAGCCGACCGACGTGCTCATCCGTATCGAGCGTCAGCCCGGCGGCGAGAAGGGCCAGCAGATTGCGGTCGAGAAAGCCAAGGCAGCGCTGGGAGAAAAGGTCAACTATCGCCGTACGGAGTTTGTCGGCCCGAAAGTGGGTGGCGAACTGATTGAGGCGGGGGTTACGGCCGTCCTGCTGGCGATGGCGGCCATGCTCGTCTACATCTGGTTCCGGTTTGAGTGGCAGTTCGGGGTGGGCGCGGTGGTGGCGCTGCTTCATGACGTCGCGCTGACGATCGGTGTCTTTGCGCTGCTGGGGCTTGAATTCAATCTGTCTACCGTCGCCGCGATTCTGACCATTGCGGGCTATTCGATCAACGATACCGTGGTCGTCTATGACCGCGTCCGCGAGAACCTGCGGAAGTTCAAGCAGATGTCGCTCTACGAGCTGTTGAACCTGTCAGTCAACGGCACCCTGTCGCGCACCCTGTTGACCAGCGTGACCACCCTGATCGCGCTCGGGGCGCTCTACTTCTTCGGTGGCGAGGTCATCAAGGGCTTCAGCTTCGCAATGATCTGGGGAGTTATAGTCGGTACCTATTCGTCGATTTTCATCGCCGTGCCGCTGCTGGTCTACATGAACCTGCGCCGAAGCGGTCTGATCGTCGGGGAAGAAATGGACGACGCGCCCACGGGCAAGCCCGCCGACCAGGGATGAACGACATCACGCCGGCGGTTCCGGCAGGGCGGCAGCTGATCCAGGGTTATGGGGCCGGCAATTTTCGTATCGCCGGCGAAGCCCATTCCGGTTCGGTGATTATTCTTCCCGAAATCACGATGTCCTGGAGCGTCACCCGTTATGAAGACATTGCGGCGGAAACCTTGTCCGCGGTGGCGGAAGCCCGCGACAGTATCGAAGTTCTTCTGATCGGCTGTGGTCCGCGAATGGGCATGCCGCGCGCCGACATCCGCGACTACCTGAAGGGGTTCGGCATCGTACCGGAATGGATGGATACAGGCGCCGCCTGTCGAACGTTCAATGTGTTGCTGACGGAAGATCGCGCGGTCGCCGCCGCCCTGATAGCGGTGGAATAAGGTTTAGCGGACAAAAAAGAAGGGGGCCCGGAGGCCCCCTTCGGTGTGCGTTCTGTAAAGAGGTCAGAACAGGTTCTGTGCCGCCACCATGGCGTAGAGCATGGGGATCGACAGCATCGTGTTGGTCCGCGAGAACAGCATCGCGGTACGGCCCGCTTTCGCTTTCTCGTCCGCCTCGACCTGTACGATGCCGAGCGCTTTCTTCTGGTTCGGCCAGATGATGAACCAGACATTGAACCACATGATCGTGCCCAGCCACATGCCGATGCCGATTGCCGTGTGCTTCGGCACGCCGTCGGTCAGGCCGATGGCGATCGCGTCGGCGATATAACCGTTCAGCCAGGCCAGGATCAGGCCGGTGATGATCGTGGACATGGCGCCCCAGCGGAACCAGAACAGGGCCGCCGGCGCGATGACGCCGGTAATCGCCGGTTTCTGTTCGTCCGGGATATTTCCCATGTTGGGTATCTGGACGAAATTGAAGTACCAGAGGATACCAATCCACATCACGCCGCTGAGAACGTGCAGCCAGCGGAAGATGAAAGCCCACCAGGCCTTGTCCAGTGCAAGGCCGGCGTCGTGCCAGCCCATGAGTATAACCACAAGCACAACCGCCAGGACGATGCCGGCAATAATCGTGCTTGTCAGATCGGATAGTATTTTAGCCATCGTCAAATCCCTCAGTTTTCGTAGCGATTTGATGCTAACGGGAATGAATCGGCGGTTCAACGCGCATGGGGAAAGTGATGCTGCCAGTCTGTGAAAGCAGCTTTTCCTGAGATTAACGTTTAATTACAGTTGGTTAAGATGGTCTGGAAGGTGCTGTCTCGGCATTCGGCGTTCGGCGCCGAATCGTTAAACGCTTATTCCGCGTCTTCCGAAATGGCTGTCCGGACCGCCGCCGTGGCTTTGCTGGCGGCGCGAAATCCGGACATGACGCTTCCGTCGATCGTCGCCGGCACGCCGGTATCCGTCCAGTCGCCGGCGAGAAACAGGTTCTTAATGCTGGTCGCGGTGCCTGGGCGAGCGTTGACCTGGGCCGGTGTCTGGGCGAAAGTGGCGCGTCTTTCCTTGATGATCCGCCAGGCGGGCAGGCGGCCCGCCGTGCGTCCGAGAACGGCGCCGGCTTCGGTCCAAAGTCTGTTGGCGATCTCCCAGTTGGGACTGTCCGCCAGCTCGTCGGCCGCGCTGATCGTCAGCGACACGATATTGTCGCGCACGAATATCCAGTGCGTTTCGGCATTGATCAAACCGAGAAACGGCATGTCCCACGGCAGAGATGCGGGTTGTTCGAGCCGGAAATGAGCGTTGACGATTGTTCGCGTTTCCGTCGGCGCCCCGGCTTCAGGCCAGATTTCATTGCACGCCTCGGGCGGCAGGGCGAGAACGACGGCATCTTCCCGGCCGACGCGCAGCATGCCTTCCGGAAAATACAGGGACGTTACCCGGTGATCCGCCCAGCGTATTCCGCGCAAACGGGCCTTGAAACGGATCTGGGCGCCCTGGTCGGTCAGGAATTTCTGCGCCGGACGAACAAGCGCGTCGCTAAGACCTTTGTGGAAATACCAAGGTCGGCAGGCTTCCTCGCCGCGCAGGAAGGTTTCCCGCACGACTTTCCACATCAAGGCAGCCGACGCTTCGGCTCCATCGGTGTTCAGCGCCGCCTGGCACATCGGCTGCCACAGTTTTTCGTACAATGCGGACCCGGTGCCGACCGCCTGCGCTACCGTGTCTCCCCTGTCGGCGCGACGCAGCCGGTTGATCTGTGTGAAATATTCCATCGGGCGGGTGTTCGGAATGCGCCGGTCAGCGGAAAATATCCAGGTCGGCGGAAAGTTCCTGCCGGGACGCACGCGCCAGCGCTCGCCGGACTTCAGGTCGAGAAACGGGAAAGCGGCGGGCTTGATCTCGCGTATGGTGTCTTCGGCGTCGATATCGGACAGATACGCGCGGGTGGAATCGTTCGCACCCAGCAACAGATGGTTGCCGTTGTCGATCATGCAGCCCAGACTTTCGTCGTGGAACGAGCGCGCCCGCCCACCGGCATGGCCCGCCGCTTCGTACACGGCGACGTCCACGCCCGACATCGCCGCGCGCGTCGCGCAGGCGAGGCCGGACACACCGGCACCGATAACGTGGATCGTGGGCATTACGGTTCTTCTCGTACGTGAAGGCGGCGGGAATTTGTCACGGGGAGGGCCTTTTGCGCAAGCGCAAGCTTATCGCGGTCGAGAAACGGTCCCAGACGCCGAGATCGATTGCTCCGTGGATGCAGGGATCCACGGACAGACGGCGCAGCCGTTTCGACAGCAGTTTTTTCTCGTAGATCGTCAGAACCGCCAGTTCCGGATGCGCTTTCCCGGCATCGAAACCGGTGATGCGGGCGTAGGACTCTGTGGCTCTGTCCACAATTGCGGCCAGAACGGGGCGTGCGCCCGGATCGTTCAGTCCGGATCTTTCAACAGCATGATTTCGCAGCAGATCCGATGGGAAAAGGTTGGGATAGGCGCGACGCTGCAGCATCAGTTCGGTCAGGAACTTGGAGACGAACATCGCTTCCAGCGTGCGGGCAGCATCCGGCGCATCGTAGATACCGGCGATGGCCGTGCCTATCGATCCGGCGCCGAACTGCGACAGCGTCACCAGTTCGCTCATGCGCACGATCTCCGAGCCGGACGCGACTTTTTGTTCCGCCTGTCCAATCCGTTCGGCGCAGTCAAGCAGGGGGGCGTCCAGTCCGTTCGTTTGCCCGGTCATCACTGCGACTTCGAGCCTGTGCAGGGCGCTCAGAGCATCGCCGCGGGCATGGCGTTGCGCTTCGCATAGAAGATCGGACCAGAGAGACATGCACGCATGATACTCCGCAGTCTGTACGACTCGGAACGCGATCCTTACACTCCGATCCCGATGTCGCCCCAAAATCATCGCGAGTACTGCGCCGGGCAGGTCCGGACATACGATTACGATCGTTATTTCGCGGCGGCCTTCGCACCGGCGGAAGTTCGGCGCGGGTTGCTGGCGTTGTACGCATTTAATCTGGAGATCGCCTCCGCGCGGGAACGGGTGAGCGAAGCTCTGCTGGGCGAAATCCGGTTGCAATGGTGGCGCGACGCTGTGTCGGAAATATATGATGGGTCGGTCCGGAATCACGCTGTCGCGGCGGAGCTGGCATCGGCCATAGAAACATTCGCGCTGCCGAAGGAGCCGTTCGATCGTATGATCGACGGCCGTGTTTTCGACATGGACGAAGAAGCGCCGGAAGATATCAATGCGTTCCAGAACTACGTTTGCGCGACGGCGGGCGAACTAACCTGTGTCGCCTACCGGATCTGCGGCGTCAACGGCCGGGAAGATCAGGCGCGTCTGCTCGGCAGCGTCTGGGGAGGCACGGGACTGCTGCGCGCCGTGCCGTTTCATCTGTCCCAGCGCCGCGTCTACCTGCCGAAGGATCTGCTGCGGCGGGCCGGAACAACGGCGTCGATGCTGGCCGACAACGGGGCCGGGATCGATATATCTGGCGCCGTGGGCGATCTTACCGAGTTTCTGCTCGGTAAACTGGCGGCGGTGCAAAAGATCGAAAAGGGTGCGCGGCCGGCCGCGTCATACATCGCCCTCGCGACCAACTATCTGAAACGGCTCCAGGCATGCGGCAACAACGTGTTCTCTAACAGGCTGGAAGGTGCCCGCAGCGCGCGGCAGCTTCGGATACTGCGCGCGGGATTGACCGGGCGGGTGTGATTATCCGGCCGCGACCTGTTCGCTTCGCCACGCTTCGAGGTCGCCCAGCGCGCGGTCGGAATGCGCCTTTTTACGTTCGCGTCCCTTGATGCGGTGTTCGAACGGCGGAAACAGGCCGAAATTCACGTTCATGGGCTGGAAGGTTTCGCTCTCGGCGCCGCCGGTGATGTGATCGAGCAGCGCGCCGAGCGCTGTCGTGACCGGCGGAGGCGAAAACGTTTCGCCTTTTACCTCATGCGCCGCCATCTGCCCCGTGAGCAACCCGACCGCGGCACTTTCCACGTAACCCTCGACGCCCGTGATCTGACCGGCGAAGCGCAGACGGGGCATGACTTTCAGGCGCAATTCCCGGTCGAGCAATTTTGGCGAATTCAGGAACGTGTTGCGGTGAATGCCGCCGAGTCGCGCGAAGGATGCGTTTTCGAGCCCCGGGATCATGCGGAACACGCGGGTCTGTTCGCCGTGTTTCAGCTTGGTCTGGAAGCCGACCATGTTGTAGAGCGTCGCCAGTGCGTTGTCCTGGCGCAGCTGTACCACGGCATACGATTTCTCGTCCTTGTGGGGATTGGTCAGACCGACCGGTTTCATCGGACCGTAGCGCAGCGTGTCTTCGCCGCGAGATGCCATCACCTCGATCGGCAGGCAGCCTTCGAAATAGGGGGTGTTTTCCTCCCATTCCTTGAATTCGGTCTTTTCCCCGTCGCGCAGCGCCTCGAGAAAGGCGAGGTACTCGTCCCGGTTCATCGGACAGTTTATGTAATCCTTGCCGGTGCCGCCCGGACCGGGCTTGTCGTAACGCGACTGGTACCAGGCTTTATCGAAATCGATGCTATCCGTGTAGATGATCGGCGCGATCGCATCGAAAAAGGCGAGAGAATTTTCGTCGGTCAACGCGCCAATGGCCTCGGCGAGCGGCGGCGACGTCAGGGGGCCTGTCGCGACGATGACGCTTTTCCAGTCCTCGGGCGGCAGACCGGTGACTTCGCCCCTTTCGATGGTGACGAGATCCTGTTCCGCCAGCGCCTGCGTGACGGCGTCGGAAAACGCGTCCCGGTCGACGGCCAGCGCGCCGCCGGCGGGAACCTTGTGTCTGTCCGCCATGGCGATGATCAGCGAACCGCAGCGGCGCATCTCCTCGTGCAGCAGACCGACGGCGTTGTACTCGGCGTCGTCGGACCGGAACGAGTTTGAACAGACCAGCTCGGCCAGCCCGTCCGTCTGATGCGCGTCCGTCGACCGTTCGGGCCGCATTTCATGCAGAACGACCGGTACGCCGCGCTTCGAGACCTGCCATGCCGCCTCCGATCCGGCGAGACCGCCGCCGACGATATGAACCGGATGGGCTGTCATCTCCGGGACAGCTCGCGCTCGACCAGGTCGCACAGGCGGCGCATCATCGGATCTTTCAGGTCCAGCTCTTCGAGATGCTGCGTCGTATTGAAAAGGTAATCCGTGCAGGGGCCCAGGTGGCCGCATCCCTGCGCGATATACTGCGCTATTTCCTCCAGCGGGCGGCGGCCGACATACTGCTCGGCATCGTGATTGGCAACGAAGGTGATGGCATCGACGGGGCCCTGCTCCGTCCGCACCTTGCCCCATCTGGCGTGGTAGGTTTCGCCGGTCAGTTCGCGCATGAACACGCTGGTCAGTTCTTCCTGTGCGCGCTGCCGTTTGACGCCGAGAACAATGCCCTTGCAGGATCCTCCCCGGTCGAGAGCCAGCATCATGCCGGGGTTGTCGGGTGTGCCGCGTCCGAGTTTCGACCAGAAGCAGAACTGCCGGTGATAGCCGTGCAGAGTGCCGGTCCGCATTTCGTCATAGTGAAAAGCCGGATTCCAGATCAGCGAGCCGTAGCCGAACACCCAGATCATGTCGCCTGGTGGCGCTTCGGCGATCATCTCGTCGCGTCGCGCCATGCGTACCTCGACCGGCGTGCGCTTCATGACACCCTCCAGCCCGGCCTCGACGATCATCTCGTCATGACGGCCGTTCAGAAAGTCTTCTCTGGATAGCTGTTTGCCCTGCAAGGGCTTTGTCTTGCGCAAGACGGTTACCACTCTGAATTCGGAAGCGCGGAAAATGCCTTATTCTGATGCCCCGGTCGAGGGCGTATCCGGTACAGCATAGATCGAAACCGGTTTCGAAAATCCTTTCACGGTGAAATCGCCGAGGAACTCACCGGCTGTGTTCAGATAGCGTCCGAAGTGCGCGGAGTAAACGATATCGCGGCCTATTACCGTCGGATGAAGCGTTTCAACGAACAGGGCGCATCGGGCGATGTTAACCCCGGCTGCGACCTGCCTGTCGCACAACCCTGACAGGATGGCTACGGGGGTGCCGGCTCCCGGCGCCCCGTCGATCAGCCAGTCGACCGTGGAGTCGCGGTTTGACGAAAGAGTATCGATATCGGATGACACCGACTCGGCCCGCGATGTCAGGCGGATTTCTTCGATTTCCGGACCGGTTCGTCCAGATAGGGGGCCAGAAACTGCCCGGTGTGGCTTTCCGCAACCTTCGCCACATCCTCCGGCGTGCCGGCGGCAACGATCTCACCCCCGCCATTGCCGCCCTCGGGCCCTAGATCGACGATCCAGTCGGCGGTTTTGATCACGTCGAGATTGTGTTCGATCACGATCACCGTGTTACCCTGGTCGACCAGAGCCTGGAGGACTTCCAGCAGCTTGCGGATATCGTCGAAGTGAAGGCCGGTCGTCGGTTCGTCGAGTATGTAAACCGTCTTGCCGGTGGCGCGGCGCGACAGTTCCTTCGACAGTTTGACGCGCTGTGCTTCACCGCCCGACAGGGTCGTCGCGGACTGGCCGATCTTGATATAGCCAAGCCCCACCATATCGAGCATTTCCAGCTTGTCGCGGATCGACGGCACGGCGGAAAAGAATTCAACGCCCTCCTCGACGGTCATATCAAGAACATCCGCTATCGATTTGTTTCTGAACAATACCTCCAGGGTTTCGCGATTGTAGCGCTTGCCCTTGCAGACATCGCACTGGACATAGACATCGGCGAGAAAATGCATCTCGATCTTGATGACGCCGTCGCCCTGGCAGGCTTCGCAGCGTCCGCCCTTCACGTTGAAGGAAAAGCGTCCGGGCTTGTAGCCGCGTGCCTTGGATTCAGGCAGTCCGGCAAACCAGTCCCGGATAGGTGTGAAGGCACCGGTATAGGTGGCAGGATTCGAGCGCGGCGTGCGCCCGATCGGGGACTGGTCGATGTCGACGACCTTGTCCACGAACTCGAGCCCCTTGATGTCCTTGTGATCGCCCGGAATGACCCGGGAGTTGTTGATCCGACGCGCCATAGCCTTATAGAGGGTTTCGATGATCAGGCTGGATTTGCCGCCGCCGGACACGCCGGTCACGCAGGTCAGCACGCCGAGCGGAATGTCGACGGACACGTTCTTGAGGTTGTTGGCGGTTGCCCCGACGACTTTCAACGCTCGCTTCTTCGGCAGTTTACGCCGTTCGGACGGCACTTCGATTTCCAGGTCGCCACGCAGATACTTTGCGGTCAGGCTCTTCTTCGACCGCATCACGGCAGCCGGCTTGCCGGACGCCACGATATTGCCGCCATGGACACCCGCGCCGACCCCGAGGTCGATCAGGTAATCGGCGCTGCGGATCGCTTCCTCGTCGTGCTCGACGACGATCACCGTGTTACCGATATTCCGAAGGTGGCGCAGGGTTTCCAGCAGGCGCGCGTTGTCGCGCTGATGCAGGCCGATGGACGGTTCGTCGAGTACATAAAGCACACCCGTCAGCCCCGATCCGATCTGCGAGGCTAGTCTGATGCGCTGGCTTTCGCCGCCCGACAGCGTGCCGGACGTGCGCGACAGGGTCAGGTAGTCGAGGCCGACATTGTTCAGAAAGCCGAGACGTTCGTTGATTTCCTTCAGGATGCCGGTCGCGATTTCGTTCTGCTTGTCGGTCAGCGTTTTCGCCAGTCCGGCAAACCACTCGCCGGCACCGCCGATGGAATAGTCGGTGACCTCGCTGATATGCTTGCCGTCGATCCTGACCGCCAGCGCTTCCGGTTTCAGCCGGGCGCCGTTGCAGACTTCGCATTTCGACACCGCCTGGTACTTGCCGAGTTCTTCCCGCGTCCAGTTGGAATCGGTTTCCCGGAACCGGCGTTCCATGTTCGGCACAACGCCTTCGAACGGGCGGTCGATGGTATAGGACCGCTTGTCGTCGGCGTAGATCATTTTGACCGACTTGTCGCCGGAACCGTGCAGGATGATGTCCTGGGCTTTTTTCGGCAGATCCCCGAAAGGCGTATTGGTCGAAAACTTGAACGCCCGGGCGAGCGAATCCAGCGTCTGGTCGTAGTAGCTGGACGAAGAATTGGACCACGGCGCGATCGCGCCATCTTTCAGCGATTTTTCCGGATCGGGGACGACCAGCGCCGGGTCGAAATACATCTTCGTGCCCAGCCCGTCGCAGGCCGGGCAGGCGCCGTGAGGGTTGTTGAACGAAAACAGCCGGGGTTCGATTTCGTCTATGGTGAAACCGGATACGGGGCAGGCGAACTTCGCTGAGAACATCGTGCGATCGCCGTTATCCGCATTTTCGGCAACGGCGAGGCCTTCGGTCAGGCCGAGCGCAGTTTCCAGCGAATCGGCGACACGGTTGCCCATGTCGGGCCGCACCACGATACGGTCGACCACAACCTCGATATCGTGTTTGAAGTTCTTGTCGAGCGCCGGGGCATCCTCGATATCGTACATTTCGCCGTCGACCCGGATCCGGGTGAAGCCTTTTTTCTGCAGTTCCGCGAATTCCTTGCGGTATTCGCCCTTACGGCCGCGGACGATGGGGGCCAGCAGGAACAGCCGGGTACCTTCGTCCATGGCTTCGATCCGGTCGACCATCTGGGACACGGTCTGACTCTCAATCGGCAGGCCGGTCGCGGGCGAGTAAGGAATGCCGACCCGGGCGAAAAGCAGGCGCATGTAGTCGTAAATTTCGGTGACGGTTCCGACAGTCGAGCGCGGATTACGCGACGTGGTCTTCTGTTCGATGGAAATCGCGGGCGACAGCCCTTCGATGGAGTCCACGTCGGGTTTCTCCATCAGTTCCAGGAACTGGCGCGCATAGGCAGACAGGCTCTCGACGTAGCGGCGCTGACCTTCCGCGTAAATCGTGTCGAAGGCGAGCGTTGACTTACCCGACCCGGAAAGACCGGTAACGACGACGAGCGAATCCCGAGGGATGTCGACGTCGACGTTCTGGAGATTATGTTCGCGGGCGCCGCGAACGACGATCTTTGATTGCATCGGTTGGGTTTACGGCCAATAAAGCTGTCTGGATGACGGTGATAATAGGGCGCTGCGGGGGCCATTGCGACCCGATAAGGCCCGATACGGACAGAGAGGTGTGGATCAAATGAAAAAACTGGCAATTTTGGACGATTACCAGAACGTGGCGATGGACATGGCCGACTGGACCCCGCTGGAAGGGGACGTCGAGATCGTCGTTTTCAACGATCATTTGTCGGACGAAGATGATGTTGCCGCCAGGCTGGCCGACTTCGAAATCGTCATGCTGATGCGCGAACGCACGCCCTTTCCGCGCTCGCTGATCGAAAAACTGCCCAGACTGGAGCACATCGTCAGCAGCGGCATGCGGAACCTGTCGATCGATATCGATGCGGCCACCGAGAAAGGCGTTGTGTGCACGGGCACCCCGTCGCTCGGTTATCCCACCGCCGAACTGACCTGGGGGCTGATCCACGCCCTGGCGCGGAACGTGGCGCTGGAAGACCGCGAAACCCGGGCGGGAGCCTGGCAAAAGACCGTCGGCATCGGATTGCGGGACAAGGTGCTGGGGATCATGGGGCTGGGGCGGATCGGAACCGATGTCGCCCGGGTCGGCATTGCCACAGGCATGCAGGTGATCGCCTGGTCCGAAAATCTGACACAGGATCGGTGCGACGAGGTCGGCGCGCGTCTGGTGTCGAAGGAGGAACTGCTCGAACAGTCGGATTTCCTGACTATTCATCTGTTGCTCAGCGATCGCACGCGGAGGCTGCTGCAGGCTGGCGATCTCGCCCGGATGAAACCGGGCGCCTATCTAATCAACACGTCGCGCGGGCCGATCGTCGACGAAGGGGCACTGATTGATGCGTTGCGGAACGAACGCATCGCGGGTGCGGGGCTGGATGTATTCGACGTCGAACCGCTGCCGGACGATCATCCGCTGCGCGGCATGCCGAACACGGTGATCATTCCGCATCTCGGCTACGTCACTGTCGAAAACTACCGGAACTGGTACGGCGGGACGGTAGAGAACGTTCGGTCCTGGCTCGACGGCAAGACCATTAACCAGATGGCGGGACGCAATCCGACCACGCCGGGTTGAGGTCGCGGATTAATCTTCCATTCACCCTGTTCCGCAACCGGCTGTTAAGACAAAAGCCGGATAGTCTTCGTATCGATCGAAGCCCTGTCCGGCGCAACGGGATACCGGAGTAGGCGTACCAAGTCCGGGCAGGCGGCTTTTCGGTCCAAACTACCGGAGTGCCAAAGCAGTCCGGTTCACAGGCGGCGTCCCTGAGGGGACGCCGTTTTGTTTGTTGTCCACCGGTTTTCGAAACAGATTCTCTATTCGCCGTGGCACAGCGCGGGCAGCTTGGTATGATGAGGTTCAACGAACGTGGCGCCGGATACGGTGCCCGACAGCGGGACACGGGAGCAAGGCATGGCTGGCAGCGTAAACAAGGTGATTTTGATCGGAAACCTGGGACGGGATCCGGAAATCCGTCACACCAACGACGGGCGCCCCATCGCCAATCTGTCGGTCGCGACGTCGGAGCAATGGCGCGATCGAAATACGGGTGAGAGGCGAGAAAAAACCGAGTGGCACCGTGTGGTGATATTCGATGAAAAGATCTGCGAGGTCGCGCAGAAATATCTGAAGAAGGGTTCTACTGTTTACCTGGAAGGGTCGCTGCAGACGCGGAAGTGGACGGACCAGCAGGGCGTCGAGAAATACACTACGGAAGTAGTGCTGCAGCGGTTCAGCGGAAAAATGACGATGCTCGGTTCCCGTGGCGGCGGAGGCGGCGGCGGTGACTACGGCGGCGGCGACTTTGGGGACAGCGGGGGCGGCGGTGATTACGGCGACCCCGGCGGTTCCATGGGGGGCGGCGGTCCGGCACCCGGCGGCGGAGATCTGGACGACGAGATTCCGTTTTAGCCTTCCGGCATGAGTCTCCTGCGACGGGCGCTTTTCATGGCCGCGAAGCGGGCGGTTGCCGATCCGAGGGTTCAGGCCAAAGCCCGGCAGGTTCTGCGCGAGAAAGTCGTGCCGCGGGCACAGGAAATCGGCCGCCGGGCGGGTCCGGAACTGGAGAAAGCGCATCGGCGCATGAAGAATGCCGCACGCGATCTGGAACAAAAGCTATCTGAGCGGAAATAGCGCGACTGAGGCTGGCTGAAGAACCTTTTCGCCGAATCATTTCTGCCTGTTTTTCAAATATTTAGCCCCGCTACGGGGAAGCCGGTTTCTTGTCCGAATCGCTGTAAACGGGTAAAATTGAGGGAATGGAAAAGTCCCTTCGGCGCGTCGCTGAAGAAACCCTGAAAGACCGTATTTTTTGGCCGAAGAACCCGTCCCGCCGCCGCCTTTCGAAGATGATATCGAACATGTTTCGATAGAAGACGAAATGCGCAAGTCGTATCTCGATTACGCGATGAGCGTGATCGTGAGCCGCGCGCTGCCGGACGTCCGGGACGGCCTCAAACCCGTTCATCGCCGCATCCTGCATGTGATGAACGAGAGCAATTACGACTGGAACCGTCCGTACCGCAAATCGGCCCGCGTCGTCGGCGACGTCATGGGTCAGTATCATCCTCACGGGGACCAGGCGATCTACGACGCCATGGTACGTATGGCGCAGGATTTCTCCATGCGCCTGCCGCTGATCGACGGGCAGGGTAATTTCGGTTCCATGGATGGCGATCCGCCGGCGGCGATGCGTTATACCGAAGCCCGGCTGGAACGCGTTGCACGCGAACTGCTGGACGATATCGACAAGGAAACCGTCGACTTCCAGCCCAACTACGATGAAACCACCAAGGAACCGACGGTTCTGCCGGCGAAGTTCCCCAACATGCTGGTCAATGGCGGCGGCGGCATATCGTCGTCGGCATGGCAACAAACATTCCGCCCCACAATCTGGGCGAGGTGATCGACGCCTGCTGTGCGCTGATCGACAATCCGGACCTGACCATTGCAGAACTGATGGAAGTCATTCCGGGCCCCGATTTCCCCACCGGCGGGATCATCGTAGGACGACAGGGGCTGACATCGGCGTTCGAGGACGGGCGCGGTCGGTCGTCATGCGCGGCCGCGCGACGATCGATGAGATCCGCAAGGACCGCGAAGCGATCATCGTCACCGAGATCCCGTACCAGGTGAACAAGGCGCGGATGATCGAGCGCATCGCCGAGATGGTGCGCGACAAGAAGATCGAGGGCATTTCGGACCTGCGCGACGAATCCGACCGCGAAGGCGTCCGCGTCGTCATCGAGATCAAGCGCGATGCGGTCGCCGAGATCGTGCTCAACCAGCTCTACCGCTACTCGCCGCTGCAGACGAGCTTCGGCGTCAACATGCTGGCGCTCACGGGCGGCAAGCCGCAGCAGCTCGACCTCAAGCAGATCCTCGAGGCGTTTATCGAGTTCCGCGAGATGTCATCCGCCGGCGGACCGAGTTCGATCTCAACAAGGCGCGAGACCGCGCCCACGTGCTGGTCGGCCTCGCCATCGCGGTCGCCAATATCGACGAGGTCATCGCGCTCATCCGCCGGAGCGAAGGACCCGGTCGAGGCGCGGATCGGCTGATGGAACGCGACTGGGCGGCGGAGGATGTCGAGTCGCTGATCGCGAACTGATCGACGATCCCAATCACAAGGTGATCGAAGGCCGCTACGCCTCTCGGAGGCGCAGGCCCGCGCTATCCTCGAATCTGCGTTTGCAGCGCCTGACCGGTCTGGAGCAGGAAAAAATCGCCGAGGAACTGAGCGGACTGGAGACCGAAATCGAGAATTTTCTCGAGATCCTCCGGTCCCGCGAGCGCATTCGGTCGATCATGCGTGACGAGATGCTGGCGGTGAAGGAACAGTTTGCAACGCCGCGCCGCACGACGATCGAGGAATCCGAACTAGAAACCGATATCGAGGACCTGATCCAGCGCGAAGATATGGTCGTGACTGTCAGCCATGCGGGCTATATCAAACGGGTCGCGCTTTCTAGCTATCGCGCGCAAAGACGGGGCGGCAAGGGGCGGTCGGGGATGAGCACGCGCGACGAGGATTTCGTCAGCAACGTGTTCGTCTGCAACACCCATACCCCGGTGCTGTTCTTCTCGTCGCGCGGCATCGTCTACCGCCTCAAGGTCTATCGCCTGCCGGAAGGCAATCCGCAGGCCCGCGGCAAGGCGCTGATCAACCTGCTGCCGCTGGAGGAGGGCGAGACGATCACAACCGTCATGCCCATGCCCGAAGACGAAGAAAGCTGGGGCGATCTTTTCATTCTGTTCGCGACCGCTTCCGGCGGCGTACGGCGCAACCGGCTGTCCGATTTCACGAATATCATGGCCAACGGCAAGATCGCGATGAAACTGGACGAGGGCGATCAGCTGATCGGCGTCCGGACCTGCACCGAGGATCAGGATATTCTGCTGGCGGCCGACAGCGGCAAGAGCATCCGCTTCCCGGTGACGGATGTCCGCGTGTTCTCCGGGCGGACTTCGACCGGTGTTCGCGGTATCCGTCTGGCGGATGGGCAAAAGATCGTGTCCATGACGACGCTCAACCATATCGAGCTCGAAACGGATGTCCGGGACTCTTATTTGCGTATGTCGAAAGCCCGGCGGCGTCAGGAAGGCGACGACGAGGAAAATAGTGTTGACGAGACTGCTGAAAGCGAAACGGAAGGCAGTAGCCATGTGACGTTGAGCGAAGAAGAGTTCTCGAGGCTTGCCGACACCGAGGAATTCATTCTGTCCGTCACGGAAAACGGATACGGAAAGCGGACGTCCGCATACGAATACCGCATCACCAAGCGCGGAGGACAGGGGGTGGTCAATATCACCACCGAAGGGCGGAACGGCCCAGTGGTGGCATCCTTCCCCGTCGAAGACAGCGATCAGATCATGCTTGTCACCAACGGCGGCAAGATTATCCGCAGCCCGGTGGCCGACATCCGCATTGCCGGCCGGTCGACGCAGGGCGTGACGCTTTTCGACACCGCGGAAGACGAACAAGTCGTCTCGGTCGCACATCTGAAAGAGACTGATGACGAGGAAGATCATCCCGAAGGCGAGGATGCGGGGGAACCGATCGAAGGCGGGGAGAGCCCAGCGGCGGTCGGGGCCGACGACGACGCCGTCGGCGAAGTGGACGATGCTGCCGGAGACGCGTAAAAAGCCCTGACACCGAGACACGACGGACGGGGACAATGGCGTCAGAAAAAATCGGAATTTATCCGGGGACTTTCGATCCCATCACCAACGGACATGCAGACATCATCGGCCGGGCGGCGCGTCTGCTCGACAAGCTGGTGGTCGGCGTGGCGATCAATCCCGGAAAGGGGCCGATCTTCACCATCGACGAACGGGTCGAACTGGTCCGCGAGGAGATCAAATATCTGGGAAACGCCGCAGACGACAGGATCGAAGTGCGTCCGTTTGCCGGGCTTCTGATCGATTTTGCCCGCGACGTCGATGCCACCGTCATCATCCGTGGATTGCGCGCGGTGTCTGATTTCGACTACGAATTCCAGATGGCCAGCATGAACGCGAAAATGGCCGAAGACATCGAAACCGTCTGCCTAATGGCGTCCGATAAGTATCATTTCATTGCGTCAAGTCTGGTGAAGGAGATCGCAAGGCTCGACGGCGACATTACGCAATTCGTGTCGCCCCGCGTTGCGGAGCGCCTGAAGGAACGGCTTCACGGTTAAAACTGGTTGAAGTCAAAAGGATTCTATTGACCGCGCATAGGCGGCTTCCTATGTTGCTGGCGCTGCATTCTTGGTGATCAAGCGCCCATAGCTCAGGCGGTAGAGCAACTGACTTTGAGCAATACCCCGTCTGGGCCGCCAGTTGACCCGTTCGGCGAGTTTTTCACGGGAACCTGGACAACGTCCGCATCTATTCAGGAGCGCTGACGGCCGGGAAGATCGGCAGTGCCATCGCCGCAGGTGCCGGCTCCGGGCGCTGGCGTTTTCGGCCTCGGGCTTGCCGGTCTCGGTTACGCCGGACGCAAGCGCGCCGCCTGATCCTTGTCCGCACAGGATTTAGTAAGACGGCCTGCCTGGTCCGTAGCGCCCCTAGACCCTCGGGGGCGGAAGTGCGCTTAACGTTCGCGGGCCGCCCGCGGTTCTCGAGAACGTTGACGAGCGGGGAGACCGGGCGGCGGTCGAAGACGGTGCCGGCCTGCTTCATCAACTCGGCGATGGCGTCGTCGAAGCTCAGCGCATCGCGGAAGGCGCGCGGCTGACGATCGCGACGAGCGCGTTCGCCGCGCGACGATCCGCGCACTGATCAGGATGTCCTCTCCCGCGAGGCCCTTCGGATGGCCGGTGCCGTCCCAATGCTCGTGCATCTGGGCGAGCGTCTCGGCCACCGGCAGGTCGAAATCGACTCCCGCGATCGTCTCCGCCGTGCGCAGTTGGCTCCGGCGGTGAGATCCTGTTCCTCGGCGGTCAGCGCGCCGACCTTGTCAGCGTCGCCCGGCGGCTTTTAAAATCTTGTCGATGTTCGAAGGTTGCCGCGATGTCTACGGTACGCGGCGGATGTCCTCGCTGCTCCATCTCGTCCGCGATGGCCGCCGCCACCTCGGCGACGTTCGCTCTGGTCTGGAGGGGTCGCGTTCGTCGACGAGGCCGACGAGCTTGCTGACAAGCGCACGCATCGCGCCTTCGCGCTTTGCCCGTTCGCTCACCGCATCGGTAATATCCTGCAAGATGACGAGCGCGCCCGGCGGATAGTCGCGGTCGCCGCGCAGCGGGATGTGGGTCTGACACGACGGTGCGCTTTCACCGTCCTCGTCGAACGTGCATGTCTTGGCCGGTTTGAAGTCGCGGATCACGTCTCGTTGATGTCGGACGAGCTTGGCGAGGACCGGCCCGACGACGCTCGCCATCGTTTTCCCGAGCATCTCCTGCTGGGTGATGCCGGTTCCTTCCGCTGCCTTGGCGTTGGCGAAGGTGTAGCGGCCCTGGTCGCTTATGGCGAACACCGCGTTGGGCTGACCGTCGCTGACGACGCGGAGGAACTTGGTGAAGTTCTCGAGCCTTTCGTTGGCGATGCTCTGGCGCTCGAGCGCCTGGGCGGACCGCACCGAGGTGCCGTGGCGCCAGACCGCGACGATGGTGATCGCGACGCCCGCGATCACCAGGATGAAGGTGGTGAGCAGCATGCTCTGACGGCTGTCGCTTTCCGCCAGGGCCTCGGAGGCGGCGATCTTGCGGACGAGGAACCACGGTGCGCCGGAGACCGCGCGGGCGGTCGCGAGAACCTCGTCGCCGGCATAGTCGCGCATCCGCTCCAGGCTGCCGGGCTTCGCGGACAGGACCGGGTCGACGAGATCCAGCGTGTTGAGGGCGAGGCCGCTTCGCCAGCGGCTTCGTGCCGTCGCGCAGCGGCGAGAGATACTCGATGCCGGCTTCGGTCCGTCGCAGGAGATAGCTCTCCGACGTCGCCGCGGGTGTCGCCCGGCTGCGCAAGCCGCTCGAATAGATCGCCGCCGACGAGCTGAGCCCGACGACGAAGCCGATGCCGTTGTCGGCGGCGCGGTCGGCCTGCACGCCGTAGACGGGAACGACGAAGCCGATGCCCGGGCTGCCGCTCGGACCCGGCCGCATGTCGACGAGCGCCTGCCGCCCGCTCGCCGCAACGACGAAGGCCTGACGGATCTCGGGCGACAGCGGCGGCATCGTGTCGGTCGCAACGAGGACCGTTCCCGCGCGGTCGACGAGGGCGACCGGCCTGTCCGGCGCGCTCGACGTTGGCATCGACCGTCGGCTCGAGTGCGCGGCGGCACAGGCGTCGCGCGCCGCCGTGGTGTTCAGGAGATTGCGGAGATAGCCCGCCGCTGCCTGCGCCTCGGGCGGCGGTGCCGCGGAACCGCTGAGCGAAATCTGGGTCATGTAGAGCTGGAGCGAGGCGTTCTCGGCGAGGCTCTGCATCGAGCCGAACTGCTCCGCCAGCCAGCGGTTCACATCGGCGGTGCGGCTGTCGGCGACGATGCCGAGGCGGACCTGCCACTGCTGGAGATCGCGTTCGCGCTCGCGGTCGACGAAGGCGAGGACGGCGAATATGCCGACGGCGACGACGGCGGCGAGTCCCGCCGCGGCCGAAGCGATGATGACGCGGGTGCGCCGGGCGGCCTGCCTTCTTGCGGATCGTTCGGGCTCATCCTGCCTCTTCTATCCGTTCGGAGTTCTCTGCCGCGACGGCCACTGCCCGGTCAGCGCGAAAAGTATATGGACCGCGGGCAGGGGCGGCAATGGCGCCCGGCCTACCTGTGCAGCCACCAGTAATTCTCGTTGATCGAGTAGACGGGCTTGTAGTGCCGGATCGCGCTCGACTTCACCACCTGGCGCACCTGGTTGTCGAGGATCAGCGCGTCCCCGTCGATGTAGACCGCGAGGATCGCATGGCCGAGCTTCAGGTTGAGGTCGATGACGACGACGAGGCGTATTTCGGAATTCTCGAACCCGAGGGCGCGGAGCGACATGAATTTCGCGATCGCGTAGTCCTCGCAGTCTCCGTCGCGCTGCAGGAATTCGTACGGGGTCGCCCAGTAGTCGTTGATCCCGTAGTTCCGCGGGTCGGTGAAATAGCGGTGGCGGTTCATGTAGTCGTTCGGCCTCGACCTGCTCGCGCTTCGGCCGGCCCCTTCTGTTCCGTGAGAAACGCCTGCCCACTCCTTCAGGTGGCACTTGTTGAAGATCGAGGATCGCAAGGCGCGTCGAGAAAAGTTCCGGTCGCTGAAATATTTCGCGAGCGCGCCCCGCCACTTGGGAAACGGCGCCTGGTTGGTCGACTGGACCTCGGCGGTCCCGAACAGCCGGGATCACCGCGCCGGGAACCCCGGCGGCGCGATGCGGCGGTACGAGACCTGCGGCCGCGATCAGGAGTGCGCCGGCGAACGCGCTATGGCTGAAGCGAAGCATGCGGGAAGCCTACACGAATTCGCTCCGCCCGATCAGTGACGATCCGCACAGGCACATAATCCGTTCCCGCCCGCTTTCCGGCCGTGTTTTCCGGGGCGGGGACGCGTGTTATCAAGAACGCGAGAGAAGGACGCCGTCTCCCGGCAGGAAGAGCGAGGTTCGAACGATGGGCTCATGGGCTGCGTTCCGGCGCAGATGGTTCGCCTATCTGTGTGCCGCGATCCTGACCGTCGCGTTCGTCGGCCTCCGCGTCTGGGACCCGGCGCCGCTCCAGTTCCTCCGCCTCAAGACCTTCGATATCTATCAGCGCCTCCATCCCAGGGCGGACGAGCCTCTGCCGGTGATCATCGTCGATATCGACGAAGACAGCCTCAGGCCTACGGACAGTGGCCGTGGCCGCGGACCCGCGTCGCCGAGCTCGTCGACCGGCTGATGGCCCGACAGGTCGCCGCGATCGGCTTCGACGTGATCTTTGCCGAACCCGACCGCATGTCGCCCGCAGCGTGTTCCAGGTCCATCTCCGGCCTGTCGCCAGGTGACGCGGACTCCTGATGCGGCTGCCGGGCAGCGACGATGTTTTCGCCGATGCGATCCGGCGGGGACGGGTGGTGCTGGGCCAGGCGACAGGCGGGGACACCGGTGCGCCGGCCGGAGGCTCGTCCGATCTCGAGAAGACCCGCTTCGCGAAAATGGGCGACGATCCCCTCTTCCCCATGCGGTCTCCCGCATCACGCTGGTCACAACCTGCCGCGGCTGGAGGAAAAGCGCGGCCGGGATCGGCATGCTCTCCCCACGTGCCGGAAGGTGACGGCGTCGCCGCGTCCCCCTCGTGATGCGTGTGGGAGACAAGCTCTATCCGACGCTGTCGATCGAAATGCTTCGCGTCGCGGTCGACGCGATGACGCCGGGCGTCTCGATCAACACGCTGGTGATCAAGACGCACCGAGACGGCATCGGCAGCATCGTCATCCCGAGTTCCGGAAATCCCCGGCCGACGAGCGCGACCGGGCGTGGGTGAACTTCGCGACGCCGTCGCCAGGCGCCCATCTCCGCCAAGCGCGTGCTGGACGGGACGGCCGATCTCGGCGCTCGAAGGTATTTCGTCCTCGTCGGGACATCGGCCATCGGCCTCAAAGGACATCAACCCGACGCCGCTCTCGCCGGCGATGCCGGGCGTCGAGGTCCACGCGCAGCTGCTCGAGACGATCCTGTCGGACAGCTATCTCAAGCAGCCGTCCTTCGCCTTCGCCATCAATCCGTGCTCCTCGCCGGCATCGGTATCCTGCTGATCGCGACCGTCGCCCGCTTCGGACCCGTCGGCGGGCTCGTCTCAGGCGTCACCGTCCTCGCCGCCGCCTTCGCAGGATCCTGGTACGCCTTCGCCGAACACCGCCTGCTGATCGCCGCGACCGACACCGCGATCGCCGGCTTCGTCCTCTACACCACCCTGACGTTCCTCAACTTCCTGCGGGGCGACGCGGAGAAGCGGGAGATCCACCGCATTCAGCCAGTACCTGTCGCCCGCGCTGGTAGGCAGCTCGCGCGCCATCCCGAGCTCCGTCTCGGCGGCGAGCTGCGCGACATGACCATCCTGTTCGGCGACATCCGTGGGTTTACGGCGATCTCCGAGCAGTACAAGGCGCATCGAAGGTCTACTCACGGACTTCATCAACGCCTACCTGACGCCGCTGACGGACGCGGCGCTCGCGCGCCGGGGGGACGATCGACAAGTACATGGGCGACTGCATCATGGCGTTCTGGAACGCGCCCCTCGACGATCCCGACCATGCCGATCGCCTGCGATTCAGCGCTGGCCATGCTGGCCACGGTCGGCGAACTGAACGAAGCGCCGCGCCAGAAGCCGATACGCTCCCGGGCGGCAAGTTCATCCCGATCAGATGGGATTCGGGGTGAATTCAAGTCTGCTGCGTCGGCAACATGGGCTCCAGACAAAGGTTCTACTATTCCGTGATCGGCGACGACGTGAATCTCGCCTCCGCCTCGAAAAAGGGCAGAACCAGGCCTACGACGTTCCATCGTGGCGGGAGAGGGCACCCCAGGAGCGTGCGCCCGGTTACGCGTGGCTCGAACTCGACCTGATCCGCGTAAAGGAAAGAACGACGTGGAGCTACCGTGCTTCGCGCTCCTGGGCGACCACGAGCTCGCCGCGGACCCTCGGTTTCGCGAACTGTGCACGCTCAACGACGAGATGCTGGGGGCCTATCGCTCCGCCAAATTCGGCAAAGACCGGGCGCTGGCGCGGAAGTGCCTGGAGATCAGCCGCGGCATCGGCCTCCCGCTCGAGGGGCTCTACGGCGAATATTTCGAGCGGATCGGAGAACTCAAACGGACGCCGCTCGGTAAAGACTGGGACCCCGTATTCGCGCCCCAGCAGAAATAGTCGTTAAATGTTTCCGGTTAACGGAACTCGGCGGATTCTCTCGTGATCCCAGCCAGGTTTGTCGTTAGAATAATGACCAGAACATAAACACGAAGAGCAAGTTCAAACCTCAACGGAGACAGGATACGGAAGGTTAGAGTTTCGAAGATGTACGCGGGAAGTTCGCGTGTGGGAAGCTGATCGCCGCGCTGGTAACGGCGTTTTCACGGTCTCCGGCCCGCTGCAGGCATTTGGCGCGAAGGCGATTCACGTCGGCCGCGCGAAGGTCGTCGTCCAGAACGTGCGCGCCCAGTTCGGCGACCAGGCACCTAAACAGATTTCCGCCGGACGAAGCGCCTCCACTTCCAACGAACGCGTCCTCGCGACCGGCGACTCGCGGAGTGTCGTCGAGTTCCGCGACGGCTCGGTCCTTCAGGTCGGCCCGAACGCGATCGTGATCCTCGACCGGTTCGTCTTCAATCCGTTCGAGAGCAAGTCCGAGAAGGTGATCACTGCCGTCTCCGGCGCCTTCCGCTACATCTCGGGATGAAGACGAAATCGTCGTCTCTCGAGATCAGGACGGCGTCCACGTTATCGGCATCCGCGGCTCCGCCTGGATTTCATAGTCTATCAGGTGCTTCCAACGCAGCTCGTGCCATGCCGTCCACGGCTTCGCATTGTGCGGAACGACGAGGGCGCGGTCAGGTGCGCCCAGGTCAGACGTACAGCATGCGATCATTTAACGCGATGCTGCGCCCGACCGGATCCCGGCCGCGGTCGCGGTTCAGGCGCTGCAGCACATCAACAACCAGGTCGGCGCGGTTCCGCCGTCGTCCGTGCTGCCCCCTGTCACGCCGGGTGAAGCGCAGGTCGACGCCGCGGTGAACGCGTTGCCGGCGGCGCAGCAAATCGCCCTGCAGGGCGGGGGCTCCCGCGCTGCCGGAAGCAGGTGCCCTTCCTCCCGCGGATCTGCAGTCGGCAGGGAGGGCCGCTTCGGCGTGAACCTGCTGTCCCAGGCCGCGCAGGTCGGCCTCCTCGACGGCGGCGGGCCGTCGCTGCTCACCCCGGCCCAGCAGGCGTTCGTCGCGCGGGCCAACACCGTCATTCCCAACGCCGCGCAGCGATGCAGTCTCTGCCGTCGGCACGGCGGAGCAACAGACTTCGAACGAAACGCCGCAGCGCCGAAGTCATCGTGAAGGCCTCGGTCGAGAGTTCGCTCCCGCGCCCGAGACGGTGGCGCAGCTCGTGAACGTTTCGGCGCAGGCCGACGGGGACGCCGCCGTGGTCATCGCGCAGGCGGCTCTCGCCGGCGCCCCGAGCCTCGCTGTGCGAATCGCCAGCGCGGCAGCGGCAGGAGCGCCCGACGCAGCTGCGCTCATCGCCCGAGCGGGATTGCGCGGGCATGGTCGTCTCGACGAACAATCGCCCGCGGCGATCCTCACCGCGATCGCGCAGAACGTCCCGGCCGTCGTCTCGGAAGCGCTGGCAGCCGTTTCTGCCCGGCGTTTCCTCGACCCTCGTGGCCGCAGTCGCGACCGTCTCGCCGGAAGCGGCAGCCCTTGCGCTTTCGCAGATATCGACAGCCGCGGGCGGCGATCAGCCCCAGACCACGAACAATACCGCGCCACCACCGCCGCCTCCGCCGACAAGCGGAACGCTGTTCACCGGGTCCTCGAGCTGATCTCAACCGACGCACGCTGAGGGGCATGCCGCAGCGCCAGGATTGAACGGCGCCGGGCCAGCCCCTATGGTTTCCCGCCAAGCAAAAATCAGAACGACCAGGAGAATACCGAGTCCGCAGCAGCGACCGCATCCTGACGACCCATACCGGCAGCCTGCCGCGGCCTGAGGATTTGATCCGCACGATGTTCGCAAGGAAGGAGGAGGGCGTTCCGGTCGACCGGCCTGCGCGCTCGCCGCGCGGATCCGCGCGGCCGTGGCCGAGACGGTGAAACAGCAGGCCGATGCGGGCATCGACATCGTCAACGACGGCGAGGTCAGCAAGCCGTCCTACGCCACCTACATCAAGGACCGGCTGTCGGGCTTCGGTGGCGAGAGCGTACCGCGCCCATACCAGGACCTCGTCGAGTTTCCGTCGATAGCGAAGCGGGTGTTCAACGATCCGGGCCAGTCGCGGCGCAAGACGCCGGGCTGCAACGCGGAGATCAAGGTCTCGGACAGGCAGGCCGCGGTCGACGACGTCAACAACCTCAAGGCCGCGCTTGACAGCCCGCGACGTCTCAGGCGCGTTCATGAGCGCGGCGTCGCCCGGCGTCATCTCGCTGTTCTTCAACAACACGCATTACCCGGATTTCGAGAGCTACATCTTCGCGATCGCCGATGCGATGCGGTTTGAGTACCAGACGATCGCCGACGCCGGGATCCAGCTCCAGATCGATTGCCCGGACCTCGCCATGGGCCGCCACATCCAGTACGCCGATCTCGACGTGAAGGGCTTCCGGAAGCGCATCGAGATGCATGTCGAGGCGCTCAACTACGCGCTTGAGAACGTGCCGCGGGAAAGCGTCCGTATCCATCTCTGCTGGGGCAATTACGACGGCCCGCACCATTGCGACGTGCCGCTCAGGGACGTGATCGACATCGCCTTCACGGCGAAGACGTCGGGCATCTCGTTCGAGGCAGCGAATCCGCGCCACAATCACGAGTACGTCGTGTTCGACGACGTGAAGGTACCGGACCATATCGTGATGGTGCCGGGCGTGATCGAGTCGAAGTCGAACTTCATCGAGCACCCGGAGCTGATCGCCCAGCGGATCGTGCGCATCGCCGAACGTGTCGGACGCGAACAGGTGGTGGCGGGCAACGACTGCGGCTACGGCACCTGGGTCGGGCAGGCGGCGGTGGATGGCGAGATCGTCTGGGCCAAGCTCGCCGCCATGGCCGAGGGCGCGGCGCTCGCGTCGAAACAGCTCTGGAAGTAGGGCGCTTTTACGCGGTCCTGCCGATCGGCCACGGCTTGTCGGAGACTACAACGGGCCGCGCGACGACCTCGGCGCCGACATTGATCACCATCAGGTCGTATCCGATCTCGATGGGTCCCGCGTAGTTCTCGCGGATCTGGTCGAGGGCGGGGCCGATGACGTCGTCGTTGTTGTACATGTGATAGATCACGGCGAGCCGCGGATTGGTCTCGGCGAACACCTCGCCGGCCTCGCGCGGCGACGTGTGATAGATCTCCGAGATCTTCTTCGCGACCTCCAGCGGGCGATTGGACTTGGCGGCATAGAGCTCGGCCGGCGGGAAGGCTTCGTGGACCAGCAGGTCGCATCCCTTCGCATGCTCGATCAGGGCGTCGCATTTCTTCGTGTCCGCCGAGAACACGAACACCCGGTTGCAATACTCCACCTTCATGGCGAACGTGTTCTGCGGCGCGGTGTGGACCACCTTGAAGGCGGTGATGCGCACGCCGCCCGTGTCGGAGGTGTCGTAGATGACGCAATCCTGGCCGAACTCCGTGCATTCGATCTCGTGGCCGCCCGCGGGCAGCGCGTCGAGCCGGGTCTCGATGTCCCAGGCATAGATGGCGCGGAGATGGCCGACGATGTCGGCCGTGCCGGGCGGGCCCCAGACGCGGAGCGGCGTCTTCCGGCCGTAAGTCCAGCCGCCGATCCAGAAATGATCGAGCCCGCCGATGTGATCGACATGGTGGTGGGTGACGAACACCTTGTCGACCTGGGTGAACGGGATCTCCAGCGAGGTGAAGTTCTGCGGCGCGCCGGAACCGCAGTCGAGCAGGAACTTCTCGTTGCCGGCCTCGACAAAGACGCAGGCGCAGGCCTGTCCACGGCGCGGGAACGGCGTGCCCGGTGCCCAGCAGCGTGACGCGGATCTCGTCTTCGGCGAGGGCTTCGCCGGGATAGAAGTTCTGGCCGGGCATGTCGGATTTCCCCTCTGTGCGGCCGCGGCCCTCGTGGCGGGGCCGTCGGCGGATCAGGCATTAGAGCAAAGCGGGAGGTGCGCGGAAACCGGCTTCAGTCGATGCGCCCCGCGGCGCGCCGCGGCGCGATCAGCAGGAAGACAGTTGCCAGGCAGCAGAGCGTAAGGCCGATGCCGATCACGTAGAAGCCCTGCTCGATGCCGAGCCGTTCGATGACGGGCCCATGATCACGGGCACGACCACCGAAGCGGCGCGGTTGAGCGTCGTCCGCAGACCCACGGTCATGCCCTGGCTGCGGGATCGGTCGAGCCCGCCATAATCGAGATCATCAGCGGCTGGTTGAAGCCGAGCAGCAGCCCGCGCAGCAGGATCGCCGCGAACAGCGGCCAGAATGTCGTCATCAGCGGCGTCGCGAGAAGCGCGATGGCGACGACGAGCGAGACGAGGAACATCCAGAGCTGGCGGCGGACCGAGCCCATGGCCGGCGCCATGCCGACGATCAGGGCGCCGACCGCGCCGAGGAGCGAATGGCCGGTGCCGGCGAGGAGGCCTATTTCGGTGCCGCTCATGCCGACTTTCTCGAGATAGACGATATAGAACGATTCCTGCACGCCGTAGCTGCCGATGCGGATGGCGCTGAGATAGGCGCAGATCGCGACTGCGGGCACGCTCAGCATGTTGAACGCCGCGATGTAGTCCGAGATCCGCGGGATCAGGTCGGCTGGCGCGGAACCGCCGGACCGAACCGCCCGTCGCACCGGGCGTGCGGTTCCGGCAGCATCAGGCACGACGCAGAAGGCCGACGGCCCAGAGGCTGATCGCGCCGAAGCCGCCCCACAGGCCCCACGTAGTCCCAGCCGAGCCCGCGAGCGGCGGCCCGGCGAGCATGCCGAGACGGACCGAGACCGAGAGCCGTCCCGCGTGGCGCTTGCTGCCGCGCATCATCTGGCTCACCGAGGTCTGCGCGCCGATCCAGGTCATCGTCGTCGAGAGGCCCCAGACCATTTGCAGCGACGATCATCGCCCACACCCACGGCATCAGCGGGAAGAGGAGCGGCACCAGCACCGCGACGACGGCGAAGAAGACCATGAGCGGCCGCGCGCCGATGCGGTCCATCAGCACGCCGCCGTGGAACGCGAGGAACAGGCCCGGCACATGCCGATTCCGAGCAGGATGCCGATCCAGCTCGCCGACAGGCCCTGGTCGAGCGCCCACAGCGGAACGACGAGGGACGCGATGGTGACGTTGCTGTTCGAGAAGACGCCGGCGCCGTAGATCGGCAGCTGGCGGCGGAGGGCGGCTGCGATACTTCCGCATCGTCAGTAGGCGGTCCTTCGGGATCGCGGGAACTGGCGGGCGCGAAGTCATTGGGCCATGATTACACCGGGTGAGAGGGATAAGGGGAGTCGAATGGAGCAGGCCGACGTCGACGCAATCGCGAAATGGTTCGCGACCTGGGACAAGCTGGTCGATTCGGTGGACTTCGTCCCGGCGCGGGCGCTGTTCGATCCGGAGGTGATCGGCTTCGGGACGCGGATGGACACCGTCGTCGGACTCGAGAACATGGAGCGCGACCAGTGGCGCCGGGTGTGGCCGACGATCGACGGCTTCCGCTTCGATCTCTCGACGCTCCGCTGCGTCGTCTCGCCCGACCGGCTGCAGGGCGTCGGCATCGTCGTCTGGAACTCGACCGCCTATCACGAGGACGGCAAGCCGTTCGACCGGCCGGGCAGGGCGACGGTGATCTTCCGGCGCGATGACGCCGGGGGCGACTGGAAGGGCATCCATACCCATATATCGCTCAACCCGGGCACGCCGCAGCGATCCTACGGCGCGCGCACGCCGAAAAGCTGAAGAGACACGGAGGACATCGTGATCACGCCCGAATACGTCCGCACCATGGCGGCCTACAACGCGTGGCAGAACCGGAGCATCTACGCCGCCGCCGAGACCTTGCCGGATGACGAGCGACGCAAGGACCGGGGCGCGTTCTTCGGATCGATCCATGCGACGCTCAATCATCTCCTCTGGGGCGACCAGATCTGGATGAGCCGTTTCGCGGGAACGCCGAAGCCCAAGGCGGCGACGATCCCGGCCTCGCCGAACCAGATCGAGGCGTTCGAGGACCTCCATCGCGAGCGCACCTTGTTCGACGGCGTGATCTCCGAATGGGCGCGCGCGGTCGACAGCGCGTGGCTGGGCGGCACGCTGACCTGGCATTCGGTCGCCGCGGGCCGGGACCTGTCTGCGCCCCACGCGCTCCTCGTCACCCACATGTTCAACCACCAGACCCATCACCGGGGCCAGGCGAACGCGATGCTGACGGCGGCGGGGGCGAAGCCCGACGACACAGACCTGATGCTGCTTCCCATGCGCGGGATCGAGGTCTAGGCGCGGAAATCCGCCCTTCGCGTCATCACGAGACCGCGATTAACCAGTTCCGCTAGGGAACGGGTAAGCATCGCGCGCTTGAATCCGGCCATGTCGATAGGATCGGTCGTTACCGTACCTTCGCTCGGGCGGCTCGCCACCGTGGTCGGAACCGCGGCAGTCGGCGTGCCCCAGGAAGGCCGCCAGTACATGCAGGTGCGCTACAGCGCCCGCGTGCCGGATTCGGCCGCGGGCGGCGGCAAGCGCTGCCGCCGCAGCGCCATCGTCGGTCTCCGAGACGGTGCGCACGACCCGCCCGGTCAAGGCGCCGGGCGACTGCTCCGACTGCGGCGACGATGAGGAAAAGAAGCTCCAGAAGAAGAAGGACGACCTGACGGCCGAGGGGCGTAGCGCTCTCGACCGGCTGCGCCAGATCGATTCCGCGGTCCGCCAGGAGGAAAAGGACCATGCCGCCGCAGCCGGAGCGCCGCCGGGCCGATCCGCTACAGCTACCAGACCGGTCCGGACGGGCGGCAGTACGCGACGTCCGGCAAGGTCGCGGTCGCTTCGACAACCCGACGGGCGATCCCGCGCGGCTCGCCGACACCGCGAACCGCCTGTCCGCCGCCGCCAATGCCGCGACGAGCCCGTCGGCCGCCGATCTCAGTGTCGCGCGACAGGGAATACAGCGCCGCGGCAGCCGCGACGTCGACGGCCAGCGCTCGCTCGATATCGTCGGCTGATTATCTAGAACCGGATTTCAGAGTATGTGGCCGCTCTTCTCGGCCTTCACGGCGAGATAGCGCTCGTTGTGCACGTTCGTCGGGAATGCGTGCGCCACGCGTTCGACGACCTCGATCCCGTATTCCTCGAGTTGGGCCACCTTGCGCGGATTGTTGGTCAGCAGCCGGACTTTCGAGAACCCGAGCTGGCGCAGCATCTCGGCGGCCGCAAGGAAGACACGCTCGTCATCCTCGAAGCCTAGACGCTGGTTGGCCTCGACGGTATCGAAGCCCTGGTCCTGCAGCGCATAGGCGCGGAGCTTGTTGATCAGCCCGATGCCCCGGCCTTCCTGGGCGAGATAGAGGAGGATGCCGCTGCCTTCCTTGCCGATCTGCTCGATCGCGCCGCGCAGCTGTTCGCCGCAATCGCATTTGAGAGAGCCCAGCAGGTCGCCGGTGAAGCATTCCGAATGAAGCCGGATCAGCGTCGGGCCGGGCGGCTCGGGCTCGCCGATGACGATGGCGAGATGCTCGATGCCACCGTCGGCCGGACGGAAGGCGACGATCCGCGCGTTCTCCGCGCCGGCGAGCGGGACCTTCGCGGCCGTGACGCGTTTCAGGGCTGAAGCCGCTGTTTCGTCGTAAGACCCGATATCCGCGGCGTTCGCGACAACGACCTCCGGATGCCGGCCGATCTCGATCTCCGGTACGGCGACCGCGAGCGTCGACGGCAGGAGGCGGGCGATCTTGGCCAGTTTCACGCTCGCGGCAAAGGTCGCGGACACCGGTTCGCGCGAGGCGAGGAAGGGCCCGCGCATCGGGTCGGCGAGGTCGAACTGCGGATCGGCGAGCTGGCGGATCTGACCGGCGGTCAGCCAGTCGGGGTAGGGGATGCGGACGACATCGGGTGTGTAGAGCCGGACCTTGAGCGTAGACGCCCGGTGATGGGTGAGCACGATGTCGGGATCGCTGCCGGAAATGTCGCGCAGCGCCTGGATGCGCTGTTCGTTCGCCATCTCCGTGGCGAGCACGAGCGCGGCCCGGCCGGAGCCGTCGACGACGAACGCCGGCCTGCCGCAGCGCAGCTCGTAGGCCGCGCGCTCGACCGCCGCGAGCGCGGTTTTCGCCCCGGTTGCGGCCGTCGTGTCTGTTCCCTGAGAGCCCGCCATGAACAATTCTATGTAAAATCCGTAGTCTAAATACGATGGCGGGACGTTCGGGACAATGGCCGCATGTTCCGGACTGCCGCGTATTTGAGGGGGGCTCCATGATTATCTGCCTGATCGAATTCGAGGTTTTGCCCGGACGGGAGGCCGACCAGCAGAAATGGCTGGCGACGCTGCTGCCGATCGTCGGCGAGATCGAGGGCTTCCGGGAAGGAGAGCTATGCCCACATCTCCGGCAACGGGCGCGGGAGCACGGTGTCCTACTGGGACGACGAGGAAGCCCTGATGCGCTGGACGCGCGATCCGCGGCACCGCGAGGCGATGAGGGAGGGCCGGGAGCGCATCTTCGCCCGTTACGATATCAGAATCTGCGAGGAGGTGCGGCGTTACGGCGGGCCGGAGGCGCCCGAACCTGAGGCGATCGCGCCCTAGAAATCCCAACTCGGATTGCCGGGGTGGTCACGACCGGCGAGAACACCTCCTGCGTACCGGCCGACGTTCCGTCCGGCCCGCCGGAGACGACGAGGAGGGCGAATACGATCGCAACCAGTATCAGGGCGCCCTTGAGGCGGTCCGACTGGCGTTCGAAGGGCCGTTTTCCATGCCCGCTAGATAAGCGACATTAATCGGAAGACAAGTGGTTGAAATCCTCCGCCCGATCAAAGAAACGTGACGGGAAGGATGGATCAGGCCTGCCGTCTGTTATGCATTCCGGGCCGGTGGATTTCGGGCGAAACGCGGAAAAGCTCGGGCTTCCGGTGCCATACTTCACAGATATATTCGTACGGCGTCCGGCCGTTCAGCGTCTTGAGCCGACGCGTGAAGTTGTAGCTGTCGAAGAACGCCAGATAATGCTCGGCGAGCGCCGCCGGATCGGCATAGGCCGGAACGCCGCGGCCGCCGGGATGGCGCACGGGGCGTACGGTAGCGGCCGATCGCCCAGGGGTCGTCCGACGCGACGACCGTATGGCGGATGCCGGCCGCATCGCAGGCGGCGACGAACGGATGGGGAACTCCTTCCACCGACGCCACGAACGAGGCGCCGTCCCCGGTCCGCACCGCCGTGATGGCATAGGGCGTCGCCTCGACAAGCCGTGAGAGAAACTCTCTCCGTTTTCAACGGCTTCCGATTCGAAGATGTCAGCGGACGCGAAGCGGCTCTGTACGGTCGAAGGCGATGAAGATCTGGGAAATCCGGTCGCGTGTCCGGACCGCCGCGCTGTCGATGTAGAAGTCGCCGATCCCGCCTTCGGCCGGGGCATCGCCGCTGCCGGGCAGACGGCTGACGCCATGGCGCAGATAAAGCCCTGTGGAGCGCAGACCGCGTGAGATGCGGCAGTTTGAGTTGAAGCGCATAGAGGCAGTCGTCGAGGGGCAGCATGGCATGCCGGCGGAAACCGACGCACATCGCCTCCTCGGCGTGCGTCAGCACGGTCGAGCCCCAGTGCCGTGGCCCGCGCGGCAGGTCGGCGCCGTCCGGCCGCGCGCGCCACTTCGCGACCGTCTTCGGATCGATGCCGTAGCGCGCGGCAAGGGTGCGGATCGAGTCCGGCGACGTGCGGATCGCCGCCCTGGTCGCCGCGCCCGTCGTCTTCAAGCGCTTGATAACAGTCGATTTTCGGGTAGCGGGAGGCATGTCCGACTGTACCATGATTCAATGGGACTCGTAGCCTGTTGTCGCGGCGGAACCTCTATGACAGGCTTGCCCGTCATGAGCACCGATCTCGATCCCGAACTGGTCAAGGAGAAGGCCAAGGCCTTTGGCGCCGATCTCGTCGGCATCGCGAGCGCGGCGACGCTCAACGCGTTCCCGCCCGATCCCAAATGGCCGCAGACGCCGGACCGTATTTCTCCTTACGCTAAGAGCGTCATCGTCATCGCCAAGCGCATCCAGTCAGCGCCTTCCGCGCCAAGACCAACATCCCCGTCAGTACATGGACATGCTGGTGCTGCGGGCGATGGACAAGACCGCCTACAACATCGCCCAGTGGATGGAGGACGAGGGCTATCCGTCGTTCGTCACCGCGGCCCAGGAAACCGACTGGAGCTACAAGAACGCGAGCTACGGAAGGCTGAGCACGCGCCATCTGGGTATCGAGGCCGGGCTCGGCACCTTCGGGCTCGAGGTCAACATCCTGACGCCGGAGTTCGTGCCCCGGATCTATCTCACTGGTATCCTGACCGAGGCCGAGATCGCGCCCGACGAGCGCATCACCGAGCAGGTTTGCATCGGCGAATCCTGCAGCCGCTGCCTCTATTCCTGCCCGTCGGATGCGGTGCGCCACTTCGGCATCGACAAGCGGAACTGCGCGACCGAGGCCCAGGAGTTCGGCTTCGCCACCATTCTGCGGTTCTGGGGCGAGTACCTGAAGGCTTCACCAGCGGAGCAGCGCGATCTCCTGAAGGACCGCGCGATGTTCGGCTTCTGGCAGGGGCTCTTGCGTGTCGTCGGTTCGTTCGGCGACTGCCCGCGCTGCCTCGCGGTCTGCCCCGTGGGCAACGACTATCACGCGCATCTCGCCGAGGTGCAGAAGGTCATCCCGGAGAAAACGCCGGAGAAGGTCGAGAAGGCGCGCGGCTTCAAGGAAGCGCGCAAGAACGGCGATCCGATCGACGGGCTGAACGAGTGGAACAGCCGCTGGGTCGGGCCTGAGGGCTACAAGGGAATGGTCGCGCGCCAGCTCCAGGAGTTCAAGAAGCTGCAGCGCGAGAAGGAAGAGGCGGCGAAGGCCGCCGCAGGGGAGCAGGGCTGATGGTATCCGCGTTCCAGTCGCCGGTGACGGCGGCCGACATCAAGGCGAAGGCGCGCGCGCGCGGCGCCGACCTCGTCGGCATCGCCGACGGCGCCGCGCTCGAGGAGAACCCGCCGCCCGGCTTCGACAAGCGGCCGTCCGACATCACCGATCACGACGGCGGCCGGATCATCGTCCTCGCCAAGCGCTACACCAGCGGCAGCACGCGCATCGCGCGCTGGGACGAGCGCCATAAGTACTACAACGACGAGCTCACCATCACGATGCTGGAGGAGGCCTCGCTCGGCCTCGTCTACTGGCTTGAGGACCAGGGCTATCCCGCGATCATCATCCCGCCGACCCATGTCGATCCCTGGGCCTACAGGAACGACCCGGACGAGCATCTGACGACGCTGCTGTCGCTCAACCACGCCGCGGTGGAGGCGGGGCTCGGCACGCTCGGGCTCAATCTCCAGCTGCTGACGCCGGAATACGGACCGCGGGTGATGCTGACCGCCGTGATGTGCAGCGTCGACTGCGAGACCGACGCGCCATTGAAAGACGCCCTCTGCAAAGGACCGGAGTGCGGACGGTGCCTGAGCGCCTGTCCGGGCGACGTGGTCGGCCATTGGTCGCGCGACTGGCAGGCCTGCGACACCTTCCGCTCGCCCCACGGCTTCGCCCAGCTCACGGACCATCTGGAAGCGATTTTCGACGAGCCGGACCCGATGAAGAAGCTGGCGCTGGTCCGCTCGGAGAACTCGTTCAACCTGTGGCAGAGCATCCTGCGCGGCTCCGGCGTCGTCACCGGCTGCCGACGCTGCCAGGACGTTTGCCCGATCGGCGCGGACTACGAGCGGCTTCTGGGCGACGCGCTCGCCGAGATCGCCGAGGACACGCCGGAGAAGCGCGCGCGGCTCAAGGCCATGGGCGCGAAAGAGAAGGCGGGCGACCTGCCGGGCGACTGCACGCAGCAGCAGCGCTGGATCGGCGCGCTCGGCCCCGGAACCCGCCAATGAGCGGATCGGCGATGGACCTGCCGCTTCGGCTTCCGGAGTCGCCCGAGGCGATCGAACGCATCCAGCGCGAGCGCAAGCCGGTCGCTTTCGAGAACGCCAAGCGGGCCAAATTCTGGAGGGGCAAGCTCGACCACATCGACCCGGCGAAGCTCGACGACCCGGAAGAATGGGCGAAGATCCCGATCCTCGACAAGGACCAGCTCCGCGAGATGTCCGTGGAGGCGTTCTACGAGGATTTCTGCACCGCCCGGCGCGAGGACATCTGCGAGTACTGGCGTTCCGGCGGCAGCACGGGCCGGCCGCTGTTCTATCCGAAGACCTACGAGGACATCCGCTACAACATGGTCGGCTTCACGCGCACCTTCGAGTGCACGGGAACGCCCCGGCAACCTCGCGCACATCTCGTTTCCGCTCGGCATCCACCCGGCGGGCACATGTGGGCGCGTGCGGCGCGCCACATGGGGATCGGCGCGGTCTGGGGCGGCTCCGGCGCGGCGCTTGCCGTCGGCGATCCAGCTCGAACTGATCCGCACCATGAAGCCGACCGTCTGGATGGGCATGTCGAGCTACGGCCTCCACCTCGCCAACCTCGCGGCGGCGAACGGGATCGACCTCGCGAAGGGCTCCGTCGACCGCATCCTGTGCACGGCCGAACCGGTTTCGGCGTCGAAGCGCGCGAAGCTCGAACGCGAATGGGGGGCCGAGGTCTACGACTGCTTCGGCATGACCGAGTGCAGCATGATGGGCGCCGAAAGCGAGGCGCGCGACGGGTTCCACATCTGGACCGACCTCGCCCATGTCGAGGTGCTCGACGAGCACACGATGAAGCCGGTGGGCGAGGGCAGGCCCGGCGTCTTCGTCATGACGCCGCTCTTCAACAGCAACAACGGGGCGGGGTTCCTGCGCTGGAACTCGGGCGACATCGTCACGTGGCAGCGTAGCGGCAAGACGAAGTCGGGCTTCTCGGTGTTCCCGGTGATCCGCCACGCGCACCGCACTGGCCGGCTTCTTCAAGATCCGGGGCGTCAACATCAACCGCAGGAGTTCAGGACTTCGTCTTCGACATTCCGGAAATCAACGACTTCAAGGCGGAGCTGGTTACCGCCGCCGACGGCACCGACCGGTTCTCGCTGTCGGTCGAGGTGCGGCCGGGCTGCGACGCGGCATCGGTCTCGGCGGCGCTTTCGGAGCGTACGAAGACGGTGTTCGGGTCACGCCCGACATCGCCGATCCCTCGAGACGAGGAACGCTGGCGAAGAATTCAGGTCCAGCGTGAAGGCACCGCGTTTCGCGGACCGCCGCACCTGACCGGTCGGAAAGTGAGCTAGCCGGCGGCCTGGACGCCGACGACGGTCAGGTGATGTCGTGCAGCTTCGCGGCTGCCCGACGTCGGGCGCGCGGCGGCGCGGACGGCGAGCGAAAGCTGTGTGAGCAGCTCGATGTCCTTCTTCTTGATGTCGCCCTGGGACTTCACCATGCGCTGGATGACCTCGCGCACGGCGACGCAGATTTCCTCGAGCTCCTTCGCGCCGGCGGAGAACGCGCGCATCTTGAGCTCGTTGGTGACCCTTGACGAGATTGCGGAAGGCGGTCGCGGTCCATCTTCTTCGCGCCGCTCTCGACCTCCTGAACGACCATGTCGGCGAGGAAGGAGAGCTGCAGCGCCTGGCGGTCGATCTTCTGGTCGTTGATGCTGGCGCGGGTTGCTTCGATCTCGGCGCGGATCTTGTCGGGATCGACTGGCCGAGCGCCTTGTCGCGGAGCAGAATTCGGAACCTCGATCTTCTCGATCTCGGTCTTGGCCCCGTGTTCCTGGAGCATCCGGCGGTCGGGCCCGACATAGTCGCTGGTTACGACGAAGGGCTTCCGGCTGTGCACTAGCGAACCGATGCGGTCGAGGATCAGGGCAGGGGAGATCGGCGCGGCGACGAGAAGGTCGGCACCGGAATCGATCACCTTGGAAACCAGGGCGTGGTTCGGCGACCACGCCACGGCGATGATGCAGATGAACGGATTGGTGCCGAGCTCGTTATGCCGGATTGCATTGAAGATCTGGCACGCCTGATCGGTGTTCTCGGTGACGTCGCAGATGATGATGTCCGGACCGTTCGGGTCCGCGACCGCCATCTCGATCGCCTCGAGGTCGTTTCCTTCCCAGATGTTCTTGTTCCTGATGCCCGCATCGTTCAGGGCCATGCGAAGGCTCGGCCTGATCTGCAGGCGAGGATCGCACAGGAACAGTCTCACATCGTCGAATTTCACTGTCGGTCCACCTTATACGAACAGCCGAATCTCACCACAGGAGCCTGGATCCTGAGGCAATCTGTCCGTAAAAGATTTAAGAATGGCTAATCGGCGGACCGGGAGGGGGTGCGGTTAAAGCCCCGGGGGCTTACAGCGCCCCGAGCGTGCGGCGGATTGCGACGCCGGCGAGAACCCAACCCGAAAGAATGAGGCCGCCGAGCGCGAAAGGCGTCGTATTGATCGCATGCGCGTTCATGAAAAAGCTTCTACCCGTACACTACACCCAATGGCGACTTGCGCCGCCTGCCTGTTCAGTAATATGACGCCCCAGATCACCAATTTCAATGGCGAGATCGAAAAAATCGCAACATTTCGCATTAATGGTTAACAAATCGCTGCGGCCGCAGCGGGCGACGGAAAGAACAAGCCGCGCACGTGCCAGGAAAAAGGCGCAATTTCCAGGCGGTCCATGAACAGACGAAGCTTCATTTCACGTCTTCGGCGTTCCTCGCATCGGCCTGGCGGCAGCCTCGCAACGCCTTCCGACACCCGCCTCGACCGAGGGGCCCTTTTTTCCCGATCGCATGCCGGTCGAAACCGACAGCGACCTGACGCGTATCGCTGGGCACGCGGCCCGTGCACGCGGCACGCCTCTTGCCCTGACGGGGCGTGTGCTGACCGTGGATGGTGCGGCGCTGGCCGGCGCGAAAATCGTGATCTGGCAGTCCGACGCGGACGGACGATATCTGCATTCCGCCTCGTCGGGCGAGCGGGGCATCGATCCCCGGTTCCAGGGTTACGGGGTCGCGATTGCGAACGGTGACAGCGCCTTCAATTCGGACCATCGTCCCGGTGCCCGTACGGCGGACGGACGCCCACATTCACGCCCGGCTTGTCGCGCCGAATGGACGACGCCTCACCACCCAGATCTACCTTCCGGGTCATTCGATGAACGACGAGGACTTCGTGTATTCGCGTCTCGGAAGCGTCGCCGCGAAAGAGGGCCGCGACTATGGTCGAGACGACGGCGACGGAGCCCAGGTCAAGGGGGCATTCAATTTCGTACTGCGATAGCAGTTGACGACGGCAGATCGATTCGAGTCAGTTGTTTCGGTTTGTATGCAGACTTCGCGTAATCGACTGTCTTTAAAGATGGAATCAGAACGAGATCACCCCCTCAAGAAGAGGGTTGGTTTGTCTGTGCGATTATAGTGAAACCTGATAATACTGTTTGCATGAATACTGTATCCGGTATTCACGAATTGCCGCGTGGTTCTCTCCCTTGCCGCGTGGCGGATGCGCCGCAAAGGAAGTCGTTTTGGTTGTCCCACCAATGCCTCCCTGTACTCCTTTGCGTTGGGCGGAGCCGGTAAAACCGGCGCAGGTGTTGGCTCCGCTCTTTTCGTAGGCCCGGTAAGGGGCCTATCCGTAAAGCAGCAAACAGATGAAGACGGCGGCGGCAATGCCCGCGAAATCGGCGCACAGCGCGGCGACGAGGGCATGTCTTATTCGCCGGATCTGGACCGCGCCAAAGTAAACGGCGAGGACGTAGAACGTCGTCTCGGTCGAGCCCTGGATCGTGCTGACGAGATATCCCGCATAGGAATCCGGCCCAATCGCGGGGTCCTGGATGATCGAGGCCAGGACGCCGTAGGCCCCGGAGCCCGACAGGGGCCGCAACAGTGCCATCGGAAGCGCCTCGGGCGGCATGCCGACGAGCGAGGTCAGGGGACCGATGGCGGCGATCATGACATCCAGCGCGCCGCTCGCCCGGAACATGCCCACCGCGACGAGGATCGCGACGAGATAGGGGATGATCCGGATGGCGACGTTGAAGCCGTCCTTCGCGCCCTCGATGAACGCCTCGTAGATCCTGACCTTCTTGGCAACGCCGAAGCCCAGGAGCGCGACCATCAGTCCCGGAATGATCCAGGGCGATATCTCGCGGCCGAACAGGATGGTGATCGGGATCAGCGCGACGATGCCGGCGAGGGCCAGCGCTGAGATCCAGGCCGGGTAGGAGGCTTCTGCCGCCTCGGAATGATCTCTGCCGCGCCGGCAGGCATCGCCTGTTCGGTTTCGCGCTCAGGCGTCACGTCGGCCGCCGATTTCCAGCGGCGCTGGAGGAACAGGCAGGCGAGGATCGCGATCGTCGTCGAGCATACGGTCGCGAACAGGGTGGTCGGCAGGATGCCCGCCGGATCGGTCGATCCCGCCGCAGCGCGGAGCGCGATGACGCCGGTCGGCAGCAGGGTGACGCTCGAGGTGTTGATCGCGAGGAACAGCACCATCGCGTTGCTCGCCGTGCCCTTGTGGGCGTTCAGATTGTCGAGCTCCTGGATCGCGCGGATGCCGAAGGGCGTCGCCGCGTTGCCGAGACCGAGCGCGTTCGCCGACATGTTCATGATCATCGCGCCCATGGCGGGGTGATGCGCCGGGACCTCCGGGAACAGGCGGACCATGAGGGGGCGGATCGTCTTCGCGATGATGCGGAGGATGCCGCCTTCCTCCGCGACCTTCATCAGGCCGAGGAAGAGGGCCATGACGCCGACCAGGCCGATGGCGAGGGTGACCGAGCTGCCCGCGGTCTCGACCATGCCGTTGGCGAGCGCCTGCATCGGGGAGACCGCATCCTTGCCCGCCGGCGCGCAGGTCAGCTGACGCCACGCGGCTGCGAGGGAAGGAGAAGAGGACGATGGCAAAGAAGATGCCGTTCAAGGAAGCGCCTACGGGCCGGCCCGGACCCGGCGCGGCGATACGCTGCGCCCCGCGGCGTAGACGGAGAAGGCAGACAGGAAGATCAGCACAGCCGCGATGTAGAACACGACGAGCGGGCGGCCGACATCGAGCAGATATCCGTATATGGCGGGGACGATGGCACAGCCGATGTCGAGACCCGAAAGACGAAGCCGAAGACCTTGCCGCTCGCCTCCGGCGGCGCGATGCGGCTGACGACGAGGTCGCGCGCTGCGAAGCCGAAGCCGAAGAAGAAACCCGCCGCGGCGATCAGCGCATAGACCGCCGGCATCCAGGGCGGCGTGAGCGACAGCAGCACGACCATCAGGCTCGATGCGAGGAAGCTGAGGAACGTGACGTTCAGCGGATCCTCCTTGCGGTCGGCGACGATGCCGCCGCCGATCACGCCGAAGATCGCGCCGACGACGAAGATGGTGACGAAGCTGTTGCCGATCAGGAGCGGGATGCCGTGGGCGACGTTGAACACCTTGTCTGCGTTGAACTGCACGCCCACTTGACCGCCCGCGAGAAGGGCGAAGAACAGGATGCAGAGGAGGAGCGCCGGGGCCATCAGCATCCGGAGGTCCTGGCCGAGCGAGTTCTTCACCGCGACCTCGCGCCGCGCGTGGGAAGAGTCTCGGAAGTCGCCGCTGAGAACGATCGAGACCAGCATGACGAGGAGGCCCGCGATCCCCGCGGCGATCAGCGCCGTCTGCCAACCGTAGGCCTCGCCCAGCGCCGCCATGGTGAGGGGCGCGACGGCATAGCCGACGAAGCCGCCGAGATTGTGGATGCTGAAGGCGCGCCCGAGGCGCGGCTTCGTGACCGATGCGGCAAGGATGCTGTAGTCCGCCGGGTGGAAGACGCTGTTGCCCATCCCGGCCAGGGCGGCGAAGACGACCATGGTGCCGTAGGACGGAAACAGGCCGTAGAGCATCGTTGCCGTCGCCATCGTCCCGATTCCCGTCATCAGGATCGTGCGCGCGCCGAACTTGTCGACGAAGAAGCCGACCGGGATCTGGAGCGAGAACGAGGCGATGAAGAAGACGGTGATCAGCAGGCCGAGGCTCTCGAAGCTGTAGCCCTCGTGCCGGTTGATCAGGATGAACAGCGGGATCAGCGCGAACTGGTAGAAGTGGCTGAAGAAATGGCAGACGCCGACCACGCTCATCACGCGGAAGTCGCGGCGGCGTTCGACGAGGCGGCGGACTGCGTCCGGGCGGCCTTCCTATTCGGCGGGTACGGCGGCGCGCCGCTGCGAGGCGACGTTCGTCATGCGGATGATGACGATCGCCGAGACCCAGAAGACGGCGACGCAGAGGAACGCGGAGCGCGGGATGCCCGTATCGACGAACCAGCCGAACAGCACCGGCGTGATCGCCGAGCCGACGTCCATGCCGGAATAGACGAACCCGAACACGCGCCCCGACGCGCCCTTCGGCGTGGCGGCGCGCACCAGCAGCTCCCGCGACGGGAAGGCGATGCCGTACATGAAGCCGATCAGCGCATAGACCGCATAGAGCACGACCTGCGGCAGGTCGATGCGCCAGATCGCCAGGATCGCGACCACGGCGGTGAGGTAGCCGACGGTGACGATGCGGTCGGGGCGCTTGAAATACTCGACGATATAGCCGCCCGTGAGCACGCCGGCCGTCACGCCGAACAGCATGACCGTGACGAACGCGCCGCCGATCTTGAGGTCGAACGAATAAATCTTCTCCATCAGCGTCGGCGAGAAGGTCTGCAGGCCGATCTGGCCCATGGCGACGATGAGGAAGAAGAACCAGCAGAGCACGATGGGCGCCTGGAAAAGCGCTCCGAGGCTCTGCCCGAGAGATTCCTCCTTGCGGCCGCTCTCGCTGCGTTCGTGCCGGCTGTCGCGGAAGTCGCGGCTGCCGCCCCACAGGCTGGCGAAGATCACGAGGCCGACGAGGCCGGCGAGCGTGATCGCGACCTGCCACCCGTATGCGGTGCCGATCGCGGTCATGGCGAGCGGCCCCGCCGCATAGCCGATATAACCGCCGAACATGTGATAGCTGAACGCGCGCGCAATCCGCTTCTCGCTGATCGTCGCGTTCATGATGCTGTAGTCGCAGGGATGGAAGACGCTGTTGCCAGCGCCCGCGAGAACCGAGAGGACGAACAGCACCGGGTAGTAGGGCAGGCCCCATCCAGCGCGGTCGAGACCGACATCAGCCCCGAGGCCGCCCAGAAGGACGACGCGCGCCGAAGCGGTCGACGAGGAAGCCGGACGGCGGCTGGAAGATCGCGGACGTGATGTAAAACGCCGCGGTCAGGATACCGAGCTCCTTGAAGGTGAAGCCGTGGCTCGCGTTCATCGGGACGAACAGCGGCGGCAAGGGCGAGCTGGTAGAAATGGCTCGCGCCATTAGAATGCCGATCAGCGTCGTGACGCTTGTCGCGCCGATGAATCTCAGCCTCGGACAGGACTGCCGCCTGGGACATTCGGTTACGCTTTCTTTCTTTCGTTTTGAGTGTGCGACGTCAGACGACCGCCGTGAGCCCCGCCGCTTCGATCCCGGCAACTGCCGCGATCTCGTCGTTGTCGGACGTGTCGCCGCTGACACCGACTGCGCCGACGACCTCGTCGCCGTTCTTGATCAGCACGCCGCCGGGAACCGGGATCATGCGGCCTTCCGAGGCGGAGACGAGCGCCGCGCCGAAGTGCGGACGCTCCTGGAACATGGCGCCGAGCTGGCGCGAGGACCGGCCCATGCCGACGGCGCCGAACGCCTTGCCCGTGGCGATCTGGGGACGGAGCGCCGCGCCGGGCCCGTCGGAGCGCGCGAAGGCCTTGAGGTGGCCGCCGTCGTCGACGACCGCGACGGTGAGCGGGTTGAGCTTCATATCCTTGCCCTTCGCGAGCGCCTTTTCGACGATGATCTGCGCCTGGTCGAGTGTCAGCTTGGCCATTTTCGGTCCTCATCCCTGGATTCAGTGGCCGAAACTTACCGGCTCGCCCATGGGAGAGAAAGCGGCAAATTGTTTCGCGCTCTGATAAATTGACGGGCTGAAGAGCAATAATGAAACGCGTAATAAACGCGGCGGCCCACCGCGCCGCCGGGGTTCGCGGAGGCACCTCGCAAGATAGGGGAAGACATGCCGGAAACGCGCATCAGTTCATCGGTCTCGGCACCATGGGCGGGGCAATGTGCGGCCATCTGCTGAAGGCGGGGTTCGCCATCTCGGTCTGGGGACGTTCGAAGGAACGCAGCAAGCCGTCGCTCGACGCCGGCGCTGCATGGGCGGAGAGCCCGCGCGCGCTCGCCGAGGCCTGCGACGCTGTCTGCTCTGCGTCTCCAACGACAAGGCCGTGGGAGAGGTCGTGTTCGGCGAAGACGGACTCTCCGGCGCGGCCGGGGCGGGGAAGCTCCTCGTCGACCATTCGACGATCCACCCGATGACCACGCGCGAGTGGGCGGCGCGGCTGCAGGGCAAAAACGGCATGACCTGGGTCGACGCGCCGGTCTCGGGCGGGCCGGGCGGCGCAAAGCGCGGCGAACTGATCGTGATGGCGGGCGGCAGCGTGCCGATTACGCCCAGGTCTTCCGGCCTATTCGAAGCAGATCACGCACATGGGTCCGGTCGGATCGGGCCAGGCGACGAAGGTGTGCAACCAGCTGATCATAGGCGCCGAGATCTGCGCGATCGCCGAGGCCCTCAAGTTCGCCAGAATTTCGGGCTCAAGGCCGCCGCACTTCCCGACGCGCTCAAGGGCGGCTGGGCGGATTCGACCGTCCTGCAGGATCATGGCCGGCGGATGGCGGGGCCGACTATTCCGGACCCGGCATCCGCCGCGATCCTTGATGAAGGAGACATGAACATCGCCTGCGATATGGCGCGTCTCACGGACGCCGATGCCAGATGACCGGGTCGCGACGTCGCTCTACCGTCTCGCGATCCAGCTCGGCCATATGGACGGCGGCCAGATCGCACCGATGCGGCTCTATTCCGAAGAAACCGCTCTGAGGTAGGAGCAGGCCCAGCCGGCCGCTGAGTTGCGTCGCGATCCCCGATATCCGTTCCGTATCCAGATATGGGCGGGGGAGCGCGCCGTGCGCTCGTGCCAGAGCGCGAGCATCGACTCCGGCAGCTCGAACGGCGTCGGGAAGATCGCAGCGCATATGAGCGTATGCAACAAGGACCGTTCCGGCGCGACCGCAGTGAAATCCGTCTCCTGCAGGATCGCCGGCAGGCTGAGGAAAGTCGGCACCGAAATACTGACCCGGCGTTTCCCGTCCGAGACGCTTCAGCGCATCGTCCGCCGGGCCGCGGAACCCGTCGCTCGACGGCGTCACCAGCACATGGTCCCACGAGCGCGCAGAACCGGGCGAGATCGAGCGGAAGCCCCGACGCATCGGGGATGAGTCGCTGGCGGAGCGCTTCCGCGAGACGCAGCGGTCGCGGAACAGCTCCATCGCATGGACGCCGGCGGGCGCCATTCCCGGCACGGTGACGGCGAAATCGATCTCCTGGCGCTCGAGACTGCTCCAGCAGGGCATCTCGCGGACGTCGGTGGAGACCACGGCAGAAGCGGGTCCCGGGCGCCAGCCGGTAGCGCCTCGCGGATCAGCGGTGCCGTGTCATCTGGGCATGAGTCCGTCGCCGCGACGGTAAGAGCGTCCGTCGCCCGGTCGGGCCGGAAATCGGCCGCCGACAGCAGGGTGTCGATGTCGCGCAGCACCGCTTTTACCGGGCCGATCAGCTCTAGCGCCCGCTGGGTCGGCCGGATGCCCTGCTGGGTGCGGACGCAAAGAGGGGATCGTCGAAGGTCGTGCGCAGCCTTTTGAGCGTGCCGCTGACCGCCGGCTGGGACAGATTGAGGCGCTCTGCGGCCCGGCTCACGCTGCGCTCGTCGAGGAGCACGTCGAGGGCGACGAGGAGGTTCAGATCGACGTTTCGGATATTCGTCATGCCGATGAGCGATATAAAAGATAGCGATTTGATTTATATTTTAACCTTCGCCAATGTCCAGCGCCGAAACGCCGAAAGCGGCCGCGAAGAAGCCCGCCGGCGGATGCGAATTGAATTCACGAATGGGAGCGATCAATGGAAACGTATACCAAGCCGGCCGAAGCGAAGGGTGAGTACCGGGACATGCTGATCCGATCCTCGCCGACCCGGCAGATCTACGCACGAGACGAAAGCAGCCGCGGGAGGTCTTCGGCAAGGCGATCTCTCGCGCGCGCCGAACTGGCAGGGAAAAGAGCTCGCGGCCGAGATTCGCCGCCGAAGAAGCGCGCCACAGCCGCAGGCTGACGCCATCGCCGGGGGCGATGCGCGCAATTCGCGGCTGCATGCCCGACCATCGC
>JAYQSP010000012.1:0-7747 GCA_038146925.1 Alphaproteobacteria bacterium
TGGGCGTGTCTTCCTTCTGATCTTCGTCCTCGGTGTCTTTGTCGTTCGCGGTCATGATTGTCAGTCTTAGGGTTTGCGCCTGTGCCGAATACTTAGAACACGAAGCGTTCCATGTCGATTCCGCGACCGCGGCGCCCTCACCCCACCCAGTCGATAATCAAATCCGCCAGATCGTCCGAGTTTTCCTCCATCATCAGCATGTGCCCGTTGCCGCCGATGCCGTGGTCGGGCAGCCAACAGAAATCGACGGCGGCGCCAGAACCGCGAAGCCATTCGGCGATTTCGCCGTCGACGTCCTTCGGATGGTCGGTATCAAACTCGCCGGTGAACACCATCACCGGCAGGCCCTCGAATGTGCGCGGGTTTTCGATCTTCAGCTGGCTGCCGCCGATGTTCTGGCGTTCGTACAGAAGCCGCGGCGGCACGCCCGCGATGTGCCCAGCATACATATCCAGCGCGCCGTCGGGGAAGCGGGTCGATTTTCCGATCAGCTTGTGGGTCACGAATCCCATCCCGCCGGCGTAGACGCGGTCGCGATACAGCGTCCGCTGCATGCCGAAGGATTCCACCGTGACGGCGTCGCCGGTTTCCGCAACCACGGTGGCTTCCGGCTGGATATTGCCGGGCGGGCCGGGGGCGACGGCGACGAGCTTTTCGATCAGGCCGCGTTTTTTCTCGGCGAGCTTCCAGCCCATCGCACCGGACATGGAATGGGTCATCACAACGGTTTTGCCAGTGAGCGACGCGGCGGCAGCTTGTTCGAGCACGGCGCCCAGCGCGTCGCAGACGCGGTTGCCCGTCAGTTCTTCGTACGGCACGTCGCCGCTGCGCCCGCAGCCGGGCCAGTCGGGCAACCAGACGGGATATCCCGCCGCCGCGAAACGCGGCGCCCAGCCCGGCCGGTTGTCCGCCGTCAGCAGGTAGCACGCGCCGCTGTGCCCGCCGCCGTGAATCATCACGACCGGCAGTTTTCCGACATCTTCGCCGGGCTTTAGAATGTCGGTATAGACGGTCATACCGTCCGCATGGACAAATCGCGAAGCGTGGTTCATCGCCGTTTTCCTCTAGCTCGAAGCCCGTCAGGCATATTAATCATTGGCAGAATGCCACCAGTCCGCGCTATTAGCCCTAAAAATTTGCTGACCAATCAGCAAATTCGCCAATGCCAATAGAGTGGAGCAAAGAGTGGAAACGGAACGCGACGTCGAGCATCAAACGGGCATGTCGTTCCTGGCGGAATCCAAATCGTACAGCCTGATCCAGCTGCCCGATGCGGAAATCCGAAAGGCTACCGGCATGCTGAACCAGCTTGAGCGCGCCGTCGTCGCGGAATGGGAAAAGCAGGGCGTTCCGGCAACGGAAATCCTGAAGATCATGCGTGCCGCCAGCGCCTGATTTTCGGACATAACCTGTTAGACTACGGTCCGCAGCGGTATCCGCTGCGGGGTTGTTTTTGGGAGAATTCCTTTGCTGTACATGATCCACGGCGTCGACGGGCCTGACGCCGACCGCATCCGCGCCGAAACCAAGCCCGAGCATTTCGCCTATCTTGCCGCGCACGAAGATATTCTGGTGCTGGGCGGTGCGACGCTTGCCGACGATTCGGATGCTCGCACCGGCAGCCTGCTGGTAATCAACGTGCCGAACCGCGCCGCCGCCGACGCGTTTGCGAATAACGAGCCCTTTTTCAAGGCAGGTCTGTTCAAGCAGCGGACGGTCAACCGCATGCGGCGCGGTCAGTGGAATCCGGCAGCCGCGCCGAAATCGGCCGAGGGCGAGTAAAAAAACAAAGCCGCGAGAGCGGAGAACGGAGCTTAGAGCATTCCGGTCTGGGCGAACTTGGACTGGATGATATCGCTGTCAAACGGCTTCATGATGTATTCGTTGGCGCCGGCGGCGATGCCTTCCTGGATGTGGGCGATATCGTTTTCAGTGGTACAGAACACGACAACCGGTTTCTTGCCTTCTTCGGTGACCCTCAGCGCCTGCAGATATTCGATCCCCGACATCACCGGCATGTTCCAGTCCAGCAGCACGACATCGGGCGTGGAGTCCATGCTTTTGTCGAGCGCGACCTGACCGCCCTCCGCCTCGACAACGGAGAAACCGAGCTCTTCGAGAATTTTTCGGGCGACTATCCGTACAACTTTGGAATCGTCCACGACAAGACAGGTCTTCATGTTTCGCATCCGACTTTCTGACCGGCCGCGGAGCGTTTCGCAGCCCTTGGTAATGGGCGGATGGTATCGATAAAATTCTAACCGAAAGTTAAGTTCGACGGACGGTCAGGCCTGCTTCTGAAGCGCCGTCAGGTAGCCTTTGACCGGCTCTCCGTATTCCATCCGCAGGGTTTCGGTGCGACCGAGGGCTTCCCGGAACCCGGCGGATTGCGCCGCTTTGCGGACATATGCGGGTTTGTGCGCATAGCGGCCGGACCCGGTCAGCGCATAGCCGCGCCTGGACTGGGCTTCGACCGAAAACAGCAGATATCCGCCGGGCCGCAGGGCAATCCGGGCCGCCGCCAGCGTTTCCGCCAGATCGCCGATATAACAGAACACATCCGCGGCAACGATCAGATCGAAAGACCCGGGCCGATCCCGCATGCAGGTGGCGAGCTCCATCTCCAGCAGATCGTCGTAAATTTCCCTCTTCTTCGCGCGTTTCAGCATCTCGGGCGACAGATCGACGCCCGTCAGCGTCGCGGCATGGGGTCTGAAATCGATGCCCGACAGGCCGGTGCCGCAGCCCGCATCGAGGATATCGAGGTTTTCCGTTTTCATGCCCGGGATGTCGCCGAACAACGCATGGATCAGCTTGGGTGCCCGGTATTCGAGATCCTCCAGCAGCTGGCGGTCGAAATCCTCGGCGAAATGATCGAAAGTCTCGCGCACGTAATCGTTGCTGGCGCGTGGCGGTTTCGGCCCGTCGCCCAACGCCGCGATCATGTGTTCCGCTTCCGGGTCTTCGGGATACAGTTCCGCATAACGGCGGTACCAGCGCAGCGCCTCGCCGATTTCATCGTTGCCGTAAGACGTCTCCGCGAGACCCCAGACGGCATCGCCGTATTCGGGGTCGAGATCGAGAATTTTCTTGTAGCACCGGATCGCCACGTCGAACCGGCCATGGTTCTGTGCCGTCTTTGCGACGCTGTAGGTGCTTTCCGTCTCGATATCGGTCGCGGCCTTGCGGGCGGCGGCCGCATCGCCGGATGCCGCACCGGATTCCACCAGATCGGCCAATGCCTTGGCGGCGGCCAGATGTTTCGGCTGTTCGTTCAGAATGCCGCGAAAAAGCGTCGCCGCCTCGTCCGGTTTGCCCGCGGAGGCCAGATCCGTGGCACGCGCAAACCGTTCCGTATTATCGCTCATTCAGATGGATGCCCGTTCAGAGGTATCGTCGGGCTCGCGCTATGGCCCGCCTTTTCCGGTCGTGCCTTTGCCACCGCCGCCCTTGTTACTGCCACCCTTGTTGCACCAGGGATTGCCCTTCCCGGCACCGGCACAAGAAGGCTGGACGGCCCGGGCCGACCGGTCGAGATGCAGAACTGTTGGCGCCGCATAAGCGACCGCGACTCCAAGCCCCAGACGAGACAGCGCCTTGCGCCGCGTCATGCCGGATCCGGAGTTCTGTGTCGATTCAGACATATCAACCTCGCCGTAAAGGAAACTCTCCTATGCGGTTAAAATGGTACATCAACCAGGAGAATTCAAACAATTCCCGACAGGCGGCTTGCGGTTATTTGCCGGTTTTCCCACCCTTGTTGCACCAGGGATTGCCCTTGCCGCCGCTGCTGCAGGACGGCGTGACGGCCTTTGCCGTCCGGTCGAGATGCAGAATGGTGGGAGCAACATAAGCCGCGGTGGCGGCCAGTCCGAGCCTTCCAAGCGCTGCGCGGCGGCTCATTCCGCCGGCAACCCCGTGCTGCTGCGGTGTATCTGCCACGATGACTACCTCACCTACTTACTAATACAGGGTTAAAGCCTGTTTACTTTCTAAAAATGGGGGATCCGCCTGCTGAATCCAAGCAATATTTATTGCCCGGATATTCCGTCTTCGTTTATGTTATGTTCCTCATGAGTTCTCTTCTCCCTTCCCTCGACGTTCCCGAAACGACCCAGCTTGTGACACGCGGCGTGTGCCGCATGTTTCAGAGCCTCGGTTTCGGTACGCTGACCGAATTCAAGCTGTCGAACGGCCGTCGGGTCGACGTGATGGCGATCGACCGCAACGGCGACTTCGTTATCGTCGAGGTAAAGAGCTCGGTCGCCGATTACCGGGCGGACCGCAAATGGCACGAATACCTGGCGTTCTGCGAACGGTTTTACTTTGCCGTCCCCGCCGGGTTCCCGGTCGAAATGATGCCCGATGACTGCGGCCTGATCGTCGCCGATCCCTACGATGCCGCGGTGCGCCGCGAGAGCATGGCCAAGAAGCTGAACGCCAACCGCAAGCGCCGCCAGCTCATCCGGTTCGCCCTCGCCGCCAGCGACCGGCTCCGGCAGTTGGGCTGAACCAAAACGGCACCCGTCCTCCCCCTCCGGCCAAAAATCGTTCGTAATGTAATAAATACGATTGTATGCACGACGCAACCCTGTCATATTGCGCCGGTAAATAACTGAAAAACAACAATAATAACGAAACAAACTGAAACAATCATGGAGTGGGGCCATGGTTCGGGCGTGGGTTGGCGTTGTATTTGCCATTTTGTTGTCTGGTTGCGTCACGGATAAGTCGACGCGCGTGCCGCTGCACGTCAACGCGGCCGCGATGTCGGAAATGAATGCGACGACGTCGCTTCTTGAGAAACGCCGGCTGGCATCGCTCAACTGCCGCAAGGCCGGATACAGGAAACGGACGCAGCCTTACTACACCTGCATGCGGGCGCTGATCGCGCGCGATCTGCAGCGCATGCGCGACCGCGCCGACTGGTATGTCCAGGAAGCAGCCCAGCGACACGGGATCTGTATGGAACGCGCGACTTTCCGCATGGCCCGCTGTCAGGAGATCTAGCCGCCTGACGCTCTGCCCCGCCAGGGAATATAGGCCGGGGTTACCGCACGGTAAGACCGATAGGCCTCTCCGTACCGGTCAAGCAGTCGGCGTTCCTCAAAATACGTGCCGATCAGCAGATAGACGCTCGCCCAGATCGCGGTCGTCAGCGCGAATTCGCTCTGGGCATGCCCCCACAGGACCAGAAACAGGCCGCTATAGAGCGGATGACGGACATAGCGGTGCAGCCCGTCGATGCGGAGTTCCTCGTCTTCCGCCGCGGCGGGTTGCCGAAGCTGGGTCGTCCCGAGAAACCGGCCACGATCGTATCCCAGAAGCGCGACGCCGATCACGATCAGACCGGTCAGAGTGAGCGCATCGCCGGCCCAGCGCAGTTCCGGCGCCAGACCCCGCGGCGGCGAATCGCCGAGCAGGGACCGCCCCAGCCACCAGATCGCGCCCAGGTGAACGGCGGCGAATCCGTTATAGGCCAGCCGGTGCCAGCGCCCGAGCCGCAATCGCCCTTTGACCGATTCGGCCGCGAGAACGGAATGCACCAATCCGAAGGAAGCCCAGCCGAGCGCGTAGTATAAATGTTCGGTCAGAATTTCGGACACCCCGTCAGGGTGCGTTCATGCGGGCGATGGTCGCGGTCGTGCTGAAACCGGGGACGATTTCCGCCAGCACCACCTTGCCGCCATAACCCTGCACGAAGTCAGCGCCGACGACGTTTTCGATCGTGTAGTCGGCGCCCTTCACCAGCACGTCGGGCCTGATTTCCTGGAGCAGGCGTTCCGGCGTGTCTTCCTCGAAGATGATCACAAGGTCGACAGTTTCCAGCGACGACAGCACCGCGGCGCGGGCGTCTTCAGACTGAGTAGGTCGGCTTTCGCCCTTGAGCCGCTTGACCGACGCGTCGGAATTCAGCCCGACCACCAGCCGGTCGCAGGCTCCGCGCGCCTGCGACAACAGCGACACATGACCCGGATGCAGCAGATCGAAGCAACCATTGGTGAAACCGACCTTCTCGCCCCGGTCCTTCCAGGTGCGGATACGGTCGAGCGCGGCGTCGATCGTCGCCGGCGGGCGCGGGCCGGAAGCGTCGCCCGGTTTATCGAGCTCTGCCTGGATATCTTCGGCATAGGCGACCGCAGTGCCGGTTTTCCCGACCACGATGCCGGCGGCGACATTGGCCAGCTGCGCCGCGTCGACAGGCGGCAGACCGGCTGCAATACCGGCGGCCAGCGTCGCGATGACGGTATCGCCGGCGCCGGACACGTCGAACACCTCGCGGGCACGCGACGGAAAATGATGGGCGGAATCCCCGGAAATCAGAGACATACCCTGGGCGCCGCGCGTCACGAGCATGGTGTCGATACCCGCATCCGACAGGAGTTTCCGCGCGGCGGCGGCGATGTCGTCTTCGGTTGCGGGCTCTCCCCCCGCAGCCTCCGACATTTCCTTCAGATTGGGGGTGATCAGCGTCGCCCCGGCATAACGCGCGAAATCGCGCGACTTGGGATCGACGATCGCGGGTTTTCCAGCCGTGCGCGCAATCTCGATCACGCGGGATGCCAGTCGGTCTGTCACTACCCCCTTGCCGTAGTCGGAGATTATCACCAGCGCGGCATCCTGCAGTCCGGTCGCGACCGCGGCTACCAGATCGTCGGCGATGGCGTCCGATATCGGCGTCGTAATTTCACGATCTGCCCGCAGAAGTTGCTGGCCGCCTGCGACGTAGCGGATCTTGCTGGTGGTCGGACGGTCCTTCTCGACAGTCAGACTGTGCGACACGCCGCCGAGATCGCGCAGCAGCAGATCGACATCGCCGGCGATGTCGTCGTCGCCCACGACGCTGATCAAATCAACCGATGCCCCAAGCGACACCAGATTGCGGACCACGTTTCCGGCGCCGCCGAGCATCGCCGTTTCGTTCTGCACCCGGCAGACCGGGATCGGCGCTTCGGGCGACACGCGGGTAACCTCGCCATAGACGAAACGGTCGAGCATCACGTCGCCGACGCACACAACGCGCGCGGACGTCAGCGCCGCTACCTGTTCGGGGGTGGCGACATTCATGTCAGGCGCACTTCTGTTCGAGGACATCGCACAGCATCTGGCCCAGCGTGATGTGCATTTCCTGAATGCGCGCCGTCGTCTCCGAAGGGACGATCAGGATCGGATCGGCGAGACCCACCAATTTGCCGCCGTCTTTACCGGTCAACGCCGCCGGCGTCACGTTCATCTCGCGGGCGGTTTCCAGCGCCAGCGTGACGTTGGGGCTCTGCCCCGACGTGGTGATGCCGATCGCGACGTCGCCCGGTTTGCACAGGGCTTCGACCTGGCGCGAAAATACGATGTCGTATCCGAAATCGTTCGCCGCGGCGGTCAACAGCGACGTATCGGTCGTAAATGCGATCGCCGGCAGCGCCCTGCGGTTGACCTTGTAACGGCACACCAGTTCGGTCGCGAGATGCTGAGCATCGCCGGCACTGCCGCCATTGCCGAAAAACACCAGTTTGTTGCCTGCGTCGATCGCCGCCGCGCTGATCTCGGCAAGACGAATGAACTCCGTTTTCAGTGCGCGGGTCGCCGCCACGACGGCGTCGTGCTCGTCCAGTTCGGCGTCGAAATAGGCGTCGAGATCCATGGATTATTCCCCGTTTCCACTGGATAGCGCATTTTGGGCGCTCGCGGAATCCCTCAGCGCGTCGATCATCGCTGCCTCTAGCGTCAGGAAATGGGCTTCCCAGGTCCC